>NZ_MSDV01000085.1 GCF_001931485.1 Burkholderia sp. SRS-W-2-2016 | reverse complement strand
CTTTCGTGAATCTCTTTACTACTTCTTCCTGATTGTTAAAGAACGACAGCCGATTGTGAGTTGCCTCACATCGCTCTGACTGGCTCAATCGCCAATGCGAAATGCTCTGCCAAAACCTCAGCAGAACGCTGTGCATTGATGATTGGTGGAGGATGACGGGATCGAACCGACGACCCCCTGCTTGCAAAGCAGGTGCTCTCCCAGCTGAGCTAATCCCCC
>NZ_MSDV01000086.1 GCF_001931485.1 Burkholderia sp. SRS-W-2-2016 | reverse complement strand
CTTTCGTGAATCTCTTTACTACTTCTTCCTGATTGTTAAAGAACGACAGCCGATATCACGATAAACGTGTACCGCTCTGACTGGCTCAATCGCCAATGCGAAATGCTCTGCCAAAACCTCAGCAGAACGCTGTGCATTGATGATTGGTGGAGGATGACGGGATCGAACCGACGACCCCCTGCTTGCAAAGCAGGTGCTCTCCCAGCTGAGCTAATCCCCC
>NZ_MSDV01000091.1 GCF_001931485.1 Burkholderia sp. SRS-W-2-2016 | reverse complement strand
CACCGGCAAGCCGCGCCCACACGCCCGCGCCGCCCCCGCCCCCCCCGACGAGGAGACCGGGCGGAAACTACCCCGCCGGGGGCGGGGGGCGGGGGGGGGGGGTGGTGGGGGGGGGCGGGGGGGGGGGCGGGGGGCGGGGGGGGGGGGGGGGGGCGGGGGGGGCGGGGGCGGGGGGGGGGGGGGGGGCGGGGGGGGGGGGGGGGCGCCGGGGGCGGGGGGGGGGGGGGGG
>NZ_MSDV01000094.1 GCF_001931485.1 Burkholderia sp. SRS-W-2-2016 | reverse complement strand
GGGCGGGGCCGTGCTGGGGGGGGCGCTGCCGCGGCGGGGGGCGGGGGGGGGGGGGTGGCGGGCGGGGCGCGGGGGGGGGGGGGGGGGGGGGGGGGGGGGGGGGGGGGCGGGGGGGGGGGGGTGGGGGGGGGGGGGGGCGGGGGCGGGGGGCGCGGCCGGGGGGGGGGGGGCGGGCGGGGGGGGCGCGGGGCGGGGGTGGGCTGATGGAGAGCAGGAACACCCCCCCCCCA
>NZ_MSDV01000081.1 GCF_001931485.1 Burkholderia sp. SRS-W-2-2016 | reverse complement strand
GCTGCTGATCGAGCACGACATCGACCGCGTGCTGTCGATCTCGGATCGGGGGGGGGGGGGGGGGGGGGGGGGGGCCGGGGGGGGGGGGGGCGGGGGGGCGGGGGGGGGGGGGGGGGGGGGGGGGGGGTTGGGGGGGGGGGGGGGGGGGTGGGGGGGGGGGGGGGGGGGTGGGGGGGGGGGGGGGGGGGGTGGCGCGGGGGGGGGGGGGGGCGGGGGGGGGGGCGCGGGGGGCGCGGG
>NZ_MSDV01000103.1 GCF_001931485.1 Burkholderia sp. SRS-W-2-2016 | reverse complement strand
GAACGTGTCGCAGTTGAAGAACGCAGGCGTGATCGACGGCAACGGTCAGGTGGCGAACGTGGTTGCGTACGACGACGTATCGAAGGCTGCAATCACGCTGGGCGGCGCAAACGGCACGAAGATCAGTAACGTTGCCGCGGGCGATCTGTCGGCAGCTAGCACGGACGCGGTCAATGGCGCACAGCTGAACACGACCAACCAGAACGTGGCGGACCTGGGCAGCCAGGTGACGAAGAACGCTGGTGATATCAGTAACGTGCAGGCGACGCTGTCGGATGCGGTCATGTATGACTCGGCCGCTCACAACAGCGTTACCCTCGGCGGTGCGAATGCCGCGGCTCCGGTGGCCCTGAAGAACGTGGCCGACGGCGTCGACAACAACGACGCGGT
>NZ_MSDV01000088.1 GCF_001931485.1 Burkholderia sp. SRS-W-2-2016 | reverse complement strand
ACCGCGTCGTTGTTGTCGACGCCGTCGGCCACGTTCTTCAGGGCCACCGGAGCCGCGGCATTCGCACCGCCGAGGGTGACGCTGTTGTGCGAGGCCGAGTCATACATGACCGCATCCGACAGCGTCGCCTGCACGTTACTGATATCGCCAGCGTTCTTCGTCACCTGGTTGCCCAGGTCCGCCACGTTCTGGTTGGTCGTGTTCAGCTGTGCGCCATTGACCGCGTCCGTGCTAGCGGCCGACAGATCGCCCGCGGCAACGTTACTGATCTTCGTGCCGTTTGCGCCGCCCAGCGTGATTGCAGCCTTCGATACGTCGTCGTACGCAACCACGTTCGCCACCTGACCGTTGCCGTCGATCACGCCTGCGTTCTTCAACTGCGACACGTTC
>NZ_MSDV01000035.1 GCF_001931485.1 Burkholderia sp. SRS-W-2-2016 | reverse complement strand
TGTCCCCTTCGTCTAGAGGCCTAGGACATCACCCTTTCACGGTGAGTACAGGGGTTCGAATCCCCTAGGGGACGCCAAACATCAGCGTCGCTTTAGTGTTCGAGTTGTAGTGACACGGAAGTAAAGCAGCGCAGCTTGCAGAGAATTAACCGACGCTCGCAAGCCAGGGTGTAAAGACTGGAGTGGTAGTTCAGTCGGTTAGAATACCGGCCTGTCACGCCGGGGGTCGCGGGTTCGAGTCCCGTCCACTCCGCCAGACAAAGCCCGTTCATTCGGATCTGAACGGGCTTTTTTGTTAAAGATGTAAGCAGTACGTTGTCCCCTTCGTCTAGAGGCCTAGGACATCACCCTTTCACGGTGAGTACAGGGGTTCGAATCCCCTAGGGGACGCCA
>NZ_MSDV01000102.1 GCF_001931485.1 Burkholderia sp. SRS-W-2-2016 | reverse complement strand
TCGCACCGGGCGCCACCGGTGCGAATCCGGGCGCCGCACAGGTACTGACCAACGTGGCGAACGGCGACGTGTCGGCGGCCAGCACGGACGCGATCAATGGAAGCCAGCTGTATTCGCTGTCGGCCTCGACCTCGACCGGTCTGAGCACGGCGACGAGCGGCATCGGTTCGCTGTCGACGGGCCTGAGCACGACCAACAGCAATGTTGCTTCGCTGTCGGCGTCGACCTCGACCGGTCTGAGCACCGCGACCAGCGGCATCGGTTCGCTGTCGACGGGCCTGAGCACGACCAACAGCAATGTCGCTTCGTTGTCGGTGTCGACGTCGACGGGTCTGAGCACGGTGACCAGCAACGTCGCTTCGCTGTCGACGGGCCTCGGCACGGTGACCAACGATGTGACCAACCTGAGCACGTCAATTTCGAACGGCGCGATTGGCCCCGTCCAGCAGACCGGCACGGCCAACCAGCTCGCGCTGGTCGCACCGGGCGCCACCGGT
>NZ_MSDV01000041.1 GCF_001931485.1 Burkholderia sp. SRS-W-2-2016 | reverse complement strand
CCGCGTATCGCCGCGAAGCTCGACGTCGCGCAAATCTCGGACATCACCGCAGTCGATGCACCGGACACGTTCGAGCGTCCGATCTACGCGGGCAACGCAATCGCCACCGTGCAATCGGCTGATCCGGTCAAGGTCATCACCGTGCGTACGACCGGCTTCGACCCGGTTGCAGCCGAAGGCGGCAGCGCGGCGGTCGAGAAGATCGAAGCGGCAGCCGACACCGGCATCTCGCAGTTCGTCAGCCGTGAAGTGACGAAGCTGGATCGTCCGGAACTGACGAGCGCGAAGATCATCGTGTCGGGCGGCCGGGGTCTGGGCAACGGCGAGAACTACACGAAGGTGCTCGAGCCGCTGGCGGACAAGCTCGGCGCGGCGCTGGGCGCATCGCGCGCGGCAGTCGACGCGGGCTTCGTGCCGAACGACTACCAGGTCGGCCAGACCGGCAAGATCGTCGCACCGCAGTTGTATGTCGCGGTCGGCATCTCGGGTGCGATCCAGCATCTGGCCGGGATGAAGGACTCGAAGGT
>NZ_MSDV01000090.1 GCF_001931485.1 Burkholderia sp. SRS-W-2-2016 | reverse complement strand
CTTTGCTCCGCGTCACTGGCCATTGCCTGAAGCGGAACCGGGATTTTCTTCCATGTGCGCCCACCATCAGCTGTGCGCCAGAGGCGTGGCCCCACGCCGACCGCGTAGCCACGATCCGGATCGAGGAAAAGCAGCTGGTCAATCCGCTGGTTCTCGGGCCAGTCAAGTTGGGTCCAGTTCCGGCCACCGTCGCGAGAGCGCCAGAGTCTGGTGAAGTGCGGCGCTAATTCATTCCTCTTTTGCCGGGCCTTTACGTAGTCCATCCAGTCTGTGCTGACGTATTGCGTGCTCCAATCCTTCGAATACCACCAGGCCGCATCCTGTCCAGGTTGATGAAATGTGCGTGTCAGTCCGCCGTCAATAGTGCCTCGAAAAAAACCAATGGTTCTGCGATTGAGTCTCTCGGCAGAATTACTCATCCATGCTTCGACTGGCTCCGCATATTCCGGATCGGCTCGCTCGGAAACGGGCTTGAAAGTAATATTCGGCCCCGCTACCTTGAGGCTGATCACGTCGTTTCCCTTGATTCGGGCATTGCCGCCGCCATACGGCTTGTC
>NZ_MSDV01000047.1 GCF_001931485.1 Burkholderia sp. SRS-W-2-2016 | reverse complement strand
GGAAGCGAAGCAACTGGAAGGGGTTCCAGGAAAAGCCTCTAAGCTTCAGTTTCACAGTGACCGTACCGCAAACCGACACAGGTGGGCGAGATGAGTATTCTAAGGCGCTTGAGAGAACTCGGGAGAAGGAACTCGGCAAATTGGTACCGTAACTTCGGGATAAGGTACGCCCTTGTAGCTTGACTGGCCTGCGCCAGAAGGGTGAAAGGGTTGCAATAAACTGGTGGCTGCGACTGTTTAATAAAAACACAGCACTCTGCAAACACGAAAGTGGACGTATAGGGTGTGACGCCTGCCCGGTGCCGGAAGATTAAATGATGGGGTGCAAGCTCCTGATTGAAGTCCCGGTAAACGGCGGCCGTAACTATAACGGTCCTAAGGTAGCGAAATTCCTTGTCGGGTAAGTTCCGACCTGCACGAATGGCGTAACGATGGCCACACTGTCTCCTCCCGAGACTCAGCGAAGTTGAAGTGTTTGTGATGATGCAATCTCCCCGCGGCTAGACGGAAAGACCCCATGAACCTTTACTGTAGCTTTGCATTGGACTTTGAACCGGTCTGTGTAG
>NZ_MSDV01000011.1 GCF_001931485.1 Burkholderia sp. SRS-W-2-2016 | reverse complement strand
GCGTGCGGCACCGGGTTCGGGTAGACGCCGGCGGCGATCAGGCCCGCGTAGTGCGCCATGTCGACCATGAAGTACGCGCCGACCGACTTCGCGATCTTCGACAGACGTTCGAAATCGATACGCAGCGCGAATGCCGACGCGCCCGCGACGATCAGCTTCGGCTTGTGTTCCTGCGCGAGCTTTTCAGCTGCGTCGTAGTCGATGTCTTCGGCTTCGTTCAGGCCGTAGCTGATCACGTTGAACCACTTGCCCGACATGTTGACCGGCGAGCCGTGCGTGAGGTGCCCGCCGTGCGCGAGGCTCATGCCCATGATCGTGTCGCCCGGCTTGAGCATCGCGAAGAACACGCCCTGGTTCGCCTGCGAGCCGGAGTTCGGCTGCACGTTCGCGGCTTCCGCGCCGAAGATCTGCTTCACGCGGTCGATCGCCAGCTGCTCGGCGATGTCCACGTATTCGCAGCCGCCGTAGTAGCGCTTGCCCGGATAGCCTTCGGCGTACTTGTTGGTGAGCTGCGAGCCTTGCGCGGCCATCACCGCCGGGCTCGTGTAGTTTTCCGACGCGATCAGTTCGATGTGCTCTTCCTGACGGCGGTTTTC
>NZ_MSDV01000008.1 GCF_001931485.1 Burkholderia sp. SRS-W-2-2016 | reverse complement strand
TCGGCACGCGCGGCGCATTCACCGGAATCTGGTGGTGATTGATGCCGAGCCGGTAGCGCTGCGTGTCGCCGTACGAGAACAGCCGCCCCTGCAACAGACGATCCGGCGAGAAACCGATGCCCGGCACCACGTTGGCCGGCGTGAACGCCGCCTGCTCGACGTCAGCGAAATAGTTCGCCGCGTTGCGATTGAGCTCGATCGTGCCGACGTCGATCAACGGATAGTCCTTGTGCGACCACACCTTGGTGATATCGAACGGGTTGAAGCGATACTTCGCCGCGTCCGCTTCCGGCATCACCTGAATCGCGAAACGCCACTTCGGGAAATTGCCCGCGTCGATGCTGCCGACCAGATCGCGCTGCGCGCTTTCACGGTCTTGCGCGACGACCTGTGCGGCTTGCGCATCGGTGAAGTTCTCGATCCCTTGCAGCGACTTGAAGTGGAACTTGACCCAGAAGCGCTCGTTGTTCGCGTTGATGAACGAGTACGTGTGCGAGCCGAAGCCGTGCATCTGCCGGTAGTTCTGCGGAATGCCGCGATCGCTCATCAGAATCGTCACCTGATGCAGCGACTCGGGATGCCGTGCCCAGAAATCCCACGCGGCGACATTGCTGCGCAGGTTCGTGTACGGATCGCGTTTCTGCGTGTGGATGAAATCGGGAAACTTCAGCGGATCGCGGATGAAGAACACCGGCGTGTTGTTGCCGACCACGTCCCAGTTGCCTTCCTCGGTATAGAACTTGATCGAGAA
>NZ_MSDV01000099.1 GCF_001931485.1 Burkholderia sp. SRS-W-2-2016 | reverse complement strand
TCTCAATGGAGCCGACCTTGAAATACCACCCTGATCTGTTTGAGGTTCTAACCTTGGCCCGTTATCCGGGCTGGGGACAGTGCATGGTAGGCAGTTTGACTGGGGCGGTCTCCTCCCAAAGTGTAACGGAGGAGTACGAAGGTACGCTAGGTACGGTCGGAAATCGTGCTGATAGTGCAATGGCATAAGCGTGCTTGACTGTGAGACTGACAAGTCGAACAGGTGCGAAAGCAGGTCATAGTGATCCGGTGGTTCTGTATGGAAGGGCCATCGCTCAACGGATAAAAGGTACTCTGGGGATAACAGGCTGATACCGCCCAAGAGTTCATATCGACGGCGGTGTTTGGCACCTCGATGTCGGCTCATCTCATCCTGGGGCTGTAGCCGGTCCCAAGGGTATGGCTGTTCGCCATTTAAAGAGGTACGTGAGCTGGGTTTAAAACGTCGTGAGACAGTTTGGTCCCTATCTGCCGTGGGCGCTGGATATTTGAAGGGGGCTGCTCCTAGTACGAGAGGACCGGAGTGGACGAACCTCTGGTGTACCGGTTGTCACGCCAGTGGCATCGCCGGGTAGCTATGTTCGGAAGAGATAACCGCTGAAAGCATCTAAGCGGGAAACTCGCCTTAAGATGAGATATCCCCGGGGCTTCGAGCCCCTTGAAGGGTCGTTCAAGACCAGGACGTTGATAGGTCAGGTGTGCACGTACAGTAATGTACTGAGCTAACTGATACTAATTGCCCGTAAGGCTTGATCCTATAACAGGTGTGT
>NZ_MSDV01000106.1 GCF_001931485.1 Burkholderia sp. SRS-W-2-2016 | reverse complement strand
CCCGCGACAAGCGCCGCCGAGGCCGGAGTACTCATCAGCAGGCCCGGCTGTTTCAGCCCGTCCAGATCGTCCTTTATCTGTTGCTGGGCGTCGGTGTCGGCAGGTTCTGCCTTCGCGCTTTGCGCTGATGCGGCCAGCGCCTTCGCGGTCGCCAGCGCGCTTTCTAGTTGCGCGATGGTCTCCTGCATATCCAGTTGTTTGCCAGTGGCAGCAGGGCGGTCATACGCCGTCAGCATCAAGCCCTTGCCCGCTCGATTCACGCCGTAACCCGATGTGCGCTGCTCGAAGCCTTCGCCCCTGCATTCAAGTTTGCTGTTCACCAGATAGCCGAGATTCAGTTGCGACTTGCCCGAATGTTCGGTACTGAGCTTGATGCCTTCCTGGCCTTCCCAATCCTCCATCCGCAACTTGTTGTTCTTCTGCGTGCGGATCACGTTACGCGAAAGCCAGCGACGGTCGTTCGTCACCAGGTCGCGCGCCTGGCTGTGATGGTGGAAAGCAGAAATCTCGGGTTTGTCCGGGTCGCCGTCGCGACAGGTAATCACGGCTTCGGCATCGTCCAGAGCCGGGAAGTGCATACCCGTTTGTCCCTTGCCCGCAAACGGCTTTGCCAGCCGCAGCGGCACGCTTTCGCCGCCGTTGGGCCACGTTTCCAAGTCCGAATCAAAGCGGACGATATAGCGCCCGTCCTTGTCGATGTACGAGTAGGTATAGCTGTCCGGGCTGCAAATCCGCCCGCTGAGTGTGCCGCTCACCTTCGCCCATTTTTCCGGCTCCAGTTCCAGACGGAAACGCCGGTCGGCGGGGATCGCCCTGAATGAGTTTGAATAGGGCTTGTC
>NZ_MSDV01000108.1 GCF_001931485.1 Burkholderia sp. SRS-W-2-2016 | reverse complement strand
CGAAAAGAACTCACGCTTGAATCTGGCGGCGCGTTTATCCAGATGAAGGACGGCAGCATTACGCTGGGCGGCCCGCTCGACCTGTTCCTGAAGGTCATCACGATCCAAAAAAAGGGTAAGGCATCGCAGGGGCCGAACTTCGACGTACTGCCATCCGGCAAGGTCGGCGACACATCCAATTTCCTCGAAATCGTTCACCACTACGACGATCTCGAGCCGGTAAAGGACGCGCCGTACACGGTACGTCTGAGTGACGGAGCCACGCTGTCCGGCACGCTCGACGCCACGGGTTTTGCGCGCCTCGAGGGCGTGCCGCGAGGCAAGGCGACAGTCGAGTTGAGCGAAGACGCACGCCAGTGGGCTGGCGAGCCGAAGCGCCCTAATGCCGACTCAGATGCGGCGACCGACGCTCAATCGGCCATCAACCTTGTCAGGAAATTCCTTTCATGATTGCCAGAGTATTGCCTATCACCCAGGTCAAACCGGACCTGAAAGACTCGGTTCGGATGGCCGTAGCGGAAATCGAACGTTTTCTCGCCATGTTCTACCCGATCGACAGGATTCGTCAGCAGGAGTCCGCGCTAGCGATTGCCGGTCAGTGGCTCTCGCGCGTGAAGGGATTTCACGACGACGACGATTTCCTCCATCTGGTACGTGATTTCCTGTCATGGGTGCTCAGTGGCGGCGAGCGCTCGCTGGCGTCCGACCAGTTGTCGTTTCTCTTTTCAGGCTTCATGCCGAGCTACGGCACGGCGCGCACCTTTCTCGACATCGTGAATGACGGTGGAACCTGGCCGGACGTGCGGGCCTTCATGCACAGTCAGGCTTACGGTGACGCGAAGCAGTACGTCGAATCGTT
>NZ_MSDV01000054.1 GCF_001931485.1 Burkholderia sp. SRS-W-2-2016 | reverse complement strand
TGTTGCCTGCCTCTTTCGACAGCTTCTTCGCGACGTCCTTGATCACCTTGTTGCGCGGGTCCGAGATCGTGTACACCGGATGGCCGAAGCCGATCACCACTTCCTTGTTCTCGACGCGGCGGCGGATGTCGGCTTCCGCTTCGTCGGGGGTCTGATAGCGCGACTGGATTTCGAACGCGACTTCATTCGCGCCGCCGTGCTTCGGGCCGCGCAGCGCGCCGATCGCGCCGGTGATCGCCGAGTAGATGTCCGATCCCGTGCCCGCGATCACGCGGCCGGTGAACGTCGAGGCGTTGAATTCATGCTCGGCATACAGGTTCAGCGACACGTGCATCGCGTCGACCCACGATTTCGACGGCTCGACGCCGTGCAGCAGATGCAGGAAATGGCCGCCGATCGAGTCGTCGTCGGTTTCGACTTCGATGCGCTTGCCGTTGTGCGAGTAGTGGTACCAGTACAGCAGCATCGAACCGAGCGAGGCCATCAGCTTGTCGGCGATATCGCGCGCGCCCGGCAGGTTGTGGTCGTCTTTCTCGGGCAGCACGGTGCCGAGTACCGATACGCCGGTGCGCATCACGTCCATCGGGTGCGCGGCGGCCGGAATCCATTCGAGCGCGGCTTTCACGTTCGCGGGCAGGCCGCGCATGCCTTTCAGCTTGGTCTTGTAGGCGGTCAGTTCGGCCTGGGTCGGCAACTTGTCATGCACCAGCAGATAGGCGATTTCTTCGAATTCGCACGCGCCGGCGATGTCGAGGATGTCGTAGCCGCGGTAATGCAGATCGTTGCCGGTCTTGCCGACCGTGCACAGCGCGGTGTTGCCCGCGGTCACGCCGGACAGCGCGACGGATTTTTTCGGCTTGAA
>NZ_MSDV01000089.1 GCF_001931485.1 Burkholderia sp. SRS-W-2-2016 | reverse complement strand
AGTACCCGCGATCGGCCAGCGCCTTGAGCTTCTTCCTGCCCATCGCTTCGCGCGCGGCTTTGGCCATCGGGCTTAGCTGAGCGCGGTCACTACCGACGTTCGTCACTTCGTGTGTCACGATGAGGTGGTGCTTCGTATCAACAGCCACCTGAACGTTGTAGCCCACCACGCCTGTGCCCCTGGCTTGCGACATCATCGAACGTGAGTCGGGATCAGTCAGCGAAACCTGTTTTTCCGGTAAATCATTCAACAGTTCCGCGGCCCGATCCAGATCGCGCATCTGCTCGCGCAGCGTCTCGATCTTTTCCCGCAGCCGTTCGGTTTTCGCTTCGACCTCTGCGGGTTGCGTGCGATCAGCAGTTTCCAGCGCATCCAGATAGCGCTGGATGCTTTGCCCGATCTGCTCCTGACGCTTTGCGATCTTGTTGGGCGTGAAGTTGTTATCGCGGCTGTTGACCGCCTTGAACTTGCTGCCGTCGATGGCAACGACTGCTTGCGTGAACAGCTTCAGGTCGCGGCATACCACCACGAAGCGGCGGCATACATTGCGAATGCCGGCGCCATTGCTGCGTCTGAACTCGGCAATCGTCTTGAAGTCCGGCGCGAGGCGACCGGTCAACCACATCAGTTCGACATTACGCTGGCACTCGCGCTCCAGACGTCGGCTCGACTGCACGCGATTGAGATAGCCGTAGATGTAGAGTTTGAGCAGAACGGACCGATGGTAAGACGGTCGGCCCGTGATCGCCGGCGTGGTGCCTTCGAAGCCCATGCAAGCCAGATCGAGTTCGTCTACGAATGCGTCGACGATCCGCACGGGATTGTCTTCAGCGATAAAGTCTTCGAGACACTCCGGCAGCAACGTGGCCTGATTGCGGTTTGCACCTTCGACGAATCGCCCCATCTCCGCCTCTCGCGCTAACAGGTCGATTCAGTCTAGGCGATCGCGCGGGTTTTGACACA
>NZ_MSDV01000100.1 GCF_001931485.1 Burkholderia sp. SRS-W-2-2016 | reverse complement strand
TTGGACAATCCTCCACCAGCCAACACCACCCCGGCCAACGCCAAAGCAGCCGCAACGGAACGTTGCATGCGACCCTTGCTGCGCTTGCCGCGTGCCGATGCGAATTCGGGGGCTGCAACCCAGCTGCCAGACACTTCATTCCAGACGGTGATATACGACTTGTTCATGATGTCGTCCTGTAGAGAATTAAATATTGGTAATTCGGTGCGAATTGCGAGGGCGTTATTTACCGCAATTTGTTTTCCCTCTCTCGCGTTGATTAATTCTATTTTCCGAGGGGGACTGGCGACAGATGACTGGCTTTATATGCCGTCGATTCGGCGTCTGATTTGTACGAACCTCTGCTTCTGAATGACCGAAACATCCCGGGAGGTGCGGTTTGTCAGGAGGCGATACGAGCGTGGCGTCTGACAGCCGAGGCAGACGAACGGGTTACGGAGTGTTTTGCTGAATTTAACTACAGGTCGGCGCGCTGAAATCCATGATCTTCGCGAAGTTAGCGCCGCGCCGCCTACTGAACAATTCCTTAAAAATCTTCAGATACATGTGATTTTAATAACAAGTCAGAAGCCCATTCTGATTTTTTCTTACCGATCAAATTGTTTCAGAAGGACCGAAAATTCACTATATGCCCATCGAATTCTATCTTGATGGGGTAACTGATGAATAAGTCGTACAAAAGCGTTTGGAATGAGTCGCTTGGGACGTGGGTTGCGACGTCAGAACTGACCAACTCAAGAGGTAAGCGCGGCAAGGGAAGTTCGCAGCGTTCAATTGCGACCGCCGCCGTGCTACTGGCTGTTGCGGGCGGAGGCCTTGTAACGAG
>NZ_MSDV01000095.1 GCF_001931485.1 Burkholderia sp. SRS-W-2-2016 | reverse complement strand
CCGTTGCCGTGCCGTTTGACGCGCTGACGATGAAGCGGGGAAAAACACTCAACGCGCGAGAAGCCTGCATTGACGTTGAGGACCGGGGACATTTCAGCACGCATGTGTATTCGAATGCCGCGGGTCGCCGTCGATATCGACTGTATGTGCCGGCGGGAAGCCACGGCGAGCAGCTGCCATTGATCGTGATGTTGCACGGCTGCACACAGAACGCCGACGATTTCGCAGCAGGCACACAGATGAACGTACTGGCTGAGCGGCATCGATTTCTTGTCGCCTATCCGGAGCAGCCACAGCAGGCAAATCCGTCGAAATGCTGGAACTGGTTCAAACCAGACGACCAACATTGCGAACGTGGTGAGCCGTCATTGATCGCGGGCATAACCGGTCAAATCATCGCAGCCCACAACGTCGATCCCATGCGCGTGTACGTCGCAGGCCTTTCCGCGGGCGGCGCGATGGCTGCGATCATGATTGACGCGTATCCCGAACTCTATGCCGCGGCAGGTGTACATTCCGGGCTTCCCGCACGATGCGCACACGATCTTCCTTCGGCGCTCGCGGCGATGAAAGGCGGCAAGCGTTGCGCAGAGGCAGGATCCGGCTTATTGCCGAAAAAACCTCTCATCGTCTTTCATGGCGACTCGGATGCCACGGTTCACATGCGGAACGCCGCACAGCTTGTTCGGGGCTTCGACGCGCAGCCGGATGATGGTCGTGAACAGCGTCCGGCCGATGCAGGCCGACGTGCCTGCACTGTCTCGCGGCTGGTTTCAGCGAATGGCATCGACGCCGAACTGTGGACCGTTCACGGGGCACCGCACGCCTGGGCAGGCGGCAATGCCCGGGGCAGCTACACCGACCCCACTGGACCGGACGCAAGCGCCGAAATGCTGCGATTCTTTCCTGAGCATCCACAGCGGCGATAAGGCAACCCGCCGCGATCTGCGGCTCGGGATTTGCGACCGTTTCGCATACGGAGAAAGCTCCTCGGGAAAGGGAT
>NZ_MSDV01000043.1 GCF_001931485.1 Burkholderia sp. SRS-W-2-2016 | reverse complement strand
CTGCCGGTCGATATGCCGGCGGAAATCGCCAACGAAATCAAAACCCGCGAGAAGGCTTATTCGCAGGACCTGCAGCGTAGCGGCAAGTGGCGCCATATCTGGCGTCTGGCCGGCGAATACGCGAACTACAGCATCTTCGATGTAGAGAGCAACACCGAACTGCACGACATCCTGGTCGGCCTGCCTCTGTTTCCGTACATGAAGATTTCGGTGACACCTCTGTGTCGTCACCCGTCGTCGATTCGGGACGACGACATCTGAGCCCAGTGGCCCCACAACGCCATTCCCCCAATACCAACTGGAGACAGTCATCGTGAGCGTCAAAGTATTCGAAACCAAGGAAGTGCAGGACCTGCTGAAGGCAGCATCGAACGTCGAGGCCGGCAACGGCAACGAGCGTTTCCAGCAAGTCGTTTTCCGTCTGCTGGGCGATCTGTTCAAGGCAATCGATGACCTGAACATCACGCCGGACGAAGTGTGGGCCGGTATCAACTACCTGAACAAACTCGGTCAGGACGGCGAAGCAGCGCTGCTCGCCGCCGGCCTGGGTCTCGAGAAGTATCTCGACATCCGTATGGACGCCGAAGACAAGGCGATCGGTCTGGACGGCGGCACGCCGCGCACGATCGAAGGCCCGCTGTACGTGGCCGGCGCACCGGTGCGCGACGGCGTGTCGAAGATCGACCTGAATGAAGACGCGGACGCGGGTCCGCTGGTGATCCGCGGCACGGTCAAGGATCTGGACGGCAAGCCGGTGGCCGGCGCGGTGGTCGAATGCTGGCACGCGAACTCGAAGGGCTTCTATTCGCACTTCGACCCGACCGGCGCGCAAACCGAATTCAACCTGCGCGGCGCGGTGAAGACCGGCGCGGACGGCAAGTACGAATTCCGCACGCTGATGCCGGTCGGCTACGGCTGCCCGCCGCACGGCGCGACCCAGCAGCTGCTGAACGGCATTGGCCGTCACGGCAACCGTCCGGCGCACGTGCACTTCTTCGTGTCGAGCGACTCGCATCGCAAGCTGACCACGCAGTTCAACATCGAAGGCGATCCGCTGATCTGGGACGACTTCGCGTATGCAACGCGTGAAGAACTGATCCCGCCGGTTACGGAAAAGAACGGTGGCGCGGCGCTGGGCCTGAAGGCCGACGCGTACAAGGACATCGAGTTCAAC
>NZ_MSDV01000030.1 GCF_001931485.1 Burkholderia sp. SRS-W-2-2016 | reverse complement strand
CAGGCGGCGGTCAAGCAGGTTGCGCATTCGCTGTCGGACGAGAGCCATGCGGTCGCCGGCCTGACCAGCGGCCGGTTGCTGAGAGCCGGCCCGCCGGACGGTCTGCTGTATGGCCCGCGCTCGCCGAAGTTCGGCACGGACTGAGCGGCGCGGCAAGCAGTACGTTGCACGATTGAATGAAACCCGGCACGCAGCATGGTGCCGGGTTTTTCTTTTCGTTAGCGGTGCGGTTGGTGGGGCGTTGAGCCGTTAAGCCGCGCGGTCTTTCAACCGCTCACCGCATCAACGGCCCGCCGGCTCGGGCCGCTTGAACAGCTGCCGCGCGAGCGAACACATCAGCATCGTCGCCGGCGATTCGTCCTGCAAGCGTCGACTCATGATGATCGGCGACGCCGCGTTCGCCGACGGAATCTGCCGGTACGCGACGCCATGCGCGCGTAACCCCTCGACACTTTCCGGCACCAGACACACGCCGACCTGCGCGGCGACCAGACCCAGCGCGGTCTGCAATTCCCGCACTTCGTGAATCGCCTTCGGCTCCAGCGCCTGGTCGTGCAGCGCCGAAATCTGCTGGTCCGCGTAACTCGGCCGCGGCGTGCTCGGATAGACGATCAGCGTTTCCTCGGCGAGCGCCGCGAGCGTCAGCGGCTTCTTCTGCCGCGCGAGCGGATGGTCCTGCGGCAGCGCGGCGATCATCCGTTCCTCGACCAGCACTTCGCGCGCGAGCTGCGCGTCGTCGAAACGCAGCCGGCCGAAACCGACGTCGATGCGGCCGCCCTTGAGCGCGGCCAGCTGCTCGATCGTGAACATCTCGATCAGCGACAGCTCGATATGCGGCGCCGCCTCGCGAAACGAGCGGATCACCGCGGGCAGCGCGCCGTACAGCGTCGACGGCACGAAGCCGATCACGATCCGCTCGGCCAGTTGCGCGAGCCGGCGCGTGAGCGGCGCGAGCTCGTCGGCTTCATCGATCAGACGTTTCGCCTGCGTATAGAAAATGCGCCCGGCCTCGGTGAGCCGCAACGGCCGCGAGCCGCGCTCGAACAGCGGCAGGCCGACGCTTTCCTCGATCTGCTGGATCTGCCGCGACAGCGGCGGCTGCGTCATATGCAGGCGATTGGCCGCCCGCGTGATGTTCATTTCCTCGGCGACCGCGATGAAGTAGCGAAGTTGGCGAAATTCCATGCATGCCCC
>NZ_MSDV01000104.1 GCF_001931485.1 Burkholderia sp. SRS-W-2-2016 | reverse complement strand
CAACTGCCGGCGATTCCGGCCGAACTGCTTGAGCAGTTCGGCAACGGTCCGATGACGGCCGAAGCCATCAATGCTGCCACGCTGGCACTCAAGAAGGCGCTGATCGAGCGTGCGCTGGGCGGCGAGATGAATCACCATCTCGGCTACGCGCCAGGCACAGCCAAACCGGCCAGCGTGTCGAACCAGCGTAACGGCAAAGGCGCCAAGACGGTGCTGACCGAGGACGGTCCGATCCGTATTGAAGTGCCTCGTGACCGTGACGGCAGCTTCGAACCGATCCTGATTGCCAAGCATGAGCGCCGTTTCACGGGCTTCGATGACAAGATCGTTGCCATGTATGCCCGAGGGATGACGGTGCGCGAGATTCAGGGCTTCCTGCTGGAGCAGTACGGCACGGAGGTCTCGCCCGACTTCATCAGTTCCGTGACCGACGAAGTGATGGCCGAAGTGACTGCCTGGCAGGCCCGGCCGCTGGAACCGATGTACCCGGTGGTGTTCTTCGACGCACTGCGCGTCAAGATCCGCGAAGACGCCGTGGTACGCAACAAGGCGGTGTACCTTGCGCTGGGCGTACTGCCAGACGGCACCCGGGAGATCCTGGGTCTGTGGATCGAGAATACCGAGGGCGCGAAGTTCTGGATGAAAGTGTTCAATGACCTGAAGACGCGCGGCGTCCACGACATCCTGATCGCCGTTACCGACGGCCTCAAGGGCATGCCCGAGGCTCTGGCGGCCGTGTTTCCGGCGACGACGCTACAGACCTGCATTGTCCACCTGATCCGCAACAGCCTCGACTACGCCAGCTGGAAAGACCGTCGGGGCCTGGCTGCGGCGATCAGACCGATCTACGCAGCTGTCAGCGCCGAAGCCGCTCAGGCTGAACTCGATGCGTTTGCCGATGGGCCGTGGGGACAGAAATTCCCGACCGTCAGTAGCGCGTGGCGCAACGCCTGGGATCGCGTGATTCCGTTCTTTGCGTTTCCAGCGGGCGTGCGCAAAATCATCTACACGACCAACGCGATTGAAAATATCAACTCGCAGTTACGCAAGATCATCAAGACCCGCGGTCACTTCCCAACCGACGAGGCAGCCACCAAACTCATCTGGCTGGCCCTGCGCAACATCACGGCGAATTGGGGCAGTGCCGCTCACGACTGGAAGACAGCCATGAACCAGTTCGCTATTCTTTACGCAGATCGTTTCGTTCGGCCTTCCGTGTAATTACTCAACCCGCCTTAAACACGGAAATCCTGACACCCCC
>NZ_MSDV01000107.1 GCF_001931485.1 Burkholderia sp. SRS-W-2-2016 | reverse complement strand
CAGTGCGTTCGCTTTTACGCCAATTGGCACCAATGCGACGACCGCCAATTCAGGCTCGACAGTTGTTGGCGACAATGCCAGCGCGACCGGCGGTTCGTGCACCACACTCAGTGGAGGAACGGATCCGAGCGGAAATCCGTCGTCGCTCAGCACGACGGGCACTTGTGCAACCGTAATTGGCAGCTCGGCGACGACCAACAGCGGCGCGACGGTGGTCGTTGGCGATCATGCCAAGACGACAGGTGGTTTCTCCGTTGCCATTGGCCCTCTGGCAACCGCGGATTCTTACTCACAGGCAATTGGCGCCGGCGCAACGGCAACGGGCGGTCACGCCACCGCTATCGGTCAGAGCGCTTACGCCACCGCCTCGGACGCGTCGGCGATCGGCACGAACGCGTCGGCCACGGGTCTGCGATCCGTCGCAATCGGCAGCGGTGCGCATGCGATCAATTCGGATGCGTTTGCGCTGGGCTGGAATGCGTCTGCATCCGGACAAGGGTCATACGCGCTGGGTACCAGCGTGAAGACACCGGGCAGCTACGCGATCGGGATGGGTTACCAGGCTCAGGAAACCGGCGACAAGGCCATTGCAGTGGGCTATCAGGCCAATGCCAATGGCGCCTCGTCGACGGCGATCGGCGACTCGGCGGCAACCGCTGCGGCGTCCGCAACGGCGCTGGGTCAGTTGGCGAGCGCTTCGGGTCAGTACGCCACTGCGCTGGGCAAGTCCGCCATGGCTGCGGGCACGTCCTCGACCGCGCTGGGCGACACGTCGGTTGCATCAGGAAGCGCCGCTATAGCGGTGGGGCAGCTATCCGTCGCCTCGGGTGCTCGTGCAACCGCGATAGGCAGATCAGCCTCGGCCTCAGGTGACTATTCGACTGCGTTTGGGCAATTTTCGACCAGCAGCGGCACGTATTCCACCGCGCTGGGCCCGAATGCTTTCAGTTCGAGCGACAATGCCACTGCGTTGGGAAGGGCCGCGGCAGCGTTGAATTCCAATGCCACGGCACTCGGCAACTCGGCTACTGCAGCAGCAGCCAATTCGGCCGCGTTCGGCAATGCAGCCACTGCGGGGGCAACCGGTTCGGTAGCAGTGGGCGATGGCGCCAAAACGATAAACGGGAACAGTATCGCCATCGGCCGCTCGGCGAGTGCCGACTCGCTTAACCCGACAGGTGGATGGAGCGCCATTGCCATTGGCACGAATTCGATTGCGACCGGTGACGGCGCCACCGCGCTGGGTGATAGCGCGAAGGCATCCGTGGACAGATCCTTGGCACTCGGCCGCGG
>NZ_MSDV01000048.1 GCF_001931485.1 Burkholderia sp. SRS-W-2-2016 | reverse complement strand
CGAGTAGGTGAATCAGGGTTGTGATTGTATCAATGTATTTTTAAGTGATCGAAAGATTGCTTTGGAATACGGCGCAACACGAATACTCAACCTGTAGCGGAAAGTCAAAGCGCGCTTCGCAAGAAGCCAGCTGAGACACACCCGTTATAGGGTCAAGCGAACAAGTGCATGTGGTGGATGCCTTGGCGATCACAGGCGATGAAGGACGCGGTAGCCTGCGAAAAGCTCCGGGGAGCTGGCAAACAAGCTTTGATCCGGAGATGTCCGAATGGGGAAACCCACCTCTTCTGAGGTATCCGTAGCTGAATACATAGGCTACGAGAAGCGAACGCGGTGAACTGAAACATCTAAGTAACCGCAGGAAAAGAAATCAACCGAGATTCCCAAAGTAGTGGCGAGCGAAATGGGATCAGCCTGTACTCTTTATCTGTACTGTTAGCCAAACGCTCTGGAAAGTGCGGCCATAGCGGGTGATAGCCCCGTAGGCGAAAACAGCATGGAAGAACTAGGTGTACGACAAGTAGGGCGGGACACGTGAAATCCTGTCTGAAGATGGGGGGACCATCCTCCAAGGCTAAATACTCGTGATCGACCGATAGTGAACCAGTACCGTGAGGGAAAGGCGAAAAGAACCCCGGGAGGGGAGTGAAATAGATCCTGAAACCGCATGCATACAAACAGTCGGAGCCTCGCAAGGGGTGACGGCGTACCTTTTGTATAATGGGTCAGCGACTTACATTCAGTGGCAAGCTTAACCGATTAGGGCAGGCGTAGCGAAAGCGAGTCCGAACAGGGCGTTCAGTCGCTGGGTGTAGACCCGAAACCAGGTGATCTATCCATGGCCAGGTTGAAGGCACGGTAACACGTGCTGGAGGACCGAACCCACTAACGTTGAAAAGTTAGGGGATGAGCTGTGGATAGGGGTGAAAGGCTAAACAAACCTGGAAATAGCTGGTTCTCTCCGAAAACTATTTAGGTAGTGCCTCGTGTATCACCTTCGGGGGTAGAGCACTGTCATGGTTGTGGGGTCCATTGCGGATTACTACGCCATAGCAAACTCCGAATACCGAAGAGTGCAATCACGGGAGACAGACATCGGGTGCTAACGTCCGGTGTCAAGAGGGAAACAACCCAGACCGCCAGCTAAGGTCCCCAAATATGACTAAGTGGGAAACGAAGTGGGAAGGCTAAAACAGTCAGGAGGTTGGCTTAGAAGCAGCCACCCTTTAAAGAAAGCGTAATAGCTCACTGATCGAGTCGTCCTGCGCGGAAGATGTAACGGGGCTAAGTCATATACCGAAGCTGCGGATGCACATTAATGTGCATGGTAGGAGAGCGTTCCGTAAGCCTGCGAAGGTGCACTGGAAAGTGTGCTGGAGGTATCGGAAGTGCGAATGCTGACATGAGTAGCGATAAAGGGGGTGAAAGGCCCCCTCGCCGTAAGCCCAAGGTTTCCTACGCAACGTTCATCGGCGTAGGGTGAGTCGGCCCCTAAGGCGAGGCAGAAATGCGTAGCTGATGGGAAGCAGATTAATATTTCTGCACCATTGTGAAATGCGATGGGGGGACGGATCGCGGAAGGTTGTCCGGGTGTTGGAAGTCCCGGTCGCTGCATTGGAGAAGGCGCTTTGGCAAATCCGGGCGCAGGATTCAAGGGTGTGGCGCGAGCTTCTTAGGAAGCGAAGCAACTGGAAGGGGTTCCAGGAAAAGCCTCTAAGCTTCAGTTTCACAGTGACCGTACCGCAAACCGAC
>NZ_MSDV01000109.1 GCF_001931485.1 Burkholderia sp. SRS-W-2-2016 | reverse complement strand
TCGACTTCGACGGGGCTGAGTTCGCTGTCGACGTCGACCTCGACGACGGCCAGCTCGCTGTCCACGGGCGTGAGCTCACTGTCGACGGGGTTGAGCACGACGAACAGCACGGTGAACAGCCTGTCGAGTTCGACTTCGACGGGGCTGAGTTCGCTGTCGACGTCGACCTCGACGACGGCCAGCTCGCTGTCCACGGGCGTGAGCTCGCTTTCGACCGGCTTGAGCACGACGAACAGCACGGTGAATAGCCTGTCGAGCTCGACGTCGATCGGTGTGAGTTCGCTGTCCACGGGCGTGAGCTCGCTTTCGACTGGTTTGAGCACGACGAACAGCGTGGTGAACAGTTTGTCGAGCTCGACGTCGACCGGTGTGAGTTCGTTGTCCACGGGCTTGAGTTCGCTTTCGACGTCGACCTCGACGACGGCCAGCTCGCTGTCCACGGGCGTGAGTTCGCTGTCGACTGGCTTGAGCACGACCAATAGCACGGTGAATAGCCTGTCGAGTTCGACTTCGACCGGCGTGAGCTCGCTGTCGACGTCGCTGAGTTCGTTGTCGACGTCGACTTCGACGACGGCCAGCTCGCTGTCCACGGGCGTGAGTTCGCTGTCGACTGGCTTGAGCACGACCAACAGCACGATGAATAGCTTGTCGAGTTCGACTTCGACCGGCGTGAGCTCGCTGTCGACGTCGCTGAGTTCGTTGTCGACGTCGACTTCGACGACGGCCAGCTCGTTGTCCACGGGCGTGAGCTCACTGTCGACTGGCTTGAGCACGACGAATAGCACGGTGAATAGCTTGTCGAGCTCGACTTCGACCGGCGTGAGCTCACTGTCGACGTCGCTGAGTTCGCTGTCGACGTCGACTTCGACGACGGCCAGTTCGTTGTCCACCGGCGTGAGTTCACTGTCGACGGGCCTGAGTTCGCTGTCGACCTCGACCTCGACGACGGCCAGCTCGCTGTCCACGGGCGTGAGCTCGTTGTCGACCGGTCTGAGCACGACCAACAGCAATCTGACGAGTCTGTCGTCGTCTACATCGGTGGGCATGTCGTCGCTGTCGACCCTGGTTTCGACGACGCGCACGCATTATTTCAGCGTGAACGACAACGGCACGCAGGCAGGCAACTACAAGAACGACGGTGCGACTGGCGTGAACGCGCTGGCGGCCGGCACCAATGCGACGGCGGCGGGAGCCAGCGGCGTGGCGGTCGGCGATGGAGCGAACGCCGCGGTGACGAACGGCGTGGCAATCGGCGCGAACGCGGTAGCGGCGACCGCCGCGGGCGATGTCGCGCTGGGCGCGGGCTCCGTGACCGGGGCCGCACACCCGACCTCGAGCGCGACGATCGGTGGCGCGACGTATAACTTCGCAGGGACGAAGCCGGCGAGCGTGGTCAGCGTGGGCGCGTCCGGTGCGGAACGGCAGATCACGAATGTCGCGGCGGGCGAGATCAGCGCCACGAGCACGGACGCGATCAATGGCTCGCAACTGTATGCGGCTAATCAGGCGATCGATAGTCTGTCGACCTCGACTGGTTCGATTGCCACGAGCATCAGCTCGCTGTCGACTGGTTTGAGCACGACGAATAGCACGGTTGATAGTCTCTCGACCTCGACTTCGACGGGGTTGAGCTCGCTGTCGACGTCGACCTCGACGACGGCTAGTTCGTTGTCCACGGGAGTCAGCTCGTTGTCGACTGGCTTGAGCACGACGAACAGCACGGTAGATAGCCTCTCGACGTCGACTTCGACGGGCCTGAGTTCGCTGTCGACCTCGACATCGACGACGGCTAGTTCGCTGTCGACGGGTGTCAGCTCACTGTCGACCGGCTTGAGCACAACAAACAGCACGGTGGATAGCCTCTCGACCTCGACTTCAACGGGTCTGAGCTCGCTGTCGACGTCGACCTCGACGACGGCCAGCTCGCTATCCACGGGCGTCAGCTCCCTGTCGACCGGCCTGAGCACGACCAACAGCACGGTGGATAGCCTGTCGACGTCGACTTC
>NZ_MSDV01000092.1 GCF_001931485.1 Burkholderia sp. SRS-W-2-2016 | reverse complement strand
GCGACCGGTGACGGCGCCACCGCGCTGGGTGATAGCGCGAAGGCATCCGTGGACAGATCCTTGGCACTCGGCCGCGGCGCGCAGGCGAGCGCGCTCAATTCAAGCGCGATCGGCGCAGCCGCGAATGCGACGGCTGCTAATTCAGTAGCGCTGGGCGCGAGTTCCACCACGACGGCTAATTTGGCCGCCGCGGGTTACAACCCCGGCTCCGCTGCTCTGCAGGGTATGGCATCGGCTGCACGGGGTGAAGTGTCGGTGGGTTCGTCGGGCAACGAACGCCGCGTGACGAACGTGGCAGCCGGTTCGGCCGCCACGGATGCGGTGAACGTGAGCCAGTTGCAGTCGGAAGCGGTGAAGTCGGCCAACATTGGCGCGACCACGGCAGCGGCGCTCGGCGGTGGTGCGACCTATAACGCCGACGGCACGATCACGGCACCGAGCTACAGCGTGGACGGCACGCAGGTCACCAACGTAGGTGCTGCGATCAGCAACATCGACGGCCGCGTGACGACGAACGCGGGGAACATCACGACGCTGCAAGGCCAGATGGCCGACGCAGTCATGTATGACACGCCGGCGCATGACAGCCTGACGCTGGGTGGTGCGAATGCTGCGCCGGTGGCGCTGCACAACGTGGCCAACGGTGTCGCTGGGACGGATGCGATTAACGTTAATCAACTGAACACAGCGACGACGCAACTGGGTAACCAGATTTCCAATGTGTCGAGCAGCCTGACGAACGCTACCCGTTACTTCAAGGCCAACGGAAACAATGATGGCACGGACGACGCGGTAGCCACCGGTGCCAACGCGGTGGCAGTAGGCCGCAACGCGGTGGCGGGTCCGGCAAGTGCGACCGCTATCGGCGCGGGCGCCAATGCGTTGGGCCAGTCGTCGCTCGCCATCGGCGCGGGCGCGACAGCGACGAGCGACGTGTCGGGCGGGATCGGTGGCATTGCGATCGGCCAGTTCGCCACGGCCGGCAACAACCCGGCGACGGGTGGTCAGGTAGGACCGTCGATCGCCATCGGCGGATCGTCGCAAGCGGATAAGTATTCTGTCGCGCTGGGCAATGGAGCGCGAGCGCTGCAGGACAATGGTTTGGCGCTCGGTTCGATGGCACGGGTCACGGCCGCAAATGCGGTGGCACTGGGCTATGGCTCGACGGCTGATCGTGCGAACAGCGTGTCGATTGGCAGCGTGGGCGCGGAGCGTCAAGTCGTGAACCTGGCAGCAGGTACGGCTGGTACCGACGCGGTGAACGTATCGCAGCTCAAGGGCACGGCTCAGTCGGTGGCCGAAGCCTTGGGTGGCGGCGCGACGGTGACCGCCGATGGCACGATCGGTGCGCCGAGCTACAGCGTGGGCGGCACGACGGTGGGCAACGTGGGTGATGCGGTGAGCAACATCGATGGCCGCGTAACGACGAACGCGGGGAACATCGCAACGCTGCAAGGTCAGATGGCCGATGCAGTGAGCTATGACACGTCGGCCCATACCAGTGTGACGCTGGGCGGTGCGGCTGCGGCGCCGGTGGCACTGCATAACGTGGCAGCGGGTGATCTGTCGGCGAGCAGCACGGACGCGGTCAATGGTTCGCAGTTGAACACGACGAACCAGAACGTGGCGGACCTGGGTAGCCAGGTTGCGAAGAACACAGGCGATATCAGCAACGTGCAGACCACGCTGTCGGATGCGGTGATGTATGACTCGGCCTCGCACAACAGCGTCACCCTTGGCGGTGCAAATGCCGCGGCTCCGGTGGCCCTGAAAAACGTGGCTGACGGCGTCGACAACAACGATGCGGTGAACGTGTCGCAACTGAACACGACCAACCAGAACGTGGCGGACCTGGGCAGCCAGGTGACGAAGAACGCTGGCGATATCAGTAACGTGCAGGCAACGCTGTCGGATGCGGTCATGTATGACTCGGCCGCTCACAACAGTGTCACCCTTGGCGGTGCAAATGCCGCGGCTCCGGTGGCCCTGAAAAACGTGGCTGACGGCGTCGACAACAACGATGCGGTGAACGTGTCGCAACTGAACACGACCAACCAGAACGTGGCGGACCTGGGCAGCCAGGTGACGAAGAACGCTGGCGATATCAGTAACGTGCAGGCAACGCTGTCGGATGCGGTCATGTATGACTCGGCCGCTCACAACAGTGTCACCCTTGGCGGTGCAAATGCCGCGGCTCCGGTGGCCCTGAAAAACGTGGCTGACGGCGTCGACAACAACGATGCGGTGAACGTGTCGCAACTGAACACGACCAACCAGAACGTGGCGGACCTGGGCAGCCAGGTGACGAAGAACGCTGGCGATATCAGTAACGTGCAGGC
>NZ_MSDV01000096.1 GCF_001931485.1 Burkholderia sp. SRS-W-2-2016 | reverse complement strand
CTTTGCTCCGCGTCACTGGCCATTGCCTGAAGCGGAACCGGGATTTTCTTCCATGTGCGCCCACCATCAGCTGTGCGCCAGAGGCGTGGCCCCACGCCGACCGCGTAGCCACGATCCGGATCGAGGAAAAGCAGCTGGTCAATCCGCTGGTTCTCGGGCCAGTCAAGTTGGGTCCAGTTCCGGCCACCGTCGCGAGAGCGCCAGAGTCTGGTGAAGTGCGGCGCTAATTCATTCCTCTTTTGCCGGGCCTTTACGTAGTCCATCCAGTCTGTGCTGACGTATTGCGTGCTCCAATCCTTCGAATACCACCAGGCCGCATCCTGTCCAGGTTGATGAAATGTGCGTGTCAGTCCGCCGTCAATAGTGCCTCGAAAAAAACCAATGGTTCTGCGATTGAGTCTCTCGGCAGAATTACTCATCCATGCTTCGACTGGCTCCGCATATTCCGGATCGGCTCGCTCGGAAACGGGCTTGAAAGTAATATTCGGCCCCGCTACCTTGAGGCTGATCACGTCGTTTCCCTTGATTCGGGCATTGCCGCCGCCATACGGCTTGTCGTCTTTCATGAACGACGTCGAAATGGTCTGCCAGGCTGGCACTGTCATTCTGTGGTATCCGTAAGCTGCAAGAGCGATGAGCAGGAGCCCGCCGCCGATGATTGTCCAACGCATCCGTGAGTGCATATCACTTTGCCTCCATCAGGCAGCCCAGCGCCGTGCTAACGGGATCGGCAACATCACTCTTCGTTGCCTCCCAAGCATCGCTGATCGATTTACCCCTCCACCACCTTGCCGCTTTCCACGACCTGCTGGCAGGTGTCCCAGTCTGCCCATTCTTCAAGCGCAGGTCCGCCCATAATTTCTTTCAGATCCGGAAACTGCAGATCAGCCAGTCCCCCATCGAGGTAAGCGAGGGGGTGGGTCTTGAAGGCAAATTCTTTGAATCTGCCAGCCGAGTTGATCCATTTACCAGGTTCGCCTCTTCAGCGTATAGCCATACAGGCCATATTGCGTATTTGTGGTTGCGTCGAAATAGACACCTTGCGTAATGCCGTCGTTGACTTCAGACCATGATTTTCCGTAGTCCTTGCTGACCAGGGTGAAGTCCCGCGGCGCACCATCTCCGCTCGCATCCGACGCGTACACGAGCAGTACGCCGCGCTGGCCGACACTGAAACCTTCCAGCCTGAAGCGCTTATCAAATGTGTGGACCTGCTCGACTGTCTGGGTGCCCTTATTCCCCCATTTTGATATCGCGCCAATGCGGTCACCGTCGTCGTCGCTCGCGACCAGGAAGTTGGGGGGGCGTCCAAGCTTCGAGATCGCGTAGACGGCGTAGCCATAGTCTGGTGGCACCTGCTCGGTCTGGAGATAGACGACGACCTGATCAGGAAGCTTCACCTCGGTCTCAAAGGCCTCGCTATTCCACTTCAGTCTGTCAACTATGCTTTCAGGTTTCGAATCCTCAAATTCTTGCGGCACATAATAGGCAACACGCAACACCCCCTCCGGACTGAGGTCCACTGCGGCAAACGTGCTTTGCTCCGCGTCACTGGCCATTGCCTGAAGCGGAACCGGGATTTTCTTCCATGTGCGCCCACCATCAGCTGTGCGCCAGAGGCGTGGCCCCACGCCGACCGCGTAGCCACGATCCGGATCGAGGAAAAGCAGCTGGTCAATCCGCTGGTTCTCGGGCCAATCAAGTTGGGTCCAGTTCCGGCCGCCGTCGTGAGAGCGGAAAAGCTTCGTGAAATGCGGTGTCGCGCCACTTGGAGGCTCAGGAATCTTGTAGTCCATCCAGTCCGTGCTGACGTACTGCGTCATCCAATCCTTCGAATACCCCCAGGCTGTGCTCTGTCCCAGCTGATGAAAGGTGCGCGTCAAGCCTCCGTCGATTGTGCCGCGGAAGAAACTAACGGTTCTGCGGTTGAGCGTCTCGTCAGCATTGCTCATCCACGCTTCGGTTGGCTCGGCACGTTCCGGATCGGTTCGCTGCGAAACAGGCTTGAATGTGACTATAGGGTCCGCAATCTTGAGGCTGATCACGTCGTTTCCCTTGATTCGCGCATTGCCTCCGCCATACGGTCTGTCGTTCTTCATGAAGGACGTCGAAATGG
This sequence comes from Burkholderia sp. SRS-W-2-2016, assembly GCF_001931485.1. GTDB lineage: Bacteria > Pseudomonadota > Gammaproteobacteria > Burkholderiales > Burkholderiaceae > Paraburkholderia. The sequence continues at coordinate 450 of NZ_MSDV01000096.1, read as the reverse complement.
TCTGCCAGGCTGGCACTGTCATTCTGTGGTATCCGTAAGTTGCAAGAGCGACGAGCAGGAGTCCGCCGCCGATAAGTGTCCAGCGCATCCGTGATTGCATGTCACTTTGCCTCCATCAGGCGGCCCAGCGCCGTGCTAACGGGATCGGCAACATCAGTCTTCGTTGCCTCCCAAGCATCGCTGATCTATTTACCCGCTACCACCTTGCCGCTTTCCACGACCTGCTGGCAGGTGCCCCAGTCGGCCCATTCTTCAAGCGCAGGTCCGCCCATAATTTCTTTCAGGTCCGGGAGCTGCAGATCAGCGAGTCCACCATCGAGGTAAGCGAGGGGGTGGGTCTTGAAGGAAAAATCTTTGAATCTGCCAACTGAGTGGATCCATTTACCAGGTTCGCCTCTTCAGCGTATAGCCATACAGGCCATATTGCGTATTTGTGGTTGCGTCGAAATA
>NZ_MSDV01000082.1 GCF_001931485.1 Burkholderia sp. SRS-W-2-2016 | reverse complement strand
CTCGTACGGCGACACGCAGCGCTACCGGCTCGGCATCAATCACCACCAGATTCCGGTGAATGCGCCGCGCGTGCCGACTCCGCATTCATTCCATCGCGACGGCGCGATGCGCACCGACGGCAATCTCGGCGGCAACGTGAACTACGAGCCGAACCGTTTCGGCGACTTCGCGCAGGACGCGAATGCGGCGGAGCCGCCGCTCGCGGCGGGCGCGGTCGATCGTTACGACCATCGCGAGGACGACGATTACTACAGCCAGCCCGCTGCGCTGTTCCGTCTGTTCGATGCCGGTCAGCGTGAGCGTCTGTTCGCGAATATCGCAGCGGCGATCAATGGGGTGCCGAAAGAGATCGTGGATCGTCAGATCGAGCATTTCCGCCGCGCGGATCCGGCTTATGCCGAAGGCGTGGTTGCGGCGATTGCGACGCGGGAATGGGCAGCCCAATCAGGCGCGTCGAACTTCGCATCGCGCACGTAACTGCAGGAACGAAAATGACCAGCTCGACATGGTTAGCGCCAGCTACCGATCGTCATGAACAGAAGTATCCCCAACTGACGAATGCCGAAATCGCACGATTACATCAATACGGCGTTGTTCGTTCGTGGACATCGGAGCGAATTTTTGAAGTCGGCGCACCAGGATTCGGGATGTGTGTGGTATTGCGCGGGATGATTCGCGTGACCAGCCGCGACGCGTTCGGGCGTCATGCCGTCGTTAGCGAAAACGGTCCGGGAAACTTCGTTGCGGAAGTGGGACAGCTATCCGGCGGTCGATGCATAGTAGACGGCGATGCTGTCGGCGACGTATCGGTAATTCACATTCCTCCCGACAGACTCCGGGCGCTCCTGATCGCCGAAGCGGAACTGGGCGAGCGCATTATGCGGGCCCTTATCCTAAGGCGGGTCGCTCTTATCGAGCGAGGCAATGGGATCGTTATAGTCAGTCAACCGCATAACGCCCGTCTTCACGCATTGCAGAGCTTTCTGCGACGCAACAATGTTCCGCATGCAGTCATCGGTGCCTCGTCAGAAGACGACGAGACAGCCCGTTACGTAGCAAAGTGGGTACGCGATGACTCCGATTACCCGCTCGTGCTGCATCCGGACGGGACCATATTGCGCGCACCCGATGAGGCGGAACTGGCCAACGCCTTGGGCTGGCTCCCTGATTTCGATCCGGGGCATGTTTACGACGTCGCAATCGTCGGAGCGGGTCCGGCGGGTTTGGCGACAGCCGTGTACGCCGCGTCCGAAGGGCTCAGAGTCATCGTACTCGATCATAGTGCGCCCGGCGGACAGGCAGGTGCGAGCGCTCGTATTGAAAACTTCTTCGGATTCCCAACAGGGATTTCCGGCCATGCGCTCACCGCACGCGCATTCGTACAGGCACAGAAATTCGGAACCGACGTAGCGATTCCCGCTCAGGCGGAAAGTCTCGATTGCGGCATGACGCCATTCGCGCTGCGGTTGACCTCCAGCGTGACCATCCGGTCCCGAACGATCGTTATTGCATCGGGCGCGGCTTATCGCAAGCCCGACATTCAGGACCTGGAACGCTTCGAAGGACGAGGAACATACTATTGGGCTTCGCCCGTTGAGGCGAAGTTGTGCGCAGGACAAGACGTATTACTGGTCGGTGGCGGAAACTCCGCGGGACAAGCCGCCGTGTACCTCGCGTCTCGCGCGCGGCGAGTTCGTATGCTCGTACGTGGAAAAAGCCTGAAAACCAGCATGTCGCAATATCTTATCGATCGTATCGCTGCTTTGGACAATGTCGATGTGACGTACGAGACTCAGATCACCGCGCTCAGAGGCGGCAACACGCTGGAGGAAGTAGAACTTTTGAGCGGGACGCAACGCTCGATCGAATCTGCGCAACACGTGTTCCTGTTTGCGGGTGCATCTCCCAACACATCGTGGCTTGGCGGATGCGGCGTCGCCGTCGACCAGAACGGTTTTGTGCGTACGGGGGAAGCCGCCGGACCCGGCTTGCAGGAGCACGAAACAAGCGTGCCCGGCGTGTTCTGTGCGGGGGACGTCCGCTCCGTCTCGACGAAACGGGTTGCCGCGGCAGTGGGAGACGGTGCTGCCGTCGTTGCGCAGATTCATCGTCATCTCGAGCGATCGGTCGCTCAGGCATAAGCGCCGTCGAAAAAAGGAATGGCGTGAGCAGCACACGATGCTAGTGCTGATTTTCAAGGTACCGCGGATGTCGGGCGGTGATAGTTGACGGGCAAAAAGGAATTCCGCAATGACAACGATCGAGCATTTCGAGTATGTATTTCTCGGCGGAGGCAAGGGTGGAAAGACCCTCGCGATGGAACTCGCTCAGGCGGGCCGCAAGGTTGCCGTGATCGAGCGACACATGATCGGCGGGTCGTGCATCAACGTGGCATGCATACCGACCAAGACGCTAATCCACACGGCACGTACTGAATACCTCCTGCATCGACAGGATGGTACGGCCTCGGACATGGCCAAAGTATCGCAGCGCGTGAAAGCGGTGGTCGACGATATGGTGGAAATCAATCGCAACGCGTTTCGTGACGCCGGCCTCGAACTTGTGTTGGGCACGGGCCGCTTCGTCGCCCCCCGACGGCTCGAAGTGCAAACAAATGACGGCGGTCTGCGAGTGATCGAAGGCGAACATGCTTTCATCAACACGGGCACGACGGCGGCGATTCCCGACGTACCTGGATTGAAGGCCGCCGAGCCGCTGACGCACGTTGAAGCGCTGGTCCTGACGACGTTGCCCGAGAGCCTGATCGTTCTCGGCGGTGGATATATCGGGCTCGAGATGGCGCAGGCGTTCCATAGACTGGGTAGCAAGGTCACGCTAATACAGGATGCGCCACGCGTGGCGATGCGTGAAGATGAGGACGTCACCGAGGCAATCGAAGCAGCGCTGAAAGACGAAGGCATCGATATTAGAACCGGCGTGAAACCGGTCAGCGTGACGGGCAAGTCGGGAAAGTCAGTGACAGTTTTACTGCAGAATGGGAGCAGCGTGAGCGGCAGTCATATTCTGGTCGCGGCGGGGCGCACTCCTGTCACCTCCGGTATCGGCCTCGACGCCGCTGGCGTGGAAGTCGACGAGCGCGGTTTCATCAAAACGGACGAGCGTCTCGCAACGACAGCAGAGCGCACATGGGCTATCGGCGAGGTGGCAGGGACACCGATGTTCACGCACGCATCGTTTGACGATTACCGCGTGTTGCGCTCGCAACTCGCTGGGGTGAACGCGAAGACCACGAGCTACAGAATCATTCCATATGCGCTCTTCATCGAGCCGGAACTCGGTCGTATCGGCCTTAGCGAAGCAGACGCGAAAGCGCACGGCATCGCGGTGCGGGTTGCAAAGCTGCCGATGGCGGCGGTGCCGCGGGCGCGGACGAGCGGCGCGACCAAGGGTTTCATGAAAATGCTGATCGACGCGCAGTCAGACGCTATCCTGGGCTTCGCGATGCTGGGCGCCAATGCCGGCGACGTAGTGACTGCCGTGCAGATGGCGATGCTTGGCGGATTGCCTTATACAGCAGTGCGCGATGCGATCATTGCACATCCGCTGATGTCCGAAGGGCTCAATATCCTGCTTGCAAAGGTGCCAAAGCGTGCCCTCAATAAGCAGCCGGGATAAAGACTTTTAGCTTTGGGAAACCCGTCGCGGTTTTGGATCCGGAGCAGCAGCAAATGCTCCCACGTTTCTCGACAAGCCATAGCCGACGTCGCCTCGGTTACAAATCCTCGAGCACAAGTTTCCGCTATTTAAGGCACAGCAGACGTTCCAATGTCTGGTTAAACGTCTGGTTGAACGTCTCTTACTGGCCGAGGATGTGTCAAAACCCGCGCGATCGCCTAGACTGAATCGACCTGTTAGCGCGAGAGGCGGAGATGGGGCGATTCGTCGAA
>NZ_MSDV01000076.1 GCF_001931485.1 Burkholderia sp. SRS-W-2-2016 | reverse complement strand
GCATTCCGCATCAAGTGCCCACACTTATCGGCTGTTAATTTTTAAAGATCGATTCGCTCAACTCGCTGCGCCTTTACTGCCTGAACTACCCGGCGCTGCTTCGTTTGCGTCGCTGCGTCTGCAGCAGAGAAACGAGATTATGGAGACCGATCGACATCGCGTCAACCCCTTTCTGCAAATTCTTTTCCGGGGCCACGGCAGGGATGCCTCCCCTATATATAGATGGAGGGCTCGAACACATCGTGCCCTTGTGGGCGTACAGTGCGCCTCTATATAGGTGTAGGCCGCGCAGGCATCCGGCAGGCGCGCAACAACAGAGATGATGAATTGATGTGCACCGGTGAGCGTTAACCCCCAAGGTCGGATATAATGCGAGCCGCGCAAAATTTCGCATGTCCATCGGCCCGCTTCCAGCGGGCTCATCTTTTTAGCTCCCAAGAGCACAGCCCAACAACCGCGTTGAGTCACATCAGGTGATGCTGAGCCCTGCTCGAAACGCCTGACGGTAGCGTCTTGCGTCTCATAGCGAAGCCTCTAGAGGAAATTACGTGAACCCTTTTGATCGCGAAGATTCGCAACACGAAGCCGCTGCCTTTACCGCCAAGCTCCCGTCCGGCCGCGCGGCCAAGGGCAAGGGCGCCAACAAAGCGATCCCTTCGGCAGCCGATCTGCCCCCGCAGCAAGCCGAAGAACGGCAGCGCCTGATGCGCGCGCTGATCCAGTTGGGTAAAGAGCAAGGCTACCTGACTCACGCGCAGATCAACGACCACCTGCCGGACAACTTCACGGCGACCGCCGCGATCGACAGCATCGTCAGCGCGTTCAGCGACATGGGCGTGCAGGTCTACGAACAGGCGCCGGATGCGGAAACCCTGCTGCTGAACTCGAACTCGCCCGCGGTGGTCTCGGACGACCAGGCGGACGAAGAAACCGAAGTCGCGCTGTCGACGGTCGACTCGGAGTTCGGCCGCACGACCGACCCGGTGCGTATGTACATGCGCGAAATGGGCGCGACCGAGCTGCTGACGCGCGCGGGCGAAATCGCGATTGCGAAGCGCATCGAAGACGGCCTGCACGAAATGGTCCAGGCGATCGCCGCGTGCCCGCTCGCGATCTCCGCGATTCTCGCGAGCGCACAGCAGGTCGCCGACGGCGAGCTGCGCATCGACGAACTGGTCGACGGTCTGAATGAAGAGACGGTCGCCGCGGAAGAAGAAGCCAGCGCGGATTCGGATAGCGTCGAAGACGCCGATGTCGACTCGGACGACGACGAAGAGGAAGACGACGATTCCGGCCCGGCCGATTCGTCGGCGGCAGACGAAGCGCGTCTGAAGCAGCTCACCAGCGACTGCCTCGAAATCTTCGCGCAGGTCGGCATCCTGTCCGACGAGATGAACGCGGCGCATATGCGCGGCGACGTCAATTCGAAGGCCTACCGCCAAGCTCGCGAAGACATCCAGCAACACCTCGCGAAGATCCGCTTCACCGCTCGCACGATCGATCGTCTGTGCGGCGACGTGCAGCAACAGGTCGCGCAAGTGCGCGCGATCGAACGCAACATTCTGCAGATCGTCGTCTCGAAGGCCGGCATGCCGCGCGAGAAGTTCATCGAGACGTTCGCCGGCACCGAAACCGACCTCGGCTGGACCGAGCGCGCCGCCCGCCTGGGCACGTCGAGCTTCGGCCCGGCGCTCGAGCGTCATCTGCCGGCGATCCAGTCCGAGCAGCAGAAGCTGATCGACATCGAAGCGACCGTGTCGCTGCCGCTCAAGCATCTGAAAGAGATCAACCGCCAGATGGTCGCGGCCGAATCGAAGATGCGCAAGGCCAAGAGCGAGATGATCGAGGCGAACCTGCGTCTGGTGATCTCGATCGCGAAGAAGTACGTGAACCGCGGCATGCTGTTCCTCGACCTGATCCAGGAAGGCAACATCGGCCTGATGAAGGCGGTGGACAAGTTCGAATACCGTCGCGGCTGGAAATTCTCGACGTACGCAACGTGGTGGGTCCGTCAGGCCGTCACGCGTTCGCTGGCCGACCAGGCGCGCACGATCCGCGTGCCGGTGCACATGATCGAGACGATCAACAAGCTGAACCGCATCTCGCGCGAAATCCTCCAGCAGACCGGTCAGGAAGCGCATCCGGCCGTGCTCGCGGAACGCATGGAGCTGTCGGAAGAGAAGGTGCGCGGCATTCTGAAGATCGCGAAGCAGCCGGTCTCGCTGGAAACGCCGGTCGGCGACGACGGCGATGCGACCCTCGGCGACATGATCGAAGACGCCGGCGTGTCGTCGCCGGCGGATGCCGCGATGCAGGCCGACCTGCGCGCCGCCATCGACGACGCACTCGACTCGCTGTCGCCGCGCGAAGCGAAGGTGCTGCGCATGCGTTACGGCATCAACACGAAGTCGGACCACACGCTGGAAGAAGTCGGCAAGCAGTTCGACGTGACGCGTGAGCGGATCCGTCAGATCGAGAGCAAGGCAATGCGCAAGCTGATGCACCCGAGCCGCGCGGACCGTCTGAAGTCGTTCCTCGACCGTTAAGCTTCTCATGCGCTTGCCGTGCGCGTTGCACGGCGAGCCGCGTCAAATCTCTTCTCTTGCAAGCAGCGGGATGCGCCGGACGACGGTGAATCCCGCTGTTTTTCCTTTCAGGCACGCCGGATAGAACGCATGTGGAAATGCCGCATCGCGTGCCTTCGTTCGACCGCGCGGCTTGCTCTCGATACCTGTTGGCGCTCGACTGTTGTCCACAGATTTTGGGCACAAGCTTGTGGACAAGCTGCGCATGACTGCGCTAACCGATTGAGCGGATTGAATTTACCGAGCGAGCTCCCGGCGGGTCGCTACCCGCTCCAGGACTTGGCGCAGATCGCGCGAACCGCGGCCCATCGCGGCGCTGTGTTCAGCGTAATAGCGCGCGCCACGCGGCAGCGCAGGCGCCGGGTCATCGTCAGATCACACCGCCGTGATCGAGCAGGTTCAACATCCCCTCGCCCGTGAGCGGCGCCGCCTCAGTGCTTTGATGCAGCGTATACGGCTCGACCGAACCGCACACCTGCAACGTATCCGCGACGAAGCGCAGCGTCCGATGCCGCACGATCGGCGCGCCGAAGCCCAGCGTGAACACGACGATCGCCAGATTGCCGAACTGCAGCGCGAGCAGACGCCCGACGCTGATCCGGCTGCCGAAGCACAGTTGCGAGCCGAGCGTGGTATTGCCCATCACGTGACGCGTCCACGCTGCGACATAAAAACTGCGGATCAGCATCACGCCGATAAAGAACAGCGCATAAAACAGGAACAGCGGCGCGAGCGTTGCCACCGATTGAGCGGCGTCCGGCGTCGGCAGATGACCGTCATGCATCGACGCGAGCGCGCTCCTCAGAAACACCGTGAACAGCACGACGAGCAGCACCACCGAGCCGGCGAAGGTGGCCGCGAACGCGCCGTACACCGTCCGCGCCCGCCCCTGGAAATGAAACGGCAGATTGCCGAAGCTGCTCGCGTTGATGCGACGCTCCGCGAGACGCATCGACATCCACGGCGTCAGCTGGCCGAGCGTCACGATGCACAGCAGCCCGTACAGCAGCGTGCGTACACCGTAGCCGAGCGCGGAACCCGTCATGCCGCCGCGAATCCCGCCCCATTGGGTGCGGCTGAGCCGATAGCGCAGCGCGCTGTAAAACGCGCCCGCCGCCAGCACGAAAATCAGCGCATACAGCGCGATGACCGGCAACGCGCCGAGCAGCACGCTCCTCGTCAGCATGCGCACCGCCGCGCTCAGCGCCACCGCGCCGCTTACCGCGCCGACCACGACCGCCGCCGCGAGCAGAAAGCCTTTGAACAACTCGCCGCCGGTGCCGGTGTATTCGAAGCGTTCGTCCTGAAAACGCATATGCGACCAGATATAGCGACGGTTATGGGTGATCGCCCAGAAGCGGTAAATGCCGAGCGTCAGAATCACCAGCAACAGGTTCTTAAAAAAGATGCCGTAGAGTTCGCCGAGCGTGCCGTCGTAGATCAGCAGCGGCCGTTTCGGCTCGAGTGAATTCATTTCCGTGCCCTCTTCCTCATCATTTAACGTCTTTTTTTGCCCGTGAATACGTACGCTTTTATGCGCGGCATACGCGCGCAAAAGCGGCGGGCTATTGGTGCTTCCCCGTGCGAACGCCGGCTCGTGCGGTAAGAATTCTTTCAAAACCCTACCGGTCCGCCTTTCACGAATACAGAACTGCAGGCAAACGGCAGCCGGACGGCGAGCACGATAATTACACGCTTTCCAATCTTTATAAACGGCATTTCCGCATATAACTCGCAATTTGCATTACGAGATATAAGCAAAAAGCGAATTTATCCACCGCGCATAATTTAAGAATAAATATCTGCAATATTTACGCGACATCAATAATTAGAAGTATCGATGTATTGACGTGAGAGGATTTTTCAGGGCATCACGAACGTCTTGACGAGCGTCAATTCGCCCGCCTTGCGCATCGGCACCCGGATCGTTTCGCTCTTTTCGTTCGGCGTGTTCTCGTTCGTGACGATCGTGACCTGGGCGACCGTCATGTCGCCGCCGCTGTTGCCGCTGCCGTAATAGTTGACGAACACCAGATAGGTGCCCTTCAGCGGCGCCGCGGACGAATAGATTTCCGGCCCGTAGCCGGTGGTTACATCGACGTCGAGCGCGCCGCCGTTCGGCGCGACGCGTTCGCCATACCACGCGTGCGCGCCGTCGGGCGAGACGACGTGCAGATCGAGGTCGGTGCCGTCGGTGTCCCACGCGAGCAGCACGCGCAGCTTCGGCTGGGTCTTCCCGCTGTACGCGTCGTAGAACTGCACGCGCTTGCGGCCGCCGTCCGGCGCGCGCACTTCGACGCTGTTGCTGCCGGACGGAAACGCATAGGGCCGCGAGAAGCGGCCGTCTTCCTCGATGCGCTGCGGCAGCGGCGTGCCGTTCACGACCAGCGTGCCGACCGACGTGCCTTTCCTCTTCGGCGTGTTGCGGATCTGCCCTTCGATCAGCGCGAACTTCGACTGCCCTTGCGGCGTCGCGACCGACACCGCCGGATAGTGCACATCCTGCGTATAGCGCTCGCTGTCGCCGCTGGTGTTGCGCCAGCCGTTGAGCGGCGCCGCGAAGTCGATGTCGGCCGCCCATGCCGGCGGCGTCGCTGCCTGAGCGCACAGCGCGACGCAGCAGCACGCGCTCTTCAGCCACGCTGTCGGGCGGCTGCGCAACGGCGCGGTTTCAGGGTCACGGTCTACACGGAAAGAAATCGGTGCCATCACGTCGCTCATTGAACAGGATTGTCGGTACGGATCAGCGTGCGCGCGGCGCGTTCGACGAACGCCTCATCGAGCCCGCGCGGATGATGCTGGAACGCGAGGTGCACGTATTCGTGCGCGAGCGCGATGCGGTCCTCCTCGCTGACGAGCCGGTACACGTACACGCGATTGCGCTCCGCATCCGCGTACGGCCGGCCTTCGCGCACCGCGCAGACGGCCGGCAGATCGGGCGTCTCGTAGCCGGCCGCTGCTTCCATCCTCCGCGCCCACAGCGGCGCGTTGCGTTGCAGCCAGGCCTGCGCGCCCGCCACCTCGACGCAGTCGCCGGCCAGCGGACTGTCGAACGACGTCAGCGTCGCCTGCGGCCAGCTGCGCGCGAGGATTGCATCGAACGTGCGGCCGCTTTGCGCGGATGCCTTCGCGGCGAGCCAGCTCATCTGCCCGGGCGCGGCTTCGTCGTGGTGATACTGGACCGGCACGCCGGTCAGCACCAGCGCATCGGTCAGATCGGCGGCCCGGCGCGCGGCGGGCTGCGGTTCGCGCGGCAGTACGCGCTGCGTGCTGCTGCTGTCGTCGATGCGCAGGCAGCCGTGGTCGCGGCGGCCGTGCTGCACGACGTAAGTCCGCGCGGCGACCGCGAGCGCCTTCGCGGCTTCGGGCTCGGCGGTGTCGCCTTCGCGCTCGACCACGCGCGCGACGTAATCGTTGAGGCCGAAGCGGCCGACGATGCGCGGCGCGCCGGCCGCATCGCGATCGAGCCGCAGTTCGCCGCGGCTCGTCACGCGCGCCCAGTTGCCGTTCACGAAGCCGACACGGAATTCGCCGCGTAACGGGCCGTCCGCGACGGCGCTGGCAGGTGCGCCTGCTGGTGCGCCCGTGCCGCGCTTACCAGGCGCGGCGGCGAGCGCGTCGCGCAATGGATAGCGGCTGAAAAAATCGACCAGCACGCAGGCGCCGTCGTCCGGCACCGCGATCGACGTCAGCAGCGGCGCGATGCGCGGCGCCGCGGCCGCGAGCACTCGCGCACTGCCGCCCGGGCCGCCAAGCCACACCGGCGTGCCGTCGGCGAGCCAGCCCGCCGCGCCGCCGAGCGATGCCCCCGGCCGGCGCGGATCGGGCATCGTCCACGTCTTCGCGCGCAGCAGGCTGCCGTAGCGCGATACCGTGCCTTCGCCGCGCCCGCTCGTCAGCACCGACACCAGCGTGCTCGCCGCCGCTGCGCGCGGCCGGTCGGGCATCGACTGCAACGCGGCGAGCAGTTCGGCGACCGGTACGCGGCGCTCGGGCGTCATCGCACGCAGGTCGCGCAGCCACGCGGGCGCCTGCGCGGCGCTCCAGTAGCGGCGCCAGTCGGCGGCATCGAGGTGCAGGCGCGCGGGATCGAAGAACAGCCCGCACGATTGCACCAGCGCATGCTCGCGGTCGATATGGCCGCCGGTCATGCAGCAATACACTTCGTCGGGGTCGGCGCCGTTGCACGCGTAGTCGGGCGCCGCGAGCTTGCGGTCGACCAGGTAGCCGTAGACGAACAGCTTCCAGACGCTGCCGAGCGGGGTATCGAGGGTCGCGGGTAAGGGCTGCGCGGCTTGCGGGGATAGTGCGGACGATGTGCTGCTCAGGTCGGCTTGCCAGAGTTGCGCATGGTTGTCGCGCAGCCAGGCGAACTGCAGCGGCGCGGTTGGAGAGGCTGCGGTTTTGCTGAAGCGATGATCGGCGGCGGGGGATACCGCGGGCGAAGCCGGGACCGGATCGGGGTTTGAAGCGGCAGCGGTTGGTGAAGCGGTTCGCGGAGCCGAAGCTGAATTCCGCGCTGAAGCTGAAGCTGAAGCCATCGCCGATGCGTCGTGCGATGCCAAACCCGCTGACGCAGCCAACGCCGACTCCGCTCCCAACAACGAGCCCATCGCCAGCGCCGCTGCGACTGCCAACCCGGACGCCGCGTCAATGAGCCGGGCCGAAGTTGGCCTGGCGACCCGGCCCAAACCCGCCTCACCAACGCACGGCTTCACGCTCAACCTCACGCACAGCCCAACACGCAGCCCCACGCCGCGCGCCGCCCCGGCCCGCAGTCTCAATGCCCAGCCATCACGCCCCACCCACCGCGCCCCAACC
>NZ_MSDV01000097.1 GCF_001931485.1 Burkholderia sp. SRS-W-2-2016 | reverse complement strand
GCTAAGCCCGATGGCCAAAGCCGCGCGCGAAGCGATGGGCAGGAAGAAGCTCAAGGCGCTGGCCGATCGCGGGTACTGCAGCGCCACGGAAATCAAAGGATGCGATGACGCTGGTATTGCAGCGCTGGTGCCAAAAACACAAACGTCCAGTGCAAAGGCAGATGGACGGTTCGATCGGGCCGACTTCATCTACATCGCCAAAGACGACCAATACCTACGTCCAGCGGGACAACGGGCGATTTACCGATTTACTTCCGTCGAGCGCGAAACTCCGATGGCCCTGCGTACCTACTGGAGCAGCGCTTGCCCGAAATGCCCGATAAAGAACAGGTGCACGCCCACGGACTACCGGCGTATTCGACGATGGGAACACGAAGCGGTGCTTGAGGCGATGCAGTCCAGGCTCGATCGCCAGCTCGATGCCATGACGATGCGACGGCGCACGGTCGAGCACGTGTTCGGCACACTCAAGCACTGGATGGGGACGACGCACTTCCAGACGCGCGGACTTGGCCATGTCGCCGCTGAAATGAGTTTGCACGTGCTGGCATACAACCTCAAGCGAGTCATCAGGATCCTCGGATCCGCAAAGACGATGCGAGCGATGAAGCTGGCAGGCGCGTGAATGCGCGCGCCGACGCTGTTTGCCAGTAAAACACGATCACTTCATTTGCCTGCGTCACGCCCTAACGCAACTGTGCTCCCGCCGGGAAGGGATCGGTCGGCCGCTCTGCGCGTTTTTACACGGCCTTATATGGACAGCGCCCGGTTTGCCAAGCTGATCTCGATGTGATGATGAACGAAGTATCGGTTGCGGTCTTATATTCGGCTTTACGCAAGCCGAAGCCGCGAGCCCTGATGGAATTTGCCAGGAACGTTCTCATCTCGGCCACGCGCTTTTAAGTGCAAGGCCGTGTTCAGGTTTGCGCTCCTATGGTCCGACCTGTTTCGCCATCACGTTTGAATCAACCTCAGCAACCTATCGGTAAATCTATGTTTATTCTAGGTCTTACTTGCTAGACAGGTCTCACGCTTACTGATTCTTGTCGTACCTGCTGTCGTGAGCAAGAATTGCCCATGCCATCCGCGCCACCTTGTTCGCCAGGGCTACCGTCACAATGTTCGCTGGTCGTCGCTCCAGGATACCCTTCTGCCAGGACGTCGGCGTCTTGACATGGCGCATTACGGAACGCGCTCCATGTATCAGTAGCGTGCGCACGTAGGGGTCACCTCGCTTTGAAATCGATCCCAATCTGATCTTGCCACCTGTACCGCTTTGTCGTGGCACCAGCCCGAGAAACGAGGCGAATTCACGACCCGATTTGAACGTTTTTGCATCCCCTATCGTGGCGACTAGCGCAGTCGCCGTGAGTTTGCCGATGCCAGGTATTTCGGCGATCGCCCGGCAAGCCGCTTCCTGTTTGAGCCAACCGCTTATCTGCTTCTCAAGCTGTTCGATGTCGCGCTCGATCGCATCGATACGTCTTAGCTGGTCCTGCAGGCTGAAGATCATGATTCCGGGCAGAGCGTCTTCGAGCTCTGCCATGCGTGCACGGATCTCATTCAGTCCAGCGACACGCCCAGTGCGGAACGACACACCGAATTCATAGAGTAAGCCTCGTAACTGGTTCACCTGCATTGTTCGGAATTTAATGAGCAGCGATCGCATTCGGTGAAGACCGAGCATCGCCTGCTGGTCTTCTGTCTTTGCCGCTACCGTTCGCATCCCCGGCTGCTGTACCGCCGTCCAGATAGCCCGCGCATCCGCCGCGTCGGTCTTGTTCGTCTGGACAAATGGTCGGATGAACTTCGCATGCAGCAATACCACTTCGTGCCCGAGCGCCTTGATCTTGCGGGCCCACCAGTGCGTGCTGCCGCATGCTTCGAGCGCCACACGGCCCGCGGGTCGCTGTGCCAGAAACGCAATCAGTTCGTCGCGCCGGAAGCGCCGATTGGCTATCTCACCGGTTTGCGCGTCAACCCAGTACATCTGGAAAATCCGCTTTGCAACATCCAGACCGTATGTCGTAGCATTCATTTGGGCCCTCCGATCCTCAAGTGGACGTGTCGAAACTCCACTCTGGCACATTGATGCCGTTCGGTTCTGGAGGGCCTCCGCGTTCCTGCTGAACCCCACCTCCCCGAAGGGAGGGCGGTGTCCATTCCATCTCGGCCGGGTTGAGACAGTACCCCCAGCAATCTGCTCGCTGGAAACCGGCCATTGAGGGAGCGTGGGCGAGACCTTGGCTAATTCAAACTGGACGACGACCTCGACCGGCGCTTCATGACCGGGTTGAGGCAGTGCCATCGACAATTCGCTCGCCGGAAACCGGCCATTGAGCGGGCCGGACGGGACCCTAGCTATACAAATTGGATGGCGACCTCGACCGGCGGCTCATGGCCGTTCGTCGACGCACGGTCTGGGTCCATGCATTAACTGGTCAGAAAGATGCTTCAAATCACACATGTTTTGACGGTCCGGGCGATGTGAGGCTAGCAACAATAGGGATATGCCGCGCGTGTGCGCGTGCACCTTTCCACAGGGACCCTATATGAGCACCATCTCCGAAGAGACGAATCCCGAAGCTGCAAGCCAGTCGTCAGCGACCGACATCCTTGCTGCTGCGGCCCGTCCGGCAACCAGTGACGCCGCAAGCGCTACGTCGGCGACCGAAAATGCGACGACGGATGGCGCGGACGGCGGCGAGATCGAAGTCGAGCTGCAACAGATGGAAGACGCGGCAACCACCCTTCAGAGGGAAGGGATGATCAGCGATTCCGAAGCCGAGCAAAAGCGTGAACAGGTCGCCCGTACGCGCAAGCTGTTCCGCGAGCTCTCGCCGACCGAGCGCGCCGCGATCGTGCGCCGCCGCCGGGAAATCGGCCGCGAACTGATGGAGCGTCAGCTTTCGGGCGCCGCAGTGGTGGCCGCGACGGTGCGTCTGAATCACACCCGCCTGAAACCGCTGTTCGAACAGTGGTGGCCGTACCTGAACCGCATGAGCATCAATATGCAGCGCTTCGGCCGTTCGACGTTTGGCGCGGAGGATCAGGGCACGGTCACCGCGTGGCTCGAGAAGCAGGTTTCCGAGCTCGAAACGTATGTCGATGAACAGCTTGGTGTGGCCAAGGACTTCCGCGAGAAGACCGAACAGAAACTGCGCGACCAGGGCGACATTGTGTTCGCGCCGACGGTGACAAAGCCGTCGCTCGCCATTGAGGTCGAGGCGTATTCGCGTTTCTCGATGCGTCTGCTGTCGCTGCTGATGAAGTTCGACCGGGTGATGGACAACTTCGATTTTCTCGTCTGGAACGGCATTCGGGACCAGTCGGACGTCGACGAGGAAACGGCGCGCTTTCTGCGCAAGTTCCATCCGATTGGCGTGCGTGGGTACATGACCCACCTTCGCCTGATGACCACGGTGCGCGCCCGCTAGGCGCGACGCAATCATGCTTGACGGCCTGAATCCACAGCAGCGTGAGGTAGCCGAGCATCGCCGGCACTGCGTCGCGATCGCGTGTCCGGGCGCGGGCAAGACGAAGACGATTGCCGCCAAGGCCGCGCTCCTCCTGTCGGAGCCTACCGCGATCGTCGGTGCGGTCACGTTCAGCAAGGATGCTGCGGTGGAACTGCGCGATCGCATCCTGGCTCTCTCGGGGACACACGCAAGGTCCCGGCTGGTCGCCGGGACTTTTCACTCGCTGGCGTTCCGGCAGTTGGGCCAGCCCGGCGGAAAACGGCGGGACATCGCATCCGATGGCGATCGCATGGGTCTGATTGCCCGCGTCATCGCCGAGCTCGGCCTCGAATGGAAGCCTGAAGAAGTCGTGCCTGTAATCGAGCGGATCAAGACGAATTTCGGTCGCGTCGAGGCCGGTACCGCCGATGCGCAACTCTATGAGGCCTATCAGGCAGCGCTTGAGCGCAACGGCAAGATCGACTTTCAGGACATGCTGCGCCTCGCGGTCGCAGGCATGGAGGCGGGCGACATTACGCCGTATGGCTTCACAGATCTGCTCGTCGACGAGTTTCAGGACACGGACCCGTTGCAGTATCGGTGGGTCGAGCTTCACGCGAAGGCGGGCGCACAGGTGACAGTCGTGGGTGACGATGACCAGAGCATCTATGGGTTCCGCGCCGCGCTTGGCTTTCGCGGGATGGAAAGCTTCGCCGAGGCGTTCAATGCTCAACGTGTGGTGCTGGGAAGCAACTACCGGTGCCGCAGTGAAATCCTCTCGGCCGCCGACCGGGTCATCCGCAATAACGCCGATCGCATACCAAAGGTGCTGCAGGCCGAACGCGGCGCCGGCGGCTCGGTCGCGACGAAGCGGTCTGACGACGAGTATGCCGACGCGGTTGCCGCGGTGGAATTTCTGCAACCGCTGCTCACGTCCGGCAAGTCGTGCGCCATTCTGGCACGCACGAACCGCATCCTCGATCCGATCGAGGCGGTTTGCCGCTCGCACGGTGTTCGGTACTTCCGCGCCTCCGGCAGCTCGGTACTTAACCGGCCGCAGGGCGCGCTCATGTGCAATCTGCTCCAAATTGTTGAAGGCCGCAAGCAGAACGGGCTTGATGCGGTTCTGGGCTACATGGGAATGAATTCGGCTCACCTCGGCTCACTGCACCGCGACATGGGCCCGGCGCTCGTACAACGGCAGAAAAAGGATCTGGTCGCGCTGGGTCTGCCCGAAGAGACGGCCACTGCCTACCGCGCGTTCATGAAGCGTCTGGGCGAGTGGCAGCTGATGTGCGAGCGCCAGTTCTACTCGCTTGCGCTCGACGGTGTGCTGGAACTGATGATGACCTACGCGAAAGCTGATCCGGCGATTCGCGCAGTCCAGGGCACATACGACGTGCTGTCCCGACTGAACGGGTCGTTCGCCGAGCGGATCGAGTATCTCAAACGGGACAATAACAAGCCCACGGACGGCGCGCTCGTGCTGACAACCATGCACAGTTCGAAAGGGCTCGAGTGGGACCATGTCTGGATCACCCGCGCCGAGGAGGGGGTGGTACCGGACGAGAAAAGCACCGAATCGGAGGAGCGGCGTCTGTTCTACGTCGCGATGACGCGCGCGCGTGACAGTCTTGTCATCGCCACGATCAGGAAAAATCCCGTGTCGCGATTCGTCATCGAATCGGAAGCACGCTAGGGAATCTTTGGGGTCTTCATGCTCGATAGACTGTTCCGCAGGCTTGGCTATGTGCCGGTCTCGTCGCTGAACCTTACGCCGTATGAGACGGCATCACACTCGCCGGCGGTTGCGCCGCATCGGCACCGGGCATCGGCCTTCGAGTTCGGCAGGGCAAAGCTCGACGGCCTGTGCTATCTGTACTGCGACGGCGACTTCTCCCACCTCGCCGTCGGGCGCGATGACTGGGCACCGCTTGCCGTCGCCGGCTTTTCGCTCTCGAGTCAGCCGCAATGCCGTGCGTGGCTGAACGAGAACCTTCGCTCGCGCGTCTGGGTGGGAAACGAAGCGCTGCAATCCTGGCACGCGGAGAACCGGCCGGTGTTCGCAAAGGTTGGCTCGCGACCCAACCGGCAGTTCGTGTCGCCGATGAATCTGGCGATGTTGACGGACAACGGGGAAAAGGATCAGGTCCCGATGCTGGAGGCCAGCGAGATCGCGGAACTGTTCGCGTTGGCGTGGCAGCGTGCCCGCGTCGCGTCACCGTTTTTCTTTCCGGTAAATTCGGCGCAGTATGCCGCGTTGCTGGGTCACCACGCACTTCGGTTCGCCTGCGAGGCGAACGAGCACGCACTCGAAAGAGCCATCGACTGGCTCGCGACCTGGTTCGAGTCGCGCGGCCTGGCGGTAGACCGGGAACAGTTGCTGGTAAATCTGCCGGGCTACGGTGCGCTCTTTTGTCGGGCCCCTGCATCGCTTTCAGGGCGGCATTCTGATCGCAGATAAACATAAAAAAATGGCGCTCCCGGCTGGAAGCGCCATTTTTGTATCCCGGTCGCGCGGTAATTAAAGGTCCGCGCGGTGCAATTTCAGCACGAGGCGATAGCGAGCATCGCCGAGCGGCACGTCCACGCTCTGGCCATCGACCACATCGATCGTCACGTCGGTGGCTTCGAGGCCCTTCACGTCTACGACTTCGGAATGGCAGTCAACCGTTCCGCTGTCGCGCTTACCGACAAACTCCGTATCCTGCGCAGTCACCGACAGTCGCGCCTTGTTCGTGTCGACATCGACGGGCTTCACAACCAGTGAAAGGCCGACGAAACGGCTTTCGCTCTGCAGACGCATCGTTGCGCCCTCCAGATGGCACGTCCCAAATCCGACATGCGTGCCGCTGGAATAGGCGAACGGGCTCCGGCCGAAGGCTTCGTGAGCGATGATCGAGGTCCCGGCCGAAACCAGATGACCGTCCTTGTAGAACGAGACGTCGATCTGTTGTGCCGGCGCCGCCGCGGATGCGTTTCCAATCGCGCAAGCGCAAAGCGCGACTGCGGTGAGGGTTTTCGAAAGACGATTCATGAAAGCTTGACGCTCCTTTTGAATGGGTGGTCGGGTGTTTCTGCGTGGGGGGACTTGCGATTCAGACTGCTGCCGCGGTTCGCGAGAGCTGCTGGACATTGCTCGCCGCGTTTTCGATGGTCAGATCGCTCTTGCGCTTGACCTGCCCTTCGAGAGACGCACGCGCGCCGAGACGGATCGTCCCGTAGTAGTAGACGTTGCCTGTCACGCGGCCGTTGATCTCGAGGATGCCGCGCGCGTGCACGTCGCCCTCAACCGTGCCGTCGATCCGGACGTGCTCGCCCTGAACCTGCCCCTTGACCATGCCGCCCTGACCGACATGCAGCAGGCCGGTATTGGAGACCACGTCACCATCGACGATGCCGAAAAGGCTCAGACCGTGATCGAGAATCACGCTGCCGTGAACGGACAGGCCTGCGCAAAGCAGGGTGACACTGGGACCTTGTGATTTCATAGGGGCTCCTAGAACAGTTGGACGTCGCCGGATTTCGCGGCGGGCGCTTTCGACGGCGCGGGCGTTGTGGTCGACGGAGCAGCGGGCTCGTCGTTCGCCGTCGGCTGGTGACGGGTCAGGTGGTGCAATGGCCGCAAGGCTGGCCTGGCCGGTCCATGCGACTGCTGCGCCGGGGCGGCCGCCGCCGTTGTGGTCGGTGTCGAGGTGGCGGTTGCGGGCGCAGCATTCTGCGATGGCGCTGGTGCCTGCACCTGAGCCTGCGATGTGATCGCCGGTCGGGCTGACGGTGCGGGAGCAGTCTGGCTTTGCGCGTGGATCGGAGAGGCCGCGGCGCGCTGTTCCGGATTAGTGGATGGGGTGGCCGCGCGAGGATCGGTTGTGGCGGCCGCGGCCGCGGCCGGGGGCGTGAGCGTGCGCGCGTCGACGCTCGCAAGGCCGGACGGTCCGGTCGCCTTCTGCACTTCGAAGTCACTCGCGGTCAGCGGCTTTGCGGGAGCCGCATTGATCGGCATCGTGCCATCGTCCGCCGCTTGCGAGCGGGTGGGGGGG
>NZ_MSDV01000098.1 GCF_001931485.1 Burkholderia sp. SRS-W-2-2016 | reverse complement strand
GGGTGGGGCTTTGGGGAGCGGGGCGGCCTTGCTGGTGCATCTAAATTAGCTATTTTTGATATATCCATCACGCTATACTCGATCTCATTCTTCAAACACTGTCGGGCTATCAACGCCTTTGTCTATCCCACTCGTTTTTCTGAAAGATGGATTTCTCTGACCGCCTCGCCGCGCTTCGCAAACAGCGCGGCATGACCCAGCAGCAACTGGCCGACCGGGCCAGCGTTCACGTCGTGCAGATTCGTCGCTATGAAGGGAGCGTGAGTCAGCCCGCCGTAGATGTTTTCAAACGGCTCGCCATCGCGTTGTCCGTCAGCGCCGATGCGTTGCTGTTCGATGAGGGCGAGCGGGGAGCAGATGAGGAGTTCCGCCTTCAGTTCGAAGCGCTGGGCGCGATGTCCGATGACGAGCGGCACGTCGTCAAGGCCGTGCTCGAAGCGATGATTTTCAGGAATCGGCTCGGAGGTGCGGTGTCCGGCACGAGTGCAGGCAGTGCGCCGGCGCAAACGGCGGCAACGAACGACGCCGCAACAACGTTGCGCAGACCGAAGGATGAAGAAGGAGAAGTGTGAGGCAGTAAAAGCGCGGGCCGCATGGGCTGCAACCCAACGACCCGCTGACCACGACCGGTTCAAAAGAGGAACTGACCATGGCTGACGCCAATCATAAAGCACGCTCATCCCGAGCGGGACGCGTACGCAGGCTAACTGTCACGTTGCGCGATACGCCAGACGGCTATTCACCGGATACACCAATGCGCCCGCAGCAGCCGTTCATGCCGTGGGAGCACATCGAGAGGTGGTTGGGCGCGAGCAATTTCTTCAGCCCCGGCCAGCGAGTGAATGTCTCGGTGGACCATGTCCGTCAGTGCCTGACCGTTACTCCGGAATACGATTACGCGGCCAAAGCGCGCGAGCGCGAAGCGTTTGCGATCGAACGCAAAGCCGCTAATGAGGAACTGCGGAAGGTGTGGCAAGCGCAGACGAAGGGGAGCGGGCGCGCTTGATTATTACTGGTGGATAGACATGCGAAGGGCCGCGGTTGCGGCCCTTTGTGTTTCGTGGGTTCGACGCCCGGAGATGATGGCGGTGGAATTCGGACGCCGCCGTAGCCGACAGAGTCAGTCAATGCAGGCGGCAGTACAACGCTACCAAATGTGCCGTCGCGATTGAGGTGGATTCGGTGAAATGTAGAGGGTTTAGCTTGAACGGATAGATGGGGTGGCTCGTTGGGTTTAGTTCGGCCGGTTTCCGACATTGACCGCGACAATGATGCGGTTGCAGAACGTCACATTCACTGCGACCAACAGTCATTCCTGTGCAATGCACATTGGCCGCGTCGAAGGCCGCGAACGTTGGCCAGTGCGGCTCAAATGTGGCCCTCGGCAAGGCTCGGATGCGTCTTACAATGCCGTTTCCACAAAAGGAGCGTTCCGACGTGAACCTAACGCAAGATCAGCACCGCCGCTGGGTGTCCAGCTTCTTCAATTCGAAGGTCAAAGAATTTGATTTTTACTTGCGTTCAGTCATCGACTGCTGCGATCAATCGATGCAGAGGTTCCTCAGCGGGCAGCAAGGCGACGAACAAACGGAAAGTAAGATCGTCTACGCGTTCTCAGCGTTTAGCAACACTGTTCAAACTCTTAAGGATGCTGGCTCAACGTTTCTGAATCCGACGATCACGTGGAAAGACATCGAAGACCTGCGTCATGGAAAGTTCATTTGGCTTAGCAGGAATGCAGCTACTCACGATGGTAATCCGGTGATAAGCGCGTGGTCAGACGGGCGCTACTTCGTGCCAAACGATATCCACCGATTTGGTCGTGCCGGCGACCTGATTGAGATTCCCGCGCCGGCCGTAGATGCAGCCCGATTTTGTCTTGAGTTTGCGCAAGATTTCAGCGCCTTTCTTGCAATTCGTCTCAGCTCCCTCGGTCCCGTGGAAGGTCCGAAGCCGAACATTGCCGAGATTCAACAATTTCTGCATTCGCCCGTGGTACCGGACTTCGTTCGCCAGCTTTTCGATAAGCAGAAGGTAGAGATCGAGCGCGTGCTTGCACAAGTGAAAACTGATCCGGTGGGGGATGCTATCGCTTCATTGCGCGCCATTGAGACGTTCTGCGAAGCTCGCCTTAAGGCCTGACCATATATCGCGTATACGTCCGTCAGGAATACTTCAAAAGGGAACACCGAGAAGCGCGAATGTCGACCGGCATCTTCGGGGCGGTCCGGCCGCCTGCTCCGGACGGCAGTCGGGCCAGAATCGGCCGTTCGACACCGTTGCGTCGTTCGTGGACAATCAATGTCGTTCGTCTCCCAGGAATCGCCAGGATCATGTCCACACCCACCTTGCACTTGATCAACCGCCAGTTACCGAATGACATAGACCGGCTGCAAGCAGTACTTGAGGGTGCTCCGGGCTACAGCTTGGCCGTCGAGGGCAAGTTGCCAACTTCGGACGCGGCCATTGAGGTACTTGATGCGCTGCCGCCGGGAAAAGGTTATTCGGACAAGTTCGTCTATGAAGTCGTTCTTGATGCCGAGGCGGTCGGATGTATGGAGATGGTACGGGGCTATCCAGAGACCGACATTGCTTTCATTGGCCTGTTGCTGTTCCGGGAGCGATTCCAAGGGCGGGGCCTGGGTCCACAAGTTCTGCTTCTCGCTGAAGCAATCGGGACGGGTTGGCAATGTCGCGCATTGCGCATTGCCGTTATCGATACAAACCCGCGAGCCTTCAATTTCTGGAAACGCGAAGGCTTCATTGAGTTGCTGCGGAGGCCAGCAATAAATTTTGCTAGCCACGCGATAGTGATGGAACGTGCGCTTCCGGCTGATGCAATTGTCTGATGCACAGACTATGGCTCGATAATTGAAGCTGCGTCGTTTTTTTGCATCAGTCGGCCAGTAGTTACCGTTCGCACAAGACGCGAAGCCGTCATTGAACGGTCGGTTTACTTCGAAAGCTGCGGGATGCTTGACGTGAACAACTCGGCCAAAGCGCCAGTTCGAACCGTTGCGATAAGCCGTGATTAAATAGGGCTTTCGAAAGGCCTGAGCGACCGAAATCTGCAGCGCATTTCTGCGTTATGGGCACACGCCTCGGAGCGTCCTTTTGAAAGAGCCTATCCTTAGGAACGAGTCCAGCCTGTCAAAGGCTTATAGTCGCTACGCGAAGCTCGGTACCTAGGAACGCGCGGACGACGCACATAGCGCGTTAGCCTACGCCGCCAATCTCTAGCCGTTTCCGGCACTCGATCCAGGGCAACCTTGCAACATCGAGGCTTTGTTCCTAGGTTACATTCAGTTTGCAATTAATCTAAAACTAACTGACGCATGTTCGTGCGCCGCGATAGGTCCGGCAGACTGAAGTCCAAAAATCGGTTTTTCATTGATGCTCGATAAAACCGCTTAAAGCTAACTTAACAAAAACGACCGTGACCTTAAACCACCGGAGGCGCTAGCGAACGAACGCTTGCTTCTGTGGGTGCACGCACACCCGGCGAGTCGGGAGTCGTAGGCGCACTAAAGCGCTTTGAGCGATGCGCTCACCGATTTTCGCGTGTTTATCGCTGTTGAATTTCAACGGACCTCAAGACCAACCTTCGCGGACGAGTTGGCGGGACGGGCGTCGCGCCGCGTTCGCGAGGTGCTCCCTAAAAGGAAAGAAGATGACTCTCAACCTGGCGCAAACGCTCTCGTGGACGAAATCACTCGCGGCGCTGAACCCCGACGCTGCAGCCGAACTCGCAATGCTCAACGACCTCCAGGGCAACATTCTGAAGGGACATGGTCGCAATTTCACCAGTAACCTGTTTGTTGCTTTCGATCCGAACAAGCAGACGGCCGCCAAGGCGTTCGTCGCGTCGCTCGCGCCGGACGTGACCACCGCACTCGACCAGCTGACGAAGCCGCAGGTATTCAAGGTATCTGGCGTCAGCGGCGGTACGTTCATCGCGGCGATGCTGTCGTCTAGCGGCTACGACGCCCTCGGGCAGACGACGGCCAAGCCGGAAGGCGACGCGTTCCGAGCTGGAATGAAGGCGCGGAAGCTAGAGGATCCTGAGCCGGCCATGTGGGATGAGTGCTTTTCCCAAACAGTCGACGCCATGCTGCTCATCGCCGCGGACTCGGCCGACATGCGCGATCGCGAACGCGACGCCATGGTTGCCCGAATCACCGCCACGGACGATGCGGTGAGGTTGCTCAATCCGCGATTCAAGGAAGATGGAAACGCGCTCTTCAATGACGACGGGATCGGCATCGAGCACTTTGGTTACGTCGACGGCAGAAGTCAGCCTCTACCGCTGACCGAGGACGTCGACGAAGAGAAGAACAAGCGTGGTGGAATATCGGCGTGGGACCCATCAATCCCGCTGAGTCAGGTGCTGGTCAAATGCCCGGGTGGCAATCTGGAAGTCAGTCATGGCAGCTTCTTTGTGTTCCGGAAGCTGGAGCAGAACGTTAAGGCATTCAAGGAACGGGAGAAAGAGATCAGCGAGAATCTCGCCAAACACCACGATAAGGATCCTGAGGCGATCGACATCGGTGCGAATGTAGTGGGCCGGTTCGAAAATGGCACCCCAATTGTCGGGCAGACCGCCCCATCGGCGTCGAGCATGCCGGTTCCGGGCACCGGCGTCAGCAATAACTTCAACTATGCGGCTGACCCTGACGGACTGGAGTGTCCGTTTGCCGGGCATATTCGCAAGACAAACCCGCGCACGGATACGCCTGATTCGAAGACCCATTTGATGGCGCGGCGCGGCATTCCGTACGGCGTGCGCACCGACAAGCCCAATAGCGAGGAGAGCGACGACAAGCCGACCGGCAACGTCGGATTGCTCTTCATGGCGTATCAGAGCAGCCTCGAAAACCAGTTCGAATTCACGCAGCAGAAGTGGGTGAACAACGCAGGATTCCGCCGTCCGGATACTGGTATCGATCCGTTGATTGGCCAGCCAAAAGGGCCCTCGAAGCAGAAGTGGGTTGTCGAGTACGGAAAGGTATTGAGCGACGGACGGCCCGAAGACGAGTTCTCTGGGTTTGTCACGATGCAAGGTGGTGAGTATTTTTTTGCGCCGTCCATCTCGTTCTTCAAATCGCTTTTGCGCTGAGGCGTGTCTTTAGTCGCCCGCGTACTGTGAATGTCGCGCGACCCAGCTTGAGATCTCGACCACCAATGCACTAGCTTCCTGATTCGCCTGCATGCAGCGTGCGCAGAGTCCCGCGGGCTCTGCCTCACGCGATACCGACACTACCAGAGACACGACATGGACGCTTCGACCGTGACTGAGCAAAGCCCCTCGGACGTGGAAGCCGATCCCTCCGTATATTCTAGCGGCCAGCCGGTACGCATCAAGCAGAAGATCATCGTGGCGATCCACGGGATCGGGAGCCAGCTACGCAGCGACACCGTGCGATCCGTAGCGAAGCAGTTTGGTGAGCGCCACGATCCGCCGCTGCCGGTGATGCCGCTCGGCTACTTCGATATCGCCGGCGTGGGTGAAGTGGACGTGCGCGGGCTCGACCTGCCTCCGGCCAGCCACAACATGTCGCCCAAGCAACAGCAGCAGCGCAAACTGTACTCGTCGCTCGCTTTCGGCGAAGTCTACTGGGCGGACATACCACGGCAGGTGGTGAAGGACGAAGACAAGCTAGAAGAAAGCAAGGCGTGGGGATTATCGATTGTGAGCCGCGCGGAATCGAGTTACATGGAAAGCGTCAGACAGCGGGCACTCGAGCCTGCCGATTTCAAGCTCGCCGCGGGCGTTGTCGAGGAGATCGTCGAGACAGTCAACGTGATGCAAAAGCTACTCACCGTGGCGGACAGCGCCGGTCTCTTCAAGTTCGACCTCGCGGCTCTGCTACGCGACTATGTCGGCGACGTGCAGCTCGTCGCCGACTTCAAGCACAGGCGAGAAGTCATTCTGTTCCGCTTCCACCGGGTGATGCAGGAGATCGTCTCGCGTGTCGGCGCACGCTGCGGCTGCGACCCGGAGGTGTATATCGTCGCGCACAGCGAAGGCACGGTGATCAGCTTCCTCGGCATTCTGGAGGCGTTGTCCCGCGATTCGACGTGCAACCCGGACGACAGGAATTCGCACGTTGAAACCGAATGGGTGAAGTGTCTGCGCGGCTTCATGACAATTGGCTCGCCCATCGACAAGCACATCCTGCTTTGGCCGAAGCTGTGGGAAAGCTTCCCCACCGACTGCAAAAAAGCCGGGAACGGGATCGTTGTGGCGCGCAAAGGAGGCGGACATTCTCTGACGCTGACGCTGCCAATCAAGTGGCGCAACTACTACGATCATGGCGACCCGGTTGGATTCTCATTGGAGACGGCGCGCGCGTATCTGAAGCAGAACCACTGCGAAGCTGCTTTCGAGTTCGAGAAATCGCATGACGTAGGGTTCAGCCGTTACTGGCTGCCGGGTAAGGCACATACGGAATACTGGGCAGATAAAGATGTGTTCGGACATTTCATCGAGAGCGTTGTACTCGGCAACGCGGCGCAAAAACCGCAATCGAGGCGCTGGCGCGGCGGCGTCAGTACGACCATTCCCTATCTCATCAGCTTCGTACTGCATCTGGCCGCGGTGTTCATGCTATACAAGGCGCTCGCGCCTGCGCCTGCGCAGGCCCTTCTGTCGCAACCACCTGGGTTCGCGTACCTGCCCCGCTCGGTGTTTGCGCTTTCCTGCCTGTTGATGGGCGCGACCTGCGCCGCTCGACTGCCGCGTCTGGTTAAGTCGAATAACAAGTGGTTCACCACGACAGGGATGCGGTGGCGGGTCGTGGCGCTCGGTAGTTTCCTGATCGCCGCCGGGATATGTTGGTTCGTCTTGCCAGACAAAGTCGCGCAGTCTCTTGCGGCACCGCTCGGCAAGCTCGCAGGGATAACCGTCCCGCAAGTGGGACACGCCGGAAAATGGGCTTTCGTCGCCGCTGCTCTCGTTATTGCTTCAAGCGGGTGGCGGTCCGCGCGCACGCCGCGCCGGGGCCGGCGCGTCCTGATCATCATTGGCGCAGTGGTAGTCGGCGTGATCGTCGTGATACGCATGCTGGATGTGACCGACAAGCCGCTGTGGCCCGTGGTGATGGCGGGTGCGTTCTTCCTCTACGCGTGGTGGCTCGCGATTCTCGTGTTTGATCTCGCCTTCGTGTGGCATCGCTACGTTCGCTACTCGGTCGCGCTCGATACGCTGCGCTCTTGGCGACAAAACGGCGAGGACGCAAAGCCTGTGCCGATTATTCGGCGACGGATGGCACCGCAGCAAGCACCGCCTTCATCCGGCAGCTAGTCAACCAGCGCCCAGCGTAGGGCCGACCTTACGTCTGCTTCGTCGTGCAGCTTTCCAACCGGGAGGCAAAGTGAGAACGCATATCTGGGTATGACCAACGAAGTGGAGTAGGTGTTGTCCGTCAACAAGCTGGCCTCAAGCCAACTTCTCGAACTTCGGAAAACGGCTTAACCATGCGAAGAGTAAACCGACTTCGTTTCTCGAAGAGCTTTGCCGGAACGTACGCCCGCGCACGGAGGCCTCGCAAACCGAAAGCCCAGCCGGTGCAACTGCCGGCGATTCCGGCCGAACTGCTTGAGCAGTTCGGCAACGGTCCGATGACGGCCGAAGCCATCAATGCTGC
>NZ_MSDV01000101.1 GCF_001931485.1 Burkholderia sp. SRS-W-2-2016 | reverse complement strand
ATGTGTAAGGCATGCCGCCAGCGTTCAATCTGAGCCAGGATCAAACTCTTCAGTTCAAACCTGTTACTGTTTTCGGTTCATCTCTGAACCGGTCGCTCACTCAACGTACTGACGATGATTAATCCGTCTTTCGACAGACAAACCTTCCTCTGATACTGTGTGAGGCTTTTGATACTTTTGCCATACGGTGATTCCTAAGAACCGCCGCCGCATTCCGCATCAAGTGCCCACACTTATCGGCTGTTAATTTTTAAAGATCTTTCGCTAAGAAGCTCTGCTTTCTTCGCGTCCGTCATCAAACGGGAGGCGAATTATGAAGACCCAACGCGACACCGTCAAGCATATTTTAGAAATTATTTTTTGGTCGCATTCGGGTACCCGCACGTCAATGGATCACGGTACTTCCCCGCAACTGCCGCGTGGGCGTAGCCAGACACCCTCGCGCCTGGCTTTCGGCTACGCTCCCGGCCGCGGATCACCGCGGCTCTTCAAACCACTTCAGAACTTCGTCGACTCCGTCCTCGATCGACATCTCCGACGTGCCGATGAATACATCCGGACTTTCGGGTGGCTCGTACGGCGAATCTATTCCCGTGAAGTTCTGGATCACTCCCGATCTCGCGAGTCGGTATAGCCCCTTCGGATCGCGTGCCTCCGCCACTTCCACCGGTGCGTGGACGTGAATTTCGGCGAATCTGTGTTCCGCCGCCGTGGCCCGCGCAATTTCGCGGTCCGCGCGGAATGGCGAGATGAAGCAGACCAGCACGATCATGCCGGCGTCCGCCATCAGCCTCGCCACCTCCGCAACCCGGCGGACGTTCTCGTGGCGGTCCGCGTCGCTAAAGCTCAGATCCTTGCACAAGCCGAGCCTCACAGCGTCGCCATCGAGTACATACGTCAAGCGGCCGGATGCGTGCAGTCGCATCTCGACGCTGTTCGCGATCGTCGATTTTCCCGCGCCGGAAAGTCCGGTGAACCAGAGAATCGCCGGCCTCTGTCGCAGCAAGCGCGATCTCGACGCGCAGTCGACCCGGAAATCGTGTGTCTGAAGCTGGGATGCAAATACGTCTACAGTCATTCGACACTCCGTGCGAATACAGCGATTACAGGAATCCGGCGTTTCGCGCGTGTCCGATCACTAGTTCCGCTATTTCGGCGCGGCAGATCAGCAGGTCCGGTATCGATGGATCGGGCTGGTTGTATATCAATCGCTTGCCACTGAGTCGCGATGCGTGGAGGCCGGCCGCTATCGCAATGCCGACCGGTGCGGCCGAGTCCCACTCGCGCTGTCCACCCGCATGCAAATAAACGTCCGCCTCGCCGTCGATTACCGCGAGTGCCTTGACGCCCGCCGACGGCAAATGCAGCGGGATCGCGCCGAGCGCGCTCGTTATATCCAGGCAGCGCGGGTCGACGTGGTCGCGGCTTAGCGCGACTCTGAGGGGGCCGTGGCCTTGAGTTCGTCTGGCCATCCTCTGCTTCGGGCGCATCGGTGCGGTGACCGCGCACGCCGCTGGCATGCCGTTCTCGACCAGCGCGACGTATACCGCCCAATGTCGGCCGCCCCGGTGATATTCGGCCGAGCCGTCCAGCGGGTCCACGATCCAGACTCGCTCGCGCTCGCGGCGCCCTGCCGTTTCGCCCGATTCCTCGCTCAGCACGGCATCGTTTGGACGGTGCCACGTCAGAAAAGCGCGGATGATGCGATCGGCCTGCCGATCGACGGCCGGCTCGTTGTTGCGGCGGGTCGTCGTTCGGTGACGCTCAACCAGATACTCGGCCGCCAGGTTCGCCGAACAGATCGCGACATCATGGTCGCTCAGCCCAGC
The DNA here is from genome assembly GCF_001931485.1 of Burkholderia sp. SRS-W-2-2016. Lineage (GTDB taxonomy): Bacteria > Pseudomonadota > Gammaproteobacteria > Burkholderiales > Burkholderiaceae > Paraburkholderia. The sequence continues at coordinate 7,831 of NZ_MSDV01000101.1, read as the reverse complement.
GGCCATCACGGCCGCCTCGCGAGACTGCCTCCGATCGGCAGCGTGCTCGCGCTTCGATCGCTGCGCAGAGCATACGCAAGTGCGAACTGCAGACACAGCAGCGCGGCGATCGCCGCGTAGACGCCGGTCAGACTGCCCAGTTGCGCTTTCGCCCAGCCGCCCGCGAAGTTGCCCAACATGCCGCCGATCCCCACCATAACGTTCGCAATCCCAAACGCCTTCGTCAGCGCCAGCGGCGCAAGCGTCTTACTCATGTAGGCGGGTACCAGCCCGAAGATCGGATAGAACGACAGGCCGAATAGCACCGCCGACAGATACAGGCCGGCCACCCCCATCGGCAACCAGATCAACGCGGCCGCCACGATCGCGAAAGCGAAGGTGATCAGCAGCGCACGGCGCACGCCGATCCGGTCCGCCAGCGCGCCGAGTGCGAAACCCGCGAACATCCCGATCGCACCGATCAGCGACCACACGTGGCCCGCCGTGGCGATCGAATGATGAAGTTCTTCGCGAATCATCGGCACCAGATAGGTCTGATACGGCAGGAGCGTCAAACCGTTGATAAACGCGATACCCCAGATCACCGGAAGCTGGCTCCTGCCACCGGCTTCGACCGCGCGGTGCCGCTGCGCTTCGGAGCGCGGCTTGCTTCGTTCCCCGAAGAGTCGATAACGGGCGAACACGAAGACGGCGAGCAGCGTCAACACCACGGTCGCGCTGCCGGAGACGATCCAGACCGAGCGCCAGCCACAGTGAGGCACCGCATACGGCACGAACAGTCCGTTCGCGAACACGCCATAGCTCGTGCCACTCGAAATCAAGCCGAGCAAACGCGCCCGGTACGCTTGCGGAACATGCATCGTGACGATTTCGGCAAGCGGCACGTACACGGAAGCTGAGCAGCCCCCGAGGAGCGTCAGCAAAACGCCGGCCTGCAGCGCACTCGTGCTGAACGCCAGCGCAAACAGACAGAGACCGCACAAGCCGACGGATAACAGCGCCAGCGTACCGCCGCCAATCAAAGGACTCACAAGGCTTCCGGCAAATGCAAATGCAAGAAAGCCGATCTGCGCGGCAGCCGTGATCGTGCCGACCGTCGTGTAGTCGAAATCCAGCGCCGTCTTCATCTCGATCACGACGGTCGCGAACAGATACACGCCAAATCCGTATGTCGCCGCGACGAAGGCGGTCAGCGTGGCGGCCAGCACGGCCGTTTTTGCCAATGCATGAGTCGTATCTGTGTTTGCTTGCATGAAGTCCTCCTCTGGGTGGACAGCCGCGTCAGCGCGCCGGATTGCGGCAAACGTGGAGCACGAAGCCGCATGTCAGCGGGTCGTACCGTTCTTCGAAGTCGCCATACGCATTCAGGTACTCGAAACCGGCGTCCTCGATCACGCGGCGCAATGCGGCTGCTTGAATCGGATGAACGGAGAGGCGGTATTGCTCGGTGGCCTCGAACGAATAGACGAAATCAACGTTATCGTCACTCATGTTCTCGAACTCGACGCGCACCGTTTTTCCGCAATACGCGACGTTTCCGGCTGGGCGGTAGCTTCCGGCGAGGATCGCATCGAAATTGCGCTGATCGATCAGGAGCAGGCCTCCCGGCTTCAGCGCTCGGCGAAACTGAGCGAGCGCGGCCTGCCTGTCCGCCTCGGAGCGCAGGTGGCAAAAAGAACTGCCAAGACAGATCACCGCGTCGAAAGCCCCGTGGATTTCGGACGTTAGCGAGCGCCAGTCGGCAAGATGAACCTGCATCGGCTGTCCGCAAGCGCGAGCGTTTTCCAGTGTTCTTTCGACCATCGTGGCGCTGCCGTCCGATGCCGTGACCGCGAAGCCGGCGCGCGCGAGATCGATCGCGTGATACCCGGTTCCGCAGGCAACGTCGAGTACGCTATTTACACCGCGTTGCTTCAACAGCTTCTGGAAGAAACCGTTCTCCGCTTTCGCCCTGCCGTCCCAGTTAATCAATTCGTCCCAGCGCTCGACGAACGAGCGGTGATACTGCCCGGCGAAATCCGCGGCGACCGCCGCGGCCGGTTCGACAATGTCTTGTTCCATCGAAATGTTCCGTGCGTGGAGATTCGGGAGGGGACAATCGTGCTTATGCCGCGGCGCCGATGTACGTCGCGTATTCGCGATACTTCGCAGCGAGTTCCGTCGCGCGATCGAGGCTTTCGTCCGGACGCAGCACGCGGCAGTCGTAACCGAGCAGCCGCTTCATGATGTCCATCGACCAGTCGCAGAAGCGCACCGTGCCATCGAGTTCAATCCGCTCGATACCGTCTGCCATCTGGCATTGCTCGTTGATCCACACCGCGTCGGCGACAGTGACGTGTTTCGGCAGATCGAGCCGAACCTTCAGCCTGTCGATCTCGACCGGATAGCCGCCTGGCAGCCCTAACGGTCCGGGCGCGTGGGTGCGTACCGGCCGCTCGGACAGAAGGCCGCGCAGCACACTGACCGCGGATGCGGCCGTCAGAATCTGACCGTCGATGCCGCCAAGGCGGCGATGTCGACTGCCCACCGCTTCGAGGATCGCCTTCACCGGAACCTCGGCGCTCACATCGGTCCCATCGAGTTCGACATCCATGCAGAACGGTGCGTCGGTCGGCTCGCCGTAGCGCGGCACATAATGGCTGAAATAGTGCTGCGCGATCAGCTTTACACCGACCTGTTCCGGCGATGCACCGAAGTGCTCGGCGATCGCTGCGCGGATCGCGGGAACGACGTTGCACACATTGCCGATGCCGACGAGCGGCGCAAGCCCGAGATGACTGAGGACCGGATTCACCGCGTCCGGATAGGCGGCGTTCACGACCACCGGCTTGACACCGGCCGCAACGACCGCGGTCATCAACCGATGCATCAGCGTCAGATGCATCGGCAGCCACGGGCCGAACTGGGCCGCGTCGAGTTCATCGAAGTGGCGCTTCGGCAGGTTCGTAATAATGCGCCACGACTGCAGCGATGCGCCATTGAAGATCACCGCGGGGTTGTGCCTCGCGATGACTTCTGCCGTGCGCGCCGTATCCAGCAGGTCCGCCGCGTCGGGCGTCACCCGGACGGTCCGGCCCAGTTGCAGCGCGGTCAAACGAACCAGATTGGCCAAGCGCGTGGCCGACTCCAGACTTCTGCCGACGACGACGAGATCCGCGCGATCGTCGCGGGCGAGCAGATGAAGCACGTTGCCGGTCAGGTTACCGGTGCCGAAAAGCATGATGCGGCTGTTGCGATCAGTGATGCGGGACATGTTCGTTCTCCGCTCAGCGTGGGTACGCGCCGTTGTCCACCGGCACGATCTTTCCGGTCAGATGCCGGCTCGCATCCGACAGCAGGAACATCACGACGTCCGCGACGCCTTCCGGCAAGATCGGCTCTTTCAGCGTTTCCTGACGCTGATACTCTTCCAGCCGATATTGCGGAATCCGGTGATAGTTCGCGGTTTCGCGAATCAATGCGGGCGACACCGCATTCACGCGAAGATGGGGCGCGAAATTCATCGCATTGCTCTTCGTCAGGCCAATCACCGCCGCCTTGGTCGAGCCATAGAGCGCGTCGGAACTGCCGACTTCTCCGGCGACCGACGTGAGGTTGACGATAGCCGCGCTTTTGCCGGTTTGCTGTACGTGTGCGGCGAAATCCTTCGATAGATGAATGAGCGCGGTGAGGTTGACCGCAATGATGCGGTCGATCTCATCGTCGGAGTACTTGTAGACACTCTTGCCGTGGTAGAGACCGGCGTTGTTCACGAGTCCGTCGAGAGAATCGAAGCGCTCCGTACAGCGCCCGAAGAAGCGCCGCAGCGCACCCAGGTCGCCGACATCGACGACCTCGCCGAAGAAGGTATTGCGCGGAAACTCCTGCGCGAGCCGCTCGATTGCCGGCCCGTCGATGTCGCATCCGATAACCGTTACGCCTTGCGCCACGCACTTTCGCGCGACGGCCGCGCCGATTCCGTTGCCCACGCCCGTGACTATCACTTGTTGCATTACACAACCTCCACCGGTAGACGAAGCTTCTGTTGGTTCAGCAGTTCATAGAACGGAAGATGATGCTGGTAATAACTTTGCAAGCGCGGATTCGAGTCGAAATCCACGGTATAGGTGCGGGCCGCGTTCCGCGTGATCGCGGTGCTTGCACCGGCTTCGCTGTGCCACTCGCGCCACGCCTCCCATTGCGCGGGCATACCGGCGTTCCATTGCAGCGCGTCGGCACGGTGTGCAATCCCGGCCGCATCACAGAACGCCTTCATCGTCGCGTCCGGCCGGCTTGCGAGATCCTGTGCATGAATTACAACCGGAACATTTCCATTCAACTCACGAACACGCTCGAAAACCCGGTAAAGCGCCTCGTATCCGATCGCGTCGAGCTTCATGTCCGGAAACAGTTCGGCATGCGACAGAATCGTCGTCTTCGGCTCGCGAATAATGAAAGCGTTGGTCTGGCAGGCGAGAAATTCCGCATCGGCGAGCAGTTCGTCGACGCAGTGGTAGCACATGTCCTTGTGAAAAACGTTGGTGCGATTCGCCGCTTCGAGCAGACTGTCGCGCACTTGCCGATACGAACCGGCAGCGCTTTGCGACAGGTGGTTGAATGGGATGTACTCGGCGTGGCTACCTGCGAACCGGCAACTCGCAAAGGGCTCGTGAAAAACCCGAAAATCGCCGCGCTCGATAAACACACGCTCGAACGCCGTCGACAGGGAGCGTGGGTGTGCCCATAGCGCAATCATCCGTTTCATCGTGTGCCTCACACGGCCAGTGGCGACGGCACCCTGCCGGGCGGCGGAAAGCTCGGCTTCGGGTAATGCCAGTGGCGAGCCTGAAAGGCCTGAGCGATGAAATCGTGCATACGCCGGACACCTGCGCACGCTTCCGCCGCGGTGGTGATGAACGCACCCTGATGATGAAATGACTCGACCGTCATGCCACCGGCCGTGCTTGCGCTGGCAAAGTACGGCAACGACATCAGCCGCGTATGCAAAGCGCCCGGAATCGTTTCGGGTTCCTGTATGTTCCCCGGCTTCGCCACATCGGGCAGCGTATAGTTCGCGTCGATCAGGCTTCTGAGCAGCGTCGGCGTGAGCGTATAGGCGATCGGCGTGCCCGCCGTTTTCTCGAGATGCCAGCAGCTGACAGAGTCACCGATTGGAGCGGGATCGGCCTTGATACTGGAAAGAAGTAACTTCGCGGGAATTCCGGAATCCGTTATTTCACTGAGCATCTTGCGGAAAATCGCCACTTCCGCCCAGCGAACGTCGGCGAGCCTCAGTTCTATCCCCCGGGCACGCGCCTGATCCAGCAGATCGCCCTGACTGCCAAAACGGCCGATCATGAACGTGATGACACTGCGCCACCGCACTGGCGTGCTTTTACGCCGGTGCAAACCCGCTTCGATCGCCCGCAGACAACATCGCACCTGCGGCACGGTATAGGAGAAGGTGCTGTTGATCGAAATGCCGCTCGCGACGAGTTGCTCGACCGTCTCGTACCCCGCCGCGCTTCCGGGTACCTTGACCATCACGTTCGGACCCAGTGCGGCAAGTTCCAGACCCTGCTGATACATACGGTGGCTGTCGAGGCAATCGCGGGGATCGACCTGCGCGGAGACCCAGCCGTATTTTCCGTCGGTGCTCTCCCACAAATGCCTGAGGCGGGAGGCCGCGTCATGGAGTACTGTCTTGTAGAGACGCCAGGAAATCGACTGCAGCGAGTCGTAGGGTGTTTCGTCGATGAGCCGGTGGACCTCGGCTTGCCAGTGCGCGGATTGCTCGGTGATGCAGTCGGCGATCAGACGCGGGTTCGTCGTAGCACCCCTGAATAGAGACCAGAGAGGTTCCCGCGAATTGAACAGCAGGCTGATGTCTTTACTGGAAATTCGAATAGCTTTCGCCCAACTGTCGAATACCGCCGGTGAAGAATCCCACCACAATTCGGCATCCGAATTATATGACGCGATTTTATTCAGAAACCTCATTCTCTCTCCTCCTCACTATCTTATTCGAATACCTGTTGACCAGACTTCTATAGTGATTGGTAATGCGAAATGAGATCCGGCAGCAGATGCATCGTTGAGAAGGTGGTGGTCGCGCCGGCCGCGCTCAACTCCGTTGCGCGATGCTCGGGCGCGGAACCGAGTACCGTCATGCCGGCTGCCACGCCGGCCTGAACCCCGACAACGCTGTCCTCGATCACGATCGTCCGCGCGGGGTCCGCGCCCATTTCCCGCGACGCGTGAGTGAATAGCGCCGGGTCCGGTTTCCACGCGCCGATTTCGTATGCACTGAAGATTCGCCCATCGAACCGGGAAAGTAGTCCGGTCAAAGATAGCGTCAGCCGAATCTTTTCGGACGGGCCACTGGAGGCAACACAACTCGGCGTATGAATTGCGTCCAGCGCGTCCGCGACGCCGTCGACCGCTGTCAGATTGGCGGCGAAACCCTTCGCCGATTCGGCCCGGAAATTGCGTTCGAAAGCCTCGGGGAGCTTGAGGCGATACGAGCGCTCCACTTCCGCCAGACACGCGGCGATCCGCCTGCCGCGGAAGCGGTCGACCGCATAGTCGTCTTCGATATCGACGCCCAACTGCCGCAACATCCCCGCCAGAATCGAGAGTCCGAGCGGCTCACTGTCGACGAGCACACCATCGCAATCGAAGATGATGAGGCGCTCATCCTCTTGCACCTCGCAATCTTTCACTTTGCTTTCGCCCATTGATCCCCTCGTTTGCAAGGTGTGCGCGGGTCATGTGGGACTGATTCTGGCGACCGAAAAATAACCTGTCAAGGAGTTATTACCGGTTATTCGTAACCGCTATTTGCGATTTTTCCGGGGCGCGATTTATTCATGTGACATAATTCACGAACTCATGGGGGACCCGTCATGCCAGAGCATCGTGGAAGGATTGAGAGCATTCGCCTGATTGGCGGGAGCGCCTGTCTGGACTTCGTCAACACGGCGAATGGCCGGCGCACGAACGGATCGCTCGGTTCGTTCGAGGAAAACCTGTGCAGTCCGAACGATGTGGCCACCTGGGCCGCGCGCGCAAATCTGACAACACCCGAAGAGCAGGCCAATCTGCTTCGCGCGATCGCGTCGGATCCGGCGAGCGCTCATACGCGACTGACCGAACTGATTGCGTTCCGGGACCGGCTGTATCGCCTGTTTGAGGCAACAGTGGATGGCCGAGCGTGCGCGGACGGGACCGCGGAGTTGAACCGGATGCTTACTCATACGCTGCCATACCGGCATATCGAGGAAGCTGGAGACGGTGTGCCTTTTCAGTGGAATTGGGTGCAGGCCGTTACCGCGGAGAATCTTTTCGATCGTATTTTGGGACCGGTAGCGCTGTGCGCCGCAGAACTTCTGACCGGCGAGCTCGGCCGCTTGCGACTTTGCGCGTCGGACGATTGCGACTGGATGTTCCTCGACACGAGCAAGAGCGGCAGGCGGCGCTGGTGTCAGATGGATGTGTGCGGAAATCGTGCTAAAGCGCGACGGCATGCGCGAGCGGCCGGGCTTTGAGCAGGTCGACCGGTAGCTGTGTCCGCCGCGGTGGAGCGCATTGGGGTGCGAACATTCAGTAGCCGAAGTGGTGGCAGCGAGGCTCCGCGACAGGCTATATGCTTGGCTTAGTCCTCATATTCGATCCAGACGCAGAAGTAGCGGTGGGCCTGTCAGGAATTTCGTGTTTAAGGCATAACATGCTCGCAAGGAGAGTTTATGCCTCGCAAACCGAAAGCCCAGCCGGTACAACTGCCGGCGATTCCGGCCGAACTGCTTGAGCAGTTCGGCAACGGTCCGATGACGGCCGAAGCCATCAATGCTGC
>NZ_MSDV01000004.1 GCF_001931485.1 Burkholderia sp. SRS-W-2-2016 | reverse complement strand
GCGGCTTCGGCGGCTTCGGCGGCTTCGGCGGCTTCGGCGGCTTCGGCGGCTTCGGCGGCTTCGGCGGCTTCGGCGGCTTCGGCGGCGGCGGCTTCGGCGGCGGCTTCCGATCGCGCTTCCGCTTCACCGCGCCGCGATAAGCGCTGCGCATTCAATTCACCGAGCCACTTATCCACCGGCGTCGGCCGCGCCGCCTCCGCCGCGCGCGCGCCTTCGACGCAGCGCGCGATCATGTCGTCGATCATCCCTTGCAGGCCGAGCCGCTGGCCGTCGTGCGGCGAGTAGATTTTCTCGACGCCATCGCGTTCGAGCGCGGCGATCTCTTCGGGGACGATCACCCCGCCCCCGCCGCCGAACACCTTGATCCGCTCGCCGCCGCCGGCACGCAGCAACTCGACCAGGTAGCGGAAATATTCGTTGTGGCCGCCCTGGTAGCTCGACACGGCGACGCCGTCGGCGTCCTCATCGAGCGCGGCGGCCGCGACTTCGGCGACCGAGCGGTTATGGCCGAGGTGGATCACCTCGACGCCGCTCGCCTGCAGGATGCGCCGCATGATGTTGATCGACGCGTCGTGGCCGTCGAACAATGCGGCCGCGGTGACGAAACGCAAACGCCGCCCGGCGGGCAGCTCGTGGCTGCCGGCGCGCTGCGGCGTGGACAGATCGGTCATGTCTCCCCCAGTTCATCTAGCTGATGGGTGTTGCCGATCAGTATAGCTAAATGGGGTATGGCGGCAGTGAGCCGCTAGCGGGCGTCCGGTGGCCGGATCGCGCGGCGGTTGGCGGCGCATTGCATAACCGCCAAAGCCGCCAAAGCCGCCCAAGCCGCGCCGCCCCGCTACCGCACCGCCAGCGCCTTGATCTGCTCCAGCGACGGCCACAGCGCCTCATTCGCAAAACGCGCCGCCAGAAAGTCGACGAACGAGCGCACCTTCGCGGACAGATGCCGCCGGCTCGTGTACATCACGTGGATCGGCAGCTCGCGCGGCGGCACCTCGTCGACCAGGAGCGGCACGAGCCGCCCTTCGGCGAGATCGCTGCCGATCACCTCGGTGCCCAGCACCGCGATGCCCGCGCCGTGCAGCACGACCACCCGCAGCGCTTCGAGCTGGTTGACGATCAGATTGCCCGACAGCCGCACGCGCGACGACGCATCGCCGGTCGCGACTTCCAGCGCCGACACGCCCGCGTATTGCAGATAGTTGTGGCGCGCGAGATCGGCGACGTTCTTCGGCGCGCCGTGCTGGCGCAAATACGCGGGCGACGCGCACAGCACCAGGTGCGCGGTCGCGATCTGCCGCGCAATCAGCGACGACGACTTCAGCCCGCCCGGCGACGCGCGAATCGCCACGTCGAAGCCCTCGTCGATCAGTTCGACGACCCGGTCGGACAGCGTCATATCGACGGTGACCTGCGGATACTGCGCGGCGTAGTCGGCAACCGCGGCCATCACGTGATTGAGCCCGAACGCCGACAGCGACGACACCCGCAGCCGCCCCTGCGGCACCACGCTCGCCGCGCCGACCGCCTGGCCGGCTTCGTCGAGTTCGGTGAGCGCCTGGCTGAGCCGCTCGTAGTACTCGCGGCCCGCCTCGGTCGGCGCGACCCGGCGCGTGGTGCGGTTCAACAGGCGCGCGCCGAGCTGCTGTTCGAGATGCATCACGTGCTTGCTCGCCATCGCGGCCGACATCTCCATCCGCTCCGCCGCGCCGACGAAGCTGCCGGCCTCGACCACGTGGCGAAACACTTTCATGCTGACGAGGGTATCCATGTCGGTCGCTCGCTCCGGGAATCAATCGCCGCCATTTTGCCGGGTTTATCAAGATATGGTGAGCAAAGTGTGGCGAGCGGGTGATTGAGCATGCCGAGCCACAAGGGCGCGTGGTTGAGGCAGGAATGGATGAGCCGCGCGTGGCGAACGAACCGCCAGGCAGCGATGAGCCACGCGTGATAAGCGAACCACCAGGAATGCACGGCGCGCGCCCGCCAGAAACGACAAAGCCCGCGCTCCAGCAAAAGGAGCGCGGGCTTCGCGTTTGGGGATCTCAAGCGGCTCGGGCCGCCGCCGCGCTTAGAACTTCGCGCGCAGCCCCGCGCCGTACGTATTGCCGCTCGACTGGCCGGTGAACTTGTCGTACATGTACGCGGCGTACACGTCGGTGCGCTTCGACAGCGGGTAGTCGTAGCCGAGCGCCGCGGTCTGACGGGTCTGGTTCAGGCCGCCGCTGTTGCGCGAATACGCATACGACGCCATCACCGAGCCCGGCCCGAACGGCACGGTCACGCCGCCCTGCCCGGTGTTCACGTGCCAGCTGGTGACCTGCTGGTTGTTGTACGTGTACATGTACTGGCCGTACAGCTTGACGAACTTCATGTCGTACGACACGCCAGCCTGCGCGACGCTCTGGCTGCGCAGACCCGGCACGCCCGAGGTCTCGAAGCTGCCGAGGTCGCCCGGGGTGTTGTTGAAGTTCACGTACTGGTACACCGCGGTCGCCGCGAACGGGCCGTGGAAGTACAGCACCTGGCCGCTCCACTTCTTCGCGCCGTTCTGCGTGGTGTTGCCGAGCGCGTACATCGCGGTCGCCGACAGCCCGTTGAAGTTCGGCGACGCATACGACACCGCGTTGTTCCAGCCCGAGTCGCCGGTGACGCCCTGGTCGGTCGTGTAGGTCGGGAAGGTGCCGAGGCCGAGGTACGTGTGCGCGACCATCGGCGAGAACACGTACGAATCGATGAACGGGTTGAACAGGATCGTCGACACGAACAGCGGCGTCGTCAGACGGCCGGCCGTCACCGTGCCCCACGGCGCCTCGATGCCGACGTACGCGTTGCGCGAGAACGTGGTGTCGCCGTCGAAGCGGCCGTACGAGCCGGTCTGCGCGCGGAAGAAGCCTTCGATCGTGAAGATCGCCTTATAGCCGTTGCCCAGATCCTCGGTTCCCTTGAAGCCCCAGTACGAGGTCGACATCCCGCCGCCGGAGACGACCGCCGCCGACTTGCCGCCCGGGAATTTCTGCGAGCCGACCCATTCGTCGACCTGGCCGTAGAGCTGCACGCTCGATTGCGCGAACGCCGACGACGCGCCGACCAGCACGGCCGCACACGAGCCGGCCTTCAGGGTGAACTTCAGCGCGCTGCTGAGGCTTGTATTCATGGGATCTCCAATGCTTTGTCAAAAGGGTGTGGCTGTGCGACAGGGGGCGCTCGCGCGAACCATTGTTGTTATCCGGTCGACGGCCGAGCCAATCTGGGCTGGGACATCTTTGCGGATCATTTTTATGAACAAAAATATCGCTGCTTATTGCCGGTATATCGATCTGAATAGATTCGCCGGTTATCGGCCTGATATGAGCGCTTGCGAATACGGAATGCGGGCATCGGGCGGCTGCGCGAACGCGCCGCGCCATGCCGCGAACGTCAGGCGGACCAGCGTGGAGACGACTCGAATAACGCCCGGATGATGCGACGCGGCAGAATGCCAAGATTTGACGCCGGCGGATACTGCGATGCCGAGCGTTTTCAAAAAAGTGTGGCGTCGATACGTCAGATTGGGGAAATCCGACAGATCAGGAGAGCGAATGGAAGAAAGCGAAGCGCAGTCGCGAAGCGCGCACGGCTTCGCGGTACACCGGCTTGAGCTAATTGCGGTACGGCGACCCTTCGGGCTGGCGCGGATCGTCGTTCGGACGCGGGAACGCTCGGCCGGGGCCGCGCTCTTCGTTATAGCGCGCGACGTCGGCGCGGATCGAGCCGTTGCGCATCGGCACGTTCTGCTGTGAGCGCGGCACCGGCCGCGTTTCCGCGCTGACCGGCGTGATCACGCCCGGATACGGGATGCGGCCGCGCTCGCCGGCGCGCTCGACCGGCCCACCGACCCGCCGCACACCCGACTTGGACCCGTTGAAGCCGTAACTGTAAGTCGCCTCGGCGATACCGCCGCCGCGCGAAGTGCGTGGCTCACGGAAACCGCGCTCGGCGGCCATCCCGTCATAGGGGCCGCCGCCACGCATCTGCATGTGCATCGCGCGGTCCGCGCCGCCGCGCCCATACGCGCCACCGCCGCCGTGCGGCACGCCCGCCCCTTTTGCATAGGCGAACGAACACAGTACGGCGATGATCGCGCCCCACGCCCAGTGCCTCGTTCTCGACAACCCGTCCACCTTGTGACTCTCACGCCCGAAGACTTGCCTGAAATCCACCGTTCGAGCTGCGATGGACCTGTAGCGGGACTGAAGTAAAAAGTGCCGCGCAACTGTCGCGGCGCCGGGTATCCCTGCGGCCATTGAACGGTAATTTATGGGCGCCGGCAGAGGGTGTCGAGCCAAAAAGTGTTATGCCTCGTCGGTGGATGTAACACCTTGTTACTGCGACGTTTTTCTACGACAGAGGCCTTGCGTGAAGCGGCCTGGAGCGCTTGCGTGACGCGGCCGAAACGGCTTGCCGGCGGGCCCGCGCGCCGCCTCGGAACGACTCCGCGAAATGCGTAAAAACCACCGCTAGCGTTAGCGCCCTCATAACGGGCTGGCCCCACGCACGACTGTCGCCAATACTGAATGCTGCACTCACGCGCAAGCGCGTCGGAAGGCCAAACTAAGCGCACCGTCCATGCGCTCCAATGCGCGTTATGCATTAATCGATTCGGCAAATGAATTTGCCTATTTAATCGATTTTCGACAACAATAGCCGCTTTCCATCAACGGCCCGGGCGCCGAACAGGCCCGCACCGTGCTAATTCCGCGTCATCGAATCGAGATTCCGCTATGGCCCGACCGAAATTCCTGCCCGATAACTTCACCCTGTGCCTGATCGCCACCGTGATCCTCGCCAGCCTGCTGCCCGTGCACGGGCAAGCCGCGGTGGGCTTTAACTGGGTAACCAATATCGCGGTCGGCCTGCTGTTCTTCCTGCACGGCGCCAAGCTCTCACGCGAAGCGATCATTGCGGGCGCGACGCACTGGCGTCTTCATCTGGTGGTGATGCTGAGCACGTTCGCGCTGTTTCCGCTGCTCGGCCTCGCGCTGAAACCCGTTCTTTCGCCCCTTGTGACGCCGTCGCTCTACGCGGGGGTCCTCTTCCTCTGCACGCTGCCGTCGACGGTCCAGTCGTCGATCGCGTTCACGTCCATTGCCAAGGGCAACGTGCCCGCCGCGGTATGCAGCGCGTCCGCGTCGAGCCTGCTCGGCATCTTCGTGACCCCAGCCCTCGTCAGCCTGATCGTCACGAATCAGGCGGCGAGCGGCGGCGCCTCGCCGTGGCACACGATCGGCAACATCGTGCTGCAATTGCTGGTGCCGTTCATCGCCGGCCAGTTGCTGCGTCCGCTGATCGGCAAGTGGATCGAGCGCAACCGCGGCGTGCTGAAGTTCGTCGACCAGGGCTCGATCCTGCTGGTCGTGTACGGCGCGTTCAGCGAAGCGGTCAACGAAGGCCTGTGGCACACCATTCCGTTGTCGGCGCTCGGCGGCCTCGTGGTGGTGAGCGCGGTGCTGCTCGCGCTGGCGCTGGCCGCGACGATCTTCGTCAGCAAGCGGCTCGGCTTTAACCGCGCGGACCAGATCACGATCATCTTCTGCGGCTCGAAAAAGAGTCTCGCCGCCGGCGTGCCGATGGCCAAGGTGATCTTCGCGGCGCATGCAGTCGGCGCGATCGTGCTGCCGCTGATGCTGTTCCACCAGATCCAGCTGATGGTGTGCGCGGCGCTCGCGCAGCGCTGGGGCGCGCGCGACACCAGCGGCGAGAACGAGAGCGGCGCCACGCGCCCGGCCGCCGCGGTCGCGCGGCGGTGACCCTCCCCGCGATCCCAACAGGACATTCATAAGCGCCCTCCCTGAGCGTCGTTTGTTCGAGTGAAAAAAGCCGCCTCGCGCGGCTTTTTTCTTTTGGGCCGCGCGCGTCGACATGGAGGTTATTTCACGCGCAAACGGCGCCGCTGTCGCCTCGGCCGGATGGGATAGGACGATTCCTGGCGGCTTCCGGCCCGCGCTTTTCGGACATTGTTTAGTCTCTTTTACTAAACAAGAAATCGACCTGTAAGCCTTGAAGATACGGGTATTTACGGGTGTCGACGCAGGCTTGGTCGGACTGTTTCGCTGGCGTTTTACTATACAATCGCCCGAACCTGAACTGCCAAGCCGCGCCCCGCGCGGCAGTCTGATTCGATGGCTACAACCATCCGCGACGTCGCCCGCGCGGCCAGCGTTTCAATCGGCACCGTGTCGCGCGCGCTGAAAAACCAGCCCGGCCTCTCCGAGGCCACCCGCGAACGCGTGGTCGAAGCCGCGCGCCAGCTCGGCTACGACCCGGCGCAACTGCGTCCGCGCATCCGCCGCCTGACCTTTCTGCTGCATCGTCAGCACAACAACTTCGCGGCCAGCCCGTTCTTCTCGCACGTGCTGCACGGCGTCGAGGACGCGTGCCGCGAGCGCGGCATCGTGCCGTCGGTGCTGACCGCCGGTCCGACCGAGGACGTGATCCACCAGATGCGCCTGCACGCGCCCGACGCGGTCGCGATCGCCGGCTTCGTCGAGCCCGAGACGCTCGCCACGCTGGTCGCGATGCAGCGCCCGCTGGTGCTGATCGACCTGTGGTCGCCGGGCCTGCGCTCGGTGAATCTCGACAACGCCGCCGGCTCCCGGCTCGCGATGCGCCATCTGTTCGAGCAGGGGCGCAAGCGGGTCGCGTTCATCGGCGGCTCGCTCGCGCATTTCAGCATCGCCGAGCGCGCGCTCGGCTACCGGCGCGCGTTCTTCGAAGCGGGGCTGCTATTCGACCCGTCGCTCGAAGTGACGATCGACGCCGGCCTCGACCCCGACACCGGCGCCGCGCGCGCGATGCAGCGTCTGCTCGACGCGCCCGGCCCGGCCCCCGACGCGGTGTTCGCGTTCAACGACGCGGCCGCCCTCGCCGCGCTGCGCGTGTGCCTCGCGCGCGGCCTGCGGGTGCCCGACGACATCGCGATCATCGGTTTCGACGATATCCCCGCCGCCGCCCACGCCACCCCGCCGCTGTCGACGATCGCCGTCGACAAGGACGCGCTCGGCCGCCGCGGCGTCGAACTGCTGCTCGAAGAATCGCCCGCCGAGCTCGAAGTCCGCTTGCCCGTTCAACTCGTTGCCCGTGCCAGTACTTTGGTGAAAACGCCATGACGCAATCCGCTCCGCTTCACCCTTCCGGCGACGCCGCGAAGGCTCCGCCCGTCGCCAGCTTCCGCAGCCGCGACTTCCTGCTCGGCCACGTCGAGGACACGCTGCGCTTTTACGCGCCGAACGTGTTCGACCCGAGCGGCGGCTTCTTCCATTTCTTCCGCGACGACGGCTCGATCTACGACCGCACCACCCGGCACCTCGTGAGCAGTTGCCGCTACGTGTTCAATTACGCGATGGCGTATCGCCAGTTCGGCGATCCGAAGCATCTCGAGTACGCGCGCCACGGCCTGCGCTTTCTGCGCGACGCGCATTGGGACGCGCAGCACGAGGGCTACGACTGGGAGCTCGAATGGCACGACGGCAAGAAGCGCACGCTCGACGCGACCCGCCACTGCTACGGTCTCGCGTTCGTGCTGCTCGCGTACTCGCATGCGGCGATGGCCGGCATCGAGGAAGCGAAGCCGATGATCGGCGCGACCTTCGAGCTGATGGAACACCGCTTCTGGGACCCGGCCGCCGGCCTCTACGCGGACGAAGCATCGGCCGAATGGCGGGTCAGCTCGTATCGCGGCCAGAACGCGAACATGCACACGACCGAAGCGCTGCTCGCCGCGCACGAGGCAACCGGCCACCTGGTCTATCTCGATCGCGCGGAACGGGTCGCGACCAATATCACGCTGCGTCAGGCGAAGCTGTCGCAGGGGCTGGTGTGGGAGCACTTTCACGCGGACTGGTCGGTCGACTGGCATTACAACGAGGAAGACAGCTCGAACATCTTCCGGCCGTGGGGCTTCCAGCCCGGCCATCAGACCGAGTGGGCGAAGCTCTTGCTGATTCTCGAACGCTTCCGTCCGCTGCCGTGGCTGCTGCCGCGCGCGATCGAACTGTTCGACGCGGCGATGACCCACGCATGGGACGAAGATCACGGCGGCCTCTACTACGGCTTCGGCCCGGACGGCACCGTGTGCGATCACGACAAGTACTTCTGGGTGCAGGCCGAAACCTTCGCGACCGCCGCGCTGCTCGGCAAGCGCACCGGCAACGAGCGCTTCTGGGACTGGTACGACGAGATCTGGCGCTATAGCTGGACGCATTTCGTCGATCACAAGTACGGCGCGTGGTACCGAATCCTCACGTGCGACAACCGCAAGTACAGCGACGAAAAGAGCCCGGCCGGCAAGACCGACTATCACACGATGGGCGCGTGCTACGAGGTGCTCGTTCATGCGCTCGGCGACGAGACGGGCGCGGCGGACGCCGGCGCGGATGCGGCGAACGCAGCGGCAAACCTCGCGACAAACCCGGCGGCGACCCCAGCGGAGAAAGCATGATGAGCGCGAGCACCGAACTCCCCGTTTTCGTCTCCGCCGGCGACATCCTCACCGACCTCGTGCGCACCGGCGCGTCGCAATGGCTATCGCGCCCGGGCGGCGCCGGCTGGAACGTCGCGCGCTGCGTCGCGCGGCTCGGCCTGCCGACCGCCTGCGCGGGCTCGCTCGGCGTCGATAATTTCTCCGACGAACTGTGGGACGCGAGCGTCGCCGCCGGTCTCGACATGCGCTTCATGCAGCGCGTCGAGCGTCCGCCGCTGCTGGCGATCGTCCATCAGACCCATCCGCCCGCGTACTTCTTCATGGGCGAGAACGGCGCCGATCTCGCATTCGATCCGGCCAGGCTGCCAGACGGCTGGATGCAGCAGGTGAAGTGGGCGCACTTCGGCTGCATTAGCCTCGTGCGCCAGCCGCTCGGCGACACGCTCGCGGCGCTCGCCGCGCAGTTGCGCGCGCATGGCGTGAAGATCAGCTTCGATCCGAACTATCGCAATCTGATGGAGCACGGCTACGAGCCGACGCTACGCAAGATGGCCGCGCTCGCGGACCTGATCAAGGTCTCCGACGAAGACCTGCGCCTGATCTTCAAGACCGACGACGAAGCCGCCGCGCTCGCGCAACTGCGCGCGCTGAATCCGGCCGCCACCGTGCTGGTCACGCGCGGGCCGGAGACCGCGCTGCTGATCGACGGCGCCGCGCTGATCGAGGCGAAGCCGCCGCGCGTCGAGGTGGTCGATACGGTCGGCGCCGGCGATGCATCGATCGGCGGGCTGCTGTTCAGCCTGATGAGCGCGCCGCAGCGCACGTGGCCCGAGCATCTGGCGTTCGCGCTGGCGGCCGGCGCGGCGGCCTGCGGACATGCGGGCGCGCATGCGCCGACGCTCGACGAAGTGGTCGCGCTGCTGTGAGCGTCGTTCAAGCCCGCTGTGCCGGGCTGTAACTCTGCTGCCTTGAGGCGCGCGTAGCGTGGCGGATGTCGAAGCCGCCGCGCCGCGCGACGCCGCTGTCACGCTCAGCCGAATCCGCAACGCGGTGCTAGGATGAAGATTCAATTCCTTGCGAAAAGGAGCGAGGCTATGGAAGACGTCACCTACACCAAAGGGCTCTACACGGCCACTGCATCGATCAGGGACGTCGGCCAGGATGCCTGGCAAGGCATCGTCACCCTCGCGCGCGACGAAGGCGAAGGCACCGATCAGGAAACCACCGTCTATGAAGTCGAAGCGACGTCGTCGACGCCGCTAGAAGCGCTCGAAGAAGCCAAAGCGCTCGCCCATCGTATCCTCGGGGAACTCGAACTGTAGGCCGGACTTTGCGCGGCGCGCGGCACGTTTGCAGGCCCGCGCGCAGGCGCCGAAGCGGGCGGCGGCTACTGCGCCGCTGCCGGATCGGCCGGAGCGGCCGGCTGTGGAGACGATCATGGATGAACAACTGTTCCAACACGGCGTGTATTCGATACACGTGCGCCCGCTCGAACTGAACGGCGCACGCTGGGACGCCGAATACGAAATCCGTCAGCGCGATAAAGCGGTGAAAACGTGGACCACGGTCGGCGGCGACGCCGGCTATGCGGACGAGGCCGAGGCGGTCGCGAGCGCGCATCGTCAGGCGGTCGACGATATCGATCACGGCGCGGGGATTCCGAAGCCGCAGGCGTTTCCGTGAGCGGTGAGGGTTGAAGGGCGCGTGCCCGCGGATCGGACGATGCAACCCGGGAAGCGGGACTCGATGCGTGCGCCCGCTCGATGCGCGCACCGCGACGCCGCTGACGCGTGCCGGCCATCCCGCAACCCGGCAATCCGCTGAACCTGTCTGACTCACCGCGAGAATCCGGCGCGGCCGCAGCACGTTGCGTGCGTCGCTCAACGTGCCCGGCACACTCGCGCGCCTTGCGCTCCCGGCGCTTAACTCCCCGGCGCCGAACGCCGTGCTACGCTGTCCCCCTTTTTTATTTCCCCGAGCGCCGCGATGGCCAGCGAATCGTCCGACCGTGTTGCGAGGCCTACCGCCACCGGCGCCACCGCCCCCACC
>NZ_MSDV01000077.1 GCF_001931485.1 Burkholderia sp. SRS-W-2-2016 | reverse complement strand
GCGCAGCGCAGCGGTGAGTGCGGCACCGTGCGAGCGTATCGATTTGCCGCGTTCGGGCGCAGGTAGCGCAGGCATCGCGGCGGTGTGGCGGGTGATGTCGATGACGACAGGTCGTCCCGAGTACTGGGCGTGCAGTGCCTGAATTTGCCGTAGATCCATATGTGTTCCTCAACAAGTTGACAGGTCGAGCGTATCCATCCGGTCACCAGGTCAAGTGAGCCGGACTATCAAGAAGGCGTGAGAGATCGAAAAGGTCAGCTTTCGCGGCGCTCGCCGTCGAAGTCGTACTGGTCGTTGTCGGGCATGCACACCTGAACGATGTGTTTGAGTCGACGCTCCGCGTTCGTGAGAATGTTCGCGCGATCCTGGTCGGTGATCTTGCGTTCGATCATCCGCTCGGTGGATCGCACGAAGATCCGGTCATACTGCGTCAGGCATCGCACCAGCAGACCCGCGAGCGGACGAGTGATCGTCAGTTCGATCAGTTCGTGCGGCATTTCGAGTCGACGCGCTTCGTGGCGCGCCAGCCACTCATCGGTCTTGCCGAGCCAGTTCGACGTGTCACGCAACGCCTTCTCCAGGGCTCTGACCTTGCCCCCACGGGCGACGGCAATCTTCGAGGCGCAGAAGTTGTAGTCGGACCTGATGTAGTTGCGGGCGAACTGCGAGCTGTACCGGAGCACCGTTTGCGAATCGGTCTCCGGGTTGATCCGGTCGATCCGGCTGTCGCTCGTGAGGCGTTCGATGGGCTTCAGCCCGCTGCCGGATGCTGACGGGCTCGCCGCTGAAGCGGGTGTGGCAACACTTAGCGCTGGACGAGCGGCGTCGCCTTCCGGCTGCCGGTCGGGCTCGGGGGAAAGTTCAAGGACTGCGGCCATGGTTATTTTCAGGTGTGGTCTCTCTCACCGTCCATTTTCAACGCGAGCCCCCTGACGAATTCAGGCAAAAGCTATGCCGTTTTCGTGATCTTTCGGGGAATTTGCGGCACCGTTTTGGGCAATACTGACTCTACTTCTCGCGTCCCTGACGCATCGACACTGACCCGGCTAGCCCGGAGTCCATCTTCTGTCCAAGTCGTGCCCTGCGCATGCTCCGACCAGCCGGCAACTGGTGTGGAATCTTCTGCTGATGAGCGCCTGGCCCGCGCTCCCCATTCATTCAGTTATAAAACTCGTCGCCGGCCGCATTCATTTGCGCCGCGACATCGTTCGGGCCCGGATCATTCGGGTGTTCTCTCTCCAGAGCCCGTCTCGGTAGAACGATCGTAGTGGACTGAATCCGTGATCCTGCGGCGGAATGAATTTTTCCGAAAATGGGCTGTTGCGCAGCGTGATCATGCTGCGCGGGAACGACCTAACGTTCCCGACTATGAGCCTCACGGCTCCCTGAGCGCCACGACCCCAGAAGGGTTGTGGCGCTCGGATCATTTCATCCGAATCCCGAAGCGCGCTCCTCTGACCGAGGAACGTGCTTTTTTTCGTCCTTCAGTTCCTGTCCCGTACGGAGGTCTTCCATGCTTCCCGACCGTCTTGACCAGCGCATTGCCCTGGCGATCAGCGACACAATCGCCCCGGAACGCGCATCTGCAGATACCGCATCGCCAGCATGGCGCACGCGGTGCGAGGTAGCACGGTTCGCGACGTTCAGCGATACCGAGCGCCGCGTTTTTCTTTCACACGTTGCTGACCGCCGCGGCGAGGCGGCCGCGCACGAACTGGAGCAATCGGCCAGCGAGCTGCGCACCACAGCGATCTTTTTCCTTGCGAGAAAACCCTCATGAACGCAGTTCTCAGCATGTACAACGGTCCCGTGCGCAGTGTCGTTGAAGAACGGGCCTTGCGCCCGCCGGTGATCGGACACATCCGGCCCGGCATCAAGGTGCTCACATCGAAAGCCCGCGGCAACAATCGCGCCGTTGAAATCTATAACGACATGGTTGCGGCGGGTGATTCGTTCGACACGATCGGCAAGGTGATCGAATCGAAGTGCAACCTGAAAAATGCACTCGCGCCGAAGAACACGCCGTATTTCACGTGTCGCCGGTCGGACTTCACCAATCCGGATGTGGCCGACGAGATTCTCAGGCTGTATGGCGAGGATCGTGGCGAGGGTTTGAAGCTCTACCGCTTTCCGGTGCTCTTTGCGTTCAACGACTGGATGCAGAACCTGCCGAACCAGATGGCCGTGTACGGCACCAACGGACGCAAGTTCTTCTCGCAGTACGAGCGCGACGGCATCCGCTATTGCATGACGTACGCGAAGATGGAGCGCGATCAGCGGGCGCAACGCACGGTTCGCCACTTCGGCGGCCGCACCGTGATCCGGCGGCAGGATGAAGCGATTCCTGATGGCATTTGTGACCCCGAACAGTGTCCGCAGTATCAGGCGAGACATTGCAACCTGTCAGCGAGTTTCATCTTCGCTGTGCCGGACATCAAGGGTCTGGGCCTCATCGAGTTGCCGACGAATTCGATCTACGTGCTTCAGAAGGCGTATTCGGCATTGCAGACCGTGCAGCTTGCCAGAGGCAAACTGACCGGAACGCGGTTCTGGCTCACGAAGCGCGAGTTCGACATCACACGAATCAACGAAAACGGCGAAGCGGTTCGGGCCAGGCAGTTGCTCACGGTGCTCGACGCTGATATCGACATCGGTGCACTGCTTGACGGCGCCGATGACGCGCTGCCGGCAGTCGAAGCGGCCGGACAGGCGGTTGCATTGATCGAGGCCGGTGGCAATGTCGTTCCCCTTGGCGGCGGTTTTCCAGTCGTCGTTACTGCTGAGGGGGCGCACGGCGAGAGCTCTGTCGACCACCGCGACCCAACGCCGGATCATCAGGCATCCAGCCAGCAACAACCGGTACAGCTTGCTAGCGGGGCCGAACCGGGTCATACGCATCCGCACGCGCCTTGTTCGCAAGCTGTCGGCAGCGCGGGCGATGTAGTCGAAACGCTCGCTGACAAGTTGGACCGTATGTCGGACCTGCTGAAGCGTCTCGGGTTAAGCGCGCAAAGCCGGAAGGATGATTTCCGGGTCTTTGCGCACACCACCTATGGACGTGGATGGGTCGAGCGGTCACCGGATGTCGACAGCATGAACGAGCGCTTGGAGAAGGCACTGACTGATCGCGCAGCACTCGATCGCGAGATCGCGGCGACCAGGCAGCCGAAGTTCTTCGATTGACCGGCTTCCCCCCTTTCTACAACCTTCCCACCGGTGCCAGCTCCTCGGGGCTGGCACTGGTTTGAGTTCGACCATGAAAGAATCCATGCAGATCGATGAATGGAGGTTCACGCGCAAGCGAGTCATGTTGACGACCCGGTTGCCGAAATTCCCGGTAGCCGATCTCACAAAACCGTGGGTGATGCTTGAGGCAGAGGACGGTAGCGGTCTGACCATTGCATTGATGGGACCGGACAGCCCCGAATCGCGTGCAGACGCAGCGAGGATGATGAAGTTGTGGAACGAGGCGCTTAGCGAGTGAACACCCGGGCCAGTGCGTTTGAGGCCGACTGATTGCTCGCAACTACAAGCCTTGACCTGCAGCAAAAAAGCTCTTTTCCTGCTCCCTCCCGGGCGCGCATACCAACAATGGCTGCCGATTGGCGGCCTTTTTCATTTCTGGAGGCGAAAATGAAATTCGCACATTTTTCTGACCTGCATTACGCGCCCGACAATCTGGCCGAGTCCGACCGCTGTTTCAGTTTTGCTGTTGGCAATGCGATCGCCAGCGGCGCTCAGGTTGGCGTCATTTCCGGCGACTCGACGGATCACCGGCTCGATGCGCATGCGCCGTCGTTGCACGCGCTCGCGATCCAGATTCACCGGCTTGCCAACGCGATGCCTGTGCTGATGTTGCAGGGTACGTTCTCGCATGAGCCCCCGGGGACACTGGATAACTTTGCCCTCATGGGCGGTGTTTATCAGATCCATGTTGCGGATCGCGTGTCTCAGGTCGCGCTCGTCGATGGCCGTTTCTGGGCATCAAAGGGACCGGTCTTCTCGGACGACGAACTGCGTCAGCTCATCGACGTCATGCCCGAAGTGGTCTTCACCTGCCTGCCCACGGTCAACAAGGGCCAACTGGCTGCGAGCGTTTGCGCGCTCGAGGCCGGTACGGGGCTGGGCGATGTGCTCGCCGCATATCTGGCGGCGGCGGGCCGGGTGAACAGGCAGCTTCGCGCAGCGGGGATTCGGACGGTCGGTGTCTCGCACGGTACGGTCAACGGCTGCACGACAGAGCACGGCGTCACGATGGCGGGATTCGATCATGAGTTCTCGCTCACGGCATTGTTCGAAGCCGAATGCGATGGCTTCATGCTGGGCCATATTCACAAGGAGCAGCAGTGGGAACGTGACGGCAGGCTCGTCGCGTATCCGGGCTCGATTGGCCGCTTTCACTATGGGGAAGAGGGCGAGAAGGGCTATCTGTCGTGGGACATTGAACCGGGCGGTGCCGCAGCAACGCTCGTCGCAACGCCTTCGCGTCAGATGATCTGCATTGACTTCGACGGCCCACCGGACATGGCAAGGCTTCAGGAGCTCGCAGCGGACGCGACCGACAAGTTCGTGCGTGTGCGCTGGCAGGTCGACGAAGAGCATCGGCAGGTAGTCGATCGTGAGGCGATCAAGGCGTTGTTTTCCGGCGCCGCGGGTCTGAAGGTCGAATCGCGGGTGCTGCCGGTGGTTCGCAGCCGTGCCCAGGGTATCAGTCTGGAAACGACCGTCGAGGGGAAACTCGCGCGCTGGTGCGAACTGGCCAGCGTTGACGCCAGCCCGCTTGAGGACCGGTTGCAGCTACTCGCCTCCGGCGAAGCGGAAGCGATCGCGGCCGGTGTGCTCGCCCGTCTCGTCGCTGAGCCTGAAGTGTCGGCGCTCGCCACGGTGCTCACGCATCCCGCGGCATCGCGGGAGACGACGGACAAAGTCGCGGCCGCACCGGTCGGGACTGATAAGAAGGCGACCGCTACATCCGCGTCGCTCGACTGGCTCAACGACGATCTGTTTGCGGCCTAGCCGCCATGGCGAGAGTGGCCCGTACGGCACTCTCGCGCGGAACACAGCCGTGTTCCGGAAGCCGGCCCGCTCGTACACGACCGCAGGCTTCCGGAACAAGGTTCACCCGCGTCCCTGACGCATCGATAGCAGTCTGCTACATCCATCTTTTTCTAAAACCCTGGCGGGGATTCATCCCTTCAGGGGATGCACTCCGCCCATCTTCCGTGGAGTGTCATCATGTTTGGTCTGTATCCCGCCGGTGCCCAATGGGTCCAGCATTTCACTGCAAACCGCTCGCCGCGCGAGATCCAGAAGGTCCTCACCGACCACGCTGGTTATCACGCGAGCATCTTTCATCTTCCCTTTGGAGAGCATCGCGGCGCAGTGATCGCCCAGTCGGACCGCTTCCTGATCCTGACTGCTGCCGTCAACGCGGCAAGCGCGGATCTGGCCGTTGTGCCTGACGTGCAGTTGCAAAACCTGCTGTGGTCGTTCAACACAGGCTATGCAAACCAGTGGGGCTCGCGCGAGCTGCTCGCCCTGACCGGCGTCGATAACTGGGACGCGCTTATCCGGCGTACCAGCGCGGCCTATGCCGCAGTCTGCAGGACGGTTGGCGAAGTCGTCGACGGGTCGTTGGAAAAGAGAGCGGCGCAAGAGGCCGCTCGGGTGGCCGCCCAGGCGGCTGCAAAGGCTGAACAACAGCCAGCCCACCTGCCTGATCCGATCGTTGGAAGGATGTTCTCCAACGACGATGATGCGCCGTGGTGGCCATCGGACTATCTGTACGATGCGCCGCTTCAGGAGGTGCCGACATGCGCCCACTGAAACTGACGCTGAAGGGCTTTATTGGTGTTCGTGACGGCATGAAGCGCGACACCGTCACGCTCGATCTCGAATCGCTTCCGGCAGGCCTCATCGCGTTGACCGGTCCTAACGGTGCCGGAAAGTCCACGCTGATGGACAACCTGCACCCGTACCGGATCATGCCGTCGCGTGCTGCAAAAGCGTCGGTCGACGCGTTCTCGTACTGGGACCACGTCTACGGCGCGCACGCGCTCAAGGAGTTCGAATGGGAGCATGGCGGTGTGCTGTACCGCTCGTCATTCGCGTTCCGCAAGCCCGGTAAGACCGGCAAGGCCGAGTACTACCTGGCGTGGCGCGATGCGGATGGAAACTGGCAGCCCATGCAGTCAGGGGACGGTACCGTCTCTGATGGCAAGGCGGAGACCTATGACCTGTGCGTTGAATCGGTGTGTGGCTCGCTGGAGTCGTTCTTTACCAGCGTGTTTTCTGCCCAGAACCGGCGTCCGCTCGCATCCTATGGTGCGACTGAGATCAAGGCACTCCTCGCGGAACTGCTGCATATCGATGACCTTCGCAGCCTGTCGGCGAAAGCCGCCGACGTCGCGAAGGCGCTCGGTCGTGCGCTTGACTCCACGCAACAGCAGCTCGTTGCGCTTGGATCCAGACGCGATCGCGTCGCGCAGATCGATCAGGCCATCGCTTCCGATGCACAGTCCGTCACCTCGACTCGCGAGAGCCGGGAGACGCTGAACGCGAAGGTCGCAACCCTGACCGACCAGCGCGCCATTCTTACTGCGAGGCAGACTGCCAACGCCGGTGCGCAGGCCCGACTGAGGGAACTGGGCACGCGGCGAAGCCAGATAGTGTCGGCCATGCAGGTGCTTGTGACCGATGCGAGCGCCGACGAACGGCGCCTGAACCAGCGGCGCGCCTCGTTGCGTTCGTCCATCGCCGAACACAACGCAGTGATAGCGCAACGTGAAGCGATTCTGGGTGCCGCCGCAGCACGTGATGGCGCCCACGCACGTATCGCGAGCGAGGAAGGGCGTGTCGAGCCTATCCAGAGGGAGATTTCTCTCCTCGAGGAAAAGCAGCTTGCGCTGATCGCGGCGACTTCGCGCCTGAATGGGCTTGAATCGGAAGGGACGTCGAAGATGACGCTCCTGAAGTCGCTGGAACAGCAGGCGAGTGTGATCAGCACCGTGCCCTGTGCCGGTCATGAGATGCACAACACCTGTCCTTTGCTCACGCAGGCCCGTCAGGCAGACGTACAGGTTCAGGAGCACCGCATTTCGCTCACGAACCTGCGTACGACATTTCGCGCCAAACGCGATGAGATCGCGCTGCTGACGCCTCAGGTGCAGCAACTTGCGGCCAGGCGGGCGGAGCTGAAGGCGGTCAATGATGCGATCGCGGCCGCGCGCCGTGACCTTCAGAAAGCTGTCGATCTCGCCGCACGCAAGCCTCTGCTCGATGCAGCAACCGAGGGTTTGGGTAAAGCCAGCGAAGAACTGGCCGCGCTCGAGACCGAGGAAGCAACTCTGCGTACACGCCGTGAGGCGCAGCAGGGCCGTCTGTCGGAAGAGGTAAAGGAACTGGACGCGGAAGTCGCACGCCTCGGCGTCGACGACGTAACCGGTGCTATCGCCGATATCGACCGGCAGCTAACGCAGTGTCGTGAAGCCATCACCGCAGCCGATGCCCGGATCGAATCACTGATCCGCTCGCAGACGACGCGTGAGGTCGAGCGACAGGCGATCGCAACCGAGCTTGCGGGGTTCGACGCGACACAATCACGTGCGAACCGCATCTCCGATGAGATTGCCCAGTGGAGGCTGCTCGCGAAGGGCCTCGGCAACGAAGGCGTGATTGCATTGACGATCGACGATGCGGGCCCCGCGCTCACAAAGATGGTGAACGACCTGTTGCTCGCCTGCTACGGCATGCGCTTCACGGTCGAGATTCAGACGCAGCGGGCACTGGCGAGCGGTGAACTGCGCGAGGGGTTCGAAATCCTCGTGCATGACGCCGATCACGACAGCACCAAGGCAGTCACGGTGATGTCCGGTGGCCAGAAGGTCTGGATCAACGAGTGTCTGACACGCGGCATCGCCCTGTACCTGGCAAGCAATGCTGGCCAGCCCTACCAGACCCTGTTCAGCGACGAGTCCGATGGCCCGCTCGATCCGCAGCGCAAGCTGCAGTTCATGCGGATGAAGCGGGAGGTGCTGCGCCAGGGCGGTTACGAGCGGGAGTTTTTCATCTCGCAGACACCCGATCTGGTTGCGGAAGCTGATGCAGTCATTGACGTCGAGGCGCTCGCTGCCTGAGCGCTGTCATTTCTTAACCCTGTGGGGAACGTCCCCACAGGGGCGTTCCCTCGTTTTTCGATAACGAGGTATCCCGTGCAAAACCTTCTGTTGCTGCTCTACGTCGCAGGCCATCCGTCGCTCAGCGCCTACCCGGCAAATGCCGCAGCCCGCATCGAACCGGCCACACCGGCACCGACGATCGTTGCCCGCCAGCCGCGTGGCGAGCCGGGCGACTTTGTCCTCTGCAAGGATGGTCGCGTCCTGGTCTTCCCGGCAGCGCATCCGCAAACCTGTTCCTGATCGCGCGAAGCCCCGGCCTCGAAAGAGCGTCGGGGCTCCCTGCGCAAACCTGGAGATGACCATGAAGAAGCAGATCGCAGCAGCAACCGTGATCGGGGCAATGCTCGCGCTTGCATGCCTGCTCTGGGAGCAGCAGTCGCTTGCTGCGCTTCACAAACATGCGACGCGTGTGCCGGGCAATAGCCTGTCGCCATTCGACCGGCAACTTCGTCGCGTCTGACTGCCGCCATCGAAATCTTTTTACCCCGACCGGGCAGACCTCCCGGTTGGGGGAGGTTCGCCCGGCATCCCCTAAGGAGCCGAAATTGACCTTCTCATGCAGTGACTTTTTAGATGATGTAATGCGCAGTCTCGTCCACTCACAGGCGATCACTGAGGCCGACATTCCTGCCGATGATCCCGGCAAGGCCGCAGACGTTGCGACTGCGGCAATCATCGCGATGCACCGTGCCGGCCTGTTCGCCCGCTTCATGCGCGAGCTGCTGAACGCGGTGGAAACGTTGGGAACTATCGCTGAGGCCCACGGTGTCGATGCGCTGGTCTTCCTGTTCGACCTGCAGGCGGCGATTCTCAACGATACCTATATCGATGCACACGCCGGCATCGACGGTCGCATCGTCGAACTCGTATCTCAGCTGCCGTCGGCCGCTGAATGGATGAAGCATCTACGGAATCGCGAGGCCACCCTGGTCGTCGTGCAGCCGATTCCGGACATCCGGGTCAGAGCGGACGGCGACGCGAATTTCTACCATCTTCTGGACGGGAAGGACTGGGTTGCAGCTATTCAGATGAATGGCAAGTACACGATGCGGATGCAGGAAGCCATGCTGCAGAAGTTTGCGGAGTTGTTGCGCAATCCCTCAGCTCACACTTGCCGATCATGAACCGGAGACTGCCTCAAGAGACTCAACTCGGCGTGTTGACCGAAGATGGTTACCTGCTGCTTGAGGTCAGTACCTGATTAGCAATGCGGTCAAAGAGGTGCAACAGTTAGTGAACCGAGCCGGGAATCGTGGAGGCTATTGGGTTTAAGTTAAAGCAGGCGCATCAGCAGTATTTCTGAGTTGCCTGTAGTAGTTTGCCTCAGCTTCAGCGGGCGGGATATAGCCGAGCGGTTCCATCAGTCGATGATGATTGAACCAGGCCACCCATTCCAGCGTTGCCAGTTCGACGGATTCCTTCGTTTTCCACGGGGCGCGCCGATGAATCAGTTCCGTCTTGTACAGGCCGTTAATCGTTTCAGCCAGCGCGTTGTCATAGCTGTCGCCATGGCTGCCGACCGAAGGCTCGATGCCCGCTTCGGCCAGACGTTCGCTGTAGCGAATGCTGACGTATTGGGCGGATTCAACCGGTCGTTGCAACATCTCCTGAAGGAGGTGTCAAATGGGACGACCACAGGGCTGGGGTTCGGAACAGACGGGAAGACCAATAATGCGATCGCCTGGCAGGCCTAGTGTCAATCAACTCGAGACAAAGCGAGCGTTCTGGAACTGTATCCGGCAGGGCATGGAGACCGAGGCTGCAGCGCTGGAATGTGGCGTGTCGCAACCTCTGGGACCAAGGTGGTTTCGTGAGGCGGGAGGAATGCCGCCAATCGAACTGACGCCGGGCGGTGGGCCCTATCTGTCTTTTTCCGAACGCGAAGAAATCGCGTTGCTGCGGGCACAGGGTTGCGGGGTTCGTGAGATCGCGCGGAGACTGCAGCGCTCACCTTCGACCATCTCACGCGAGTTGCGCCGTAACGCTGCAACCCGTGGTGGTACTTTGATATACAGGGCGACGGTTGCTCAGTGGAAAGCAGAGCGTGCAGCGGAACGTCCCAAAGCGTCCAGGCTGGCAGGGAACGAGAGATTAAAGAAGTATGTGCAAAGTCGATTGGCCGGAGCAGTCACCGACTCTGGAGGCAGGCCGATTGCCGGACCTGACGTACCGTGGAAAGGACGACGACAAGGCCGGCGCGCGGACCGGCGTTGGGGCACCTGCTGGAGTCCCGAACAGATCAGTCGACGATTGCAGGTTGACTATCCCGACGACAAATCCATGAGAATCTCTCACGAAGCCATCTATCAGGCGCTTTACATCCAGGGCCGTGGCGCTCTGCGACGAGAGCTTACTGCGTGTCTGCGTACGGGCCGTGCACTTCGTGTGCCTCGAGCCAGGACGCAAAAGCGTGGAAAGCATTTCATCACTGCGGAGGTCATGATCAGTGAACGACCGGCTGAGACTGTTGACCGCGCTGTTCCGGGCCACTGGGAAGGTGACCTGATCATTGGCCTTAACCGATCTGCGGTAGGCACGCTGGTCGAGCGTACCACCCGCTTTACAATGTTGCTCCATCTCCCACCTATGGAGGGCCATGGCGACGGCGTGCGAGTCAAGAATGGGCCACCGCTGGCGGGGCATGGAGCGGAGGCTGTCCGTAATGCCATAGCTGCCAAGATCGTGTTATTGCCAGAGCGGTTGAGACGATCACTCACGTGGGACCAAGGCGCAGAGATGGCCCAGCATGTGCAGCTTCGAATCGATACGGGTCTGGAGATCTATTTCTGCGATCCTCAAAGCCCGTGGCAACGTGGGACCAATGAGAATACAAACGGTCTGTTACGTCAATACTTTCCGAAAGGCACTGACATCAGTCGGTACACGGAGCGTGAACTCGATGCCGTCGCAGACGCACTGAATTGCAGACCGCGTAAAAGCCTTGGATGGAAATCACCAGCAGAAGCACTGAGAGATCTACTACTCGCGTCATAAACATCAGGTGTTGCAACGACCCCTTGAACCTAAGTTGGGACCCCCTGTCGGAATGGTGTATCAATGTCCCGTTCTCGGCTGGTTGCCGCGCATACAGCGCCTGTTCAAGTGCGTCCAGAACGAAGTCCGTGGTCATCGACGAACTGACTCGCCAGCCAACGATACGGCGAGCAAACACGTCGATCACGAACGCCACGTAAAGCCAGCCTTGCCATGTCGAAACGTACGTGAAGTCCGAAACCCAGAGCTGATTCGGCCGCTGCGCCTTGAATTGCCGGTTGACTCGGTCCAGCGGACGCGGTGCGCTTTTGTCGGCAATCGTGGTGCGAATGCGCCTGCCGCGAACCGCACCACGCAGACCTTGCAGCTTCATCAGCCGACCGACCGTGCAGCGCGCGACCACAATGCCCTCGCGGTTCATCTGCTTCCAGACCTTCGGCACACCATAGACCTGCATGTTGGCCTGCCAGACACGCCTGATCTCGGGTTGCAGAATCTCATCTCGTTTCGCGCGGGCGCAGCGTCTGGACGGATCGCGAAGCTGTGCCGCATGGCGTCGGTAGCCCGACGGGGCAATCCGCAAGACCTTGCAGATCGGCTCGACCCCAAAGGTGTCGCGATACTGATCGACGAAGGCCTTCAGGACTTGAAACGGCGGTCGAGCTCCGCCTGGGCGAAAAGCGCGCTCGCGACCTTGAGAATCTCGTTGGCACGACGCAATTCCTTGACCTCGCGCTCCAGGGCCTTCAGCCGTTCGCGTTCGTCGGTGCTCACGCCATCACGCTCGCCCTGGTCAACCTGGTCACGCTTGACCCATTCGTGCAGCGTCTGCGGCGTACAGCCGATCATCGGTGCAATCGATTCGACCGCCGCCCACATCGACGGATGTTCGCTACGTTGCTCGCGCACCAGACGCACTGCGCGCTCGCGGACTTCCGGGGAAAACTTGGTTGCCTTCTTGTTCATGGCTCCATTCTCTCAAGAGTTGGAGCCTCCACCAAACCCGGCTCGGTTCACCAGCGCTGCAATACCAGCGTCATCGCATGCTTTGATTTCCGTGGCGCTGTAGTACCCGCGATCGGCCAGCGCCTTGAGCTTCTTCCTGCCCATCGCTTCGCGCGCGGCTTTGGCCATCGGGCTTAGC
>NZ_MSDV01000093.1 GCF_001931485.1 Burkholderia sp. SRS-W-2-2016 | reverse complement strand
TAAGGCAACCCGCCGCGATCTGCGGCTCGGGATTTGCGACCGTTTCGCATACGGAGAAAGCTCCTCGGGAAAGGGATGGGTTCGACTGAGTCTGTGGAAAAAGTCGTCGTAGAGGCGGAATGTTGAGTATCCTGGTTGCAACGCCGCCGTCTCTCTGAACTTACGAACCCGAAACGTATTGCCAAAGCCCGCGCTAGACAATCACGACATTTTTCAAATGTGAGGGACTTCCCCATCCCGAGGCGACGTTGAGTCGCGCGGCATCGAGTGCCAGGATTGAGGTCAGCCGTCAATCTGAACAGGAGGGGAAGTCATGAACCAGCTTACTACCGTCGGTATCGACCTGGCAAAGGATGTCTTTGCTGTCTGTGTTCTGGACGCGACGGGTGCAGTAGTTGTGCGACGCGTGTTGCGACGCGATGCGTTTATAAGGTAGGCCGAGCGACTGCCCCCATGCCGCATCGCGATGGAGGCATGTGGTTCAGCGCATCACTGGGGCCGGTGGTTTGCAGCGCGTGGTCACACTACATGTCTCATCGCAGCCGAGTTCGTCAAACCGTTCAGGCTTGGTGGCAACAACGATGCGGCCGAGATGCCGAGGCGATCGCCATCGCGGCCCGCCAGCCAACCATGCGGTTCGTTGCAATCAAGTCTGTCGAGCAGCAGGCGATTCTTGCCTGGCACAGTGTGCCAGCAGGCTGGCAGGAAGAGCGCACGGCATTGCTGAACCGGACACGCGGGCTGCTCGCTGAATTTGGCGTGGTGATCGCGCGCTCTGCGGACCGTCTTCTTGCCGCATTGCCGGGTCTGGTCGAAGACGCCAGACTGCCGACCCGGTGCGCACCATGTTGCTGGAAGTGCGTGAGCAGCTGGCCGCGCTGAATGCGCGGCTTGCCGGCTGCGACAGGCAGATTGCCAGTCACGCGCGCAGCAGTGACGTCGCACGACGTGCCAGTGAACTCCTTGTCGGCCCGGTGACGGCAAGTGCGCTGGCCGCTGCGGTTCCTGATGCAAAGGTCTTCCGCAATGGCCGGCAATTTGGTGCATGGCTCGGCCTGACTCCACGACAGCACAGCTCGCGCGGCAGGACACGACTGGGGCACATCAGCTTGCGCGGTAACGTCTATCTACGAACGCTCCTTGTTCAGGGAGCGCGAAGTACGTTGCAGTCAGTGCTGCGTGCTGACCCCGCGCACGCAGGCCGTCTGCAACGGTGGATCAGACAGCTACACGAGCGCAAGGGCTACGACAAGACGCTGACCGCGATCGCCAATAAACACGCCAGAATGCTGTGGGCGATGCTCGCCAGGGGCGAGCGCTACGACGCCGATGCGTGGCAGCGTCACCCCATGAATCCGTCTGTACGACTTGCAACGACATGACCCGATCACTTTGAAACTCAACTACTGCTCGACGCGATAGCAAAACGAGGTTGGACCGAATGGGAGAAGAACCCGACGATTCTGTTGGCGACTCAAAAGCGCATGCCGGTTCACCTCCATGCCTGATCGCCGATTTTCAAATAGGGTTCTCCTGTGCGGCTCATATCGTGGCCCGCCCGACATATGTGGCAACAAGGCCGTTTGCAAAGACGCAGTCTATTCCTTGGTTGTATTGCAAAACAGCAGTGGAAGAACCCGAAGAACTGTCGTGACCAAACAACCAACGAGGCCACCGGCGTCCGCGCCACGCTTTGGCTGACACCCCCAAACAACCGAGCTCGACTCTTGGGGGAAGTCCTTGCAACAGAATCGGCCATAAAACGGTCCCTCGCGGATGATTCACGAGCGTTTGCTCGCGATTGGCATGCCGCCGTTCGGCGCCAGCGGTATGTGTTTGCCAGCTTCTGCTTTCAACATGTGACTGACTGGCATACAGGTCCAGGGCATCGTGTGAATGGCCCGTGCGCGTTATGCGGCCGGCTCGCGCAAATCGATTTCCTCGGCCACACCTGAGCGCAACGAAATCGACAGCCGATGCGTGCCGGCATCAAGTGGCACGTACACGCCTTCGCCACAGCAATCGACAGCCTGACCATCGAGCACAAAATGGATCGCACGATTCCCCGGGGCAGATTTCGCACAGATTTCGTAGCGTGTTGAATGCACATAGACCGTCGCCTCAAAGCCCGGCCACGAGTCTGGAATACACGGATTCACCACCAGAAAATTCCCTTCCCTGCGAATTCCCAGAATGCCCTCAACTCCCGCACGGTACATCCATCCAGCGGAGCCCGTGTACCACGTCCAGCCGCCACGCCCGACATGCGGCGCGACCGAGTAGACATCGGCCGCGACCACGTAGGGTTCGACCTTGTAGCGCTCGGTTTCCATCGGCGTACGCGCGTGATTAACCGGGTTGAGCAGCGAAAACAAACCGGCTGCGCGGTTGCCGTCGTGGAGTTTCGTGAACGCGAAGATTGCCCACATCGCCGCGTGGCTATACTGGCCGCCGTTCTCGCGCAGCCCAGGCGGGTAGCATTTGATATAGCCTGGATCGCGCGATGACTTGTCGAATGGCGGTGTGAACAGCAACGCAATCCCGTCATCGCGACGGATCAGGTGTTGGTCGAGCGCGGCCATCGCAAGCTGCACGCGCTGCGGATCGGCGGCGCCCGACAGTACCGCCCACGACTGGGCAATCGAATCGATCCGGCATTCGTCGTTGCTGTTCGAGCCGAGCCAGCTGCCATCGTCAAAAGTTGCACGGCGGTACCAATCGCCGTCCCATGCGTCACGCTCGAGTGCCTCGCGCACCGACGCCGCATGCGCGCGCCAGCGCTCGCCACGCACCGGATCGTGCGCGTGGGCGAGCGGCGCGAACAGGTCAATGGTGCGCAACAGCAGCCAGCCGAGCCAGACGCTTTCTCCATTCCCGTTCGCGCCGACGCGGTTCATCCCGTCGTTCCAGTCGCCGGTGCCGATGAGCGGCAAACCGTGCGGGCCGGTCAATTCGATACATTGATCCAGACCACGCGCGCAATGCTCAAACAATGAAGCAGAGACCTCGGCTAGCATGGGCTGGAAGAAAGCGTCGTGCTCGCCGGGCCGCAGCAACGGACCCTCGAGGAAGGGCACGACCTCGTCCAGCACCGCGCAATCGCCGGTGCAGCCGATGTACGTGGCAGCCGCGTAGGCCAGCCACACGCGGTCATCGGAGATCCGTGTGCGCACGCCCTGTCCCGAGTGCGGTAGCCACCAGTGCTGAAAGTCGCCTTCGACGAATTGCCGCGACGCGGCGCGCAACAAATGCCGCCGCGTGTCGAGGGGGCGTACGTGCGTCAGCGCCATCATGTCCTGCAACTGGTCGCGGAACCCGTACGCGCCGCTGGCCTGATAGAACGCCGAGCGTGCTTCAATCCGGCACGCGAGCGTTTGATAGAGCAGCCAGCCGTTCAGCATCAGATCCATCGCCCGATCTGGCGTCTTTACCTGGACGGCGCCCAGCACTTCTTGCCAATGGCGCGTCACATCGGCCAGCACTGCATCGAGGTCCGCCGCACGATAGCGTTCGATCAGTGCCTGTGCGTCGGCGACGGATGCGCATTGACCCACGAACGCGACTACCTCGAGCGTCTCGTGCGCGCCCAGATCGACGAATGTCTGCAGGGCTGCACATGGATCGAATCCCGCACCGGTCGCGCCGGACAGCGGCGCGTCGCTGTTCAATGCCGCGGGCGCGGCTGCATCGCCGTGGCGGCCGAAGAACTCGGTGCGATTCGCCGTCCACGTCGTTTGCCGGCCGCACAGGTCGGCGAACGCGACGCGCGTACCGAATGCGATATTCCAGGGATTGCACGCCAGCATCGCCCGCGTGAGCGTGTCGATTTCCGTCACGACGAATGGTCCGGATCCGCCTCGCGATGTACCGAGCACCCAGTCGAGCCATGCCGTGACCGATAGCCTCCGTTTGCGGCCGGACAGATTGCGTATTGTCAGGCGGCTGATCTTCAAAGGATCGGCAAGCGGCACGTATTGCAGCAAGCCGAGCGCGATGCCATGCGCTTCGTGCTCGAAGCGGCTGTAGCCGTATCCGTGACGCGCGACGTACACGCCGCCGTCGCGAATCGGCTTTGCAGTGGGCGTCCAAACGTCGCCGGTACTTTCATCGCGCACATAAATGGCTTCGCCAGCAGGGTCTTCGACGGGGTCGTTCGACCATGGCGTGAGCTGATTTTCCCGGCTGCTGTCGGCCCATGTATAACCGGTGCCTTCCGCTGCAACCTGGAAGCCGAAACCAGCATTGGCAATCACATTGATCCATGGTGCCGGTGTACTGGCCTGCGCAGCGAGCACCGTAACGTATTCACGGCCGTTGCGGGCGAAGCCACCCAGGCCATTGAAAAACTCAAGGTCCGCGGTCAGCGTCGGCACCGTGGACGCATCAGCAGGCTCCTGCCACGGCGATAGCCATGGTGTTTTTTGCCGGCGAGGCGCAAAAGAGCGTGCCGGCATTTGCGCCAGCTCAACAAGCTGGGTAGCGATGGCGCCACGGCGCGCCAGCAATGCAATACGCGCGGCCGATTGCAACAGCGCTCTGGCCTCGACGCTCATCAGGTCGGCACGTAGCACGTAGATCGACCCCTGCGCGAGTTCACCGTCAGCGCGCGGCCGCGACTGGCTACTGCGCACCGCGGTTTCGATCGCTCCCTGCAACTCCTGGATATACGACGAAGCCCGTTCGTTGACGATCACGAGATCGACCGCCAGCCGCTTCATGCGCCAGTATTCGTGTGCCTTCAATAGCTGCCGGACCTGCGCAATATCTTCGACATCGCCGATGCGCAGCAGCACGATCGGCAGGTCCCCCGAAATCCCGAGCGGCCACAAGGCCGACTGCGGTCCGGCGCCGCGAACGATGGCCTCGGGCGTTGCCCTGAAGCGCGGGTCCGCATACAGGAGCGGCGCCGCGAGCCGCTGAAAGTCCGCAGCCTCTTCGGCATCCACGTCGAGGTAGCGCAATTGCACCTGAGCTTGCGTCCACGCAAGGGTTTTAGCGCGATCAAAGGCGTTACGGTCGTGATGCTGGTCGATGAGGTCGAGCAACTGCGTGCGCGATTCCGCCACCACGGTCCAGAATGCGACGCGCACGACCTTGCCGGGCGGTACCTGCACGCGATAGCGCAGCGAGAAAACCGGATCGAGCACCATCCCGGTGGTGTTGGAGAGCGGGCGGTCGCTGACGATCGACGCGGCCATGCGGGTCGTTCCCCCGCGGCCCAGAAAGCGCAACCGATCCGTTTCGTACTGCGGTTGCGCGACGAGCTCGCCCTCGACCACGGCGAAATGCGCGGCCCAGACCTGGGCCTCGTCATGCGAGCGCTGACGCCGCGTCGCGACCAACGCTCCGAATTCGGCAAGATGCTCGGTCTGCACGAACATCCGCGAAAAAGCCGGGTGCGCGTTGTCGGCAGCCGGCGTGGCGAGTGCGAGTTCCGCGTAAGAGGTCAGTTCGATTTCACGCGTGCTGCGCCCGCTGTTCGTGAGCGAGACACGCCTAACTTCGCCGTCCGCTTCGCCGGAGACCAGCACGTCCATAGTCGTGGTCAGCGTTCGGTCGCGACGGGTAAATTCCGCACGATCTTCGCCGAACACGACGTCGCCGAATTCGGGTTCGAAAACGAACGGTTGCGCAGTTGCGGACCACACCTGGTTGGCCAGCGTATCGCGCAGGTAGATGAACGAGCCGCAGTGATCGCGGGTAGCGTCTTCGCGCCAGCGCGTGATCGCGAGTTCACGCCAACGGCTGTAACCGGCGCCAGCGGCGGTGAGCATCACCACATACCGTCCATTGGACAGCAGATGCGTAATCGGCGGGCCGCTGGCCGCCGTCGTGTGGGCGACGCGCCGCAGCGTCTGCGGCATCGCGCCGGCGTCCGCTGCAGATGTATTCACTTCCTCCGCGCGCGGATGGGCCACGGCGACGGCGCGCGGCATGCGTTCCTGCAGCAGCAGTTCGCTGGCCTGGATCACGGGCTCGCGATGAAAACGCGCGCGCATGGTCCCATCGAGCAAGGTGTTTGCAATCGCGACAATCGTCATTCCCTGGTGATGTGCCATGAAACTGCGCACGATCGCGAAACGTTCCCCGTCGGGAAGGCGCGCACGGGTGAAATCGAGCGCCTCGTAAAATCCGTGGCGACCCAATGCGCCCAGCTTCGCGACTTGCACGTAGTTCTCGAGCGCGGCCTGCGGGTCGACCATCGTCGCCAGACCCGTTGCATAAGGTGCGATCACCCGGTTTTCGGACAGGCCGCGTTTCAGACCGAGGCCCGGCACGCCGAAATTCGAATACTGATAGTTGAATTCGATATCGCGGGCCAGATACGCGGACTCCGAAATGCCCCATGGCATGCCGAGCGAGCGCGCGTATGACATCTGTCGTTCCACGATCAGCCGGTTCGTCTGCTCAAGCAGACTGCCGACCGGCGCACGCATCACCAGCGACGGCATCAGGTACTCGAACATCGAACCCGACCACGAAATCAGCGCGGATCCGTTGCCGACCGGCGTCGCGGCGCGCCCGAGGCGAAACCAGTGACGCGTCGTCACGTCTGCCTTGGCAATGGCGAACAGGCTCGCCAGCCGGGCTTCGGACGCAAGCAGGTCATAGCAGTTCGCATCGAGACTGTTATCCGCCAGCGAGTAGCCGATCGACAGCAGCTTGCGATCCTGGTCGAGCAGAAAGGCAAAGTCCATACCGAGCGCCATTGCGCGCGACGTGTCGGCGAGCGAGCGCAGACGTACTTGCAGAAGCTGCGGCACGGCGCCAAGTTGCCGCCGGTCGCGACTGTGTTCGCTCACGCTGCGATGCAACGCTTCGATCCAGAACATCAGATCGGCATATCTGTCGTCGCCGCCAGCCGGCATCAACCCGCGCGTCGTCTGCGCGGCCTTCTTCGTTAGCCGGGTCAGCGACGGCGATAACGCGTCAAGCATCTGCGGGCCGCGCAGGTGCGCATCGATTTCCTCGAAGATCTCGACCAGCTGTTTGCCTTGCTCCGCAATTGCCGTCGGCAGCGCGTCGATCGCCTCGCGCGCGAGTTGCAGGGTGTCACGTATTCCGGACCTCGCGGCGGGCGCAAGCGGCTCTTGCAGCCACTCTTCGCACGCATTGGCGAGCGCGATCAGGTGGCCGGCGAGGTTGCCGCTATCGACCGACGATACATAAGCGGGTGCCAATGCCCGCAGGTCTCGCGTCTCATACCAGTTATAAAAATGGCCCCTGAAACGTGGAAGTTTCTGCATCGAGACGAATGCGGCTTCAATGCGGTCGACGGTTTCCACCGTCCCCGCCCAGCCGAAATCGCGCGCGACGACCGCTGACAGCAGATACAGCCCGAGGTTGGTCGGCGAGGTGCGGTGTGCGACGACCGGCTTCGGCTCTTCCTGGAAATTATCGGGCGGCAGCATGTTTTCGAGCGGCGTAACGAAGGTCTCGAAGAAGCGCCAGGTACGCCGCGCGATCAGGCGCAAATCCTGGGCGTCCCCGTCGGACATCGCAAATCGCCCCGCGACCGCTGGCGAACGGCTCGATCTCAATGCCAGCGCCGGTGCGGCCAGCCACAGCAATACGAACGGCAGCACGAGGGGCCAATGTGCCGGCTCAAAGGCGAGCGCACCAGCGCACAACGCGAGCGCGAGCGCGATACCTCCGCTCATCTGTCGATAAAAGCCGTCCAGATCCAGGCGCGGGCTGGCCTTCGACTGTGCCGCCGTCGTCCACTCGAGCAAACGGCGATGCGTGATGAACAGGCGTACAAGCGTCCGGACGATCGCATCGCCCATGCGCCATGCCTGATCGGCAACGAACGTGGCCGACAGGAAGATTTGCAAGGCCGCAAGCCGCACGTCGGCAGCGAGGACGCGGATGTGATTGCGCAGGGGAATTCCGGTACGCCGGGGCACGATCGCGAATAGCGTCGGCAGAAGCGCCGGAACGGCGAGCGCGCCCAACATCGACAGGATGCCCGCAAGACCGGCGCGAACCGGCATCAACCAGCACAGCACGAACGCGGCGAGCATCGTGGGGGCAAGTAGCGAGCGGCGCAGATTGTCGAGCATCTTGAAGCGGCCAAGGCACGGCATCGCGGCCCGGAAACGGCCCCGACGCCCGACGATCCACGGCAACAACTGCCAGTCGCCGCGCGTCCAGCGATGCTGGCGTTTTGCCGTAACGTCGTAACGCGATGGCGCTTCCTCGACTACTTCGACATCGGATGCGAGGCCGGCGCGGGCAAAAACCCCCTCGAACAGATCGTGACTGAGCATTGCGTTTTCCGGCACGCGGCCGCGCAACGCCGCTTCGAATGCATCGACGTCGTAGATGCCTTTACCGGTAAACGAACCCTCGCCGAAGAGGTCCTGATAGACGTCGGATACGGCCGCCGCATACGGGTCCATCCCGCCCGGGCCGGAGAACACACGTTGATGGAGCGACCCTTCCTGGCCAACGGGCAGCGATGGCGTCACGCGTGGCTGCAGGATCGCATAGCCGTTAACCACGCGCTGTTCGGTTGCGCTGAATTGCGGTCGGTTCAGCGGATGTGCCATCTTGCCGACCAGGCGCAGCGCGGCATCGCGCGGCAGACGCGTGTCGGCATCGAGTGTGATGACGTAGCGCACGCCTGATGGCACTTGCGGTGCGCGCCCCGCGATCGGCACAAAATTCGTATCGGTTGCGCCACGCAGCAGCCGGTTGAGTTCGTGCAGCTTGCCGCGCTTGCGTTCCCAGCCTATCCATTTGTTCTCGCGCGCGTTGTACACGCGGCGGCGGTGCAGCAACAGGAAACGGCTGCCGCCAGAGCCTTGTCCGTGCCGGCGGTTCAGTGCTTCGATGGCGTCGGCAGCGACAGCGAGCAGAGGCGCATCTGCAGCCAGCACTTCCTGGTCCGCATCGAGCCCGTCAGTCAGTAACGCGAATGACAGGTCGCCGCCGGCGCCCGCGAGATGATGCACCTCGAGGCGTTCGATCTGCTCGCGCAATTCGGCCTCGCTGGTGAGGAGTGTCGGCACGGCGACCAGCGTGCGCAGCGATGACGGTACGCCTGCCGTTAATTCGAGCGCCGGTAACGTGACGGCGCCGAAAACCCATGTCACCGCGCGATTGACGAGCGCCGTCGCGACCTCCGTGGCAGGCAGGAATGCGCATACGGCAAACAACGCTAATATCCACACGTCGGCCCCTCGCGACGGTGTGCTCCACAACGTCCACAAAGCCCACAAGACCAGCGCAAGCAGCGCCGTTGAAACCGCCAGGATCGTGCCGACATAGCCGCCGATGCCGAGACGGATACTGAACCGTGTAATCCGCAGACGCGGCGGTGGCCGAAATTCCAGTGCATCCTCAAGCGCTGGCCGGCCCTCGGCGATCAGGTGATAGCCGGGCTCCCCGGCGCGTCCCGCACGGGCCGCGTCGCCTGCGGCCGCAGCCGCCGCTTGCGCCAGCTGCAGCGCAAGACCGGTCACTTCGAGTTCACTCGCGGATGAACCGCGCGCCAGTTGCTCGATCGCGTGGCGGTACAGATTGCGCGTTGGGAAATCCATCGTGCCGAATGCGCTACCCGCGCACAGCCGCGCGTCGACGAGGCTCATACTCTCGAACAGTTCGGTCCAGTCGATGTCGGAAATCAGGCGAATGCTGGTAATCACATTGCGCACCGTGACGTTCGACGCGCCCTGGTGTTGCTGTGCATGCTGCACGACGTCATCGACGGAAAGATCCTGGCGCTTCAGCCGTTCTTCCAGCCAGCCGAGCGCCGGCGTGGTACGTGGATCCTGGTCACGCAGCCGTTTGGCGAGTTGCGCGGCAAACGGCTCCGACAACGCGCCCGATGAACGTGTCGCGATATCCGCCTCCAGTGCGGAACGCGCGCTGCCGGATTCGAGCAGACGGTCGGTGAGCGCGTCGGCATCCGCATGTGCGCTGCGACCCGCGGTCATCTGGTCTGCGAGACGTCGGAGGTTCTCGATCAGCACGATGCGCAGCGTGATCGCCACCGCCCACAATTCGCCGATCGTCAGCGGCTGAATCCGTTGATAGGCGTCGACAAAACGGCACAGCACATGCGGGTCGAAATGACTGTCGGTGTGCGCTACGAACGCCCACGCAAGACCGAATACGCGCGGATAGCCGGCGAACGGACCTGCGGCAAGCTTTGGCAACTGGCGGTAGTAGCCAGGCGGAAGATCGTCGCGAATCTCGCGGATCTGTTCTTCGACGAGGTGATAGTTGTCGAGCAGCCATTCGGCGGCAGGCTCCACAGTCCGGCCACGCTCCAGTTCCGCGGCGCTCGCGCGGTAAGCTGCAAGCAGGACGGCAGCGTTATCGTTGAGCCGGGTGTGCAGCGCCAGCACGACGGGAGGGTGCTTGGTAACCGACTGCGCGGCGGCGAGGCTCTGCGCGTGCTGCTCGAGCCGTTCAACGCCGAACAGTTCGTCGCGCACCGGCGCGGTGTCTGTCCATGGCGGCGAGCGTGGGCGAAACCGCGCGGCGTACTGAAGCAATGTGTTCATAGGCGACCTTCTGCGGTGAGGTGACTTCAGCGGACGAGGCAAAACGCCTTGCACGTGATGCGGCTAAAAGGCGCGTCGGCCGCCAAGGCACGATGATGCCTGGTCGCGAGCACGGGATTGCCGGCATGACGAATTGCGGCACCACCGCGCGTGCAGCCTCGCCACTGGAAGGTGGCGCATACCTGATACCTGCTTTTTGCGTGCCGCACGTCGCACGTGTTGCGCGGCAGATCCGGCGGCAAGGAGGAAAGGGGTCGGCTCCTGCCAACCCTGTATGAACCCCGTATGACACGGTGACAGGCGGTGCGCCCGGAACAGGAGGGAAACCGGAAGACGCAGACCTCGCTTTGCGTTCTTGAGTATTGGTTATTTCTTTTTCTCTGGTGAGCCGGCAGCGGAATTCCTTGGGGTTTTCGTCCAGGAGAGATCTGCCGCAGGAGACGGTACCTTCTTCGGCTGTTTAGGCTTTTTTGCCTCGCGATTACCGCGTTGTTGCCCCTTTGCCATCGTGTTTCTCCAATTGCTACGACCGCGAAAGCGGCCGCCTTGCTGTCCATTCTGGACGCATTTAACGGTTCCGTCGCGATCTATTTTCACAAACCCCGTACGGTAGCGGGCAGACCGCGCGCGAGTCGGCCACAGCGCGCGTCACTCGAGAACGTGAACGGCACGCCGTCCCGACCGAAACAGATGCCGCTCACGGCCAGTTTCCTCCTCGCGCCCGAAACGCTGAAACCCGGCGAATAGAAGGACAACCCGATCGGACTGCGAATTACCCACTTCAGCCTCACGCCCTATGCAGGCGTCAATCCGAGAGCAATGCAATGAACCCTGTTGTCTCTGCTGCGAGCACCGCGGCGTTATTCACCGCACGTGCCGGCACAGCCTCGGCGCAGGTCGCAGCGTCAGAAGCGGCCCCCGTAACATCTTCACTCCCCGATAATTGGGGATTTGGCCAGCCGGGCCCGGCATGATTCCCGCCCCCAGTCGCAGTTATGATCCGGGGAGGGTGTTGTCACCGGGCCTGGTAGGTGGCTGGTGATCGCTAATAGGGGCTCGGCCGGAATATCTTGAGGCCGTCCGTAACGTGGATGCCGAGACTTGCCACCGTTGTTGCAGGCCAAACTGCTCTACCTGCAAAACCCTTCGATGCAAGAAAGCCAACAACATAGATCCATCGATGTATTCGTTGGCGTCGACGTCGGCAAAGGCCACTATCATGCCGTCGCTCTCGATCGGAACGCAAAGCGCCTGTACAAGGCGTTGCCCAACGATGAGACCAAACTGCGCGCGCTCATTACCGAACTCAAGGCGCACGGCCAACTTCTGTTCGTCGTCGATCAGCCC
Source organism: Burkholderia sp. SRS-W-2-2016 (assembly GCF_001931485.1). Classification (GTDB taxonomy): domain Bacteria; phylum Pseudomonadota; class Gammaproteobacteria; order Burkholderiales; family Burkholderiaceae; genus Paraburkholderia. The sequence goes on along the minus strand of NZ_MSDV01000093.1, from coordinate 741 downwards.
GCCACCATTGGCGCGCTGCCCGTGGCAGTCGCCCGCGATGAAGGTGTTCTCGTCGCCTATCTGCCAGGTCTGGCCATGCGCCGTATCGCGGATCTGCATGCCAGTGAAGCCAAGACTGACGCCCGCGACGCAGCCGACATTGCTGAAGCCGCGCGCTCGATGCCGCATACGCTGCGCTCCGCCGACGTGACAGGCAGGTATCGCGTACCTGCGGTGTCTGATCACGGTCGAGAGCATTCGAGCGGCCATCAATCGCTGCAGCCCCCTTCTAAAAAGTGTAGCCAGATATGTAGCTAGCGTGTTTTTCCGATCAGTTCATTGCCGCCGAACGCTTATCCAGTACGGAATATCGACTTCGAAGCAGAGCAGTATGACATTGTGTTGATGTAGGGTACTGCGGGTTGTTTGGGTTCGCGCGGGCCGCGCGGATGGGACCTGTAACGTCAGACGCTAAAAAGCCGACTCGCGAGGGTCGGCTTTTTCATTTCATGCGCGTACTTGCGCCAAGCGGGATAAAGCCGCTATCACGGATGACATAGACGGTTGGCCTCGGTTCCGGCGTTCGATGTTTCCGGCGAAAGGGGCCTGTCAGGAATTTCGTGTTTAAGGCATAACATGCTCCCAAGGAGAGTTTATGCCTCGCAAACCGAAAGCCCAGCCGGTGCAACTGCCGGCGATTCCGGCCGAACTGCTTGAGCAGTTCGGCAACGGTCCGATGACGGCCGAAGCCATCAATGCTGC
>NZ_MSDV01000083.1 GCF_001931485.1 Burkholderia sp. SRS-W-2-2016 | reverse complement strand
TCGCGCTCCATATGACCGCTGAGCGGACGCCCGGGAGAAACGACGACGGCACTCAGTCGACCGGGCCAAGCAGGACGTCGATTGCCGCTTGACCGGCGATTTCAGCTACCAGGTAGGCCCATCGTTCAGTGAAGGGGCCGTTGCGCAGTGGTATACGATCTCCCCGAACGCCCAGCACTTCGAGGTTTGTGCCGCCTTTTATCTGGAAACTCACGTGAAAGGTGTCCTGAGCAGCTGGAGTCAATTCGACGTGAATCTCGAAGCCGCGATACATAATCACCCGCTGCATGAAAGTCTCCTTTTCGTTGTCAGAGACTAACATGAACGATACTGCAGGGCTTCAGCTAACGAGCCAGGTGAGCCTTCATGCTTCCCAGACGGAACGCCTCGAGCACTGTGACGCGTGATCCGGTTTTTGCCAGCCGCTATCCCATGCTGCTGAGCAGCGGCAATCACTTTCGTTCGACGTGCCGCCAGTAGCATCAGTCTGCCTGGCGGAAAGCTGCGCCGGTCCCGAAGTACCGGGCTAATTTTGCCCCGAGCACCGGAAGCTCGACCGGTTTTACAAGGTGATGATCGAAGCCCGATCGAATTGTGTCGGCCCGGTCAGACGGCAATGAAAGCGCGGTAACCGCTATCAATAGTGTGGCCACCTCAGGTTGCAAGCGCCGGATCTCTTTTGCAACCGCATGCCCGTCCATCCCTGGCATCTGGATATCAAGTACAACGGCGTGTGGATGCCACGTGCAGTATTCCGTCAGCGCGCGCGCACCGTCGCCAGCCGTTCGTATCTCATAGCCGTAGGTTTCCAGAAACAATAAATATGCCGCTAACTCATGAGAGTCGTCATCAGCGATGAGCAGGCGCGGGGTACTATCGATCGGCATCAAGTCCTCCTGATATGGAAGGACGCGCAATTAACGAGCCCGACGAACCAATCATTCATTTGCTCTTCGTCCTCGATTGCGTAAAAATATTTTTTGCATGCCTGTAGCTCATTTAAGGGGCAGATATGCGGTTGGCGGACTTCATCCTCGATGACATGGAGACGATCCTTGCGGAATGGGAAGCCTTCGCCGGTACGTTACTGCCCGCAGCGGCCGAGCTCGGGTCATTGGCTTTACGGGACCACGCGCCACAGATTCTGGCGAGCGTCGCAAAAGACCTTGCGACCCATGAGCTCGCAGAGGCGCGGATCAGTGCATCCTCAGGGCTATCACCACTGCTGGCCGGTGCGCCAGAGACGGCAGCGCAGATGCATGCAATTCTGCTGGCACAGCGAGGCTTCGACATCAATCAGCTACTCGCCGAGTATCGGGCCCTACGCACCAGCGTCCTCAGGCTATGGCTGGACAGCTGTCAACCCTATGCCGGAAATCCGGCCGACATCGCCCGCTTCAATGAGGCCATCGATCAGGCCATCGCCGAATCGGTAAGCGTTTTTACCGCTCAGGTAGAGCAGGCACGCAATCTGTTGCTCGGCATGCTGGGGCACGACATGCGCAGTCCTTTGCAGACCATCCAGATGACCGCATCCTATCTGGCGGCGTTGAACGCGGGAGAAGCCGTATCCGGGGCTGCATCCCGGCTGATCAGAAGCGGCGCTCGCATGCAGGCGCTACTGGACGATATGCTTGACTTCAATCGAACCAGGCTCGGACTCGACATCAATATCGCGCCGACCAATATTGATCTGGAGAAGGTTCTCGCAGATGAGCTGGACCAATTGCGCGCCGTGCATCCAGACCGACAGGTCGACCTGGAGGTTGCCGGCGATTGCCGGGGAATCTGGGATGGCCGTCGTCTTCAGCAGTTGCTCGGCAATCTTGTTCTGAATGCAATCAAATACGGTACGCCGGACGAGCAAATACGTGTGCACGTCACCTGCGATGACGCGGAAGTCACCATGGAAGTGAAGAATATCGGACCCGTCATTGCAAGTTCGAACATCGGGCGCATCTTTGATCCCCTCCAGCGTGGCCCTCACCCAGCGGCCGGAAATGAAGATAGCGGGCTGGGACTCGGACTGTATATCGCGCGAGCGATTGCCAGGGCCCATGGAGGAGAGATCGAGGCGCGCTCTGACGAAAAGGAAACGGTTTTCGCCGTGCATTTGCCCCGTCGACAGCAAACCGCCGCAAATCGCGGATGACAGATCGTTGCCACGCGAGCAAGCGCATTCGCGAGTGCAACGGGAATGCCCGTAGGCGTCTGACGATGCCCGACCTCAACGCCAGGCGACAGGACACGCTCTTCACGTTGGCGCGACGTCAGTACCTGGATCGTTGATGCAACCGTCGATGAATCTTTTCGCTTGCCGCTCGGCATACGCGAATCCGGCTTCGGGCGAAAGGAAGTTCAACTGTTCGGGAAGGCTAAGGACGGGAGTAGCAAGGGGGTCGAAGCCAAGGATCGTCCAGGAGACGGCGTACCGAAGCTGTTGACCATCAAGTGATGGCGACTTGTTTCGTACGACTTGTACGTCGATGGTATACCCGCGATACGGCACACATGATTGGTTTTCCACAATAATTCCCTTTTGCACGCCTGGATCGGCGAGTACAACCACTATACGCGCTATGTCCGCGCATGTTGCATGCACCCGCAACGACCGATCCGGCCAGACCCGCGAGCAACTACGCGAGGGGTGGGAACGGCTGGGCGGCTGTTCCCTCGCAGGCTTCGGCAGCAGATCTCCTGCGAACTGCCGCCGCGTGCAGGATTCTTTATCGTTGGCGCAGCATCTGACGCCATCCGGTTTTGGTTTGCGATTGCAGTAACTTCAAGAAGCGGTCGTTTGGTCCACGTCGACATGAACAAACGTTTTGGAAAGCGGAACTTCACTGGGCTTCTGGTAAATAAAGACGTCGGTGGCAGGCAAAGGGTATACAGTGGCAGGACTGGCCGCACATGCGTGGCCTCCCGCTTCAGGACGTCATCATGCAATTGCAGTTTAAAAGTGCTTCGGCTTCAATCCGCAGAGAGAGCGGGGATGCTATCGAACGCAAGAAACGCGCTCATATACTCGCCGCTGCTGATGCTGCGAGAGCAGAGAAACGACGCGTCAGCGATGCCACGATCGACTCCAGCGCCAGTAAGTGGCGCTACCCGGCTGCGTCCCCGAAAAGCTGACGACAGTGCTTCAATTTCCCAATCCGAGCCGTAGCTACGATGCCTCCCGACATTGCGTGTGTTTCTGGGGGTACGACAATTCGCGCGAAATTACCTTCATGGTCAACGACGCCGTGCTCAGAAACCTGCTGCCCGGCGTGGGATCCGACGAGCGCTCGTTGCTCGATGTCTTTGACGAGTTTCGAGAGAAGGTGCTCGAAATCGCGCAAAAGCAGTATGTCGCGGGTCCGCGGAATCGATATTCGATTTCATGAGGTACGGCTCTGGCGCATGAATGTTTCCCCAGGGCATCGGTAGCGGCATCGCAAGGACGAGAACACGTCGACGCGCCGGCTATCCATTGGTTAGCGCATCCGATTCGAGACTGGCTGCGCAGTGGCACTGGCCGATTCAGTGTGATTCTTTTGAAAACGCCTGGCGTACGCGCACCGTTTCTCGACCGTGCCGGCCAATCGCCGATGTCAAGCGCGAACAGATGTAAGGACGATATGACGCACGCAATGTGGGGCATCGTGGTTGGGCTCGCGCTGATGTTCAGCGTGTCGTTACGGCAATATAGGCGCAGCATTCTGCGCAAGCGGGAGATCCGTTGGTTGGATGAGCACCATGTCCTGGACGGGCTACGCACGCAGTTGGGATTGCCAATCCGGAAATGACACTCACGGGGCAGGCTGCCAGGTTCAAAGGACTGTTTTCCTGGAGTTGAAACATGACCATGAATTACGCTGGCAGGTCGCACGATGAAGCCATGACAGCGCGGCACATGCAGAAGCCAAAAACGCAGTGACGGGCAGGCGGGGAAATGGCGATAGGAGGAACGGAGGCCGACGCGGAGCATAGTTGCGGCCAGTTCTCCGAGCGGGGTAAGCAGGTGTGGCGTACAAACGGCCTCGCTGCTCCCGCCGCTGTCGCGGGCCTCGCGGCGAGACTGCGCACGCGGCCGGTTTTACCGCGGTGGCCGACCGGCGGTGGGCTTGCCCAATATCAATGCGCGCTCAACTTCCTCGAATACCTGAAGCAGTCGGGTCAACCGCCTGTTTCCATCGGGCAGCAAGCCCTGCTGCGCCGATAGCGAAGACACACGACGCCGCCAGTACGATAGCGCAAGCGGATTTCCGCGTAAAAGTAACGGAATGATCTGTTCGAGATGGGTCAGATCGGCTTCGAACTGGTAGCGTGACATGAAATTCCTTGCATGGATGATCCGGTATACTGGAACAGGCTGTCTTTATGGCCAGGCTGGCATTTCGACGTGGTCATCCGCCATGAAGAATTACTGTCTTCATCGGAGAATCACAAGGCTAGCGGCGCGCTGGATGGGTCGACGGTGCGGCACATCGTCAAGCGGCTTCACGTCTCCGAAATCTACCGCCGCGCGAGCGATCTCACCGTCTATCTGCCTATGCGCCCGATAACCCGCACCTGCGACGTTCACGTTTCGTCCCGGTTCGCGAGCTCGTGTACTGCGGCCTGCGTAAAGAACATGGAGCGCGTGGAGCAGCGTTGTTTTGCTGCAGCATCGACTCTCTGCAGCAGGCTCTCGGGCAGACTGAACTGAACGCTCACGGCTTTGGAGGTGACACGCGTGAGATTGATCTCGATGAACATCCAGATTCCCTGCCCATCGTCCATGTCGAGCGATTGCAATTCCGACGTACTGCACGTCGGCGCGGGTATGAGCTCCTCGCTGCGGTCATACATCAGCTCGACGACGTCCTGTGCGTTGCCCTTAAGTTCATCAAACGACCGCCCGCGCGCAACTGCCCGCGGAAGATCTGGAAAACTGGCACGAAAGGCGTTATCGCCGTCGCGCTGCACATAAAACGGATATTGCATGAATTGCTCCAGTCAACTGCGGGTGGATTCACACGCGATATGTCACAGTTCTGTTGCCCGAACCTTGCCATCGACGATGTCTTTGCCATACTGCATCGCGATGCCGATGGCGTCGTCCATTGTGGCGGGACTTGACGCACCGGATAACGTTGCGTGCCGCCGCGCCTTGACTTCGTCGGAAGGGATCGTGTCAATCCGTACGAAGGAGGAGAACTGCCTTGGTCCTTTTGCGTAAGGATCGCGGTGGGGGGAAATATCTGGTGAGAGTAGGCACGTAGCTCGTGCCCCTGATACTCGATCGTGGGATGCTAATGAAGGCACGCTCCTTAAGCGATCCTGACCGTCATGAGCCGATGCCTGTCCGGATACAAAAATGCGCGGTCAGGTACATCTGGGTTCTTCACCATGCGCTCTTTGCGATCGGAAAGCAAACTAAATCGTGACGTTGCGAAGGATCAGCTTGCGTCGTGCTGGCGTGGGCAGAGCCGGGCTGCTGTGCCTGCAAGCTGCGCATCGCTATCCTTGCGCATTTTGGGGGCGCCGCGACGGTCCACCAGATGCAGGTAGATGGCCATGGCGTTGCGCCGCAGACGCAACTGGGCTTCTATGAACGCCCGGTGTGGCTCGGTTTCCCGCCGTCGGGCATCGCGTCGCGTGCGTTGATCGCGAGATTCAGCAGGACATTTTCCAGCTGGTGTACATCGACGAATGCATTCCACAGACTTCCCGCAACAACTGTCTCGACCTCGATCGTTTCTCCCAATGCGCGTCGTAGCAGATCGTCCATGTCGCGTACCATCGCAGCGAGGTTGGCGGGCACAGGGCGCAGCGCCTGCCGGCGCCCGAAGGCGAGCAGATGGGACGAGAGCCTTGCACCGCGGTCGACGGCATCCAGCGCGGCGAGCAGCCGCTCCATGCACCATTCATCCTGGCAGCAGCGGCCCTGCAGAAGTTCGAGATTGCCGCGAAGAACCTGCAGCGAGTTGTTGAAGTCATGCGCGACGCCTCCCGTGAGCTTGTCAATGGCCTCCATTTTCTGCGCCTGGAAAAGCGCCGCACGTGTCTGTTCGAGTAGTGCATCCGCGTCGCTTTTCGGCGACATCGCGCGTGATCTTCGCGAAGCCTATGAGCGTGCCGTCTTCATCCCGTATGGCGCCAACGATAACGTGTGCCCAGAAGCGGGTGCCGTCACGGCGCACACGCCAGCCTTCGGATTCGAACCGTCCTTCGCGGGCGGCCGTCTCAAGCGCGCGTTGTGGAAGCCCGGCGGCTATGTCCTCAGGTGTGTAGAAGCGCGAGAGATGCAACCCAATGACCTCTTCGGCTGTATATCCCTTGATGCGTTTCGCGTCGTGATTCCAGTTGGAGATGAGTCCTTCCGGTGAAAGCATGAAGATCGAATAGTCCGTTACGCCTTCCACGAGCAGGCGGAAGCGCCGCTCGCTTTCGATTACGACACTTGCCCGGAACAGAGAGCCATCGTGACGCTGATGCCAACGTTCCGTTTCATGGCTGCCGTTTTCCTGCGCTTCGCGCAGCGCGATGGCGTTGCCGTCGCCAGCACTGACTCAGTCCTGCCCCCAGCCGTCAGGCGGGGCACTATCCGCTCGTGCCTGGTTTTGCATGGCCTCTCTTGTTTGCGAACGCGTCGATGGCAAGGCCGGCTGTGTCATTTCCGACCCGGGAAAACGATGAGTGCAGCCGGGGTAACGCCTCGGTGACAGCGGGTCTGGCACCGTACGGCGAATTATGGCATTCGTGCGAAAAAACAAGTTTCGCGATTTCGCGCGTCGGCACACTGGCGGCCAGCGTGGACACCTCGCTCGCGTATCGCCGCATCCGCAGGGGATTCTTCTCGCCGCACGGTACCACCGGGCGATGACCACCGTGATCGTCCCCGTTCGACAAGGAGAACCCTGCCACCTTGCCAGCATACGATGGTCGCTCGTTCTTTCATGCCCGTCGAATCTGTTCCCGAAATCGGTGGAAAACCTCGCGGCCACCTTTTCTTCTTTTTCGCTGAAGCAGTTGCAATTCATGGTCGTCTCAGGGTTCGGGTTCAAGTTGCTTGCGGACTGCGGCGGCGCGCGTCTGCGAGCAGCCAAGGAATTTGCGGATTTCGCTCACGGTCGGTCTCAACTCGCCGGCGGCGACGGCGGCCGGGACTCGCCTCACGTCGTCGGTCTGCTCAATCACGGGAGCTGGAGAACCGGCGCGGCTTCGGCTGCGGGCGCGACCGTCACGACTGGCGCAACGGCGTTACTCGCCGGTCATGACTGGCATTACCATCTCGGCGTGATTGCCGTGTGTGGCGGGCGTTACCGCGATCTCAGTCACGAGTGAGCCTCGCAGCGCGAACAGCCACGCGAAGCTGGCGACAGCTTCGAGCACGCCTGCGAAGGCAAGTCTTGAGATCAGATCGGCTCGCGCGGCCGGCACGCTCAGCGCAGTCATGGCGCCCATTGCAGGGTCAGCGAGGGCAGGGCGCGCGCGGAGGCGGCGCGGTCCTGCGTGGCCTCCGCGCGCTGCGCTTCGCCCCGTTCGGCGTTGGGGGCATCCAGCTTCGCAGAGAGCGTCGCGCGCTCGATGCACAATGCGGGGCAAGGCCCGGCGCAGCAGCGCTCGGTCGCGCGCCAGTCGCGCGGTCGGCGGCGATCGCACTCAAGTCACGACCATGCGCAGTCACGACCGGTACGGCAGCGGCGCTGCAGCTTGGCGGCGTCCTTTTGCGCCATGACGAAAAACACGGCATGGCCGTCCCACGTCGCGACGATGCAGCCGATCCGTAGCAGGGCGCCGACGGTGCGCACGCCCCAGCCATGCGGAAGGCAGAGCGCGGGCAGCAGGTGACCAGCTACGACGGCCCGACATCGACCCAAAGCAGGCGCTCGGACTCAAGGCCACCGCGTTACAAGCCTGACTGGGTGGAGAGGCATGCCGAAGTCACGGTCCCCGCGACTGCGAGTAATAGGGAAAGCGCTCTCATCGAAACACTCCGGCCCTTTGACCATGCCAAGGCGATTTAGCCTGCCGAAGGCGCCAATAGAGCGCAGCATGAGGCCGGGAAACAAACTTTCGATCGTACGACGGTCTTCCCGAATCCAAACGGGAGGACGTATGGAAACACGCCTTGACACCTTCAATGGCTGGCAAATGAGGGCGACGGTCGAAAGCAGGCCGTGCCTTAAGGGCGGCTTGGACTACTACATCGTTGAGCCGATCACGTATAGGGAATTTTCGGGCGCTGGTAGCGTTCAGGCAGGTCCACGCGGCTCGCATGGACCATTTGGTAGTTCCGACGCCGCATTCAATGCCGCCTTCAAGCGCGGTCAGTTGGCCATTGGCGGCGAGATAAAATTGCGAGGCTTTGAGCATCTTCGCGAGGCTTTGAGCGCCGCTTCGCACAAGGGCAAAATGGCGACTCGTGCGGGACAACGTAGAACGGGAGCGACGCCGAAAGATCAGCGGCACATTCCCGCATGCGAATGAACGGCCCCAAGGCCGGCACGCATACCGCTGTTGCGATGATCGTGCACCCACGTGACACATGTGTTGCCGTGAGGCAAACGCATACTATCAATGCAATACGACATCTGCTATTTCGTTTTCGCCGGCTTGCTGGGAACAGGGGTTTTCGATGCGGCCGTCCATGTCCGTCTACGGAGGGGGACAGCAATTTTCTGGGTTGCCGGGGTTTTTTCGCCTCGCGATTACCGTGCAATTGACTTTTTGCCTTCATATTCCGCCTGGATTTTTTCAGTTGCGGAAACGACCGTTATGTCGCCTATTCCGGGCACGCTGGTTGCGACTGTCGCCATCCATTTTCGGGCGGGCTGTTCCGCACAACTCCGTTGTGCCCGGCCCCGCCGCACGGTCGGCGTAGAACATGCGGCTCTCACTCCTCGCTGCGACGGAGACGCTTATGTGGATTCATATGGCGCGGGGCTTCCTCAGTCGAGCGAGATCGGATATCTGTTTTGCGGGCCGCCTTTATACACGCTTCTGGCCAGTCCCAGAATCCGGTCGCGGTTGCGGTCGAAGACCCCGAACAGCGTGGACTCATCCGGACCCGTGCTGGAATTCAGCTTCGTCAGCATTGCGTCGTCGACCAGAAAGGCAACCGTGCGTTGTCGTAACCCCAGAAGCATACGCAATGTCTGGACGCATCGTGGATGCGGCTGGGATTGGGAAAGTTGATTACCACATTGCCTTTTGCCATCTCGTTATCGATGGCTTTCGTATCGCCACTTGCTGGCGTTGACATCGAGGAGTGCGTCGTTTTCGCGCCGCTTCTGCGCGCGCTCGCTGTCCGCCTTTTCCAGCGCGGTGGCGCGCGCCTCCTGTGCGACGATGAAGTCACTTTGCCTGACGGATGACGACGAAAGTGAAGGTGCGCTGGTTCGTTTGATCATGCTAAACAAGGCAGCGCGAACCGGGACTGCACGATGCGCGAAATGTGTCGTTGCTCGTGAGAGTGTGCTCTTTGGGCCAGCAATGCAAGCGCAATTGCAGATGCTCACCTGCCATCGCTCCGGCAGGCATTGCGTGGAAACCGGCGTTTCCGACGGCCAGTGGGACGTGAAAAGAAGCGGGTTTTCGACGCGTCGTGGCGGCCACCCTCGCTGCGGCGGCCCGGCACGCATCTCCGGATGCCGGGAACGTTCGCAGGAGCCGGAATCTAGCGTCCCGGTCCTTTCATTCCCTCGGCCTCCATCGCGGCATTCCGCTCCTCGCTGGCCTCAATGGGCTCGATCGTCTCGGTGATGGAAGCCGTTGCGCGCTCGGTGGCCGAGCGGGTTTCGTCGACGGTTTCCCCGGACTCTCCTTCTTCGTCGTCCGGGGGCGCCAGCATGTCGTCAAGCATGGCCTTCAATTCCGGCGTGTCCCATGATGCGCCACGCTGTCTTTTCCTCTTGATGTAGTGCCTGACTTCCGCGTCCTGCTCCTGGGTCAAAGGAAGACCGCGAAAGGTGTTTTGAGGGGTGGCTTCACGCATGATACTGCTCCCGGATCCGGTTTGTCGTGTCTTCAGTTTAGTCCCGTTATGGCAAGACATGTCGGGTATCGGTCGGCGAGTCGCGCAATCCATCGACAGGATTCTCACGCTGTCGCATGAGGTGCCACGAAGAGCAGCCTTACCCTGCGATGCAGTTTCGTTGCGGCGCAGTCTTTCGTTTGCACCGCAAAAAGATAACGAGCTTTAGATGTCTCGAAGGCGTATGCTAGGGACGTCATCTTCAATTCGGTGCCTGTGTAGAAGATTCGGACAAGCGGACGGAAAAGCACCACGCAGATTGTTCAACGTCTGCGGGTTGATCGCCCTGTCGCAGCAGGTTTATTCCAGCAATCTTGATTCCTGGATCGGGCGGAAGCATGAGCGGGCCGCGGCGCCTCACTGTACGGCATAAGAGCACTTATCGTTATTCTTCGTCCGTGAGTTTCGGCGAGCATCGGATGATGTTCCGTCCGCGCTCCGGCCACGACCTACGGCTCGTGGCCTCACGATTGATCATTACGCCGCAGCCTGTACGCCTGCACTGGCTTCACGACGTATTCGACAATTCTGTCGCGGTGGCCACTTTCGCTGACGACGCATCTCAACTCCAGTTCGATAGCACGATGACACTGGAACACCATGAGGTGCCGTCGCCGGAATATACGATCGAACCGTATGCCGCAAGCTGGCCGTTCGCATACACCGATGAAGAGGCGGCCGATCTCGTGAATGCAAGCAGCCGGCGAAGTCCCGACGCCATCGTCGACAGGTGGGCACAGAGCTTCGTTGCGCAAGCCGGCGACAGGTCCACGATGGGCCTGCTGCGTGCCATGACAACCGGAATCAACGGTGAATTTCGTTATGTCCGGCGTGAGGAGAAGGGAGTCTACTGCCCGGCCGATACGTTGTCCCGTCGGAGTGGTAGCTGCCGGGATTTCGCCGTTCTCATGATCGACGCTGTTCGCTCCCTGGGTCTCGCCGCACGGTTCGTGAGCGGCTACCTCTTCGTTCCGGATCGAGCCGCCATTCAAGGCGGGGGCGCCACGCACGCATGGCTGCAAATCTTCCTGCCAGGCGCTGGCTGGGTGGATTTCGATCCGACCAACAGCATTATCGGAAATCAACACCTGATCCGGGTGGCTGTCGCATGGGATCAGCATCAGGCTTTGCCATTGTGGGGAACGTGGACAGGGGCACCAGATGCGTTTCGCGGTCTGGATGTCGAAGTGAGCGTTACCGAGGACCCGATTGAATTGTTATGTGAAGGCGGTCGCAATGAAACTGCGAGTTGGTTATGAATTGAGTTACGAGTGCGAGCAGGACACGCCGATGATGCTGATGCTGAACACACATTTTTCGCACGCGAAGGATGTCGTCGTGCCGGATCTGATCGTTACCGATCCGCCGGTGCCGGTCAGCCAGTACCGCGACGTGTTCGGTAACCTGTGCAGCCGGATCGTCGCGCCCATCGGACGTATAGGATTGCGCACGACCGCGCTGCTAAACGTGTCCGGTGCGATGGAAACGCGGTCCAGCGACGGTTGGGGGCATCCCGTAGAGTGCCTACCCGACGATACGCTGGTTTTCCTGCTCGGTAGCCGCTATTGTGAGACCGATCTGCTGGTAGACATCGCATGGCAGCTTTTCGGCCAGTGTGCGCCAGGGCGCGAGACTGTGCTCGCGATCTGTGACTTCGTGCATCGACACATTGAATTCGGTTACGAATATGCGCGGCCGACAAAGACTGCGTGGGATGTTTTTCGGGAACGCAAAGGAGTCTGCCGCGATTTCGCGCAGCTCGGCGTCACGCTATGTCGGGCAATGAACATCCCGGCGCGCTACTGCACCGGCTATATCAGCGATGTGGGCTTGCCGCCCGTTGCTGCGCCGATGGATTTCGCGGGTTGGTTCGAAGCTTATGTGGGCGGTACCTGGCAGACGTTCGATCCGCGAAACAACGCCCCGCGCATTGGGCGTGTATTGATGGCGTACGGTCGTGACGCTGCCGACGTGGCGATCAGTAATGCGTTCGGTCCTGCGATACTAACGCACTTCGAGGTGCACTGCGACCAGGAATGACCGCGCTACAGTCCGACAACGCCGGGCCAACTCGGAAGCCCGCGAACCGCACCCTCGCGCGACAATGCCGCCAGTCAACCGTCGCGGACATTGCACGGTTCCTCCTTCCTGACGTACGTCATAGATACACAACACGTTGACGTCTGAAACAGCGGCCGCTTTGGAGAAAGCCAGTTATAGGTCGTCGCGACACTGTGAGTCCCGCAATATTCGGCCGTAGCCACCCGACAGTCGCTCTAATCCCGGCTTCCTCCGCCACCTGTCTTCTTCCTGATCCCAACTCACGCCAATGCGCGACCGGTTGGCAGCAATCTGCTTTTTCAAATATGTTGCGGCGCAGCGAAAATAAGCCTATAACCATCTATATGGATGGCAAGAGGATGGAAATGAAAAAACACGCTGCGCCCAGCATGAATCGCCCGAAAGGCGGCGAGTCGGAAAAAATCACCATCAATCTCGGCCCTGTGGATCTCGGGCAAATCGATCTGCTCGTGGAAGAAGGCTTTTATTCGAACCGGACCGACCTGATCCGAACCGCCATACGCAACCAGCTCGCGCTGCACGCCCGGGTCGTTCGCGAAACGGTGACGCGCCGTGCCCTCGTGCTCGGGCTACAGCATTTTTCAAGGCAGGACCTCGAGGCGGTTCGTGCCGCCCATCAGCGGCTCACCATTCAGGTGCTGGGACTGGCCAGCATTGCGGGCGACGTTTCCCCGGAACTTGCGCTCGCGACCATCGACAGCGTCGTAGTGCTGGGCGCCTTTCATGCATCGGCTGCCGTCAAAACGGCACTCGCTGGCAGGATCCGCTAACTGCGCGACGCCCGAAACCCAACCCCGACAACGGACAGATACGATGAAATTCAATGACGGTTTCCTGAACTCGATGCGCGAAGCGATGACTTTGCTGCGCAGCCGCGGCCCCGCCGAAGCAACAGAAGCGATACAACGCGCCCTGCGAGGAGAGACCGATGACCTCGTGAATCGAACGGCGTCGTGGGACACATCGCCAGAGG
>NZ_MSDV01000009.1 GCF_001931485.1 Burkholderia sp. SRS-W-2-2016 | reverse complement strand
CGACCCGCTTCGCGCTGCACCTCGACAAGCTGACGCTGCTCAACCGCCACTGGGACAACGTGATCGTCGGCGCGTCGCGCGACGAGCGCACCTGGCAGGCGAACATCGCGTCGAACCAGGTATCCGGCCACGTGTCCTGGCTGCCGGGCGCGACCCGCGATTCGCCCGGCTCGCTGCAGGCCCGCTTTGCGCGCGTGGTGATTCCGTCGGTGGCGGACAAGGATCTGCTCGGCCGCGCGATGTCGGCGCCCGCGCAGAACATGCCGTCGATCGATCTGATCGTGAACGAGCTGATCGTGCGCGATCGCAACGTCGGCCGGCTCGAAGTCGACGCGCACAACTTCGAGGAAAACGGCGTGCCGGTCTGGCAGCTCGACAAGCTCGATATCACGAACTCCGCAGCCACGCTCAGCGCGACCGCGAACTGGCGCACCTCGACCGAACTGCCCAGCGCCGCCGACGAAGCAACGCCGCGCCGCACCGTGTTCGATTTCAAACTCGACATCAAGGACGCGGGCGCGCTGCTCGAACAGCTCGGCCAGCCGAAGACGCTGAAGAACGGCCAAGGCTCGCTGGCCGGCAAGGTGGTGTGGCAAGGCGGCCCGACCACGATCGACTACTCGACACTGAACGGCAACCTCGCGCTCGACCTGCGCCACGGCCAGATCCTCAAGGTCGATCCGGGCGTCGCGACGCTGCTCGGCGTGCTGAGCCTGCAAAGCCTCGCGCGCATCGCCACGCTCGATTTCCGCGACGTGATCGGCGAAGGGCTGCCGTTCTCGAGCGTGACCGGGACCGCGCAGATTCATAACGGCATCGGCCGCACCGACAATTTCCGGATGGTGACCGCGCCGGCGCGCGTGGAGATGAGCGGCTCGGTCGATATCGCGCAGAAGAGCCAGGACCTGCATCTGCACGTGGTGCCGACCGTCAGCGCGGGCGCCGCGGTGATCGCCGCGGCGGTCGTCAATCCGTTGATCGGGCTCGGCGCGCTGGTCGCCGATATCGCGCTCACGCATTCGGTGTCGCACGTGTTCGCGCGCGAGTACGCGATCACCGGTTCGTGGACGCAACCGCACGTGCAGCGGGTGACCACCGAACGGGGTAAGATGGACGCTCCGGCTTCGACCGTGGAAGCGCACTGAATTGGCCGGCTGAAAGGCCAGCCGGGCGTGGTTTGCGGACCCGCAGCCGCCCCCCGATCCAGCGCGCCGACCGTCGCGAAACCAGTCCTGAACGACGCCGGCAGCGGCCGCCAGCAGCAACGCCGCGCGCCCCCGCCCTGCCGCAGCCTTTCGACACGCTCATGAGCGAAACACACGTCTCTTCCTCATCGCCCGCCGCGGCCTCCAGCGGTTCCCTCGCCAGCACCTTCCGGGTCGCCGCGCTGCAGATGGTCAGCACGCCCGACCGCGAGCGCAATCTGGCCGACGCCGAACGCCTGATCGCCGAAGCCGTCGCCGACGGCGCGCAACTCGTGCTGCTGCCCGAGTACTTCTGCTTCATGGGCTTCAAGGACACCGACAAGCTGACTGTGCGCGAGCCGTATCAGGACGGCCCGGTCCAGCGCTTTCTGGCCGACGCCGCGCGCCGCCACCGCATCTGGGTGATCGGCGGCACGCTGCCGGTCACCGCGCCGGAAGCGTCGCGGGTGCTGAACACGACGCTCGTGTTCGGCCCGGACGGCAACGAGGCCGCGCGCTACGACAAGATCCACCTGTTCAACTTCGAAAAAGGCGAGGAATCGTTCGACGAAGCCCGCACGATCCGCCCCGGCGCCGAGGTCCGTACCTTCGACGCGCCGTTCGGCCGGGTCGGCCTGTCGGTCTGCTACGATCTGCGCTTTCCGGAGCTGTACCGGCGCATGGGCGACTGCGCGCTGATCGTGGTGCCGTCGGCGTTCACCTATACGACCGGCCGCGCGCACTGGGAGCTGCTGCTGCGCGCCCGCGCGGTCGAAAACCAGTGCTACGTGCTGGCCGCCGCGCAAGGCGGCAAACATGAAAACGGCCGCCGCACCTGGGGCCACAGCATGCTGATCGACCCGTGGGGCGAGATCGTCGCGGTGCGCGACGAAGGCGCCGGCGTGGTCGCCGGCAATCTCGAACGCGCACGGATCGACGAAGTGCGGCAGAGCCTGCCCGCATGGCGTCATCGCGTGCTGACCTGAATCCGAATCCGCCATTGAAACCGCGGCGCCCGTCTCGCATATAGCGACACCCGCGCTCCCCGACCCCTTCGTATCGAGCAGAACATACTTCGCATGAACATCATCGAACCCGGTATCCGTAATCTCGCCGCCGCCAAGGACATCCTCCTGACGCCCTACGGTCTCGACGAATCGCTGCTCACCCGCACGCTCGCCGAAATCTTCACGCACCGCGTCGACTACGCGGACCTGTACTTCCAGGCGACCCGCAGCGAAGCGTGGAGCCTCGAGGAAGGCATCGTGAAGTCGGGCAGCTTCAGCATCGATCAGGGCGTCGGCGTGCGCGCCGTGTCCGGCGACCGCACCGCGTTCGCGTACTCGGACGACCTGTCGCCCGAAGCGATCCGCCAGGCGGCCATCGCGACCCGCGCAATCGCCAAGGCGGGCGGCGGCAAGCAGAAGATCAAGGTGGCGTCGTCGCTGACCGGCATCGCCGGGCGCGATCTGTATCTGCCGTCCGATCCGCTGCAGTCGCTCGACGCGACCGCCAAGGTCAAGCTGCTCGAGCGCATCGAGCAGATGGCGCGCGGCCGCGATCCGCGCATCCAGCAGGTAATGGCGGGCCTCGCCGGCGAATACGACGTGGTGCTGGTCGCGCGCAGCGACGGCGGCTTCGCGGCCGACATCCGGCCACTGGTGCGCGTGTCGGTCACTGTGATCGCCGAGCAGAACGGCCGCCGCGAAATCGGCAGCGGCGGCGGCGGCGGCCGCTTCGACTACGGCTATTTCACCGACGAAGTGCTGTCGCGCTACGTCGACGACGCGGTCCACTCGGCGCTCGTGAATCTCGAAGCGCGGCCGGCGCCGGCTGGCGCGATGACCGTCGTGCTCGGCCCGGGCTGGCCCGGCGTGCTGCTGCACGAAGCGATCGGCCACGGGCTGGAGGGCGACTTCAACCGCAAGGGCTCGTCGGCGTTCGCTGGCCGCATCGGCGAACAGGTCGCCGCGAAGGGCGTGACGGTCGTCGACGACGGCACGCTGCCGAATCGCCGCGGCTCGCTGAACATCGACGACGAAGGCAACCCGACCCAGTGCACGACGCTGATCGAGGACGGCATCCTGAAGGGCTATATCCAGGACACGCTGAACGCGCGTCTGATGAAGATGCCGATCACCGGCAACGCGCGGCGCGAATCGTACGCGGCACTGCCGATGCCGCGCATGACCAACACCTACATGCTGAACGGCGACAAGGACCCGCAGGAAATTCTCGCGTCCGTGAAGAACGGCCTCTACGCGGTGAACTTCGGCGGCGGCCAGGTCGACATCACGAACGGCAAGTTCGTGTTCTCGGCGTCCGAGGCGTACATGATCGAAAACGGCAAGATCACCTATCCGGTGAAGGGCGCGACGCTGATCGGCAGCGGCCCGGAGTCGCTGAAGTACGTGACGATGATCGGCAACGACATGAAGCTCGATTCGGGCGTCGGCGTGTGCGGCAAGGAAGGCCAGAGCGTGCCGGTGGGCGTCGGTCAGCCCACGTTGCGAATCGAGAAGATGACGGTCGGCGGCACGGCCTGATTTTGCGACCGATGCACGTTTCGCGCATTCATCGCGCGAAACGTGCGGATTTTCCGCATTTTTCGATGCCCCGGCTTGTCAGCCGAGCCTGTACCGGGTTATAAACTCAGTCACCCTTTTTTGACCAGCGACCCATTTCACTCGCCATGTCCGCCAAGTTTTATTTTTACTTTTTCTGGTATCTCAGACCGCTGGCGGATCGAGAGGGGTGTTAGTGCACGTAGGACACCGAGAATTCCCGAAAAACCGCCAGCGAGTCTGGCGGTTTTTTTTCGCCTCACGATTTTGCAACCGCATCTGACATTTTGTCGTTGACCATTTTTTGATTGTCGTCCGCTCAGGCATCGCTATCCGATCGTAACCGCCGTTGCCCGCGCGAACACGCTACAAACCGATTCAGGAGAACCAAATGCCCCCGCACAATACCGACGATGTCCGCATCCGCGAATTGAAAGAACTCACGCCGCCCGCTCACCTGATCCGCGAATTCGCGTGCGACGAAACGGTGTCGAACGTGATCTACGAAGCACGCAGCGCGATGCATCGCATCCTGCACGGGATGGACGATCGCCTGATCGTCGTGATCGGCCCGTGCTCGATTCACGACACCCGTGCCGCGCTCGAATACGCGGGCCGTCTGATCGAGCAGCGCAAGCGTTTCGCCGGCGAACTCGAGATCGTGATGCGCGTGTACTTCGAAAAGCCGCGCACGACGGTGGGCTGGAAGGGTCTCATCAACGACCCGCACATGGACAACAGCTTCAAGATCAACGAAGGCCTGCGCACCGCGCGCGAGCTGCTGCTGCGGATCAACGAACTCGGCCTGCCGGCCGGCACCGAATACCTCGACATGATCAGCCCGCAGTACATCGCGGATCTGATCTCGTGGGGCGCGATCGGCGCGCGCACGACCGAATCGCAGGTGCATCGCGAGCTCGCGTCGGGCCTGTCGTGCCCGGTCGGCTTCAAGAACGGCACGGACGGCAACGTCAAGATCGCCGTCGACGCGATCAAGGCGGCCTCGCAGCCGCACCATTTCCTGTCGGTCACGAAGGGCGGCCACTCGGCGATCGTGTCGACCGCCGGCAATGAGGACTGCCATGTGATCCTGCGCGGCGGCAAGACGCCGAACTACGACGCGGACAGCGTCAACGCGGCCTGCGCGGACATCGGCAAGGCCGGGCTCGCCGCGCGTCTGATGATCGACGCGAGCCACGCGAACAGCTCGAAGAAGCACGAGAACCAGATTCCGGTGTGCGCGGATATCGGCCGTCAGATCGCCGCGGGCGACGAGCGTATCGTCGGCGTGATGGTCGAATCGCACCTCGTGGCGGGCCGCCAGGACCTGAAGGAAGGCTGCCAGCTCACGTACGGCCAGAGCATTACCGATGCGTGCATCGGCTGGGACGAAAGCGTCGCCGTGCTCGAAGGTCTCGCGGAAGCGGTCCGGCAACGCCGCGTCGCGCGCGGCAGCGGCAACTGAGTAGCGGCCGCGTCGCCGGCCCGGCGACTCGTCAGTAGTGCGCAGTAATAACCCGGTTCGGTTTCGAACCGGGTTTTTTATTGGCCATTCGGCCGAATGGTGCTCGCACAGTCGCCTCGATACCGTAACAGCTCGATGCCAGGTCACTTGCGTGACTTGACCTGGGGAGTTGTTGGGTATAAAGTTTTATACATGAGGCGCTGATGGAGCAGGAAAAAGAAATTCGCTGGCTAGGCTCCAGCTATCGCGATTTGCTCGCCTTTCCGGATGAAGCGCGTCGTCTCGCCGGGTTTCAACTCGGCAAAATTCAGGCAGGACTCGACCCGGACGACTGGAAGCCGTTCGAGTCGATCGGCCCGGGAACGCGCGAAATTCGCATCAGGGAAGAAGACGGCATTTTTCGCGTGATGTACGTGACCAAATACGAGGAAGCGCTTTACGTACTGCACTGCTTTCAGAAGAAAGTGCAGAAGCTCGGCGCCCACGACAGAAAAATTGCCGCAACGCGCTACCGCGCGATCACTCACTACAGGACCCTCCAGCCATGACGATCGACACCAAAATTCGTCACGTAACACCGCCCGGCGCGAACGTGTTCCTTGAACTCGGCTTTTCGGCCGCGGAGGCGAAGCGTCTGCACGCCGCGTCGCAAAAGCAGATCAACGACACGCGGCTGCTCAAGGAACAACTGATGACCGAGCTGTCCAGCTGGATCGAACAGCATCATCTGAAGCAGGCCGAGGCCGCTGAAATTCTGATGGTGTCGCGACCGCGCGTGTCCGATGTCGTCAACAAGAAAACCACCAAGTTCACGATCGACACGCTGGTCGAAATGCTCAGCCGCATCGGCAAGCCGGTGACGCTGGCAATCGGTTAAGAACGGCTTTTGCGCGGCGCCGAATCAGGCTATTCGCGCAGGCGCGCGTCGTTCCGCGCGTCGTTCAATGCGTGCCGCGATCGTGCTGCCACAGCACGTCAGTGCCGCCGTCCGCGCGGTTGAGCACGCGGGCCAGCACGAACAGCAGGTCGGACAGCCGGTTCACGTACTGACGCGGCGCCGCGTTGATCTCTTCGTGTTCGCCGAGCGCCACGATCGCGCGTTCCGCGCGGCGGCAAACAGTGCGGCACACATGCGCGAGCGCGGCCGAGCGCGAGCCGCCCGGCAAGATGAATTCCTTCAGCGGCGGCAACGCCGCGTTGTAGTCGGCAAGCCAGCCGTCGAGTTGCGCGAGGTGCCGGTCGGTGATCATCGTGTGACCGGGAATGCACAGCTCGCCGCCCAGATCGAACAGGTCGTGCTGGATCGCGACCAGCGCCGCGCGCACGTTGTCCGGCAGGCTTTCGCACAACAGCACGCCGAGATTCGAATTGAGTTCGTCGACGTCGCCGATCGCGGCGATCCGCGCGCTGTCCTTGCGGACCCGGCGGCCATCGCCGAGACCAGTGGTACCGTCGTCGCCGGTGCGAGTGGCGATCTTGCTCAGGCGATTGCCCATGATGTCTCCCATACGTTCAGTGGTGCTGCGCACGCAACCACGCGACACGCTCGCGCAACAGCCATACCCAGGCCGATTGCGGACCACGTTTGCCCATCTTGCGCGCAGCGCCGGATCGCCGCCATTATATGGGCGCACGCGAGCCTGCAAGCGAGCCCGCCCACGCGCCGGCTCGCAAACGAACGGCGTAAAATGAAACGCTTGCTGCGAACCAAACCGCACCCCCAAGACATCAGGAGACATGCGTGAACCATCCCGTGCCGCCGGCCCCGCTGCGCCGGCCGTTTCCCGCCGAATTGCTGAACGAACTGAAAACCGCATTCGGCGAACGCGTGTCGGTCGCTGAAGCCGTCCGCGCGCATCACGGCCGCGACGAGTCACCGTTCGATCCCCAACTGCCCGACGCCGTCGTCTTCGCGCGCACGACCGAAGACGTGCAAACCGTGGTCAAACTCTGCGGCCGCTACGACGTGCCGATCATTCCGTACGGCAACGGCTCGTCGCTCGAAGGTCATCTGCTCGCGGTGCAAGGCGGCGTGTCGATCGATCTGTCGGAAATGAACCGGGTGCTATCGATCAACGCCGAAGACCTCACGGTCACCGTCGAGCCGGGCATCTCGCGCAAGCAGCTGAACGAAGCGCTGCGCGACACCGGCCTGTTCTTCCCGATCGACCCGGGCGCGGACGCGAGCATCGGCGGGATGTCGGCGACGCGCGCGTCGGGGACCAACGCGGTGCGCTACGGCACGATGCGCGAAAACGTGCTCGGCCTGACGGTCGTGCTCGCCGACGGTCGCGTGATCAAGACCGGCACGCGCGCGCGCAAATCGTCGGCGGGCTACGATCTGACGCGTTTGTTCGTCGGTTCGGAGGGCACGCTCGGCGTGATCACCGAAATCACGCTGCGCCTCTATCCGCAGCCTGAGGCGGTATCGGCCGCGGTGTGCACGTTCCCGTCGATGGGCGATGCGGTGCGCGCGGTGATCGAGACGATCCAGATCGGCGTGCCGATCGCGCGCGTCGAATTCGTCGATTCGCTCGCGATCCGCTCGATCAATCGTCACTCGAACCTGACGCTGCGCGAAGCGCCGACCCTCTTCTTCGAATTCCACGGCACCGAGGCCGGTGTCAAAGAGCAAGCCGAACTGGTGCAGGAAATCGCCGCGCAAAATGCCGGCGAAGGCTTCGAATGGGCGACC
Organism: Burkholderia sp. SRS-W-2-2016; assembly: GCF_001931485.1. Classification (GTDB taxonomy): domain Bacteria; phylum Pseudomonadota; class Gammaproteobacteria; order Burkholderiales; family Burkholderiaceae; genus Paraburkholderia. Next base: position 8,836 of record NZ_MSDV01000009.1, on the reverse strand, counting down.
CGGCCCGAAGACCGCAGCCGTCTGTGGAACGCGCGTCACAACGCTTACTTCGCGATGCTGCAACTGAAGCCCGGTTGCCGCGCGGTGACGACGGATGTCTGCGTGCCGATCTCGCGGCTCGCCGAATGCGTGGTCGAAACCGAGCAGGATCTGAACGCGTCGCCGCTGCCCTGCCCGATCGTCGGCCATGTCGGCGACGGCAATTTCCACGTCGCGATCCTGATCGATCCGGACAAGCCCGAAGAACTCGAAGAAGCCGAGCGCCTGAACCATCGCATCGTGCAGCGCGCGCTGCGGATGGACGGCACCTGCACCGGCGAGCATGGCGTCGGCCTGCACAAGATGGCGTTCCTGCTCGAAGAACACGGCGACGTCGCAGTCGACACGATGCGCTCGATCAAGCACGCGCTCGATCCGCGCAACCTGATGAACCCGGGCAAGATCTTCGCCTGGGCGGCCTGACGAAAGATCGGGACAGAGGCCGGGCGCGGCGGCATTTCAGCGGCCGCCGCGCCGGCTTCGCAGTGAGGCGGCCCTGAGCAGGGCCGCCCGCAACCGCCGGCGCGAACGCAAAGCCGGCCTGGCGCAAGCCACGAGGAGACGAGTCTGATGAACGCACCCGCTGAACTGTCGGCCGAAGTGCTCGCGCAACGGCAGCGCGAAGTCGTGCAGGCGCTGATGGCCGTGTTGCCGACCCACTGTCTGCTGTATCGCGAGGAAGACACGGTCGCGTATGAATGCGACGGCCTCGCCGCCTACCGGCGCCTGCCGCTCGCGGTCGCGCTGCCCGAAACCGAATCGCAGGTGCAGCGCATCGTGCAGATCTGCCACCGGCTGCAGGTGCCGATCGTGCCGCGCGGCGCGGGCACCGGGCTGTCCGGCGGCGCGATGCCGATCGTGCACGGCGTGGTGGTGTCGCTCGCGCGCTTTCGCAAGATCGTCGAAGTCGATTCGTATGCGCGTACCGCGACCGTGCAGCCCGGCGTGCGCAATCTGGCGATCTCCGAGGCGGCCGCACCGTACGGCCTTTACTACGCGCCGGACCCGTCGTCGCAGATCGCCTGCACGATCGGCGGCAACGTGTCCGAGAACTCCGGCGGCGTCCATTGCCTGAAGTACGGCCTCACCGTGCACAACGTGCTGCGGGTGCGCGCGGTGACGATGGAAGGCGAGATCGTCGAGTTCGGCTCGCTCGCGCCGGATGCGCCGGGGCTCGATCTGCTCGCGGTGCTGATCGGCAGCGAGGGGATGTTCGCGATCGTCACCGAGGTCACCGTCAAGCTGATTCCGAAGCCGCAAACCGCGCAGGTGATCATGGCGAGCTTCGACGACGTGATCAAAGGCGGCGATGCGGTCGCCGGCATCATCGCGGCGGGCATCATCCCGGCCGGCCTCGAAATGATGGACAAGCCGGCCACCCGCGCGGTCGAGGAATTCGTCAACGCGGGCTACGACCTCGACGCGGCGGCGATCCTGCTGTGCGAATCGGACGGCACGCCCGAGGAAGTCGCGAACGAAATCGTGCGCATGACCGCGGTGCTGCGCGAGCACGGCGCGACCCGTATCCAGATCTCGCGTTCGGATGCTGAGCGGCTGCGCTTCTGGTCCGGGCGCAAGAACGCATTCCCGGCCGCCGGCCGTATTTCGCCCGACTACTACTGCATGGACGGCACCGTGCCGCGCCGCAGTATCGGGCCGCTGCTCGCGCGCATCGAGGAGATGGAGAAAAAGTACCGACTGCGTTGCATCAACGTGTTCCATGCCGGCGACGGCAACATGCATCCGCTGATCCTGTTCAACGGCAACGACCAGGACGAGTGGCACCGCGCCGAGGAATTCGGTTCCGACATTCTCGAAGCGTGCGTCGAACTCGGCGGCACGGTGACGGGCGAACACGGCGTCGGCATCGAGAAAATCAATTCGATGTGCGTGCAGTTCTCGCCGGAAGAGCGCGACGCGTTCCACGCGGTCAAGCGCGCGTTCGACAGCCCCGGCCTGCTCAATCCGGACAAGGGCATCCCCACGCGCGCGCGCTGCGCCGAATACGGCAAGATGCACGTGCGCGGCGGGCTGCTGCCCCACCCCGAATTGCCGCGCTTCTAGCGGACGCCGCGCGCGGCGTGCATCGACCGGCGCTTCGCGGGCCGAGCCGCGCGCCGGCGCCGCTTCCCGCGCGGCCCGCGAAGCGCGCCAGGCAGGCCGCCGATGCGGGTCCGCTCCGGCTTGCCAGCGCGCCGCCGCCAGGTACAATCAACCGACACACAACGAGCAGGACACCATGGAAGAGGACGACATCGTCGCCGTATGGTCCGAACGCGTGCGTTCGGCCAGCGCCGAAGGAAGCGCGTTGCGCATCCGTGGCGGCGGCACCAAGGACTGGTACGGCCAGGCGCTGGAAGGCGAGATCCTCGACACGCGCGCTTATCGCGGCATCATCTCGTACGATCCCGCCGAGCTCGTGATCACCGCGCGCGCCGGCACCCCCCTGCTGGAAATCGAGGCCGCGCTCGCCGAGCACGATCAGATGCTCGCGTTCGAGCCGCCGCACTTCGGCCCGCAGGCCACCTTCGGCGGCTGCATCGCGGCCGGCATTTCCGGACCGCGCCGCCCAGCGGTGGGCGCCGTGCGCGACTTCGTGCTCGGCGCGGTCATCATGAACGGCCAGGGCCAGACGCTGCACTTCGGCGGCCAGGTCGTGAAGAACGTTGCCGGCTACGACGTATCGCGTCTGCTGGCCGGCTCGCTCGGCACGCTCGGCCTGATCCTCGAACTATCGATCAAGGTACTGCCGCTGCCGCAGTCCGAAGCGACATTGAAGTTCGACATGAACGGCACCGACGCCGTGCGCAAGCTCAACGAATGGGGCGGCCGGCCGCTGCCGATCACCGCCAGCGCATGGCGCAACGGCACGCTCGCGGTACGGCTCGCGGGCGCCGAGGCGGCCGTCAAGGCGGCGCGCACCGGGCTCGGCGGCGAAGTCGTCGATGCGGTCGAAGCCGAACGTTTCTGGGCCGGCCTGCGCGAGCAGACCGATTCGTTCTTCGCGGCGATTCCGCCGAAGGCCGCGCTGTGGCGCCTCGCGCTGCCGTCGATCACCGAGCCGCTGCAACTGCCCGGCGCGCAACTGATGGAATGGGGCGGCGGCCAGCGCTGGTGGATCACCGACACCGACGCGCAAACCGTGCGCATCAGCGCGAAGCAGGCCGGCGGCCACGCCACTATTTTCCGCAGCGGCCACGGCTACGACCGCAGCGCCGGCGTATTCACACCGCTGCCCGCGCCGTTGATGAAAATTCATCGCGGCCTCAAACACGCTTTCGATCCTGCCCGCGTGTTCAACCGCGGCCGTCTCTATTCCGACTTCTGAGCGACGCGATGCAAACCAACCTCGCGGACTTCATTCGCAACACCCCCGATGGCGACGAAGCCGACTCGATCCTGCGCAAGTGCGTGCATTGCGGTTTCTGCACGGCCACCTGCCCGACCTATCAGCTGCTCGGCGACGAACTCGACGGCCCGCGCGGGCGCATCTATCTGATCAAGCAGATGGTCGAAGGCGCGCCGGTCACGCGCAGCACCCAGGTGCATCTGGACCGCTGCCTGACCTGCCGCAGTTGCGAGACGACCTGCCCGTCCGGCGTCCAGTATGGGCGGCTGGTCGAAATCGGCCGCAAGCTGACCGAACAGAAAGTCACGCGGCCGCTGAACCAGCGGCTCACGCGTCGCCTGCTCGCGACCGTCGTGCCGAACAGCGCGATCTTCACGCCCGCGATGCGGGTCGGTCAGCACGTGCGCGGACTGCTGCCGAAAAAGCTGCGCGACAAGGTCCCGCCGCGCCAGCGCCCGCTCGCCTGGCCGAACGCGAAGCACGAGCGCAAGATGCTGATGCTCGCGGGCTGCGTGCAACCGTCGATGATGCCGAACGTGAACATCGCGACCGCGCGGGTGTTCGACGCGCTCGGCATCGAAACGGTGGTCGCGCCGGAGGCCGGCTGCTGCGGCGCGATCCGCCTGCACCTCGGCTACAACGACGAAGCGCTCGACGACCTGCGCGCGAACATCGACGCCTGGTGGCCGTATGTCGAACAGGGCGTCGAGGCGATCGTGATGAACGCGTCGGGCTGCGGCGCGACGGTCAAGGAATACGCGCACCTGCTGCGCCACGACCCGCACTATGCGGAGAAGGCGCGCCGCATCGTCGAACTGACGCGCGACGTCTCTGAAATCCTGCCGGAATTCGAAGAGCAGTTAGCCGCGATCACGCGGCGCCGCTCGGTGCATACGGTCGCGTTTCATCCGCCCTGCACGCTGCAGCACGGTCAGCAGATTCGCGGCAAGGTCGAGCAGTTGCTGACCGCGCTCGGCGTCGAAGTGCGTCTGCCCGCCGACAGTCATCTATGCTGCGGCTCGGCCGGCACCTATTCGCTGACGCAGCCGCGCCTGTCGTACGCGTTGCGCGACCAGAAACTCGAGCGCTTGCAGGCGCAGGAACCGCAGGTGATCGTGTCGGCCAACGTCGGTTGCATCTCGCATTTGCAGAGCGGCACGTCGACGCCGGTCGCGCATTGGATCGAACTGGTCGAGCACATGCTGTCCGTATAATCGGGGCATCGTCTTTCGCTGAACACCGGCCTCGCTCCATGTCCGATCTGGATCAACACCTCGCTCACAATCTCGCCGACGTGCAACAGCGCATCGCGGCGGCCGCGCAAGCGGCCGGCCGCGATACGCAGTCCGTCATGCTGCTCGCGGTCTCCAAAACGTTTCCCGCCGACGCGGTGCGCGCCGCCCATGCGGCCGGTCAGCGCGCATTCGGCGAAAACTACGTGCAGGAAGCACTCGACAAAATCCAGACGCTAGCCGATCTGCGGGCGTCGCTCGAATGGCATTTCATCGGGCCGCTGCAATCGAACAAGACGCGGCCGGTCGCCGAGCAGTTCGACTGGGTGCATTCGGTCGATCGCCTGAAGATCGCGCAGCGGCTGTCGGAGCAGCGCCCCGATCATCTGCGGCCGTTGAACGTGTGCTTGCAGGTCAACGTCAGCGGCGAGGCGTCGAAAAGCGGCGTCGCTATCGCGGAGGCGGCCGATATCGCGCAGCAGATCGCCGCGCTGCCGAAGCTGAAGCTGCGCGGACTGATGTCGATCCCCGAACCGGCCGACGAACTCGACGCGCAACGCGCGCCGCATCGCGTGCTGCGCGAACTGTTCGAGCGTTTGCGCGCCGACGGGCTCGCGCTCGATACGCTGTCGATGGGCATGTCGGCCGATCTCGAAGCGGCCGTGCTCGAAGGCGCGACGATCGTGCGCATCGGCACCGCGATCTTCGGCGCGCGCGATTACTCGCACTGAATCACTGAATCACCGGCAAAGCGGCGCACAGCCCGCGCGGGTCCGTCGCCGCATCCCCGGCTTCTCCCTGACTCTCTTCTGAACCTCATCCGGACCATCATGAAAATTGCGTTTATCGGCGGCGGCAACATGGCCGCGGCGTTGATCGGCGGCCTCATCAAGCGTGGCGTCGCGCCCGCGGACCTGTACGCGATCGATCCGAACGAAGACGCGCGCAAGCGCAACGAGCAGCAATTCGGCATCCGCACCGGCGCGGCCGCCGACGCCGCGCTCGCCGGCTACGACGCGGTCGTGCTCGCGGTGAAGCCGCAGATCCTGAAGAGCGTCGCCGAAGCGGTCGCGCCGCATCTGAACGCGTCGCAACTGGCGATCAGCATCGTCGCGGGGATCCGCATCGACGACATGTCGCGCTGGCTCGGCGGCCATGCCCGCATCGTGCGCGTGATGCCGAATACGCCGGCGCTGATCGGCATGGGCGTGACGGGTTTGGTGGCCACAACCAGCGTCGATGAAGCGGGCCGCGCGCTCGCATCGCAAGTGCTCGGCGCGGTCGGCGACACCGTCTGGTTCGACGACGAAGCGAAGATCGACGCGGTCACCGCGATCTCGGGCAGCGGGCCGGCCTACGTGTTCTATTTCATCGAGGCGCTGCAGGAAGCCGCGCGCCAGTTGGGGATGGACGAAGCGCAAGGCCGCGCGCTCGCGGTCGCGACCTTCACCGGCGCCGCGCAACTCGCGGCGAATTCGGATGAGCCTCCGAGCGTGCTGCGCGAACGCGTGACGTCGAAGGGCGGCACGACCGCGGCGGCGTTGGCATCGTTCGACGCGAGCGGGATCAAGGACGCGATCGTGCGCGGCGCGCTCGCCGCCGATGCGCGCGCGAAAGAGATGGGCGACGAGTTCGGCAAGCAGTAAAGCCACGCGGCTAGCTCGCCGTAGAAGCAGAAACGCCGTAGCGCTGCGCCCTGTCGAATCAGCGGCAAGCGTCTACGGCGTTCAGAAACAACCGCGGTCTCAAACAGTCGTTGAGACCGCGCGTAAAAAATTAAAACGAAGCAGCCGCGTAATGCGCGGCAATCCCCGCGAACAGCGCGCCGCCGAGCCAGTTGTTATGACGGAACGCGGCAAAACACGGCATCCGCTCGCGATTGCGAATCAGCGTGTAGTGATAGATCGCGCAGCCCACCGCGCCGGCCCAGCCGAGCCAGTACAGCAACCCAAAGCCGAGCGTCAAACCGATGCCGACGTAAATCCCCAACGTCACCGCATAGCACAGCATCACCGCGGCCACGTCGAAGCGGCCGAACGTCAGCGCCGACGTGCGAATACCGATCTTGATGTCGTCGTCGCGATCGACCATCGCGTATTCGGTGTCGTACGCGACCGCCCAGAAGATGTTCGCGAGCAGCATCACCCACGCGAGCAGCGGCACATGGTCCAGCACCGCGGCGAACGCCATCGGAATGCCGAAGCCGAACGCGATGCCGAGATACGCCTGCGGAATCGCAAAGAAACGTTTCATGAACGGATAGGTGCCGGCGACGAACAGCGCGACCACCGACAGCTGCTTGGTCAACGCATTGAGCGGCAGGATCAGCAGAAACGCGACCAGCGACAAAGCCGCCGCGAGCACCACCGCTTCCCACGCCTTGATCTTGCCCGACGTGAGCGGCCGGTTTTCTGTGCGCTTCACGTAGCGGTCGAAATCGCGGTCCGCGTAATCGTTGATCGCGCAGCCGGCCGAGCGCATCAGCACCGTGCCGACGGTGAAAATCACCAGCAGTTGCCAGGACGGATGACCGCCGGACGCGATCCACAAAGCGTTGAGCGTCGGCCACAGCAGCAGCAGGCTGCCGATCGGCTTGTCCATGCGCACGAGGCGCAGATACAGGGGGAGTCGGGCGAACATGGGACGAATTCGGTGAAGTGCGAACACGGTCCCGCTATTCTACGGGAAGCGGATGAGCCGGCTGGCTCGACGCGGTACAGGCTGGTTCGTACCGCGCGCACAGCCGTTCGACACGCGCGGCGGCGCCGCAAAAAACAAAGCCTCCCGAGCGGGAGGCTTGTTCATTTCATTCGCAGCACGAAGTGGACGTCGCCCACTTCGTTATGGCTGCCACTCACATGCAGTGAGCGGCCTGGACTTAAGCCAGCAGCGAGCGCAGCATCCACGCGGTCTTTTCGTGCGTCTGCATGCGTTGCGTGAGCAGGTCGGCGGTCGGTTCGTCGTTGGCGGCTTCCGTCGACGGGAAGATCGCGCGCGCGGTGCGCACCACGGCTTCCTGACCTTCCACGAGCTGGCGGATCATGTCTTCAGCAGCCGGCACGCCGTCCGCTTCCGGAATCGACGACAGCTTCGCGAATTCCTTGTAGCTGCCCGGCGCATGCACGCCCAGCGCGCGGATACGTTCGGCGATCGCGTCGACCGCGAGCGCAAGTTCGTTGTACTGCGTTTCGAACATCAGATGCAGCGTGTTGAACATCGGACCCGTGACGTTCCAGTGGAAGTTGTGGGTCTTCAGGTACAGCGTGTAGGTGTCCGCGAGCAGACGCGACAGACCGTCTGCAATCTTCTTGCGATCCTTGTCGCTGATCCCGATGTTGACATGCTGTACGGCTGCGGCTTCTTTTTTGGCCATGATGACTCCTTCGAAGAGTGATACGAACCGGTCGGCAAATGATGATCTGCACGAGCAGACATAAGACGTTCGACAGTGTAGCGTGAAATGCCGCAAGGTTCGCGTAACGTGCGCTCGCTCAGCCGCCCTGCAGGTGCTGCAACGCCTGCGCGCCGAGCACCGCGAAACCGCCCGCGACGATCGCGAAACCGACCATCTTGCGCAGCAGCCAGGCCTGCCGTTGCCGCTCGATACTACGACTACGCGCCGCGGCCGAAGCGCCGTTGCCTGCGATTGCCATCATCATCTGGATCATGCCTGTACTCCCGGTTCGAATCGTGACGGGCGGCGCGCGCTGCGCCCCGCCCGTCGATTGCATTGCTACTGCGTGCTAACCACCGTTGCTCCGGCGATCAGGCTTTCTTGCCTTCCTGCAACGCGGCCAACGCCGCGACCACCCCTTCCGCATAAGCCGGATCGGCGCGACGGAAATGCTCGATCTGACGCGCGATGATGTCTTGCGGCACGCCGTCGATATGTCGCGCGATGTTGCCGAACAGACGCTCACGCTGCGCCGCGTCGAACAGCTTGAACAGCATGCCCGGCTGCGTGTAGTAATCGTCGTCCTCGCGATGGTCGTAACGATCGACCGCGCCCGCCGCCAGCGGCGGCTCCGCCGCATTCGGGTCCTGCGCGAAGTCGCCGAAGCGGTTCGGCTCGTAGTTCACGTTGCCGCCGAGATTGCCATCGGTGCGCATCGCGCCGTCGCGATGGAACGAATGCGGATTCGGCACGCGCGGCGCATTCACCGGAATCTGGTGGTGATTGATGCCGAGCCGGTAGCGCTGCGTGTCGCCGTACGAG
>NZ_MSDV01000068.1 GCF_001931485.1 Burkholderia sp. SRS-W-2-2016 | reverse complement strand
GGTGGGGGCAGTCGACGGGGTGGGGCGGCGGTCGGCCAATTGCGAACTCTCCTCCGCGGTACAGTGCAAACGTTCGACGGCCGCCTACAGTTCTATCACGGCCACTGCGGCACGGCCTCGGTCAACGTTGACATCGTATGCATGTCGGCATTGTTCAGCTTGTCTCAGGTGGCCGCGTCTCGCAAATCTCTAATATGCTGGTAGACGGTGGCACGTCCCATCCCCAACACATTCGCGACGTAGTTTGCAGCGCTTTTCCCCTTGAACGCCCCTTCTTCCCACAACGCTTCGACGATCTCGCGACGATGGTCGCGAGTCAGCGAATTTAGAGCCAACTGACGCTCCTGGAGCCACGTGTGAAGGAACGTGTTGATGCGTTCCTGCCAGTCGTCCTTGAACAGTTCCTCAGGCTGTTTCACCACGCCTGCGCCGGAGATCACACGATCAATCACATGTTTGATGTCTTCGAAGACGGCGATGTTGTAATTCACGCACATCACGCCGAAAGCGCTGGCGGTATCGTCGAACAACACCGTGCTGACGCACCGCATCCGCCTTCCATCCCAGTTGACTTTTTCATACGGCCCTATCGTACCGGACTGCGCGGAGTGGTCGATCTCTTCCAGAGCGGAGTCGTCGCCGAGTTCCCGTTTCGACAGATTATTGGCGATATAGGCAATCGTTTGACTTTGCAGGTCATGAATCACGATTTCGACGTAAGGGAAAAACAGCAGCGCAATGCCGTCGGCGACACGGCTGTAGCGATCCAGAAGTAGTCGGCGTGCGGCCGTTGTCTTGGGCTTTCGCATAGGGTAGATGCTTGCAGCTTTCTGAAAGTCCACCTGGGTGGGTGGTTTAGAAGGTCGGGAAATGCCCGGCATTTTGCCACGAGCGAAGCGGTACTTCTGCTCGACGACACGACGACCCGGACGCGAAGCGACTGTCTCGGCTCGCCTGGAGGTCGAGCACCGCGGCGTCCCGGCGAACAGCCTTTACATTGCTCCGGCGGCAGGGCGTGATCGGCAGGATCGCGGCGATCGCTTACATGCCTGTTCGAGCAGTCAGATGTTTGAACAGCGCATAGGCAATCGCAACGTCTTCAAGACCCAGCCCGATCGAGCGGAAAAACGCATGCTTTCGATAGGACGGTTTGATCGCTTCGCCGCACATCAGTTCGGCAAGATCGCCCCGCACGGCTTCGGGACGCCAGCCGTGGTGTTCCGAAGCCAGCTTCATCTCGCCCGCACTGGCTGGGGTGGTGCGGCGGTAGTCGCAATAGACGTCCATGTCGGCAAGCCATGCGGGCGGAATCTCGTGAGCGTTTGCCACGTTGGTGCTGATGGACGTAATGAGCGCTGGCTTGCGGAGCATATTGTCGTGCAGCACCGGGGTGCCGGACGAGGTACACAGTGCAACGACGTCAGCGTCCGCGACACAGTCTTCGATCCTGGAGCAAATGGAGACTCTTTCATCTATCGCCGCGACCTGCGCGCGCTTTTCCGTGTCGTTCGCAAGCCCGGGCGAAAACACCTGAATGGATTGCCACGGCCGCACCGACGCCAGATGCCGCAAATGAGCCTGTCCCACCGCACCCGCGCCGACAATCGCAAGTCGGCTAGCATGATCGGCAGCGAGATGCTGTACCGCGAGTGCGGTCGCCCCGGCGGTGCGCTCGATCGTCAGCAGACCTGAGTCACACCACATCAGCGGTTGCCCCGTTTCCATCGACATCAATGCCGTCCACGCGGTAATGATCGGCTTCGCCTGCGTGACGATGTACGGCGACAGCTTCGCGCCGAATACCTTCGCGTCCGCCATCACGCCCAGATAGGTGATGAAGTCGCCGGCGTCTTGCGGAAACAGCGTCAGCGTCTGCGGCGGTTGCGCCGCCACGTTGCTTCCGAGCGCAAGAAACATCTGCGCCAATGCGCCGCGCACGTCGAGGTGCGGTAGCGCTTCGCGAACGGCGTGCTGATCGACGATCAGGGGCAACCCTTTTTCTGACTGGTTCATTGAACTGCGCTCCAAAACGTTGCCGGGGTTCGGCGGTGAGGCGATTCTAAGTCAAACAGTCCAATCTGGACATTAATTATGAAAATTGCTTGCTTTTATATTTGTCCAGAATAGACTGTCGATCCAGAGCAGATGTGAGGCCAACGTGTCGGCGAGCCTCATGCGATGCCTCGGAGCGGGTCGGCCTACCGTCGCGCATGTCCTCAACTGTCGTCGCCCAAACACCCAGGGGATCTCTCATGTTTCGGAAGCTTCAACTTTCACTTATCGTCGCCGCTGCGTTGGCGGGCTCGCTCGGGGCCGTCGGCGCGCAGGCTCAGGACACCTTGCGCTTCGGCATCGAGGCAGCCTACCCGCCGTTCGAAAGCAAGGCGCCGAGCGGGCAATTGCAGGGCTTCGACGTCGACGTCGGCAATGCCGTTTGCACGAAGCTCGGCGTGAAGTGCGTGTGGGTCGAAAACGCGTTTGACGGACTGATTCCCGCATTGGAGGCCCGCAAATTCGACGTGATCAATTCCGCGATGAACATCACGGAGAAGCGCCGTCAGTCGATCGAATTCACGAAGCCAATCTACATCGTGCCGATCGTGATGGTGGCCCGGCGCGGCTCCGGCCTGCTGCCCGACGTGAAAAGTCTCCAGGGTAAACGGGTGGGCGTATTGCAGGGGTCGTCCCAGGAGGATTTCCTCAAAGCTCACTGGGCGAATGCCGGCGTAACGGTCGTTTCGTACCAGGACCAGGATCAGGTCTATGCCGACCTGGTTGGTGGGCGCCTCGACGCCGCCGTTCAGGAAGCGCAAACTGCGCAGGACGGTTTCCTCGGCAAGCCCGCGGGTCACGAGTATGCGATCGTAGGCAAGCCGCTCAGCGATCCCGCAACGCTCGGCGAGGGCACCGGCTGGGGTATGCGCAAGGCCGACAAGGCGCTGGTCGCGAAAGTCAATGCCGCGCTCGACGCGCTGAAGAAAGACGGCACATTGAGCAGTCTTTCGCGGAAGTATTTCAACAGCGACATTATCTCGAAGTAACGGATCCACGAGCCGGCGCCAGAGGTTTCGCACCGGCTTGCCGCCCAAAATGCGGCAGCCGGGCGTCCAGTCCTGACAGAAAAAGCGAAGCGAGTTTATGGATTTCGATGTGATAGTGCTGGGCGCCGGGATTGTCGGCGTATCGTCCGCGCTGCAGTTGCAGGACCGCGGCCGCCGGGTGGCACTGGTGGACCGGCGCGCTCCAGGCGAAGAGACCAGCTTCGGCAACGCGGGGCTGCTTGAAAGCTCCTCGGTCGTTCCGTACGGTTTTCCGCGCGATTTCGGCACGTTGCTGCGCTATGCGAAGAATCGATCGACCGACCTGTACTGGGACTACCGGGCGTTGCCGCACTTTGCGAGCTGGCTGGCGCGCTTCTGGTGGGAGTCGTCGCCCGAGCGATTGATGGCCGCCGCGCGCGACATGTTGCCGTTGATCCGGCAAAGCGTTGCGGAACATGATCGGCTCATTGAGCGCGCGCAACTCGGTCATCTCGTTCGCGACAGCGGCTGGATCGACGCCTATCGCACCCCGGCGGAATTTTCGCGGCAGGCGGCGGCCGCCGCAACGACTGCCAGGACCTATGGCTTGCGGCTCGCGGTGCTGGATTCGGCGGCGCTGGCCGTGCGCGAGCCGGGCCTCGCGGACAGCTTTTGTGGCGCGCTGCATTGGCAGGACCCGAAGAGCATCGTCAATCCCGGAGCCCTGACCAAAGGTTATGCGGGTCTTTTCGAAGCAGGCGGCGGGACGGTGTTCGCCGGCGACGCCGCCACGCTCACGGCGCAAGCGGGCGCGTGGACGGTTCAGACAGTGTCGGGCCGGATCAGCGCGAAAGAGGTCGTGGTGGCACTCGGTTCATGGTCTGACCGCGTCTTCGCGCCGCTTGGTTACCGCATTCCTTTGCGCACGAAGCGCGGCTATCACATGCACTACCGTCCCACTCGGCAGATGCTGTCGATGCCGTTCGTCGACGCGGAGCAGGGCTACGTGGTGGCACCGATGGAAGGACGCCTGCGGCTGACCACGGGGGTCGAGATCGCACTGCGTGACGCCAGGCCGACGGGTGTCCAGCTCGAACGCGCGGAGCGCACCGCCCGGCCGAGCTTCGGTCTGGGTGAGCGACTCGACGCGAGTCCGTGGCTCGGCCTGCGTCCTTGCACGCCAGACATGCGTCCAGTCATTGGGCGCGCGCCGCTTCATCCCGGGTTGTGGTTTGCATTCGGTCATGCCCACCACGGCCTGACCCTGGGGCCCGTGACCGGGCGATTGCTGGCGGAGATGATGACCGGGACACCGACCTGTGCGGATGCGCGTCCGTTTCGCGCTGAACGGTTCCGTAGTTAGCGGTGGGGGCGGCCGGCCCCAAAGATCTGGGTGGGCGGCCTACGATCGACTTTTGTGGAGGTCGATGGGCCGCGAACGCTGGAGTTCCGACGCCCCGCCTATGTGTGTTCTTTCCCTGATCGGGACCACACAGACACTGTGACCGCTGGGACCGTGAATGGCTGCTAAGCATTCGGCAGCAGACAAGGACGGTAGAACTTGCGACCGTCCGGCATGGGTCGAGTCCGGCCAACCGCGTCGGGCAGCAAGTCGGCCAGGACCAGTTAGTCGACGCCAGTTCCCAGATTCGCCGGTCAGAAAGTAGCTGCCATCCTCCCCCACAAACAAGAAAGATAACCAAAACCGCAACCCTCACCATCGAACGGTCCGGCCACGATAGTCGAGATACTCAAGCCCAGGGCGCCCCAGCTTGGCCAGAAGCACATCCACGACGCCTGGAACGCTTTCCTCGATCGACAGTCGCCCCTCGGGCCCGCCCAGGTCGGTACGCACCCAGCCGGGCGCCATCAGCAGCATGGCCCGCGACGTGTGCGCGTGACGCGCGGCAAAGCTGCGCATGAACTGGTTCAGTGCTGCCTTCGTACCACGGTAAAGCTCGCGCTGGCCGGATTCGTTGTCAGCGATACTGCCTTGCCCGGACGACATGATCCCGATCAGGCCGTCCGGCCTAACCAGGTCAGAGAGGCTTTCGACCACCCGCATCGGGCTGAGTGCGTTGGTAATCATGAGGTCCACGAAATCTTCCGTCGACACTTCGCCGATGGTCTGCGTCGGATCAGGATTGGTGGTGCCAGCATTGACGAACAGTACGTCGAATAGCCGGCCGGACAAACGCTCGCGTAATGCCCGGAGCTGATCTGGCCGCGTGATGTCGAGCGTTTCGATGTCGACCCGGCCTGGCTGCGCATCGGCGAGCTCGTGCAGGAGCGTTCTCCCGCCATCGGCACGCACGGTACCGACAACGTGCCAGCCCTTCTTCACGAACTCCACAGCCATCGCGTGGCCGAGACCGCGCGAAGCGCCGATGAGCAGGACGGTGGATGTGTGGACAGAGGTGCGGTGCATGATGTTCTCCTTTTCTCGGCAACGGATTCCATGAATTGTCGAGAGAGCCGCCGATTTGCACCAGACGCCCAGCCTGCAATCCTCGATTGCGCCAAACGCCATACGAGCTGGGTTTTCGATTATTCTGGGGAGATGACACGCATCGACCTGAACCTGCTGACTGCACTGGATGCATTGCTGAGCGAACGTAGCGTGACGGGCGCTGCCCGGCGCCTGAACCTCAGCGTCTCTGCGATGAGCCGCACGCTGACGCGCCTGCGCTCAGCGACCGGTGATCGCTTGCTGCTTCAGGCCGGACGCATGCTGGTGCTGACGCCTTACGCCGAACAACTGAGCCAGCGTATTCCCGCGCTGGTCCGCGAAGCGGAGGCCGCGCTGAGTCGCGCCGAGCATCGGTTCGACATCTCCGCCCTTGAACAATGCTTTACGCTGCGAGCCGGCGAAGGTTTCATCGACCTGCTTGGCGCGGCCTTGATGGAGCGGGTCCACCTCGCGGCACCCGCTGTGCGGATTCGCTTTGCGCTCAAGCAGGACTGGAACGCGCAACCGCTGAGGGAGGGCATGATCGACCTGGAGATCGGTATCGTCAGGACATCAGCCCCCGAAGTACGAACGCGTTTGCTATTTCGCGATCGCTATGTCGGCGTATGCCGCGTCGGACATCCGCTGCTGGACGATGGAGGGATCAGCGTAGAGCAATGGACCGAATTCGGCCATGTGATGATCTCGCGTACCGGCGAAGCGGAAAGCTCTATCGACACGACCCTGGAACGACAAGGCATGCGACGAAAGCTATTGATGGTGGTGCCGTCCTATACCAGCGCCATGCAGTTGGCGCGTCGTTCGGACTTGCTCGCCGTCGTTCCGCGTTCCTGTCTCGGCAATGCGTTTATTCCGGATTACGCGACCGCCAACGGTTTGCAGTGCTTCGAGCTTCCACTATCCACATCCGCTTTCAACATCTCGGCGATCTGGCATCCGCGCCTCGATCACGATCCGGCTCATCGCTGGTTTCGCGGCCAGGTGCTGGATCTGTGTTCGGCCGCCTATCCGCCGGACCCATCGGCAGATTCGCCACCGCTGCGTCGTTAGCCCGGTCCGCCGCGCAAACATACGGAGCGTTTTTTTGACGCTGTTTCACCAGCACTCCGCGCGATAGTTCTCGCAGGGACGTTCGACAAAGCCCTGTAGATCGTCAACAATGCCGTGGCTACCGCAACACATCAATTGCATTCGGTCTGGAGCAACGGATCACGTCTTTGATTTCCTTCCGGGTCGATATCAGGATTCACCTATGTCCCGTGCCGAACGTCTCCTTCAACTCCTTCAGGTGTTACGTCGTTATCGACGCCCCGTGAGCGCCCAAACGCTCGCTGATGAACTCGGGGTGAGCGCCCGCACGCTGTATCGGGACATCGCCAGTTTGCGGGCCCAGGGAGCAATGATCGAAGGGGAACCAGGCGTTGGCTACGTGATGAAGCCGGGCTTCATGCTTCCACCCATCATGTTCCGCTTGGAGGAACTCGATGCGTTGGTGCTTGGAATGCGCTGGGTGGCCGACCGCGGCGACAAGACGCTTTCGGCCGGCGCGTTAAGCACGCTGGCAAAAATAGCCGCTGTACTGCCCGCTGAACTGCGCCGCGAACTTCACGAATCGTCGCTGCTGGTCGGCGCGCCGCGGACGCGACCTGCTCACACGATCTCGCCGGACCTGCTGCGTGCCGCGGTGCGCGCGGAGCAGAAGCTCGAAATTACTTACGTGGACGGCAGCGGCGTTCAATCGCGGCGCGTCGTTTGGCCTTTTGCGCTGGTGTATTTCGACCAGGCTCGAGTGCTGATGTGTTGGTGCGAACTTCGAACTGAATTTCGCAATTTTCGTTCGGATCGGATCTTGAGCGTGGAACAAAAGCCGGAGCGCTACCCCAAGAGGCGTTCCACACTGCTTCGAGAGTGGCGCAAGTTCAACGAGGTCGCGAGTCGCACCATACTGCCAGAATCTGACAGTATCGCCCATTAGACTGAAGCTCTTTTTCTGGCAAAAGGAGCTCAACATGAAGTTTGCATCCGTACGACTGGTTACCTCCGATTTCGAACGACTGGTCGACTTCTATCAGAGGCTTTCCGGGATCAAAGCTGAACGGCTGGCCGACGGGTTTGCCGAAATGCGATTCCCGAACTCAACACTCGCAATTTCATCGGAGAACCTGATCAAGCTTTTCAATGTCGGCGCTGCCACTTCCGCCGCCAATCGATCGGCAATCCTGGAGTTTGAAGTGGAGGATGTGGACCTCGTGTGCGAACAGATGCAAGCTTTCGGTACAGCCGTCGTGATGCCGACGACATTGATGCCGTGGGGCAATCGCTCGCTGCTCCTACGCGACCCGGATGGAAATCTCGTGAATATTTTTTCCAGGCCTGGGCGTTGAGAAGGCCTGCGGTCACCGCGGCCCACTGCCTCCACTTCGTTCAATCCAGGCGATCGATACGTTTTCATAACCGTACCGTCATGCTCAGCCATGGCGGACTTCCATCGTGTACAGGCCGCTTCATGCTCACGGAGCAGGGTGGCCGATCTCCAGGATGATCTTTCCCACACTCTGATTCGACTCCATCCGGCGATGCGCATCGCCGGCCTTGTCCAGCGGAAAAACGCTGTCGATGACTGGCCGGATACTGCCTTCTTCAAAGCAGCCAAGCCAGCGATCGCTGAAGCGCTTCACCATTTCCCGCTTCTCGTCCGGTGTGCGCGACTTCATGACCGTACCGATTACTTTCAGATGGCCGTACAGGATCCGCTCCAATGGCACCGCGGCGCCGGTGCTGCCTCCGAGTGTGCCCACCTGGATCAGGCGCCCGCCATTGGCCAGCGCATGAATGTTGCGTTCAAAGTACGGCGCACCGACGAAATCCACGATGACGTCGATCCCTTTTCCACCGGTTGCGTCGGCGACGACGGCAGCGTAGTCCTGCTGCTTGTAGTCGATCGGCACATCCGCTCCGAGGTCGCGAAGTTGCGGTAGTTTGCTGGCGCTCGCGGTCACGAATACTTCGGCGCCCGCAGCGGTCGCCAGTTGCACGGCAGCGGTGCCCACGCCGCTTGCCGCAGCGTGGATCAGTACTCGCTCGCCGGCTTGCAACTGCGCCAGATGGAATAACGCTTCGTGCGCCGTTATGAATACCTCGGGGATCGCGGCGGCTTCGACAAAGCTGAATCCCTTGGGAATCCGCATTGCCATGCGGTGGTCGATGCGGGCCAGTTCGGCGTATGCGCCGCCACCGACGATACCCATGACACGGTCCCCAGGCGCAAAGCCCTGGACCTCGCTGCCAATGCCTATCACTTCACCGGCGATTTCGAGGCCCATCACATCGGAGTCACCGAAATACGCGCGCCCATAGGCTCCCGTACGCTGAATGATATCCGCGCGATTCACGCCGGCGGCATGGTTGCGTACAAGCAGGTCATTCGGACGGATCTGCGGCTCCGCTGTGTCCACCAGTTGAAGAACATCGGCGGCGCCAAATGACTTGAATCCAATCGCTTTCATACAGACTCCAGAGAAAGATCGGGCTGAGCCGAGCCCGATCGGAGAGGGCAGTATAGGCATGCGTGGATTCGCCAGATACATGCACCTTTCCTTCTCTGAACTGCATTTTTGCATCACTGCGTATGCAAAGTACTGCGCGATCTATTCCGGCACAGTCCCTATACTCGCTCGGCGTTTCCACGAGTATTGCCGAACAGACTCGTTCACATCTGATGCCACCCACTTTCGTACTTCAAGAAAAATGAAAAAGGTCAAACGTTCTTTCCTTCGTCTCGTCTCCGCTCTGACGCTCGGCCTTGCGATGCTCGGCTCGCCCGTCGGTCCAGTCGCGCTGGCCGCCGCTCCGATTGTGCAAACGCAAGGGCCGGGCTACTACCGGACGATGATCGGGGACTATGAAGTCACGGCGCTTCTCGACGGCACGCATGCGTTTCCTGTCGATACCGTCGTGGAAGGGATGCCGAAGGATCAAATGCACGAATACCTGGAGCAGGACTTCCTGAAGCTGCCGGTGCAGGGCTCCATTAACGCGTTCCTCGTCAATACCGGCTCGAAGCTCGTGCTGATCGATGCGGGCGCGGGGTCGTTATATGGCGACTGCTGTGGCCGCCTGATCGAGCACCTTCGCGCAGCGGGGTATCGTCCGGAGCAGGTCGACGAGATCTATCTCACGCACATGCACATGGACCATATCGGCGGGGTCAGCGCCAACGGAAAAGCGTTGTTCCCCAACGCCGTCCTGCACGCAAACCGCGTGGAAGCCGGCTATTGGCTGAACGCAGAAAACAAGGCGAAAGCGCCTGCATTCCTCGCGCCGTTCTTTGACGATGCGGTCGCGGCCGTCGCTCCGTACCAGGCGGCGC
This sequence comes from Burkholderia sp. SRS-W-2-2016, assembly GCF_001931485.1. GTDB lineage: Bacteria > Pseudomonadota > Gammaproteobacteria > Burkholderiales > Burkholderiaceae > Paraburkholderia. The sequence goes on along the minus strand of NZ_MSDV01000068.1, from coordinate 7,600 downwards.
ATCGCTTCCAGACGTTTGCCGGCGACACCGAGGTCGTACCGGGCATCACCGCAATCCAGACTCCCGGCCACACGCCGGGGCACGTGTCCTACGTGGTGAAGCGAAACGGGCAAACGCTGATTGTCTGGGGCGACATTGTCCACGTCGCGGCGCTCCAGCTTCGCGAGCCGGAAATTACCGTCAAGTACGACAGCGATGCCGGCGCCGCCAAGCAAGCGCGCAAACGTGTATTCGACGACGCCGTGCGTGACCGGACGATGATCGCTGCGGCCCATATCGCTTTCCCCGGCCTCGGCCACTTGCGCCGAAGCGGCGAACGGTTCGAGTGGGTGCCGCTCAACTATGAAGGCGATGTCGGGCAAGACGTCGGCAAGTGATCGCTTCATCCGGGCTGCGTCTGTAGTTTCCCGCTCTGGGCGTCGGACGAGCACGCTCCCTTCTGATTCTTCTTTCCGGTAGTTCTCCCTCGGACGCAGCGGCCACTTTGTCGGCCGCTGCGTTCTTCACGTGTGCGCACGTCAATTCTTCGATATGCAAAGCAAACATGCCCTACATCACAACCACTGACGGAACCCGGCTCTTCTACAAGGATTGGGGCGCTGGCCGCCCGGTCGTTCTCTCCCACGGCTGGCCGTCGAATGCCGACGCCTGGGATGCGCAGATGATCGCGCTGGTGCAAAGCGGGTTCCGCGTCGTCGCACACGATCGGCGCGGACACGGACGTTCGGATCAGCCGTCGAACGGCAACGACATCGACACTTATGCCGACGACCTTGCCGCGCTGATGAACACGCTCGATCTGAAAAATGCCACCCTGGTAGGACATTCGATCGGCGGCGGCGAGGTCGTACGCTACATCAGCCGGCACGGCAGCGAACGCGTCGCAAGAGCCGTGTTGATCGCCGCGCCGGTCCCGCTGATGGCAAAGACCGGTGCGAATCCGACCGGCGTCCCGCTGGAGATCTTCGACGGTATCCGCAAGGCGCTCGCGGAGAACCGGTCGCAGTTCTTCAGGGATCTGGCCGTCCCGTTCTTCGGCTTCAATCGGCCCGGGACGGCGTCGTCTCAAAGCGTGATCGACGCGTTCTGGGCGCAGGGGATGACTGGCGGCATCCTCGCGCAGCACGCGTGCATTCGCGAGTTCTCCGAAGTCGACTTCACGGAGGATCTGAAGCGGCTCACCGTCCCCACGCTGCTACTGCATGGCGATGACGATCAGAATGTGCCGGTGCAGATGTCTTCGCGCCCGGCCGCCTCGCTGGTCCCGAATGCGGAACTGAAGGTGTACGCCGGCGGATCTCATGGCCTGATTGCGACGCATGCGAGCCAGCTCAATGAAGACCTTGTAGCGTTCATCAATTCATAAACGCATCGTTGCCCAGCGCCGCTGACGCGCTGGGCAACCGTGCGGTGCGCGTGTTTGTCCGCGCTCCCGGCGGGTCGGTTTTACATCTGCGCTAACAGGCAGGGCGGTTAGAGCGCAGGTTGCCTGGAACGCCCGAGGTACGCTTCGGGAACGACGAGTTCCGAACCGAGAGCCACGAGCAGAAAGCCCAGCGCGATCGCAAACAGAAGCCGATGGGCGCCGCCGCTGGCCGTGAAGATTGCGGAGTACGCATAGCCAGCGATGGCCTGGCACGTGGCGAAGCTGACGGTTGCCCGGCTCCACGCTTCGCTTTGGCGATGATGATCGTGAATGCGCTCATGCACGCGAGCCAGGGCGAGCGGAACGATGCCGGGCGGAAACGTTCCGATGATCGCCGTCGCCATCGCCAGCCATACGAGGTTCGACGCGTAGGCCATCACGCCGACGGCAAGCGCCTGGGCGATCAAGGCGACCCGCAGCGCGCGGCGCGCGCCCAGCCGATCGGCAAGCCAACCGTAGACCGGTGGGCCGACAATCGCACCGCCGCCATAGACCACCCAGATCAGCGCACCCATATGGGCGCCCGCTCCCAGTCCCCGCGCAACGAAGTCGACGAGGAACACCATGGTGGGCACGAGAGCCATCGCCATCAGACCGTATTGCGCATAGAGCAACAGCACGCCACGGTCCACGCGAGTCGCGACAGCGGTCGATTGGGCGCCGTGGTCGGCCACTGCGCCGGCCTGTCCGCGAGGCCACGCTGACCACGTCGTCGCGGTCAGTACCGCGGCAATGACGGCGAGCCCGAGCCACGTCGTACGCAGACCGGACTGCAGCAGCAGCGGAACGATCGTCCCCGAACCCGCAATACCGATCCCGATGCCCAGGAAGATCGCACCGCTCGCGACGCCGCGCCGCTCGCGCGGGACGTGAGGCAAAATCGCGCCCGGCGCCAGGACCATGATGGCGCCCCCGGCCACGCCCGACGCGAGCCGCCAGACGAAGTACCAGGCAACCGACAACGGCCACGCGCAGGCCGCGAATGCCAGCGTCACGACCACCATCATCAGACGCAAGGTGGCAACGCTGGACAAGCGTCTGGACAGCGGGTGTCCGATGAGCGCGCCTAACAGATAGCCGGCAAGATTCGCCGCGGCAAGGAAGACGACGTTCGAGGCCGAGAACCATCTCGCGTCGATCAGCGCGGGCACGAGCGGTGTGTACGCGAAGCGGGCCAGTCCGATACTGACAAGACTGGCCGCGAATCCCGCGAAGATGTACCACCGCGTGCGCGGCGGCGAAACCGCATTGAGTGTGGAAGCAGAAAAATTGTTCATGGCGTATGCACCGTAGAAGCGCAGCCGGTCGATCCGGTCTGTCGTGCATACGAGTGTAGGGACGCTTGCGTCGACATCGATGCTGCAATTTGCCGTGCGGGCTATGCATTTGTGCAGCGCCCGGCCGCGGGGCTTAGTGCTGACGCTCCTGAAACTCGTCGACGAGCGTATCGATCATCGCGCGCACGCGGGCGGTGTGCCGAAGATCCTGGTGCGTGACCAGCCAGACTTCATAGTGCCCCGCACGCGCTTTCTCCGGCCAGATGCGCTGCAGTCCGTCGCGCTCCGCCAGCGGCAGCGGAACCTCGCCGATGGCCATGCCGGCTTTGATCATGGTCCGCAGCATCAGACTCGAATTCACCGCGCTGACGAGCCGCCCCCCGTGGATAGGCTCTCCGACCAGCGTCGGCGCGGCACTGCCGGTCAGATAGGGCTGGTACATGACGAGGTCATGCCCCCCGAACGCTTCATTGCGCGTGGGCTCGCCGCGCTCGGCAAGGTAAGCCGGCGACGCGAAAAGACCCACCGTCCAGCGGGCCAGACGCCTCGCCACCAGATCCGGGTTCTCCGGCTTCATGTTGCGTATTGCGATATCGGCCTCGCGGCGCGCGAGGTTCAGCATCTGCGTGGAAGTATTCAGAATCACGCTGACGTCCGGATGCGCGGCATGCAGGCGTGCCATCGCCGGGATCACAAATTGCAGCGCGAGCGAATCGGTCGTGGTGACCTTGACCTCGCCCGCCAGCCGGCTATCGGCACCCTGCGCCTGGCGAATCAGCGCATTGGCGGACTTCTCCATTTGCTCGGCGGAGCGCAGCGCGTTCTCTCCAGCGGGAGTCAGCACATAGCCTTCGGAAGTGCGTAGAAACAGCGTGGCGCCCAGCGCGTGCTCCAGTGCCGCCAGGCGGCGGCCTACCGTTGCCTGATCGACGCCCGCCACGCGCGCGGCCCGGCGCAGCGTGCGCTCACGCTGAAGCGCGAGAAATATTCTTGTGTCGTCCCAGTTCACTCGAAAAATCCATGATTCGTGATGGCGATGTCGGAACTGGCTGCGGACCGTCTTAGGCTGGCGCGAATGCGCTTCGCCGCCGGTGTCGAGAGTGATCGTGACGACGCGGGGAATGGTCCCGTCACCTTGCGTTCCAAACGAGTTGCGCAAGGATACAGGATTGGGCTGTCACGTCGATACGGTGCGATCCGTCCGCTACTCCACCGCATTGCCTTTCCCGCCCACCATCACCGAAGCGAGCAGCGCCAGCAGACTATCGATATTGACCGGCTTCACGAAGTGATAATCGAAGCCCGCCGCCTGTGCGCGCAACCGGTCCTCGGTCTGCCCATAACCGGTAATCGCGATCAGCAACGGCTTCGTGTCGCCTTTGCGGCGCAGCTGCTTTGCGAGTTCATAGCCGTCGATATCCGGCAAACCGATATCGAGCAATGCGACATCGGGCGCGAACGGCGGCGCGACATCGAGCGCTTCGGCCGACGAATAAGCGACCCGCGCCGCGTGTCCTTCCGATTCGCACAACATCGCGAGCGAATCGGCGGCGTCGCGATTGTCGTCGACGACCAGCATGCGCAACACGCTGCGTGCGGGCCCCGGCGCGGGCTCCGACAGCGCGACCGCCGCATGGCGCTGCTGGTGATGCAGACGCGGCAGGCTGACCGTCACCGTGGTGCCGAGATGGGGGCCGTCGCTGTGCACCGCGATCGTGCCGTTGTGCATCTCGACCAGCTTCTTGACCAGCGACAAGCCGATGCCCAGGCCGCCGCTCGCCCGATCGAGCGTGCGCTCGCCCTGCGAGAACAGCTCGAACACCTTCGGCAGCAGCTCGGCCGAAATGCCGGTGCCGGTATCCCGCGTGACGATGTACACCGATTCGTCGTCGGCTTCGACGCTGACCGTGATCCGGCCGTTCTCCGGCGTGTACTTGCTCGCGTTGTTCAGGATGTTGACGAAGATCTGCGCGATCCGCGTGATGTCGCCGTTCACCCAGGTGGTCGGATCGCAGACGTTCACCTGCAACTGCTGTTGCCGTGCTTCGGCCATTGGCGCGATTGCCTCGACCGCGTGATAGACGGCGGTGCCGACCAGCACCGGTTCGAGTTGCAGCACGATGCGCCCGTGTGTGATGCGCGACACCTCCAGCAGATCGTCGACGATGCGCGTCATATGCTCGACCTGGCGGCGCATCAGATCGATCAGCTCGGGTGCGGGCGCTTGCGCTTCGGGCTGCTTGTCGAGCAGCGCGAGCGCCGTGCGCAGCGGCGCGAGCGGGTTGCGCAGCTCGTGCGCGAGCATCGCCAGAAACTCGTCCTTGCGGCGGTCGGTCTCGCGCAGCATCAGTTCGAGCTGCTTGCGCTGGGTGATGTCGATCACGCTCGCGATGATCCGCAACGGCTTGCCGTCCGCGCTTCGCTGCAGCAGCGCGCTGCCTTGCATCCACAGTTCGCCGGCCGCGCGCGGCACGCGGAATTCGAAATTCGCGCCGGGGTCGCCGCCGGCGGCGAGCGTGTTCAGATAACGTTCGAGCGTCGCGCGGTCGTCGGGGTGCAGACGGCGCAGCGCGTCGTCATAGGTCAACGGACGGTTGGCCGGCGCCGCGGCGCCGCCTTCGACCGACAGCGTGCCGCTCGCGAGGTCGAGCGTGACGATGTACATGCGCGCGGCCTGCATCGCGACCGACAGGCGCAGGTTGCGCGCTTCGATTGCCGCCTGCGCTTCGTGCCTGGCGGTCACGTCGGTGGTCGTGCCGAACCATTCCTGCAGTTTGCCGTGGCCGTCGAACAGCGGCACCGCCTGCGCGTTGACCATCCGGTACTGGCCGTCGTGACGGCGCATGCGGAACTGGCTGGAGCTGGGCTGGCCGCGCCGCAGCACTTCGAGCCACGTTTGCCGCGCGCTGTCGCGGTCGTCCGGATGCACGTAGTCGAGCCAGCCCCAGTCCGATAGATGGACGACCTCGTCGCCGGTGAAGCGGCTCCAGTCGTCGCCGCTCGCGCGAATGTCGCCGTTCGGCGCGGCCGACCACACCAGCGCGCCGGTCGATTCGACCAGCGCCCGGTAACGCCGCTCGCTCAGACTCAACTGCTGTTCGGCGGCGCGCTGCTTGCTGATATCGAAGCTCACGCCGTACACATGCGCGAGCGTGCCGTGAGCGTCGAACTCGGCGTGGCCGCGCATGCGCAGCCAGCGCGGCGCGCTCGCGCCGTCGTCGAGCACGAAATCGAGTTCGAACGGGCCGCCGTGTTGCAGCGCTTCGTCGAGCTTCTGTTCGAACAGCTCGCGATACTCGGGCTCGACCCGGTCCCACAGATCGGACAGGCCGATCGCGTCGGTGCCGGGCGGAAAGCCGTACAGATAAGCGAGCTGCGAGGTCATCCGAACCACGCGGTTCTTCATGTCCCATTCCCACGCACCCATGCGCGCGCCCTGGAACGCGGCCTTCAGACGGCGCTCGCTCGCTTCGTACATCGCCCATGCGTGACGGGCTTCGTGGATGTCGGTGGCGACGCCCATCGTGTCGCCGATGCGGCCGTTCGCGTCGAGCTGCGCCTGCAGATGCAGCGTGTGCCAGCGATACGTGCCGTCCGCGCGCAGCAGCCGTACTTCGACATTGCCGAGCAGCGTGCCGTCGCGCATCTGCCGGACCGCATCGAGTACCGGTTCGATGTCGCCGGGATGAACGAAGATTTTCCAGTGCAGCCCGGCGAGTTCGGCGGCGGGGCGGCCGAGATAACGCGCGGTCCACGGGTTCGCGTAGCGGATCACGCCGTCGCGGTCGGCGCGCCAGACGAACGAAGGCAGGAAGTGAGCGGGATCGTGCATAGCGTGCTGGCGCCGGCCTCCCTGCGGACAGGCGGCCAGATGAGCTGGCGCCGCCGGCATGGTGTGCACGGTCTCGTTAGTTGGGCTCGAAAGCCGTAGCCGATGTTTTACCGTGCGGACGATGATGCGGCAAGCATGCAGTGAGCCAAACAGTCGCTATCTGACGACAAGCGTGGGCCGCTTCATTGGGTTTGCGGCTCGTTTTGTTTGTGCGGCGGTGCGCAGGCGAGGGGCCTCAGGTAGCCGCTACCGCTCCAAATCATTGATCGGGATGACGAACTTACGTCGGCGTGTAAAAAGAACCGGTCGCGCGTGCCGGTTCGGGCTCTGAGTAGGGTAATGCGCTGATGAGGCGCATCCGCGTTTTAGCGGAGCGCCCCGACTGCAACTTCGTGACGCGCGTCAGCCGTACACCGGGAAACGGGCGGTCAATTCCGCGACCTTCGCTTTCACGCGTTCGATCGTCGCCGGGTCTTCCGGGCTCTCGAGTACTTCGGCGATCAGGTTGCCGACCACCTCGGCTTCCTTCACGCCGAAGCCGCGGGTGGTCATCGCCGGCGAGCCGAGGCGGATGCCCGAGGTCACGAACGGCTTTTCCGGATCGTTCGGAATCGCGTTCTTGTTGACCGTGATGTGAGCCGCGCCGAGCGCAGCTTCCGCTGCCTTGCCGGTGATCTTCTTCGCGCGCAGGTCGACCAGCATCACGTGGCTTTCGGTGCGGCCCGAGACGATGCGCAGACCGCGCTTGACCAGCGTTTCGGCGAGCACGCGCGCGTTTTCGATCACGCGCTGCTGGTATTCCTTGAATTCCGGCGACAGCGCTTCCTTGAACGCGACCGCCTTGCCGGCGATCACATGCATCAGCGGACCGCCCTGAATGCCCGGGAAAATCGCCGAGTTGATCTGCTTCTCGAACTCGGCCTTCATCAGGATCACGCCGCCGCGCGGGCCGCGCAGGCTCTTGTGCGTGGTGGTGGTGACGAAGTCGGCGTGCGGCACCGGGTTCGGGTAGACGCCGGCGGCGATCAGGCCCGCGTAGTGCGCCATGTCGACCATGAAGTACGC
>NZ_MSDV01000084.1 GCF_001931485.1 Burkholderia sp. SRS-W-2-2016 | reverse complement strand
GGGGTTGGGGGCGGTGGTGTCAGCGCCTACGCGTTGACGCTTCGCAAGGGGCCGCGAACGGCCCCCACATCGGCTATGCGGCTGGCCGTCGAGAACGCGGACGCCGTCAACAGACTTTCCTGAGCGAGCCACGCCGACGCCTTCGGCCGCTTCCATTTCATCGCCCACGAACGATCGCCGCGCATGCTGCGCGCGGCGCGTGTTGCCGATCCAGCGCGAACACGCGTTTCGCTTCGTCGATACTCCTGGAACAAAAGTTCGTGCGGGCGGCCTGACCGTGAAGGCAGGCCGTGAGCATTACTTGTTTCCTTGAGGTTCATAGTGGTACGCCTCGTAGCGGTAATTCCCATATTTGCCGCCGCCGTACCTGCCGCTATTTGGCTTCAAACCGTTCAGCAAAACACCGTTCACGCTTGCGCCGACCTGGGAAAGACGCTTCGCGGATTCCTTCAGCTCGCCGGCCCGCGTCACGCCGGCGCGCGCAACCAGCAAGATGGTGCCCGCAAACGGCGCGATCAGCGCGGAATCGGTGGCGGCCAGCAAAGGAGCGGTATCGATAATGATGTAGTCGTACTGGGTCCGCAGCGGGTCGATCAGCGCCTCGATCGAATGTCTGGAAAGCAGCTCCGCGGGGTTGGACGGCAACGTACCGGTCGCGACGAAGTCCAGGTTTTCCTTGATGCCGTGTCGAATGACGGTATCCAGCGGTGCCTTGTTGCCCAGCGCCTCAGTGAGGCCGGGTATCCGCGGCAAAGAGAAATAGGTATGCAGCGTGCCTTTGCGGATATCGGCGTCGACCAGCAGCACGCGCGATCCCGCGGACGCGAGCACCGTTGCGAAATTGACCGACACGAACGATTTGCCGACGCCGGGCGAGGTCCCCGCGATCATGATCACATTGTTCTCGCTGCTGGTCGCGGCAAACTGGATTGCCGTTCTCAGACTCCGCAGGCTTTCAATCGCGAGGTCGTTCGGCGCGGAGCTGGCCAGCACCGACTGTGCACCGGGATTGCTTTTCACGCGCTTCCACAACGAGCGTTGACCGTCGCTGAAGGGAATCACCGCATACACGTTCAAGCCCGCGTGTTGCTCGATGTCCGCCGGGTCCGTAATGCCGACCAGTAGAATTTCACGCAGATACGCAGCGGCAATGCCCAGAAAAATCCCGGCTGCCACCGCGAGGGCCATCACCTTGAGCTTTTTCGGCTTGACCGGTTGTTCGGCAACGACCGCATCGTCGACCAGACGAACGTTGCCGACTTTGCCTGCTTTGACGAGCTCCAGTTGCTGGGCGTTGTTCAGCAAACTCGTGTAGAGATCCGTGTTGACCCGGACGTCGAGCATCATCTCCACCGCATCCTGTTGCGTATTGGGCAGCGACTTCATTTGCCGGGCCAATTGCGTCTTGCGTTGTTCGGCCGCTGCAATTTGCGCGTCGATGGCCAGAACAACCGGCTGTTGGGAATCGAAGCGGGTCATCAATTCCGCTTTCTTTTGCCGCAGCGCGAGCAGCATGGTCTCGCTTTCGGAAGTCTGGACCAGCGCGAGCTTCGCTTCTTCCGACAGGTCGACCGTCCCTTTGTTGTTGCGCAGAAGCGTATAGCGCGTTTGTGCGTCCTGTAAGCGCTGCTTCAGGATCGGCAACTGCGTATCCAGAAATGCGAGCGATTGCGCCGCTTCCGCCGACTTTCGCTCGATGTTCTGGCGCACGTACTGCCGCCCGATTTCATTCATTGTGGCGGCGACACGATCCGCGTCGGTGGATTCGAGCGTCGCACTGACGACGCCGGACTGCTTGCCGAGTTCATTCACGTCCAGCCGGTCCTGAATATCCGCAATCGTGTCCAGACGGCCGTAGCGATACAGCTTGAACTTCGCGCCGGGATTGGCATTGATACTGTCGACCTTGATGGTAACCGGACCGTCGGCTGTCTTGATGGTCGCGCGCTGACCCAGCGTCAACGTGACATCCTGATCGAGATCGCCGCCGGCAAAAACGTAGCGATTCCGGCCGAGGTAGGTCACGGTGAACTTGTCTTCCTGATCGGTTTTGGGCACATCGAAAATGTCGACGTTGATACTTTCCGTTCCCCATACCCAGCCGCCAAACCCGAAAATGCCGGGAGTCGACAGATCGGTCGCGTGGCGGCCGATGATGTCGCCGATGACCGGAAACCGGCTCGGGCGCGCGTCGATATAGAGCTTCAGATTGTCTACCGTGCGCGATACCACGAGGCGCGACGGAATGATCTCGATCTCGGCGGCGGCCGTCGATTTGACGTCGAACAGCGACGAAACATCGCCGAGCAACGATTTGCCCGCGGACACGTCGGGACTATCTTCCACTTGCACCATGATGTCGGCCTGGTAGACCGGCTTGCGCGCAAAGCAGTAGATCAGTCCAGCCAGAACACAGAACAGAAACACGCCGATGATGAGTTTCTTATGGGCGAGACAGACGTCGACCGCGTTGCCCAGGTCGAAGTCGTCTTCTCCGTTCGAATCCGATCTTTTTGGTGAATTAAACTGCATTTTCCGGCCCCGTTCGCAATTTTTTGAAAGTTATGGAATTGGCTCGCTCAGGCTAGCTGGCAAGCCGGGCAATCTTCTCGACCCAGGCGTCGACGCCGCGCACGATGCTCGCGTAGCAAGCGATAAAGTCTTGCTCCGTTCCCAGATACGGATCCGCAACCTCGAAGCCGCCGAACTCGCCGAGCAGGAACGTCCTGCCGGCGGCGGCCGGAAATCTGGAAATGATCCAGCGCTTGTGCAGTGTTTCCATCACCAGAACGATCTCCGCTTTCAATACGAGCTCCGCGGTGATCTGGCGCGCCCGATGAGCGTCGATATCGATTCGGGCTGCTGTTGCAAGTACCTGGCGCGCGAGTGGGTCGGCAGGACTATCGACCATCGCGCCGGTGCCGGCCGAAGATACGTCGACGTGCGGCAGCCGTGCCTGCAGGATGCCGGCTGCCATCGGACTCCTGCATATATTGCCGGTGCAGGCGACTAGAATTGATCGGATCACAGTTCGGTCCCGTTCGTGTCTTTCCGTTAATCTGAATACGAAGGCGATTCCAGCGTTGCCGGGATCAGGAGAACTTCCAGTTTCCGCACACTTTCAACGAGGTGACCTTGAGTTCGCCGAGGACCGCATCGGGACCGCCGGAAGCGATGGGTCCCAGCTTCCTGTCGTACTCGATGCTCAATATCGGCGCTTCCTGCGCGCTTCGCTGAGCCTGCCGGTCCGTCCACGTTCGAACGCGGTCGATGCCGAATTCGTAGCCATCCGGCCCGAACGAGGCGGTGTAGAGGTGCGGTGAACACGTGTTGGAAATCCGCACGACGTTGCCGCGCGTCACATGCCCGCTGCCATAGCCGCCGAAATGGAGATTCTGCGAATAGAACGGCCGGCTGCCGCCGACCAGTTCAATCACGTCGATCTCGGCGCCGGGCCCGGGCTGGCCGCCGTCGAGCAGGCGGTTTTCCGGCGACTGCAACCAGACCGATCCGCGTACCGGAGCGTCGGCGCATAGCGTCATCACCGCTTCGATCGAGCCGGCCGATATCGACAGGCGTCCCGCGGTGGTCAAAGCGGCGGCGTAGATCTTGCCGTCTTGCCGCGTGGCCTGGAGCGTTGCATCAGTTGCGGCAAGCTGCATGTTCTCCGCCCTGTCGACCGCATCGAAGCGGCGCCCCGCATCGCGCAGATGCCAGCTGCCATCCGCGAAGCTTCTGCCGCCCGCGCCCCACTGGATGCAATGTTCGTCGGCGCACACCGTGCCGACGCAAGCGAACAGCAGCCACGCGGCCCATTGTTGGCGAGGACGATTCAAAGGCTTTCTCCTGTCGATGGTCGAAGCCCGGCGAGACCGATTGCGGGTCCGGTCGCGCAGGCCGCGTCGTCTTCGACCGGCTGCGCGCACAGGTAGGAACGTCGGGCCGCCGCCAGCGCCATGCCGATCAGGATCCACTGGCAGATGCCGACATAGAACATGTTTTCGAGCAGCAGTGCTTCCGTGCTGTTTGCCATCACGACCATCAGCACCACGGACAGCGCGAGAGGATTGCGGGTCCGTGAAAGACTGACGGTGCGCCAGATGCTTCGCATGATCAGAATGACGATCGCGAGGCCGACCAGCCCGAATTCCGTCGCATACTGCAGATAGAAGTTGTGCGCGGAAACGCGATATCCATGCGTATTCTCGACGTCGGGAATCGCCGACGGACCGACGCCGAAGATCGGATCTTTATAAAACGCCTGAATATAGGCAGGCCAGATGTCCTGTCGCCCCGACAGTGCGGTGCGGCCCGTGTAATGAAACGCGCTCCACAGCAGACGATCGCCGAACGTCGCGATCGCCTCGTAGTAGATCACGTAGACGGCCAGAAAGACGACGATCGGAATGAAAACGTATCTGGCGGCAAATCTGCCGATCAGCGGCAGCTTGCATAACATCGCGATGCCGACACAGAACAGCGCGTAGACGGCCAGACCACGGGTGTCCGTCGCGAGCCCGACGACGATCGCGAGAAAGCTCAGGACTGCGATTCCAGCGTTGTCCGAATCGAGTTTCTTTCTTCTGATAACGGCCCATGCAAGCGTCAGGCAGAAGAACAGCGAATAGGCATGCTTGTTCTTCGCATCGCCGGACGACACCGCGACGACGATGGTCAGCGCGATCACGATCGCGAGCGAAACCGCACAGACGATGATCTTTTTCATGTCCTGCTCCCGGCCGCCTCGTACCGTTCGCGTGACCGGTTCGAGCGTCGCTCCGCCCACCATGCAGAGAAAGGCGATCAGAACCTGAACCAGCCGCTCGAGGGTCTTGAGGTCGGCTTTGGCGATCATGTGGACGAACAGGTAAGCGCCCAGCAGGCCGAACAGCGCAATCAGGCCACGGGAATTTCTCAGCGTGATCGCGAAGCTGGCGGACTTTCCGAACACTCGCGGAAGGGCCATCACACCGCACGCCAGAGGAACGATGGCAAGCAGCAGTTGCGCCGGTATTTCGTCGATAACCTGCGCGGAATAGAGCGCTCCCGAAGCGAGCGCACCGAACAGCATGAACTTTTCGCGGCTGATGTTCACGTCGACTTCTCCAGTCGTGTCGCCCACCACAGTCCGGTCAACGTGACGATGGAGGCCGCGAACACCGCGACCGACAAACTATGGGGCGATGGGAAAGCAAAGCTGACCGACAGAAGAACGATCGACGCAAGCACATAGACGCCGATCAGAGAGGCCCTTGCGTTCAACGCGATCAGGCAGGTTTCGAAGTGCAGGGCCGCGCCGTTCAGCATGGCCGCCGCGCCGAGAAGGGACAGGTCCAGCGCGTTCCAGACGGAGATGTCCGCGACCGCGTAGACGAAGCTTTGCGATGCCGCGAGAAGACTGCAAAAGATCAATGCCGCGCCTGCAATGGAGCCGAGCAGAAGTCGACTTCTTACCGTTGTCGACGGAATCGAGCCGCCGCCAACCCGCGCGACCGTCACCGAGTTCAGCGCGGTGGCAGCCATATACACGACGAGGCCAATCCGGAAGGAGAAATTGAAGCGGCCCACGTCCGCACCGTGGTAGAGGATGCCGGACAGGATTGGCGGACTCCAGCGCAGGAAAAACGCCGCGATGCCGAACAGCGTAAACGGCACGGCCTCCGACACGGCGGCGCGCAGACGCTCGGCAAAATCGCTTCGTAGCGACGCAAACGACGTATTGCCGCCCATCGTCATCCACGATGCCAGAACGGCAATGGCGGCATATCCCGACAGGTACGCGCGCATGTAATTGGTGAAGTAGAACGACGTGACAAGCGGCACGAGGTACGCGGCCTGCAACACGGTGCTCTCCGCGAGGTTCGATCTGACCAGCCGATTGCTGACCTTCAGATTCACCACGCACAGCGACCACAACGAACTGCCGAAGATGCAAAGCAGCGCGAGCAGCGGGTAGGCGCCGGCGAACTGGAGAAACGACGTGTCGTCGGGCAACGAATGCAGGACAGCGAACGTTGCCGCTGCGGTAAGTACCGTGCCGATCATGCAAAGAACGACTGCTAACGCGTTATGTTCAGACAGCCATGCATGCTTGTCTGCTCGTGCCGTAGGTGAATGTGTGTCGACCGAGAGGTCGAAGCGCTTTCTCAGCATCCAGTTGTCGCTACCGAAACGCGACAGGAAACTGCCGGCCGAAATGGTTGCGTAAGCGACGCTGAGTTCGCCGAACGCCGCGAGGCCGAGGAATTTCACCAGCGCAACGGAGAGCGCGAACGCCATCCCCGCGCCTGCTGCCCGGGCGAGCAACGCTCGGCCTGCGTCGGCTCGGAGAGGCTTAGCGAGCAGCATCTGACAGGCAGCCCTTCAGAATCCGCGTAACGTTGTCCCATTGGAACGCGGTGCGTGCTTTCAACTGCGCCTGTTCGGCAATCCGCCGCAGCTGTGCCGGGTTTCGCAGATACTCGACCAGTCGCGCGACCGTTTCGTCGACGTCCTCGCCGCTCACATACAGACCCTGCTCGCCGTCGACGAACAACTCGCCGGTACCGCCGCTGCGGCCGGTCACGACGAGCGAGCCCGCGGCCATCGCATCGGCGACCACCAGACCGAATCCCTCGAAGTCCTTGCCGGCATCCATCGCTATTTGCGGATGCAGGAAGATATGCGCTTTCTGATGCAACGCAATCAGATCTTCATCGCTCACTCGCCCGAGATGGACGACGCTGTCGTGCAAGCCGAGTTCGCTGACCAGCGCCCGTTCGGCGTCGATCGTGGGACCAGTGCCTGCGATCAGAAAGGTCAGCTTCCGACCGGGGCGGTGCGCTCTGTTCTTCAACGCGGCGAACGCTCTGATTGCGTGCGGTATGTTCTTGCGCGGTTCGTGGCGGCAGATCGTGTAAAAGACGATCTCGTCGTCGAACGAGGCCCATTTTTCAGTGGGATTCGTCAATAACAGTCGTTCATCGGTGAGTCCGTTCCAGGCCACATGAACCTTGTGACGAGGAAGCGCGTATTCCGCAATCAGTCGATCGGCGGTTACTCCGGAAACGCAAACGATCGCACGGGCGCGCGCATACACCATCTTCGCCAGATAGTGCACCGCGCCGCTTGCATAGATTTCCTTGCCATGCGCGGACACGACATAGTTTTTGCCGGACACGAACGCGGGCACAGCGGCTTTCCACGTGGTCGCGAGGATTAGCCCTTCCGCTCGGGCGGTCTTGCCGAACATCTGCCGCAAACCCGACAGCGCGCACCGGACGTCGCTGCCACCGGGCAGGCACGTGACCGCGACGCTGCCGTCGTATTCCGGGCGCGGCTGCGAATCTTCAGCCCACGTCACCACGCCACCCAACATCTGTTGGCGGTCCAGCGCGGAGGCGACTTGCCGGCTATAAAACTCGACACCGCCAGTCACCGGCGGAAAGGCTTTCGCCCACAGGTTGATCTTGCTCATCGCGTGCTCGTCATGGACCTGGAGCGGCCGTTCAGCAGCAGGTTGTCAAGAACGCCGACGATAACGCCGACGGCATGCGAGACATGCATCATCGGGATCGCGGTGAGTACGCCTGCGCCCACGCCAAGCGAGCGTCGCGACACGGATGCGCGCAAGCTTTCGAGCGCAACGGCCGCGCCATAAAATGCCAACGTCGTATTGAACATCCCGAGCTTCATCAAGGCCGGCGTAGACAGCAGCGCACAGGCGGGAATCATCGACCGGACGTTGGGCGCGAGCCGGTGTTTGACCATGATCTGGCCTTTCGCGTACGCATACTGATAAACCATTCTGCGCAGATTCCGGAAACTCGAGCGGGTCGTGTAAATGAACGGCGCACCGGGAATCATCAATACCTGCAACCCGTGCTTGCGCAGCCTCAAGTTGTGTTCGTAATCCTGGCCGCGCACGAATTGTTCGTCGAAGAACCCGACCGTTTCGAATACTTCCCGCCGCCATGCGCCGAACAGCAAGGTGTCCACTGCGCGGATTTTCTCGCTGGCGGTGCTGCTGCGATGCGAAAGCCCGACGCCGAGCGGACTCGACATCGCATACGCGATCCCTTCTTTGACCGGGGTATTCGCATCGTTGCGGGTCACATAGGGACTGCCGATGTTGCCGACCGACGCGTCACCGCATTGCTCGAAGTGATCGATGAAATTGGAGAAATAGCCGGGCGGATAAATCGAGTGAGCATCGCATCTCACCACGTATTTTCCTTTCGCATGTTTCAGCGCGACGTTCAGACCATTGACCTGGAATCGGTCCGGATTGTCGAGAACCTGTAGCTGCGGATATTTCTGTTGCAGCCCGGCGAGAATCTCCCGCGTTCGATCGGTCGACCTTCCATCGACCACCAGTACTTCGGCGGACCACGGTTGGGCGGCATCGCAGATCGACGCGATACATGCGGCAATGCTGCGCTCTTCATTGAACGTCGGCACGATTACGCTCAGGATCATGGTCATGGACTTCCCCGGTGAATGACAGCGTCTGGTCAATTTTTTTGTTCCCGTTGCGTTCGCGCAGCGGGAGTGAATCAACAACGTTCTGGAAATACGTTTTTCAGTTCCGCGGCAGCTGGCTCAAGCTGCGGACCGGGCGGGTGGTCAGTCCGCCGGTCATCGTTATTACTTGGTGACGATCGCGGCAGTCAGGCCGGCGTTAATAGCGGGAAGCAGCAGACTCAACACGCGGCTGAATCTCACCAGACCGTTGCCGTCGACGTACACGACGTCCTTGGCTTCCAGGTCGAACTGATTCGCGAGAACCATTGCCACCGGCGAGCGGGCATCGAGGTGGAACACCTCGGGATGCGAGGTGTCGGTTCCGCGAACCACATAAAGTTGAGCGGGGTCGGAAGTCGTGGTGCTGATGCTGCCCGCCTGAGCGAGCGCATCGCTTAGCGTGAGACGCCCGTTCTTTGGCGGGACCGCACCGACAGGCTTGTTGACTTCGCCCATCACGTACGCGACGTTTTCGTCTCGCGAAGTCACCTTCAGAAGATCGTTGCCTTCGAGAATGATGGTGGACGGATTGATTCCATTGGCGAGCAGTCGCGGCAGATTGAGCGAATACGACACGCCATTTCTAACAATGACGAGACGGCTTTGATCCGCGCTCGGATTGAAGCCGCCCGCGCGGCCAAGCGCTTCGTATAACGACATCGGCAAGTCGTTTAAGGGAAATGCACCCGGCGCGCGCACATCTCCGTCGACATAGACCTGTCTGGCCCGATAGGACGCAACCCGCATCGTCAGCTGCGGTTTGATAAACGCATGCGAGAGTTTCGAGTAGAGGAGTTCCTGCGCTTCGTCCACGCGCAGGCCCGCGACATGAATCTTGCCCGCGTACGGAAAGTCGAGATCGCCATTGCTATCGACGACAAAGCCCTGGATCGGATCGCTCGGCCGGTTGCCGGCGTTCTGGGTTGGCGCGCCGAGAGAGGCCGCCAGTTCCGGGTGGTCCCACACGGTGATTTGCAGAACATCGCCGACCCCGAGCCGGTAGGGGCCGCTGGTTTTGAAGAATGAAGCCGGCAGGCGCAACGGGTCGTCCGCCGCTGAACTTTGCAGTTTCCGCAGCAGTTCAGGATTGATCTCGGTGACGGAGATATGCATGCTCTCCAGCGCCGCCTGGTCGTTCTGCCCGGCGGTGGAAGATGCGGTGGAACCCATGCGCATTCCCGGTGCGACAGCGCAAGCGCTCAATAGCAGCGCGAACGTCACGGCCAATGACGTTTTCAATACTGTTGCGGCCGTCGCCGGCCGGCCCCCGCGGGTCAACGTTTTTATAAGTTCCATCGGTATTACCTTGTTGAATCTCTGGTCCGCTACCGTTCGGACCTGTTCGCCCGAGACGCCTCGTTGCGGCCCCGCGCGAACGCGAGGCCGTACTTTTAAATGTGTTTATTTCGCCGACGTACCCGTCCCACCACTCCCCCCGGTCCCACCGGTCGAGCCCGAGCTGCCACTGCCGAGCGGCGCTTCCTGACCCGCCGCGACCGCCGCCGCGGCCAGCGCGGCAGCGGGCTGGCCGTCGCTCGAAATCGCGCCCGCCTTCAGCAGCGTGTCGAGATCCGCGTCGGCGCCGGCGGTGCCCGGCGTGAACGACACCGTCAGAAACGACGTCGTCGACAGCGTGATTCCGTAGGTGTCCTTGATCAGCTTGACGACGGCCGCTTCCGCATTGGCGATCACCGTGCTGTTCGCCAGTGCGTTCTGATACGTCGCGTTCGATGCGATGCCCGCGAGCAGGCCGCTTTCGGTCGTGCCCAGTTGGCCCGCGAGATAGCTCAGCAGCAGTTCGGTGAGCGGCGTCACGTTGTAGGTGCCGGAGCCGGCCGCGAACGAATGGATCGACACCGAGCCGCCGGTCGCGGTGACCGCGCAAGGTCCGTCGAAATTGAAGGTGGCCTTGTAGGCGCCCTTCGAATCGGAAGTCGCGCTGCCCGAGCCGTTCTTGCAGGTCAGCGTGACGTTCGCGTTGGCGAGCGCGGCGCCGACCGCGGCCGTGCCGCTGACCGTCGCGCCGGGCGAGCTGCCGCTGTCGTTTGCGCCGCCGCACGCCACCAGCGCACTGGCGGCGAAGACCATCGATCCATACTGCAGCGCGCGCAGCGTCGCGCCGTTAAACAGATTCATCGCGTTTCTCCAAAGAAAGTCATTCACACTGGACCGGCACGAGCGCCGGTCCATCGCTTACACCTGGCTGATCCTGCTTGCCGCAATCGCGCCGCGTCAGCGCAATACCGATCGGGCCGGCCTGCGCACCGGTCTGCGGAGTCGCGCGTTTTTCATCGCGGGGGGAGCGGCCGTAACGCAGATAGGCGTCACGCATCCGGTAGAGCTGGGTGGAGAAGTACTCGCCGCTGAAGCGGCCCTGGTTGAGCAGGAACTGTTGCGTGCTGTACGGGAAGCTCATGCTTTGCGTCGCGTCGGCCGACAGATAATTGGTCGAGCCGACGCGGGTGCGGAAGTCGAGCCCGAACTGTTCCGCTCCGGACAACTGAGTAATCCCCGGCGTCATGCCCTGACGCGGCGTGAGCGGGAAGCTGATCGCGGCGCCGACGAACGAACCCTTGCCGCTGTGCTCGCCATGCACGCTGACGGACACGTCGTCGAACCAGCGCGTCAGCGTTGCGACCGGACCCTTGTCGCCGCCGACAAAGCGCGCGACGCCCGCTTCGACCCACAGCTTCCACGCGGGCTGGACCCAGCGATAAGTCAGTTGTGCGTTCTTTTCGCTCGGCAGATCGTCGTGGCCCGGGCTGTGGTGCAGATACGCGAGGCGCAGACGGATCAGATCGGGACGGCCCGGTACGAACACGGTCGTTTCGTTTTGCACGCCGACATACGAATAGTCGAACTTGCCGACCGACACCACGTTGAACACGCGCGGCGCGATCCAGAAGCTTTGCGCGAGCGCGACCGAGTTCAGGCCGCCGCGCAGGCGGTAATCGCTGAACACGCGGCCGTCGTCCATGTTCTTCGTGTTGAACAGCGGCGCGATATAGCTGGCGTACAGTTCCGCGCCGCGCCACAGCGGCACGAAGCCCTGGATATTGGCGCCGAGCGAAACATCGAACACGCCGTATTCGGTGCCGTACAGGTAGCTGACGATCGGTTCGATCTGGATGCGCGTGAGCCCGTGCTTGTGCGCGTCGCCGTGCCATGCGATCGCGTCCGCGTCGTAGCTCGGCCGCGTGCGCATCGTCAGCGACGCACTTGCCGCGCCCGGCGAGCCGCCGGCAACGAAGGCGGCAAACGCGGCGCGCTCGACGCTCACTTCGCCGAGCGGCTCGTTGGCCTTCTTGATGACGACCCGGATCCGGTCGGCGCCGGCCGGCGCGGCCGCGCTCGCGACGCCGAGCACGATACCGAGCGCATCCGCTTCGTTCTGGTTGTAGCGGTGGTTTTCGTATTCGACGATCAGATCGTTGCCGCTCATCCCGACCCGCACGCGTTCGAGGCCGGCGGCGAACAGTTGCGCGGCGATGTCGTCGAGCGCGGCGGTGTCGAGCGCGGCGGTTAGCGTGTCGGCGAGCGTGTGCGTCGGCGCGGTTTTTTCGGGGGTCGTGTCGCTGAGCATCACCGCCGCGTAGGAGCGCAGCGGCGGCATGTAGCTGAGCGGCGTGGCGGCCAATGCGCCGGCCTGGTTCTGCGCGGCGTTCGCGTCGAGCGGTTGCAGGCTCGCGAGCCGCAGCGGTTCATCGTTGCTCGCGTTCGTGTCTGGCGCGGCCGCGATCTGCGGGCCTTCGCACTCGCCGTTATTGCAGCGTGTGCTGCTGAAGCGTTTGCCGAGTGGAATCTGGATGCCGATCGAGAACGACGTACGCGGCGCTACGCCATTGGTCGAACGCAGCGAGCGCGTGATGGTGCCGATCACGTTCGCGTCCGCGAGCCAACTGACGCGCGGCGACTGATAGCGGATCCCGGCGTACGGTGTTTTCGAATCGTCTTCCGCGAGCAGTGACAGGCCGGTGTTCCACAGCGCAAGCTGCGCGCCGCCGAACAGTCCGTCGAGGCGGTCGCCGCTGCCGTAACCGGCGGTCAGTGTCAGCGGTCCGAATGCCTGCGATACGACGCCGTACTTCGAACGGAAGAAATGCGTCTGGCCGCCGATATCGCCGACACCGAACGCAATCGTCGGCTGGTATTTGAAGAACCTGGGAATTTCGACCTTGACGTTGCCCATCAAATGACGAAGCAGAAAGTGCTCGGCATTGCTATACGGTGCGTGAACGTTGGCCGGGTAATTGGCCAGTCCAGCCGACAATTCCACATAAGGCAGCAGTCCGACCGCCCCCCAGTAAATCTGCGATCCGGTCGCGCGTTTGCCGTAGCGCGGATCGATATAGTTGTTGTACTGCGCTTCGGCTGTTCCTTCCGGCAACGCGAACGCATAAGGAATTACCAGGCCGCCGGCCTGCCCGAGTGCGCCGAGCGCGGGTTCGGCCGCGTGCGCCGACGCGGAGAAAGACAGCGTGGCGGCAAGCGCTATTGCCGTCGGAGTCGAATCGAGCCTCAATCCACGTAATTTCATGGCCAGTTTTTGTCGTTGTTGTTTTCTGGATCAATACGCGTTGCGATGAACGAAGCCTTTACGAATCGTCGCCGCGACGATTCGCATGTCGAGTCCGAACGACCAGTTGCGCAGGTAGTACAGATCGTGTTCGACGCGTCCCTGCATCTTCTCGATCCGATCCGTCTCGCCTCTGAAGCCATTGATCTGCGCCCACCCGGTAATGCCGGGTTTGATCCGGTAGCGGTGGATATAGCCGTTCACGACTTTCTGATAGAGCTCGTCGTGTTCGATCGCGTGCGGTCGCGGACCGACTACCGACATATCGCCGCGCAGTACATTGAAGAATTGCGGCAACTCGTCGAGGCTCGTGCGGCGCAAAAAGGCACCCACTCGTGTGATGCGCGGATCGCCGCGAGTCGCCTGCGCGACGATGCCTTGCTGCACCGCGTGCGGGCGCATCGAGCGAAACTTGTAGATCGTGAAGATGCGGCCGTCCGCGCCTTTACGCTTTTGCGTAAAGAACACCGGACCGCGCGACGAGAACTTCACCGCGATCGCGATGGCCAGCAGCAACGGCGCGAGTGCCAATAGCGCGCAAGCGGCGAATGCGCGATCGAAGATCTCCTTGTTGATCATCGCGCGCGCCGATACCGGCGATGCGACGAGGTTGATCGCGGGCATTCCGATCAGATCGATCACGCCGCTGTCGAATAGCGCGACGCTGCGCATGTCCGGCACGAAGCGCACGTTCACGAGGTCGTCGCGAAACTCGTTGACGAAGCGCGAAATCGTGCGTTCCTCGGACAGCGGCAGCGCGAGCCACACTTCCTGAACTCCGTGAGTGCGCACATAGGCGGCGAATTTCTCGATGTCGTCGTACACCGGTACGCCCGAACCGGGCGTGCCGGTTACCGGCTTCGCATCGAATGCGGCGACCGCGCGAAAGCCGCTGCCGGCCGAGCCCGCAATCGTGCGCACTACCTGCTGGCAATGCGCGCCGCAACCGACGACGGCGACGTGGCGCAGATTCATGCCGGCGTACCGAAGCCGCGCGAGTACCTTATGCACGACGACGCGAAGCGCGATCAGCGCACCGCCGGTGATGCCGGTCCAGTACGCGAACCAGAGCCGCGAAATGAAATCGGAGCGGTGCAGGGAAAACATCAGCACGAGTCCGCAGCCTTGCACGACCAGCCACGCGAGCGACACCTGCCCGATCATGCGCAGCATCGCGCGACCGCGCCACGAACCGTAGACGCCGAACATCGGAAACAGCACCAGCGCGAAAGCCGCGGCGAACGCGACGAACGCCATATCGATCCGGCTTTGCGCGAGATCCTCGAAGCGCACGTGCGAAGCCGCCAATGAACCGAGTACGACCAACGACACATCGAGAAGGCGCGCAATCAGGCTGTGCATGCCGGGTATCGCCTTTCTGTGCTGCGCAAAATCCGCCGTGTACATGTTCTGTTTTCCCCGCGCTGGTCGTCGATGCCAAGCGTTGTTGTCGATCGGCCGGGCGTACGCTCGCTCGCGCCAATCCGATCCCTGTTGCACTCGCTGTTCTGCGGCGCCGCCGATGGCGTTTTCGCAGACAACACTGTCCCCGCACGCTTAAAAGCGCGCATTTCAAAAACTCGATCCGGATTTCGTCCGCGCAGCCAATAACACTTGACCGAACGGGCCTGAACAACGCTGGGGAAGGTGTTACGAGTCGCCGGTCCGCGTGTCGCACGCAGGCCGACGCCGCGCTGCATCGACAGGTCCGCGGTGCGAACCGTGCCGATGTCGCGCGTCGAGGAGACCGGCCCGATAACCCCCGACCGGGCCGGTCGTTGACGCGAAAAGCACCTGTTACTGACTGCCTTGTTATTCCGTATTTTTTACCGCGGACCCTAAAAAGCACGAAGCATGCCAATGGCCCGTGCGTGCTACGCGGTGAACTGGCGGGAGTGGAAAAAGGTCTTCGATTTCAAGCGTGTACGGATATCCGCGTTGCGTTGCCGAGGGCTCGCGTAACGGTCGGGCGAGGCGGCGGCAACGGGCTCGTTACGTTACGTCACCCGTAACGATATGTGCGCCAGGGAACAGACGGAGCGTGCGCGGTGTGAAAGGTGTGGGAGGCGCGGAAAAAAGAAAACGGGCGTGTCGCCCGTTTCAATTACGCGTTGGAAGAGAGGAAGTGATGCGGGGAATGGGAGAACAGTCGAGATTCGCGGCTGAAGCGCGTTCTAATGTTTTAATCGAAAGTTCTATTCAAAAAATTCGCGCCAATTTCGCCACCACGCCATTCCTCGCAATCCACTGCGCGTAAGCCCGATACTCCGGATCGTTCATCAAATGCCGTTCCTCGGTTTTGGCGCGCACGAAATAGAGCAGATTGACGAACAGCAGTCCCGCGCAATGCATGATCGCGACTTTCCAGCCGAGCGGCTCGATGAACGGCACCGAGATCATCCAGTACGCGGAGTTCTTCGCGATATAAGCCGGATGCTTGGTAAATCGATAGGGGCCCGAAGTAATAATCCCGCGATTGGTCAGATTGGAAAAGCGCAGGCCGAATGAAATGGTCGCCGCCGCATAACACAGCAGCAACGCGACGATCGCGCAACCCCACACGAAGCGTAGCGCCGGTACGCCGATCAGCCAGTTGTCCCAGAACACCGAACCTTCATAGTGAATGTACTGGCTCGAGATCAGCGACCAGAACGGCTGATAACAGACGATCGCCACCAGCCAGCCGAGCGTGGTCGGCTCCGCGCTGCGCACGTGGCTGTCGAGCAGGCGAAACGTGCACAGATAACCGACGGTGGCGAACATCAGGTCCATCGAAAACGCCAGCTCGTACATGAAGCGGTACGTCGCCAGCGAAAACGGCGCGTTCAGCGCGCTCGTCAGCGATGCATTCAGATGCTCCGCATTGGTCGACAGATACACGCTCATCAGCGGCAGGAAGAATGCCTTGACCATCCAGCCCGCCAGTAATTCGCGCACGGGTCGCCAATTGGCGGGGCGCTGGCCGCGCAACAGCAGGCGCGCGAGCACCAGGTAGGAATCGTCGGTGTCGCGCTGATGCCGGTCCATCCACGCGAAATAGAACGGCGCCGCGACGATCACATACGGGCCGAGCGTGCGCAGCATGATCCAGAACGGCTCGTAGAACGCGCCGTGATACTCGGGCAGCAGCCAGTAAAAGAGCCCGATGCCCGCATAGATCGAGGCGAGCGCAACGAGTCGCTGCGCGACGCGCGCGATGCTCAGCGGCCGCGCCGCGCGGCTCGTGAGGCCGGCGCTCGGGCGCAGATGCACGCGCGCGACGAACAGTTCGTAGAGCGCGATCGTCACGATGATCGCGAGACAGGCGAGCGTGCTGCGGGTCGCGCCGTCGATCGTCGCGCTGTCGCGTACCAGCCAGAGCGTCGCGAGTCCCGCCGCGATGCCGAGCAGGCCGATTGAAAAAGGCGTCGCCGAACGCGGGCGGGTGTCCTCGACGCGCGCGGCGGTTTGCAAAGTGGAGTTCATGTCAGCCTCGTCGTCATGACATCGAAAGCGGCCGGGCTATTGATTTTTTAAGGCCCGGCCGCCGTGCCGAACGGCGCCCGCGGGCGCCTGTTTGCGCTTGTCAGCGCTTACTTGCCGGCCGTGGCGCCGCCGAGCAGGCCGCCCACCAGGTTCGTCACCGGTGCGAGCAGCCCCTTGTTACCGGACGTGCCGCTGCCCGAGCCGCTCGACGACGAGCTGCCGCTCAACCCGCCCGTCAACCCGCCGAGCAGACCGGCCAGCGGGTTGGTCGCGGTGCCGCCGGTACTGCCGGTGCTGCCGGTGCTGCCGGTGCTGCCCGAGGTGCCGCCTGGCGACGTGGTCGTCGTGGTGGCGGCCGCGCCCGCGCTGACGGTGCCGGTCACGCTGACGGTCAGCGAGCTGACGAGCGTGGTCACCGAACCGAGCGGGTTGCCGCCGCCCGACGTGCCGGCGAGCGAGCCGACCTGGGTGAGCAGGCCGGTGACCGGCTGCAGCAGGCCGCCGAGTCCGCCAATGCCGGTCGTGCCGTGGCTGCCGCCGGAGTTGCCCGAGCCGCTTGAGCCGCTCGAACCTGCAAGGCCGCCGAGCGAACCGAGATTGCCGAGCAGGCCGGTTAGTGAGGACAGCGAAAGCCCGCCGACGCCGGCGCCGCCGCCGTTGCTGCCCGAACCGCCCGAGCCGCTGGAACCGCCGAGTCCGCTCAGCAGGCCGGTGAGCGGAGCGAGCGGATTGGTGGTCGAACCGGTCAGCAGGCCGCCGGTGCTGGTGACGGTGTTGCCCAACTGGCTGACGATGCCGCCGACGTCCTTGCCGACCTGGTTGCCGGTCGAATCCGCGACCTTCGTGCCGGCCGCGTTGAGGCCGTTGCCGATGGTGCTGAGCAGCTTGTCGAGCGGTGCGCCGAGGCCGGTTGCGTTGCCGAGCGTCTGGGTGGTGTCGGAGACCGCGGTCGTGATCGGGTTGATCACCGTGCTGAGCTGGGTTTCGACCTGCTGTACCGGCTCGCTCGACAGCACCTTGTTCAGACCGGAGCCGACCGCGATTACGCCGCTGCCCACGCCGTCGACGAGACCGCCGACCGGCGTCGTGACCGGCGCGAGCGGCTTCAGCGCGCCGTTGCCCAGGCTCGTGACGACGCCGCCCACCGATTTGACCGCTGCGCCCGCGTCCTCGACGACGCCCGAGGTCGACGTGAGCGTCGGGCCGAGCGGATTGGTCGAGCTGCCGAGCGTGCCGAGGCCGGCCGCGGCACCGTCGCCGAGCGTCTTCACGCCGTTGCCGAGATCGGTGATCGCCGCGCCGAGGTTGCCGGTCGTCGAGCCGTTGACGCCGGGGACTTTCGTTCCGGACACCTGACTGCCGGTGTCGGCGACGGTCGTGCCGACCGCGGTGATCAGATTGCTGGCTTGCGTGACGACGTTGCCGAGCGGCGTGGTCGAGCTGGTGCCGGACGAAGAGCCGGAGGAGGAGCCGGACGAAGAGGTGCCGGATGACGAAGTACCGGACGACGAAGTACCCGACGAAGAAGTACCCGACGAAGAAGTACCCGACGAAGAAGTACCCGACGAAGAAGTACCCGACGAAGAAGTACCCGACGAAGAAGTACCCGACGAAGAAGTACCCGACGAAGAAGTACCCGACGAAGAAGTACCCGACGAAGA
>NZ_MSDV01000027.1 GCF_001931485.1 Burkholderia sp. SRS-W-2-2016 | reverse complement strand
GGGTCGGTTCTTTTTATTAGAGCCCTCGGCGACCCCGCCCAACCCCCCACCCTCGAATCCACCATCCGCGAAGCCGCCGAACCGCTCCCGAATCTCGACTCCGACCAGTTCGCCACCTTCATCGACCGCTTCGCCAACCGTCGCGTGATCCTGCTCGGCGAATCGAGCCACGGCACCTCGGAGTTCTACCGTGCGCGTGCCGCGATCACGCGACGCCTCGTCGAACAGCACGGCTTTTCGATGATCGCGGTCGAAGCCGACTGGCCCGACGCCGCGATCATCGATCGCCACATCCGCGGGCGTCCCGCGCCGGCCCCGCGCGCCGCGCCGTTCCGCCGTTTCCCGGTATGGATGTGGCGCAACGCGGAGTTCATGGCTTTCGTGGCGTGGCTGCGCGCGCACAATGCGGCGCGCGCAACACACGCCGCGCACGCCGAGCAACAAACGCGCTTCTACGGACTCGACATCTACAGCCTGTCCGAATCGATCGAAGCGGTGCTGCGCTATCTCGACACCGTCGACCCCGGCGCCGCGCGTGTCGCGCGCGAGCGCTACGGCTGTCTGAGTCCGTGGCAGAAGGACCCGGCCGTCTATGGCCGCGCGGCGCTCAGCGGCGGCTACGCGCAGTGCGAAGAGCACGTGGTCGCGCAGCTCGCCGATCTGCTCAGGCACCGACTCGCGTACGAACACGCGGACGGCGAGCGCTTTCTCGACGCCGCGCAGAACGCGCGGCTGATCGCGGTCGCCGAACAGTACTATCGCGCGATGTATTACGGCGGCGCGCAAAGCTGGAATCTGCGCGATACGCACATGTTCGACACGCTGCGTCACGCACTCGACAGCGGCGGCGCCGACGCGCGGATGGTCGTGTGGGCGCACAACTCGCACATCGGCGATGCGCGCGCGACGGAAATGGGCCGCGTGCAGGACGAACTGAACCTCGGCCAGTTGTGCCGCACGCATTTCGGCGACGCGGCCGCGTTGATCGGTTTCGGCACGCACGGCGGCACGGTCGCCGCGGCCAGCGACTGGGGCGGTCCGCTGCAAACGATGACGGTGCTTCCGTCGCGCGAAGGCAGCTACGAATTGCGCATGCACGGCGCGCAGATCGGCCGCTTCATGCTGGACCTTCGGCCGGGCGTACACGACGCGTTGCGCGAGCGCCTGCGCGAACCGCTGCTCGAACGTTTTATCGGCGTGATCTATCGTCCGGACACCGAACGATATAGCCACTACGCGGAGGCATCGCTGGCCGAGCAGTTCGACGCGTATCTGTGGTTCGACCACACCAGCGCGGTGACCGCGCTGCCGGTGTCGGCGGGCGAGCAGGACGGCCCGGCGGAAACTTTTCCGTTCGGCATGTGAAGCTACCTGAAGCAACCTGAAGCAACCGGTCAGGAAAGCCCGGGCGGCCGCGTCAACCCACCCCCGCGCCGGGGATGGAACGCGTTTTGCAACAGCACGGACAGTGGACATCGAATCCGTCCGGCTGGGGAGGCCGCCAATGAAACTCAAGAAGCTCGTACTGCGCGCCGTCGGCGTGGCGCTGTTCGCGATGCTGTTGTTCGCGGCGGGCAGCGCAATCGCGCAACAGCAACCGCGCGAAGCCGCGACCACGCGTGTTTCGACCGGCGCCGCTCAACCGCTGCTGCTCGCGCAGACCGGCAACAGCGCGGGCACCGAAGGCGGCGCGGGCGCGGCCGGTCAAACGGGCACGCCGCCCGCCGAGCTGAGCCGCGATCAGGCGAAGCGGGAGCAGGCGGGGCACGCGAACCGGCCGCCGAGCAAACCGGACCCGCACGCGTCGGGCAAGCGGGAACGCCCGGCTATGCCGCAAGGCGCGAGTGATGCGCGCTAGGCGCCGCGCGGTTCGTCGCCGGCGATGGTTGCGCGCGCTCCAACTCCCGATATGAAGGACGAACCGCTCTGGTTCCTGCTGATCGGCGCGCTGCTGACGTTCATGGCGATCGCGCGCGGGCCGATCCGGCGTCTGCCGCTGACGGGCGCGATGATCTATCTCGCGGTCGGCGTCGTGATGGGGCCGGGCGTGACCGGTCTGGTCGGCGTCGATCTGCTCAACAACACGGTGCTGCTCGCGATCATCGCGGAAGTCGGGCTGGTGGTGTCGCTGTTCTCGATCGGCATGCATCTGCGCGTGCGTCTGAACAATCCGCTGTGGTGGTTGCCGCTGCGGCTCGGCGGCCCCGCGATGCTGGTCACCGTCGCGATGATGTTCGGCTTTACCGCATGGTTGACCGGCCACGCGAGCGGCGCCGCGCTGTTTCTCGCCGCGACGCTCGCGCCGACCGACCCGGTGCTCGCCAACGAACTGCGCGTGAAGCAGGCCGGCGACGATGAACCGGTGCGCTTCGCGCTGTCCGGCGAAGGCGGGATGAACGACGGCGCCGCTTACCCGTTCGCGGTGCTCGGGCTGACGATGGCCGGCGCGCAGCTGTTCGGCTCCAGCAGCGGCGCGCATTTCGCCGGCTCGGTGGTGTGGGGGATCGCGAGCGCGCCGGTGATCGGCGGCGTGCTCGCGATCGTGTTCGCCCGCGCGATCCTGTTTCTGCGCACCCGCTACGGCGAGGCGACCGGCCTCGACGGTTTTCTCGCGCTGGGTCTGATGGCGACGTCGTACGGCGCGGCGCTGCTCGTGCATGCGTATGCGTTCATCGCGGTGTTCGTCGCCGGCGTCGCGTTGCGTCACGAGGAACTGCGCGCGACCGGCGACAGGAACCCCGCGGAAGTGCTGGAAGACGTGCCGCGCGGCGAACGGGTCGAGGTCGCCAAAGACCCGCAGAAAGCGCACGCGTATCTGGCCGAATCGATGATGGGCTTCACGCTCGAAATGGAACGGATCGCGGAGTTGTCGCTGATGCTGATCATCGGCTGCGTGGTGTCCGCGCATTGGCGCGAGATGCTCGACGTTCGCGCGGTCCTGCCCGCGCTGTTTCTGTTTTTCGTCGCGCGGCCGCTGTCGGTTTTCGTCGCGATGGGCGGCGCGCGCATCGACCGCGGTCAGCGGCATCTGATGGCGTGGATGGGGATTCGCGGCGTCGGTGCGTTCTATTACCTGATGTTCGGACTCGAATACGCACGCGATGCGATCGCGCCGCTGCTGCCCGCGGTGTTGAACGCAATCGTGCTGTCGGTGCTGTTGCATGGGTCGACCGCGAATTATGTGTTGGGCCGGTATTTCGCGGGGCGGCGCTGAGAATCGCACGGTGATCAACGCTCCGCCAGGTGTTCGCGCGCCGCGATAGGCACGAATGATGCGGAGGTAACGGCGGTGTACCTGACAGCCTTTCGCGCACGACGTGTCGATGGAGCTTGAGCGGTAGGAGTACCAGGGAGCGCGCTCGTCATAATGGAAAAACATCACGCGAAACCGTCATTCCCCTTGCTGGCGGTCAGCTTCTTTGCCGCGGACGTGCAAGCCGGCGCCGGCCCTTTTCTCGGCATCTTTCTGCAGGAGCACGGCTGGAGCGCCAGCATGATCGGCACCGTGCTGACGATGGGAGCGATCGTCGGCGTGCTCGTCACCGCGCCGGCCGGCGCGCTGATCGACGCGACCTCGCATCGCCGCTCGGTGGTGGTGGTCGCGAGCGCGCTGACGGTCGCGGCTGCGGGCGTGTTCTGGGTGTCGCGCAGCTTCTGGCCGATCGCGCTGTCGCAGATCGCGACCGCGGTGGCGGGCTCGGTGATGGGCACCGCATTGACCGGGCTGACACTCGGCATGGCCGGCCGCAAGAATTTCGATCGCCTGTATGGCCGCACGCAGGTCGCGAACCATGCGGGCAATATCGCGGCGGCCGCGTTGTCCGGGGCGATCGGCTGGTGGCTCGGCATCGTCTGGGTATTCGCGCTCGGTGCGGCGTTCGGGCTCGCCTGCATCGTGTCGGTGTTGCTGATTCCGGCGCGCGCGGTGCATCGGCACTATGCGCGCGGCCTGTCCCACGAGGACGACAGCGACAACTCGCAGATCCACGCGGAAGGCATCCGCGCGGTGCTGCGCTCGCGTCCGCTGCTGTTGCTCTCGATCGTGCTGGCCGCGTTCAGCCTCGGCAATTCCGTGATGCTGCCGCTTTACAGCATGGCGCAGGCGGCGCTGCATCACCGCAACGCGAGCGGCATTACCGCGGCCAATATCATCATTTCGCAGGTCGTGATGCTGATTGCCGCCGTCTACGCGAGTCGCCTGATTCGCCGCTTCGGCTTCTGGTGGATCATCCTCGCGACATTGATCACGCTGCCGGCGCGCGCGGTGACCGCGGCATGGCTGACCGCGACGTGGGGGATCGTGCCGGTGCAGATTTTCGACGGCCTGGGTTCCGGGCTGCAAAGCGTCGCGATTCCGGCGCTGGTCGTGCATCTGTTGCATGGCAGCGGGCGTGTGAATCTCGGTCAGGGCGTGGTGAAAAGCGTGGAAGCGGCGGGCGGCTGTCTGAGTCCGTTGCTCGGCGGCTGGCTCGCGACCCGCTTCGGCTACCCGATCGCGTTCCTCGGGCTCGGCAGCCTCGCGATGATTTCGCTGGCGGTGTGGATCGCGCAAGGCGCGTTGATCCGGCGGGCTTGCGATACGCGCCGCGACGAACTCGACAAGATGGCCGATATCGATACGTCGGCGCTGTTTTCGTAGAACGGCGGCTGTGGCTGGTGGCTGGCGGAAGCGGTTGCAGTCGATTCTTCCCGCGCGTTTCGGGCGGCTGGCGTCTATTCTTGTTTTCACCGCCGAGGCTGGCAGCCGCGCCGACGTGGTCCGCCGCATGCTTCGAACCTAGCCTGCCCGCTCGGGGGCACATCCAACTGGAGAAAACCAAATGTCACGATCGATCTCGCAGCGCGCTTGCATGGTGTTCGGTGGTCTGGCTTTAGCGGGGGCTTTGAACTTCGCGCAGGCGGCGCCGGTTTCGTTCGCCGTGCCGTTGACGGGCGCCCAGCAGGTTCCGCCGGTGCAGACGCCCGGCAGCGGCAATGCTGCGCTCACATACGACGCCGGCACGCGCGCCGTCACGTGGAACATCACCTTCAGCGGCTTGTCGAGTCCGGCCACGATGGCGCATTTCCACGGGCCCGCGGCGGCCGGCAAGAACGCCGGGGTGAAGGTCTGGCTGTCGCAGAAGGGCACGACCGAGGTGACGAGCCCGATCACCGGTCAGGCCACGCTATCGCCGGACGAGGCCAAGCTGTTCGAGGCCGGCGAGATGTACATCAACGTTCATACGAAGAACAATCCGAACGGCGAGATTCGCGGCCAGGTGACGCCGCCGAAGTAAGCGCGGCCGTTGGTGCCGTACTGCTACGGGAACGAGGCTCGCGGCGGGCGCAGGCTCAAACATAAGCCGCGAGCAGCATCACCACGCCGATGCCGACGCCGAGCGGCAGCAGCGCCAGCCATGCCGGCGCTTGCCGCGGCGCGTCGAGCGACAACGGTAGCTGCTTGTAGCCGGTCAGCATCGGCCGCAGCAGGTTGTGGCCTTTTACCGCCGCATAGAGCGCGATCACGAGGACGTGCACTGCCACTGCGGCGAGCAGCACGTCCCAGACCAGACCGTGTAGCGTCGAGATCGCGTTGGCGAGCCACACGGGCACCCATTCGCTCAACGGGCCTGCGTCGGCGATGTCGTTGTTGACGTAGAGGCCGCTCAGCGTCTCGATCAGCAGTAGCGTGAGCAGCAACAGCACCATCCAGCCGCCGGCCGCATTGTGGCCGATCTGCCTATCCGGTTCGCGATGAAACAGCCGCCGCAAGTGACGAAACGCGCTTGCGGGCGACGCGACGAAACTGCGAAAGCGCGCGGTCTCGCTGCCGAAACAGCCCCACAGCAGCCGCGCGATCAGCAGAGCCAGCAGTGCTTCGCCGGCGCGGATGTGCCAGTCGATCAGGTTCAGTTTCAGCGTGACATAAGCGGCCGCGACAAGCGCGCCGGTCAGCCAGTGGAACAGGCGGACCGGCGCGTCCCAGACCAGAACCGGGCGGCTCGAAGCTTGGGATGGGTGCTCGATGGGGGCGGGCATGGGTGGCTGGACGGTGACAATGCAGTCTAGTGCAAAGATGGCGCCGACGTGGCCGGCCCCCGATCTGTTTCAAGGCCGGGGCCGATACAATCGCCGGCTAATTCAACTCGCCCCGGCGCCATGCTGACAATTAGCGCTCCCACACTGAGCGATGCCGACGCGCTTCTGGCATTCGAGATCGAAAACCGCGCCTATTTCGAGCAATGGATCAACGCTCGCGCCGCCGATTACTACAGCGCATCGGCCGTCGCCGAAGCGATAGAAGCAGCGCTGGCGGACATCGCCGGCGATCGCGCTTATCAATATCTCGTACGGTCCGACGACGCGATTGTCGGACGTGTGAATCTGGTCGGTGTCACGCGCCCGTATTTCAATAAGGCGACGCTTGGATATCGGATCGGTGCCGGTTTTGCGGGAAAGGGATATGCATCCCAGGCGGTCAAGCTCGCGATGGAGCTGGCCGCGACGGAACTCAGTTTGTCGCGAATCGAGGCGGTGGTGCGGCCTCAGAACATCGGCTCGATGCGTGTGCTCGAACGCAACGGCTTCGTGGCTTTCGGGCAGGCTCGCCGCAGTATGTATCTACATGGCGAGTGGCATGACCTCGTTCATTACGAGCGACATCTGGATGACACCGGGAAGGCGCCGGCAAAAAGTCCGGCGAAGATTCCGCACGCGAGCACCTGGACAACAGCGTGTGCTCCCGTTCGCGCCAGACTTCCGCGCATCGGAGGTGCGGGCGTCTGCGCGTCGATTTTCAGTTGTGCCGCCCTTCAGACTCTTCAAGCTCTTCAAGCCGCCCGGCGCGCCTGGCGCGCGGCGGCCAGCGTGCCGCGCAGCCCTTCGAACGAGTAGAGCGCGAGTGCCACCCAGATCGCGCCGTAGCCGATCGCCTGCACGGAACTGAACGGCTCACTGTAGATCAGCACGCCGGTGAGCAGCTGAAGCGTGGGCGTCACGTACTGGATCAGGCCGAGCATCGACAGCGGGATACGTCGCGCGGCGGCCGCGAACAGCAGCAGCGGCACGGCCGTGATCGGCCCGGCGGCGGCCAGCAGCACTTGCAGCCCGAGCGGCGCATGCGTTAAATGGCTGGCGCCGGCCATGCCGATGATCAGCAGATAGACGATCGCCACCGGAAACAGCAGCACCGTTTCGAGCGCGAGGCCTTCGAGCGCGCCCAGCTTGGCGGTCTTGCGCAGAAGGCCATAGCCGCCGAACGTCAGCGCGAGCGCGAGGCTGATCCACGGCGGCGCGCCGTTTTGCCAGGTGAGCCAGACCACGCCCAAAGTCGCGAGCGCGACCGCGCACCATTGCAGCGGGCGCATCCGCTCGTGCAGGAACACGAAGCCGAACAGCACGTTGATCAGCGGATTGATGAAGTAACCGAGGCTCGCCTCGACGATATGCCCGGCGTTCACCGCCCAGATGTAGATGCCCCAGTTGGCCGAGAGCAGCACCGCGCTCGCGACGAAGCGTCCGAGCACGCGCCTGTCGCGCAGCGCCGGGCGCAGCCACGCCCAGTGGTTGCGTACCGCCAGCACCGCGACGATGAACACGAGCGACCACGCCATGCGGTGGGCGAGGATCTCGAGCGCGGGAATCTGATGGAGCGTCTTGAAGTAGACGGGAAAGAGGCCCCAGATGACGAAGGCGAAAAAGGCGTAGACGATGCCGGGATTCATGGTTCGTGGTAGTTGGCGCGATGCGCGTGGTCGGGGCGGGGGCGTCTCGGTGGTCAGGAGTCTCGTGCGGATTTCACCCGGCCCTGCGCCGATCGGTCGGTTTTGCGACGAGGGCTCATTTTGGCTGGCAGCGTTTGTTGCTGTCCAGCCTGACGTCGCGCTTACGATGAAAGGTAGCGGCGCAGCGGATAACCGTGGCGTGCCCGGGCAACGCCGGTCTTTGTGTCCATCGATCCGCCCGCTGCCCTGCGCCCGCTAACCGCTAGAATTGCGCTTTTACCCCGGAATACGCCGATGTCTTTTGCCTCCCTTGGCCTGATCGATCCCTTGCTGCGTAATCTGCAGGACCTCAATTACCAGACACCGACGCCGGTGCAGACCAAGGCGATTCCCGTCGTGCTCGGCGGCAAGGACGCGATGGCCGCGGCACAGACCGGCACCGGCAAGACGGCGGGCTTTGCGCTGCCGCTGCTGCAACGGCTGGTGCAACACGGCCCGGCGGTGTCCAGCAACCGCGCGCGCGTGCTGGTGCTGGTGCCCACGCGCGAGCTGGCCGAACAGGTGCTGCAAAGCTTCGTCGCTTACGGCAAGGGCCTCGACTTGCGATTTCTCGCCGCCTACGGCGGTGTGAGCATCAACCCGCAGATGATGAAGTTGCGCAAAGGCGTCGACGTGCTCGTTGCCACGCCGGGCCGTTTGCTCGACCTCAACCGCCAGAACGCGGTGCAGTTCGATCAGGTGCAAACGCTGGTGCTGGACGAAGCCGACCGCATGCTGGATCTCGGCTTCGCGCGCGAACTCGACGCCGTCTTCGCCGCGTTGCCCGCGCGGCGCCAGACGCTGCTGTTCTCCGCCACGTTTACCGACGACATCCGCGCGATGGCGGCGAACATTCTGCGCGACCCGGTCAATATCAGCGTCAGCCCGCCCAATGCCACGGCCAGCAAGATCAAGCAGTGGGTGGTGCCGGTGGATAAGCGCAACAAGCCCGAGCTGTTCATGCACCTCGTGGCCGAGAACCGCTGGGAGCACGCGCTGGTGTTCGTCAAAACCCGCAATGGCGTGGATTACCTCGCGGCGATGCTCGATGAAGCGGGCTACGCGGTCGATACCATCCACGGCGACAAACCGCAGCCCGCGCGTCTGCGTGCGCTGGAGCGCTTCAAGACGCGCGAGGTACAGATGCTGGTCGCCACCGATGTCGCCGCGCGCGGACTGGATATCGACGACCTGCCGCTGGTGATCAACGTCGATCTGCCGATCGTCGCGCAAGACTATGTGCACCGGATTGGCCGAACCGGCCGCGCTGGCGCGAGCGGCGTGGCGGTGTCGCTCGTGTGTGCGGATGAGGCGCCGCAACTGGCCGCGATCGAAGCGCTGATCCGGCAAACCTTGCCTCGTAAAGAGGAGCCGGGTTTTGAAGCCGACCATCGCGTGCCGGAAACCAGCGCGACGGGCGAGCTCATCAAGAAGCCGAAAAAACCGAAGAAGCCTAAAGTGCCGCAGGCTGCATCGGGCGCCATGCCGGCGCCCGGCAAAAAGCCGCGCCCGCAAAGCGGCGAAAACAACCGCAAGCCTGCGGCGTCGCGTGCGGTGGCCGCGGATAACGACACGAGCTACACCATCGGTAGCCCATTCAGCGTGCAAAAGCCGCGCAACAAATCCGCAGGTCAACCCGCCGGCAAGAAGCCGGCAGCGGCTTCACGTAAGCCGGCTGGCAAACCCGCTGGCGGACGCGGCAAACGCAAACCCTGATCTTTGTCTTTGGGGATAAGTAACGCCGGCCCTGGAAATAGCTGACTGCTTCCAGGGCGCAACCGGCGCTCGCGTGTCCCTTTCTCTGCCCGCGAATGTCCGCTTCCTCAGCGGACCGCATACGCTCGCCGCACTCACTCGCTCCCGGTCGATGCCTGGCAAACGACTGCCGAGTGGTGAGCTCACCAGCCACCGGGCCACCCAGCCCCGGCCATCCCCCTTTGAGCGCGCCTCGGCGCGTCGTCGCGCCGAAACCGACGTCTGCCAGATCGTCCCGCCAGCGATCTCGGCCCCAGCCGTCCCCGCCTGTTCCGTCTCCAATACCCGAAAAGACTTTTCACATCGCGAAATTCGTCCGGAATTTCGTCGGGGCGATTTTTTCGCCGCTTGAAAGCGTTTTTTGCATCGCAAAAAGCGTTACGTATCTCATTGAAAAATAACAAAAAATAAACTCTTATGTCTTATATAAGACTTCACCAAAGCACTTGGGCCGGCGCTACTATTTATTCCATGCAGCTCGCTTCGACGGACGTAGCGGCGAGCCGAACGGTTGAATCAAACACCCTTAGCTATCAGGAGATACACATGGCCCAATATCAAGACGACATCAAGGCAGTGGCTGGTTTGAAGGAACAGCAAGGCAGCTCCTGGAATGCCATCAGCCCCGAATACGCGGCACGCATGCGCGCGCAGAACAAGTTCAAGACGGGTCTCGACATCGCGAAATACACCGCGAAGATCATGCGCGCCGACATGGCCGCGTACGATGCCGACCCGGCCAGGTACACCCAGTCGCTGGGTTGCTGGCACGGTTTCATCGGTCAGCAGAAGATGATCTCGATCAAGAAGCACTTCAACAGCACCGAGCGCCGCTATCTGTATCTGTCGGGCTGGATGGTGGCCGCGCTGCGCTCCGAGTTCGGCCCGCTGCCGGACCAGTCGATGCACGAAAAAACCTCCGTCAGCGCGCTGATCCGCGAGCTGTACACGTTCCTGCGCCAGGCCGATGCTCGTGAACTCGGCGGTCTGTTCCGCCAGCTGGACGCCGCCGAAGGCGCTGCCAAAGCCGCGATCCAGGAAAAGATCGATAACCACGTGACCCACGTGGTGCCGATCATCGCCGACATCGACGCCGGTTTCGGCAACGCGGAAGCAACCTACCTGCTGGCCAAGCAGTTCATCGAAGCGGGCGCATGCTGCATCCAGATCGAAAATCAGGTGTCCGACGAGAAGCAGTGCGGCCACCAGGACGGCAAGGTCACCGTGCCGCACGAGGACTTCCTCGCCAAGATCCGCGCGATCCGTTACGCGTTCCTCGAACTGGGCGTGGACGACGGCATCATCGTGGCCCGTACCGACTCGCTGGGCGCCGGCCTGACCAAGCAGATCGCCGTGACCACCACGCCGGGCGACCTGGGCGACCAATACAACTCGTTCCTCGATTGCGAGGAGCTGTCGGCCGACCAACTGGGCAACGGCGACGTGATCATCAAGCGCGACGGCAAGCTGCTGCGTCCGAAGCGCCTGCCGAGCAACCTGTTCCAGTTCCGCGCCGGCTCGGGCGAAGCGCGCTGCGTGCTCGATTGCGTGACCGCGCTGCAAAACGGTGCCGACCTGCTGTGGATCGAAACCGAAAAACCGCATATCGCGCAGATCGGCGGCATGGTCAGCGAAATTCGCAAGGTGATCCCGAACGCGAAGCTGGTGTACAACAACAGCCCGTCGTTCAACTGGACGCTGAATTTCCGCCAGCAGGCGTACGACGCGATGAAGGCCGCCGGCAAGGACGTGTCCAAGTACGACCGCGCGCAGCTGATGAGCGTGGAATACGATCAGACCGAACTGGCGACGCTCGCCGACGAGAAGATCCGGACCTTCCAGGCCGACGCATCGCGTGAAGCGGGGATTTTCCATCACCTGATCACGCTGCCGACGTACCACACCGCCGCGCTGTCGACCGACAACCTCGCGAAGGAATACTTCGGCGACCAGGGCATGCTGGGTTATGTGGCCAACGTGCAGCGCAAGGAAATCCGTCAGGGCATCGCCTGTGTGAAGCACCAGAACATGTCGGGCTCGGATATCGGCGACGACCACAAGGAGTACTTCAGCGGCGAAGCAGCGCTGAAAGCGGCAGGTAAAGACAATACGATGAATCAGTTCTAATCTGATCGAAGCAGCAACTCTCGCAGCGCAATGCCAACCCTTTTGGGTTGGCATTTTTTTTTATTGGGTGAGTTGCTCGCGGCGTATGGCTCTGTGCCGCGGGATCGACGCGCATCGTGTGGGAATCTGGAACCGCCCGCGAAAACACCAATTAACTTTTGTTGACCAACGCGCGCTACTAATGCTTTTACTCGCGGTGTTCGTAGCCGGTATTCTTCCGTACGTTTTCGTTCGGGGGGCGGGAAAACGGCGAACCGGCCTTTAAGCCGCGACTCGAGCGGCGAATTTGAATTACGTATGCCGGTATATAAAATGCTACACATTACAAACCAATTCGCCTCGCACGCGTTGCGAAACATTCCAGGGAAAAAACATGCGCCTCGATGATGAAGCAGAAAGCCAGAACGTCGAAGACCGGCGTGGCCGCGGCGGCGGGATGCGCGTGGGTGGCGGCATCGGTATCGGGACCATCATCATTGCGCTGGCCGCGTCGTATTTCTTCGGCATCAACCCGATGACGATTATCAACGGCGCGCAGGTGTTGCAAGGCGGCACCGAGCAGCGTCAGGCGCCGGCAAGCGCGGCGCCCGTCGACGATCAGGGCGGCCACTTCGTTCGCCGTGTGCTCGGCAACACGGAACGCACGTGGCAGCACATCTTCCAGACGCAGGTCGGCGGGCAGGACTATCCGGCGCCCAAGCTGGTGCTTTTCACCGACGCAACGCAGACCGCGTGCGGCACCGGCCAGGCCGCGATGGGTCCTTTCTATTGCCCGCAAGATCGCACGGTCTATATCGACCTGTCGTTTTACCGCGAGCTGCGCGAGCGTTTCGGTGCGAGCGGTGATTTCGCGCAGGCGTACGTGATCGCGCATGAGGTCGGGCATCACGTACAGAACGTCATCGGGATTTCCGATAAGTACGAGGCCGCGCGTGCGCGCATGTCCGAAGCACGGGCCAACGCGTTGTCCGTGCGGCTCGAATTGCAGGCGGATTGTCTCGCCGGCGTGTGGGCCAATGTCGCGCAGCAGCAGAATGCGAAGCTGATCGAGCCGGGCGATTTCGAGCAGGGCCTTAACGCCGCGGCCGCGATCGGCGACGACCGGCTGCAGCGGCAATCGCAGGGACGCGTCGTGCCCGAGGCTTTCACGCATGGTACGAGCGAGCAGCGTCAGCGGTGGCTGAAGCGTGGTCTGACGAGTGGTGACATCCGTCAATGCGATACGTTTTCAGCGCAGTCGTTGTGATCCGGTTGTGATCCCGTCGCGGACCGGGAATTTTGCTGTGTGATGACGGCTCAGCCTCCGGCCTTTCACGGTCGGGCTGGCCGTTCGGTTCTGATCTGCCCGTTCGCGGCTAAGAAAAAACTCGCGCCCATGCGGTGCGCACGCGTCTCGCCTTGTCTTCGAGCAGATATGACGCCGCCAATGCCAACAGACCGGATACCGCCCCCGTCACGAGGTGCTCCACATACGGGATGCGGTAATGGTTCGGATGAGCGAAAGCATCCCCGATCGTAGTCAGTACGCCGACAATCAACGCATTGCCATACCGGTGCTTATAAAACCCGGCCGCGGACGTGAACGTCAGCAGTACCGCGAGAAGTCCGGTCAGCAGACCTGTCTGCAATGCAATCATCCAGTGGGGGATGCTGAGGATATTGCCCCAGCTTCCCGGCATGCAGGTCATGCACGCGCTGACCGGCTGCCAGAAACGCTGAATGAACAGCCTCGCGCGGCGCTTCCATTCGCTCGCCATGATTGCTGCCCTCGTCACTGCCGGCGCCGCCGGGCGTTTTGCGTGCCCGGGGTTCAGGCATTACCTATGCTTCACGAACCGCCGAACCAGTTGTAACCCTGATCGACCCAATAGCCGCCCGGAAATGTGTTGGTCACGAAAATCTCCATGATGTGCTTCGGATTCTTGTAGCCGAGCTTCGTGGGCATTCTGAGCTTCATCGGATAACCGTATTTTTCGGGCAGTTGCTGCCCGTCGTACGTAAAGGTCAGCAGCGTCTGCGGATGCAGCGCGGTTCGCATATCGATGCTTTCATAGTAGTCGTCCGCGCATTTGAAACCCACATATTTCGCGGACGTGTCGGCACCGATGCGCTTCAGGAATTCCGCGAATGGCGTGCCGCCCCATCTGCCGATCGCGCTCCAGCCTTCGACGCAGATATGTCGCGTGATCTGTTCGGCCTGCGGTAATGCGTAAAGCTCCGCGAGCGTCCAGTCCTTCCTGTTCCGCACGAGTCCACTCACTTTCAAACGAAAGTCGCTGCCGTCGACGTGCGGCACATCGTCGATGCCGTAGAACGCATTGAACGGAAACGGCCGGGTGATCTGTGCTTCGGTATAGGTCGGCGCGAGACGGTTCGGATCGAATAGCCAGGCCTGCACGCGATCGTTCATGCGCGACACGCCGGCCAGAAACGTGTCGACCGATTTGTCGTCCGACAGGCTGCAGCCGCTCAGCATCGCAAGGCCGCCGAGCGTCAGGATGCGTTTGCCGAATAGCCGCCGCGACGGCATGTCGAGTTCACGGCGCACGTCGATACTCAGCGACGCGAGATCGATGTCCGGCGGCACACGATTGGATGGCTTCACGATTTCGTTCCTCCGTTATCGCCGTTAGCGGCCGCGAATCATCGTCAGCAGCGAACGCGGCACGAGCGCGACCATGGCCAGATGGACGACGATGAAACCGGCCAGCAACACCATCGCGCAGAAATGAACGACCCGCGCGCGGTCGTATCCGCCGAGCAACTCGCGCAGTAACGGAAACTGCACTGATTTCCATATCACGAGCCCCGATACGATCAGCACGGCAATGTCGACCATCACGAACAGATAAGCGAATTTCTGCACCGCGTTATAGCGGCCCGGATCCGCGTGCGACAGACGGCCTCGCAATGCTTCGCCGAGGTCGTGAAGAATCGCGCGTGGCGACAGCGGGAAGAACTTCGCGCGCAGACGGCCGGTGACGAGGTTCATCGCCAGATAAAAGAGTGCGTTGCCAAACAGCAGCCACATCGCCGCGAAATGCCATTGCAATGCGCCGCCGAGCCAGCCGCCCAACGTGATGCCAGGCGGGATCACGAGATCCCGGAACACCGGCGACGCATCGTAGATGCGCCATCCCGACAGCATCATCAGCACCACGGCCAACGCGTTGAGCCAGTGCGCGATGCGCACCCACGCAGGCTGGATCGTGCGCGTCGCGCGGGGCGACGCGCCGGGTTGGGCAAGCGCATTCATATCAATC
The DNA here is from genome assembly GCF_001931485.1 of Burkholderia sp. SRS-W-2-2016. Lineage (GTDB taxonomy): Bacteria > Pseudomonadota > Gammaproteobacteria > Burkholderiales > Burkholderiaceae > Paraburkholderia. Next base: position 4,662 of record NZ_MSDV01000027.1, on the reverse strand, counting down.
TCCGGGGAATCCGTGAGCTCGTGTCCACGGGTGCGGTCGCGGCGCGATGCCGTGAGCGCACCCGCGCGTGTTACTGGCTCATCGCGTCGTCTTTCTTCATCGCGTCGGGTTTCATCTTGCCGCTGTCCTTTTTCATCGGGTGTTTGGACATCGCGTCCTTACCCATTGCATCTTTGGACATCGAATCCTTGGCCATCGAGTCTTTGTTCATCGAGTCTTTCGACATCGAATCTTTGGCCATTGCGCCGCTCGCCTGGGCGAATGCCGGACCGCCGCCGACGAGCAACGCTGCGGCAATTGCCGCGACTGCAATGTGTTTCATGACAACTCCTTGAATGTCGTTAATCGGACTGTGACCGCTCAGCGCTGTAGTTCATGAGCGGTCGATGTCCATCAGGGAAGAGCGTTATCCAGCAACTACCGATGCGTCGCCATCCCGCATCTGACAGGTAGTTCGCGATGCGTCCGGGCGCGGTTACAGCACTGCGAAAATTTTTTTGCCTGTATGGCAAAAGACACGCGCGCGAGCCGGCCGCGAACGCCGCCGCACACGACGATGGAATAAACTTCTGTTTCCTGTAACCGGCACCCCAGATGAACCGAACTACCGATATCACCGCGGCGCAGGCAAAGGAGTCGCATCTGCGTGCCCTGTTCCTGCGCGGCCTGGATGGCGATAGCGCCGGATACCGGCAATTTCTCGCGGAACTGGGTCCGCACCTGCGAGGCTTTCTGCGGCGACGGCTTTACGATCGCGCCGCCGATGTCGAGGATCTGGTGCAGGAAATACTGCTGGCAGTGCATAACGCAAGGCATACCTATCGCGCGGACGAGCCGCTGACCGCATGGATTCACGCGATCGCGCGCTACAAGCTGACCGACTACTTTCGCGCGCGCTCGCGCCACGACGCGCTGAACGATCCGCTCGACGATGCATTCGAACTGCTCGCCGCGCCCGATCTCGAACCGGCGCAAGCCAGGCGCGACGTGGCCAGCCTGCTGGAACATCTGCCCGAGCGTCAGCGTCTGCACGATCGTGCACGTCAAACTCGAAGGACTATCGGTGACGGAGACCGCGAAGCTGACCGGGATGTCGGAGTCGGCGGTCAAGATCGGCGTGCATCGTGGGTTGAAGGCATTGGCGGCGAGGATTCGAGGAACACGATGAAAACGGATGACTTCATTTCCCTGCTTGCGACCGGCGTCGCGCCGGTGGACCACCACGCACCGACGAAACGCTTTTCCATCGCTGTACTAATTGGCGCGGCGAGTGCGACGCTGATTACGGCGGCGCTGCTTGGCATCCGCCGCGATCTCGTCGAAGTCGCGGTGACGCCGCTCTTCTGGGCCAAGATCGCGCTGCCGTTGTGTCTCGCGATTGGCTCGCTGTGGATGTCGATGCGGCTTGCCAGGCCCGGCGTGCGCGCGGGAGGCAGCCGCTGGGTGATCGCCGCGCCGGTCGTGCTGGTGTGGCTGGCCGCGGCCTATGTGTTGAGCGCCGCGCCGGATGGCTCGCGACTCGCACTCGTGCTCGGCTCGACCTGGCGCGTGTGTCCGCTGCTGATCGCGATGCTGGCGGCGCCGGGCTTTGTCGCCGTCTTTTGGGCGCTCAAGGGGCTGGCGCCGACGCGGCTTGCGGTGTCGGGCGCGGCGGGCGGCTTGCTGGCGGGTTCGACGGCAACGCTTGCGTATTGCCTGCATTGCCCGGAAATGGGCATCCCGTTCTGGGCCGCATGGTATCTGCTCGGGATGCTCGTACCCACGGCGATCGGCGCGTTGCTCGGTCCGCGGCTGCTGCGGTGGTAGGCAGCCAGCAATTGAGCGGTACAACGGCGGTGCAAACAGCTTAGACACCTCGCTCGCAATCACGCTCGAAATCACGCTCGAAATCAGCGCGATGACCTGTTTGTATCGCACTGTATCAACCGCCATTCCAGATACGCCCGCATACCAAACCTGCTGATCCAGACACACCCGGGATACACCCGCGCGTTTCAATACGTGCACCGCAAGTCGAACCCAACGCCGCTCCCGCGAATCGCCGGCGACGGCGTCGACCTCGGACATGCCGCATCGAAATTCACTGGATCAACAGGAGCATTCACCATGACCCGCATCGAAAAAGTGCTGTACACCGGCAAGACCCACACCACCGGCGGCCGCGATGGCGCCGCGCGCAGCTCGGACGGCCGTCTGGAAGTCAAACTGTCGTCGCCGGGATCGTCGGGCGCCGGCACCAATCCCGAGCAACTGCTCGGCGCCGGCTGGTCCGCGTGCTATATCGGCGCGCTGGGTCTGGCCGCGCGGGCGGCGCAAGTCACGCTGCCGGCCGATACCAGCGTCGATGCGGAAATCGATCTCGGCACGACCGAGGGTGCGTACTTCCTGCAGGCGCGTCTGAACGTGAGCCTGCCCGGCCTCGATCGCGACGTGGCGCTTGGGTTGATCGAGCGCGCGCATCAGACCTGCCCGTATTCGAAGGCGCTGCGCGGCAATGTGGACGTGCAGACCACGCTGGTCTGAAGAGAGAAATTCGCCTGGCACTGCTCGGCGAAGGAGCGTGAAGACGAGGCCCATCGAGGCCTCGTTTTTTTTCTTACGGCGGCGCGGGCCCGAGCGCTATGCCAGCAGCTTCGAAATCTGCGCGGCGGCGCGTTTGACCGGCTGCGCAAGCGCCTCGTCATGCTCGGGCCGGTCGGCAAACAGCCGCGACGGTCCCGCGATACTGAGCGCCGCGAGCGCATTGCCGCTGGCATCGACGATCGGCGCCGCGCACGAATCGATGCCCGCTTCGAGCCCCGAGTGGCTCCACGCGCAGCCGTCCGCGCGAATCTGCGCGAGACGCGCGGACAGTTCGTCGAACGATGGCGCGTCGGGCTCGGTCCACTGCGTCGCGCACATCTGCTCGAGCGTGGCGGGTTCCAGCAGCGCGAGCATCGCGAGCCCCGGCGTCGCGCGATACGCGGGCAGCCGGCTGCCGACGCGAATCTGCGAGACCAGCGGCGTGTCCGGCACTTCGGCCAGCGAATAGACGATCTCCGCGCCTTCGCGCACCACCAGATACGCGGACATCCGCGTGAGCGCGGCGAGCGTCGGCAGCACCGAGCGCGCATGCGTGATCAGATCCGACGAGCCGAGCGCCGCCGACGCGAGCGTCAGAAACGGCAAGCCCAACCGATGCCCGGCCGGTCCCTCGACGATCAACCCGAGCGCCTCGAGCGATGCGATCAGCCGCATCAGCGTGATGCGATTCACGCCGAGCTGCCGCGCCGCCTCGCTGACGTTGCCGGTCTGTCCGCCTTCGGCGATGAAACGCAACAGACGGAACGAGCGCTCGACGGCGTTCGACGATTCGTTACTGCGGTCGGAGTTGTCAGCCATACGATGGACGAAGAACCAGGCGAGGGAGTCGGATCATGCCACAGGAACTGTCCACGCATCGTAGCCGTAGACCCAGTCGCCGTTGCCGCCTTCCTTTAGCCAGTTATTGCCACGCGAGCCGATCTGGATGCGCGCGGTGCGGTCGCGGCGCGCGTCTTCGTAGCGCGTGAGCGCGGCGTCGAGCGTTGCGCCCGATGCGCCGGCGAGCGCGCGGGACAGCACCACCGCATCCTCGATCGCCATGCCGGCGCCTTGCGCCATGAACGGCATCATCGGATGGCAGGCGTCGCCGAGCAGCGTGAAGTTGCCGCGGCTCCACTGCGGCAGCGGATCGCGCACGTACAGCGCGGACGCGAGCACGGAATCGCAGGCGGCCAGCAGGGTTTTCGCGTCGGCGTGGAAGTGCTTGTAGGCGTCGCGCAGCGCGTCGGGGTCGCCCGGCGCGGTCCACGATTCGTTGGTCCAGTCGGTCTGCGCGGTGGTCGCGAAGATGAACACGTCGCGGCCGCGATTGAGCGGGAACGTGACGATCTGCGATTCCGGCGCCGGGCCCCACCATTTGACGAAGGCGCCCGTTTCGAGGTTCGCCAGACGCGTGGCCGGCACGACCGCGCGATACGACACGATGCCGGTGAACTGCGGCGCGTCCGGACCGAGGATGAATTCGCGCACGCCCGAGTGGATGCCGTCCGCGCCGATCACGAGATCGAAGCGCTGCTCGCTGCCGTCGGCGAGCGTCAGGCCGGCCGCGCCGTCCTCCTGCGCGAGTTGCGTCACGCGCTGGCCGAGCCGCAGCGCGCCGGCCGGCATCGCGGCTTCGAGCGCGGCGATCACGTCCGCGCGGTGCATCGTCAGTTGGGGTGCGCCGTATTTGATTTCGGCTTCGTCGGACATCGGCAGATGCGAGGTCACTTCGCCGGTGTCCCACATCCGGCTGATCCGCGCCGACGGACGCGCGGCGGTCTCGCGCAGCGTCGCGCCGATGCCGAGACCGTCGAGCGCGCGCACCGCGTTCGGCGTCAGGTTGATATCCGCGCCGACCCGCCCGAAACGCTCGGCCTGTTCGAACACGACGACGTCGTGGCCCTGCTTGTGCAACGCAATTGCCGCGGCCAGGCCGCCGATGCCGCCGCCATTGATCCCGATCTTCAGCACTTCGCTTCTCCTATGTTCATAAATGAACATGATGGTGTTAATTTGAACAGGAGCCGATTGTGGCGAGAAAATATTCCGGGCGCAAATGGTTTTCGGGATGGGGGACCTGGGGGAATCCCTTGGGTG
>NZ_MSDV01000032.1 GCF_001931485.1 Burkholderia sp. SRS-W-2-2016 | reverse complement strand
GGCGGTGGCGGTGGCGGTGGCGTCGGCGTCGACGTTGATGATGGCGTTGACGTTGGCGGTAACGGCGAGAGTGCCCTTGGCGGCGGCAGCGGCGGTGACGGTAGCCGTGGCGGCCGCTCTCCGCGTGTCGCGCTGTTCGCGGCCAACGCGCCGGTCGCGCTGCGTGTCGCGCTGCATCTGAAAGCGCGCTACGGCGCGCGCTGGCAGGAGCGCGCCGCGCTGCTGTCGATCGACGACCCCGACTGGGCCGAACTCGCCGGCATCACCACGATCCGCCAGCCGACCTATGAGATTGGCTATCGCGCGGTCGAATTTCTGCACGAGCGCATCGAAGGCGCGCAGACCAGCGCGCGCGACTGCCTGCTGGCGGGCGAACTGATCGTGCGTGCGTCGACCGCGCGCTGATTCGCGAGCAATCTGCGATCATGCGGGGCTGCGGCGCGCAGCGGTTGCGCGCCGGTCATCGCTAGCAATCCCGCAAGGACATTCATGGTCGTCGCACCGCTTACCCTCGCGAGCCTCGCGCTCGCTACGCTCGTCATCGCCGCGTTACCGTTCCTGCTTTACCGGCAGTTGCGCCTGCCGCTCGCGCTCAGGCCGCGCGACGCGATCGCCGGCGTCGCGGTGTTCGCGTTGTTCGCGATGGTGATCGAGCGCGCGTTGAACGACTATCTGTTGCGCGGCAACCCGACGACGGCGGCGCTGCTGTCGCAGCCGGTCGCGTTCGTCGTGTATGGCGCGCTGATCGCGGGCGTGTGTGAGGAAGTGGGGCGGTTCATCGGGATGCGCTGGCTGATCAAGCGGGCCGCGCGGACTGGGACGAGTGCGGGGGCTCGGGCGGACGCCGCGACGACTGCTGGTGGGAATGCGAGCTCGAGTGCCGGTGCGAATACCGGTGCGAATACCGGTGCGAATACCGGGGCGAATACCGGGGCGAACACCAGCGCGGCCGGGCGCGGCACCGCAAATGCTGCTTCCCGCACCAGCTCGCGCGCCCGTGCGCGCACCACCGCGAATCGCGCGGAGCGCAGCGCCGCCGCGCGAGCCGACGACGGCGCCGCGCTCAGCTACGGCCTCGGCCACGGCGGCGCGGAAGCGTGGATGGTCGGCGTGGTCGTGCAGATTCAGTGGCTCGTGTTCGCGGTGCTGGAAAATCGCGGCCGGCTCGACAGCTTTCTCGGCAATCTGCCGGCCGAATCGGTGATGCGGGTCCATCTGATCCTCGCGAGCCTGAGCCCGCAACTGGCCGGCATTTTCGTGCTCGAACGCGTGGCGGCGCTGGTGTTCCAGATCGGCTTGTCGGTGCTGATGTGGCGCGGCGTGCGGGCCGGCCGGAACGCGATTTTGCCGCTCGCGATCGTGCTGCATGCGCTGATCGACGTGCCCGCCGCGCTGTCGCAGGCGCGCCTGCTGCCGCTCGCCGCGGTCGATACGATCTATGCGGTCGCGGCGGTGTTCGTTGCGGGCTGGGTGATCCGGGTGTATCGGCGGCCGGTCGCGGCTGTGGCGTGAGGGGCGGCCGAAGGGGTGACCTAAGGAGCCGGTAGCGGCGAGCGAGGTTGCAGAGTGAGGACCGGGCGAGAGCGGTAGCCGTCGCGGTTGTCGGAGGAGGACACGCTGACCGCGGCACCGGACCCTCCCGCCGCGCCTCGCTATCGCGCGCACGTTTCTCTAAAATGCGCGTACCGTTCAGGAGCACTCACGGAACCACCCGCGAGACGCATCGCAGAACCACTCCGCACCATCTTTCCCGGCAGCCTTCATGGAAGCTTACCAATACGACTGCGCGCATCCCGAGTTCGAGGAACTCGCGCGCGTCATCAGCGATCTGTTTCCCGAGCAGACGCAATTCATCGAACGCGCGGCCGACGACGGCACGCCCACGCTGACGATCCACTGGGTCGCGATGCGCTTCGGTTCGACCGCGCGGCGCATCGAGATGACGGTTGCGATCGCGCCAGCGGCGCTTGCGCGTTATCGCGCGATGCCGGCGCGTTTGCGCGGCCGCAGCTTCGCGGTGCTGCGCGCGTATGTCGAAGCGAGTCTCGGCTCGCTCGAAGAGATGTACGCGAACGGCGAGGTGGTGCCTCGCGAAGTCACCGTCGATCTCGGCGACGAGTTCGCCTGAGGCGAGTGGCGGATGAGCTTAAGCGGCCCGGAACGGCCGCGGCGACTGAGACGGCTCAATCATTGAACAACCGGCAACCGGCAACCGGCAACCGGCAACCGGCAACCGGCAACCGGCAACGCGACGCGACGCGAACCGCGTCAATCCGCCAGCCGATACACCTTCGCAAAGCGCGCGGCCTGCACGACACCGTAATCACCCGGCGCGTACTGCATGACCCAGTCGCCGGCCGCGCCGTGCAGCACGTCGCCGCCGCTCGCCGAGCGCGCGAGCGAGAAGCTTTCGTCCATCCGCCGCGCGAGCACGACCGCCGGGCGATTCCGATAAGCACCGGCCTCGCCATGCGCGAGCGCCGCATCGGCGGGCAGGTATTTGGCATCGAAGCGTTCGCGCGACACGACCCAGCGGTCGCCGGTCGAGCCGGTGATCAGCGCGTCGCCGCGCAGGTAGCGGTTCGGGCCTTCGAGGCTCATCAATTGACCTTCGGCGGCGGCGAATTCGACGCTCACCGTTTCGTCCTTGACGACGCGTTGCGCGTGCGGATCGTCACGCAGATCGAGATTCCTGAGTTCGGTCATGAAGCGGTGTGGGGAGTTCGGGTGGAGTGCGCGCGGCCGCGATGCGGCTGCGAATGGGTGTACGACTGCGTCGAGCGCCGGGTCACATAGGCCTGGCGCCGCGATCCCGAATCATGCCAGATGGCTGAAGCAGCCGGGCTGTTTCCAGAGACCGGACGAAAAAACGCCCGCCGCGCGGCAGGCTTTGCCGGGCGGCGGGCGTTCATGGCGTTCAGCGTCGAAATTACTTCGCGGCTGCGTCGCTGGCGGCTTCGGCCGCCGGCTTGCCGGCCTTGCCCTTGCCGTGATGCTGGCGATGACGGCCGCCGTCCGGGCCGCCGTGGTGGAAGGTCGCGTCGGCGAGCTTCTTCTGTTCCGGCGACAGGCTGCTGTACAGCGGGTCGAATGCATCGACCAGCTTCTTCATGCCGTCGGCATGCGCTTGCGCGATCGTTGCGTACTGTTTCATGTCGTCGAGCGCGCTGACGTTGGTCTCGGCCTTGCGCTGCTGGAACAGCTGGCCCATCGTCTCGCCGTTGCCGCGCATCACGTCGGCGAACGCCTTCCATTGCGTTTCCTGCGCGGGGGTGATCTTCAGCTGCGAATGCAGATAGGCGATGCGGTCTTCGACGTTGCGCTCATGGCCGGCCTTGGCCGCGGGGGCCGACGCAGTGTTCTCCGGGGCCGAAGCCGGCGCGGCGGTTTGGGCGAATGCGCCGCCCATCGAAACGGCCGTAGCCAGCATAACCAGTGCTTTTTTCATCGAAACTCCTGATGTCTGTTCGTATTGAGACACGGCGCGCGGTGACAAGTGATTTGCGCGCCGGCGGCAAATAGCGGCGCACGGCAATCGTCCGCCGCCTTCGCCCGTCGCCGCTATTAGTAACACGATATCCCTTCAATCCGGTTTCCGTGCGACAAACGCTTACAACCGAAACGAAAGGGAAACGGCTCGCGGACTTTTTAACGAGGCGCACCGCGGCCGCCGACAGTGTGCCGTGTGCTTGTGACAGCTCGCCGCGACATCGCGTCGCCGGTCGAGTCCCACTAGGGTCACGCTAGGGTTGTGGCACGGGACGCGCGATAATCCGCGACATCCTCGGCCAACTCCATACCTCCTTCGATGAGACCTCCGCGCCTCGACCAGCTCGACGACCTCGACCGCAACCTCGTTGCGCTGCTGCAAGCCAATGCGCGCGAAAGCGTCGCGAATCTCGCGCGCCAGCTCGGGGTTGCGCGCACCACCGTGATCGCGCGGATCGCGCGGCTCGAACGCAGCAACGTGATCGCCGGCTATAGCGTGCGGCTCGGCCAGGACGTGCTCGATTCGAGCATCGTCGCGTATGTCGGCATCATCATTGCGCCGAAACACGGACCGGCGGTGCAGAAGCGTCTCGGCAAAATGCCCGAGGTGCAACTGCTGTGCGCGGTGAGCGGCGAGTTCGACTACGTCGCGTGGCTGCGCGCCGATTCGCCGGAACGGCTGAACGATCTGCTCGATCAGATCGGCGGTCTCGAAGGCGTCGAGCGGACCACCACGTCGATCATTCTGGCGCGCAAGATCGATCGGGGCACCGTCTGACCGGCACCTTACCCGCAGCCCCGCGTTAACGGCTTTTTTACGCTTTTTCGACAAATCGACTGATCGGATCGTCATAACGTCGAACATGCTGGTCATAGCGCAGCATTTTGCGGGTATGAACTGTTTTTGCTTGTTTCTACACTGTCATTCATGGGTTCGGCCCGCAGGCATCGTGCGCGAGGCGCGGCGCGGCTTCCGGGGCCCGGAGACAGCACACGGATAACAAGGAGAAAGCAGATGAAAGTAGCTATCGTTGGCGCAGGTCTGATCGGTCACACCATCGCTCATATGCTGCGCGAAACCGGCGATTACGAAGTCGTCGCGTTCGACCGCGATCAGCACGCACTCGACAAGCTCGCCGCCCAGGGCATCCCGACGCGCCGTGTCGATTCCGCCGATGCCGCCGTGCTGCGCACCGCGCTCGAAGGCTTCGACGTACTGATCAACGCGCTGCCGTACTACCTCGCGGTGAACGTCGCGGCGGCGGCCAAGGGCGCGGGCGTGCATTACTTCGACCTGACCGAGGACGTGCGCGCAACCCACGCGATCCGCGCGATCGCGGAAGACGCCGAGCACGCGTTCATGCCGCAATGCGGTCTCGCACCGGGTTTCATCGGCATCGCCGCGCACGAACTGGCGAACCGCTTCAGCGAAATCCGCGACGTGAAGATGCGGGTCGGCGCGCTGCCCGAGTTTCCGACCAATGCGCTGAAGTACAACCTGACGTGGAGCGTCGACGGTCTGATCAACGAGTACTGCCAGCCGTGCGAGGCGATTCGCGACAGCCGCACGCAGTGGGTGCAGCCGCTCGAAGGGCTCGAGCATTTCTCGCTCGACGGCACGGAGTACGAAGCATTCAATACCTCCGGCGGTCTGGGCACGCTGTGCGAAACGCTGGCCGGACGGGTCGAATCGCTCGACTACAAGTCGGTGCGCTATCCGGGCCATCGCAACCTGATGCAGTTCCTGCTCGAAGACCTGCGGCTCGCGAGCGACCGCGACACGCTGAAGACGATCATGCGCCGCTCGGTGCCGTCGACCGCGCAGGACGTCGTGCTGGTGTTCATCACCGTGAGCGGGATGCGCGACGGTCAGCTGGTGCAGGAAGTGTTCACCCGCAAGATCTTCGCGAAGACCGTCTGCGGCGTGCCGATGAGCGCGATCCAGATCACCACGGCCGGCGCGATGTGCGCGGTGCTCGATCTGTTCCGTGAAGGCAAGCTGCCGCAACGGGGTTTCGTGCGGCAGGAGCAGGTGTCGCTGGCGGACTTTCTTGCAAACCGTTTCGGCAAGCTGTACGAAGGACAGTCGCTGGAGGCGATGGCGACGGTTTGAACTACGTGATGTCGTAGGCCGCAGGAAAAGAAAAGCCCCGCTTTCGCGGGGCTTTTTGCATGACGCTTGCGCAGTGGAGCGGTCACCATCCGCGCTACGCGACGATCCGCGCGAGCAGCGCATCGTAATCGGCCGCTTCGGGCGCGGTGTTGTCGAACATCAGCAGATCGTCGCGGGCCGCGCCGCTCGGCACGAAGCGGCGCTGCCGGTACTCGTCCCAATGCGCGAGCTTGTACGCATCGGCCGGATTCGCACGCGCGACGATCCGTTGCCGCGCGGTCTCGTCCGACGTATGAACCCACACGACGCGCAGCTTCACGTCGGCGCCGACGCCGAGCCACGCGCGGTCGAACAGCCGCCGCTCGCGCACCTCGCGCGACAGTGGCCCGACGACGAGCGCGCCGATACCGAGTTCGAGGTTGTCGCGCGCGGTATCGATCAGCCCACGATACTCGGGGTCGCGCAGATGCTGGAGAAAGAGCGGGCTGTCGCGGTCCTTGGGATCGCCGCTGAGCATTGCAATCGCGGCGGCGCTATAGCCGCCGTACAGCGTGTCCTTGTCGAGCAGGCACAGCGGGGTGCCGCTGGCCCGCATCAACGGGCCGATCAGCCGTTTCGCGAGGGTGGTCTTGCCGGTGCCCGCATGGCCGCAAAAGAACGCCAGCAGGGTCACGAAGGGCGGTCCTCGGGCGGGGCCGCGGCGGTGTCGGGCGGCACCGGATCGCGTGCGAACTTACCGTTGGTCTCGAGCCACATCACGTTGATGATGCCGAAGCCGAGCGCCACGCCGACGCCGAGAATCCAGGTGAAATACCACATCGCAGTCTCCTTGAGCGTGCGCCCGCTGTCGGCGGGCAGAGGTCAGGGGTCCGGTTACGCGGATCGGCGGACATGCCGACGGATTACGGCGGCCACCGCCGCAACGCCCGGCGCGGCCACCTGTGCAGCGATCATGAACAAGAACCCGGTGACGCGCAAGAGGGCCGCGGCGCGGCTGCTGCGGCTGGCTGGCCCGGGCTGGCGCAACGCGTGCGCGTTGCTATCATGCATAACAACGCACAACAGTCATGCGAGCCAGCGTGCGGCCGTCGCCGCGTCGAACGCGTCACGCCACCATCGCGCGGGCCACGCCACAATCAATAACAAGGGGGAGAACAGCATGCCGATGCGCCTGTCTTGCCGCGGCCGCGCCGCACCGGAAGCCGGCGTGACACGCGCTGCCGGCGCGCCCGCCCGCGGCGCCCTTGCAATCTGCATCGCGCTCGCGCTGGCCGGCTGCGCATCCGAACCGGCCGAGCCGGTCGCGTTCAAACCGGTGCCGGTCGAGCGCATCATCAAACAGGGTTACACGCAGCCGGGTCCCGGCCTCGTCGCGGTCGATCTGCGCCGTGAGCGTTCGCGCGACGTGGTCGTGCGCTTTCGCGATGCACTGGTTTATATCGACGGCGAGCGCGTGACCGATCTGATGAATGGCGAGCACGTGACGTTCTATCTGCCGCCCGGCACGCACCGGCTCGGCGTGTCGACGCAGTTCGATCCGGTCGTCGAGCTGAACTTCATCGTGACCGCCGATCCGCGTTACACGAACCGCGCGTCGGTCACCTTCAACGACGATCACCGTATCGGCCTGCGCCGGGTCGCCCAGTAGCGTGCCGCCACTCCTTAACAATTGGATACGCGCGATCGCCGCGCCGCGCCGTAACATGGCGGCAGCCGCGCCGCGTCCCGACGCGCGCCTGTCCGTTTTCAGGCAGACCCGCCGCCCGCCTTACACGATGCTTGCGCATTGGCGCGCGCCGGTCTGTTCAGTTTGCAAGGTACTTCGAACATGCTGATCAATTGCGCCGCCTACCAGGACGGCCGGAAACTCGCCGACATCACGATCGAAAACATCAGCGACTATGTTTCGCGCCCCGAATGTTTCGTCTGGGTCGCGCTGAAGGACCCGACTCCCGACGAACTGGCGATCATGAAGGAGGAGTTCGGCCTGCACGAACTCGCGATCGAGGATGCGCAGCACGGCCACCAGCGCCCGAAGATCGAGGAATACGGCGATTCGCTGTTCACCGTGATGCACACGGTCGAAATGGACGAGAACGGCGATTTCGTGATCGGCGAGGTCGACGTGTTCGTCGGCAGCAACTACGTGCTGTCGGTGCGGCGCGGCACCCGCACCGGGTTCCAGGCCGTGCGCACGCGCTGCGAGCGCGAGCCGCATCTGCTGAAGGAAGGGTCGGCGTTCGTGCTGTATGCGCTGATCGACGACGTGGTCGACCGTTACTTTCCGATCGTCGAGGCGATGAGCACCGAGCTCGAAACGCTCGAAGACCGCATCTTCGAGAAGAACGATTCGGCCGCCTCGCGCGCGATCGTCGAGGATCTGTACACGATGAAGCGCCGCCTCGTGATCCTGCAGCACCATATCGTGCCGCTGCAGGAGGCGGTCAGCAAGCTGACCGGCGGGCGCATTCCGAGCATCTGCGCGGGCATGCAGGCGTATTTCCGCGACGTCTACGACCATCTCGACCGGATCGTGCGGACCATCGAGGGACGCCGCGAAATCGTCGTCACCGCGGTGCAGGTGAATCTCGGGATGATCTCGCTCGCGGAAAGCGAAATCACCAAGCGGCTCGGTTCGTTCGCCGCGTTGTTCGCGGTCCCGACGATGATCGCCGGCATCTACGGGATGAACTTCGAGCGGATTCCGGAGCTGCATTTCAGGTTCGGCTACCCGGCCTGTATCGCGGTGATGGTGCTGATCGACGTGATGCTGTTCCGGCGCTTTCGCAAGGCCGGCTGGCTGTAGCCGGCGCAACACCGCATCGCAGCAGAGCCGGTCGTTGACATTGCGAAAGCCTTGCGCCGAGAATAGCCGTCGCAAACGTTTGGGCGTAAGAACAATCCGGCTCGCCCGCGAGCCCGACCACCGAGGAGATACGCATGAGCCTTTGGACCCGCCGTCGCCTGCTTGCCGCCGCCGTTCTCGCCACCGCCTCCGCCGCATTGCCGCTGTCCGCCGCTTACGCGCAAACCGCGCCCGCCCACAAGCCGAAGGTCGCGCTGGTGATGAAGTCGCTCGCCAACGAGTTCTTCCTGACCATGGAGACCGGCGCGAAGGACTACCAGAAACACAACCCCGGTCTGTTCGACCTGGTCACCAACGGCATCAAGGACGAAACCGACACCGCCAACCAGATCCGCATCGTCGAGCAGATGATCGTCTCGAAGGTCGACGCGATCGTGATCGCGCCGGCCGACTCGAAAGCGCTGGTGCCGGTCGTGAAGAAAGCGGTCGACGCCGGCATCATCGTCGTCAATATCGACAACCGCCTCGATCAGGACGTGCTGAAGTCGAAAGACCTGAACGTGCCGTTTGTCGGCCCGGATAACGCGAAGGGCGCGCAGAAGGTCGGCGACTATCTCGCCAAACGGCTGAAGTCGGGCGACCAGGTCGGCATCATCGAAGGCGTGTCGACCACCACCAACGCGCAGCAGCGTACGGCGGGCTTCAAGGCCGCGATGCAGACGGTCGGCGCGAAGGTCGTGTCGGTGCAGTCGGGCGAATGGGAAATCGACAAGGGCAACGCGGTCGCGTCGGCGATGCTCAACGAGTACCCGAACCTGAAGGCGCTGCTCGCCGGCAACGACAACATGGCGATCGGCGCGGTGTCGGCGGTGCGCGCGGCCGGCAAGCAGGGCAAGGTGCTGGTGGTCGGCTACGACAACATCAACGCGATTCACCCGATGCTCAAGGACGGCCGCGTGCTCGCCACCGCCGATCAATACGCGGCCAAGCAGGCGGTGTTCGGCATCGACACCGCGTTGAAGGCGCTCAGCGAAAACAAGAAACAGTCGCAGTTGTCGGGCGTGGTCGAAACGCCGGTCGATCTGGTGACCAAAGAGACGCTGAAGTAACGCCGGCAACCCGCGAGCCCGGTGCGGAACATGCATCGGGCATCAAAGCTGCCCGCCGTTTGCATCTATTCCGCATTTATTCAATAAACGCTCAAGAATGCCGTCGCGGCGCCGTTAATTTAAGAGTTAAGCGTCATGACGGCGGTCGCGCGATCGGAGCCGCGCGCGGCGGCGAGCCCGCGCATTTCGCGCCAGCGCCGGCATGACTCGTGACGGCCGCCAGCGCAACGAAGCCGTCACGGAACCAGGAGCGCAATGGATTCCACCGACCAATCCGCCTTGCCTGTCGTACTGAGCGTCAGCGGTCTCGGCAAGACCTACGCCGAACCGGTGCTCGCCGACGTGTCGCTGTCGCTGCGCGCGGGCGAGGTATTGGCGCTGACCGGTGAGAACGGCGCGGGCAAGAGCACGCTGTCGAAGATCGTCGGCGGACTGGTCGAGCCGACCACCGGCACGATGCGCCTCGCCGACGCGCCGTATGCGCCGGCCAGCCGCACCGAGGCCGAGGCGCTCGGCGTGCGGATGGTGATGCAGGAGCTCAATCTGCTGCCGACGCTGTCGGTCGCCGAGAACCTGTTCCTGAACCGGCTGCCGCGCGCGGGCGCGTTCAGCTTCGGCTGGATCGACCGGCGCCGGCTGCGCGAGAACGCGCGCGAAGCGATGGCGCAGGTCGGGCTCGACGCGATCGATCCGGACACGCTGGTCGGCGAACTGGGGATCGGTCATCAGCAGATGGTCGAGATTGCCCGCAATCTGATCGACGACTGCCGGGTGCTGATCCTCGACGAGCCGACCGCGATGCTGACCGCGCGCGAAGTCGACCTGCTGTTCGAGCAGATCGACCGGCTCAAGGCGCGCGGCGTCGCGCTGGTCTACATCTCGCACCGGCTCGAGGAACTCGCGCGGGTGGCCGAGCGGGTCGCGGTGCTGCGCGACGGCCGCCTCGTGCACGTCGACGCGATCGCGAATCTGACCAGCGACGAGATCGTCACGTGGATGGTCGGCCGCGAACTCGGCGAGCACATCGATCTCGGCGCGCGCAACATCGGCGCGCCGCTCCTGAAGGTCGAGCGGCTCGCGCGCGGCAGCGCGGTGCGCGACGTGTCGTTCGAGGTGCGCGCGGGCGAGATTTTCGGCATCAGCGGGCTGATCGGCGCGGGCCGCACCGAGCTGATGCGGCTGATCTACGGCGCCGACCGCAAGGACGGCGGCAGCGTGTCGCTCGCGGCGACGCCCGGTGCGCCGCCCACGCCGGTCGCGATCGACTCGCCGGCCGACGCGGTGCGCGCCGGCATCGCGCTGATCACCGAGGATCGCAAGGGCGAAGGCCTGTTGCTGCCGCAGCCGATCGCCGCGAACGTGTCGCTCGGCAATCTGCGCAGCGTCGCGCGCCACGGTCTGGTCGACGCGCGGCGCGAAAACGCGCTCGCGCAGAAGCAGATCGACGCGATGCGGATTCGCAGCTCGGGGCCGGCGCAGATCGTCGGCGAACTGTCGGGCGGCAACCAGCAGAAGGTCGTGATCGGCCGCTGGCTCGCGCGCGAATGCCGGGTGCTGCTGTTCGACGAGCCGACGCGCGGGATCGACGTCGGCGCGAAGTTCGATATTTACGGGCTGATGGGCGCGCTCGCGCGCGACGGCCGGGCGCTGGTGGTGGTGTCGAGCGATCTGCGCGAGCTGATGCTGATCTGCGACCGGATCGGCGTGATGTCGGCGGGCAGTCTGACCGGCGTGTTCGAGCGCGGCGGCTGGACTCAGGACGCGCTGCTGGCGGCCGCGTTCGCCGGCTATCGCGGCCGCGACGCGCTGCTGCACAGCCCCGTGACCAACGAAGCAGGGAGTCTGGGATGACCGATCGATCGTGGCGCGACGCGGCGGCAACCGGTAAGGACGGCAAAGGCGGCAAGGACGGCGCGCTGCCCGCCGATCCGTCGGCGCCGCTCGCGAGCGGCAAGCCGGCCGGCACGCGGCTCGGGTTTTCGAACTATCTGGGGCTGGCCGGCGCGCTGCTCGCGATGATCGTGCTGTTCTCGCTGCTCAGTTCGCACTTTCTGACCTACGACACGTTCAGCACGATCGCGAACCAGATTCCGGATCTCGTCGTGATGTCGGTCGGGATGACTTTCGTGCTGATCATCGCCGGGATCGATCTGTCGGTTGGCTCGGTGCTCGCGCTGGGGGCGTCGGTCGTGAGCGTGGCCGCGCTGAAGTGGGGCTGGCCGCCGTTGCCGTCCGCGTTGCTCGGCGTCGCGGTCGCCGCGCTGACCGGCACCGTGACCGGCGCGGTGACGGTGGGCTGGCGGATTCCGTCGTTCATCGTGTCGCTCGGCGTGCTGGAAGCGGCGCGCGGGCTCGCGTACCAGATGACCAGTTCGCGCACCGCGTATATCGGCGACGCGTTCGATTTTCTGTCGAACCCGATCGCGCTCGGCATCTCGCCGGCGTTCCTGATCGCGGTCGCGGTGATGGTGATCGCGCAGCTGGTGCTCACGCGCACGGTGTTCGGCCGCTACCTGGTCGGGATCGGCACCAACGAGGAAGCGGTGCGGCTCGCGGGCGTCAATCCGCGCCCGTACAAGGTGATCGTGTTCGCGCTGATGGGCGCGCTGGCGGGACTGGCGGCGCTGTTCCAGATCTCGCGGCTCGAAGCGGCCGATCCGAACGCGGGCGTCGGCGTGGAGCTGCAGGTGATCGCGGCGGTGGTGATCGGCGGCACCAGTCTGATGGGCGGGCGCGGCTCGGTGATCAGCACGTTTTTCGGGGTGCTGATCATTTCGGTGCTGGCGGCCGGGCTCGCGCAGATCGGCGCGAACGAGCCGACCAAACGGATGATCACCGGCGCGGTGATCGTGGTCGCGGTGGTGCTGGATACCTATCGCAGCCGCCGCAAGCGCGGGTGATGTTGCACGGCGGGATGTAATGCGGGACGCGCAAAGCGGGGTGCGAAGCGCGCAACGATGGATGAAACGAATCGGTCCGTTCCGTCTTCTTTGAGGACGTGATCGACAGGAGAGCAACAGGTTATGGCGACGATCAAGGATGTAGCGGCCGTGGCGGGGGTGTCGTTCACGACGGTATCGCACGTGGTGAACAACTCGCGGCCGGTGTCGGCCGATGTGCGCGCGAAAGTCGAACTCGCGATCCGTCAACTGCACTATGTGCCGTCGGCGGTCGCGCGTTCGCTGAAGGCGCGCGCGACCGCGACGATCGGACTGGTGGTGCCGAACGCCACGAATCCGTATTTCGCGGAACTCGCGCGCGGCATCGAGGACGGCTGCGCGCGCAACGGCTACTGCGTGTTCTTCTGCAACTCCGACGACGATCCCGCGAAGCAGCGCAACTATCTGCGCGTGCTGCAGGAAAAGCGCATCGACGGGCTGATCGTCGCGTCGGCCGGCGACGACGCGGTGCTCGCGCAGACGCTGGCCGACTCGCGCGAGCCGCTGGTCGTGGTGGACCGCAATATCGAGGGGATCAGTGCGGACCTCGTGCAGATCGATCACGAGAAGGGCGCGTATCTGGCGACCCGTCATCTGCTCGAACTGGGCCACGTGCGGATCGGCTGCATCACCGGGCCGGTGCAGATGGCGGTCAGCGCGATGCGGGTCCACGGCTTCATTCGCGCGATGGCCGAGCGCGGGATCGAGATTGCGGGCGACGCGATCGTCGAGAGCGATTTTTCCGGCAGCGGCGGCCATCGCGCGGCCGCGCAGCTGTTCGACACGGTGCGGCCGACCGCGATTTTCGCGGTCAACGACATGATGGGGATCGGCGCGCTGCGTGCGGCCGCGGAGCGCAACATCAGCGTGCCGCGCGAGTGCTCGATCATCGGCTTCGACGATATCGAGTTGGGGCGCTTCACGTTTCCGTCGCTGTCGACGGTCGGGCAGTCGGTGCGCGAGCTTGGCGATATCGCCGCGCAGACGCTGATCGAGCGGATCGGCGAGGCGGGCGCGGCGAACCCGGTGCCGCGCGCGCCGGCGCGCCGGCGGGTGGTGTCGCCGCGGCTGATCGTGCGCGAGTCGACCGCTGCGTGGGCGGGTGAAATGCGGCGGGAACTGGCGGCGTAACGGTATTTGCGAGGCGCGGTTAGTTAAGGCGAACCCCGGCGAACCCCGGCGAAACCCTGACCAAGACGCGCGGCAGCTCGCGAAACCCCGCGCGGCGCGCAGCCGGCGCCGCGTCACGGAGGACAGGCAAGTGGCAAGCAATTCAACCGATGCACGCGTGACAGTGGTCGGCAGTCTGAATATGGACCTCGTGGTGCGCGCGCCGCGTCTGCCGCAGCCCGGCGAGACGCTGGCCGGGCGCACGTTCGCGCAGGTCGCGGGCGGCAAGGGCGGCAACCAGGCGGTCGCGGCCGCGCGGCTCGGCGCGCGGGTCGCGATGCTCGGCTGTGTCGGCGCCGATCCGAACGGCGCGCAGTTGCGCGCGGGCCTCGAAGCGGAGGGGATCGACTGCGCGGCGCTCGATACCGGCCGCGAGCCGAGCGGCGTCGCGCTGATCGTCGTCGACGATGCGAGCCAGAACACGATCGTGATCGTCGCCGGCAGTAACGGCGAGGTGACGCCCGATACGATCGCCCGTCACGAAGCGGCGCTGGCCGGCGCGCAGGTGGTGATCTGCCAGCTCGAAACGCCGCCGGCGGCGGTGCGCGCGGCGCTCGCCGCGGCGCGCCGGCTCGGCAAGCTCGTGATCCTCAATCCGGCCCCGGCCACCGGTCCGCTGCCGGCCGACTGGCTGCCGCTGATCGACTATCTGATTCCGAACGAAACCGAAGCCGCCGCGTTGACCGGCCTGAAGGTCGAGTCGCCCGACGACGCCGCGCAAGCGGCCGCCGCGCTGCGCGCGGCCGGTGCGCGCAATGTGCTGGTCACGCTCGGCGCGCGCGGTGTGTATGCGGCCGTCGACGGCGCGGCGCCGGCGTTGTACGACGCGCCGCGCGTCGCCGCGGTCGATACCACCGCGGCCGGCGATACCTTTATTGGCGGCTTCGCCGCGCAACTTGCGCAAGGCGCCGGGGTGGACACGGCGATCCGCTTCGCGCAGCGGGCCGCCGCGTTGTCGGTGACGCGCGCGGGCGCGCAGCCTTCGATTCCGCGCCGCGCGGAAGTCGACGCGCTGGATTGAGCCGCGCGCCGGTTGCCGGGCGCGTACGGGTGGCCGAGCGCTGATTGCCGCCGCCGCGGGTCGGGTACCGCGCGCGGGCCGGGAGTCGGCGCTGCCCGTTGCCCGCCGCTCGAACTGGGTTGACCAGCACCGGCCCGCATAGACCCGCACCGGCCAGCACCGGCCCGCACCGGCCCGCACCGACCAGCACCGACCAGCACCGACCAGCACCGACCAGCACCGACGCGAACCGACCTCCCGATCCCGCCGCAGCTCCCCACCTCAAAACCCGCGCTTTAACAAGCCCCGCTCGCACGCCCTCGCGTCCGCCTGCGCGAATGCATTTCCTCGGTAATGCATTCCAACTGCTTACAACGTCTTTCTTCATACCTTTTAAATGCTTCAAGGATATGGCGGCGATGCCGTAAACAAAAGTTAGAGCGCGCACTCCAAAAGCGCCGGACTCGAAGTACGCGGCCGCCCGCCGCGTTCCCAGCCTCTCATTTTTGCAAAGCACACAGGATCAAGCATGAACAAGGGCATTACGATCAAGGCGCGAATCGGTCTGACCATGGCCTTCCTCGCGGCGCTGCTGGTGGCGACCGGCGTGTTCGGTCTGTTCGGTATGAGCCGTTCCAACGCCGCGTATCAGGACACCTTCACCAACGCGATGCCGAGCGCGGTCAACGTCGGCAATGCCGAGATGTACGCGGCACGCGAGCGTCTCGCACTCGATCGCGCCGCGTTCATGGCCGGCACGCCGGAAGCGGCGCCGACCGTCGAACGCGCGCGGATGCTGCGCGGCGTGTCCGACACGTGGTGGAAGAAATATCAGGATCTGCCGCGCAACCCGGACGAAGACCGGCTTGCGCAGGAGGTGAGCGCGAAGCGCAACACGCTGCACCAGCAGCTCGACGCGTTCGCGGCATCGATTACCGCGAACGATCAGAGCAAGCTGATCGAGAACGCGAAAAACCTGCAGGTGACCTTCAACGATCTCGTCGCCGCCGACGACACGCTGCGCAAGTTCCAGTTCGAGTCGGCCAAACAGGGCTTCGACGAGGCGCAGAGCAGCTTCGCGACGTTCCGGATGGTCAGCATCGGCGCGCTGGTGGCCGGCGTGGTCGCGGCGGCGCTGTCGTACCTGGCGCTGAGCCGCGCGATCGCGCGCCCGCTCGACGAAGCGCTCGGCCATTTCGACGCGATCGCGGCCGGCGATCTGCGCCGTCCGGTGGTCATCGGTTCGCGCGACGAAATGGGGCAACTGCTCGAAGGAATCGCCAGAATGCAGCGCAGCCTCACCGAAACGGTGCGCAGCGTGCGCGGCGGCAGCGAGTCGATCGCGACCGCGACGCGCCAGATCGCGG
This sequence comes from Burkholderia sp. SRS-W-2-2016, assembly GCF_001931485.1. GTDB lineage: Bacteria > Pseudomonadota > Gammaproteobacteria > Burkholderiales > Burkholderiaceae > Paraburkholderia. The sequence goes on along the minus strand of NZ_MSDV01000032.1, from coordinate 5,345 downwards.
CGGGCAACATCGACCTGTCGTCGCGGACCGAAGAGCAGGCGTCGGCGTTGCAGGAAACCGCGTCGAGCATGGAGCAGCTGACCGGCACGGTGCGCCAGAACGCCGACAACGCGCGTCAGGCGAGCGCGCTCGCGGCCAACGCGTCGGAGATCGCCAACAAGGGCAGCGCGGTGGTCGGCCAGGTGGTCGGCACGATGGGCGACATCAACCAGAGCTCGGCGAAGATCGCCGACATCATTTCGATCATCGAAGGCATTGCGTTCCAGACCAACATCCTCGCGCTGAACGCGGCGGTCGAGGCGGCCCGCGCCGGAGAGGAAGGGCGCGGTTTCGCGGTGGTCGCGGGCGAGGTGCGCAGCCTCGCGCAGCGCTCGTCGGCGGCGGCCAAGGAAATCAAGGAGCTGATCGATACGTCGGTCGAGCGCGTGCAGTCGGGCTCGGCGCTGGTCGACGAAGCGGGCCGCACGATGACCGAGATCATCGGCGCGGTGCAACGCGTGACCGACATCATGGGCGAGATCGCGGCGGCCTCCGAGGAACAGAGCGGCGGGATCGACCAGGTCGCGCGCGCGGTCACGCAGATGGACGAGGTCACCCAGCAGAACGCGGCGCTGGTCGAGGAAGCGGCCGCGGCGGCGTCGTCGCTGGAAGAGCAGGCCGGTCGCCTGCGCAGCGCGGTCGCGGTGTTCCAGGTCGATGAAGGCGGACGCGGCGATGCGCTCGCGACGCAGTTGGCCACGCCGAAGCGGGTTGCGTCGACGGGTTCGCTCGCGACCCGCGTGCGTAAGGTTGCGCCGGCCGGCACGTCGGCGCGAGCCACGGCGCCGGCCTCGGCCCCGGCCGCCGCTGCCGTGAAGGCGAGCGCGGTGCCCGCCACCGCCTCGGCGCCGCAGCCGTCCGCCGCGCCCGCGCGTGCGCCCGCCAAAGCGGCGGTTGCCGCCGGCGGCGATCAGGATTGGGAGACCTTCTAAGTCTGAAGCCGTGGGTTCGTCATAGCGTCGATGCGCTCCGCCGAAAAAGTGATTGGACCTGGCGAGCCGATGCAACATTCGTTCCCATTTGTGCGCGGTTTTCCCAGATAGAAGGACGGCCGCCGCGATCACGGCGATCGGGCTGCAAAGACCGCGCAGGCGTTTGCCTTCGCGGTCTTTTTTTATCGCGCGCGCTGCAATTGAACGTTTGCGCGCCGCGCCCGCTCCCCGGCGCGGGTCGCGATCCGGTACATTGACGGCACAACTTCACTCACCATCCCATGCGCCAGCCAGGAACCACCGACATGACGCGATACGATCTTGCACAACACCTCGTCGACGCCCGCCGGCAGCATCGTCCGATCGATGCGCCCGCGCCCGACAGCCTGCCGCCCGATGCGGCGACCGCCTATGCGATCCAGCAGGCGGTGATCGCGGGCCTCGGAGAGTCGACCGGCGCATGGAAGATCGGCGCGAAGAGTCCCGGCGGCGCCGCGTCCGGCGCGCCGATTCCGGCCTCGCTGGTGCTGCCGTCGCCGGCGCGGCTCGCGCATGACGGTTTTTTCAGGGTGCTGGTCGAACTCGAGATCGCGTTCCGTTTCGATCAGACGATCGAGCCGCGCGGCCAGGCGTATGCGCGCGACGAGGTGTTGTCGAAAGTCGGCGCGGTGCTGCCGGCGCTCGAGATCGTCGACAGCCGCTTCAGCGAATGGCCGAACGTCGCGCCGCTCGCGCAACTGGCCGACGCGCAGAACAACGGCGCGCTGATCACCGGTCATCCGGCGCCGTATGCAAGCCTCGCGCGCGGCTTCGATTTCGTCTCGCCGGAACTGGAGCTGAGCTTTAACGGCCAGTCGCTGCTGCCCGAAGCGACCGGCAATCCGGCCGGCGATCCGCGCGAGCTGCTGGTGTGGTTCGTCAACCATTGCGCGGCCATGGGTATCACGATCGAACGCGACTGGACCATCACCACCGGTTCGTACGTCGGCGCGCACAAGCTCGCCGAAGCGGGGATCGTGCGCGGTCATATCGACGGTCTCGGCGAGGTGGAAGTCGAACTGAACTGAGTGGCGCCGCGCCGCTTGTAACCGAAGATTACGATGCATCGTTCAAACGGCTGCCAATCTGGCAGCCGTTTTTATTTGGGTCGCGACAAGTGGGTTGCGAGTCGAACCGGCATTCGCGGCCTTTGGGATTCCTTTGCAATCATTAACCTCGCCTTATGACTTTATTGCAATCTCGGCGAGCATTTCCGTATACACCTATGAAAGGGCCTCGCGCGAATGCCGTGATTCAGTCATCGGCGGCGCGGCAGTGAGATCGGACGGGTCGCCGGGCAAACGAACGGAGGAATCAGACTGCGCCGCGCGCGGACGAATTGCCCGATGCGCTTGCAACACAGTGTGCAGTTCGACGTGTGCCGGCGCGGCTCGAACATGTAACAACGTCGTACGCGCGTAGACCGGAACGACGTGTCGCGCGTTGTGGAAGAAATGCGGCGGCTCGCGAAAACGTCATGACCTGTGGGCTTTTCGTGACGAAGTGTGGGTGCGCACACAGCCGCTGTTTTATGTCGCTGCGACGGTGCGGGTACGGCACGTGCAATAGCAACACGATGCGCAACGCAAGCAGCGACACAAACGGCGACGCGGCGGCAGCGACACAACGTGCGGGAACACTGATTAGCGATGCGGTGCTGAACAAAGGCGGCAGCAAAGCGGACGGGCGGGACAGCGTAGTTGCCGTGATGAGTGCGGCGCGGTTTGTGCAACGTGAGTGAAAAAGTGTAGGTGGTCGAAACTTCGTTTACAAGTGAGGAGTGTCGCAATGCGGTTACGGTACGATTTTTCTCTACGTAGCCCGTGAAAAAAAATTTAAAAGGGTTTAGGATGAAATTGAGCGATGTCGTTTCCGAATAGCGCGCCGCGCACGACATCGATTCAGACTTCGGCGAGGAGGTAGCATGGATATCTACAGCAGTTTCGCGACCCGCTTCGAGAAAACGCGAGAAGATGAACTCTCGCTCGAGGAGTATCTCGCGCTCTGCAAAGAAAATCCCGCCGCGTACGCCACTGCTGGCGAACGCATGTTGACGGCAATCGGAGAACCTGAACAGATCGACACTCGTAACGATCCGCGCCTGTCGCGAATCTTTGCGAACAAGGTCATCAAGGTATACCCCGCATTCCGTGAGTTCTACGGAATGGAAGAGGTGATCGAGCAGGTGGTCGCCTACTTCCGGCACTCGGCCCAGGGGCTCGAAGAAAAGAAGCAGATTCTGTATCTGTTAGGCCCGGTCGGCGGCGGCAAGTCGTCGATCGCGGAACGTCTGAAGCAACTGATGGAACGCGTGCCGTTCTATGCGATCAAGGGCTCGCCCGTCAACGAATCGCCGCTCGGGCTGTTCGATTACGAGGAAGACGGCCCGATTCTCGAAGAACAATACGGGATTCCGCGCCGCTACCTGAAAAGTATCCTGAGTCCGTGGGCGGTCAAACGCCTGCATGAATACAACGGCGACATCCGCAAATTCAAGGTGGTGCGCCGCTATCCGTCCATTCTCCGGCAGATCGGCATCGCCAAGACCGAGCCGGGCGACGAGAACAATCAGGACATCTCGTCACTCGTCGGCAAGGTCGACATCCGCAAGCTCGAACAGTACGCGCAGGACGACGCCGATGCGTACAGCTACTCGGGCGGCCTGTGTCTTGCCAATCAGGGCCTGCTCGAATTCGTCGAAATGTTCAAGGCGCCGATCAAGGTGTTGCACCCGCTGCTCACCGCGACCCAGGAAGGCAACTTCAAGGGCACGGAAGGTTTCGGCGCGATTCCGTTCGACGGCGTGATCCTCGCGCACTCGAACGAGTCGGAATGGAAGGCGTTCCGCAACAACCGCAACAACGAAGCGCTGCTCGACCGGATCTTCGTCGTGAAGGTGCCGTACTGCCTGCGCTACGGCGAAGAGATCAAGATCTACGAGAAACTGTTGCGCAACTCGTCGCTCGCCAATGCGGTGTGCGCGCCGGGCACGCTGAAGATGATGGCGCAGATGTCGGTGCTCACGCGCCTGCAGGAGCCGGAGAATTCGAGCCTGTTCTCGAAGATGCAGGTGTACGACGGCGAAAATCTGAAGGACACCGATCCAAAGGCGAAGTCGTATCAGGAATACCGCGATTTCGCGGGCGTCGACGAAGGGATGACCGGCGTGTCGACCCGCTTCGCGTTCAAGATCCTGTCGCGCGTATTCAACTTCGACTCGACCGAGGTCGCGGCCAATCCGGTGCATCTGATGTACGTGCTCGAACAGCAGATCGAGCGCGAGCAGTTCCCGCCGGAAACCGAGCAGAAGTATCTGTCCTTTATCAAGGACGTGCTGGCCTCGCGCTATGCGGAGTTCATCGGCAAGGAGATCCAGACCGCGTATCTGGAGTCGTACTCCGAGTACGGTCAGAACATCTTCGACCGCTACGTCACGTATGCGGACTTCTGGATTCAGGATCAGGAGTTCCGCGACCACGACACCGGCGAGAGTTTCGATCGTGCGGCGTTGAACGCCGAGCTCGAGAAGATCGAGAAGCCCGCGGGCATCAGTAATCCGAAGGACTTCCGCAACGAGATCGTGAACTTCGTGCTGCGGGCGCGGGCTGCGAATGCGGGCAAGAACCCCGCGTGGATCAGCTACGAGAAGCTGCGCGTCGTGATCGAAAAGAAGATGTTCTCGAACACGGAAGAGTTGCTGCCGGTGATCTCGTTCAACGCGAAGGGCTCGGCCGAAGAGCAGCGCAAGCACGAAGACTTCGTCAACCGGATGGTGGCGAAGGGCTACACGCCGAAGCAGGTACGCTTGCTGTGCGACTGGTATCTGCGCGTGCGCAAGTCGTCATGACGCGCGCGTGATGTCTGTCGTGTGCTGCCCGTACGGTCTGACCGTATGGGCGGGCGCCGACGCGCAAGCCGCATGGACATAGCGTGGCTGCCCAGGCGGCGCGCGTCTCGCGTACCTGAAACGAGCGCAGCTAATGGGATCGCGGCCGGTGCCCACGCACCGGCTGCGACCGACACCGGAGACCGGGCGTGCTTCATCAAATCATCGACCGTCGGTTGGCGGGGAAGAACAAAAGCATTGCGAACCGCGAGCGCTTTTTGCGTCGCGTCAAAAACTATATTCGTCGCGCCGTCTCGGAAGCGGTGCGCGATCGCAGCATCAAAGACATTCAGAACACCCAGAGCATCACGATTCCGCGCAAGGACATCGCGGAGCCGTCGTTCCGTCATGGGCCGGGCGGCAAGCGCGAAATGGTGCATCCGGGCAATTCGGACTACATCCGCGGCGACAAGATCCAGCGTCCGCAAGGCGGCGGCGGTGGGGGCGGC
>NZ_MSDV01000013.1 GCF_001931485.1 Burkholderia sp. SRS-W-2-2016 | reverse complement strand
CCCTCACACCGACCGCCGCCGACACCACAAACAAAAAGGCGCCGCGGCATGCGCGACGCCTCCACCGCGTTACAGCCGGCTATGCCGGACCGGTTCACGGGTTACGACGCTTCGCCTCGTCCTTGGCGTCCTCCTTCGCATCGCCATAGGCCTTCTGCACCTTGCCGGCGCCTTGTTGCAGGTCGCCCTTCAGTTCCTTCGCCGGATCGTTGGTGACCTTGCCGACGGTCTCGTTGATCTTGCCCTTGACCTGCTCACCCACGCCCTTCACTTGATCCTTGTTCATATTGGACTCCGATATCTGCGTTCGACAGAAATGCCGGCGCGGCCTTCCACCGGTATCGGCACACAGCAACGGCTATGCCCGGCACCGCCACGGCGCCGGCGGGCGCATCGACGAGCGGCATCTCACGATCGCGAAAAAAATTTCATCGAACACCCTAAAGTTTCGCCGCGCGCCGCCGTAATGGCGCTCAGGGAGGAGCCATGGACAGCACACTCGCCATACCGTCTGGATCGCCGCAAGCCAAGTTGATCGATCAGGAGATCGCCCATATCGCGCGCGTCATGCACGTATCGTTACGTGGCGACTTCGGCGGCCCGATTCTGCCGGCCTCCTACTGGCGCAAACGCCTTGGAGCGCTGCTCGATATCGGCGAACTCGGCCACGCGCAACTGTGCAAAATCGACAGTCTGCTGCTGCAACTCCAGCACCTCGAGACCACCCCGCAGGGTGAATGGGCGGGCTTCACGCCGCCCCGGCCGGCCAAGGCGACGCCGTCGCGACGCTCGGGCTGACGGTCTGTGCGGCGCGCCGCGGGTCTCACCCACTGCGCAACACCGCGCCGCCGCCAGATCCCACCGACACACCACCGCGAACGCATGCGTGCCGCCCGGCACGTGCTTTCCCACGCCCGCAAAAAAATGGCCGCGCACAAGGTCGCGGCCGCAAACACACATCGCAACGCAGGGAATGTGCGTCACGTCGCAAGCGTACACGTCGATTCATGACAAGCAGATTTCGGCGCCGACGAAGCCGGGAATGCGACAACCATGAGAAAAATTTGGATCCGACGCCGCTAAAACCGGGGAAATGGGACGACCTTAGGTCATAATGTCCGCAAAAATTCCCAGCAAGGACGCCACGTGACCCTCGCCGCCCCGCTCGACCTGCTCCGGCAGGCGCGCGCCCGCTTCACCCAACGCGAAATCGCCGCGCACGTCGGCAAGGACATCAAGACGGTACGTCGCTGGGAAAAAGGCGAAACGCCGTGTCCCGCGATGCTGGAGCCGGCGCTGCGCGATCTGCTGCAACAAGGCGCGCGCGCGGCGACCCATTCGGGCGACGCGGCGTCGTTCCGCTTCATCGATCTGTTCGCCGGCATCGGCGGCATCCGCATGGGTTTCGAGGCGCACGGCGGCGAGTGCGTGTTCACCAGCGAGTGGAACGACTTCTCGACCCGCACCTATTGCGACAACTATCCGGCAGGCGCGGAGCATGCGCTGATCGGCGACATCGTCTCCTTTCCCGCCGAAGAAGTGCCGAACCACGACGTGCTGCTCGGCGGCTTTCCGTGTCAGCCGTTCTCGATCGCGGGCGTCAGCAAGAAAAACGCGCTCGGCCGGCCGCACGGTTTCGAATGCACGACCCAGGGCACCCTCTTTTTCGATGTCGCGCGGATCATCGCCGAAAAGCGCCCCGCCGCGTTCCTGCTCGAAAACGTGAAGAACCTGCTGTCGCACGACAAGGGCCGCACCTTCGACGTAATCCTGCAAACGCTGCGCGACGAGCTCGGCTACGAGGTGCATTACCGCGTGATCGACGGGCAGCATTTCACGCCGCAGCATCGTGAGCGGATCATCATCGTCGGCTTTCGCGGCAAGACCGAATTCACGTGGGACGACCTGCGCCTGCCCGAGCACGCGCCGCGGCTCGGCTCGATCCTGCATCGCACGGACGGCAGCGAGCCGGTGCTGCCGTGGGACCACGACCGCTTCTTCGACCACGCCGCGCGCCGCGTGCAGCCGAAGTACACGCTGACGCCGAAGCTGTGGGCGTATCTGCAGAACTACGCGGCCAAGCATCGCGCGGCGGGTAACGGCTTCGGTTTCGGGATGGCGTATCCGGACAGCGTCACGCGCACGCTGTCGGCGCGTTATCACAAGGACGGCTCCGAAATTCTCGTCTATCAAGGCAAAACGCTGCGCCCGCGACGCCTGACGCCGCGCGAATGCGCGCGTCTGATGGGCTTTCCCGACACCTTCCGGATTCCGGTCAGCGATACCCAGGCGTACCGGCAATTCGGCAACAGCGTGGTGATGCCGGTGATGCGCGAAGTGGCGCGCATCATGCTGCCGCACGTGCAAGCCCTGCTCGCTAAACCGCCCCGCGATGCGTCCCGACACCCGCAACCGCTGCATGCCTGAGCGCTCCTACCAGCCGCGCTGCCGCCGCCGGGTCACGCGGCGTGCCGCAACGCGCGCTTCATCCGGACGCTGACGATGGTCGATATCGTCGATAGCGCGACCCGCAGCCGGATGATGTCTGGCATTCGCGGCCGCAACACCAAGCCGGAGATTCTGATCCGCAGCCTGCTGCATCGGCAGGGCTTTCGCTTCCGGCTCGATGCGCGCGATCTGCCCGGCCGTCCCGACATCGTGCTGCCGCGGTATCGCGCGGTCGTGCTGGTGCACGGCTGCTTCTGGCATGGCCACGATTGCCATCTGTTCAAGTGGCCGCAGACGCGCCCCGAGTTCTGGCGCGAGAAGATCGGCCGCAACCGCAGCAACGACGACAAGGTGCGCGCCGCGCTGCTGGCGAGCGGCTGGCGCGTCGCGGTGGTGTGGGAATGCACATTGCGCGGCGCGAATCGCGATATCGCGGGCGTGATCGAACGGCTGGTCGACTGGCTCAAAAGCGACGCGCCCGAGTTCGAGGAACGCGGCTGAAACGGCGCTGAAAGCCGCGTCCAGGCTGCGCAGCCGGCGCGAGTCTCACGATGGCTGGTGATACACTCGACGAGCTAACCCGTAGCGCTTTCGAGGTGCGCCACGGCGAGGCTTTCCGGGTGTTTTGCGAATGCCGGCGCGACCCTTGCGGCTGCTATGCGACACGCGTTGCCTGCACCCCGGACACCCCAGCCGCCGCGGCATCGCCCGTTCCGAAGATCCCAGAACCAATCAACAAGGGAGGCACATCATGGCTGACTTCCGTCTCTGGTCCGACGACTTTCCCACCAACGGCTTCATGCCGAAAGCCCAGGAGTACGACGACAAGGCGTTCGGCGTCGACGGCGAAAACATCTCGCCGTCGCTGCAATGGGAAGCGCCGCCCGCGGATACGCAAAGCTTCGCGCTCACCGTTCACGATCCCGACGCGCCGACCGGCAGCGGCTTCTGGCACTGGGTCGTGGTCAACATCCCGGCCGATGCCCGTTCGCTGCCGCGCAACGCCGGCAAGGCGGATGGCGCGCTGCTGCCGCAAGGCGCGCTGCAGCTGCGCAACGACTACGGCACGGTCGGCTTCGGCGGCGCCGCGCCGCCGCGCGGCGACCGCACGCATCGCTATATTTTCCGGCTGCATGCGCTGAAGGTGCCGCACCTGGAAATCGGCGCGGAAACCACCAACGCGATCGCGCGCTTCATGACGCATCTGAACGAAATCGACTCGACGACCCACACGGGTCTCTACGAACTCAAATAACCGGCAGCGCGCGGCGCCCCACTAGAACTCCAACAATCGATGCACGCACAACCCTCGCGCAAGGACGGCCCCCCGCCGTCCGCCAAGCCCGCCTTCGCGAACGGCACCGAGCTGGGCCTGCCGGTACCGCAACGCTACTGGGCGATGCTCACCATTGCGCTGGCGCTGACCCTCGCGGTGCTCGACAGCGCGATCGCCAACGTCGCGCTGCCGACCATCGCCCGCACCCTGAACGCCAGTCCCGCCGCGTCGATCTGGGTCGTCAACGCGTACCAGCTGGCGATCACGATCTCGCTGCTGCCGCTCGCGTCGCTCGGCGACCGGATCGGCTACCGGCGCATCTATCTGTCCGGGCTGATCCTGTTCACGGTCGCGTCGTTCGGCTGCGCGCTGTCCACCTCGCTGCCGACGCTCGCGCTCGCGCGCGTCGTTCAAGGCTTCGGCGCGGCCGGCATCATGAGCGTGAACACCGCGCTGGTGCGGATGATCTATCCGCCCGGCCAACTCGGGCGCGGCGTCGCGCTCAATGCGATGGTGGTCGCGGTGTCGTCGGCGGTCGGGCCGACCGTTGCCTCCGGCGTGCTCGCGGTCGCGACGTGGCCGTGGCTGTTCGCGATCAACGTGCCGATCGGGATCGCGGCGATCATCGGCGGTTTCAAGGCGCTGCCGTTGAATCCCGGCCACGAATCGCCGTACGACTATCTGAGCGCGGTGATGAACGCGCTCGTGTTCGGCCTGCTGATTTTCGCGGTCGACGGGCTCGGTCACGGCGAGAATTTCGGCTACGTGACGCTCGAAGCGCTCGGCGCGCTCGTGATCGGCTACTTCTTCGTGCGCCGTCAACTGACCCAGACCGCGCCGCTGCTGCCGATCGATCTGCTGCGCATTCCGGTGTTCGCGCTGTCGATCGGCACGTCGGTCTGTTCGTTCTGCGCGCAGATGCTGGCCTTCGTGTCGCTGCCGTTCATGCTGCAGGAAACGCTCGGCATGTCGCAGGTCGAGACCGGACTGCTGATGACGCCGTGGCCCGCGATCATCATCATCGCGGCGCCGATCTCCGGGGTGCTGTCGGACAAGCTGTCGGCGGGCTGGCTCGGCGGGATCGGCCTCGCCGCGTTGACGGTCGGGTTGCTGCTGCTCGCGACGCTCGGCCCGCATCCGGACGCGTTGCAGATCGCGTGGCGAATGGCGCTGTGCGGCGCGGGCTTCGGCATCTTCCAGTCGCCGAACAATCGCACGATGCTGGCGTCGGCGCCGCGCGATCGCAGCGGCGGCGCAAGCGGGATGCTCGGCACCGCGCGCCTGACCGGGCAGACGCTCGGCGCGGCGCTGGTCGCGCTGATCTTCGGGGTCGCGCCGCAGCATGGGCCGGTGATCGCGCTGTACGTGGCCGCGGGCTTCTCGGCGGTCGCGGCGGTGGTCAGCACGCTGCGGGTCACGCAGCAGGGTCCGCAGCACGCGTGAGGGACCGAGGGCGCGCCCGGCGCTCGAAGTGCAACGCGCCCGCACGAGCGCTCCGGCCGGCCTCGATGCAGCACCGCTACGGCTCTCGCGTTTGCAGCGTATCCGCCCAAAACGCCAAAGGGCGCGCATCGCCGCCACGCGATGCGCGCCCTTTCGCTTTTACTTCGTTCTCCGATCTTCCCTGCGGCACTGCCCGGAGACGTGATCGGCATCCGCACCGCCCGCTTGAGCGGGCGGCGCCCGTCCACTCAGGACGATGCCGTCACGTCAGCGAGCTTTACCGCTTTGGCCGTCACCGAGGTCGCGGTCGCGACATTGCGCAGATCGTCGAGGAAGGTATCGCGCCACACCGACAGGTTGTTCTCCCGCATCGGCTTCATCATGTCCGCGTGACGTGCCTGACGCTCGGCGAGCGGCATCGACAGTGCGCGCTCCAGCGCCTCGGCCATCTGCGACAGGTCGAACGGATTGACCACCAGCGCGCCCGGCAACTGCTCGGCGGCGCCGGCGAATTGCGACAGCACCAGCACGCCCGGATCGGCCGGATCCTGCGACGCGACGTACTCCTTAGCGACCAGATTCATCCCGTCGCGCAGCGGCGTCACGTAGCCGACCTGCGACTGCCGGAACAGCGCCATCAGCAGATTGCGCTCGTACTTGCGGTTCAGATACTGGATCGGGGTCCAGTCGAGCTGCGCGAAGCGGCCATTGATGCGGCCCGCCTCGCCTTCGAGGGTCTGACGGATACGCTGATAGGTTTGCACATCGGCGCGCGTCGGCGGCGCGATCTGCACGAGCGAGACCCGGCCATGCCAACCCGGCGCGTTTTGCAGCAGACGCTCGAACGCCTGGAAGCGCTCGACCAGCCCCTTCGAATAATCGAGCCGGTCGACGCTCATGATCAGCTTGCGGCCGCGCATGCCGTCGCGCAGGCTCTTGACCGGCTTGCGGTCGGTGAACTGCTCGGCGGCTTTCGCGATCGCGTCCGGATAGATCCCGATCGGATACGCGCCGACTTTCAGGAAACGGTTATACGCGTGGACGATGCCGTCCTCGCTCGACGTGCCGTGCTGGCCGCGCTCGATATAGTCGACGAACGACTGGCGGTCCGCTTCGGTCTGAAAGCCGATCACGTCATAGCTGCACATTGCCTTGACGAGTTCCTCGTGCGGCGGAATCGTGCGCAGCACTTCGGGCACCGGAAACGGAATGTGCAGGAAAAAGCCGATCGGATTTTGCACGCCGAGCTCGCGCAGATCGCGCGCGAAAGGCAGCAGATGGTAGTCGTGCACCCAGATGATGTCGTCGGGTCGCAGCAGCTCCTTGAGCTGCTTCGCGAAGATCGCGTTGACGCGCTGGTAGCCCGCGTATTCCTGGCGATCGTAACGCGACAGATCATTGCGGTAGTGGAAGGTCGGCCACAACGTCGTGTTCGAAAATCCGCGGTAGTACTGATCGTAGTCGCGCTTGGTGAGGCCCACCGTCGCGTACGTGACGTTGCCCTGTTTCTCGATCACGGGCGCGGACGGCTCGCTCACCGTTTCGCCGCTCCAGCCGAACCAGACGCCGCCTGTCTCCTTGAGCGCGTCCAGCACGCCGATGGCGAGCCCGCCCGCTGCGGGGCGCGCTTCCTGGATCGGCGCGACACGGTTCGATACCACGATCAATCTGCTCATTAGTGCTCCATTGTTTCGTTGTATGCGGATATGCGCCAAAACAGTGCATGCAAGTCGCGTGCCGATTTAAGAGATATCAGAAAGGAAATTGTGTGCAAATGTGACGGACGAGTAAAAGCGCGCGACCCTAACAAGTCGCGAAGAAGGTTTTTCTTCGTTATCGGGTAAAGCCGGAATCTTCGTCGCCGGAAGCCAGCCGCGGACCGCAGCGTCTGCGCAGGCCGCGCTGACGCGGATCGCGCGGCCCTCGCGTGCCGACGCGGCGCCGGTCAGGCGTCCTGCTCGGAGCCCAGATCGCGCTGGTATTCGAGGCCTTCCTGACGCACGCCGCCCTGGTTGTGCTCGCCGTCCGGCGGCGTGTGCGGCGCGATCCGGTTCTGCGCGGCGGGGTCCGGCGCCACCGCCGGCTCGGCGGTGATGTCGGCTGGCCGGGGACCGCGCTTCGCATGCCGCGCGGAACGACGCAATGCGGGATGTCTCATGATCGATGCCTCCAGGGGAAGCGCGCCGCTTGTGGCGGGATCAATACAGTCTAGGAAGCGCAACGGTAAATTGCCGGTAAAACATGCGCCGGCTTTGTAACAAGTACACAAATTCGCCGCACCGCATCAACGCTTTCAACAGACGAAAACGCGGCCGGCGCAGCCGCAGAAAGCGGGCTTCTGCGTAGCCCCGCTTCACTACTTCAGCACCGCAGCGCAGCGTGCTCGCGCGTGGAGCGCGCCTGCGGCGTTTGCGTGGGCTGCGGCGGCGGATCGCCGATCGGCGGCGACACCGGTTCGATCGGCTCGATGGGTTCGGGACTGGGACCGGGAATCGTATCGGGCTCGCCGGGACCCGGCGGCGGTGGGGCCGGCGGCGTGGGCGGTTCGACCGGCTCGGGCCGGTGGGCGTAGTGCGGCAGGAGCGGCTCGGGAACGGCAGCGTTGTGCGGCATGTCGGTGACCTCGTTTTACGTTCCTCAGGAACGCAGCAAGGGCTGTGCCGTTATACGTGCTGTGTGAGTGCTGTGTACTGTAGGGAGAAGGTTATGCGCCACCGCCCGGCAACGCGGGCGGCAGCTCGCGACGGTTGCCGCGCACCTCGCGCGGCCGCCGCGAATCAGAGGTATCAGACGTCGGCGCCGCCGAGCGCGCGCGACTCGTCGCTGGCGTCGCCGTCATCGCGTGCATCGTTGCCGTATTCGACGAGGCGGTTATACAGCGTCTTCAGGCTGATGCCGAGAATCTCCGCGGCGCGCGTCTTCACGCCGCCGCATTGTTCGAGCGTCGCCAGAATCAGCTGACGGTCGGCCTCGGCGAGCGAGGTGCCGAACGGAATCGTGATCGCGGTGCCGGCCGCCGGCTTCGACAGCGAAATCTGCAGCGGCACGGTCGCCGTGCTGTCCGAATCCGCGCTCGACATGATATGCGCGCGCTGCACGTAGTTCTTCAGCTCGCGCACGTTGCCGGGCCACGGATACGACAGCAGCATCTCCTTCACCGCGGCGGGGAAATGCTTCTTCGTGCTGTGGCGCTCGTTGAGTTCGTCGAGGAAAGCCTGCGCGAGCAGTTCGACGTCCTTACCACGCTCGCGCAGCGGCGGCAGGCTGATCGGAAACACGTTCAGGCGGTGATACAGGTCGAGCCGCAGTTTGCCTTCGAGCACCGCCTGCTCCGGATCGCGATTGGTCGCCGCGATCAGGCGCACGTCGGTTTCGATTTCCTTGGTGGTGCCGACCCGCATGAACATGCCGGTCTCGAGCACGCGCAGCAGTTTCACCTGCAGCTCGATCGGCATTTCGGTGATTTCGTCGAGGAACAGCGTGCCGCCGTTCGCGCGCTCGAAATAGCCCTTGTGCTGACGATCGGCGCCAGTGAACGAGCCGCGCTCGTGGCCGAACATTTCCGATTCGATCAGGTTCGGCGAAATCGCGCCGCAGTTCACCGCGAGGAACGCGTGCTTGCGGCGCAGGCTCAGCTCGTGCAGCGTCTGCGCGGCGACTTCCTTGCCGGTGCCCGATTCGCCGACCAGCATCACCGACGCAGCGGTCGGCGCGACCCGGCTGATCTGGTCGTAGACCTCCTGCATCGCCGGCGAATTGCCGAGCATCAGACCGAAGCGGCCCATCCGGCGCAGCTCGCCGCGCAGCGTGCCGATCTCGGCCTTCAGGTCGCCGGCGCGCGGCAGGCGCGACAGGATCGCCTTCACGCGCTGCATGTTGATCGGTTTCACGAGGTAGTCGGTCGCGCCCATTTTCAGCGCGCTGACCGCCGACTCCACCGTCGCGTGACCGGTGATCACGATCACCTCGACGCCGGAGCGCGGATCGAGATCTTCGAACAGGTCGACCCCGCTGCCGTCGGGCAGCTTCAGGTCGGTGAAAACGACGTCCGGCATCTGCCGGACCAGTTGAATCCGTGCTTCGCGCAGATCGCCCGCGGTGGCGGTGGTCAGGCCGTCTTCCCCGATGATGGCGGAAAGCGCCTCGCGGGTACTTGCGTCGTCATCGACAATCAGTACATGTGGCATCGCGTTTCGAAAGCCTGCAAGCGTGGGTAGGAAATAGGCGAAGCATGCGAGCGGGCATGCCGCGGAGACAGCCGACTAAGATACGACGCATTCGCATCGCGCCGGCCATTTCATAAAAAATTGCAACAATTATGCGCGAGAATGCGTCAATCTTCGCTGCATTGTTGTCTATTTATCCATTATACGTCTTTATAGGATGCATTTAACAATGTATTCGGGACGCCGCCCGACGACTCCGGCCGCCGCGGCGCAGCGCCGGTAAAGCCGCCGGACCAGCGCGTAATCACCGATCAACTGCGCGGAAACGGCCACGCCCGGCTCTCGCCGTTCACCTGGCCCGAACCGTTGCCGCCGTGCGCGGCAGGCGCGACCTCGGCCGCCACCGTCACCGGCGACGCCACCGCCCCCCCCTCGTTTTCCCAGCGATTGAGCTCGCGCGTCGCGGAAAACTGTCCGCCGCGCCGGTTCTGCACGTAGCGAACCGCCAGAAAGCCGCCAAGCGCCATCAAGGCGCCGAAGATGCCAATTGTGGGTCGTGCCATCGTGAACTCCTTAGCTTGGGTCGGGATGCAAACCATCCGGTGATGCGGATCGCGCGCGATGCGCGGCGCGGCGACGTGAATCGAGCGACACAGCGCGGCGCCTGACCTAACGCGAGACCAGCACGCCGAGCACGAAACCGGCGCCGGCCGCGAGTGCGAGCGAGCGCCACGGGTTGCGGCGCACGTATTGCTCGGTGCTCACGGTCGCCACCCGGTAGCGGTGCTGCACGTTACGCTGCGCGTCGCCCAACGCCGACTGCAATGTTTCGACGTGGCTGCCGAGCCGATTGCGCAGCGCATCGACGCCCTCGCCCGGCACGTTCGCCGCGAGCCGCAGCATTTCCTCCGAATCCCTCAATAGCACCCGAAGGTCTTCGACGATCTTCTGGCCGCCGAGTGCAAGTTGTTGCGTGGTGTCTGTCATTTTCACTCCTCGTCTGGATCGGCGTTCGCCCGCGCTTCGCGCTTCGCGAGCGTCGCCCGATCGAACCGTGCGCGCTTGTCGGCGGCTGTCGATCGTCGCCGCTGAAAAGCTCGCACGACTGAATAGATCGGTCAATCACGCAAAGCGTGTGCCCGGTAAATTTATCGCTTCGATGCTTGAAAAAGGCGTGCTTCAAGCAGTTTCGACCGATCGTGCGCGACGCTTTCGCGCGCCCGATTGTCGGGTTTGCCGGAAACAGTGCCGAAGTGGTTAAATCGATATTTGTGAGATAGTGGCTGTTCGAACTATCGCGTTCAAGGCCTGCGCGCCGCAACACGAACTTCATTTGCACAGGACTCCCCGTTTATGGCGTCAATCGATCTGGACTCGCCCGCCGTCTCCGCCGGCAGCAATGCTTCGCCACAAGCGAAGCAGCGCGTCGCGGACAGCGTGGCGGGACTGAAATCGTACGGCTTGCTGTTTGGCTCGTCGCCGGTGATGCTGGATCTGTACGAGCAGATCGAGCGGGTCGCCGATACCGACGCGACCGCGCTGATCATCGGCGAATCGGGCACCGGCAAGGAGCTGATCGCCCGCACGATTCACGAGCGCAGCAGCCGCAAGGACGGCGCGTTCGTCGCCGTGAACTGCGGCGCGATTCCCGATGAACTGATCGAAGCCGAGCTGTTCGGCCACGAAAAAGGCAGCTTCACCGGCGCGGTGCAAGGCCGCATCGGTTACTTCGAGCATGCGAACGGCGGCACGCTGTTTCTCGACGAAATCACCGAAATGGCGCCGGTGCGCCAGGTCAAACTGCTGCGCGCGCTCGAGACCGGCACGTTCTATCGGGTCGGCGGCACCGATCTGATCAGCGGCAACGTGCGCGTGATCGCCGCGACCAATCGCGACCCCGCGGTCGCGGTGAAGGAAAACGGCCTGCGCGAGGACCTGATGTACCGCCTCGCGGTATTCCCGTTGCGCGCGCCGCCGCTGCGCGAGCGCGAAAACGATCGCGAACTGCTCGCGCAGCATTTCCTCGCGCAGCTCAATCAGCAGGAAGGCACCAGCAAGAGTTTCAGCAAGCGCTCGCTCGAAACGCTGCGCGCGTGGTCGTGGCCCGGCAATGTGCGCGAGCTGAAAAACGCCGTGTATCGCGCGTTCATTCTCGCGGAGAAGACCGTCGAATTGCCGCATCCGCATCTGGCCTCACGGGTCAAGAAAGCGGTCACGCAGGGCGACGCGATGAGCGTCTGGATCGGCACGCCGCTCGCCGACGCGCAAAAGCAGATCATTCTCGGCACGCTCAAGTACTGCGGCGGCGACAAACGACGCGCGGCCAAAGCGCTCGGCGTCAGTCTGAAAACGCTCTATAACCGCTTGAGCGCTTACGGCGATGAAAGCGGCGAGGACGATGGCGATCAGTGAGCGTCCGTCTTAGTGCCGGCGAATGTCACGATGTATCACACTGTGAGCCGCTGCCGCCAGGGTAGCGGCTCACGCTTTCTTGCTAATCGCTGCTCTCCGCGGCACACCATGCAGCCCCCAGTTATCTGCACGTAAGGTCCCGCGCAAAGCACTCGTTCAAGCGCGGCCTCTCTGCCGAATCCCCTTTTCGTACTACTCCCACGGCAAATTTTCCTCGCCCGCAAATTACTTGGGATAACCAGGCAAATTCTTCCCGCGCGGGATCAGAGATCCCCTGCCGTCGCACGCTGTTTTGCAATTTCTTGCACTTTTCTGCTGCCAATTACAAATCGCATCCTGCACAATGCGGCAGCGTAATGAACGACGTGCCGCTCGTTCACATGCTCCTCGCGCGTGATCGATGGCACCTGTACGGGCAGGGACAAGAGAAATGCAAAAGAACATGGTGTGGGCAGGCAGCGTGAAAACCGTTGTCGCGAGCAAACGCCCTCACGCAACGGCGCTGATCGCGCTGGCGTTGGCAGTGTCGGCGACCTTGAGCGGTTGCGGCTCGCTCTACAACGAAGGCGCGGTAGCCGGCGCCGGTATCGCGGGTGCGGCGGTGGCCAACAAGGTCACCAGCAACGCGGCGGTCGCGACCGGTATTGGTCTCGGCGCAGTCGCCGCCGCGCGCGCCGGCGTGCAGTATTCCGAACGCGTGGTCCATCGCAATACGCAGAACAGCATCGCCCAGGCAGCCGGTCCGCTCGACGTCGGCGCGGTCGCCCCCTGGAGCATCAACCACTCGTTCCCGATCGAAGACGACGAACACGGTCGCGTGACCGTCAGCCGGATGATCAGCACCGGCGCGCTCGACTGCAAGGAAATCGTCTTCTCCGTCGATCAGGAAGCGAAGCGCGACGTGCCGGCAAACAGCGCGTTTTACATCGCGTCGGTCTGCCGCGACGGCAAGACCTGGCGCTGGGCATCGGCCGAGCCCGCCACCGAGCGCTGGGGCGCGCTGCAATGAGCGCGCGTTCCGCTTCACCGCAACCCTCACCCGATACGACCCGGCGCGATCCGCAACGCGCGGACCGTGCGCGCGCGCTGCCGTTCGCCGGCCACCGGCTGCGGCTGTTCGCGGCCGGCGCGCTATGCGTCGGCGCGAGTCTGCTCACGAGCGGCTGCGCGTCGATCGGTGCGGCCAGCGGCGCGGCCGCGGGCGTCGCATCCGGGATCGTGACCAGCAATCCGGCCGTCGCGCTCGGCGTCGGCATCGCGGTGCAGGCCGCCACCGACGAAGCGGTCGCCCGCTACATGCGCAGCATGCACAAGGATCAGCAGGACCTGATGGCGGCGCTCGTCGGCACGATGTCGGTCGGCGAGACCAAGCCGTGGTCGGTCAAGCACACGCTGCCGATCGAGAACGGTCACGGCCAGGTGCGTGTAACCCACGCGATCAATTCGGCGCTCGTGCTGTGCAAGGAATTCGTCTTCTCGGTGCAGGACGGCGACAAACCCGACTCGCCCGAGCAGTGGTTCACGGCAACCGCCTGCCAGCAGGACAAGGGCTGGAAATGGGCGACGGCCGAACCGGCGGTCAGCCGCTGGGGCAGCCTGCAGTAACGCAGTCCGCAGTCACAAAAAAACGGCCCGACCGGCATACGCCGATCGGGCCGTTTTTTCTGTCACGCCGACGATCCCGTCAGCGCCACCGGATGCGGCTCAGGACTCCACGTCCTCCAGACTGAAGATTTCGGTCTGGTCGTTATACGAGAAGATTTCCCCATAACGGCCCCAGTTGATGACCGCGTCGAGCGTTTCCTCGGCGGCGCTGTCGGACAGGAAGTCTTCCAGTTCCTGCTCGAAGCGCACCCGCGGCGCGCGATGCCCGGGCCGCTCGTTCAACACTTTCTTGATTCGCGCGGCGAGCGGCACGTGGCGCAGCAGATGCTCGGCGAACATCATCTTGCGCTCCTGGGTGCCGAACTCCGCGAACACCCGCGCCGGCGGCGTCAGGAAAATGTCGCCCTCGCGCACGTCGGCGAAACCGAGGTGCTGCAGCACTTCGGCGATCGGGAACAGATCGTCGACCTCCAGATGCAGCGAGCGCGCGATTTCCGGCATGTCCGCGCGGCCGTGGTACGGCGCGGCCGCCAGCGTTTCGATCAGACCCGCCATCAGGTTGGTCGACACATGCGGCAGCCAGCTGTGCAGCTCGAGCCCCTTGCGGGTTTTCTCGTCGGTCTGGCGCGCGGTCATCTTCGCGTAGATCTCGTCGACGAGACGGCGGAACGCCGGGTCCAGACGATTGCGCGGATGCTTGAACGGCACCTTGATCTCGGCGATCACGCGGCCCGGATTCGACGACAGCACCAGAATCCGGTCGCACATGAACACCGCTTCCTCGATGTTGTGCGTGACGATCAGCACCGCCTTGATCGGCATGCGGCCCTGGGTCCACAGATCGAGCAGGTCGGTACGCAGCGTTTCGGCGGTCAGCACGTCCAGCGCGGAGAACGGCTCGTCCATCAGCAACAGCGTCGGGTCGACCACCAGCGCGCGCGCGAAGCCGACGCGCTGGCGCATCCCGCCCGACAGCTCGCGCGGATACGCGTTTTCGAAACCGTCGAGACCGATCAGGTCGATCGCGGCGAGCGCGCGGGTGCGCCGCTCGCTCGCGCCGACGCCCTGCGCCTCGAGACCCGCTTCCACGTTCTGCAGCACGGTCAGCCACGGGAACAGCGCGAAGGTCTGGAACACCATCGCGACGCCTTTGGCCGGGCCGTCGAGCGGCTTGCCCATATAGGTGACTTCGCCGTCGGTCGGCTCGATCAGACCGGCGATGATACGCAGCAGCGTCGACTTGCCCGAGCCCGAGCGGCCCAGCAAGCCGACGATCTCGCCTTCGCGCAGCGACAGATTCGCGTCGTCGAGGACGAGCAGCTCGCCCTGAGTCTTGTTGAAGCCGCGGCACACGTCCTTCACGCGCAGGATTTCCTCGCCGAGGCGCGGGGGCTTCGGCGGCGTCTGGATCGGCGCGGCGGTCATAGCAGCTTTAGGATTTTGCATCGCGTTAGGCCTTTGTTTCTCAATCTAGGCGGAGCTTGCCTTCGGCGTAGGCGTACATCGGACGCCACAGCAGACGGTTGAACAGGGTCACGAATAGTGACATCACGGCGATGCCGACGATGATCTTCGGGTAATCGCCCGCCGCGGTGGTCTGCGCGATATAGGCGCCGAGGCCGTGCGCGGCCACCTTGGTGTCGCCCCACTGGACGAATTCGGCAACGATGCTGGCGTTCCACGCGCCGCCCGACGCGGTGATCGCGCCGGTCACGTAGTACGGGAAGATGCCCGGCAGCATCGCCTGACGCCACCATTGCCAGCCGCGAATGTGGAAATTCTTGGCCGCCTCGCGATAGTCGTTCGGGTACGAGCTCGCGCCGGCAATCACGTTGAACAGGATATACCACTGGGTGCCGAGCACGATCAGCGGCGACAGCCAGATATCCGGGTTCAGATGGAACCGCACGATCGCGATCACGAACACCGGGAACAGCAGGTTCGCCGGGAACGCGGCGAGGAACTGCGCGAGCGGCTGGATCTTTCCGGCGAGCGCCGGACGCAGGCCGATCAGCACGCCGACCGGCACCCAGATCACCGACGCGATCGCGATCAGCACCACCACGCGCAGCAGCGTGATGAAGCCGAGCACCAGCACGTGGCCGACCTCTTCGAGCGACACGCCGGTGCGCACGTACAGGAACACGCGATACACGACGAACACGGTGACGAGCAGCACCAGCGTCGCCCACACGATGTCGCCGAGCTTCGAGCTCTTCTCGGTCTGCGGAATATGGAAGCGCGGCGCGCTGAACGACGGCAGCTGGAAACGCACCCGCGCGGCGCGCGCGAACATCCAGCCGAGCGGCACCAGCAGACGGTGAATCAGGCGGGTGCGGCGGATCAGGTCGAGCAGCCACGATTTGGGCGCGTCGCCCGAGCTGGTGAACTCCATGCGGAACTTGTCGGCCCACGCGACCAGTGGACGGAACAGGAACTGGTCGTACGCGAGAATCACCACGGTCATCGCCAGAATCACCCAGCCGATCGCGTGCAGGTTCTGGTCGGAGATCGCCTGCGCGAGGTACGCGCCGATGCCCGGCAGCGTGATCGTTTTATTGCCGACCGTGATCGCCTCGGACGCCACGACGAAAAACCAGCCGCCCGACATCGACATCATCATGTTCCAGATCAGGCCCGGCATCGAGAACGGCACTTCGAGCTTCCAGAAGCGCTGCCACGACGTCAGATGGAACCCGCGCGACACTTCGTCGAGATCGCGCGGCACCGTGCGCAGCGACTGATAGAAGCTGAACGTCATGTTCCACGCCTGGCTCGTGAAGATCGCGAAGATCGCCGCGAGCTCGGCGCCGAGCACGCGGCCCGGGAACAGCGCGAGGAAGAAGGTGACCGTAAACGAGATGTAGCCGAGCACCGGCACCGACTGCAGGATGTCGAGAATCGGTACCAGCACGAGGCCGGCGCGGCGGCTCTTGGCCGCGAGCGTGCCGTACACCAGCGTGAAGATCAGCGACGCGACCATCGCCGCGAGCATCCGCAGCGTGGTGCGCATCGCGTACTCGGGCAGGTTGGCCGGATCGAGCGAGATGGACTGCGTCTTCAGCGTCGACATCGGCGCGAGCGTTTCATGAAAGCCGATCGAGGCCATCGCGATCAGACAGATGATCAGCGGAAACGCGACGAAGTCCCAGCGATTGGGCAGCACCCGCCATGCGGACGCGTTGGCGGTGCGTTTCAGGTTGAAGCTGAAATCCATCAGAGACCCTCCCCGTCGGAACAGGCATGCGAACGCTCGAAGGAGGCCGCGACGAGCGCACGGCGGTCTATGGATCGGTCCGGAAAGCGGAAATCAGGCATGGCAAAACACGCGTGCGTGGTAATTCGTTAGCGTTGGAGACACGTGGTCCGGCAACGGCCGGGTGGGTGGACGAGCGGTCCAGCACCACAACCGTCACGCCGGATCGCTGTCGGCGCGGACGCCGCCCGAAGGCCGGCGGGGCTCTCCTCGTTTGGACGGCACGACACTACACCATCCGATGTTTCAGGCACAACCTTGGCGCCGCAATTCGCGAAACCGGCCGCAGCCCCGTGGCGTAAGCCTTCGGCAAGCCTCGGCGCGGGTTTGCCGCGCCGCACTGTACCGTGCTTTCCGCGGACTGCGGGCGCCCCGTCGCGCGACCCGCCGGCGCCGTGGCGCGCAAGCCACATACGCGAGCGGCACCGCGCGGCGAGGTTGCCGGCGAGGCGCCGCCGGAGCACCGCCAGACCATCAAGAAACCGCGGCGACAGCCGTTAACAACCTGATCGGCCGCGCTATCCGGGCGGCATCCCTAGCAATAACGGTGGCGTCGGGCCCCATGACGGTTAAAATCAGGAGTCGACGTACCTGTTTAGAAACGGCTCATCCGGGGCCGCTGCGGCGACGCGGCGAACCCTGCTTGCGACGGGCCGGAACCGCGGCCGGCGCAATGATCGCCGCGGGAACCGACACAGCGCGAGCGCGCTGCCACGATTGAGCAAGTTGCATGTCACAGCCAGACGGATCAGAGGGTCGATGAACAGGACAACCTTGCGCCAGATAGCCGGACCGGTCAGCTTCGCGCTGATCGTACTGGTTTGCTGGTTCGTGGCCGGCATGGTCGCGGACCGGATGGTACAGCAAGAGCTGGACGCGGCGCTGCGTACCCAGCGGCAAATGTCCATGTCGATCGTCGACAACATGGCTGAAGTGATCGCCAGCGACCTCGCGATGTCTCGCGCCATCCCCGCAACCATGGCCGAAATGGACGTCGTCCAGCGCGCCCTGGTGCAAGCGCAGAATTATGCCGCGAACAGCGAGACGGCGGAACCCGCGCTGCGCGCCGCGTTGCTCAACAACCCGCGGATGACCTCGGTCAGCAAGTTCCTGCACGACGCGCAGGGCTTCTCCGGGCTCGACCAGATCTGGATCGTCAACGCGAACGGCATCTGCGTCGCCTCCAGCAGCACGATCGACAATCCCGACGGCGCGCAGCAATCGTTCGTCGGCGTCGACATGCGCGCGCGCGGCTATCTGACCAACGCGCTGCTCGGCGCGTTCGCGGAAGCGTACGGGGTGGGTCGCGCGAGCGGCGAGCCGGGCATCTTCATCGCCGCGCCGGTTTATGCGGACGGGCTGCTGGTCGGCGCGGTGGTCGCCAAGGTCGGCATCGCGCGGCTGCGCCACTGGGTCGCCCACGCGGGCACCTTCGTCGCCGACGACAACGGCGTGATCATCATGGCGCACAACAGCGAACTCGAAGGCCATGCGCTGCCGAACACCCGCGTCACCCAGATGACCGCCGCCGAGCGCCGCCTGATCTACCGCCGCGAGACCTTTCCCGAGATGCTGATCCGCGAGGACACCGAGCTGCGCGAACGCGCGCCGTGGGTGCCCGCGGCGGTCGCCGGGCAGTTGTTCGGCATGTCGCGGCAGCCGGCGCCGGCGCTCTATCAGTCCCGCAGCGGGTTGAATTCGGGGCTGTCCGCGCATCTGGTCGATCCGCTCGCCGCATGGCCCGAGCTGCTGCGCAATCACAAGCGCGACCATCTGCTGGTGTTTCTGACGCTGGCCGGCACCGTCGCGCTCGCGTGGGTGATCACCGTGTCCTATGTGCGCGAGCGGCGTCACCACCGGGCCACCCGCGATCTCGCCGAGCAATTGCAGTCGGCCAATACGCTGCTGTCGGCCGAGGCGCGGCACGACGCGCTGACCGGCGCGCTGTCGCGGCGCTATTTCCTCGACCTGCTGCGGCGCGAGATCGAGCGCGCGCGGGCGAATCACGAGCCGGTGTGCATGGCGATCGCCGACCTCGACCACTTCAAGCAGATCAACGACCGCTTCGGCCACGCATCCGGCGACCGCGCGCTCGAGCATTTCGTCGACACCTGCCGCGCGGAGCTGCGCAGCTCGGACGCGATCGGCCGGCTCGGCGGCGAGGAGTTCGGTCTGTTGCTGCCGGCCACCGATCTCGCGAGCGGGCGCGACGTGGTCGAGCGTTTGCGGCTGCGCCTGAAGGCGGTGCCGTCGCCGAAGCTGCCGGCCTCGGCGGGCTTGAGCGTGAGCATCGGCATCACTGAGCTGTCGCCCGACGATCTGCCCGAGCGCATCATGAGCCGCGCCGACACCGCGCTGTACGCGGCCAAGACCGGCGGGCGCGACCGCACCGAAGCGCTGCCGCCCGACGACACCGCGCCGCCGACGCGCACCGCGGTGAATGCGTGGTGAAGAAGTGGTGAATGCGCAGCGCACGTGCGCATCAGTCTGCTGCCCGCAGCACCGAGCCTCCCGCGACTAAGCAGGTATCATCGAACCTGACATTCGATTGTCGCTACTGCTCTAACGGGAGATTCGCATGAAGGGAAATCTGGTGATTGTCTGTCGCGATCAGGACGCTGATGCATTCGACCATCTGCTAGCCGAATACGGCGCGTTCCAGACGCGGCTGTCATCCACCGCGTGGTATCTGAAACTGGAAGTCGCACCGGAATTGATTCAGGAGGAAATACTCGCGCGCCTCGGCAAATACACGACGCATTACATCTTCGAGGCGGACACGGTCACGTGGAATACCGTGGATAGCGAGACGGCCAACGCGTTGAATACGCTGTTCGCGGACTAAGGCACCGCTGAAGCGGCACTGACGTACAACTGCTGTACCCCCAACGCGATGCCGACGCCCGGCGCCCGCATCGCGACGCTTCCCCCTTCACCTCTTCGCCGTACTCCGCTGCTTCCGCCTGATTGCTACCAGGCTTCTACCACGCGTGTTCCGAAGCCGCCGTCTCGCGCGGCAACACCTCGAACGGAAAGCTCATCAGCACCCGCAAACCGCGGCCGCCATGGTTGCCGATCTGCCATTCGCCGCCCGCGCGCCGCACCAGCCGCTCGACGATCGCCAGACCTAATCCGCTGTGGCCATTGCCGCCGCGCGCCGGATCGAGCCGCACGAACGGTCGGCTCGCGTTGATCAGATCCTGGGCGGCGATGCCGCTGCCGTTGTCGCTGATCGATAGCGTGAAGCCCTGCGGAGTACGCGCGGTAGCGACCACCACCGGCGGCGCGCCATACGCGTGCGCGTTGTCGAGCAGGTTCGACAGGATCCGGTCGAGCGTGGCCGCCGGCAGCAGGAACGACGGCCCCGCATTCAGTTCGGTCCGCACGGTCGGCGCACCGGCGGCGACCGCCCGATAGCTGCGCACCACGCGCTCGCACTGCGCATCCACTTCGACCGGCTCGCTGCGATCGGCGCCGTCGTGCGCGAACACCAGAAACTGCTCGACGATATGCGTCATCGAATCGACGTCGCGCACCACGCCGTCGCGCGTCTTCGCGTCGTCCATCATTTCCGCGCGCAGCCGCAGCCGCGCGAGCGGCGTTTTCAGGTCATGCGCGACGCCCGCCAGCATCACCGCGCGATCGTTCTCGGTCCGCGCGACCTCCTGCACCATCTGATTGAAACCATGCGTGAGCTGGCGCAATTCGCGCGGGCCGCGCTCGGGCACCGGCGGCACCGGCAGACCGCGGCCGAAGCGGGTGACCGCCTGGGCGAGCGAGCGCAGCGGCTGCTGCAACGCCCACGCGGCGAACAGCGCCGCCATCACCGCGAACGAAAAGATGATCGCGAGCCACAACACCGTGCGGTCCAGCGAGCGCGGCACCCGCAGCGGCTGCACCGGCACCACGATCCAGTTCTGGTCCGTCGCCGCGCGCACCCACAGCGTGGGCGGGCCGCCGGGCGGACCGACGCGCACCTGGGTGCCGGCCGGCATGCGGTCGCGCACGTCGTCGATAAAGCGCTCGAGCGGCGCCGACGGCTCTTCCCTGACCGCCGGCACGTCGGGGCTGGTCGGATCGACCAGCTTGACGCGCGACGGCAACGGTTGATCCGGTGTGCGGGCGACGTGCTGACGCACCGCGTCGACGAGGAAGGTGGCCTCCTCGACCGCGTAGCGCGTTTGCAGTTGCGAGCGTTCGAGCCGCATCAGCGCGTACCACGCGAAATGCGACAGCATCAGCACCGCGACGACGAGCAGTGCGAGCCGCCCGAACAGCGAATCAATGGGCCGGCGCATTTTGCTCGCCGTCCGGCACGAACACGTAACCGCGGCCACGCACCGTCTGGATGAAGCGCGGGGTGGACGGATCGGTTTCGAGAATGCGACGCAGGCGCCACACCTGCACGTCGATGCCGCGGTCGGTGCCGTCGTACTCGGGACCGTGCAGCAGTTCCAGTAAGCGCTCGCGGGTCAGCGTGCGCATTGGGTGATTGACGAAAATCTTCAGCAGCGCGAACTCGCTGCCCGACAGCGTGAGCGGCTTGTCTTCGAGATGCAGCGTGCGCGACTGGAAGTCCAGCGTGAAGCGGCCGAAGTTGAACGGCTCGCGCTGCTCCGGCGCGGCCGCCGACGGCAACGTGCGACGCCGCCGCAGCACCGCCTGCACGCGCGCGAGCAACTCGCGCGGGTTGAACGGCTTGCCGAGGTAGTCGTCCGCGCCGAGCTCGAGCCCGACGATACGGTCGACGTCGTCCGCGCGCGCGGTCAGCATGATCACGGGGATGTCGTCGCCGGACGCGCGCAGCTTGCGCAGCGCGGTGAGCCCGTCGACGCCGGGCATCATCAGGTCCAGCACGATCAGGTCCGGGCGCTCGCGTTCGAGCCGGCGCTCGAGCGAGCCGGCGTCGTGCAGCACCGAGACTTCGATGCCCTGACGGGCGAGATAGTCGCGCAACAGATCGCGCAGTTCGACGTCGTCGTCGACGACAAGTATTTGAGTAGCCATGGGATGAAGTTTAACGCTCGCCAGATTGGAGTTTCGTTGTCAGAACCGCGTCAAGGGTTACCGGGTGTTACGGTGAAAGCCGCGCGTAATCGGCGGTAATAGCCGCACCCAGCCGCGTAACACAGCGGCCGGCACGGTTCTCTACGCTGTGCCTTACCGAATGCAGGCGAGTCCATTGACCGGTTGCACCGTCGGCTATTCCATTACAAGGAGCCTTATATGTCCACCAAAAAGATGTCGCGCGTTCTCGCCGTTGCCGCCACCGCTCTCGCCCTCGGCGCGGGTGCCGCCTATGCCGCACAACCGGCCGACCACGCACACGGCGGCCCTGGCGGCCCCGGCGGCTGGCACGGCCACTTCATGAAGGACCTGACGCAACTGCACGACCAGCTGAAGCTGAACGCGGATCAGGAAAAGCAGTGGCAAGGCGCGCTCGAGACGATGAAGCAGAACCACGCGGCGATGCGCGCGAACCACGAACAGGCCCGCAGCCAGTTCAAGGCCGCGCAGCAACAGCCGATCCTCGACCTGAACGCGATGGCCGCCGGCCACCAGCAGATCGAACAGAAGGATGCGCAACTGCGTCAGCAAACCACCGACGCGTGGCTGAAGTTCTACAACGGCCTGAACGACCAGCAGAAGGCCACCGTCAGCACCGCGCTGAAGAAGCGCTTCGCGCGGATGGAAGAGCGTCACGAGAAGATGCGCGAGCGCCTCGAGCATCGTAAGGGCGCGGCGTCGGCACCGGCAGCGGCGCCCGCACCGGCTGCCAACCAGTAAGCGCGCTGCGCTGCAGGGCGGACCAGGGAGGCCGTCTTGCGGATAAAAAAACGCCACGGAAGAAGTTTTCCGTGGCGTTTGCCATTTTGGCGGTCAGGCGTTCTGGCGTTCTCGCCTGAACCGCGGTTTGCAGCTTCGCGCCGGTCGCGGAGCGGCGCATCCCGCATCAGCCGTTCAACTGGCCGAGATCGAACAGCAGCACTTCCGCGCTCTCCCCGTTCTCCAGCGTCACCGTATCGACGTCGCTGAGCTTCGCCGCGTCGCCCGCCTTCAGCGCGGTGCCGTTCACGCTCAGCGCGCCGCGCGCGACGTGCACATAGACGAGACGCCCGGCCGGCACCGCAAAGGTCGCGCGTTCCGCGCCGTCGAACAGCCCCGCGTAGATCGATGCGTCCGCGTGGATCGTCACCGCGCCGTCGCGGCCGTCGGGCGCCGCGACCACCCGCAGGCGACCGCGCTTGCTGTCGGCGTCGAAACGCTTTTCCTCGTAGCCGGGCTGATCGCCCGCGCGCTGCGGAATCACCCAGATCTGCAACAGATGCGCGGACTCGTCGGCCGATGCGTTGAACTCGCTGTGCTGCACGCCGGTGCCGGCGCTCATCCGCTGCACGTCGCCGGGACGGATCGTCGAGCCGTTGCCCATGCTGTCGCGGTGAGCGAGCGCGCCTTCGAGCACGTACGTGACGATCTCCATATCGCGATGACCGTGCGCGCCGAAGCCCTGGCCGCCGGCGATGCGGTCTTCGTTGATCACCCGCAGCGGACCGAAATGCACGTGCTGGGGGTCGCGGTAATCGGCAAACGAGAAGCTGTGATACGAGTCGAGCCAGCCGTGGTTGGCGTGGCCGCGTTCTTCGGAACGGCGAATCTCGATCATGGAAAGTCTCCCGGTAAGTAAATAGAGCGATGCCGGGAATGTAGGGGCTGCGCGGCGACTTAACAATCGGCGCGCCCGCACCGGACCGTTCCAGCGGTGCATGCAATCCGCGCGCACTCGCGAATCGCCGCGTGCCGGCTCAGACCGGTCGGGCGAAGCTTGCCGACGTTTCTTGCCCATCGC
>NZ_MSDV01000065.1 GCF_001931485.1 Burkholderia sp. SRS-W-2-2016 | reverse complement strand
CGCGATGGGGAGTACGCGGATGCGGCAGCGGCGGCCGACGCAGGGGCAACCGCCGACTGTGCCGTTCCGGCTCCGACTCGGCCAGCTCCTCCAGCACCAGCACCACCCCGCCGCGTCAGCCCCCACCAGCAAGCAAGCGCGACACAAGCCGGCAGCGCCCACACCGCGAGCCCCGCATGCCACGACTCCACGGACTGGCTGACCCACGGGCTCAAGCGCGCGCCAAGCCCGCCGCCGCCCATGATCGACGCCGAGAACACGCCCATCGCGAGCGGCACATGCGCGGGAAAGCGTTGCTTGATGACGGCCGGCAGCAGCGCCTGGATCGCGGCGACGCCGGCGCCCGCGAGCAACGCGGTCGCGAGCAGCGTGACGCCGCTCGACGCGAACCAGCGCGCCGCGCAGGCGAGCGCGATCGCCTGCAGACCGAGCGCGACTCCGCGCGTTTCGCCGATGCTGTGCGTAAGCGCCGCCGCGCCGAACGCACCGACGCCCATCGCGATGACCGGCAGACTCGTCAGCAGCGACGCGCCAAAGAAGCTGAGGCCGGTGTCGCCTCGAATGGTCGCCATCAGTGGACTGATCGAGGTCAGCAACGGCCGCAAATTGATGCCGATCACGACGATCACCGCCAGCCACACGAGCTCATGCAGCGTCAGCGCGGCGTGCGAGCGGCTCGCGCAGGAGTGGGGCGGGGTGACGCTGGAAGGCGAATTCACGGGGCGACCTCGAGAGTGGCAGGCGGTTTTTGGTCAACCATAATAACTTATAATGGTTAACCATTTTCGCGAATGCCCGGTATAAGCGAGGCGGTAGACGGGCGAATTGGCGTCGGCGGCGAGCCGTCGCTAGAATGCTGCGGCGTCGTTCGGTTTTTGTTCCAACCCCCGTTTTGTTCCAACCCGCTCACTGAATTCATGGCTACGCGTTCCCGGCATCCCTCGCCATCCTCTGCTGCCGAATCCGCTCCAGCCGCAGCCTCAGCCACGGCCTCAGCCACGGCCTCAGCCACGGCCGGCGGCGACGACACCGCGCAAAGCGTCGAAGAGCGCATTTACGCGTCGATTACCGCGGCGTTGCTGCAAGGCCGCTTGCGGCCGGGCGCGCAACTGGTCGAGCGCGATCTGGCGGCCGCCTTCGGCTGCACGCGCGGCGCGTTGCGCAAAGTGCTTGCGCGCTTAGGCTACGAGGGCAAGCTGGTGCTGGAGGCGAATCGCGGCGCGTTCGTGCCGTCGCCGTCGGAGGAGGACATTCGTCAGGTGTATCGCGCGCGACAGATCGTCGAGGCGGGCATCGTCGCATCGCTGTGCGGCGCGTTGAGCGCCGCGCATAAACGCCGGCTGCGCGCGCATGTACGCGGCGAGGAAAAGGCGCTGCGGGCGGGTGCGATCGAAGAGTCCGTGCGTCTCGCCGGCCAGTTTCACGTGCTGCTGACGGAGCTGGCGGGCGGCACCGAATTGCTCGGGCTGGTCGGTCAACTGGTCGCGAAGACCGAGTTGTATAAGGCGCTATTCGATCCGTCGAAGGGTTCGAGCTGCTCGGCTGACGAGCACGCGCGAATCATCGATGCGCTCGATGCGGGAGACTTGCCGAGCGCCTTGGCCGCGATGCGCGAGCACCTGGCGGAGCTGGAGGAACGGGTGGTGACGCAGGTGCGCAAAAGCGCGCAAGGCGGGGATATCGGGGCGGTGTTTGGCGGGTAGATTCAGGCGAAAGTCGCGCGCAATAGCTGGCGCGATGCGCACCGGAAAACCGGAGAGTCGGAAACCGGATCACCCGCTGTGCCGGCCTCACCACGAGGCTTCACCCCGTGCATGAGGCCGCAATGCATCGCACTACCTGGCAACGCGATGCCCGATCGCGTCGCCAAACCGCAAACCGCCGCGGCGAATCAGCGGCGCCGCTGGCCCTGCGAGGCCGGACGCGGAGCGCCGCCGCTCGGGCGTTCGTCCTTGTGACGGAAATTGATCCGTCCCTTGGTCAGGTCGTAGACCGACATTTCGAGCGTTACGCGGTCGCCCGCGAGAATACGGATGTGGTTCTTGCGCATACGTCCGGACGCATAGGCGCCGACCACGACGCCGTTATCGAGCGTCACGCGGTAGCGGCTATCCGGAAGCACTTCGTCGACGATGCCGTCAAGTTCAATCAGTTCTTCTTTCGCCATGCATAACTCCTGGTCGATGGGATAAAGGGGAGGTCGGCCGCCGGCGCACCGGACAAACACGACTTCAATTCAATTGCGGTAATCGGACAGCGGCGCCCAACGGGGCCTGAATGCACGCTGCACGACATCTGTGATGAGCCGATGACGCCGTTCAAAGATCGGTGATCGACTGGCCGCTCACCTGGCCGTCGATCAACTTCTGCGCATGCGCCATGCACGCGATGCGCGCCTTGCCCATGCCGTCGAACGGAAACAGATACTGGAGACGAAACACCCGGCCGTCGGCCGCCGGATTCGCGCCGACGCGGCAGATCCGCACCGACGCGTCGTAACCGGCGCCCGGATTGCGGCCCGCATCCGCGCTCGCCGGGCGGCGCGGATAGACGAGCGGGTGAATTTCGTAGCCCTTGTAGGTCTTTACTGCTGGATTCATCAAAAACGTGTCCTGTATGCGTGGTCCGCGTGTCGCTGCCCGCGTTGCCCGCGCGCTCCGCGCGGGCCGGTCGCAACAGCGCGACGACGGGGACCGGCGGCGCAGCACCTGGGGGCGCGCCGCAATGAAAATTGGTTGGCACAGGCCGGCCGGGCCCGGCTGACTCGATGTCGCAAGCAATGGCAATGACGATGACTCAGCGGTCGCGCGCAAGCGCGGGTTCGACCGAAAATGCAGAAGCGGCGCGGAACTCGCGCGCATCGGACGGAAGAAGCTGAACCGCTCGGTGTGCTACTCGCGACGGCGAATGCATGCGGCGCATTGCCGGAATGACGGGACCGCGGAAAGCGGCGGTCGAACAGTCGGGGGTGGTGCGGAGATGCCGGCTTGAGACTGCCTGGTGCTGCCAGTGCTATATGGGTGCTTACTGCAACTATTGCAATATTTTGCCTGAAACGGGCCGGATTGGATAGTGGCAACTGCCGTGCAGCGCTGGAACGCCCGCCGGGCGGGGCTTTGCGCGCAGCGGGCCGGGGCCGTCGGAGCGCCGCGGCACGGCAGACGACGCCGGGAGCCGCGTCAGCGTACCGTGTCGGCGACCCGTTTCTGTTGCTCGCGCGCGGCGGCCAGCGGGATCCGCGCGTCGTCCCAGCTGGCCAGCCATTCGACTTCTTTCGCCGTGAACACCTGGCCGTAGTTGCGCAACGCGTATTGCAGGGAGTCGATCACGTGGTTGCGGATGATCTCCGGCGTGCGGGTGTCGTCGAGCACGGCGCGAAGCGCTTCGAGTGTGGCCATCGGGTTGCTCCGTTCGGTTGGATACAGATCATTTATCCCACGAAAAAAATCGCTTCGCGAGGCGGACAAAAATAGTGCGTGGTCTCGGGTGGGCTTGGGGCGAAGTAGCGGAGGAGTTGCAGCGAAGTTGCGCCGGCGTTGCTTCTGGCCCCGCTGGGCGGCGGCAGTGGTAGCGGCAGCGACAGCGACCCGCCCAGCTCGCCATCGCCCGCTGACCGGCGCGGTCGCGACGCCCGCGGGAGGTCGCTACAATGGCGAGTTGCCGGCTGCCGGCCGAGCGCGCGAACGTTGCGTCGCTTGCGTCTGTCGCCGCAGCGGCGTGGCCACGCAACCGCGCCGCGCCAGCACCGCCGTCCCCTCCGAACCCAGCGATATCCGATGCGCAATCCGAACGTGTCTCCTGTCAAAGACCTGCTGCTCAAGCGTTACGCGCCGATCGCCGACGGCATCGCCGCGCTGCTCTATCCGTGCGCCGAAGTGGTGATTCACGATCTGCGCGATCAGACCATCGCGTATCTGGCGAACAATCTGTCGCGGCTCGAGGTCGGCGCGCCGTCGGTGCTCGACGACGTGCTGTTCGCGGCGCGCGGCCAGACCATTGGCCCGTACGAGAAGCTGAACTGGGACGGCCGCCGCATGCGCTGCGTGAGCAACATCCTGTTCGACGACGACGGCAAGCCCGCCGGCATGATGTGCGTGAACTTCAACATCGCGGTGTTCGAGGACGTGCGCTCGACGCTCGATCTGTTCATCAAGGGCGGCGCGATGAGCGACGCGCCCGGCGAGGACCTGTTCCGCGACGACTGGCAGGACCGCATCAACACCTATCTGCACACGTGGCTGCGCGAGCGGCAGATCGGCATCAATGCGCTGACGCGCGAGCACAAGCGCGAAATCGTCGAGGCGCTGCACGCGCAGGGCGCGTTTCGCGGCCGCAGCTCGGCGAACTACGTGGCCGCGGTGCTGACGATGGGCCGCGCGACCGTCTACAAGATTCTGAAGCAGATGAAAGAAGGCGGTTGAGCGCGCCGCGTGCGCGCCGTCGCTTCGATTTCACCCAACATGAGGGCATCCACTGTGCGTTTCCGGCACTACAAAGGCGGTATTTACGAACTGGTTTGCGAGGCCACTCTCGAATCGGATCCTACGGTCACGATGATCGTCTACAAGGCGGCTAACGGGACGATCTGGACCCGGCCGTCGACGGTATTTTTCGAGCTGATCGAGGTGGACGGGGCGAAGGTGCAGCGTTTCACGCCGCTTGATTCTTCGGCCGACGCGCCCAACTAACGAACCACGCACATCCCGCGCGGATCGACCCGCGCCGCGTCAACCACACGAACAGGAAATCACCATGCGTCTCTTGCTTGCCATCCTTCTGCCGTGGCTGCAGTTCTTCACGATCGGCCGTCCGTTTGCGGGCATCATCTGCCTGATTCTGCAAATTACGCTGATCGGCTGGGTGCCGGCCGCGATCTGGTCGGTGTATGCGCTGAGCCAGTACAACACCGATAAAAAAATCGCCCGCGCGATGGGCGGTCAGCGTTAAACGACGCTGCGGCGGTTCCCGCAGAGGAACCGCCCGGGGCCGGCTCGCCCCAGATCGAGCCCGCCCGGTCCAACCCGGGCTGCGACGCATGCTGGTCTCGCCACGCGTCGCCTCCCCCCTATATCCGAAACCGATGGCGCCCATTGGAATTCCATAGTTCCGGCCGCGCGGTGCACGCACTTACACTGCGTCACCATGATTGCTCTGAACTATGACCTGATCGTTGTCGGCGCGGGCGCCGCGGGGCTCGCGGCCGCGTCGGTGGCCGCGGTGCGCGGGCATCGCGTGTTGCTGGTCGAAGCGACCGGCAAAATCGGCGGCACCACCGCGATCTCCGGCGGGATGGTGTGGATTCCCGCGAATCACAAGATGAACGAAGCGGGTCTCGCAGACAATGCGGCCGCCGCGCGCCGCTATCTCGAACAGACCGTCCCCGGCGCCGCGCACGACGCGCGAATGCGCGCGTACCTCACGCACGGCGATGCCGCGATCCGCTATCTCGAGGCGCACACCGAGCTGAAACTGCAGCCGGTGCGCCGCTACCCCGACTACTATCCCGACCTGCCCGGCGCGACGGCCGGCGGTCGCGTGCTCGAACCGGTGAAGTTCGATGGCCGCGAACTCGGCCGTGACTTCGCGTTATTGCGCGACCCGTTACCCGAATTCCTGCTGTTCGGCGGGATGATGATCAGTCGCGAAGACATTCCGAAGTTGCGCCGCGCCGGCAAGTCGGCGGCGGCCGCGTGGCACGTCGGCAAGCTGCTGGGGCGCTACGCGCTGCAGCGCATCTCGGCGCATCGCGGCACTACGCTCGTGCTCGGCAACGCGCTCGCCGCGCGGCTATTCAAATCGGCGCGCGACGCGGGCGTGGAGATCGCGCTGAATACGAGCGTCGCGGGTCTTACCGTCGAACACGGCCGGGTGACCGGCATCCGCGCGCTGACCGGCGGCCGCGAGATTTCAGTGAGCGCCCGCGCCGTCATACTCGCGACCGGCGGCCTGTCGCACGATGCCGAATTGCGCGCGTCGTACGTGCCGCCGCAGGCGGGGCAGCGCTCGGCGACGGTCGACGCGCGCGCCGAGCGCGGCGGCGCGCGTCTCGCGCAAGCGGTGGGCGGGGCGCTCAGCGCGCGCTCGCACGGCGTCGACGATGCGCTCGCGTTCTGGGTGCCGGTGTCGAGCTGGACGCGCGCCGACGGCTCGACCGCCTACTTTCCGCACACCGTCACCGATCGCGCGAAGCCGGGCCTGATCGCGGTGAACCGGCACGGCAAACGCTTCGTCAACGAGGCGCGGTCCTATCACGAGTTCGTGCGCGCGCAACTGCGCGAGACCAACGCCGCGATTCCCGCGTGGCTGATCTGCGATCGCCGTTTCCTGTGGAAATACGGGCTCGGCCGCGTGCGTCCGTTCGCACTCACGACGAAACACGACATCGCGAGCGGCTATCTGAAACAGGCGGCCACGCCCGACGCGCTCGCCGACGCGATCGGCGTGTCGCGCGAGAACCTGCGCGCGACGCTCGAACGCTTCAACGCCGACGCC
This sequence comes from Burkholderia sp. SRS-W-2-2016, assembly GCF_001931485.1. Taxonomy (GTDB): domain Bacteria; phylum Pseudomonadota; class Gammaproteobacteria; order Burkholderiales; family Burkholderiaceae; genus Paraburkholderia. The sequence continues at coordinate 17,022 of NZ_MSDV01000065.1, read as the reverse complement.
CGCGCCGGCCACGACAGCGAGTTCGGGCGTGGCGGCGACATCTATCAGCGCCATCTGGGCGATGCCGACCACGCGCCGAATCCCTGCGTGGCGCCGCTCGAACATGGCCCGTATTACGCGGTGAGCGTGTTTCCCGCCGACCTCGGCATGGCCGCGGGCCTCGTCACCGACGAGCACGCGCGCGTGCTGCGCGACGACGGCAGCCCGCTCGACGGCCTCTACGCATGCGGCAACGACATGCATTCGGTGATGAACGGCGCGTACCCCGGCCCCGGCATCACGCTCGGCCCGGCGCTGGTGTTCGGCGTGCTGGCCGCGCATCACGCGCTCGGCCATAAGTTCGACGTATAGCTGCTCTCGGAAATCAGTAGTTTTGCCCGCAAAATTGCGCCCCTACACTGGGCTCTATCGTATGGAGTTCATATCAATGATCGAAACAGATAGCGCGCTGCCCGAAGTGAGATTGCTGATCGACGGCCACTGGGTCGACGGCGGCGACCGCGTCGCGGTGCTCGACAAATACCGGCTCAGCCCCGCGGCGAGCCTGCACATCGCTTCGCATCAGCAGGTGCGCGACGCGGTAGAGGCCGCGCAACGCGCGTATCTGGCCTCGACGCTGACGCCGTACGAACGCGGCGCGGTGCTCGAACGCGCGGCCGCGCTGCTCGAGCGCGAAACGCCGCAACTGGTCGCGGCGCTGCAGACCGAAGGCGGCTTCACGCAGACCGATGCGCACGGCGAGCTCAAGCGCTGTTTGCAGACTTTCAGGCTGTCGGCGGAAGAAGCGCGCCGGCTGGCCGGCGAGGTGATTCCGCTCGACGGCGCGCCGCAGCAGCGCGGCCGGCTCGGCTTCACGTTGCGCGTGCCGCTCGGCGTGGTGTGCGCGATCACGCCGTTCAACGCGCCGCTGAACACGGTCGCGCACAAGGTCGCGCCCGCGCTGGCGGCCGGCAATGCGGTGGTGCTCAAGCCGTCCACCCATACGCCGACGCTCGCCAACGTGATGGCCGCCTGCCTGCTCGAAGCGGGCTTGCCGGCGGGGCTGATCAGCGTGCTTCACGGCGGCGCGGAGGTGGCCGGCTGGCTGATCGACGAACCCGCGGTGCGCTTCTTCGCGTTCACCGGCAGCACGGAAGTGGGCCGCTCGATCCAGCAGCGCGCGGGTCTGCGCCGCACGCAGATGGAACTGGGCAGCATCGCGTTCACGATCGTCGACGACGACGCGGATCTCGATCTCGCGCTGCCGAAGATCGTCGCCGCGGGTTTTCGCAAGGCCGGCCAGGTGTGCACGTCGATCCAGACCTTGCTGGTGCATCGCAAGCGGATCGACGAAGTGGAAACGCGGCTCGCGCAACTGGTGCGCGAACTGCCGTTCGGCGATCCGCGCGATCCGGCCACGCTGGTCGGTCCAGTGATCAGCGTGGCGGCCGCGCAGCGCATCGAGCAGTGGATCGACGCCGCGCTCGCGAGCGGTGCGCGCAGGCTGGCGGGCAGCGCTCGCGACGGCGCGGTGGTGCCGCCCACGCTGCTCGCCGATGTCGCGCCGGGCGCCCAGGTGAGCTGCCAGGAAGTGTTCGGCCCGGTGATGTCGCTGGTGCCGTTCGATACGCTCGACGAAGCGATCGAGCGCGTCAACACGACGCCTTACGGTCTCGCGACCGGGCTCTTCACCAACCGTCTCGACGCGGCGTTCGCCGCCGCGCGCCGGTTGCACGTCGGCGGCGTGCACATCAACGAGACGTCGAGTTCGCGAGTCGATCTGATGCCGTACGGCGGTAGTAAGGACTCCGGATTCGGCCGCGAGGGCCCGCATTATGCGGTGCGCGAAATGAGCGAAGAACGTCTGATTACGCTGAGTACCTGAAGGGGACATGCAATGCCGATGATGAAAGGCGGTCAACTGATCGCCGAGACGCTGGTCAAGGAGAAAGTGCCGTACGTGTTCGGGATTTGCGGACATGGCAACGTCGGCATTCTCGACGCGCTGTACGACGTGCGCGACAAGCTGCAACTGATTTCGCCGCGCCACGAGCAGTGCGCGGGCCATATGGCCGATGCGTATTTCCGCGTCAAGCATCGGCCGGTCGCGACGCTGACCTCGACCGGTCCGGGCTCCGCGAACATGGTGATGTCGCTCGCCACCGCGCTGTCGGATTCGTCGGCGTTCATGGCGATTACCGCCAACGTGCCGACGTCGCAGCACAATCGCGCGCCGTTTCAGGAACTCTATAAGCACAACCAGGCGGATTTCGCGCAGGTGTTGCGGCCGGTCGTAAAGCGTGCGTTCCAGCCGAGCCGCGTCGACATGCTGCCGCTCGCGCTGCGTCAGGCGATGGACACGATGGTGACCGGCCGCCCCGGTCCGGTGAATCTGGATATTCCATACAACGTGTTCCAGGAAGAGGCGGATGTCGAACTGCCGCCCGCGTCGAATCTCGCGCGGCCGGTGCGGCCCGGCGCGAGCGACGCGGATCTCGCCGCCGTGCTCGACCTGCTGGCCGACGCGCGCAAACCGGTGCTGTTCATCGGCCACGGCGCGACCCTTGCCGAAGCCGGCCCGGAACTCGCCGAGTTGCAGCGGAAGCTGCGCATCCCGGTGATCACGTCGCCGAACGGCATGGGCTGCGTGCCCGCGGACGACGTGCTGACGCTCGGTTTTATCGGCCGCAACGGCGCGTTTCCGGCCAACGAGGCCGGCCGTCACGCGGATCTGGTGCTGACCATCGGCACGCGCTTCGACGACCGTTCGTCGTCGAGCTGGCAGCCGGGCTATTCGTGGAATTTCCCGAAGACGAAGCTTGTGCACGTCGATATCGACCCGCAGGAGCTGGGCCGCAATTACGTGACCGACGTCGGCATCGTCGCCGATGCGAAGGTGTTCACCCGCCAGTTGCTGAACGCGCTCGCCGCGCGCCCCGGCATCGACGCGAAGCGCTTCGCGCCGTGGGCCGAACAGGTGCAGGGCTGGGTGCGCCAGTGGGAAGCGTTCGTGCAGCCGCATTTCGGCGCGTCGACCCATCCGCTGCGGCCGGAGTTCGTGGTCGGCACGCTGCAAAAGACGCTGCCCGACGACGTGATCCTCGCGCTCGATTCCGGCGTCCATCACAACTGGTTCATGCAGTTCTGGAAGCCGAAGCGCCCGCAAAGCATGCTCAACAGCTGGGGCTATTCGTCGATGGGCTTCGGCGTTTGCGGGATTCTCGGCGCGCAACTCGCGGCGCCTGATCGCCCGTGCGTCGCGGTGGTCGGCGACGGCGGCTTCACGATGACGCCTTACGTGCTGTGCACCGCGGTCGAATACGAGCTGCCGGTGGTGTGGATCGTCTGGAATAACTTCGCGTGGGGCGCGATCCGCGATCTGCAATACGGGCTGTTCGACGGCCGCGAGATCGGCACCGCGTTCTACAAGGGACAAACCGGCGAGCGCTACAACCCGGACTTCGCGGCGTGGGCCCGCGCGTGCGGCGCGGACGGGATGACGGTCACGCGGCCGCAGGATCTCGGCGGCGCGGTCGAGCTGGCCTTGAAGAATCGCCGGCCGTGCGTGATCGACGTGCACGTCGACTCCGAAGTGCGGCCGCCGTCGACCGGCACCTGGCAATTGCCCCCGATTCCGTACAAGGAGCCGGTTTACGGCAAGCCTTTTATCGCGTGACGAACGGCAGCGCGAATAGCCAGAGATAACCAGAGAGCGACAAGCTCCAGAAACGCCGCGGTCGGCATGACGCAAGCGGCGCCACTCTAGAACAGCAGCATCTTTCATGGGGTCGCGGCGAGCCTTCGGGCGCTCGCCGCGATCGACACAGGAGACAAAACCATGAACTTCCGCAATCCGCGCGGGCGGGTAGGGTATCGCTCGCTTATCGCTTTCGCAACGGGGTTGAGCTTCAGCGCCGCGGCGCTCGCTCAGGGCAACGAGCCGGTGCGTATCGGCCTGATCTATTCGAAGCAGGGACCGGGCGCGTCGATCGGTCAGTTTCTCGAACGCGGCAGCGAAATCGCGCTCGAGGAAGCCGGCGGTAAGGTGCTCGGCCGCCCGGTTGAAATTACCTGGCTCGACGAACCAAATCCGCAGGTCTCGCAGCAGAACATGCAGAAGCTGATCGACGAGAACAAGGTGGTCGCGGTGGTCGGCGGCAACTACAGCTCGTCCGCGCTGGCGATGATGGGCGTCGCCAACCGCGCGAAGATTCCGCTGATTCTGCCCGGCGCGGCCGCCAGCGAAATCACCGGCAAGGACTGCAGCCGCTACACGTTCCGCACCCAGGCGACCGTGCCGGTGCAGATCGCGGGCGTGATGCCGTATCTCGCGCAAAGCGGCAAGAAGGTCTATTTCCTGACGCCGTCGTATGCATTCGGCCAGGACATTCTGCGCGCCGCGCGCAGCCGTCTGAAAGAGAACGGCATGACGGAAGTCGGCGTCGACGAGGTGCCGCTCAATACCGCCGACTACAGCTCGTACATCCTGAAGATCCGCCAGGCGAAGCCGGACGCGCTGCTCGGCGGTCTGGTCGGCGGCGACTTCTCGAACTTCCTGAAGCAATGGAACGAGATGGGGATGAAGGACAAGATCCCGTACGTGGCGGTCGCGGTCACCGACACCGACTTCTGGGACGTCGGCCAGCAGGCGTCGACCGGCATTTACGTGAAGCCCTGGTACTACAACAACCCGAACAACACCGCCGCCGAGAAGAAATTCGCCGCCGACTTCGAAAAGAAATACGGCCGTCCGCCGTCGGATAAGGGCTGGTCCGGCTGGATCGCGATGCGCTCTCTGCTCGAGTCGATCAACGCCGCGAAGTCGACGGATTCGAAAGCGATCGTCACCGCGCTGGAGAACTGGAAGAACACCGACGGTCCGTTGCCGTTCTACTACCGCGCGTGGGATCACCAGCTGGTGCGTCCTTCGGTGGTCGTGAAGGTGAAGTCGAAGATCACCGACAAATACGACTACTTCGACGTCGTCAAGGAAACCACCAGCACGCCGGCCGACACCGAAAAGGCGTTCGGCACCAAGCAGGAAATCGGCTGCAATATGCCGCCGCTGTGATGGCGCCGGAGCACTCGTTTCAGGAGGCATGATGCTGGATATGCTCGTCTCTCAAGCGGCCAACGGGCTGGTGCTGGGCTTCGTCTACGTGCTGATTGCAGTGGGCCTGTCCATCACGTTCGGCCTGCTCGGCGTGATCAACTTCGCGCACGGCGCGTTCTTCGCGCTCGGCGCCTACGTCGCGTATCAGCTGTTCCAGATGTTCGGCTGGCCCGCGGTCGTGTTCGCGCCGCTCGTGGTCGGCGTGCTCGGGATGGTGGTCGAGGTGCTGATCATCCGCCGGCTGTACGGCAAGGAACCGCTGTCCAGCCTGATCGTGACGTTCGCGCTCGCGCTGCTGATCGAGGCGCTGATCCGCTTCTTCTGGGGCGCGGACGGCAAGCCGTTCAATCCGCCCGAGTTCCTGTCGGGCATCGTCGAGGCCGGGCCGCTGCTGATCACGAAGTATCGGGTCGGCGTGCTGGTCGCGACGGTCGGCACGCTGGTCGCGCTGGCCGGGTTCTTCGCGTTCACCCCGTATGGACGCATCCTGCGCGCGGGCAGCCGCGATCCGGAGATGGTCGAGCTGCTCGGCATCAATCTGCCGTGGGTGCTGACCGGCGTGTTCGGACTCGGCTGCGCGCTCGCGGCGATTGCCGGCGTGCTGGCCGCGCCGCTGTGGACCGTGTCGCCGTCGATGTCGGCCAACGCGATCATGCCGGCTTTCGTGGTGGTCGCGATCGGCGGACTCGGCTCGTTTGCCGGCGCCGTGGTGGCGGGGCTCGCGATCGGCCTCGTGACCTCGATCACGATCCAGTTCCAGCCGGATGCCGCCGCGGCATCCATGTACGCGCTGATGTTCCTCGTGATGCTGTTGCGTCCGCGCGGTCTGTTTGGCGAACAATGGGAGCGCTTCGAATGACTACGCGCACGAATACCGGCGCGGCGGCTTCCGCGAGCAGTCCCGCGAACGCGGCCCCGCGCGCCCAGTGGCGGCCGCTGCAACATCCGGTCGCGGTGATGGCGGCGGTGCTGATCGCGATCAGCGGCGGCTCGCTCGCGCTCGGCATGCCGATCGACCGCATCACGCAGATCGCGATCTATACGCTGTATGCGGCCGGCACCAACTTTCTGATCGGCTATCTCGGCCTCGTGCCGTTCGGCGCGTCGTTCTTCTTCGGCTGCTCCAGCTACGCGCTGGCGATCGCGTTCGGCGCGTTCGGCGGCAACGAGATTACCGGCGTGCTGATCGCGGGGCTGTTTTCGGTGCTGCTCGCGTTGGTGATCGGCGCGCTGATTCTGCGCCGCAAGGGGCTGTATTTCTCGCTGCTGACGCTCGCGTGCTCGCAGATCGCGTTCGAGATCGCCTACAAGTGGACTTCGGTCACCGGCGGCGAAAACGGTTTGCAGAACATCGCGCGGCCGTGGTTTCGTTCGGCGCTGTCGTTTCACGTGTTCACGGTGGTCGTCGTGCTGCTGCTGTCGTGGCTGCTGTGGCGGGTCGCGCATGCGCCGTTCGGGCGACTGATGCAGGCGCTGCGCGATAACGAGCAACGCGTGCAGAGTCTCGGCTACGACGTCTACACGACCCGTCTGATCGCGCTGGTGATCGCCGGCGGCACGATCGGTGTGGCCGGCGGATTGATGGCGTTGCTGCTGCAAGGCGTCTATGCGAACAACCTGAACTGGGCGCATGCGGGCGATCCGGTGCTGATGGCCGTGCTCGGCGGCGTGCATCAGTTTCTCGGGCCGCTGTGGGGGGCGATCACCTTCATCCTGCTCGAAGACCGCCTGAGCGCGATTACCGAGAACTGGTGGCTGTTCTTCGCGCCGGTGATCATCCTGATGGCGCTGTTGTCGCCGGAGGGCATTCAGGGCTTCCTGCGCCGCTTCGGCAAGCGCTCGCGCTGGACGCTCACGCGCGACACGATTCCGGCGCGGCCCGCGCGCATCACGCCGTATCGGCCGCTCGACGCGGGCGGCGACGCGAGCGATACGGTGCTGTCGGTGCGCGGCCTGTCGAAGCGCTTCGGCTCGATCGTCACGCAGGACGGCATTTCGCTCGACGTGAAGCGCAATCAGCTGCATAGCTTCATCGGACCGAATGGGGCGGGCAAGACCACCTTCTTCAACATCCTGACCGGCTTCCTGTTTCCGGACGGCGGCAACATCGTGTTCGAAGGGCAGGACGTCACGCGGTTGCAGGCGCATAAGCGTGCGCGCCTCGGGCTCGCGCGCTCGTTCCAGATTCTCAGCGTGTTTCCGAATCTGTGCGCGTTCGAAAACGTGCGGATCGCGGTGCAAGCTTCAGAGCGGCAGTGGCGCGGCTTCTGGCGCGACGCCTACCGTAACGACGCGGCCAACGAGCGGGTGTGGTCGCTGCTCGACGCGGTCGGTCTCGCCGATCGGGCCGCCGATCTGTGCGCGGAACTCTCGCACGGCGAAAAGCGCCTGCTCGAAATCGCGATGACGCTCGCGACCAGCGCGCGCCTGTTGCTGCTCGACGAGCCGCTCGCCGGTCTGGCCGAGTCGGATCGCAAGGTAGTGTCGGCGCTGATCCGGCGGCTCGCGACGACCCACGCGGTGCTGCTGATCGAGCACGACATCGACCGGGTGCTGGCGTTGTCGGATCGCATCACGGTGCTGCATCAGGGCCGTCTGATCGCCGACGGCCTGCCTGCCGACGTCGCGCGCAATCCGCAGGTGATCAGCGCGTATCTCGGCGATGCGAGCGCGCATGCGCAGCCGGCGATCACGGTCGAAGCGGCGGCGAACGATGCTGGTGCCAGCCATTCCGCCAGCACCGCAAAGGACACCGCCGAACCTGCGACCCGCCCGCTGCTGCAACTCGAAAACGTCAGCGCCGGCTACGGCGGCGGCATCGTGCTCGAACGCGTCGACCTGACCGTCAACACCGGCGAGGTGATCGCGCTGCTCGGCCGCAACGGTGTCGGCAAGACCACGCTGCTGCGCACGATCACCGGCACCTTGCCGGCCACCTCGGGCCGCGTGCTATTCGACGGCAACGACGTCACCGCGCTGCGCGCCAACCGGATCAACCGGCTCGGCGTATCGCTGGTGCCCGAAGGCCGGCGGCTGTTCCCGAACCTGACGGTGCAGGACAACCTGAAGCTCGCCGCGCGTGCCGGCGGCGCGCCGCTCGACGAGGTCTGCGAGCTGTTTCCGAAGCTGCGGGTGCTGATGCGCTCGCGCGCGGCGAATCTGTCGGGCGGCGAGAGGCAGATGGTCGCGATCGCTCGCGCGCTGATGGTGCCGAGCCGGCTGATCCTGCTCGACGAACCGTTCGAGGGACTCGCCCCGGCGGTCGTGCACGAGGTGCGCGAGGCGGTGAAGAAGCTGACCACGCGGGCGAGTCTCGTGATCGTCGAGCATCACGCGCAGTCGGTGCTCGGGATGGCCGATCGCGCGTATGTGCTGGTCAACGGTCAGGTCGCCTTCAGCGGCGCGGCCGCCGAACTCGCCGCCGATACCGCGTTGCAGGACCGGCTGCTCGGCGTCGGCGCGGGCGACACCGAAGAACTGCTGCGCAGGAGTGCCTGATGACGACGCCTAATTCGAGCGGCGCCCGCGCGCTCGGCATCAATACCTACGGCTACATCTGGTCGACGCCGGCCGCGCAATGCGTGAGCGAACTCGCGGCGCTCGGCTATCGCGAGTTCGAACTGGTGCTGAACCCGCCGCATCTGGCGCTCGACGAATTCAGCGCGGACGAACGCCGGCGCTTCGCCGCCGCGCTCGCGCAGCAACGCGTGACGGTGCGCTCGCTGAACGTGCCGAGCCTCGATCACAACCTGGCCAGTCCGATGCGCCGGATGCGCGAGTACTCGGTCGGGCTGTTTATCGATTCGATCGACCTCGCCGCCGATCTGCACGCGACGCATCTGGTCGTGGTGCCGGGACGGATGAGTCCGCTGTTTCCGCCGGCGCGTGAATCGCGCGAAGCGTGGATGCGCGAGAGCCTCGATCCGCTCGTCGCGCATGCGGAAAAACGCGGCGTCACGCTCGCGCTGAAAAACGTGCCGTTCGCGTCGTTTCCGGATGCGGATTCGCTCGGCGCATTCGTGCGCGGCTACGGCTCGCGCGCGCTGACGGTCTGCTACGACGCGGCGAACGCGCATTTCATCGGCGAAGCGCCGGCGGCGGGGCTGCGCGCGCTCGGCGAACTGGTCAGTCTGGTGCATCTGTCGGACACGACGCGCAGCGCGTGGCGTCACGACGAAATCGGTCTGGGCGACCTGCGTTTCGACGACTTGCGCGCCGCGCTCGACGACATCCACTTCGAGGGAACCTGCATGCTTGAAATCATCGCGGCCGAGCCGCAACCGGCGATCCTGCGCAGTCATCGGGCGCTCGCGGCGCTCGGCTTCGCGACGCCGCTGGAGGCGCAATCATGAGCCGCGTTCTGGTGACCGGCGCGGCCGGACTGCTGGGCCGCTTCGTGGTCGACGAACTGCTCGCGCGCGGCTACGAGGTGCGCGGCTTCGACCGTCGCGCGGGATCGGCCGGGATCGAATGGGTGGTCGCCGACGTGACCGATGCCGCCGCGCTCAACGACGCGATGCGCGGCATCGACGCGGTGCTGCACATCGCGGCGCTGCCGAACATCTGGTCCGGCGACGGCGCGTCGATCATGCGCGTGAATACTCAGGGCACCTATCTGGTGTTCGACGCGGCCGAGGCCGCGGGCATCGAGCGCGTGGTGTTCTGTTCGAGCGATTCGGTCGCGGGCTACACGGTGCGCGAAGGGCGCATGGTCGCGCCGCGTTACGCACCGCTCGATCTCGCGCACCCGTTGCAGGCCACCGATCCGTACGCGCTGAGCAAGGTGCTCGGCGAGGACATCGCGCGCGCATACGCCTTGCGCGGGATGACGGTGCTGGCGTTGCGCACGGTGTTCGTCGCCTATCCTGAGATGGAAGGCGAGATCGTCGCGCGGGCGAAAGATCCGGACAACTACACAGCGCCCGCGGTGGGCGGTCCGTCGACGGCCGGCGGCGGTCCGCTGCATCATCACATCGATGCGCGCGATCTGGCCCGCGCGTTCCGTCTCGCGCTCGAACTGCCGATGCGGCCCGGCCAATTCGAGCGCTTCTATCTGGCCGCGAACGTGACGCTCGCGCCCGAGCCGACCGTCGAGCGCCTGCGGCGTCTGCACGGCGACGCGGTCGAGATCCGCGATCCCGACTACTACCGGCGCAATCCGTACGCGCCGCTTTATGACCTGACGCATGCGAAAGAACGGCTCGGTTTCGTAGCCGAGTACGACCTTCGCCACCTGTTGACCGGCTTGCCCGGATTCGAGAACTGACATGACGACCATCATCCCCGACGACAAACACTTCAAGAATGCGGCCAAGGAAAAGCAGGCCGTGACGCGCAATCTCGCCGAACTGCTGTGGGTGCAGTACCCCGGCCACTTCAATCAGGCGCTCTCCAAAGCGATCGTCACGCCGGAGACCACCGGCAGCCGCTTTTTCGATCACCGCATCTCGTGCTACGAGCCCGGCGCGTATGTCGAGAATCACGTGCACAAGGTGCAGGAGCAGATCTATCACGTGCTGTCCGGCGAAGGCGTGCTGACGGTCGACGGCGAGCGGCGCCTCGTGCGCGCGAACGACGTGACCTACATTCCGCCCGGCGTGCATCACGAGTTGCATTGCACCGGCACCGACACGCTGGTGTTTCTCGTGATCACGAGCCCGCCGAGCGACGAGGAACCGCAACCGCGTTGAAGCGCGCGCGATGAACGACCACAGCAACGAACTCAGGAACGACGCATGAAGAAGATTCTCGTCACCGGCGCGAGCGGCTGGCTCGGCGCCGAAATCGTCAGGACCTTGCTGGCGCGCGGCGACGCGGTGATCGCGACCGACGTCGCAATCAGCCCGGCCACGACCGCGCTCGCCGCGCGCTATCCGCAGCTCACTACCATCACGGCCGATCTGTGCGAGTGGCCGCAGGTGCTCGGCATGCTGAGCACACACCGGCCCGATGCGGTGATTCACGCGGCGGCGATCGTCGGCGTGATCCAGTGCGCGGACATTCCGCTGAAGGCCAATCGCGTGAACGTCGAAGGCTCGATCAATCTGTTCGAGGCGATGCGGATCGCCGGCATCAAACGCGTGGTGCACGTCAGCACCGAAGAGACTTACGGCGATTTCCTCACGCCTGTGATCGACGAGGAGCATCCGCAAAAGCCGCTCAGCGTGTACGGCGCGACCAAGCTCGCGGTCGAACACTATGGCCGGATTTATTCGCGCGATCACGGTCTGGAGTGCATCAACGTGCGCACCTGCTGGGTGTACGGCCCGCATCTGCCGCGTCTGCGGGTGCCGCGCACGTTCGTCGAAGCGGCGCTGCGCGGCGAGCCGCTGCACGTCGACGACGGCGCGCAGCTCGCGGTCGATCAGGTCTATATCGCCGATACGGTCGCCGGTCTGCTGCTCGCGCTGGATAAGGACCAGCATCGCTATGACAGCTACAACGTCGCGACCGGCGTCGCGCCGACGATTGCCGACGTCGCCGAGGCCGTCAATCGCGCGATTCCGGGCGCGCGCATCAGCGTCGGCAGCCGCGGTCCGTACCGGCATGGCGGCGTCGTGCTGAGCGCGACCAAAGGCGCGCTCGATATCAGCCGGGCGCGCGCGGAACTGGGCTACGAGCCGAAATACGACTTGCAGCGCGGTATCGAGGCAACCATCGAAGCCACTCGCGTCGCGTTGGCGCGCGCGGCGGCATAAGGAGAACGAACGATGAACGGCAACAACAGACCCTTGACGCTGGTATTCGGCGGCTCGCGCGGGATCGGCGCGGCCTGCGTGGAACTGCTCGCGCGCAACCGCGCGGATATCGCGTTCACCTATGCGAGCCAGGCGTCGGCCGCGCACGCGGGGGAAGACAAGGCGAGCGAACACGGCGCGACGGTGCGCGGCTACTGCGTCGATATCCGCGATGCAGCCGCGGTCGACGCAACCTTCGTGCGGGTGCGCGAAGAGTTCGGCCGCGCGGTGACCGGCGTGGTCGCGAACGCGGGCATCAACGTGCCGCCCGCGCCGCTCGCGCAGTTCCCCGACGACGCGTTTCGCAGTCTCGTCGAAGTGAACATCGTCGGCGCGTTCAACGTGCTGCGCGCGGCCGCGCGCGAAGTCGCCGACGGCGGCGCGATCGTCGCGCTGACGACCTCGCTGGTGCGCCACGCGGTGCCGGGCGTCGGACCGTACAGCGCGACCAAGGCCGCGGTGGAATGCCTCGTGCGTTCGATGTCGAAGGAACTCGCCGCGCGCCAGGTGCGCGTCAACGCGGTTGCCCCGGGCCCAGTCGACACCGACCTGTTCCGTGCCGGCAAGAACGACGAAGCGAAAGCGCGCTCGGCATCGATGAGTCCGCTCAATCGCATCGGCCTGCCGCACGAGGTCGCGGAAATCGTCGCGTTCCTGCTGTCGGACAAGGCGTCGTGGGTGGACGGTCAGATCGTCCAGGCCAACGGCGGGATGGTTTGAGCCACGCGGACGCATACGGAGTCGCGCCAATGCTGACACCCAACCGGATTCACCCGCGCGCCGCCGAAACCGTCGACGTCGTGATCGTCGGCGCGGGCGGCGCGGGACTCGCGGCCGCGATCGAAGCGGCGGAAGCCGGCGCGCGCGTCGTGCTGCTCGAGAAGAACGACGCGCCGGGCGGCTCGACGTCGTGGTCGATCGGCTCGGTCAGCGCGTCGCAAACGCCGCATCAGCGCGCCCAGGGCATCAGCGACACGCCGCAGGCGCATTGGGAGGACATGCCCGGGTTCGCCGGCGAACTCGCCGGGCGTGACAACGACGCGCTGCGTCGGGTGTTGTGCGATGCGATGCCCGACACGTTTCAATGGCTGCTCGACAGCGGCGTGCGTTTCATGGGGCCGATGCCGGAGCCGCCGCATCGCGTGCCACGCATGCACAACGTGCTGCCCAATTCGCGCTCGTTCATCTATCACCTGACGCGGCGCGCGCAACGCGCGGGCGTCGGGATTCGCGTGCGCGCGCGAGTCGTCGAACTGGCGCTCGAAGACGGCGCGGTGAAAGGTGTGGTGTACGAACTGAACGGCACGATGCAGCGCATCGACGCGCGCGGCGGCGTGATTCTCGCGGCCGGCGATTTCACCAATAGCCCGGAGCTGAAGGCGCGTTTCATGGGGCCGCAGGAAGCGAAGGTCGCGGCCGTGAATCCGACCGCCACCGGCGACGGCCAACGCATCGCCGAGCGTTGCGGCGCGCGCATCGTCAACGGCGATCTGGCGCTGGGCCCGGAGATCCGCTTCATCGCGCCGGCGAAAGAAAACTTCGTGCGTCGGCTGCCGCCGTGGCGAAGTCTCGCCGCGGTGATGCAATGGTCGATGAAGCACCTGCCCGATGCGTTGCTGCGGCCGTTCCTGATGAAGTTTCTGACCACCGCGCTGGCGCCGTCGCTGGCGTTGTTCGACGACGGCGCGATTCTCGTCAACGCGCGCGGCGAGCGCTTCGGGGAAGAGACGGAGCGGCCCGCGTATCGTCTGCCGGATCAGCCGGAAGGGATCGGTTATATCGTGATCGACGGGCGCATCGCCGAACGATATCGCGCGTGGCCGCATTTCATTTCGACCGCACCCGGAGTCGCGTACGCGTATCTGGCCGATTACCGGCGCAACCGGCCGGATGTGTATCGCGAGGCGAGCAGCATCGAAGGGCTGGCCGCCGCGACCGGGATGGATGCGCAGGCGCTCGCGCGCAGCATCGCGAGCCGTGAAGGCGCGAATGCGCTAGCGCACGCGCCGTTCATCGCGCTCGGGCCGGTGCGCGCGGTGTTCGTGCATGCGGAAGGCGGCTTGATGGTCGACGAACAGCACCGCGTGCTCGATGCGCACGATGCGCCGATCGCCGGTCTGTTCGCGGCGGGATCGACCGGGCAGGGCGGCTTGCTGCTGAAGGGGCACGGCCATCATCTCGCGTGGGCCTTCGCCTCGGGCCGGCGGGCCGGGCACCTTGCCGCGCAGCTGGCGCGCGAGGGGACGGCGGTGGCCGGCACAGCGGCGCGCGTGTGAGCCCGCGGATGGCGACCGGCGAATCAGGCCGCGTGGTGGGCCGGCAGATCCTCGAAATCCGGGTCTTCCGGCGTGCCGTGCAGCGGCTCGTCGTCGGGTTCCGGCACGTCGCCCGGCGAAATCAACCGCACACCTTGCCATCTGCCTTCTTCGATCAGCGTACGCGCGACGTGCTTCAGCTCGTCGCGCACGACCGCCGCCGCGAGCGACAGATTTTCCGGCGCGAGCGCGTACAGGTAATTTCTCCGCACCATCTGCGCGTCGGAGATGCGCACGCAGCGCCACTGCTCCGGCGCGTTCTGCAGCGCATGGACGGCGGCCATCGGTTTGATCGTCGCGCCGATGCCGTCGGCCACGCAATGCATCAGCAGCGGCAACGAATCGATCTCGGCGACCGCGTCGACGGTCAGATTGACGCGATCGAATTCGAGTGTGATGCGGCGGCGCAGACCGTGGCCTGGACTTGGCAGGATCAGCGGCAGCTTCGCCAGTTCGGCGAGCGTGATGTCGGTGCGGCCCGCCGCGATCATCGTGCTGTCGCGCGGCACGATCACGAACAGTTCCTCTTCGAGCAGCGCTTCGACCGTCAGATCGAGCGCGGCGGTGGTGCTGAACAGCACCGCCAGATCGAGTTCGCCCAGGCGCGCCATGTGTTCGAGATGCCCCGACAACGCTTCGACGACATTGAGAATCACACCCGGATATTTAGCACTCAGATGTTTGATCAGCGGCAGGCCGATCGCGCAGACGGTAGTCGGCGCCATGCCGAGATTCACGCGCCCGCTGACATTGGCATGATCGCGGCGCGCGACCGATACGGCCTGATCCAGTTGGCGCAGGATGAAACGCGCGTGATGGTAGAGCGCCTCGCCGTTGTCGGTCGGCTTCACGCCGCGCGACGAACGCACCAGCAGCGGCTTGCCGACTTCCTCTTCGAGGCGGGTCATCTGCTGGCTCAACGCGGGCTGCGCGATGAACAGCTGCCGCGACGCTTTCGACAGACTGCCGCTCTCGACGATCTGCACGAAGTACTTCAACTGACGCATGTCCATACGTAATCCTCGGACGGAGCAAGAAACGCTCCGCGTGTCCCCTTTATTGGAATTTACCCATGTCGATTGCGAGCGCGGTTTTGGTAAATGAGGATGAGACCGGGTTGCCGATCGAGCTTCGGCAACTGCGCTATTTCGTTCGGGCGGTTGAGCTAGGCAGTATAAGGCGGGCGGCGTCCGAATTGGGAATCGCGGCGGCCACGCTGACCCAGGAGCTCGGCCGTCTCGAAGCACAACTGACGATCCAGCTGTTTCGACGCACCCGCAACGGGATCATTCCCACCGACGCGGGGCTCGCGTTTCTGCGCCACGCGCAACTGACGTTGCAGCATGCGGTCGATGCGGTCGAGGCCGCGCGCCATACGCGGCTGGTCGGGCATGTGAGCGTCGGTTTGCCGCCGAGTACCGCGGCGGTGCTCGGCGTGCCGTTCATGCTGGCGATGCGCGAGCGTCATCCGGCGTTGCGCGTGCATCTGGTCGAAGCGCTGTCGGGCCATCTCGCGGCGATGCTCGACGCGCGCCAGCTCGATCTCGCGCTGGTCGCGCGCGGCAGTGCGGCGCGACGTTGGCGGGTATCGCCGCTGCTCGACGAGCGCGTGTATCTGCTCGGTCGCGCGGATTTGCCGGGGTTTCCGTCGAAAGACAGCGTCAGCCTCGCCGAGCTCGGCGATCTGCCGCTGGTGGTGCCGAGCGGCTCGCATGGTTTGCGTTCGCTGCTCGACGTCGCGTTCGAGCGGGCCGGCGTACAGGCTCGCATCGCGTATGAGATCGATGGTCTCGCACTGTTGATGGACGCCGTGTATGCGGGGCTCGGCGCGACGCTGCAGCCGGGCTGCGTGGTGACGCGCGAGCCGGGGCGCCGGTTGCGCGCGCTGCTGATCGAGGATTCGGACGCGCGCCGGCAGACGATGATCGCGAGTCAGGCGATCGACGAGTTATCGCCGGCGGCGCTGGCCGCGCGCGTGGTGATTTACGACGTCGCGCGTGAGTTGACCGCGGCCGGGCGCTGGCCGGGCACGACTTTTCATGAGCTGAATCCGGGGGGCGAGGAGGGGTGAGGGGAGGTGGTGGCGAATGGGCGGCGTTGTTATAGTGGTCGACCAGCAAGGCTGCCTCAAGTTCGGGAACGGCAACGCAACGGCGGTCGTAATCGTAGCCCGGATAAAAGGCAGCTTGAATCGACGGAGTAATAACCGGGACAAACATGACACGCGAAATCCCGCTGGCAACGCCGGGAGAAATCCTTGCGCTCGACTGGCTCGAACCTCTTGGCATCACCCAGTACGCCCTCGCGAAGGCGATCGGCGTACCCGCTCGCCGCATCAATGAAATCGTGAAGGGCGAACGCTCGATCACCGCCGATACGGCGGTGCGCCTCGGCGCGTTTTTTGGCACCGATCCGCAGAGCTGGATGAATTTGCAGACCCACTACGACACCGAGATGGCGAAAGAGAAGATCGGTGCCGAGAAGATCGCAGCGATCAGACAGCACGCACTTGCGGCGTGACCACGGGCTGGACCCGAGCCACCCCCGGCGGTGCTTCGTCGAGGCTTATTTCGAATCGCCCATGTCCGGTCTGATTAAAGATGCGTCCGGCACCTGCAAAACCAGGTCCGACTCGGCGACCGCGACACAGGGCAGGATCAAACCCTCCGCTTTTTCCTCACGGCTTACACCCGGCCATTCGATCGTGTAACGCACGCGCCCAGCCGTCATCTTGCACAGACAGGTTCTACACGTGCCGTTGCGGCATGAGCGCGGCAAACGCAGATTCGCAAAACCGGCGGCTTCGAGAATCGTCAGCGAATCGGGGGCTTCGAAGCTCAGGCCGAGCGGCTCGACGCGGACCACGGGCGGGCGGGTG
>NZ_MSDV01000105.1 GCF_001931485.1 Burkholderia sp. SRS-W-2-2016 | reverse complement strand
TTGGCCGCCCGCGTGATGTTCATTTCCTCGGCGACCGCGATGAAGTAGCGAAGTTGGCGAAATTCCATGCATGCCCCCTGAGGTCTGGTCGTTTTGTCGTGCGCGTGTTGCGGGTGTTTCGGTCCGGCTGTCCGCGAAGGCATCGAATGATAGCAATAGCGTGGCTAAGCGTCACAACGTCGACCGGCAAGCCCTGATCGTCGATTGGCGAACAGCCACCGCGATTGAATGGGATGTCGTGCCGCCGTTCCCCGATGTGCAGCAAAGTGGATCGCCTGCAACGCGAGCCAGCCCTGGACTGGTGCCGGACGTTTGGCAACCACGTGTATTATGCGAACCCGATGGACGCGTTGCGGCATCGAAGTTCTTCCCGGGGTGCATAGCCACCAGGGCGACAGGCAGCCGATGTACACCAATCGCTTGAACCTGATGGGTGTCTGGCGCGATCCGTCGCAGCCAAGAATCGAAGAAACGGGTGCGCTCGGCTATTGCATTCGGAGAGTGAAACCGAAATCGGCTGCTCGGGCAGTCGACCGTATTGTTTGCTCACTTGACGCGGGCGCGCTAATGGGTGTCGATGATTCACGTCTGCCCGTCGAGGGACCGCTCGTGGCGGCGGGAGCAGCCCGACCGCAGGGAGGGTCCACGGGCAAAAAAATAGCCCGGCACAATTGCCGGGCTGGGGTTCAGGACAAGGGGGCAGACATCCCCATCAGCAGATCACTTCCATCATCTCGCCAAATGGTGCCTTCTTCGCGCGCCTGAGCGGCACGGTCGAGGCCCACAGGACGGGATAGGACGGTTCATCGGTCGGAAACGCTCCATCCATGTCGGTGAGATAGACCAGAAACGAGGGTTGAATGCCTTCGTCGACCAGCCGTTTGAATGGATCGCCAAACGAGGTGCCTCCACCACCACGCACCGGTAGCAGCTCGACCGCGTCGCCGCGCTCGAAGATCTGCACCTGCTTCACGCGCGTATCGCAGTCCAGCACGATCAGCCGCCGCGGCCGCACCGTCTCATTCACAACGAGGATTTCGGCGTCGAACTGCGCCTGCGTCTCGTCAAACACTGAACCGCTGGAATCGCGCACGAACACCGCATCGCCGACCGCCGGTTCGTTGAGCGAGGGTAGATACAGTCCCATGTGCAGATACCGGCGATTGGGCATCGCGAAACTGTAGTCAGTCCGCGACGATTCCTGCGCAAAGCGTTGCAGGATCGCGCGCCAGTCAACGACAGGTTCCACCGCCACCTGGAGCATGCCTTCCAGAGAGCCGCCCATTCGGCCACGCATCTTTGCCGCTTTCGCAGCCTGCAGGACGGCAACCTTCCAGTCGGCTTCTTTCTGCGCCTTGTCGCCACCGCTGTATTGACGGACCTCGCCACAGGAGGGGGCTGCGTCGGGAGAGGTGCCGGACTCGGGTGTTGCGCACGGTGTGGTCGCGCCGTTCGCCGATTTTGGCGGGCTGTTGCCCCCGGGTGTGCTGCCTGGCTGTTGAGCCGACTGTGACGTCGACTGCTGGCCAGGCTGCCCATCCGGTGTGCCACCATCCTTCTTACCGTTGCCCTGCTGCTTTTCCTTCTGCCGCTTCTCCTGCGCGAGGATGCCGTAAATCTCCTCGGCCGACTTGCCCCTGAAGCGGGCATCGACGAGTACGCCCTTTGGTAGCAGCATGCCAGCGTCGAGCACGATCGGATTGATCGCATAGTCACACGCGTCGTTCCAGAGTTTCGGATCGCGATCGCCCTGGCGCCAGCAGTGGCCGTTGGCCACGTGCAGAACCTCATGCGCCAGCACGCCGCGTGTCTCCAGATCGTTCAGGCCGCCGAGGTACGCCGGGTTGTAGCCCAGCGATTCCCCGTCGGTCCAGAACGTCCTGCACGACGGATCTTCGACCACCTTCAGACGCAAAGCGAGTGCGCCGAAGAACGGCTGGTCGAGGACCAGCGCCGTGCGTTGCTTCGAGATGCGCGGGTCCATGGCCACCTCAGGCGACGAGTCGCAGAAGCGGCGTCGACTCCGGCTGGACAACCTGCTCCAGCGGCGCGAACGACGCGACCTGATTGGCCATCGGCTCCGGTGCCCCGCCCATGAACGCTGCCATCAGCCCCTCGATTTCCGTGGCCTTGGCCGCGACCTGCGAGCGCAGCACGCTCGACTCCTTCAGATCCGCACCCGTGTGAACGGCGAGATGCGTCTTCGCCTGTTCGAGGATATGGCTGAGCTTCGGATCGTTCGTGAAGTTCAGCTTCGGCAGCAGCTCGCACAGTTCGCGCACCTGGTTGGTGACGCCCAGGCGAACATCGGTGGCACCGTACAGCTTGTCGGCCAGCTTCGAGACGGCCTCGTACAGACGCCCGACCAGATCGTTGTTCGCCGTTGAGATCGAGGCGAGCACGTGCTGGTCGATTTCCGAACGAAGATCCGTCAGCACGTCGGCCGGCAGATCGACGCCAAACTGGCTCGCGTCCGGAAACGGCAGCACCGCGAGCTTGACGCCGAACTTCTCGGACATGCGGGCCAGCGTGGGATAGTCCGACTCGTTGAACAGCCCGTTCAGTTCCACCCGTGCCTGTTCCTTCAGATCTAGGTAGTCGGTCAGGAAGACGGAAACGGCGAGATCGAACTCATCCTTCATCCGGCGCATCTGGTCGGCGAAGTCCATGTAGATCGTCGTCGGCAGCAGGCGCACGCCCAGCTGTTCGTACTTCAGCGAATGGTCGTAGTGATAGCGGCGAATGCGATTGCCGATCGAAACCACCTCCTTGTAGCTCGGCGCATGCTCGGGCAGCAGACGCTTGTTGAAGCGCCCGATGTCCTTCGCCTGGTGGTTCTTCTCGACTTCTTCGGTCGCTTTCACATCGAAGCAGCGCGCCTGCCAGGCAGATACCGTGACGGCCGACAGCATGACGCGGGATTTCAGTTCAGTGATGTTCATGGAAAACTCCAGAAAATATAGGGATTGGATAGAGCAGAAAGAAAAAGGCCACGGCGCGCGAGGCGGGCCGTGGCAAAGCGAACAACGGATGAAGCAACAGGAGGCGGCTTACTCGCCGCGGATGATTTTTCCGATCTCGCCACCCTGCGCGCGGATGAACGCATGGGTGCCCGCCAGTTCTGGCTTGCGACGCACAGCGTCGCGCGCGAGGAGCGCACCGAATTCACGGTGGCCGACGTCAATCAGCCGCTGGTTGTAGGTCAGCACCCGCTCGAAGTTGCCTTCGGTCGAGTGAGCCGCCAGCGCCGAACTGACCGCATACAGTGCGGCCGGGGTATCAGGGATGGGCGCCGTGTCCGGCGACATGATGATGGCGTCGGGCGACGGCAGTTCGCGGTAAATGGCAAGAAAGCTCATCAGTTCGCTCGCCGCCGCCTCGCCCACCGAACCGACGTAGGAGACGAGCTCGAGCGACTTCGGCACGACCGGCATCGTCTTCGCGACGAATCCCCATGTGCGGGGGCTCGCTGCGTTTTCGATGTCCCGTGAGGTCTTCTTCACCGAGAGCAGATCTGGCCGGAACCGCAGAAACGCGATCAGCTCGGCAGGAACGCCGCTTCGCACCGCCCACGCCGTCCAGTCAGCGATATTCGGCACCAGCTCCACGATCGTCGCGAAGCGTGAGAGGACGGGATCCAGAATCCCCGACACGCCGGCGTTGTCGTTGCGCCGGTTGGTGGCCGCAACGAACGTGACGCAGTCGGGCAGCGCGTGTTCGCCAATGCGCCGTGCCAGCAGCAGTTGCATCTTTGCCGCCTGCACTGCCGGCGATGCCTGGCCCAGATCGTCAAGGAACCAGAGCAGCGGCGTTGTCGCTCTCAATGCGCGTTCGAGATCCCCAAACGGCAGGAAGCGGGCGACGCGCCCGTCAGGGAATGGCAGACCCTTAGAATCCGTCGGGTCTTCAACGACGGGATGGCTGATGAGCAGGTCGTGGCCAGTGGTTCGCGCCACCTGTTCGACGATATCGCTCTTGCCGATACCGGGTGCACCACTGATCAGCACGGGAAGGCGCGCTGGTACGTACGCATTCATCAGTTCGATGAGTTGCGACGGTGAGACCTGGTTGGCGCGCGTGATAACGCTGGGCGGCCGACCGGCAGCTGTAGCAACTTTCTGGGATGCGCTCATGGGGATACCTGAAAAGGAAGAGCCCCACGAAACGACGCCCCATGGGACGTGGTCCCTGAGGGGCGAGTTGGATGTGCCGCGGATGCGGCGCTTCGATGCGTCCTGGAGACGCGGGAAAACGGTTGTACCTTACGCCTGCGCGCCAGCCAGAGCGGCCAGTTGAGCTTCGGTAAGGGTTTCGCGTGGCACGACGCTCGCGCGGGTGAAGATCATGTCGCCGTACAGAGTGGCGAGACAGCGTGCTTCAGCGCACAGCACCATCACCTCCTCGTCGGAGATGGCCGGATTGCGGTTGCGCCAGACGTTGATCGCCGTTTCAATCTGGGCGATTGAAACGTCCCGGGTTCCGGGAACAGCGTTCGGATGATTCATGGGGTGTCCTCGAAGGAAGTGCCCCTGAACAGCGCCCCAAGGGACGTGATCCCCAAGGGCAGAATTGTTGCCGGATCTCCGGCGGGTCGATGCGTCGTGGACGCGGGTAACAGAGCTCAGTATGAGCGGCCGCTGCACGACGGTTTGCCTGAATGATGAGCAGATTGACCCCGCTTAGACT
Organism: Burkholderia sp. SRS-W-2-2016; assembly: GCF_001931485.1. Classification (GTDB taxonomy): domain Bacteria; phylum Pseudomonadota; class Gammaproteobacteria; order Burkholderiales; family Burkholderiaceae; genus Paraburkholderia. The sequence goes on along the minus strand of NZ_MSDV01000105.1, from coordinate 20,634 downwards.
TCTCGCGTCAGACCAGCACGCAAAAAAAAGCCGGCGCATGCGCCGGCTGTGGGTTAAAAAAGCTGTCAGAGCAGCGCCGTCTGCGCCGCCCGTGCTGCATCGATTCTGGCCACCATCGCTGCTTCCTGCTCGCGGTACCGCCAGGACTTCTCTTCGCCCACGCCGTTGTGCTGCTCGATCACGTAGGCGAAACAGACAGGCCTGGCCGGACCGCGCCACGCCTTCCAGGCCTCCATGATCCGCGCGTGCATGTCGGGCGTGCATGCGAAGTACTCGCGACGCAGGCGACGCCATTGCTGGGCATAGAGGTCGCGCATGCGATGCTCGCTCTGATACAGCAGCCGCTCGCGCCGTTGCCGCTCTTCATCAACCGAAAGCGCCTGGGGCGTTTCAATCTGATCGCTGAAGAGCGGGTAGGCACGCTCGATCTTTTGGCGAGCCCGATCCTGACGGCTCAGATGCAAGGCCTGCATCCGCGAAGTCCAGCGAAGACCTTCGACCTTGGGAGTACGATCGAATCGCATGGCCTTTTCCCTCAGGCTGCAAGCCGTTCAAGCATCGCGCGGGCGTAGTCCAGCGTGCCGTCCTTTGCACGAAGTGTGCGCGCCTCGCCCAGATCCGGATTGACGAGCGCGTACTGTTTGCTCGCACCCATGGGCCAATCCCGGATTTCCCGGAAGCCAGAAGCGATCGCGTCTTCGACATGACTGGCACCATCAATAACGACCCCGTCGGGACGTTGGTACTGTGCCCGCTGGGCGGCTTCCTTCGCAAACTGGGCGTCCTCCGCCTTGCGTGCTGCCGCCTTGCGTTCAGCGTCCGCAGCTTCCCAGGTTGCCTGAGCCGCTGCGTCCATACCGCACAAGGCGAAAATCGCGCGACGGCGATCCTTCGCATTCATTCCGCGCAGCCGGACGCCGTAGTGCTCTTCCACCGCGCGCTTGCTACTGCGGTTGCGGGTGTCAGGGCTGTCGAGCACCTGCAGCAGTAGCGACAGGTCACGCTGTTCCAGAGCAACTGCAACCCTGTTTGCCCATTCGAAGGTCTCGCGACCGTGCAACAGCAACGCCATGCCGGATTCGAGCTTGTGCCGCCGCGCAGTCATGCGCCCCTGCGCGCGCTCCATGTCGGCATGATCGACCGCCCGGTCGCGACGCGCGTCTGCGAGAATCTGGCGCAGACATGCTGCGAAAGCGTTCACCGGTGTTCCCAGTTCCGCGGGCTCGTTGAACATGGATGGCAGGACGTCCACGCTCAGGATGCCCGCCGCGAACAGCGCGTCGTCGATCTCGATAAAGTCCGGCGCATTGGATATGCCGGCGACAGCGACCACCAGAGAGTCGACCGTTTCTGCCGTGACCGGCTGTTTCGCCGCACGCATCACGGACACCAGCTGCTGCAGTTTTGCTGCCGGTAGCCGCCCGCGTAGCGTCGGAACCTCCAGCAACGTCGACGCCCATTCGAGGCCGTAACGGAATGCCCTTTCCATTGCCCGGTATTCCGAGAGCACTGCTTCGGCAATGGGCTCGTTGCGCAGCAACGCGTAGGCGACGTGCACCTCATGTCGGCCGTTCGTGCTGCCTCTTGGGACACAAGGACCGCCGCTGGTAAATCCGAAGCGTTCGTTCGCCAGGTCATTAAAGAGCGACGACAGATTGAAGAACTGGCCCGCTTCGCGCCCGGCCGCCCTTTGCGCGTCGATCTGGTTGGTCGACAGGAACCGGGTTGGCGTACGCGCAAGATCGAAAAGCGCGAACAACAGTTCCCAGTGCGATGCACGGATCCGCCAGGGCTTCGGATCAGGGCCATAGGTCGACAGCCATAGCGAACGGACTTCATCGAACATTGCCGCGACGATTTCTGCGACCGTGCCGTCGCGACGGATGCCGAGTGTGCCGTTGTAGCGCGTCACGCGTACTGCGGCCGCACCGCCATCCAGGTTGATCAAAGTGGTCTCAGTTGCCTGGACCGCCTCGTTGGCGAACAGCGCGAACACCCCGGAGAGCGTCGGGGTGGTGAAGACCTGGCCGGGAATCGAGAGTTGGTACATGTTGGCTCCGCAAAAAATGGAACGGGGCCAACACCCCATTAGGGGAGATGGCCCCGTCCGGGATTGCAAAAAAATCAAGAAAATCGAATCAGTCGAGGTCGAGCATCCGCGAGACAACGGCGGCGATCGCCCATGCTTGTGTGCGCGAAAGCGTCTTCATGCGCAGGACCGGCTGGCTCTTCCAGTGCCCAGCTTCACCTACGGGGACGAACTGAACAAAATCAATCTGGATGATCCAGCCTTCCCAGTTGCCGCGCGCGATCGACAGGGCCAGCCGTCGGCGGACCGTCCAGCCATCCGGCCAATCACGTGAACCGGACAGCCCGTAGCACTCTTCATTCGGATCGTTCATGAAGTTGGCAGCAACAATCCATTCCGGCTCAAGTTCAGACCGGCGAAGAATGCGTTCGATGTGATTGACAACCTGGTTGACGGTTTTTCCAGCAGGATCAAACGGCGTGCTGGCATGCACGACCGGCGGATCGAGAAGTTCGGACATGGGATTCGGAAAATAAAAAAGGCCACACCCGAAGGTGCAGCCTTTAAATGGTTGGAGGACCGGCGACGTCGCCGGTCCACTTCAACAATCAGCGCGGGATGCGGGGATGCCGACGCTCCCGATCGTGCTTACGACCGAGATGGGTCATGTAAGCGCCGTAGCCCAGAATGGGCGCCGTGAGAAGCAGGACGAACAAACCAAAGCCCATGGTCAGTCTCCGTTTATGGAATTCGTGAAATGGCGGCGCCGGCGAGCACGGTCTGCCTTACGACCGTTGCGATCCATGACCAGGCCAAGTACAGCAAGGGCCACAGCCACACCCAGCGCAAAGAAACTGAAGCCGATGCTCACTCTCCGTTCATGGAATTCATGCCTTGAAGAAAGGTTACCACAACGATGAGAACCAGCACCGCCTCGTTGAGACGCTCGCTGGTGGTCCACGTCGTGGCTGAGTGGAAGATGCCAACCGCGCCGACAACCGAGACGACAGTCAGCGAATGGCAAAACCGCCCAAACTGCTGCCGCTGGTCTTTCGTCCATCCAAACAGGCAACGCGCCAGTCCCCGGTTCTGGATGTCGCCATGCAACGCTTCGACGTCCACGAAATAGCTGCCGTCCAGACGTTGGTCGGCGTTCACCGCTGCCCCGTCTATGCATACGGTGAGCTTCGGCGGGGCTTCAGTCTCGCCAAGCCGCTGAAGGAGAGCCCGCAGACGCTCGGAAAGGTGGACATGGCCCAGATCGCGAACGAACGTCGCCCGATCCGTGATAACTATGCCAGATGGAAACTCGATTGAGATTTCGACGATTTCCATTGCTGCTCCTACCGGCATTCGCCATCGAGGCCGCCTGCAAGCCGCAGACCGCCAAGCAGCGCGTCGTATCCCTCGCGGGAAGACAGTTGCTCGAGTGACACCGCGTTGTCGCCGCCGCCCGACAGATCGGAGCGGCCGCGACGCGTGCGGAACGAAACGGCGACCTTTTGTCGGGTCGGGGAGTCTGTAACCTCCAGCATGAGGGCCGGGGTTCGCAGGGTGAGGCGGCAACCGCGATTGCGGCCAGCCGGTTCGGTGACAATCTCGTGCTCGCCGGAGCGCAAACGCAGGTCGCGGGCGATACGACGCAGCATCTGCGTCGCGTGGTGTGCAGCGGCGGCGTCTGCCGCCACGCCCGAACTGCGGCGGTCGGCATGGAACACCTTTGGAACCTTAAGCATTTAAACCTCAGAAAAAGAAAAAAGCGAGGTGCCCTTTCGGGAACACCTCGCGATAAAGGAATGCGCCGGCGTTGCCGGCATCTGAATGGCGGGTCAGTGGGTGACGCGAAGACCCGAATTGGTGGAAACGAGAAGCACGTGCTCGCCCGGGACAAAACGCTGGTCATCGGGTTGAGCGACGACAACCCTGGTGCCCGAACTTTTGTGCACGATGATCTCGAGCCCTGAACGCTGCGACATGGCCTGTGCAACCTTCTGGGCGACAAAGCCCGATGCAGCACCAGACAAGGCGCCCGCGATGTAGCGTCCTGTGCCGTTGCCGATGGTCTGGCTACCGAGGAAGGCACCCACACCTGCGCTGATCAGCGATGTGAGCCCGGAGTTGTCCGAACCTGCTTCAATGGAGATTGAGCGGGTGCGGACTACGGTGCCCTCTTCAACCGTGCCGGCGTGCTGGACGTCGTAACGCTGATACGTATTCGGTGACCCGAAATCGGTACTCGCGCAGGCGCCGAGCAGCGAGCAGACAATGATGCTGACGATGATTTTCAACATGGAACAGCTCCTGAAAAAAAGGAGCCGGGTCCCAGCTGGGATTGGCTCCCAACGGGGTTGAAGACAGGCGGACGCCCGTCGTGGATGACCGGCATTCGTCGGTCCAAGGTGTACGCACTCCGGCGAGCCAGAGTGTTCTTTCGATGCGCAAAAGCGCGGGTGATACGGCCAGTCTAGGCCAGTCCGACGCGCGGCTCGCCTGGAAACATCGAGAAAACCGCCCCGCTTTCAACGCGAGGGCGGGCTTGCCCGATCGGCCGCGCAAAAAAAACGGCGCCGTCCTTTTCGGGAGCGGCGCCTGTTTGGCAGTAGTCAGACCCGACGCTAATTACCGTGCGGGCATATCAGAGAACAACACGAGCGAATGCACGCACGACACGATGAAGTAAATCAGGAGCAGGAAGGGCGCGCCGAATTTGAGACCTTCAACGCCAAAGCCCGCGCAGGCTCCTGAAAGCGCGACGGCAAGCAGGACGATTTTGGGGAGCGCGTGCCCCGTCAGAAGAGCGCGCAAGCCTCGCGCTACCCATTCCCAGCTCGAATCAGGTTTGCGTTCGGCGAGTGTCCTGGCGACGAGCAGGAGGAAGATGCCGCCGAGGATAACGACCAGCATCCAGCCGAGATTCGGCGCCGACATCTCATACGAGACCAGGCGCTCATTCGCCTTATCGGCCAGCCAGCTGCCCATCGGAAGCAGGTACCGCCCCGCGAACACGACAACGAACGGCCAGAGCGCGTGCACACGCTTGCTCCAGAACAGCATTGCGACGCTCTGGAACGACTTCAGTAAAATCATTGCATCATTTTTCATCAAAAACCCCGTAGGAAGTGGATTGTGGCGCTCCCGGAGGAACGCCTTGTATAGCGTAGGAACCAGTGCATCAGCCCGAAGGCGTCAACACGTCTAATCTATTGAACCGGGTTTAGCCTTGCGGGCCTTACGCGATTTCCTTTCAGGCCGCGTGGGTGCCTCGTATCCGAAGCGGGCCCAGGCAGCCGGGTCAATCGGTATCGGGTTCGTGCGGCCTGTTGCCAGGTTCACAAACACGCCCGAGTATTTCAGCGAGCCGGTACGGAACAGCGTCCACAGAAGATTGAACGCCTGTACCGCGATCGCTGAATTGATGACAAGCGACTGCTTGCGCAGCGCATCAGCCATCGAGCACGACGGCGTATCGTCGTCGGCGTCTTTCGAAGGGTCGATCAGCTCGGGAAAGAGGTCGCCAACATGCGGCAAACGGTCCGGACTGACCTTTCTCTTCGACTCGGGCATGGTCTGTCCAAGCAACACCTGCCCGCGGTCCGTGTCATTGCCGCAGTCGAGGTAATACGCATGCGACTTCCCGACGGTGTCGAGAATCGCCTTGCGTGCAGCACGCGTATCGACGCAACCAATCACGAGGTCGACATTGAACAATGCCGTGCGACCATTCAGGCGTTGCGTGACCGCACGCCAGTTGGTACCCATCAACATGTTCAGCCGGTTCACGATCAGCGAGGCCTTGTAGCTGCCCACATCGTTCGGATAGAACCCCTGCCGTCCAACGTTGGTCGGGCTGACCGTGTCGTCGTCGTACACCGTGCACTCGATCCCTCCGGGGTGTCCGAGTTCGATCATGGCGTGATGCAACCGCGCAAGGGCTGGCAGAACAGCACTGCCAGTCCCGCCCGCGCCAATGACGATCACTCTCCAGGGGCGCTGCGCCATGTGCGCCGCAATTTCGTGGCGGATCGCGTCCGTCATACGGCCTCCGCTACGCGTACAGCCCGATACCACGACGCCGGCGCCCGCTCCGTCTCCTCAAAGATCCCTTTTGCGCACAGACGCACGGCGATGCTCGGATTCGAACGGTCACAGTTGCCGATGACAAGCGCAAACTTCACGTCATGCCGGTCATCGTCGTTGTCGGTCGACGAAAAGTACGCGGGATGGCTGCCATGCGAATGGCAGTCCATCACCAGCACCTCGTCGCCGACGAGAGCCGGGGGCTGATACTTCAGCGAACCGCCGGTATGGGTGACGATGCCCACCGGCGCAAGCCGGAAGGCCTGGGTCGACGGACTCCACACAATCCACGCTCCGGTTTCCATCGGATGCGCCTTGCGGGCCATCCCGGCAAACGCACCTACCAGATGGGCCGGAATTGTTTCGCACAGCAGCCGCGTCGCCGGCGTAACCCGTCCATACGGTATGGCCGTGGGGACAGTGAACTCCGCAATCTGCCGCACCAGCGAAAGCCAGGGACGCCGGAGCTCGAGGAACACGCCGTTCTCAGCGACCAGCAACCGCTCACCCGCCGTCTGCATCTCTGCGACGGCTTCGTTACGCGGGACCATGACGGTCGGAAACGACCGTTGCAACGTCATATCAAGAATGTTCATTTTCAGCCTTTGGGGCCCTGCGCTATCAGGTCGCCGAGCGTCCGCTTCATGGGCACGAGACATTGCAGAGGGAACTGCTCGCCGTACTCGCCCGCCAGCATCTCCTTCCAGAATGCAAATTCGCCTCCTGGGTGATTGACGCGTTTGCCACCCGCGTTGGGGTGGGTGAACGCGGATTCGAAGAAGCCGCATTCCCAGCCGTTGATCGACGCGATGTCGATGCGATCGGGAACACGTGCGGAGCCGATGCAGATGGAACCGTGGTCCCATGTGTTGAAATACGGCGGTTCAAACAAGGCGATGTCAGGTGTCGGCCGTGCGGCGCCGTCAACTGCATACACATAGAACCCGCTATTGCGCGCCTGAAAGATCAGGCCCGGATGCGGCACCACTGCGGTCACCGAGCCAAGCTCGGGGCAGTCGAAAAACACCCGCCGCATTGTCGGCCGGCACCACCAGGTCACAGCGGTCCGGTCGATCGCGAGGACACTCTCCGGCAGAAACTCGGCCTTCGCCGCACAGCGTTCGGCAAGTGAATCGAGCGCCGTGAACAGCGCCTGCCGGTCCACCGGCCGCCCGGCACCAATCACAGGACGCTTGCCCTTGATAGTGACGGGATGGGCTGTCGCGTAGACCGGACTATCCGTGCTCGCAACACCCGAATACAACAGGATTGCACCGGTCACCGACAGCGGGACCGAATGCCCAGTCGACAGATAAACTTCTTTCATTGGTTTGTCCCCTGCGGATCGCGCGTGATGAGTGAAACCACGCGGTCAACGTGTCGAAGAATGGAAAAGCCGAACGACAGGTCCGCGTACTGCTTGCGGAGGTCGTCAGGGGTGGTGGCCAGCGCGATGAAACCGTGGAAGCACGATCCATCGCCGCCGTTGCTGAAGTACTCGTAATGGGTATCCAGTACATCGCCGACATACGGGCCGTCGCACGCCGCGATGGACGTGGCGGCATAGATCGCCTCCGGCCTGAACGCCCAGTCAAACAGAGACCGGCGACCGGCCTTCGTCAGCAGAACCGCCAGATGCTCCAGTTCCGCGCAGAGCTCGCGTATCCAGCCACGCTCGGTGTAGCCAAGACGCCGTAGCGCCTCGATGCCCAATGCGGGAAACGAACGCCACCGCCCCGCCCGCAGGTCGTACCGACCAATCTTCATGCTGTCCGGACAAAGCTCGTCGTGAACAACGGACGGGAGGTACTGCTCGTACTCCTTTGGGTCGTCACCAAAGCGGTCTTGCAGCAGCTCGATCGCCTCCTCGTCGGTACACGACGGATCGCCATCCCAATGCCATTGCGAATACATGCCGAGGAAGTCGTCGGGCGTTCGCATCAGCAGCGTGCGAAACGAAGCCCTGTTGATCAGGATCAGCGCCGTGGCGAGCAGCCGCGGATGCGCCCTGTTCAACGGTGCCGCGCGATCCTCAATCATGTAGATGTAGTCGTCGACGGTTTCGATGCCCAGATACAGCGGCGAGCTCACTTCGAACTCCCCGGAGTTCTCCTGGTACATGATCTGGTCCTGAACAGACACGACATCGAGCAGCACCGGCCTGAGAGTCAGCCGCTTCAGCGTGCCGCACCGTCGCCTGATCCAGCTGAACAACGCCTGCGCCATCGCATGTCCGGCGCCTGCGTAATCGTTGACATCGGACGCCCGGAGCACGCCGGACTCGAAGTGGGACGCGACGAGCCGTGCCACTTCCGGATCCTGTGGCCACTTCATGGACGGACGTGCAACTACAGCGCACGACACATCCGGAAGCGTCAGAAAATCATGGGCAGGTCTACGGCGGGCAACGGCACGCCGCTGCGGTTGCCAGCTGACGCCGTCGAGAGCGACGTGCGCATCAGCCGGCCGAGGATCGAAGAACATTGTTCGATCTCCTTGTCATGAAAAAAAACCGCCCTTTCGGGCGGTTCATTGGACGATGGCATTGCCTCATCAGCGATGCATTGCATGAGCGCGCGCTTACGCATCGCTACCCTTCGCACCGGCTGCACGCATGAACGTGTAGCGGGCGGTTTCCCCGTTGTAGACCGGCCCCTCAATGGCGGCTGTGGTCAGTTCCGGATACTGGGCGGAATACAGATCGCGCACCTCTTCGGGAGAGAAGGTCGGACCGGGATCGACGAAGTTCACGCCGTTGTAGACGAACTCGCGAACCAGACGGGCGATGGAAATGGACATGGCGTACCTCAGCCGAGCAGGGAAAGAAGATCGGTACCGGAGGACTTCCCGGCATCCACAGGTGTTGCAGATGCCGGCGCGGCCGACGCAGACGCTGACTGTTCGTCATCATCGTTGCCGGTTTCATCGCCCTCGCTGCTGGCGTTCGACTGACCGGCTTTCGCCGGTGCGGTCTTACTGCCCTTTGCGAGAGACTTCTGCGCTTTGGTCGCCTGATTCTTCTCCGCTTCCTGCAGGATCGCCGTCGTTGCAGCAACCTGTTCGGTCAGCGACGCATGAGCCGTCGAGTACGAACCGATTGCCGCACCGAAGCCCTCATCGAGCTCGGCCGCCGTACCGGTGAGGACCAGCGGCTGCCGCAGCGCGGCGTCCTTGCCCTCGCCTTGCGGCACAACCACTACCGCCATGCGGTCGTTGTCCATCTTCAGCGTAAGTTGCAGCTTGCCGCTGGCTCGCACCAGCGCTTCAAGTTGTTGGAACATTGAAAACCTCGAAAGAAAGGGAGACGCCGCGCGATGGCGGCGCATACATAGGGAGGGGGACGGGACGCAGAAAGCGCCCCGCGATATCAGAACTTCAGCACCTTCGGCAGCTTGCCCTCGTAGTCGAAACCTTCGACCTTGAGCAGCGCCTCGATGAGTTCCGGCTTCGATTTCGCGAAGACCTTCTTGAAGGTCTCGCCCAGCGCGGCGCGAATGCCGATTTCGTCGGCCAGCACCAGCATTTCGGATTTCGTGATCAGCTCCAGAAACTCCTTGTCGAGCTTCCAGTGCTTTTTGAGCTCCAGCTTGTGCGCCTTACACAGTTGCGTCAGATGCGTCACATCCAGACCTTCGATCGCGGCGAACAGCATTGCAATCATCAGATCTGCCTGTGAGCCTTCCTTCGCTGCCTGTACAGCATCGATCGCCTTCGGCAGGTTGGACACCGGCGCCTCGCTGCCGACAATCCGCTCGAAGAACTTGCGGAACGCAGCGTCGTCGACCTGACGTGCGTGACCGCTGAGCACGACTGCAATCAGATACTGGCGGGCCAGTTCGTGATTCATGCCGATATCAGCGCGCAAGGCCTTGCGCCACAGCTTCACGCGATAGGCCTTCACCTTCTCGGACTCGGTAATGACCGTAACCGAGGGGTTCGTGGACGCCGGAGCACTGGCGGACGTGCTGCCCGCACTCGCGCTTCTGGCTGCCGGTGCGGACTTTGCACTGTCAGGCGTTGCCGGCTGCGATGCAGCCTTTTCCGCCTGGATGCGAGCCGCCACCTTCTTCATGTTGCAGACGGTGTCAAAGCACTGGCCGCGGTAGACCTTGCCTACAGAATCCGGCAGGCCGCTCACGGCCGCGCCGTAGTTCGAACAGGCGTGACAGGCTTTCGCCTGTTCCAGCCCGACGCCCTTCGCTCCATCGACAGCCAGTTGCACGCGCGTGTTGTTGTCGCCAGCCCGTACGATCCGCACGGTCTGAAATTCGTCGCGCAGCCCCGCGGCCGTCGCCTCCAGCTGCTTCTCCGTTTTGTCGTTGAAGCAGCTGCGGTTGGTACAGTTTCCGGTGCCGATCGCCTCGCCGAACATCTGCGCCTGCGTCGACGAGTTGTGCGGGCAGCCCGCGCAATCAGCCTTGTCGAAGATGGCCGCGGCAAGCGCACAGGACGCCTGCTCGACCAGCTTCTTCACGTCGGCGACCGAGCGCTTTTCCGAGACAACGACTGGCAGGACCTTGTCTTGATTCTCTTTCGAGAGTGCCGCCAGCAGTTCAGCGTGAGCGATGTTGATTTTGCGCTCGCTCAGCGCGTCGAGCACCGCCTTCGAACAGTTCAGCAGCGCAAGGCGGCTGTCGAGCGTCGAGCGCGACCAGCCAAGGATCTTGGCAGTCACGTCGCGATCGCCGCCGTGCAGCCCGAGCAGCTCGGCGGCATCGACGGCTTCTTCGGCAGGCGAGAGGTCGTCGCGCTGGATGTTTTCGGTGAGCGCAATCCGGCGCGCTTCGACTTCATCGACGTCCTTTACAACGATGGGCATCGGGAAGTCTTCACCGTGAGCGTCCATGGCGCCGCGATAGCGGCGGCCACCCGCGATCACCTCGAAGTCGAAGTCGTCCTCGACAACGGGGCGAACGATGATCGGCGTGTCCACGCCGTGCGCGCGGATCGACTCGGTCAGTTCCGCCATCGCCTTCGGATCGAAGTACGTACGCGGGTTACGACCGAGCTTGATGCGCTTCAGGGGTGCAGTAAGTTGTTGCATTGCAGGTTCTCCAGGAAGGGGAACCTGCTCCCTATCGGGAGTGGTTCCCGATGGGGTCAAAGATGGATGCCGGACGAGCCGGCTGGGTCGATGCGTCAGAGACGCGGTAGGTTCAGCAAAGATACCGTCACGATCCGCCGGCGTTTCAGCGGAAAGCTTCACAATTCCATATCGCTAAGAAAAAAGGCCCACCGTTCCAGGGTGGGCCTTCGTTTCAAAAGAGCGTCAACTGGTCAATCGTATCGAACACAGAGCGCTCGCGTGTGCTGCTCGCAAGCGACTGTTCGAACAGTTCCGCCAGAGACGCCGCTTCACGAACAGGAGAAAAGTCTACGGCTTTGCCGTTTGCCCGTTTCAGCACAGCGACATCCGGGTCATCCATCTGGGTCGCGACCGCATCCTCACCCGCATCTTGCCGGGCGGCTACTGCGAGCTCTTCGACTGGCTCGTCGCGCTCGGGCGCAACAGCATCGCGAAGCAGTTCTGCCTCGACCCTCCGTCGCAGCCTGAAGGTCCAGCCGCCCAGCACATGCGCAGGCGTGTGCCACGTGCCCCATACCTGCATCGACAGCGCGTTGCCATGTACCACGGTTGCGGGAATGTGCAGCAACGACAGTTGCACATAGGCCATGTGAACGCAACACGGATCAATATCGATACAGGTGGCGTACATCGCCCGCTGATAGTTGTGGCCTGCAGCGTGCAACGATTCCGCCGCAGCGATCACCATGCCGCCAGCGCCACATGCGGGCTCCTGAAGCCGGATAAAGCCGCGCCGTTGAACTTCGGCACCGCAATCGCCCATCAGCATCATCGACATCATCCGGGACACGCTATAAGGCGTGAAGAACTGACCGGCCCGATCGTTTCCGATCCCCAGCATCATATAGGTCTCGCCGAGAACGTCCGTCAGGCCGGCGCCAACCAATTGAGCGCCTGCCGTTGGCTTGCCGATCATCGCCACACGCAGCTCGAACGACTCAACGAGAAGGCCAAGCATTTGCGGGAATTTCGCAACCTCCTCCTTTTTGTATTTGCCGACGATATCGAGGTAACGCTTCTCGCGAGCATCGAACTGCGCGCGGTCCACACTGTTGCTGATCGCCAGCGCACTCAACTCGACGAAGTCGGAAAACACCGTATGAAGATGATGTCCATGGGAAAACGACTGGATCAGCTTCACCAGCTCTTTCTGGCACGAATCCGCTGTCAGATCGTGCTTACGTTGTGCGGAGTTTCTGCTCATGCCCAAGGTCCGAAAAATAGACGAGGCATGCCCCGAGGGGCGTGCCCCACGGGGTTAAAGAATTGGACGTCAGTCCTGGATGCCGTAGTGGATCCGTACCCGACGACGACGCTCGGCGAATACACGTCCGCCAGTCACCGAACCGGGTGCTGCAACCACCAGAAGGCGCAGGGCAGCCGCGCGGTAATGGGGCGAATACCGCTTCTTCGACTTCACGATCCGCAGCAGGCGATCGTGTGTCTCGTATGAGAGGCAATGCATCTGCATGCCGATGCGAAGCGGTCGATTGATGTTCATGTTGCTCCCGGTCGTCTCGATTGACGGGAACACCCCCGCAACGGGTGTGAACCCGTCGGGGTGAATGAAAAGCGCTCACTTGCTGTGGGCGTTAGGTCGATGCGTCAGCGACGCGGTAGGTCAGTCGATCGTATCGCCAACGGAACGGCCCTACGGCCGCAATGCCGGAGAAATCGGTGCGGCTTTCCGGGAAAACCCCCACGTCCATCGCGGCAAGATATCCACCGTTGCGCTGGATAAGCCTGTGGATATCCGGGCGCGTGCGCCAGCTGGCAAGGTAGGCAGGCCCGTGTTCAATCCGCAGGCACGCGGCCGATAACTTTGCCGCCGTCAGCCGGCTAACGGCCTTACTCCGGAAAGATCGACTAAACCATATAGCTTTCGCCGAAAAGTGACCTGATGGAAAGCTCGCGCAGGTGGAACGCGCGCCACGCTGATTTCTTCGCACAGCACGGTCGCCGCCAGCGCGTGTTTTGCGCGTCGCTCGCCGACGTGTTCGACAACGAGGTCGATCCCCTATGGCGTCGCGATCTGTTCGAGCTGATCGAGTGCACGCCGAACCTGAACTGGCTGTTGCTCACGAAGCGCATCGGCAACGTGTCCGACACGGTCGCTCGCGCGCGATCGCGCGATTGGCTCGCTGGCCGCGACAACGTCTGGCTCGGCGCAACGACCGTCAATCAGGCTGAGGCCGACCGCGACATCCCCAAGCTGCTTGCGGTGCCTGCGCATGTCCGCTTCCTCTCGATGGAGCCTCTTCTGGGCCCCGTGAGCTTCGAAAGCATGTTCGCGAGCAGTGACTGGTGCGACCACACCACCGCCCTCGAGGCGCTGGACTGGGTGATTGCCGGTGGCGAAAGCGGACGTGGCGCCCGGCCGATGCATCCCGATTGGGCACGTTCGCTGCGCGATCAGTGCGCTGCCGCGAAGGTCCCGTTCTTCTTCAAGCAATGGGGCGAATGGGTGCCTGGCCCTAACCCTTCCAGACAGCCGCTGAACCGCGTCGGCAAGAAAGCTGCCGGTCGGCAGCTGGACGGCAGCTTTCATCACGATTTCCCAAACGCTATTCGTCACACGTAAAGCGGCACCTTACCGGTTGTGAATCGGCTTTTCGCTCGTCCAATGTCCAACGATAATGCGGGCACGCATCTCCCAATAAATGCACGGCGACGACTCGGACAATGTACGAACAGCTCTATCCCTGCGACCACTGCGGCGGCCGCGGCACCCTTGGATTTTCCCAACGGCTTGTCGCGGAAGCCAATGCCTCACCCTTCGACTTCGGCAAATATGGCCGCCACGCCGGGCCGCCCGTCATCGGTGACGTCATGCCCCGCCCCGCATTTGCTCCCCAAACTGAAAAGCTGGTCTGCATCCATTGCGCAGACTGCGGCATGTCGACGCCGTGGCTGCCGGTCGGCAAGGACGAGAAATCCGCAATGACCCGGTGTGCTCACATCTGGAACCGCCGCCTGAGTCGCCCGAAAATCACCGAGGGCGACCTGCGTGACCTGATTGAGAAAGAGCTCGGAGCCTGTGATTCACAGATGGTCATCGACATGCTCGCGCGCAACGACGAAGACTGGGAAACGCGCGGCCCCCTTTTCGCGATGCTCGCCCAGAGGCTCGTCGATGCCACCGTGTCAACGATCGACAGCTGGCCGATCGATCCAGTCCTGAAGGACGCCGCTCGCTATCGCAAGCTCGTGCAACTGGCGAAGTGGGTGGATATCGATGGGGAGCGCTACGCACAGTTTCCGAAGATCCCGTCGCCCAGCGAGCATGACCAGTGTCTGTTTGAGGATCGGATCGCGTTGGCTGTCGACGCAATGCCTGATCGCGACCGTTGGTAGACCAATCCAACTGCCGAACAGCGGCACGGTCAACCAACTGTGTTGGCGGCCTTCCGGGACAACCGGTTGCGGAGGGGCGGCCGCCGCCAAGAGCGGCCTTTCGGATTGCGGCTGCAAACGTCCGCTATCCCCTGCTTACCGGCGCTCCCGCTTGCTCACTGCCAGAGCGACGAGGTGCCATGGTTAAAGCCAGACCCGCCAGCACCAACGCAACGCCCACGACGAACGATGCCCCTAACTGATCCCCGAACATCGCCGATGCGGCGACGACACCGACCACAGGTTGCAAATACTGAACGCTCGCAGCAACGCGAGCGGGAACGATCCTTAGCAGGTTCAGCCACATAAAGAGTCCCGCAACCGTTACAACGACGCCAAGATAGATGGCAGCGAATAACGCTTGCGCCGTGATATGGAACGACGTAACGCTCCAGAGCTCACGGACGGTCCAAGGTATTAGCGCGAAGAAGCCGGATAGCGTGCTCCATGCGGCTACGGTGGCGGTACCGTAGGCGGCGGTGAGCTCGACGCTCCACACGTAGTAGAACGCAATCGCGAGCGCCGATAGCAGAACCCATGCGGCTCCGCCGACTGTCGTTTGAGCGTTCGCCGTCGCGCCCTCGTGGCCGAGCGCTACAAGTGCGATTCCCGCGAAGGCCGCAAACAAGCCGAGCTGCTGGAGTTTGGACACCGGCTGTCGCAGCCGGAGCGCCGCAAAAAAAACGATGAAGATGGGAATTGTCGCGGAGATGATCGTACCGACCGACGCGGACGTTCCGGCCACACCGAAGGTCTGAGAGACCTGCCCGACGCCTACGCCGAGCACGCCGAGCCCTGCGACGCGAGGCAACGCACGCCACGGCATCGAATGCCGGCCTGCAATCACAAAGACCAGCAGCAACGGCACCGCGATGCCGAAGCGCATCGCCGTGAGCGTGAGCGGTGGCACTGTCTGAAGTCCCAGCTTCGTTACTGGGATCGACAAACCCCACATGACGGCAAGCAACAGCAGCGCGCCCAGATTGCGAAGGGTGAGCAGCGAGCGGGTTGTGCCGTCGGTGGTCATTTCAGCGACGATGGATTGACTCGACATAGACGGTTTCGCAGGCATTCGGGTTCAGACGTGCAGAGGCAACAGGCTGCCAATCGCGACAAAGATGCCGCCGCAGACCCGATTGAATCGTTGTCCGGCCCGTGAAAGCCACGGGCGAATCCGGTTGGCCGCGCAGGCGACTGCATATTCCGCAAGAAACTCAGTTGCGACGTAAGTAACGGCGATCGCGACAAATTGAGTTGCGAGATGTCGTTGGGGATCGATGAACTGGGGCAGCAGCGCGCTGAAGAAGAGCAGCCCCTTCGGATTCGTAGCGGAAGACAGAAGCCCAAGCCGGAACAGCGCCCAACCTCGGGCGCTCGTTGGCACGTCGCTCATCTCGAGCGTAATCGGCGGGGACCGCCATACTCGCACCCCGAGATAGATCAGGTAGACACCCCCGATCAATTTGAGCGCCATCAGCCAGAGCATCGATGCGCGGACGAGCGCACCGATACCAAACATGCACAGTGCTATGACGCCAACAAAGCCCAGCAGCGCACCCGTGATGGTGAAGAGGGTCTTCCGGCTCCCGTACATGGCCCCGTGTGTCATCGCGAGAAGGCCGTTCGGCCCCGGGGCGAGCGACATTCCGATCGACGTCGCGAGAAAAATGAGCCAGCTATGGAGTGCCATCCGTACCTCGTTAAATAGTTCGCAAACCCGCCACGGACGCAGCAGGCGAAGTGATGTTGCGGCAGTGGCAAACCGCTGACAAACCATTTGTCGTCATATAATGCGTGAGTAAAAATCACACGTAGCGACTTATGTTTGATCGGCTTCCTCCGTTGCAGACCTTGCGAGCGTTTGAAGCAACAGCAAGGCTGATGAGCATGACACTTGCGGCTGAAGAGCTTCACGTCACGCATGGGGCGGTCAGCCGACATGTGAAGACGCTGGAAACGCACCTGGGCGTACCGCTGTTTCGGCGGCTGACGAGGCGGATCGTGCTGACCGATGAGGGTGCGGAATTTCATGCCGCCGTAGCTCGACTGCTAGGAGAACTGACACGGGAGGCCGAACGTCTGCGCGCAAATGAGTCTGGGTCGCGGATGACGATCAGCACCAGCGTGTCGTTCGCGAGCAAGTGGCTAGCACCACGCCTGCATAGCCTGAAGACCTTGCACCCTGAACTCGACATTCACCTCGATGTGACCGATCTGAACGTCGATCTGGAAGACGGGCTGGTCGATGCAGCGGTGCGCTACGGCGCGGGTCGTTACGCCGGGGCGCAAAGCGAGCGGATTCTCGAAGAATTCGTTACGCCAGTGTGCAGTACCCGTTATCGTGACGAGATGGGTGGCCTGCCGGATCCAGCCAGCCTCACGCGTTGCACGCTGCTGCACGAAGCGCGAATGCTTGCCAACTGGGATCAATGGTTTGCATTCGCAGGAGTGGATAGGCGCCGCACGGTTCGGGGATCGGCCTACAGTCACGGCAGCATGGCGATTGAAGCAGCCATACGCGGTGAAGGCGTCGCGTTGGGTCGAAGTGTGCTGGTGCGCGACGACATCATGGCGGGGCGCCTGGTCGCGCCGTTCCCGCAGCTTCAGCTCAAGGCTGAACGGGGATATGACCTCGTGTATCGCGTCGGCAGTCGGGACGATCGGAAGGTGAAGGTGCTACGCGACTGGCTGACTTCGGAGGTGCAACGCTTTTTAGCTAAGCCGGGCTGAGACCATGCCGGTCCGTCAACGGCCGCTTTTCGGCGCGATGCCGCCCCGATGGACGAGTGTTCTGGATGTCCCTTGTGGGTCGGGTTATGCCCTTTGCATAATACGCGGTCGAGGCGATCGTCGCGCTCGGTCGTCGGGCTCTGGTCGGCCACGAAGCGACGTTCAACCGAGCCGTTCCGTGGCTCTTGGATGACCGCTGTTGTTCCGGGAAGCGACATCCTTGCTCCGCCAGCGTTGTGCCTACTATCACTTCAAATCGCGAGCAATGGCGCGGGCCCTATGAGCCTCCGGCGGCCGGACTGGATGAGCCGTCTCTGCCACGCCGTCACGGTTCTTGGGGGCCTCGACAGGGGAAGAATACAGATACGACGGTGCATGGAGCGAGACACTTTCGTTGGAGTTTCGACTAGTTGCTGTCAGTGAAACGTGTTTGCCTTTCGTAGCGCCTGCGCTTTTGCTGATATCAGCACATTGCGATCCGAACCCCATGCGTTTTGGTAAAGCTTGCGAATGACTCCCGCCCACCGGGGGTCTGCATCGTTGTCTGTGCCGACCGGCTCTTTACCCCCTGCGCTCGTATATTCCGCCCGCGTCGTTGAGGCGATCCGGGCGAATTTTTTTGCCTGCACTATCGGGCCATTGTTATCTGGCTCCGGACAACTGGAGCTGACAGCTGACGGAGCGTCCTTGATAGTCTTCGTGGTAATAGTCACGCCGTCCCTGAACAGAAAGCACTTCGTTGCACTGCCGGTTCCTCCACCAGAAGATGCGGGCTCAGGAATAAAGCCTGCCACCGGAAATACCCCAGAAGATGCGGCCCAAATGGTTCGAGACACAACACGAGCACATTCTTTTATGTCGGCGGCTCGAGCGTCTTCACAGGCTGTGATTGTCCAAGTGGCAAGTTGGTCAGCGGTCGCATTGAGCATGTACGTCTGGACCTTAACGCCGCTATCAACATAAACGCAGCGCCGCACAGGGAAGCCTTCCCAGCGAGGATAATTGTTCGCGGGCGCCTCGCACTGTCGAGTAATAAGTCGGGACGAAAAGAACGCCCGTGTTGCTTCGAGCACACCAGCATTCGAGCGTTCTGCCGCATCATGGATTTCACCAGTTGGAGCAAGCATATTGCCCACGGAAAGGCTGTAGAGAGTGTGCTCGGAAGAAATTGTGTCCGACGGCGCGAGCGGATTGTTCATGATCCGCGTCACGTCTGTCACATATTTCTGCGGGTTCCAATTATAGGGCGCAGCGATCCCCGCAAGCCAAGTGCGAACGCTCTCTTTGACATCGGTCCCGGCAGATCGTGCCCGTCTGTACTTCTCGCCGTCTTGCCTGTAAGCAGGTAATGTCGCGAGCTTGCCCGCGACAAAATCGACTGCGTCAGCTATGTTATCAAAGACGATGTAGTGGTTATTCCTGTCTTCGGGCGGTTGACATGTGAGCGTATAGCTCTTCCGGCCGCCGGCAGATGCGGCCGAGTAGTACTTCCAACCAAATAGGTTGCGAGCATAAAGGGCCGTCCGAGTCCATCCGTATCCGGACTCCACGATCGCCATCGCCGCGATCGCTGCCGCCGGGACGCCGTGTTTGCGTTCAGCATCAATTGCAAGCGCCGACACCGTATCAACGAACTGAATTTTTTCTGCAGATGTCGGATGCCCCGGTCGAGGATCGTAACAACCCCAGTTATCTGCAAGCGCGTCGGCGGACGCAAAAACCAACACAAACAAAATCAGGCACGATGCTAAATTGTTCATGATTTGCCCCTTTCAGACCATCGTCGCTCGGGCATGCGCTGCACGCATCTCGTCAAGTACTCGCCGTGTCATTTTGCTTCTGCCTCTGAGGCCGGCATTGCACCGTCCGCGGATTTGCCAGGTTTCCATGGCGCGGAAATAACCGGACCCGGAGTAGTGTCGTACGAGAGAGTTCGTGGATTCTCGAGTTCTTTTTCGATTAACTTTGCGGCTGTCTCACGTGTTGCCCTCAGTTCTGCGAGGTATGCGCTGTCATCTTTATGCTTTGCATTTAAATACCAATTGCAAAGCGCGAAGGCATTGTCTCGAAAGAATTGAACTCCTTGCGACCTTTGGAAGAGCTGCTTGATTGCCACGGCCATCGTGTATTGTGCATCGGCACTGATCGGTTTTCCGCCGACTGGGGCAGAAAGTGTGGCGGCTAGCGCTGCTGCTGACTGCCCCGCTGCGTCGGGGGGGGCCTCAATGCAAAGTGGGGCGTCAGTCTGAATCTGAACATAAACCACGCGGTAATCGGCAGATGTGGCCAATGCGCCAATGGACTCACTCCCAGTGGCGCCCAATTTTCGCTCCATTATGGGAGGACGTGGAGTGAAGTAGTAACCGCAACCAGAAAGGGAAAATATAAGGAAAAGCAATGCGATACGCATAGCGCCCTCCCTCGCCAGCGATAGCGAGTGTGAACTTGTTGAAGATGTGGAATTCTTCGTCGGCCAGCAACCGCAATGCTAGGGGAATGCAATGTGTGTGTTGCTATTTTGTTAGGTGAAGTGTGGCCTAGCTAACACGTCGAAACGCCGAAGGTGAGGCTGCTAACGGACCGTGCGGACGATGAAGTCTCATCTTCAGCCTCGCGAAGCCACAATCGACTGTGGCGAGAACGCCCATTCGTCGACGCCGCATTGCGAACGGCCACGAAAGGATTGTAAAGCCGGCCTGTGGCCACCGAGCACTGATGGTCGGTGCAGGCCTATATCCTTAATCCCGTACGGAATGACGGTTTCGCTCCGGTATCCGCCCGTGGGCCGTCAATGGCTCGACGGGCAGCAATGGGTCGTTTTATGCCTTTTGCATCGAATGCCCGACGAGGCGATCGCCGCGCTCGACCGTGGGGCGCTGGCTGGCCACAAGCGGTCAGTCAACGATGCCGCCTGGATCGTTGACTATCGTTGCCCCGGAAGCCGCTCGAAACGTCGCACCTACCTATTCGCGCTCCACAACGATCTGTTCGAAGGTCGCCCCGTGGGCCGCAATCGTCGACCACCGCAGCCGGTTGATCGCGGCCTCACGAATCAACAACGATAGATCAGATGTAAATCGGTCGATTCGCCGACCTTGAAATCGCAGGTGCCGACGAGGCTAAAACCTGCCTTTTCGTAGAAGGCAATGGCCTTCGTGTTACCGGACCATACACCGAGCCATACCGCGCCGGGGCGTTCCACTGCCAGATAGGAAAGTGCCGAGTTAAACAACTTTCGTCCGACACCCGTTCCTTGTGCACCGCGCCGAATGTAGATTTGATATATTTCCGCCGCCCCCTCTGGAACATCGGAGTGCGG
>NZ_MSDV01000069.1 GCF_001931485.1 Burkholderia sp. SRS-W-2-2016 | reverse complement strand
GCGGGGGGGAAGTGGGCGGGCGGCGGCCGGACGCGCTGCCCGGTCGATTTTGCAAACGCTGTAACGCGGGTGGAACACACTGCCGCGCATGCCGGCATCCCCGGCATGCGCGCGGACTGCTGCTTAACTACAGGTGAAGCTGCTCGCCGAATCGACGTTGCCGCTGGTATAGCGCGCGACCTTCGGATACGGACACAGCGGCCGCGTGCGGCCGGCGCCCCAGCTCGACGGCACGTCGCTGTTCGGCGCCGCGCTGCTCGCATCGCGCGCGGTCGCGATCACGCTGTCGGGCGCCTTGCCCTGTTCGACCCACGCGATCATCGGCGTGAGCATGTCGAACTGGTCGGTGCTCGGCCCGCCGCTGCAATGGTTCATCCCGGCGATCGTGTAGAGCCGCGCGAAGTTCGTCGCGTCGCCGCCGTTCGCGGTGCTCAGGCGCTGATACCAGTCGGTCGTGTCGTTCGACGAAAACACCGGGTCGCTGGTGCCGTGATAGACGATCAGCTTCGCGCCGCGCTGCTTGAGCGCGCTCAGGTTGGTCTCGTCGGGCGGCGTCATGAACGACCACGCCGACTCGGTATAGACGCCGCCGGTCGCGAAGATCTTCGGCGCGTCGGTGTCCATGCTGAAGTTCAGCGCATAGGAGGACAACTGGCTGAGGATCGACGCGCTCTGCGGCAGCGTGGTGAACGTGAACGCGGCGGCGGCCGGGTCGAGCGTGATCGAGTTCGACTGCTTCCACGCGGACCAGCCGGCGCCGAGCCCGGCGTCGTACGGGAAGCTTGCGTACAGCGCGTTGCCGGCGCTGTCGCGCGCGCCCGCGAACAGGTTGCCGATCGCGTCCTTCTGCGCGGTGGTCAGGCAGGTGCCGTCGCGGACGTTGTTGGTGCAGCTCGGCACGTCGGTCGCGAGGCTGAAGTTCGCCTGGCAGGCCTTAATGTCCTGGATCAGGCCGTCGGTCGCGCCGTCGAGCGCATCGCATTTGGCGAGGATTTTCGCCGCGACCATCGTCCGTTCGGTGGCCGTGAAGCCGGTCGTGATGTCGGGCAGGCCGGCAGAGGTGGTGGCGGTCGCGACCTTCGCGAGCTGCTGCGCGCCCCACATTTCGCCGATCGCCGCCTTCGGCAGATGGAAGCCCGGATCGCCCGAGATGATGCCGTCGTATTCGGCCGACGAACGCGCGGCCGCAACCAGCGCATGGCGGCCGCCGTTCGAGCAGCCTTCGAAATAGCTGCGGTCGGGGCCCTTGCCGTAAGCGAGTTTGATCACCTGCTTGGCCATCGGCGTGAGCGTCGCGACCGCGTTGTAGCCATAGTCGAGACGCGCCTGCGGATCGAGACCGAACAGCGGATTTTGCGACGAGCTGTGGCCGGCATCCGAGCTGATTACCGCGAAGCCCATGTTCAGCGCGTCGTCGGTTGCGCCGCCGCCGCCGATCTCGCCGGTCGCGGTGACCACGTTGCCGTCCAGTCCGCCGTTGGCCTGATAGAAGAAGCGGCCGTTCCACGCGAGCGGCAGGCGCATCTCGAAGCCGATCGCATACGTCTTGCCGTCGACGCTGCTCACGCGCTGATTCATGTTGCCCTGAATCAGGCAGTGCTCGGCGATCGGTTTGCCGCTCACCGTCAGCGTGCCGGCGGCGACGTCGGTGACTGTCGTGAAGGTGGTGTTCGCGAACGACAGCTTCGCGGCGAGCGCCGCGCAGTTGCCGGCGAGCGTGCCGGGGCTCGCCGCGCTCAGTTGCGGCAGCGCGGTCGCGCTGGTGCCGGTGCCGGTGCCGCTAGTGCCGCTGTTGTTTGCGTTCGTCGAGCCGTCATGATTGCTGCCGCCGCACGCGGCGAGCGCGAGCGCCGCGGCTGCCGCGATTGCGATAGAAGTGCATTTCATCCGATGTCTCCTGTCGTTGCCAGCTGCTGTTTGTCGTTAGAAAGAGTGACGCAGGCCCAGCATCACGCCGGTCTGGTTCGCGCCGGCCGCCGGCGTGGTACCGCCGCCGCCGCCGCTGACCGAGTAGCGCGCCTTCGCGCTGTTGCCGAGATACGAGGCCTGGGCATAGACTGCGGTCGCCTTGGACAGCAGATAGGTCGAGCGCAGCGTGCCCATCGTCGCGCGGGTGTCGTGCTGCTCGTTGTCGATGTGATAGACCTCGCCGTCGACGATGAACGCCGGCGTCACGAAGTACGACGCGCCGACGAAGAACAGATTCGAGCGCACGTCCGGCAGCGCGGCCGCGGCCGTGTCGACGCGGCGGTTCAGCCAGCCCGCGCCGAGCTTCAGCTTGTCGATGTTCACGTACGCGCTCACGTGCGCGCGGCTGTCCTTGTCGGCCGCGTCGGTCAGCGGGATCGGCGCGACGCCGTCGAAGAAGTTCGCCGCCGCGGTCGCGCCGCCGCGCTGCTCTTCATACGAGGCCGCGACGCCGAACAGCGGCGAGTCGTACTTCAGCATCACCGACCAGTCGCGGCACTCGGTCGGACGGCCCGCCACCGAGCCGGTACAGGTGCCCTGGCCCGGCGAGTTGCCGGTGCCCGCCGCGTCGCGGCCGAACGAGTAGTTCGCGCCGAACGTGACGCCCGACCACGTACCCATGTAGGAGACCGAATTGTCGGCGCGCGCATTCGGGATATACGCGTCGAGCGAGCCGAGACCGTAGATGTCCGGACCGATGATGTCCGCGCCGAGCAGCGCGTAGTAGGTCATCGTGTACTGACGGCCGAAGCTGAGCGTGCCGTACGGGCTCTTCACGCCGACGAACGCCTGGCGCCCGAACAGCCGGCCGCCCTGGCCGGAGTCGCCGCCGCGCAGATTGAAGCCGCTTTCGAGCGTGAAAATCGCGCTAAAACCGCCGCCGAGATCTTCGTTACCGCGCAAGCCCCAGCGCGACGGAAATTCGCCGGTGACGCCCGGCATGCGGACCACGCTGTTGCCCGCGGCATTCGCGTGCGAAACATATTCGATGCCGGTATCGACGATGCCGTACAGCGTGACGCTCGATTGCGCTGCTGCCGCGCCGCTGACGGCGCACAACGCGCCGCAAAGCAGAAGGCGTGCGGATGCTTGCATGGGTGAGATCTCCAGACCGTTGATAAAAGTGTTGTTGTGTTTGGGTTGTTGTTATGTGCCGAGGCGGCGCGGGTTTCTTCGCTGCGAGGTCAGTCCTCGGCGCGCGGACGGCGCAGCAGCATCAGCGCGGCCGCGGCGGCGATCACGGTGACCGGAATGCTCGCGCCGATCACGGTCGACGAACTGCGGCCCATCGCCAGCAACGCGCCGGCGGCGAGCGGTCCGACCACCGAGCCGATGCGGCCGACGGCGACCGCCGCGCCGACCCCGGTGCCGCGCATTGCGGTCGGATAGAACGCCGCGGACAGCGCGTACAGCACCGATTGACCGCCGACCACGAAGGTGCCGGCGAAGAACGCGGCGGCCACCAGCGCGCCGAAACCGGGCGATACAGCGAGCCCCGCGAGCGACGCGATGATCCCGACATACATGCCGGCGACCACGACGCTCTGACGAATCCGGTCCATCAGCATGCCGATGAAGAGCGTGCCGAGACCGCCGCCGATGTTGAAGAAGATCTGCACGGTGCCGACTTCGCCGCGCGACAGCCCGCGCGCGGCCATCAGCGACGGCAGCCAGTTGAGCAGGAAATACAGCACGATCAGCGTGCAGAAATAGCTGACCCAGATCTGCACGGTGGACGGGCCGCGGCTCTCGGCGAACAGCACGTTGCCGATCGGCGCGGGTTTCAGGCGGCCGTCGCGCGAGGCCTTCGCGAACGCGCTCGAATCGCGCAGGAACAGCATCAAGAGCGGCACCAGCAACAGCGGTCCGACGCCGCCGACGTAGAAGATGTGGCGCCAGTCGGCGTCGCCCGCGCTCATTACGCCGATCACCGACGCGATCACGCCGCCGAACGGAATGCCGCAATACATCACGCTGACCGCGGTGCCGCGCCGGTGCGGCTCGACCGCTTCCGACGACAACGCGATCAGGTTCGGCAACGCGCCGCCCAGGCCGATGCCGGTCAGCACCCGCACTAGCACGAGCGTGTGGAAGTCGCTGACCAGCGCGGTCATGATCGACAGCAGTCCGAACAGAGCGGCGGAGATCACCAGCACCCGCTTGCGGCCGATCCGGTCGGCGAGCCGCCCGCCGAACATCGCACCGGGCAGCAGCCCGAAGGTGCCGGCGCTGAACGCGAGCCCCATCTGCGAAACCGACAGGCCGAACTCGCGGGCCATGCGCGGCGCGGCGACGCCGACCGACTGCAGATCGAGCCCTTCGAGCAGCGCGATCGCGAAACACAGGCCGAGCGTGAGCGCGACGCCGCTTGGCGCGGAAGCGCACGATGCGGCGGGGTCGGTAGTGGAAGAAAACGTTCCGGCTCTTTTCACGTTAGTGATCCTTATTAAATGGCGTGGCTTTCCGGTGAAGCGTGTGGCGAGGTGCTACGGGGTGCTGCAAATGGCGGCCGGGCGCGTGTGCGCATGGCCGGCGCCGGGCTGTCCGCGGGAGCGGAGAGCGGCGGCGGTGCGGGATTCAGACGGGCATCAAGGTCGGGGCGCGACGCTTGCGAACCGCGCGGCTCGCCGCACACCGGTTCGATGCTGGCGGGCCGGCGCGCTTGCTCCGGGACGACGCGGCGAGTAGCCGGCCGTGCCGCCGTGGGATGGATTTAATATCAGGTAGGCTGATAAAACAAGCGTTAGCTGTTCGGTGAAAACACCTAGTAAGCCGCGAGGCGGGAGAGGGTGATGCGGTTAGCCGCGCAGATTGCGCACGAACGCTTCGAGGTGCTGTTGCACGCCGGCGGCGGTGTCGACGCCGATGTCGTCGAGCATCTGTTTTTCGATTGCCTTGACCGCCTGCTCGCATTCGCGCAGTACCGCGCGGCCTTCGTCGGTCAGTTGCAGCAGCACGATGCGGCCGTGGGTCGGGTCCGGTTCGCGGCTCACCCAGTTGCGCGCCGACATCGCGTTCATCACTTCGTTGGCCGATTGCGGCGTGATGAACGAGCGCTCGGCGACCTGCGCGTTCGATGCGCGGCCGTTCGCGTCGAGCACCGACAGCGCGGTGAACTGCGCGAGCGTGAGGCCGAGCGGCGCGAGCGCTTCGCTCATGCGGCGCCGCAAGATGCGGTCGAGACTGCCGATCACGTAGGTCAGGCGCAGGCTCGGGCGACGGTTGCGGGCGGCGCCCGTTTCGGCGGACGGCTTCTGATTCTTGTTCATGGCGTACCGGGTGGAAGGTCTAGCCCGCATCTTAGCGTGTCGCGCGGCGCAAACCGGTGCTAGGGGTTTGCACCGAGGCCCCGAAATTCCGCTTTACATATCAGGCAGCCTGATATTAAATGCACTCAACCGGCCGCCGTCGCGGTCACCGTTCACGGAGAATGCAGATGAATTACGAAGGTCGTTGGAAAGCCGTCAAGGTCGAAGTCGCGGAAGGTATCGCGTGGATCAAGTTCAACCGTCCGGAAAAGCGTAATGCGATGAATCCGACGCTGAATCGCGAGATGATCGAAGTACTCGAAGCGGTCGAACTCGACGCGGAAGCGCAGGTCGTGGTGCTGACCGGTGAAGGCGATGCATGGACCGCCGGCATGGATCTGAAGGAGTACTTCCGCGAAGTCGATGCGGGCCCGGAAATTCTGCAGGAAAAGATTCGCCGCGACGCGTCGCGCTGGCAGTGGCAATTGCTGCGCATGTACTCGAAGCCGACCATCGCGATGGTCAACGGCTGGTGCTTCGGCGGTGGCTTCTCGCCGCTCGTTGCGTGCGATCTGGCGATCGCCGCGGACGAAGCGGTGTTCGGTCTGTCGGAAATCAACTGGGGCATCCCGCCGGGCAACCTGGTCAGCAAGGCGATGGCCGATACGGTTGGGCATCGCCGGGCGCTTCACTACATCATGACCGGCGACACGTTCACCGGTCCGCAGGCCGCCGAAATGGGCCTCGTCAACAAGAGCGTGCCGCGTGCGCAACTGCGCGAGGAAACGGTCGCGCTGGCCGCCAAGCTGCTGAACAAGAACCCGGTGGTGCTGCGCAATGCGAAGATCGGTTTCAAGCGCAGCCGTGAACTGACGTGGGAGCAGAACGAAGACTATCTGTACGCGAAGCTCGACCAGGCGCAACTGCGCGATCCGGAACACGGCCGCGAGCAGGGCCTGAAGCAGTTCCTCGACGACAAGTCGATCAAGCCGGGCCTGCAGGCGTACAAGCGCTGAGCCGCCTGTCGGTTTGAATCTGAATTTGAATAACACCCACCGGGACAGGCGAGGAGACGAGGCAATGCAGGACGTAACTCTATTGATCGACGGCAAGAGCCGCGGCGCGTCGGACGGCAGGACCTTCGAGCGGATCAATCCGGCGAACGGCCGTGTCGCGTCGCGCGCGGCGGCCGCGACGCTGGCCGACGTGGACGCGGCGGTCGAAGCGGCGGCGCGCGCGTTCCCCGCATGGTCGGCGCTCGCGCCGGGCGAGCGCCGCAAGCGCCTGCTGGCCGCCGCCGATCTGATGGATGCGCGGGTCGGTGAGTTCATCGAAACCGGCCTCGCCGAAACCGGCGCGATGCCGAACTGGTACGGCTTCAACGTGATGCTCGCGGCCAACATGCTGCGCGAGGCCGCCGCGATGACCACCCAGATCGACGGCGACGTGATTCCGTCGAACGTGCCGGGCAGTCTCGCGATGGCGGTGCGTCAGCCGTGCGGCGTGGTGCTCGGGATGGCGCCGTGGAACGCGCCGGTGATTCTCGGCACCCGTGCGCTGGCGATGCCGCTCGCGTGCGGCAACACCGTGGTATTCAAGGCGTCCGAGGGTTGCCCGGGCGTGCATCGGTTGATCGGCAGCGTGCTGGACGACGCGGGTCTCGGCGACGGCGTCGTCAACGTAATCACGCATTCGGCCGAAGACGCGCCCGCGGTGGTCGAACGATTGATCGCGCATCCGGCGGTGCGGCGCGTGAACTTCACCGGCTCGACGCGGGTCGGGCGGATCGTCGCGCAACACGCGGCGCAGCATCTGAAGCCGGCGCTGCTCGAACTCGGCGGCAAGGCGCCGGTGCTGGTGCTCGACGACGCGGATCTCGACGCGGCGGTCGAAGGGATCGCGTTCGGCGCGTTCTTCAATCAAGGGCAAATCTGCATGTCGACCGAGCGCGTGATCGTCGATCGCAAGGTCGCGGATGCGTTCGTCGAGAAGCTCGCCGCGAAGGCGCGTACGCTGAAGGCGGGCGATCCGGCCGCCGCGGATTCGGTGCTCGGTCTGCTCGAAAGCGAAGCGGCCGCGCGGCGCGTGAAAGCGCTGGTCGAAGATGCGCGCGAGAAGGGCGCGCGTCTGCCGGTCGGTTGCACGGTCGAAGGCGCGGCGATGCAGCCGGTGATCGTCGACGGCATTACGCCCTCGATGAAGCTGTATGCGGACGAATCGTTCGGGCCGGTGGTGACGGTGCAACGCGTCGATAGCGACGACGAAGCGATCCGTGTCGCCAACGACAGCGAATACGGCTTGTCCGCGGCGATTTTCAGCCGCGACGTCGCGCGCGCGTTGAATCTGGCGAAGCGGGTCGAATCGGGTATCTGCCACATCAACGGGCCGACCGTGCACGACGAAGCGCAGATGCCGTTCGGCGGCGTGAAGAAGAGCGGTTATGGGCGCTTCGGCAGCAAGGCATCGATTGCCGAATTCACCGATCTGCGCTGGATCACCGTGCAGACCGGACCGCGCCACTATCCGATCTGAACGGGCGCGGTACCTGTAGGAACCCGAAGCAATCAAGAGACGGCTCCGCGCGACGACGCGGAGCGCCTGCGCGCCGCTGTTAAACGGCGCGCGTGGAATCGGACACAGGAGACAGGCTTTGCATTCCGAGCCGACACAAGTGAACAGCGCGTCGAATGCCGCCGGCCGGCCGACGCAATACCGTGACGCGCGCATCGGCACCTCGTCGTTGCGTCTGCGGCGCGAGAACGATACGTGGTATCTGCACGCGGCCGAAACGCTCGGCGAGCATCCGCAACGGATGACCGAGCGGCTCGAAAGCGGTGCGCGCGCGCATCCCGAACGCTGGCTCGCGGCGCGCCGCGGCAGCGATGGACAGTGGGTCGGCCTCAGCTACGCGGCTGCGTTGCAAGGCGCGCGCGCAATCGGCGAAGCGCTGCTCGCGCGCAAGCTGTCGGCCGAGCGGCCGATCGCGATTCTGTCGGGCAACGACCTCGACCATCTGCAACTGATGCTCGGCGCGATGTGGGCGGGCGTGCCGTTCGCGTCGATTTCGCCGGCCTATGCGCTCGCTTCCGGCGATTTCGGCAAGCTGCGTCATACGATCGAACTGCTGACGCCGGGCCTCGTGTTCGCCAGCCACTACGATACGTTCTCCAAAGCAATCGAAGCGGTGGTGCCGGCCGACGTCGAGGTCGTCAGCACGGTCGCGCCGCGCGAGCCGGGCCACGCGCGCCGGGTGACCGCGTTCGGCGAGCTGCTGAACACGATCCCGGACAAGGTCGACGCGGTGCACGCATCGATCAGCCCGGATTCGATTGCGAAATTCCTCTTCACGTCGGGCTCGACCAAACTGCCGAAGGCGGTGCCGACCACGCACCGGATGCTGTGCAGCAATCAGCAGATGCTGCTCGAAACCTTCCCCGAATTCGCGCAGGAGCCGCCGGTGCTGGTCGACTGGCTGCCGTGGAATCACACGTTCGGCGGCAGTCACAACATCGGCATCGCGCTGTACAACGGCGGCACGCTGTATATCGACGACGGCAAACCGGTCGCCGGCAAGTTCGACGAAACGCTGCGCAATCTGCGCGAAATCGCGCCGACGATCTACTTCAACGTGCCGAAGGGCTGGGAAGAACTGGCGATTGCACTGGAGCGCGACGCGGTGCTGCGCGAGACGTTTTTCTCGCGCGTGAAGCTGTATTTCTTCTCCGGCGCGGGGCTGTCGCAAGCGGCGTGGGACCGGCTCGAACGCGTGACCGAAACGCATTGCGGCGAGCGCATCCGCATCATGGCGGGGCTCGGGATGACCGAGACGTCGCCGTCGTGTCTGTTCACGACCGGCCCGGTGATGCGCGCCGGCTATATCGGCCTGCCCGCGCACGGCTGCGAGGTCAAGCTCGCGCCGGTCGGCGACAAGCTCGAAGCGCGCTATCGCGGCCCGCACGTGATGGCCGGCTACTGGCGCGCGAGCGCGGCGGAATGCGAGGACTCGTTCGACGAGGAAGGTTTTTTCCGCAGCGGCGACGCGGTGCGCTTCGTCGATGTCGAGCAGCCGGAACTGGGGCTGCTGTTCGACGGGCGCATTGCGGAGGACTTCAAACTGAGTTCGGGCACCTTCGTCAGCGTCGGGCCGATGCGCGCGCGGGTGATTTCGGAAGGCGCGCCGTACGTGCAGGACGTGGTCGTGGCCGGCATGAATCGCGACGATATCGGTCTGCTGGTGTTTCCGCGGCTCGACGATTGCCGGCGGTTGGCGGGCCTCGGCGGTTCGGCGAGCGCGCGCGAAGTCATGCAGGCGCCGGCGGTGCGCGCGCATTTCGCGGCGCTGCTAGCGCGGCTGAACCGCAATGCGACCGGCAGCGCGACCACGATCGCGCGGCTGCGGCTGATGGATGCGCCGCCGTCGCTCGATCTGGGCGAAGTGACCGACAAAGGCTCGATCAACCAGCGCGCGGTGCTCAAGCACCGGGCCGAACTGGTCGATGCGATGTACGACGCGCCGGAGCAGGATGCGGACGTGATCGTCGCGAAAGCGTTCGGCACCGCTTGATACCCGCGTGACAGGAACCGACCCATGAACCTCGACCAACTCGTCGCGATCGACACGCACGTCCACGCGGAAGTCTCGTGCTGCCAGCCGCCGGATCTGTTCGGCAAGGAATTCGATGAAGCCGCCGACAAGTACTTCGGCACCGTACTGAAACTCGGCCGCCGCCCGACCATTCCGGAGACGATCGAGCACTACCGGCAACGCAAGATCGGCTTCGTGATGTTCACCGTCGATTGCGAAGCGAACCTCGGCCGCCGGCGGATTCCGAACGAAGAGATCGCCGAGTTCGCGCAGAAGAACAGCGACATCATGGTCGCGTTCGCGAGCATCGACCCGCACAAGGGGAAGATGGGCGTGCGCGAGGCGCGCAAGCTGATCGAGGAATACGGGGTGCGCGGCTTCAAGTTTCACCCAACGATGCAGGCGTTTTTCGCGAACGACCGGCTCGCCTATCCGCTCTACGAACTGATCGCCGAGCACCGGCTGACGGCGGTGTTCCATAGTGGCCATTCGGGAATGGGCTCGGGGATGCGCGGTGGCGGTGGGCTGAAGCTGAAGTACTCGGAGCCGATCCATCTCGACGATGTCGCCGCCGATTTCCCCGACATGAACATCATCATCGCGCATCCGTCGTGGCCGTGGCAGGAGCAGGCTTTGTCGATCGCGCTGCATAAGCCGAACGTGTATATCGACCTGTCGGGCTGGTCGCCGAAGTACTTCTCGCCGGAGCTGATTCGCCACGCGAATACGCTGCTCAAGCGCAAGATGCTGTTCGGCTCGGACTTTCCGCTGATCCAGCCGGATCGTTGGCTCGCGGATTTCAAGGAAGTGGGCTTTCGCGAGGACGTGCATCCGCTGATCCTCAAACAGAATGCGATCGGTGTGCTGGGGCTCGGCGCGGGCTGAGTCGCGGGCGACACCGCGCTGACCGCGCGGTGATGGAACGGCTCGGCTAACGGCGGCGCGGGAT
Source organism: Burkholderia sp. SRS-W-2-2016 (assembly GCF_001931485.1). GTDB lineage: Bacteria > Pseudomonadota > Gammaproteobacteria > Burkholderiales > Burkholderiaceae > Paraburkholderia. The sequence continues at coordinate 14,813 of NZ_MSDV01000069.1, read as the reverse complement.
CGGCGCGGTGCCGTATACAATTCGGCAGCGCCAAAGTCCCAGCGGCGCCCGACCGTCTCCTTGCCAACCGATCCAACTCATGCCGAATCCGACCCGGGCCTTCCTTCTCGGCCCGCTCCTGAAAGGCGTTTCACGCTCCTTTTATCTGACGCTGCGCGTGCTGCCGGTAGGCATGCGCGACCCGATCGGCCTCGCGTACCTGCTCGCGCGCGCGGCCGACACGATTGCCGATACCTCGTTGATCGCGCCGAGCCAGCGCCTCGCGTACCTGCTCGCATTGCGCGACCGCGTCAATGGTGTGGCCGGCGACGGCGCGCTGTTCCAGCGCATCGCGGCCGAGGTCGCGGGTCAGCAGGAGCAGTCGGATGAGAAAGTGCTGCTCGAATCGCTGGAACCCGCGCTCGATGTGCTCGCGCAACTGGATGAGTCCGATCGCCACGCGGTGCGCGGCATCGTCACGACGCTGACCGAGGGGATGGAATTCGATCTGCGCACATTCCCCGACGAGCGTTCCGGGCAGATCGCGGCGCTGCGCGAATACGGCGAACTGGATCGCTATACGTATCTGGTCGCGGGTTGCGTCGGCGAATTCTGGACCACGATGACTTACGCGCACATGCCGGGCACGCTGAAAGAGGCGCCCGCCACGATGACCGAGCGCGGCGTGCGTTTCGGCAAGGCGCTGCAGATGACCAACGTGCTGCGCGATTGCGGCAAGGATCTGCGGATCGGCCGCTGCTATCTGCCGCAAAGCATGCTCGATCGCTATGGCCTGAGCGCTCAGGATTTATTGCAACCGGCCAATTCGACGCGCGCGCGGCCGCTGCTCGCCGAACTGCTGCGCACCACCCTCGAACATTTCCGCGCGGCGCTCGACTACACGCTGGCGATTCCGGTGAGCGCGGTGCGTTTGCGGCTCGCGTGCCTGTGGCCGATTCTGATCGGCCTCGACACGCTGGTGCTGCTCGCGGATAACGACGCGTGGCTCGACCCGGCGCGCGTATCGAAGGTGAGCCGCAATAGCGTGTACCGGATTATCGCGGGCTCGCTGTTGCTGGTGCCGTCCAATGCGCTGGTGCGCAATGCGATCGAGAAAAGAATCAAACAGGTCGAAGCGCGGCTGTAGGCGTAAACGCGTATTCGCGATTACCGCGTGATTTCCCATTTCGAATAAAACCGAATTGCTTCAATGCATTAGGAATCGCGCGGAGTACTACCTGATTTGATCTGGATCATTGAATAACGAATAACCGGGAAACCCCTAAGCCCCTCTAATCACGCTTCGCGTTAGTCTTTTCCCAAAGGAGGCGACCTATGCGACAAGCGTTCAATATTGCGTTGGTGCTTTTGCTGGGCTATCTGATGGCGGATCGGGCGTTGATGCGGGCACAGGCCGGCGAGGTCGGCACGATTACGTGTCACCAGGGCGCGGCGCTGGTTAAATCCGGCGCGCTAAAGAAGGGCTTTGGAGACGCTGGCGCGAGCGCGCAGAGCGAAAGTTTCCTGTCGAGCTGTCTGGTGACTGGACGCGGTCAGGTCGGTAATCTGATCGCGCGCGACTGACAGTCAATAGAGCTTCTCGAGGTTTCGTCGCGGCGCACGGGTTGCGCCGCGAAAAAGCGCCCAGACCACGAAGGTCCGGGCGAAGTCATCGGGAGTCCGATGACGGAGGTAACCAGAAACGAACTGGCCCGCGTTCGGGGATTCCCGGCCGCGGGCCAGTTCATTTGAATCGGGGTGCGCGTCGCGCGGACGCGCTAGTTACGGCTTATTCGACCGATTACTGACCGAAGTAGACCGACTTCGGGCCGGTGACCGGCGCTGCGTGGCTCGCTTGCGACGAACCGGCGGTCACGCCGCCGAAGCCGCTGTTTGCAGCCTGGCCGACGCCGTTTTGTGCATCGACGCGGGCTTGAGCAGCCTGGATGTCAGCCGGGTAGTGCGGGTCTGCGTGGCCCGGCTGATAGCCGGCCTTTTCCAGTTGAACCAGTTCGGCGCGCACTTGAGCGCGGGTCACAGGCTGGTTCGCTTGTGCGAACGCAGCGACCGGAGCGGCGATAGCGGCAGCGATAACAACGGCTTGAATGAGCGATTTCATGGTACTTACCTCCAGTTTTGGGTTTTGTGTTGCTACGAACTTGCTTGTTCGTAGTCAGTGATTGCATTGTAGATTTGCTAACTGGACGGAGTAAGAGGCCGTTCTGGTAATGTTTGTTGCGAAATTTGAGATAAAGCAGCGGAACTTCTACGGGTTAACGTGAGGTTTCGCTGCTGATGCGGCTGCGCGGCGATCGGGTGCTCAGTCCGGCTTCGATTCGGCCGCCTGCCGCAGGCGGGTGACCGCGTCGCTCGTGCGCGCATCGCGCTGATCCTTCGCCGTGTAGAAGTCCTTGCTGAGCCACTGGCCGAAACCCATCATCAGCGACCCCAATCCGCTCTTGAAGCGCACCCAGGCATTGGCGGTGCGCGCGAGCTGCGCGGCCGCGCCGATCGCGTCGGCCGCGAGCCGATCCAGTTCGGCGTGCAGATAATCGGCGAAAGAATGGAGACCGTGCTGATTGCCGTTCGACGATTTGCGCTCCAGTTCCACATGTTCGGCAATCAGCGATTGATTCGTCACGCGGATAAAGGCCGGCGTATCGGTTCGCGCCGCGCCGCTATTGCGAATCGCCGCGCCGATACTCGCGGCTTGCGCGGTGCGCCGGCCGAGTGCCGGTGCGAGTTGCCACTTGTCGCTCAGATACTTCAGCAGGCTGCAATGATCGAAGGTGTCGTGACACACGCCCGGTTCGCACCACGGCGACACCAGAAGCGCGGGCACGCGCACGCCGAGCCGTTTGAAATCGAAGCGCGCGGTGTGGTCGTCGGGCGCGATTGCGTCGGCGGGTGGCGACACGTGATCGTAGAAGCCGCCATGCTCGTCGTAGAGGATCACTAACAACGTGCGTTCCCACAGCGCCTGATTCGAGCGCAGCGCGTTGTAGGTGTCCGCGATCAGCTTTTCAGCCTTCATGATGTTGTGCGGCGGATGATCGTCGTTCTGCGCTTCGCCGAAGTACTTCGGCTCGATCAGCGTGAAGTGCGGAAACGCGTCGGCGGGTCCGGCCGCGTCGTGAAAGAACGAATCGAACAGATGGTAGTTCGCGAGATTTTCCGCGCGGCGCTGATTTTTCAATAGCAGCGACGCGGGGAAGTCGTAGAAATAGACCTTCCAGGTTTTCTGCGCCGCATTCAGCCGGTCGAAGATCGTGTCCTGATCCTGCTCGGTGTACCAGTGCGGATTGAGGCCGTCGAGTCCGGACGGCATTCCGGTCTGGCCTTGCGAAGTCCCCGTCAGCGCGAAAAAGCGGTTCGGCCACGTCGGCCCCGGCAACGACGAGAACCAGCGGTCGCACACGGTGAATTGCGCGCCGAGCGTATGCAGCGCGGGCAGAAAGCCGTATGGGTAATAGCCCATTACGTCCTGCCGCGCGGCGGCGCTGCTTTTAGGAAAGTCGTGGACGAAGGAACGCACGAAGCCGCTGTTGTTGTCGGCGATTTGCTGCATCACGGCCTCGTGCTCGTGATTCGGATCGTGCTTCATTTGCCGCTCGCGCGTCGCGCGCAGGTAATACGTGTGGCCTTTGCCGTCGCTATTCGATTTGCCGGCCGCGTTGCGCACGCCGTCCAGTTGCGGATGCACCGCGTCGAGACAGCCGAGCATCTGGTCGAACGAGTGGTTTTCCATCAGCAGCAGCACCACGTGTTCGATCGGATCGGCGTGGGCGTGCGGTTCGGCGTCGCTCATCTGGGTCGCTCCAACGGGGACGGGATGGACTGCGCGTGTGTGGCGTCGCGGCTGCACACGGTTGCCCGCGGCGTTGCCAGGTTAGCGCAAAACGCGCTGCCGCGAAAGAGCGCGGCCACACGGCGACATGGCACGCGACGGCGAGGTTTCCGTCGCGTGCCTGGTTCGCCTAACGAAGTATCGACTCAGCTGCCGCCGGAGAAGATCGGACCCTGCCCACCCGGGGTGAACGCCGGAAAGGTATCGGCGGAGGCGGGCGCCGCGGCGGGCGCGCGCGTGCCCGACTGCGATGCCGGTTCGCGCAGCGTCACCGCGCTCGCCGAGGTGATCGGCACGCTCGGCTTCGCGAGCAGTTCGGTCTTGCGCATCGAACCGACCGACGTGCCGAAGTAATAGCCGATGATGCTGATCCACGCGGTCCCCAACGCGCCGACCACCACGTTGACGAGATCCTTGTTGTCCCCCGGCAACGGCTGCACTGCCATCAGCAGCAGAATGCCGAAGAAGCCGGCGGTCACCGCCATCGCGAGTACTTTGGGCACCCAGTCGCGATTGGCGACGCCCATTGCGCGCGCGTTCTCGCGATCGCCGGCGGCGATGCGCGCCATGTCGGCATCGTGCGCGAGGCTCGTTTGCGCGGCGGTGACCATCAACTGCTGCAGTTGCAGCGAGTTCGCGCTTTCCGCCTGACGCAGTTTTTCGCGCGCGGCCGGATCGTTCAACGCGGTATCCACCTGACCCGGATCGTTCGAAGTGCCAAGCGTATGCGAGATGATCGCGGCGGCGGCCGTCACGCCGAGGCCGACCGGTCCGCCGACGAGGCCGGCGAGAAGCGGGGCGGTGCTGCCGATGTTGTCGGCGACTTTAGACCAGTCCATCATGCTGCTCCCAGAAGAAGATTGTGGGCCATCCGTTCGGTCCAGCCGCGGCTGAAACTCGGCCATGAATGCAGGTTGCGCAGATAGCGCAGGCGATACGCGGCGAAGCGCATCACGAACTTCATCGGGTCCGCGCCTTTGACCGCGTCGAGCGTGTCCGGGCCGAACTTGCCGTCCTCCTTCGCGCCGGACGCCTTCTGCATCCACAGCACGACGAGGCCGCCGTTGTAGTTCGCATCGAAAATCTGGAAGGCCACGCGCGGATCGAGTTCGTCGAGATGCAGCGGATCCCAGTACCTGCGTTTGGCGATCTGATGGGCGGTGTCGAGCGGCAGGTCCTTCATCGCGCCGGTATAGCCCTCGCTGCGCGCGACCCGCGCGGTCACGCCCCACATCGTTTCGCCGCCGGGATCGGCCGGATTGAAGCTGTAACCGCCTTCATTTCCGATCAGGGCTTTGAATGCGTCTTCGAAGCTGTCCATCGAACTGTCTCCTCTTCGGCTGGGTACCACTCAAACCGCGAATGCGTTCGGCTCAGGCCGCGTGCATCGCACTTCCTCCGGTCTCGCGTACTGCATCGAGCGATGCGCGCAACGGATACGCGGCCGGTGGATTCGAAACGGGCCTGACGCGCGCGCCGGGCTTCTTTGTCGGGGTGTCGTCCGGGTCCTGAACCGCGGCGGCGAAGTGCGCCAGCTCGGTTTCGCGCGCCGACAACGTGCCGGGGTCGAGTCGCAGGGCCACCGCGTATTTGCGCGAGGCGCCGCGCAGATCGCCTTGCCGGTCGAGCGCGCGGCCCCATTCGGCGTACGACGGCGCGAGGCCCGGGCGCAGATCGACCGCGCGCTTCAGTTTGTCGATCGCCTGGTCGTAGCGGCCCACCGCGATCAGCGCTTCGCCCCAGTCGTGCAGCGTGTCGACGGAGTCGGGCTTCAGGTCGTACGCCTGCTGGAATGCGTCGAGCGCTTCGGGGTAGCGATGCGCGTGCAGCAACACGTCGCCGAGCAGACGCAGGTTTTCCGCGCTACGTTTCTTGGCTTGCGCGCCGGCCCGCAATGCGTCGAGCGCGTCGTCGATCCGGTGCTGCTGTTCGAGCGCAATGCCCAGGCTCGCGCGCAATACCGCCGAATCCGTGTACGTGCTCAGCGCTTCGCGGGTCTGCTGCTCCGCCTGTTTCGACAGCCCCTGACTCGTCAGCAACCATGCCTTGCCGGCGGTCGCCCATTCGCCCTGTTCGGACGGCGGCAGCTTGAGCACGTCGTCGTAGATGCGGTCGATCGCGCGGTAGTCGCACTGCGCGAGCGAGCATTTGGTGTTCTGCACCTGGGTGAACAGGTGACTCGCGAGGATGTTCGGTTCGGCGAGCCGCATTGCCTCGACCGCGATCTCGCGAACGAACCGTTCGAGTTCGCGCCCTTCGAACGACACCGTGCTTTGCTTGCCGCTGAACGGGCCGTGCTCGATCTGCACGTGGGCGATATACGAGTCCGCGTCGTCGTCGGTCCGGGTGATGCCGATGCGTACGGCCACATCGTCGCGATGGATCACCCCTTTGATGAAACGCACCGTCGATCCGTACGAAATGTCCTGGCCGGGGATCTGGATGTCCGGTCGCGCGTCGTTGTCGGCCATCGTGTCGTGCGGAATCGATTCGGCATCCTGTCCGATCTCCCGCATCGCCGCCATGATGCGTTCGGCCAGAAAGCTCGACGTGTAGCCGCGCGCGCTCAGCGATTGCGGCGTTTCGACCGGCGGCACCAGCAACTGACGGGTCTGCACGTCGCGCACGATCAGCCACGCGAGGCCGATTGCCAGCACCACGGCCAGCCACGGCAACAGGTACGGCCACAATTGTTTCGGACCCCGACTGATCGAGACGGCGGTGCGCCAGCCGGTTACCACGAAGCCGCTCGAATCACGGTGCGGCGGGCGCCGCGCGGCGCTGGTGCGAATGAACGGGGCGCTGGCGCGACCCAACCCGCCGCTGCGCGCGGCCATTGGCCGACGTTGACTCTGTGCACTCGACATGGCCCACCTCGTTTAGATCCGTAACCGCTGTTGGCAATCGTCCGACTTGCGCGGGGTAACGCACCAAGCGTGCCATCGGGGGCAAAACGAGGCGGCGGCGCGCTGTCGGCTCGGGGCGAGCGGTTGGGACGAAGGAAGTGTTGCGTGTGGGCCGACGAATCGGAGCCAGGCGTTTGTCGACGGGAAACAGTGCGGGTTGCGGTGGCTTGAAAAGCCGGCGGGAAAAGACGGGTGTCCGGCGACCGCCAAAAAAACCGCCCGGTTCGCGTGAACCGGGCGGAAGTCATGAAGAGACGAGGAGTGAGGAAGCGTTGCTTAGCCGAAGGCTAGGCGGGTGAAACGAAACACGAGCTGCAACCAGCCTGCCGCGGTTAAACCGAACTCGGCCGCCATTTCAGCAAGCGGTTTTCGACCGCGGTCAACAGATAGTCGGCGGCCAGCGCGACGACGGCCAGCACGATCATCGCCGCGAACACGCCGCTCGCGTTGAACGCGCCCTGCGCGGTCGAAATCAGCAGACCGATACCCTGTTTCGAGCCGAGGAATTCGCCGACCACCGCGCCGACCAGCGCGAAGCCGAAGCTCACGTGCAGGCTGGCGAGAATCCAGCTGAGCGCCGACGGAATCACGACGGAAGTCGTCACCTGGCGGCGCGACGCGCCGAGAATCTGCGCATTCGCGATCATGTAGCGGTCCGCTTCGCGCACGCCCTGGAATGCATTCGCGAACACGACGAAGAACACCATCACGACCGCCAGCGCGACTTTCGACGACATCCCGAGGCCGAGTGCGATCACGAACACCGAACCGAGCACGACGCGCGGAATCGAATTGGCGACCTTGATATAGACGCTGAACACATCCGACAGCAGCTTGTTGCGGCCGAGCACGATGCCGCAGAAAATGCCGGCGACCGAACCGATGATGAAGCCGAGCCCGGTTTCTTCGAGTGTGACCCAGACCTGGGTCAACAGCGGCCCTTGCGAAGTGCCGTTCACGAACCAGTCGACGATCTGATCGAAGATCGCGGTCGGCATCGAGAAGAAGAACGGGTCGATCCAGTTGAGCCGCGCGGACAGTTCCCAGCCGCCGAGCACGACCACGAGGACCAGAATGCGCAGCGAAATCACCAGCGCCTGGCGTTGGCGAATCTTCTGTTGCGCGATGCGTTCGACGTGAGCGAGCGACGCGGCGTCGATGCCGGTGGGCATCATCTGTTGAGAGGGTGTGGACATGTTTGCCGTTCCTTGATTAACCGATCTGCACTTCTTCGCGCAGGTCATGCCAGATATCGCGCGAAATTTCGATGAAGCGCGGGTCGTAGCGAATCTCCGAGGTGACGCGCGGACGCGGCAGATCGATCTCGTAGACTTTCTTCAGCGTCGCGGGGCGCGCGGTCAGCACGAACACGCGGTCCGCGAGTGCGATCGCTTCTTCCAGATCGTGCGTGACGAACACCACCGAGCCGGCGCCGCCCCACAGTTGCAGCAGTTCGTCCTGCATCAGCGTGCGGGTTTGCATGTCGAGCGCCGAGAACGGCTCGTCCATCAGCAGGATTTCCGGCTTGTTGATGAAGGTCTGCGCGAGCGCGACGCGCTTGCGCATCCCGCCGGACAGTTGATGCGGATAGTGCTTGCCGAACTTTTCGAGGCCGACACGGCGCAGCCATTCGTTCGCTTCTTCGTACGCGGCCGCTTTCGAGCGGCCGCGATACAGCGGACCGGCCGCGACGTTATCGAGCACCGAGCGCCACGGAAACACCGCGTCGGCCTGGAACACGAAACCGATGCGCGGATCGATTCCGTCGACCGGCGCGCCCATCACGCGCACCTCGCCGGTGGTCGGTTTCAGCAGACCGGTAATCATGCTGAGCGTGGTGGACTTGCCGCAGCCGGTCGGGCCGACCACCGCGACGAACTCGCCGCGTGCGACCGACATCGTGAAGTCGCGCAAAGCGATCGTCGCCTTGCCGTCCGGGGAAATGAAACGGCACGATACGTTGCGCAGTTCGATCGCTGGCGTTTCGCGTGACGGAGGTTGATTCATCGGCGGGTGCCTCGCAGTGCTAGGGATACTCGGAGTTTCGAATGAGCGTTACTTCGACGCGGTCTTGACCGGCGCCGACACGTAGTCGTTCGTATAGGTCTTGGCCAGATCGATGTGCTTGCCCTTGACCGACGGATTGAATGCCGACAGTACCTTCAGCACCGTGTCCGGGCCGTCGGCGGGCATCTTGCCGTCCTTCGTGAACATCGGCAGCGACGCTTTCAGCGCGTTCACGTACAGGTCCTTGTTGTTGCCGTAGTAGTCCTTAGGCATCTTCGCGGCGATCTCGTCGGCGCTGTGCGTGGCGATGAAGTTCAGCGTCTTCGCGAACGCGTGCGAGAGTTTGGCCGCGTCGTCCTTGTGCGATTCGGCCCACGCGCGCTGCACGTAGAAGCTCGACGCCGGATAGGTGCCGCCGAGCGCGGCGCGCGTGCCTTCCACGTTGCGCATGTCGACCAGCACCTTCGCGTCGCCGGTCTTCAGCAGTTGCGAGACGGTCGGCTCGGTGGTCATACCCGCGTCGATGCGGTTCTGTTTAACCGCCGCGATAAAGCTGTTGTCCGCGCCGACCGGCAGCATCGTGTATTGCGTCGACGGCACGCCCGCGCGCTGCGCGAGGTACTGCGTGAGGAAGCTGGTCGACGAACCGAGGCCGGTCACGCCGAGCGTTTTACCCTTCACGTCGGCCATGCTCTTGAGCGACTCGGCGGACTTGGTCGAAACCATTTCGACTTCGCCCGGCACCTGGCCGAACACGACCAGCGCCTGCACTTCCTTGCCCTTGCTCTGCAGATCGATCGTGTGATCGTAGAAGCCGACCACGCCCTGCACCGCGCCCGCCAGCAGTTCGTTCTCCGCATCGACGCCGGCCGGTTGCGACAGGATTTCGACGTCGAGGCCTTCGTCCTTGAAGTAGCCGAGCTGCTCGGTCAATTTTGCCGGCAGGTAGATGATCTTGGTGGCGCCGCCGACCATGATCGTGATTTTCTCCGCGTGGGCGGCGGCCGACGCGGCGGCCAGCGCGAACGCAACACCCGACACAACGGCAATCTGGCGCAAGGTACGCATGAAACTGTCTCCTGAGTTTGGTCGCCGCGGGCTAGGTGTGCGGCGCTTTTTGGGTAGGTGCTGGCGATTATAGAAATGCGAAACCTTCTGCCAGCTTTCTGCGACCGGCGCAAAATGTCGGTGTTAACCCGGCACCGCCGCGGTGCTTCCCGGCAAGCTGGCGGCGGCGGCGCCGGGCCGCGGCGCCGTGGGCGCGAAACCACAACGGATGCGCGCAGACCCCTTGTTTTAAGGCACAATCGACGGCCTGACTTTTGCCGTTGCCGCCATGAAGCTGCTGCTGATCGAAGACAATCCCACGCTCGCGCACTGGCTCGCGAAGATGCTGGAGCAGGAAGCGTTCGCACTCGACGCCGTGCAGGACGGCGACGCGGCCGACCGGCTGCTGCGCACCAATCACTACGACGTGATCCTGCTCGACCTGAATCTGCCGAAGCTGTCCGGCAAGAACGTGCTGCGCCGCTTGCGCCAGCGCGGCGACGCGACGCCGGTGCTGATCCTGACCGCGAGCGGTTCGATCGACGAGAAAGTCGAACTGCTCGGCGCCGGCGCGGACGACTACCTGGTGAAGCCGTTCGAGGTGCGCGAGTTGATTGCGCGTATCAAGGTGGCGATTCGCCGGCAGTCGCCGTCGAAGGCGAGTGAAGTGGTGTGCGGCGACCTGTCGTTCGATATCGACACGCGGCAATTCACGCTGAAGGGCGCGCCGCTGAACGTGACGCCGCGCGAACGCTCGGTGCTCGAAGCATTGATTTTGCGGCTCGGCAAGACGGTGACGAAGCCGGCGCTGGTCGATGCGATCTTTACGCTGGCCGACGAACCGAGCGAGGACGCGGTCGAAATCTATATCTCGCGTCTGCGCAAGAAACTCGACGGCAGCTCGGCGGCAATCGTCACGCTGCGCGGGCTCGGCTATCTGCTGCGCAAAAAAGAAGACGACCAGTAACGATGGCCAATAGTCTGCGCATTCGCTTGCTGTGGTGGTTGCTGGTGCCGCTCGCGCTCTATGTGTTCGTGACCGGCAAGACCGAGTACGACAACGCGCGGCATACCGCCAATCTCGTGCAGGACAACCAACTGATTGCGTCCGCGCGGATGATCGCCGGTGAAGTCGAGTGGCGTGACGGTTATCTGCGAGTCGATATTCCGCCCGCCGCGCTGGAGATTTTCGCGTCGCCGTATCGCGACCAGGTGTTCTATAGCGTGCGGGTCGATGACGGCCGCCTGCTCGCGGGCACACCGGATTTTCAGCCGCGTCCGTGGCTCGCGCCCGACGTGCCGGACGCCTATTACACCGACCTGCATGAGCAGCGCGTGCGCGCGATCGATGTCGTGCGGCTGATGTACGACAACGGCGTGACGCGCCGGGTGCGGGTGACGGTCGGCAAGACCGTGCGCTCGCGCGATGCGATGACCCAACAATTATGGCGGCCCCAACTGTTGCGCCAGTTCGAAATGATCGCGCTCGCGGTCGCGCTGGTGTGCATCGGACTGACGTTCGAATTGCGGCCGCTGATGAAAGTGAAGGACGAGGTCGAGGATCGCGATCCGATGCAGCTCGAACCGATTCGCGTCGAGCGGCTGCATTCGGAGCTGCGGCCGATCGTCGATGCGATCAATCAGTGCATCGCGCGGCTTGGCTTGCAGGTGGCCGCGCAACGGCGTTTTATTGCCGATGCCGCGCATCAGTTGCGCACGCCGCTGACGCTGCTCGGCACGCAATTGCAATTCGCGCGGCAACAGGACGGCATTCCGCCCGCGCTCGACGAAGCACTGGCCGCCATGCATCGCAGCAATCGTTCGATGGTGGGCCTCACCAATAAATTGCTATTGCTCGCTCAGGCCGAGGCCGCCGACAACTCGCAACTGGCGATGGAAAGCGTCGATCTGGTGCCGCTCGCGATGGAAGTGGTCGAAGATCTCGCGCTGCTCGCGCAGGCGCGCGAGATCGATCTCGGCGCGGAATTGCAGGGTGTCGCGGCCGTGCATGGACATCGCGGTCTGTTGCAGGCGCTGATCGCGAATCTGGCGGAGAACGCGATTCGTTATACCGGCAGCGGTGGGCACGTGACGGTCGCGGTGAACGCCGACGCGAATACCGTGACGGTCAGCGTGATCGACAACGGTCCCGGCATTCCGGCCGAAGCGCGCAGCCGCGTGTTCGAACCGTTTTTCCGCGCATCGACAGATACCGAAGGGACCGGTCTCGGCCTCGCGATCGTGCGCGAGATCGCCGATGCGCATCGCGGCGAGATCACGTTGAAAGCCTGCGAGGGCGGCAAGGGCGTCGATATCGCCGTGACGTTTCCGCGTGCGACGCCGCCGCGCGCCTAAGCGCAATTTAACGGAGAGAACCGCAATGAAGCTTTCGCTGATGCGTTTCTCGCGGCCGGTCGGCGCGGCGTTGAATGCGTCGCTCGCGCTGTGCTTCTGCACCGCACTCGCGTTACCCGCGATGCCCGCGCAAGCCGACGAGCCCGAGCAGCTCGCGATCATGGTGGGCGGCACCAACAAACTCATTTACCTGCCGGCGCGGCTCGCCGAACGGCTCGGCTATTTCAGGGACGAGGGGCTCGACGTCGAACTGCAGTCGCAACCCACCGGCATCGACGGCGAGAATGAAATGCTCGCGGGCGCGGTGCAGGGCGTAGTGGGTTTTTACGATCACACGATCGATTTGCAGGCGCGTGGTGTAGAAGTCCGAACGATCGTCGTGTTCAGCCAGGTGCCCGGCGAAGTGCAACTGGTCGCGGCGAAGCGGGCCGACACGATCCGCGGCATGGCCGACGTACGCGGCAAAACCCTCGGCGTGACCGGCCTCGGCTCGTCGACGAGCTTTCTGACCAAATATCTCGCACAGCGCGCGGGCGTGCCGTCGACGCAATACACATTGCTGCCGGTCGGCGCGGACAGCAGTTTTATCGCGGCGCTGCGGCAGGGGCGCATCGATGCGGGGATGACCACCGAGCCGACCGTCACCCAATTGCTGAAAGCGGGCGATGCCAAAGTACTGGTCGACATGCGCAATGTCGACGGTACGCGCGCCGCGTTGGGCGGAACGTATCCGGCGTCGAGTCTTTATGTGCAGACCACCTGGCTCGACGCGCATCCTCGGGAAGCGGCGAAACTCGCGCGCGCGTTCGTCAGAACCTTGCGCTATATGCATACGCATAGCGCCGAAGAGATCGCCGCGCAAATGCCGCCGGAGGATGTCGGCAATGACCGCTCGCTGTATCTGAGCGCGTTGCGCGCGTCGCTGCCGATGTACACGGTGGACGGCAGGATGCCCGCCGATGGGCCGCCGACCGTGCTGAAGGTACTGGCCGGTTTCAATCCGAACGTGAAGGGCAGACATATCGATCTGTCGCGCACCTTCACTAACCGGTTCGTCGACGACGTGAAGCCGTAGCGGCAGCCGTTGCTGTCGCGCGGGCCCTTGCGACTGTGCTTGCGCTTAACGATCTATTGATATGGCGGTTTAAAGCGGCTGTTTTAAAGTTCGAATTCACCGACCATAAGAATTTCATTAACCTGCTTGAGGATGCCGGTCCTTTTCCAGCCGATATAGCGTAAATAGCAGGTTTGCTGAGGTGGAAACGTGGCCGGAAGCCGATGCCATTTTTCTTTACGCAGCTGTAACCACAGGATCGCATTGAGAATGTCGCGGTCGCTGCGGCGCGGACGGCCGCGCGACGGCGCAGGCACGGGGAAAAGACTCTCGACCCGAGCCCAGTCCGCGTCGGAGAGTGGAATTTCTAACATCGGCAGCCTTGCATGAATTCTGTGCGAAATACGCAGTCGACGGTGAATATTGCGTTCCCGCGGATGTTAGTCAAAGTTTTAGTGATGGTCAAATCATCGAGGCGCAATTTTCGGTAATTGACGTTTAGGTTTTTTTTCAGATTTCTTTCAGCAATTCAGGCTGATGTGTCGCGTGCGTTACGGGCGGCCGCCGTTACGGCGTTACGTCACGGTGACGCGACGTAACGCGGACGGGAACGTAAACGTTTTCGCAAACGCGAGCGAATTTTCTCGCGCACTTTGATTCCTGGCGTGGAGCCTTATTGGAAAACGCTTTGCCGCGTATTGGCCGAGCTGCATCGCAATCGATGTGCCGCCTGGCACAAGCTGTGCGTACTTCTGCGCGGTTAAAGCAATAGATATCCGCCATGCACACGCTCGATTACGCGAAACACGTTTCGATGGCCCGCACGCTGACCGCGCGGCTGACCGTCGACGCACTGAACGACGCCACCGGCTTCGACGACTCTCCCGCACGACTCAGCGACCTGGAGGCCCGGGTTCTCGACGGCTTGCGCGCGGGCGAGTTTCATCTGGTCTTTCAGGGCGCATATCGCGCGGCCGACGACGCGCTGGCGCGGCTCGACGCGCAGCTTCGCTGGACTCACCCGGAATATGGGCTATTGCTGCCGGGCATCTTCATGATGCCGCTCGAACATCCGCGGGTGGCGCAGGAAATGGCCGCGTTCGTCGTCGATAGCGTGTGCCGCGAGTTGCGCGCTTGTGCGGACGCCGGTCTGCCGGTGTGTCCAGTGTGTCCGGTTGCGATTTCGGTGCCCGCGCAGATCGCGCTGCTCGATTCGTTCGCCGAAGATCTCGTGCGCGTTGCGCGGTCGTATCGCGTGTCGCCGCGGCTGTTTGAAATCGAAATCGCCGATAGCGCCGAGGCGGCGAAGCTGCTGTCGTTGCGCACGATGACCGAAGGGCTGCGCGAAGCCGGGGTGGGTGTGGCGCTCGGCAAGTGGGGGAACGGGGCGTCGTCGCTCGCGCTGCTCGGCACGGTCGATGTGGATACCGTTACGGTTGCGCGGGAACTCGTGGCTGGGGTGCTGCGCGATCAGCGCGCCGCTAAAGTGATGGCGGCGGTGCTGGATTTGCTGTGCGGGTTGGGCTTGCGGGTCGTGGTGAACGGCGTCGATACGAAGGAGCAGTTGCAGTGGCTGGGTCGGTGGGCGGAGGTGCTGGTGCAGGGGGCCGTGTGTGGG
>NZ_MSDV01000070.1 GCF_001931485.1 Burkholderia sp. SRS-W-2-2016 | reverse complement strand
CGCGGGGGCATTCGCCGGCGCGGCGGGACGAGCGGCCTGCGCCGGCGCAGGCGGCGGGGTCTGCGTTTGCGTCTGCGGAGCATGCGCGGCCGGCGCGGCGGGCGGTGCGTTTGCAGCCGGATTGGAAGCGGCCGCCGCCCGCAACCGATCGATCCGCGCATGCGCGAGCGGCGCGAAGCGGCCATTCGGATAGGCCTTCAGATAGGCCTCGTAATCGCCCGGGTAGTTGCTGTCCTTGATCGACTCCCAGAACGTGATTTCGTATTGTTCGCTGCTGTCTTTCGGCAGAATGCCGCGACTGCGCAGCGTGAGCGGTTGATGCGCGGTTGTCGCGTCGTTCGGTGTGTCGGCGGTGCTTGCGACTGAAACGGAAGAGCCCCGCGCGGCGAGCCACGGTTGCTGAGCGCCACCGGTCGCGTCGCGAACTTCGCCGGCGACGCGCTCGAACAACGCGGTCAGCGGCTCGGAAGACGCGCGCGCATCGTTCAGCGCATGCAGCCACGCACCGGTGTACGCGCCGTGCTGCGCGCCGTCCGCCGCGAAACCGCCGGCCGTTGTCGCATAGGCAATCATGGTATTGGCCGGCAACGCCGTGCTGTCGATTCGCGCGGCGGCGGGTGTAAAGGGATTGTTCAGGCACGTGTCGAGAATCACGAGATCGAAACGTTTGTCACGACGCGATTCCATTGCCTGCAAAACCGCGTGCAGATCGACAGCGCTGTCGAGTCGCGACACGGGTGTCGAACTGATGACGGCTCGCGTATCAGGTTGCGCGGGCACCAGCAGTGTTCGCGGGCCGATCTGCATTCCGTGTCCGGCGAAATAAAACAGCCCGATATCGGCCGTTTGCAAACGGCGCTGAAATTCAGCGAGAGCCGCGCGCATTTGCGGCGGCGTTGCATTGGTGCGGACGATCACGTCGAAACCACGCGCGCGCAGCGCGTCGCGCATCGCCAGCGCATCGCGCGGCGCATTAGCGAGGACCGGTGCAGTAACGCCGGAGTCGCCATACTCGCCATTGCCGATCACCAGCGCGACGCGGCGGGACTGCGTGTCGGCGTGTAATGAAGCAAATGGCGAGAACCGTTGCGGCGCGTGCGGTGCGAATCCGGAAGTACTCGCCAGCCTGTCCGCAGCGGCCCCGGCGTTGCCCGACTGCATTGCGATCGCGCCAACCACGCATATCAGCAGGAATCGTCGCCACATCTTCGTATCCTTGTTCGTATGCTGTTCGCAGCGGACACAATTCAGGCATTCGAGGACCACGCTGCCCGCGCAATTCGCCGGCTGCCGCAAGCGAAATGTCGATGTCGTGACCGGCCATCCACCCGCAACCTTTCATTAACGATAGCACGCGCCCGGCGGCATAACTGCGCGGGAGTCCTTAACGCGTCATACGGTTAACGAGCATTGCATATCTTTTTGGCAAGTTACGACCTAAGCTGATTCACAAAGTCCGCCATACGGTCGTTTATAACCAGGCGACGGTGCGCCGAGCGACACGCGCGAGCCGCCGCCCGAACACCCGGAAGGCCATCGACAGCCGGGCCCAGCCATGCCTCCTCAACGGGAGAATGCGCTATGCGAAGAACCCGAGTTCCTCTCCTTTTCGGCAGCCTGAATACCGCGCAGGCGCGCACTGTGCGCTGGCGCGCGGCGCTTTGCGCAACCGTCGTCGCGCTATGCGCCGGCCTCGGCGTGGGCGCCGCCGGCACCGCGCGTGCGGAGCAGACCGCGTCGCCGCCGGGCGCCGAGGAGTACATCATCTGGCCGTCCGACGGCGCGGTGATCCACGGCGGCAAGCTGTGGGTACGCATGGGACTGCGCAATATGGGCGTGTGTCCGAAAGGCGTCGCGGTGCCCAATACCGGCCACCATCATCTGCTGATCGACACCGACCTGCCGGCGCTCGATCAGGAGATTCCGTCGGACCGTCAGCATCTGCATTTCGGCGCCGGCGAAACCGACGCGCGGATCGAATTGCCGCCCGGCAAGCACACACTGCAGCTGATTCTCGGCGATCACAATCACGTGCCGCACGTGCCGCCGGTGTATTCGAAGAAGATCACGATCACCGTGGTGAAAGACTAGCCGCAACGGAGAAAGCTCATGAACAGGATCATTGCGGCTGTGCTGGTCGTCGCGGCGGCCTGCGCGGCGGCGGCGTTGCCCGCGCCCGCATGGGCCGGCGCGCCGTCGCCGGCCGGCGCTTATGCGTATATCGGCTATCCGAACGACGGTCAGGTGGTCCCCGCCAACAAACCGTTCCGGGTCTGGTTCGGGCTGCGTTTCATGGGCGTCGCGCCGAAAGGGGTGAAGTACCCGAATACCGGCCACCATCATTTACTGATCGATACCGACCTGCCGCCGCTCGATCAGGAAATTCCGTCGGACCGGCATCACCTGCATTTCGGCGCGGGTGAAACCGAAACGATGATTCAGTTGCCGCCCGGCAAGCACACGCTGCAATTGCTGATGGGCGACGACATGCATGTGCCGCATACGCCCCCGGTGTACTCGAAAAAGATTACGGTAATTGCGCGCTGAAAGGCTGTCGCCGCGAAGCCGACAATGCGCGATACGGTGTTGGCGGCAAGCCACCATTCAATGGTCGTTATCCGCGTAAAGCCGGCCAGTAAAAAATCGAAGTCATTGCTGGAAGTCCCTCCACATAAGGTGTTCACGAAAGGATAGGAAAGACGGCGCACAACTGGCATAGCCTATGCGTCAGTAGCGTCCGAGCAGACAAGTTGCTCGAACCCCAACGCAATCCGATGCGCTTTCCTTTTCCCGGAGATTTGCCATGAACACGCTGATGATCAAGGACCTGTCCAACACCGAACAACTCGACAGCAAGGCGATGAGCGCCGTGCGCGGCGGCAACGCTTACTGCTATCCGATGCCGTCCTTCTCCTACACCTATGCGCCCGTATGCGCGCCGAACAACAGCAAGACCCTCACCGCGACGCAGATGATCAACACGGCGATGAACATCCAGAGCGCGAACGGCAACGACTCGGCACTGACCTACGGCACGACGACCAACATCAACCCGGCCATCTATTCGAGCAATAACATCGATCAGCACTGAGCGCCGCAGCGCCCGCGCGAGTCGACCACTCGCGCGGGCCGGGCCCGCAACCGGCGGGCCGCTAAAAAAGAACTTCCGTTCAATCGTCCTGTCCACGCACCCCTCGCGCTTTCGCGCCTTCACGTTTCAGCCGACCTCCGCCCCGACTCCAGCGCCGCTTCAGCACCGAAGCCGCGCGGCCGCGGCACGGCCCGAAGCGACGCTTTGCCCGCGCAGCGGTTGAGTGCAATTGGAGAACATCGTGTCAGCGTTGCCTGATTCATCGCCCGATTCGTCACCCCTGCCGCGCGTGTTGCACGCGTTGCGCGCCGCCTGCGCGGTGACGGTCTGCGCGCTTTCGCTGGGTGCGTGCGTCGACATCAGCATGCCCGCGTATCAGCGGCCGGACACGCCGGCCAAGACCGCATGGACGGATCACAAGGGCGCGCCGGTCAACGCGGCGCAAACGATCGAGGCCGACTGGTGGAAAGGCTTTCAGGATCCTTATCTGAACACGCTGATCGACAAGGCAATTGCCGGCAACTTCGACATTCAGGTGCTGGCCGCGCGGATCGACGTCGCACGCACGCAGATCAGCGAGGCGCAGGCCGGCAAATTGCCGACCGTCAACCTCGGTGCCGGCGTCGATTACACCGCGACGAGCGGCCAGCCGTTTTCGAAGACTTACAACCTCGCGGCGCAGGTGAATTGGGACATCGATATCTGGGGCAAGGTCGAGAAGGGCGTGCAGGCACAAAAGGCCGAATTCCACGCGAGCGAAGCCGACTGGCGGGCCGGCTATCTCGAACTGGTCGCGAACGTGTCCAGTACCTATTTCCAGATCCTGCAATTCGACGATCAGATCGCGCAGCAGCAAAAGACGCTCGGGACCAATCAGCAGATCCTCACGATCTACCAGGGCCAGGCGCGCAACGGCGTGGCGCCGCAAACCCAGGTGCTGCGGCAGCAGGCCGAAATCAACCGGCTGACTCACGACCTGTTCGAACTGCGCCGCTCGCGCGCGGTCGCGAATAACGCGCTGTGTACATTGCTCGGCGTGCCGGCCGGCGAATTCGAAGTACCGCAAGGGCATTTGCAGGAACGGGTGAAATTGCCCGACGTGCCGGACGGTCTGCCCGCGCAATTGTTGTCGCGGCGCCCCGATCTGGTGGCCGCCGAATTCCGCGTGCTGGAAGCGTACGACCTCGTCGGTCAGGCCAAGCTCGCGCAATTGCCGAGTATCGGCCTCACCGCGCAAGGCGGCACCGCGAGTGTCGCGCTTAATCAGTTGCTGAAATCGTTCACGTTCGGCCTGATGCCGAGTATCAACTTCCCATTGTTCGATCCGAATGTGCGCGCGCATATCAAGGTGACGCAGGCGCAGACCAAAGTCGCCGAACAGCAGTACCGGGTGGCGGTGATGGGCGCGTTCGAGGAAGTCGAAAACGCACTCGTCAATCTGAGCGCGCATAAGGCGCAGCGGGTCGAATTGCAGCAGCAGGTGGCGCGGCTGCAGATCGTCGCCGCGCAGATCCAGTCGCAATTGCGGCTCGGCGTGGTGTCGCAATTGGAGGTGTTCGAGGACGAGCGCACTTTGCTCGGCGCGCAGCAGCAGTTGCTGGAAAACCACCAGCTGATTCTGTCCGACACGGTACTGCTTTATAAGGCGCTCGGCGGCGGCTGGCCGAGTGTCGACGTGCAGGCGCAGGCTAAAGAAAAGTAACGAAGCATTGAGCTAATCCGCGAGTTGGCGTGCAACGCGGGTATTTCGGCTGTTGACGACTTATCCGCATGTTTATCAACCGACGATATCGAAATTGACTCTCGCCATGCGTGACTTACAATCGTTTAGGGGTCAGCGTTCACGCGGCTCTATACAACCACATCTTTGCGCCGTAGTTCTTCGTGCCGTTTCCGCCGCGCTCTCGCCGTGTCGGGTAAACGATTAGTGATCCAGAGAAAATGGCCGCCGGCGAAGCCCCGATTGCTGAGATGCGCGCGACAGAGGACGCTGCGTTCGACGTGGTGTTGACGCCGCGTGCGTCCGCGCAGCGCCCCGCGCTCGACGCGATCCGGATCGTCGACAGTCTGTTCGCGATCGGCCGCAGCGAAGCCCCGTTCAACGACTATCCGCCGCAATGGACCGCCGCTCTGTCGCGCCGGCATGCGCGCGTGTTCGTCGAGCACGGCGCGGTGTACGTCGCCGATCTCGGCAGCAAGAACGGCACGTCGGTGAATGGCGTCGCGGTACGGCAAACGCCGGCACGGGTCCGCGCGGGCGACGAACTGTGTTTCGGCGGCGACCTGTGCTATCGGGTTGCGCTCGAACCGCGCGCGCGGATCGTCGCGAATGCGGGTACGCCGGCCGCGCCGCATCTGCTGCTGGTGCCGCAGCGCGACGACCTCGGTTTGCAGCCGCTCGACGTGCTCGCATTGCCGTTTCTGGTCAGCAAAACAGACGAGGTGTTCGCGCGCTATAAAGACCGTTATCCGCACCAGGTCAATTACATTTCACGGCGCCACGCGCATCTGTTTCTGAAAGGCGGCGAGCTATACGTCGAAGATCTCGGCAGCACCAACGGCACGTTCGTGAACGGCAGACGGCTCGACGAATCGGCACAGGTACTCGCCGACGGCGACGTCGTTGCATTTGGCGGCGATCACTTCGTCTACAGGGTGTCGCTACAAAACTCGTCCGACGTCGAACCCACCGTGACCCAACTCGCCCTCAATGCCGCCGCCGAGCATGCCGCCGATGCGGACAAAACCACGTTCGTCGGCGCCGCGCATTCGTTCCTCGAGATCTTTTGCGTCGATCCGGCCGTGCAGCGCGAGGACGAAGTGAACGAAGCCGCGCAACCGGCGTCCGCGCGCGCGAAGCGTGAAGGCGGCGGCGCGGCTGCGAATAGCACGGCGCGCGGCGCGGGCGCGAACGATGCGAATTCCGCCAACGGCAGCGGCACTGGCGCGGCGCATGGCAAAAGCGGCGCAGGCGGTGCAGGTGGTGCAGGCGGTAAGCACGCGGCGGCCCGCCAACCGCGCCGCTGGCGTCTTCTCGCCGGCGAATTGCACAAGGCACTCGCGGACGGCGAGCGCATCAACGTGCGGCGCGCGGCGGCCGGCGGCGGCGTCGCGGTCGCGATCGCGTTGGCGCTCGGCGTCGGTTTGTATCTGCACGGCGCATCGGAGCGCGAATTGCGCAATTTGCTGGCAAGCGGCGATTACAGCAGCGCGGTCACGGCCGCGCGCGCTTATTTCGCGAGTCATCCGGCCGACACGAAAATCCGCGCGCTGGCGAGCGAAGCATTGTTGAAGGAGAAACTTCCGGGCTGGCTCAATGCGCTGGGAAAAGCGCAATTCGATCAGGCCGACGCGCTGCTGAAAGATATGAAGTCGTTGAGCGCCGATAACGCGGATGCCGGCGCATTGCTCGGTGAATTGCAGTGGGTCGGCGATCTCGAACGCTTCGTCGCGGCGCGCGGCGGCGTCGACGCGCCGATCCGCATGTACCAGGACGAGTCGACGATCAGCAATCTGCTGCAACGCTGGGACGACGATCCGCGCACGCATCAGCGCGCGCTCGATCGCATCGCCGGCTATGTGCCGGTGTTCGCGGAGCCGTACGCGCAGGCGCTCAGTCATCTGCGCAAGCTCGAAAGCGACGATTCGGTGTACGTCGCCGCGATCGAGCGGCTCAACGGCGTGATTCGCGCCGAACTCGCGCACGACAAACCCGATGCGCTGCCGCAAATACTCGACGACTATGCGCAGCGTTATCCGCGGCTCGCGGGACTCGACCGGGTGCGCGAGGATTTGCGCCAGTACACCGCGTTGCTGAACGCGGCGCTCGCCCGTCAGTTGATCTCGCTGCTGACGATGATGAAAACCGCGCGTTTCAGCACCCCGCCGTTTCAGGCGCAGTATCAGCAGCTCGCGGCCACGCGTCTGCCGTCGGCGGCGATCGTCGAACGTGAGAATGCGGTGGACGCCGAATGGCAGCGCGGCGACATGCAGCACGCGCTGAGCGATTTGCAGTCGATGCCGGCGAGTCCGTGGTCGGATGTTCTGGCCGCGCAGGCCGCGCACAAGAAAACGCTCGCCGATCAATACACCGACTTGCAAAAGACCCGCGGCGGCAAGGATTACGATCAGCGGCTGCTGTCGTTCTACGCGAGTCTCGACCCGCAAGCGGACGCGTGGTTCGTGCAGGCGATCCAGAAAGATGTCGCCGCGCTGCACGACAAGGCGCTCGCCCGCGCGCAGGATCTGCTGGTGCGCGCGCAGAACCTGTGGAAAGCGTATCGCGGGGCCGGGCCGATCGGCGGCACGCAGCGGCTCGAAGCGGGCATCTCGGCGGGCTTTCGCAATCAGGCGCGACTGCTGTCGGATGCGCAGGCCGCGGCGCACCAGGGAATGCGCATCTACACGCAACTGAAGGCCGATCATCCGGCCGACTTCGATCGTCTGCTCGCGGATATCGACGCCGAAGCGGATTTGCAGCGCCGCTCGCTGACCGAGTTGCGGATGGTACTGGACCCCGGGCTGCTGAAAGCAAAGCTCGCGCTGATTGGAGGCGATCAGAGTGAAACGCGACCCGCACCCTAGACCGTTGTCGGAGGCGCTCGAAGATCACAGCGTCGAAGGCATCGCGATTCTCACCTCGGAGCCGGTGCGGATTGCGCGCGCGCTGATCTGGGCGATGGTCGCGCTGGTGGTCGCGGGCTTGCTGTGGTCGTTCGTCGGCCGCGCGGACGTGATTGTCAGCGCGCCCGGTACGTTGTCGCCGGACTCCGAAGTGCGGCGCATTTATGCGCCGATCGACGGCGAACTCGCGGACGTGTATATCGCCGAAGGACAGCCGGTGTCGAAAGGCGACGTGCTGGCACGGCTCAATGCGCGCGGTGCAATCGAAGCGGCCAGCAATGCGTTGCAGGCGCAATTGAAACTCGAAGACGCCGAGCGCGAATGGAAGCAGTTTCCGCAGAAGAAGGCATTGCTGGAGCGTAAGGCCGCGGCGCTGAAAGCCCAACTCGACGTCGAGGAGAAACTGCACCAGAACCGCGTATCGGAAGGCACGACGAAACTGGCCGAAGGGCAGAAAGCGGAACTCGACGAAGCGCGCAGCTCGCTCGATAACGCACGGCGCACGCGCGAGGCGGCGCGCCAGGAACTCGAACGCTATTCGCAGTTATTCGCGCAGCCGGGCGGCGGCGGGATCGCCGAATTGCAGGTCGAACAGAAACGCACGGCCGCGCTCGAAGCGGATAACGCGTACCGGGTCGCGCAATCGAAACTCGCGGAACTCGATTTCCGTCTGAGCCACGAATACGCGCAGGCCAATGCGCAACTGGCGACCAGCGGGCAGCAAAGTACCGACCTGCAATTGCAGTACGACACGGCGATACGCGACGCGACCGTCGCGGAAGACAAGCTGCGCGTGCAGCTGCAAAGCGCGCGTCTGGAAGCGGACGCGGCCGCGCGCGTACGTTTCGAGAACATCGACAAGGACAACTTCCTGCTGATTCTCGCGCCGGTCTCCGGCGTGATTACCGATGTGACGTCGACGCAGCGCGGCGACAAGATTCAGGCGAATGCGCCGCTCGGCGGCATTGCGCCGAAAGACGCGAAGCCGATTCTGAAGATCGAGATCGCCGAACACGACCGCGCGTTCCTGCACGAAGGCCAGGCCGTGAAAATGAAGTTCAACGCGTTTCCGTACCAGCGCTACGGGCTGATCAGCGGCACGCTCGCGTCGATCTCGCCGGCGACCAAGCCTTCAGTGCTCGACAAGCAACCGGTCTACGAAGGCCGCGTGATGCTGGACAAAGACTATTACCAGGTAGGCGGCACGCGTTATCCATTGCGTTACGGGATGACGGCCAGTGCGGAAATCGTGGTGCGCGAGCGGCGCCTGATCGATCTCGGTCTCGATCCGTTCAGGCAGGTGGCCGGTTAAGCGCGATAGATCGACAAAACCCAAGCAAAGGAGCGAATCAAATGACCGCGATAGTGCGAATCGATGACGAAGTCGTGGACGTCGCCGAGTTCATTCGTCTTCTGAAACTGACCGGCCAGTTCGAAAGCCTGATCGAGCAGATCGTGCGCGACAAGCTGACCGTGCATGCGGCGAAAAAGCAAGGCGTGGCGGTGAGCGCCGACGAAATCCAGAATCGCGCCGATCAGTTCCGGCGCGTGCGCGGACTGCATCGCGCGGCGGATATGAATAACTATCTCGACGCGCTGCATGTGAGCCTCGACGAATTCGAAGTGTTCATTACCGATGGTCTGTATCAGGAGAAGATGCTCGACGAAATCGGCAACGATGCGGCGATCCGCGATTACTTCGCGCTCAATTCGCCGAAATTCGATGCGATCGAGGTGAGTCATATCGTGCTGGACAGCGACGGCAAGGCGAAGGAAATGATCTCGTATCTGCGCGACGATCCGGAGGCGTTCGCCGAGATGGCGCGCGAGCATTCGATTGCCGATACGCGCGAATCCGGCGGCGTGATCGGCAAAGTGCTGCGCGGCTCGCTGAAACCCGATATCGAGGCGAAGATTTTCAATGCGGCGGTTGGCGATCTGCTCGGGCCGTTTCCGTCCGAGGATCGCTCGTGCTTCGAGATCTTCGCGGTGACCGCCAAATATCCGGCCACGCTCGACGCGGATGTCGCGACCGAGATTCGCCGTCTGCTGCGCGAAGGCTGGTTGATGGCCCGCGCGCAGGAACACGTGATCGAAGCGCGCTGACGCGCTCGCCCGAACCAGGTTCGCCGACTCATGGACGCTCCCCAGACCGCGCCTTCCGCACCGTCCACCGCCGAGTTTCTCGCGACGGTGGAGATCCTGTCGCCGTTCTCGCGCGACGAGATCGAGCGGCTCGCCGAATCCGCGCAGCAGCGTTTCTATACGTTCGGCGAGACGGTGTGCTCGGCCGGTGACGTGGCCGACGGCCTGTATGTGATCCGCTCCGGCTCGGTGCGGATCTTCACCGAGGAGCACGGCAAGGAAACCAGCATGGGGGTGCGCAAGTCGGGCGAGATCTTCGCCGACATCGCGATGCTGCGCACGTATGTGCATGAAGCGTCGGTGCGCGCGTCGGCGAAAACCGAATTGCTGTTCATTCCGCGCGCCGCGCTCGAACCGGTGATGGCGGCCAACCCCGCCGCGCTGACGTTCGTCGCCAGTTATGTCGCGATCAATTCGGCGGGCGGCTTCGTTGCGCAACTATTCGATTTGCGCGGCAAGCTGAACAAGGCGGAACTCGAAGAGTATGTGCGCAGCGTCGGCGCGAAACGGGTCGCCGCGGGCAAGGAGATTCTCAAGCAGGACGGCCGCGACGACCGCCGGCTCTATGTCGTGCGGCAAGGCCAGGTGCGGATCGTGCGGCATGAGGAAGGGCGCGACTACACGCTCGCGACACTCGGCGAAGGCGAGATCTTCGGCGAAAAGGCCTGCCTGATGCGCCAGGAGCAGATGGCGTCGGCGGTGGCGACCACCGACACGCGCCTATTGGTGATTCCCGAGCGCACCGTTCATTTTATTCTGGAGCGCAATCCGAAACTGCGCGAAGTACTCGACGAGCGGATTCGCTACGGCGACCGCGAATTGCAGCGCCAGAAGCGCGTCGAACAGCGGCGCAAGCTGCCGTTGATGCTCGACTTGCACAGCAAGCCGGAACTCGGCGAAAAGATCATCAAGCGGTTCGCGCTGGTCGAGCAGGCCGAGGAAATGGACTGCGGCGCCGCGTGTCTGGCAATGATCTGCCGTCACTACGGAATTCCGATGACGCTCGGCAAGCTGCGCGAACTCGCGAACGTGACGACCCAGGGCGCGACGCTCGACAGCCTCGCGCGCGCCGGCGAGTCGCTCGGCTTCACGACGCGCGGCGTGCAATGCACGTTCGATTCGCTGCGCGGCTTCGATCTGCCGTTCATCGTGCATTGGGAGGGCTACCACTATGTAGTGGTGTATGGGCTCTCGAAAGACTACGTGTGGCTCGCCGATCCGGCGCTCGGTTTCAGAAAGCTGAGCGTAGAAGATTTCGAGCGCGGCTGGAGCGGCACCTGTCTGCTATTCACCGGCGGCGCGCAGCTATTGCAGATCTCGGCGTCGCGTTCGCCGTGGATTCGCTTTATCGGTTATCTGAAGCCGTATCGCAAGATACTCGGCTACCTGTTTCTCGCGACCTTCGTGATTCAGGTACTCGGCGTGATTCCGCCGCTGATCATCCAGAACATTCTCGACGGCGTGATCGTGCATCAGAACGTCAGTCTGCTGCATCTGCTGATAGGAGGCCTGATCATCTCGAACCTGTTCTCGCAGCTGATGTCGACGATTCGCGCGTACCTCGCGAACTTCATGGTGCGCAACATGGACTTCGCGATGATGTCGCAGTTCTTCAGGCATACGTTGTCGCTGCCGTTCTCGTTCTTCGCGAAGCGCAAGACCGGCGACATCTTCGCGCGCTTTCAGGAGAACCAGACGATCCGCGCGTTCCTGACCGAATCGACGGTGACCACTGCGCTGAATCTGCTGATGGTGTTCATCTACTTCACGATCATGTTCGTCTACAACGTGAAGATGACGCTGGTACTGATCGCGTTCGTGGTGCCGATCATGGCGCTGACCGTGATCGCGACGCCGCGCATCAAGGGTTATGCGCGCGAGGTGTTCACCGCGTCGACCGAGGCGAAGTCGTTTCTGATGGAAGCGCTGTCCGGCGTCGAAACCGTCAAGGGGATGGGGATCGAACGGCCGGTGCGTTTGCGCTGGGAGAAGAAATACGCGAAAGCACTCGAACTGCAGTACCGCGCGCACGCATTCAATATTCTGGTCGGCTTCGGCAGCCAGTTGCTCAATGCGGCGACCACGATTGCGATTCTGTGGGTCGGCGCGAATCTGGTGCTCGCGCGCGAACTGACGATCGGCCAGTTGATCGCGTTCAATGCGTTCATGGGCAGCGTGTTGTCGCCGCTGATGGGGCTGGTCGGCCTGTGGAGCATGCTGAACGATGCGGGCGTCGCGATGGAACGGCTCGGCGACGTGCTCGATATCGAGCCGGAGCAGCGGCCGCAGGATTTGCCGTCGCGCGTGATGCTGCCGGAACTGCAAGGCGAGATCAGTTTGCAGGGTGTGTATTTTCGCTACGGCGAAGACGATTCCGCCTATGTGCTGGAGAACATCAGCTTCGAGATCAAACCGGGCGAACTGGTTGCGATCGTCGGGCGCAGCGGGTCGGGCAAGACCACGCTCGCGAAACTGCTGGTCGGCTTTTATCAGCCGAGCGAAGGCAAGATGACGATCGACGGCTACGACGTCGGCGTGGTCGACAAGGCCTATTTCCGCTCGCAGATCGGTTATGTGATGCAAAGCAATCTGCTGTTTTCCGGCACGATTGCCGAGAACATCGCGAGCGGCGACGACGCGCCCGAACGAAGACGCATCGAGGAAGTCGCGAAGATGGCCGATGCGCACGGCTTTATCAGCAAGATGCCGCTCGGCTACGAACAGATTGTCGGCGAGCGCGGGATCGGTTTGTCGGGCGGTCAGATCCAGCGGCTGTGCATTGCGCGGGCGCTGTACCACGATCCGCGCCTGCTGGTGTTCGACGAAGCCACCTCGGCACTCGATTCGCAGTCGGAGAGCAATATTCTCGGCAACATGCACGACATCCTGAAGGGCCGCACCGCGGTGATCATCGCGCACCGGCTCAGCACGATCATGCGCGCGGACAAGATTCTGGTGCTGTACGAAGGCGCGATCGTCGAACAGGGTCGCCATGAAGAACTGATCCAGCGCGGCGGCATGTACTACCAGCTGGTGCAGAAACAGTTGAGCGCATCATGATGAAGATACTCGACCAGACGGAAGAGGCGAGTCCCGCGATTTCCTACGCGGGGCTGATCGAGCGGATCGAGATTTTGCGTTCGACGCTGCGCTGGTCGTCGCGGCTCGAACGCGCCGATATCGACAAGCTGCTCAGGCAGGCCACGTCGTTGCGCGACGAGGTGATGCAGTTGTCGCACAAGGAGCGCTTCGTGCAGGCGGCGAGCGCGGCCGAACCGCAGGACGCGGCCGGTCAATCGCGCGGCGCGCGCCGCAAGGCGCTGCTCGATCGCAGTTTCATTTTCGAGGGGACCTTCGGCGACAATCCGCGTCTGCTCGAATCGCTCGAAATCGCCGAGAAAGCCGCGCCCACCGATCTACCGGTATTGATCGACGGCGAGAGCGGCACGGGCAAGGAGTTGATGGCCAAGGTGATTCACGCGAACGGCGCGCGCGCGGACAAGCCGTTTATTTCGGTGAACTGCGGCGCGATTCCGGACAATCTGCTGGAATCCGAACTATTCGGGCACCGCAAAGGGGCGTTCACCGGCGCGTCGAACGATCGGAAAGGCAAGTTCGAAAGCGCGCACACCGGCACGATCTTTCTCGACGAAATCGGCGAATTGCCGCTCGCGGGGCAGGTGAAACTGCTGCGGGTGCTCGAATCGCACGAAATTCAGCGGGTCGGCTCGGATGAAATGATCGCGGTCGATACGCGCATCGTCGCGGCGACCAATCGCAATCTGCGCCAGCTTAGCGAAGAGGGCAAATTCCGCGAAGACCTGTTTTACCGGCTCAGTGTGATTCACGTGACGCTGCCGCCGCTGCGCGAGCGCCGCGACGAGATTCCGCTGCTGATCGCATGGTTCGGCGACGAGGCGGCCGGCACGCTGAAACGGCGGCCGGTCAGATTGACGCCGCGATTGCGCGATTTTCTGCTTGCCTATGCGTATCCGGGCAATATCCGCGAATTGCGTAACGTGATGTACCGGATCTCGTGTCTGGCCGGCGAGATGGCCGACATCGAGCATTTGCCGCTCGATATCCGGCCGAATGCGGCCGGCGTGGCGGGTGCAGCGCAAGGCATATCGGCGAGCGGCGAGCAGCCGATCAGCGTCGCGAATCTGATGTCGTTGAGCGACGCGAAGCGGGCCGCCAGCGACGACGCGGAGAAAGCATTTCTCGAACGCGGCTTGCGCGAGGTGAGCGGGACGGTCGCCGAACTCGCGCGACGCATCGATATGAACCGTTCGCACCTGCAGATGCTGCTGAAAAAGCACGGGCTGCATTCGAAGGATTTCCGCAACCGGAACGGCCAGCCGGCGAAAAACGGAGCAAATGAGCGGGATGAGGACGATGCGGAAGGCTGAACGCAGTCCAACACAGATAAGCGGAATCGCCGCGCGGAATCCGGCACCCGCTTCAACAACCGCTCAAGGCGCGGGATTCAACAAAGTCTTTTCCGACGCATTCGGGTCCTGAGCTTCGACCACCACCGCGGTGATGTTGTCGCGCCCGCCGCGCGCGAGCGCCAGTTCTACGAGTTCGCCGCACGCGTTCTCGCGCTGCGCGGAGGTCAGCACGTCGGCGATCTCGTCGTCGCTGAGCTCGTTACTCAGGCCGTCGCTGCACAGCAGGAACACGTCGCCGTCGGCGACTTCGATCGCGTCGTCGTCGAGTTCGAGTACATCGGTTGCGCCAACCGCGCGCGTAATCATGTGCTGCGCCGGATGATGGCGCGCCTCTTCTTCGGTGATTACGCCGAGCGAACGCAATTCCTCGACCTGGCTATGGTCGCGCGTCAATTGCCGCAATTGCCCCGCGCGATACAGATAGATGCGGCTGTCGCCGGCCCACAGATAGCCGCAGAAGCGATCGCACGCGAGCAAAACGACCACGGTGCTGCCGATCCGCTGCACCTGGCGGCGCGCGGCCTCGTCGCGCAACTGGTGGTTCGCGCGTTGCAGCCGCGTGCGCGCATCGGCGACCAGCGTTCTGATACTGCGCGATGCGCCGAGCTGGCTCAACGCGTCGATGACCGCGCGGCTCGCGACGTCGCCGACCGCGTGCCCGCCCATCCCGTCGGCGACCGCCCAGCGGCCGTCCTCGGGTCGGTCGAGACACGCGTCTTCGTTGATTTCGCGCACGTGTCCGGTGTCCGAACGCGCGCACGAAGTCCAGCGAAATTGGCTCGCGCAGCTCACAACGTCTACACCGAATCGTTGCGGGTACGCGCGTCGGGCGACACAGTGAGGTTCGAGTTCGCGCCGAAGTTGCGCACGTCGACCGACTGGAACTGGTTGATCATCTGGTTCGCGTAGAAGTTGTTGGAGACTTCGTACAGGTTGACGACCGGGCCGATGCTCGGCGTTTGCGGCACGTAGGGCTGGATCCAGCCATATACCCACGGCGCGCCGCCGCCGCCGCGAATCGCCGCCATCGCCTTGCGATCGAGCGCGAGGTTCAGCGAGAGGTCGTTGATCGAGATGCAGGACATGTCGTTCTCCGGTTGGCCGCGTAGACAACGCAACGCGCGCGGTTCAATGGACTCTGCCGGAGATGGTGCAAAGCGCGTGCCAATCGCGGAGCGCAATTGCGCGCGGGCCGCGGCGCGTTCTCCGGCGGGCCTCGCGTAGGTTTGCCGCTAGCAGGGCCGGCGCGAGTGGTCGGCCCGCAACCAACATATCCGCGTGCGAACAGGTGTACGGCCCAACACATCGGGTTGGGCCGTCATCGGTCACTTCGCCGCGAAGTACTTCGACGAACACATCGCGGCGCTCAGCGCCAATTGCGTCGGATCGGGCTTTCTGCCGGTGAGCTGGTTGAACCAGCCGGCCGCTTTGTCGGAGGCGAGCCTGACCGGCGTCGCGATGCGCTGCAGCAGCGCGGTGGTCGGCGACACGATGCTGACGTTCTCCATCATCCCGCGATCCTCGTGGTCGAGGATGTGGCAATGCATGACGAACTCGCCGGTAAAGTCCTCGTATTTGGTGCGCATGACCAGCGTGTAGCCGGCCTTGATGAATAGCGTGTCGCGCACCACGCCGCGCAGATTGCAGTACTCCTCGTCGCCGGTCGCGATTTCGGCGGCGGTGCAATTGCCCGACGAATCGTAGATCGACGTATTGCCGTTCTTGATGTCGACGATCTTGAACGGATTGGTGTGAATATGAAACACGTGGGTTGCGAGCGGGGTCGCCTGCACATCCCATTCGTCGATATGCCCCAGCGTGCCGGTATAGGCGATCACCGCGGGATCGTACGGCTTGCCATTGATCACGAATTGCGGCGTCGGCGCGAAGACGTTGATGTCGAATGTGGCGGGCACCGTCTTGTCGAGCGGACCGTCGACCGCGGCCACCGGCGCGAACGCCTTTAGCGTCAGCGAAGCGAGGTCGTCCTTTGCCGGCCGCGCCAGATTCGCATTCGCGGCCAGTAATTGATCGCGAATGTACTGCCAGTACTTCGAATGCGCGCCGACCGTGGTATTCGGAATGTTCACACCGGGGCCGACTCGCGCGAGCGACAGCAGGCGCCGGTCTTTCATTTTCGAACTGTTCGGCCGGAAGTTGATGGTCGCCGAACTCGACGCCGCTTCATCGAGAATGCAATAGAGCCCGGGCGACGGAAACGCGACCAGCACGTCGCTGCGATAACCGGGGTTCATCGAGTTGACGTCTTTCTCGACCATCGCCGGCATCGTGATGCCGTCTTCGGCGAATTCGAGCTGCTTGACGGTTTCGCCGCTGCAAATCGCATCGAGCGTGGTGGTCTGGCTGGTCTTCGAGGTCGCGTTCACCAGTTTGCTCGCCGCGCTATTGGTCGCCGTATTGACCTGGGTTGCCGACAGCGACTGCGAATCCGCGAGACCCAGAGCCGACAGATTCGCGCGCACGATCTTCACATTGATCGTGTCGCGATTGCCGCCATGCACCATCCGCAGGCGGCGAATCTCGCCGGCCGGCACGAACGAAAGCGCACTCGGGAACACCGGCTGCACGACGCCGTTGATCTGCGTATAGCGGCCGGAGATCGCCCATGTCGAGTTCAACTGTCCCGCATGGTCGGGCCGCGGATCCGGCACGAACGCGAGTTGATTCGTGTAGCCGCGAATTTCGCCGGTGGCGCCTTTCGGGCAGGTCCATTCGAACGTCTTCGCGTCGGCCAGCGGCACGTCGGAGCTCGCGCTGTCGAAGCAGCCGTACTCGATCTGCTGGAACAGCATCACGTGCTCGCGAAACGGCAGATTGAAAAGCTGGCGATGCAGGATCGTATCGATGTCCGCGCTGCCGTCCGCGACACCGTTGCGCGCCGCGCGCGAGCCGCGCACGATCAATACGCCGGCCATCCCGCTGGCGACGTCGATCGCGGTCGAGCCGTGCAGATGCGCGTGATACCAGAACGTGCCGGACGGATGCGTGGCCGGGATTTTGTATGAATACGCTTGCGTGGCGCCCGGCAACACGGTGAGCAGCACGTTGTCGGAATTGCCGGACGGCGACACGTGCAGACCGTGCGTGTGAATATTCGTATGGTTGAAGCAGTGCGGCGTCGAATGGTCGACGTCCGGCGGACAGAAGTCGGGCGGATCGTTCGCGCCGAGCGCATTCTTCAGCGTCAGTTTGAGCGTCGCGCCCTGCTTGATCGTGATGGTCGGCCCGGTCGGGCAACCGTTATACGAGCGCATCGATACGGTGTCGTAGACGTTGGTCTCGGGGTTGTAGATCCCGTACACGCCTTTTTTCACTGTCAGCGTGACCGACGCCGAATTGCCGAGCGGGTTCAGCGGCAGCAGGCATTGCAGGCGCTGCAGAATCGATGCGAGTCCGTTGGTCGCGGACGCCGCCGTGTTGTCGGCGAGCGCATCGCTGGTGTCACCCAGATCGCCGAAAGAACGGGTGGCCGCGGTACTTTGCGCATGCGCCGCCGTAGCGGCCACGGAAACGGAAAATACCGCAATCAGCGTAGTGGATTTGAGTCGCATGGCCGCTCCTCGGAAGTTATTCAATTCGTTACGGGCACTTCTTCGTAGACGACAATAGGCCTTCCGAAAAGCTTCGTTAGGCCAACCGTGATAGCTCGGTGGGATAACGAACAAAGCAGCAAAATGCTGATTGATTGGGATAACGAAACGCGAATCGGAGCGAACGTGACCAACTCGGATTTTCCAGACAGTAAGCGCAATAGCGCGCACGCAATCTCCGCGCAAGCGAGCCCGTGCGACGAACTCGTGATCCGCGCGCAACCCGCCACGACCGACTTCCCATGCCGGCGCAAACGTCTCGCGCTCGCCGCGACGATCCTCGGTTCGAGCATGGCGTTCATCGACGGCTCGGTCGTCAATGTGGCGTTGCCGTCGATCCAGAGCGAACTCGGCGCGAGCGTCGCGGCGCTGCAATGGGTCGTCAACGCGTATCTGCTGTTGCTCGGCTCGCTGGTGCTGGTCGGCGGTTCGCTCGGCGACGTGCTCGGCCGCCGCACGGTGTTCATCGCGGGCATCGCGCTCTTCACGCTGGCGTCGGTTGCCTGCGGCCTCGCGCCGAACGCGGCCGCGCTGATCGCCGCGCGCGCGGTGCAGGGGATCGGCGCCGCGCTGCTGGTGCCGAGCAGCCTCGCGATCATCGGCGCGGTGTTCGACGACGCCGCGCGCGGCCGGGCCATCGGCACGTGGGCGGGCGTCGGTGCGATCACGTCGGCGCTCGGACCGGTGGCGGGCGGCTGGCTTGTCGATGTCTGGTCGTGGCGCGCGATCTTTTTTCTGAACGTGCCGCTCGCCGCGTTGACCATCGCGCTTGCGCTCGCGTCGGTGCCCAACAGCCACAACGCGGATGCGACCCGGACGCTCGACTGGCCGGGCGCGCTGAGCGCGGCGGCGGGGCTCGGCGCGCTGACGTTTGGTCTTACGCTGGCGTCGTCGCGCGGCTTTGCGCAGCCGTTCGTGCTCGGCATGCTCGGCGCCGGCGTGCTGATTCTCGTCGCGTTCGTGCTCATCGAAGCGCGCAGCGCTAACCCGATGATGCCGCTCGACGTGTTCCGCTCGCGCGATTTCAGCGGCGCGAATCTCGTCACGCTGCTGCTTTATTTCGGGCTCGGCGGCGCGTTCTTTTTCATGCCGTTCACGCTGATTCGCGCGCACGGCTTTAGCGCGACCGAAGCGGGCGCGGCGCTGCTGCCGGTGCCGGTGATGATCGGTTTGCTGTCGCGTTTTACCGGCGGCCTGACGAGCCGTTTCGGCTCGCGAGCACTTCTAACTATCGGGCCGGCGGTGGCCGGTGTCGGTTTCGCGCTGCTGGCGTTGCCGTTCGTGCACGGCGGCTACTGGAGCGGATTTTTCCCCGCGCTCACGGTGCTCGGTCTCGGCATGACGATCGCCGTCGCGCCGCTGACCACGACCGTGATGGGCTCGGTGCCGCGCGAGCGCGCCGGCGTCGCGTCCGGCATCAACAACGCGGTCGCGCGGGTGGCGAGTCTGCTGGCAATCGCGGTGCTCGGCATCGTGTTCGTGTGGTCGCATCACGCGGCGCTGGCGGCGCGTCTCGACGCATTGCAGGTGCCCGCAAGTGAGCGGGAGAGCGGGCAGTTGCTGGAGCCGGACGCGCCGGCGGAGAGTGCAAACGGTGCCGGCCACGCAGCGCGCGACACGCCGCTCGCGCGCGCGGAAGCCGACTCGATCGTCGACGCGCTGCGCGCCGTTGCGCTCGTATCGGCTCTGTGTGCATTCGCCGGTGCGGGGATTGCGGCGGCCACGTTGCAGCCGCGCAAACGCGAGGGGCCCGCGGGTCGGCAATGAGCGTGCGTGAAAGCGTTGAAGACCTGATCGCTTGAGATTAAGAGCGGCTCACGCTGCTTCTGTCGTCACCTGCCCACGCTCGACCCGATGCACGGTCACGCCAAGATGCGCGCTCGACATTTCGGTCAACCAGGGTTTCCCGGCCAGCGCCGCGCTCAGGTCCGCATAGCCGGCCGCACGCCGCGCGGCGATCGATTCACGCGAGAACTCCGCATCGCTGCCGGGCACCTGATCGGGGCCCGGTCGATACACGACGTGGACAACGTCGAGCCGCTGCACCACCGGAGCTTTCGGTATCGCCGAGGCCGCCGCCGCGTCGCGCGTCGCGAGATGATGCTCGGCCTGCCGCAGACGGGTACACGCGACCGCGGTATCGAGGTGATAACGGCTGCGGCTCGCATACTGAATCTGTTTCGCTCTCCAGAGTACTTCGTTCATGTTACGCGGCGCCTTACCCGCAAGGCTCCACAGATCGATCATGAACACGACCAGATGCGCATGCCGCGAGCGCTCGACGATCTCGTCGAGCGGCGTATTCGATACGCACGCGCCGTCCCAGTAAAGCCGGCCGTCGATCGATGTCGCCGGAAAGCCCGGCGGCAGCGAACCGCTCGCGAGTACATGCGCGGCCTCGATGCTGTCGCGCTCGCTGTCGAAGTAATGCGGCAGGCCGGTTTCGACATCGGTGACGCCGACGCTCAGCCGCACCGGCGCGTCGCGCCCGACCGGAAACGTCGCGAAGCGCTGCAATGTGGCCAGCATCGGCGACGTGTCGTAGAAGCTCACGTGTTGCGACGGCGCATCGGGCAGAAACAGCGCGAACGGATTGCGCGGCGAGAAGAACGCCGGTTGCCCGAACAGCACCGCATCGGCATAGCTGACCGCGTTGTGCAGATAGCGCAGTACCGTTGCATTCTCCGGCAGCGGAAAATCGGGCCGCGAAATGGCGTCCCAGAACCCGGTCAGCTTTTGCAGCCGTTCTTCGGGCGGGTTTGCCGCGATCACGGCCGCGTTGAATGCGCCGATCGACGTGCCGCATATCCAGTCGGGCAGCAGACCGGCTTCGGCCAGTGCCTCGTACGCGCCGATGTGATACGCGCCGAGCCCGCCGCCTCCTTGCAGCGCGAGCGCGATGGCGGGTGTCGAGCGGGGCGAAGCCGAGCCGCTAGTGGTGGCCATGCGGGACCTCCTTGCCTCTACGGTCAATCGGTGGCGACTGCCTGGGATTCCAATCTATTTCAATGCGTTGGTGAGCGCCTGTCCGGACAACTTTGCTGCGTCTTCGGCGATCATCTATTTCGCATGGTTATTTTTATTGTTGTGAGTAGAATCGCCGACTGGCTTCGATCACGTCATCATTCAGACAGGTAGCCTAACCGATACCTTGAGAACGAGGTCGCGATGAAGCTCTATTTCAGCCGCAATTACAATCCGCGTCTTGCCGTTGCGGTGGCGCGCTATCTGAACTCGCCGGTCGAGTTCGAATTCGCGTCGCCGTTTTCGCCGGGCGAGCGCGAGAAGTTCATCAAGCTCAATCCGAATCTGAGTTTGCCGATTCTGCTCGACGGCGACGCCACACTTTGGGAAGCGGACGCGATCGCGTGCCGGCTCGCGCGTCTCGCCGGCTCGCAATTCTGGCCGACCGACGACGCGCAGCCGGACCTGATCCGCTGGCTCAGCTGGGGCTATTCCCATTTCGTGCGCGCGTGCGATCACGTGCATTTCGAACGGGTGACCAAGCAGCGTTATGGGCTGGGGCCGATCAGGCCCGAGATCGTCGAGGCGGGGCTGAACGAATTCGCTTCGTCGGCCGCGATTTTGCAGCAGTATCTGGCGGGTCGGGACTGGCTGGTCGGCAGCGAAGTCACGTACGCCGATTTCCGCATCGCCTGCGTGTTGCCGTTTGCCGAACTGGCCGGCCTGCCGCTCGGCGATTTTCCGCGCGTCGAAGCGTGGCACGCGCGACTGATGGAGATCCCCGCGTGGCGCGATCCGTTCGCCGGACTCGACGCGCCGGAACTGCCGCCGATCGGCGCGGCAGCGCAATGATCGAGGGCGCGATCGCAACCCTCAACTGACTGCCGTACGCCAACAGATCGCCTCGAATTCTGTTGGCCGTTCGCTGACAAGCACCGCTTCAAGAAACCGCTCGGTAAGCCGTAAACCCCGTAAACAAGGGCTTTTCGGCGCATGGCCCGGATGATGCAAAAGCTGTCGCAACAGTGTTGGAATTTGCGAACGAGGCCAGCCATGAACACCGCAACGCTCGACCCCCGCCACGAAGCTTCCGAAGCCGGCGCTACCGCCGCCGCCAAAGCGTCGACGATCGATCTGCCGATCGGCGCGCATCTGGTCACCCAACGCAACGGCTACGAACATCACGGCATCTACGTCGGCAATGGCCGCGTGGTCCATTACTCTGGCTTTGCCAGTTCCGCGCATCGCGGGCCGGTCGAGGAAGTCGAACTCGCGCGCTTCGCCGCCGGTCATCCGCTGTCGATCCGCGCGACGCCGTCCGCGCTCTACGTCGGCGCGGAAGCGGTGAGCCGCGCTCGCTCGCGCCTCGGCGAAAACCGCTACCGCCTGCTGACCAACAACTGCGAACACTTCTGCGCATGGTGCCTGCTCGGCGAAAGCCGCAGCGAACAGGTGCATGGCTGCCTGCGCCATCCGCGCGCCGGCATGCGCGCGCTGCTGTGCCTCGTGAAGGCGTTCGTCGAAAGCGGCGCACGGCATGGCGCAGCAAGCGGCTCGGCCGCACAGATCGCGTGAGCGCAGCACCAGCAACGCAGCACAGAGCAACTCAGCACAGCACAGAGCAGTACAGCGCTTCGCGCGCGAGACGATTCGAGGAGAGCATCATGGTTGCCGCAGAAAAGAGCTTGCACTGGGCCGTCGACAAATGGCTCGCGCCCACCCCGTCGATGCCCGCGCGCGTCGTCCAGTTCTGCCACCGCGCATCGCAACATCGCTATGTGTGCGTGCAGGCGTTGAAACCCGAAGGATTGCTATCGATCTTTTTCTTCCGCCATCGCGACGGCTCGTGGAACGTGTTTCCGCCGCAAGCCGAACGGCCGGCGATGAACGGCCACTGCCGCACCGCCGCATAGTCGTGCAAACTCAGTTGCCGCTCGCGGCGGCCGCCTCCTTGACGATCCACTGACTGAACAGCACCATCGCCGGCGTCATCGGCTTGCCCTTCAGACTGGTGAGCCAGTAACTCCCCGCATGAACCTCGACGTCGAACGGGCGCACCAGCCGCCCGGTGTTGACCTCGTGCTCGAACATCGACACCGGCGCGAGCGCGATCCCCGCGCCCTGCATCGCCGCCTCCACCATCAGCCGCGACGAATCGAACACCGGCCCGCGCACCGGACGCGGCGCGATGCCGGCGGCCGCGAACCAGTTCATCCAGTCGTCCGCGCGATACGAGCGCAGCAGGGTTTCGTTGGCCAGATCGTCGGGGCGTGACAGGCGCGCGGCGGTCTCGGGTGTACACAGCAGCGCGAGCGGTGCGTCGAGCAGGCGGGTCGCGAGCGAGCCGGGCCACGTGCCGTCGCCGAAACGGATCGCGAAGTCGAGGCCTTCGGTCGCGAGGTCGACGAGATTGTTGTTGGTCAGCAGCCGTAGTTCGACGAACGGATGCGCGTCGCGAAACGACTTCAGGCGCGGCATCAACCAGCCGACCGCGAAGGTGCCGACCACGCCGATCGTCAGCACTTCGTGAAAGTGGCCGCCCTCGAACTGCTTGAGCACCGCCTCGATGCGATCGAATGCGTCGGACAGCACGTGGCGCAGCGCGAGTCCTTCGTCGGTCATCGCGAGGCCGCGCGGCAGACGCTTGAACAGCGCGGTGCCGAGCCGCTCTTCGAGCGAGCGGACCTGCTGGCTCACGGCCGCCTGGGTCACGTTCAATTCCTGCGCGGCGCGCGTGAAGCTCAGGTGCCGCGCGGACGATTCGAACGCGCGCAGCGCATTCAGCGGAAGATACGGTCTCATGGTTCAGGTATTAGATTTTCTTGTGAGTCGGCTAACTTATCACCGTTTGCCGGCTGGGCGCGGAAAATCGGTGGCGGCTTCCCGCGCGCGTCGGCGCTCGTCTGTGTCCGCCGACTGTGCGACACTAGGGGCCGCATCGACGGAGGCAACCGTCCATCCCGCACTGTTTCGCGCGGGCGCTGGACGAGGCGGCAGCAACGAAGCGGCGTTCGTGAGCAACAGCAACGCGCGAACGTGGCTTGCCCCGATGCAGCTGGTGAGAAGTTGACTGTGCAGATGGAATGCTCGACAGGTCCTGCCGACGTTCGTCCACGTGAAACGTCGGCTTGTTCAACCGTGCATCATTGCCCTCGTTCAGGAGTCCACTATGTCCGTGTACGTTCTGGCCTTGCTCATCGGTATCGTCGCCGGCCTGCGCGCGATGACCGCTCCCGCCGCCGTCAGCTGGGCCGCGCGGCTCGGGTGGTTGCCGCTGCAAGGCACGCCGCTCGCGTTCTTCGGCTTCGCCGCCACGCCATACATCTTCACCGTGCTGGCGTTCATCGAACTGATCACCGATCAACTCCCCGAAACCCCTAGCCGCAAGGTGCCGTTGCAATTCGGCGCGCGCATCGTCCTCGGCGCGTTGAGCGGCGCCGCGATCAGCGGCGCGCATGGCGGGCTGGCGGGCGGCTCGGTGGTCGGCGTGCTGGGCGCGGTGGTCGGGGCGGTCGGCGCGGTGCTCGGCACGCTCGGCGGCGCGAAGGCGCGCGCGGCGCTGGCCAATATGTTCGGGCGCGATGCGCCGGCGGCGCTGATCGAGGACGTGGTTGCGATCGTCGGCGCGGCGCTGATCGTCGTGTCGCTGCACGGCTTCTGACAGATGCGCGAAAGCGGCGGGACGCGTGATGCGTCGCCGCCGCCTTGCTTTGTTTAGTGAGCCGAAACGATTCGGCTGGCTGTTTCGCGCCCTTGTGTGTGGTTATTGAACGCGGACTACCCGCGGGCTCGCCGCGATGCGCGCGACCGGACCGTTCGTGGACGCCTCGGCGGCAGTCGAGGCCGGCGCGCTCGCCGCCGGCGGAATCAGCTTGCCCTGCACCAGCAGCCCGAGCGTCTTTACCACCAGGATCGCGATGATCGCGTTCGCGGCGACAAACAGCACCGGCGCGGCCCATTCGAGCGGACCGGTCGCGCCGCGTTCGAGCAGGCGCAGCACCATAGTGGGCAGCGCGGCGACCCCGAAGCTGAATGCCCAGTAGCCGGCCACGAACGCCTGGCGGCGAATCCACGGCAGCAGACGCAGCAGCAACAAGCCTTGATACAGGCCGTAGCCGAGCAGCGCGTAAGCGAACAGATCGGGCGCGCCGCTGGTCAGGCTCAGGTACGCGACTCCGCCGACGACCGGCGGCGCGAGCTGGATGCCGAGCGTCGGACGCAGCGCTTCGGGCAGCGGTTCATGCACGGCGGCGCGCTGCAGGATCATCGATTCGAGCGCGAGCCAGGCCAGCGCGCCGGCGCCGAAAAACAGTTCGCCGAGCTGATGAAAACCGAACGCGGCCGAACTCGTCGCGGCGACGAAGCCGGCGCCGACCGTCGGCAGATAGATCGCCGGGGTGGTCAATTCGGGCTTGCGGCCGCCTTGCCACAGCTTGCCGTGCAGGTACACGCCGAGCGCGAGTTGCGCGATGGTGGCGACGCCGTACAGCCCCAGCGCGAGCGTATGCGCATACGGTTGCAGCAGTTGCGCGGCGAGCAGCGTCGCCACCGGTCCGAGCGCGACGAACGACGATTGCACCGGATGCTCGAGTTCCGCGCGGGCCTCGGCGGTGTGCGCGAACCACTTGTGCGCGTAAGCGGCCAGCACGACGAGCCAGACCGCGAGCGCGGCGACCGTCAGCGCGGTTCCCGCGATGGCGGGCAGATGCCACACGCGGATCGCGACGCGCCACAGATTGGCGAACGCGAGCGCGCCCACCGCGATCCCGAAGAAGCCAGCAGGGACTACACCAAGACTCGCACCAAGACTCGCACCAAGGTTCGCACTAGGATTCGCACCACGATTGCTGTTCATGACCGGGCTCCTGAAGTTGCGTCGCGCGGCGGGGTTGCTGCTTCGCGCGAACGATGGCTCACTTTAAGAGGCGACGGTCAAACGTAGAACGCTGGCGACGCTCGACCAATAGCGCGAGCGTCTCAAGCTGGTTGCGGGTTAGCGGTGTGCGAATCAGGCGCCGATGTTACGCACCCATCCGCGCGAGCATCGCCAGCAGCTGGTCGAACGACAGCGGCTTGCGCGCATACGCGATGTGCGGATTCGGTTGCGCGGGCACGTCGGCGGCCGCGCTGCACAGGATGATCGGGATCTCGCGCAGCTCGGCATCGGCGTTCAGCGCCGCGCACAGCTGGATGCCGGACATCACCGGCATCATGCAGTCGGACACGATGATGTCGGGACGGCTCGTGCGCACCAGCTCGAGCGCGGCCGCGCCGTTGGACGCGGTCAGCACCGTATAGCCGTGCCGCTCCAGCAGCAGCCGCCAGACCGTCAGGATGTCGAACTCGTCGTCCACCACCAGAATGGTTTTCATGGGCGCCTAGGTTGGGCGCCGCGTTTGCAGCGTGGCCGACAGTCCGGCCGGCGAAGACGAGCCGCCGGTCGTGGGCGGACCGTCGATCACGTCGAGACCTTGCGACGAAATCGCCAGTTCGCGCAGCGACGTGTCGTGCGCGCTTTCGCGTTGCTTGACCACCGAGATCATCCGCCGCAAGCCGTGCTCCGTTTCCGCGTAGCGCAGCAGCACGAGGTTTTCGGTCAGCGCGGAGACCCGTACGGCGCGGCCGTGACCGGGATCCGCGTAGAGCGGCAGTTCCTCGGTGACGAGCGTCGTGACCGCCGCCTCGCGCAGCTGATGCAGCAGTGCGTTCAGGAACAGCCCGAAACGCTCGGTGCGCAGCGCCGAATCGCGGAAGCCTTCGACCCCGTCGATCACGATGCGCGTCGCGCCGGTCTCGCGGACCGTGGCGAGCGCGTCGGCCGCGACTTCGTCGACCGCGAGTTCGATCGCCGGCTGCCAGCGCACCACGAGGCGGCCGTCCTGCCACGCGTCGGCGAGCGGGATCGATACCGCTTCGGCTTTGCCGATCAGCCGCTGCGGTCCTTCGTAGAAGCCGAGATACACGCAGCGCTCGCCGCGCGCGACGCCGGCGGCCAGAAACTGCAGACACAGCAGCGTTTTGCCGACCCCGGACGGGCCGATCAGCGTGGTCGTCGAACCTTGCGCGAAGCCGCCGCCGAGCAGGTTGTCGAGATGCGGCAAGCCGAAGCCGAGGCGCGCTTTCAAATCGACCGGGCCGGGCTGCGCGGCGCACTGCGCTTCGAGCCGCGGGAACATCAGCAGCCCGCTTTCGGCGATGCGGAAGAAGTGCTTGCCCATCCGGTGATTGCGCGCGCGCATCTTGTGCACTTCGATTTCGCGCGCGCGGCGCATCCCGTCGCTGTAGCGGTTCAGCTCGATCAGCCCGTCGACCAGCGTGTGCTCGGGGTGCGGCTCGTTGCCGGACAGCGGCGCGAGCAGCAGCGTGGTGCAGTCGAGCGCGGCGACCAGCGCGTTCAGTTCGTGGATGAACTTCGACAGCGACAGCTCGGTTTCGCTGAATTCGCGCGCGCTGCGAAAGCCGTCGATGATCATCAGGCTCGGCCGGTAGTCGTAGATGCTCGACGCGATCAGCTTCAGAAAGCCGTCGAGGCCGTCCTTCATCAGCTCGTGATAGCCGGACACGAACAGCATCTGCTGCGCGACCGCGGTTTCGTCGAAGAAGCTCAGACCTTTCAGATGGCCGAGCAGCTTGTCGTGCGACTCGGCGATCAGCGTCATGTACAACACCTTCTCGCCCTGACGGACCCGGTGAAAGCCGATCTGGCTCGACAGGATCGTCTTGCCGGCGCCCGCCATCCCTTCCAGCAGATAGACGCCGCCGCTCACCAGACCGCCGCCGAGAATCTCGTCGAAGCCGGGCACGCCGGTTTCGACATTGCGTCGCGCCGCGTTGCGCCGGATTTCGTCCGGCTGGCCCCCGTCGGGTCGGGCCGCGTCAGACCGCGCCGCTGCGGACGGGGAAGACGGGTTGGATGCGTCGGTAGTCATTGTCGATGTGTAGTTCAAGGTGCACTGAAAACGACGGCCTGGTCGTGACCGTCTGATGCTCAACCTAGCGGTGGTAGCAATCCGCGTTCCCGGACGGGCAGCGGTGTGAGGCGACGCGGAATGCGGGGATTTTATCTGGGGCCGGGACGCTTGGCGAACCGGTGTGCGCTGCGCGGTGGACGGCGGGGGCG
>NZ_MSDV01000049.1 GCF_001931485.1 Burkholderia sp. SRS-W-2-2016 | reverse complement strand
ATTGTACTTCGCGGCGGGGGCGGGGCGGCAGGGGGAAGCGGGCGCGTGGCCCGGCGTTACGCGCGCCTCGCGCGGGAGCGCGGTGGCTTCGGCGCGGGCAGCCAGGCGCCGCGCCGTTGTTGTCGCCGCGCGCTCAGTTCGCCCGCCGTCCCGTCTGCGGATCGAAGAAATGCAGATGCTGCGCCGGCAGCGCGACCTGCAGCGCTTCGCCGGCCGCCGGACGATGCGCGTGCGGCAGCCGCGCGGTCACGTCGTGCTTGCCCCAGCGGCCGTGCGCGAGATTGTCCGCGCCGAGCAGTTCGCACGAGTCGACGGTCAGCGTCGCGTGCGGCGCGTTCGGGGTGCCTGGGCTCATATGCTCGGGGCGGATGCCGAGCGTCCATTCGCGGCCCGGCGCGACTTCGCGGCCGATCGACGGCACCCCCGCGAGCGGCAGCTTCGGACCGTTGCCGGCGACATCGAAGGTCGAGCCGTCGTCAGATACGCGGCCTTCGAGCAGATTCATCCCCGGCGAGCCGATGAAGCTCGCGACGAACACCGTGGCCGGCCGCTCGTAGACTTCGGTCGGCGCGCCGATCTGCTCGGCGTGCCCCTTGTTCATCACGATCACGCGCTGCGCGAGCGTCATCGCTTCGATCTGGTCGTGGGTCACGTACAGGCTGGTGGTGCGAAGCCGCGCATGCAGGCGCTGGATTTCGAGGCGCATCTGCACGCGCAGCCGTGCGTCGAGATTCGACAGCGGTTCGTCGAACAGGAACACCGCCGGTTCGCGCACGATCGCGCGGCCCATCGCGACGCGCTGCCGCTGACCGCCCGACAGCTCGCGCGGCTTGCGCTGCAGCAGCGGTTCGAGTTCGAGAATCTGCGCGGCCGCTTCCACGCGTCTGGCGATCTGCTCGCGCGCGACGCCGGCGATCTTCAGCGCGTAGCCCATGTTTTCGGCGACGCTCATATGCGGGTACAGCGCGTAGTTCTGGAACACCATCGCGATGTTGCGGTCCTTCGGTTCCAGCTCGTTGACGACCTTGCCGGCGATCGAAATCTGGCCGTCGGAGATGCGTTCGAGCCCGGCCACCATCCGCAGCAACGTCGACTTGCCGCAGCCGGACGGACCGACCATCACGACGAATTCGCC
This sequence comes from Burkholderia sp. SRS-W-2-2016, assembly GCF_001931485.1. GTDB lineage: Bacteria > Pseudomonadota > Gammaproteobacteria > Burkholderiales > Burkholderiaceae > Paraburkholderia. Next base: position 29,969 of record NZ_MSDV01000049.1, on the reverse strand, counting down.
GTCGGCGACATCGACGTCGATCCCGTGCAGGATGAACTGTTTGCCGTCGTAGGTCTTCTTAACGCCTTGTAGAGTCAGTGCGGCCATGCGGTTCCAACCTTTGTTTTGAGTGCTTGCGGCGCGTCGCTTCGAGTTGAGCGGGAGGCGCGCAGGTTCGATTCAAGCAGGGCTGTTGCGCCCGCTCACTTCTCCGAATCCACCAGTCCGCGCACGAACCAGCGCTGCATCGTCAGCACGACCACCAGCGGCGGCAGCATCGCCAGCAGCGTCGCGGTCATCACCAGATGCCATTCGGTCGCGGTGTCGCCCGACGCGATCATCCCCTTGATGCCGATCACCGCGGTGATCAGCGACTGCTGGCTGGTGATCAGGATCGGCCACAAATACTGGTTCCAGCCGTAGATGAACGTGATCACGAAGAGCGCCGCCATCGTGGTGCGCGACAGCGGCAGCACCACGTCCCAGAAGAACCGCAGCGGCCCCGCGCCGTCGATCCGCGCGGCTTCCATCAGCTCGTCGGGCAGCGTCTTGAAGAACTGGCGGAACAGGAAAGTCGCGGTGGCCGACGCGATCAGCGGCAGCGTCAGTCCGGTGTAGGTATTGCTCAGATGCATCGACGACACGACCTGCACGGTCGGAAAAATCCGCACTTCGACCGGCAGCATCAGCGTGATGAAAATCAGCCAGAACGCGAGCGTGCGAAACGGGAAGCGGAAGTAGACGATCGCGTACGCGGAGATCATCGATACCGAGATCTTGCCGATCGCGATCACCAGCGCCATCACCAGACTGTTGAACAGCATCCGGTTGAACGGCGCGGCCGCGTTGCCGGTGCCCTGGGTCCAGACGGTCGCGATGTTCTCGAACAGATGCGTGCTCGGCACCAGCGACAGCGGCACGCTGAACACCTCGTGCTCGCTCATCGTCGCCGCGCAGAACGCGACGTACACCGGAAACACCACCAGCGCGACGCCGATGATCAGCGCCACGTGGCAGAACAGGTCGAAACCGCGGCGGTTCTCGATCATGAGTATTGAACCCTGCGTTCGATAAAGCGAAATTGCACGACGGTCAGCACGACGACGATCACCATCAGCACGACCGACTGCGCGCCCGAGCTGCCGATGTCGAGTCCCTGGAAACCTTCGGCGAAGATCTTGTAGATCAGCGTGCGGGTCGCCTGGCCGGGGCCGCCGCCGGTCGCGGCATCGATCACCGGGAAGGTGTCGAAGAACGCGTAGGTGATGTTGATGACCAGCAGGAAGAACGTGGTCGGCGACAGCAGCGGCAGCGCGATGCCGAAGAAGCGCCGCACCGGACCGGCGCCGTCGATCGCGGCCGCTTCGATCAGCGAGCGCGGAATCGCCTGCAGGCCCGCGTAGAAAAACAGGAAGTTGTAGCTGACCTGCTGCCAGACCGATGCGAGCACCACGAGGAACATCGCCTGACCGGGATTCAGCGCGTGATTCCACGTGACGCCTAAACGCGCGAGCGCGAAGGTGACAAGACCGATGCTCGGGTTGAACAGGAACGTCCACAGCACCGCGGCGATCGCCGGCGCGACCGCGTACGGCCAGATCAGCAGCGTTTGATAGAGCTTCGCGCCGCGCGTCACGCGATCCGCGCAGACCGCGAGCAGCAGCGAGATCACGAGGCCGGACACGGTGACGAGCGCGCAGAACACGATCGTCGTATTGAACGACGCCAGATACAGCGGATCGGCGAAGAGCTGTCTGAAGTTCGCGAGGCCGACGAACTGGCTGGAGGTGCCGAACGCGTCCTGACTTTGCGTCGATTGCCAGAGCGCCTCGCCGGCCGGCCACAGGAAGAACACCAGCGTGATGAGCAATTGCGGCCCGACCAGCAGGTAGGGCAGTGCGCTGGTGCCGAAACTGGAGCGCTTTTCCATCGAAGTTTCCACGGTGTGCTGCGACGACGGGTGCCGGCGCGGTGGCGCCGGAACCCGGTTAGCAGGTGGCGGCGGATGTGCCGCCCGGGTGTGCCGGCCGCGCGGCCGGCTCAGTTGCCAACTTGATTGAGAACCAGGTTGTTGGCTTTTTTTAGTTGCCGGCCTTTTCGAAGCGGCGCAGCAGGTCGTTGCCGCGCGACACCGACGAGTCGAGCGCCTGCTGCGGCGTCTTCTTGTCCGCCCACACCTGCTCGAGTTCTTCGTCGATCACGGTGCGGATCTGCGGCATGTTGCCCAGACGCAGGCCCTTGGTGAACGGCAGCGGCGGTTTGTTCAGCATCTGGCGGATCGCGGTGTCGCTGCCCGGGTTCTTGTCGTAGAAGCCCTGCTGGCGGGTCAGGTCGTACGCGGCGGTGGTGATCGGCAGATAGCCGGTGTCCTGGTGCCACTTCGCGGCGACCGGCGCGGTGGCCACGTACGCGAGGAATTGCGCGACGCCCTTATAGACGGCCGGGTCCTTGCCCGACAGCACCCACAGGCTCGCCCCGCCGATGATCGCGTTCTGCGGCGCGCCCTTCACGCTCTCGTCGTACGGCATCATGCCGGTGCCGAAGTTGAACTTCGCGTACTTCTTGATCGTCGCGAGCGAGCCCGACGAGTTCGTGATGATCCCGCAGTCGCCGCTATAGAACTTCGATACCGGTTCGTCCTTGCGGCCGACATAGGTGAACGTGCCGTCCTTACCCATGTTCTGCAGGAACTGGATGTGCGCGACCTGCAGCGGCTTGTTGAATTCGAGCTGCGCGTCGAGGCCGTCGAAGCCGTTGTTCTTCGACGCGAACGGCGCCGCGTGCCATGCGCTGTAGTTCTCGAGCTGAATCCAGCTCTGCCAGCCCGACGAGTAGCCGCACGACATGCCCGCGGCCTTCAGCTTCTGCGCGTCGGCGTGCAGTTCGGCCCAGGTCTTGGGCGGCTGGTTCGGATCGAGACCGGCCTTCTTGAACGCGTCCTTGTTGTAGTACAGCACCGGCGTCGAGCTGTTGAACGGCATCGAGATCAGCTCGCCGGTTTTCGAGTCGCTGTAGTAGCTGGCGATGGTCGGAACGAAGGCCTTCTGGTCGAGCGGCACGCCGGCGTTCCGGAATACTTCGGTGACCGGAATGATCGCCTTTTTCGCCTGCATCATCGTCGCGGTGCCGACTTCGTAGACCTGCAGGATTGCCGGCGCGTTGCCGCTGCGATAGGCGGCGATGCCGGCCGCGAGCGTCTGGTCGTAGGTGCCCTTGAACACCGGCACGATCTTGTAGTCGCTCTGCGATTTGTTGAAGTCGTTCGCGATGTCGTTCAGACGTTCGCCGAGCGCGGCTTCCATCGCGTGCCAGAACTGGATTTCGGTGGCGGCGTGGGCGGCCTGGCTAAGGCCGACGCTCAGTACTGCGGCGACCGATAGCGAACGGAACAGCGGCTTGCAATTCATCGATTTGTCTCCTATGCGCACTGGCGCGGATGCGGATCGCGCGATTCTATTTTGGTTCGATGACATTCCGGCGTCGAAAGCCGGACGGCGCGAAAGGCTCGTGGCGGGCGCCGGAAGCCGCAATTTAACATCGGCTGTCATGAAACGGAAATATGCCGCGTGAGTCGCGCGAGCTCGCGCGATCCGGTCCGGCCGTGCGCGCCGGTCAGAATCGATGCGCGATACCGGCGGTTAGCGCCACCTGATGATTCGTCGCCGACGGGCTCATGAAGCCGATTTGCGCGACCGCCGGTTTGCCCAGCGAGTTGGTGCCGTTCGCCTGTTCCCACGCGGCGAGCGCATACAGCGTGGTTCGCTTGCTCAACGCGTAATCGCCGCCGGCCGAGACCTGGTGGTAATGCGAGGTTCCGAGGTTGCCCACGCTCGACACCCACGCATAGTCGTAAGCGGCCGCGACCGACAGGGCCGGCGTGAAATTGTGTTTGAAGCTGACCTCCGCGTTGTTGATGTGGACGCTGCCCTGCAAATGGAGCGGGTTCGGTCCCGATTGACTCGTGTTGCCGAGGCCCTTGAAGGCCGTCCGGGTGAACACCGCGCCGACCTGCTCGCTGGCGAATTTGTACGTGCCGCCGACGGCGATTTCCTCCAGCGTGTTCGCCGACGCGAAGCCCGCGACGATGGGCGCCGATTGCGGCGAGCTTGCCGAGCCCGCCGAGCCGAGGTTGTTGCTCGTGACCCCGCCCGAGTTGGGGTTGATCCCATAGGCCGAAATATTCGGGTTGCGCGCGTTGAGGTAGCTCACCGCGGCCGCTAAGCCGCCGGCGTTATAGCGCAGCCCGCCGCCCAACACCGAATTCTGCGAGATCGAGCCGGGCACGCCCCCCAGACCGACGAGCGCGCCGAAGCTGATACCGTGAAAATCCGGGCTCTGGTACTTGATGGAATTGTTCACGCGTCGAATGTTCAGCAGGCCGTCGGCGTTGCCCGGGTGAGTGGAGAACTCGCCGCCGAAGGTCGCCAGCGCGGACAGCACGCCCACGTACTCGGTCGTGAACTCGTACTGCCGGCCGGCGGACAGCGTGCCGAGCACGTTGGATTTCAAACCGACCCACGCTTGCCGGCCGAATAGTGCGCCGCCTTGCGCGAACCCGCCGCTCGCCATCGAAAAGCCGTTCTCGAGATTGAACAGCGCCTGCAGGCCGCCGCCGAGATCTTCTTTGCCGAGAATGCCCCAACGGCTGCCCATCTTGCCGGCGTTCAGGCCGTCGGCGATAAACGTCTGACTGTGGCCCACCGGCACACCGTTTGCGCCGACCGAGGTTTGCGTGTTCGACGAGTAGTTGATGCCGATATCGACGACGCCATAAAGCGTCACCGACGACTGCGCATAAGCCGACGATGCGATCGCGAAGCCGACAGCGGCGAGCGCCGCGCGGCGCGTCGTGAAGGAAGTTTGCATGTTGATACGCTCTGAAGTGGTGGGCGGCGTGCGAGCCGCCGCGCGCTGTGCGGGCCCGTGGAGCAGCGCTTTGCTGCGGGCCCGTGCAATAGCGTGATGGCGATGAAAGCGCGGTGCGCGAGCACCGCGATTAGGGGACGCTGTGGGGGATTGCTTAGTTAGTGGGTTCGAGCTGGCGCTGTGACGGCTGGTACGGCACGCGCGCAACGCCGTTGGCCGACACCACGAAGCGCATCAGGTCCTGGCCGACCACGAACTTGCCGTCGTATTTCCGGCTGATGCGCTCGATGATTTCCTGGTCCGTCGCCCGTGCAATGTTGCCCCGGCTGTACAGCGAGATATGCGAGAGCACCGCGTCGCCGGGATGGGTTTCGTTCAGGATGCGCGACACCATCTCCGGGTTCGCCAGATATTCGTAGAAGTGTTTGACGTACTCCGGATGCGCGGCTTCCAGCTCGCGGCTGCCGACAGAAACGCAGTGCACGAGCAGGTCGGCGCCTTTCGCGTTCTCGACCAGATTCGGCGCGTAGGTGGTGTCGCCGGATAGCACGACTGAGCGTCCTGCATAGTCGATACGGTAGCCATACGCCGGATGGACGTGACCGTGGTCGACGAGGAACGCGCGTACCACGACGCCGTCTTTCTCGTAGACCACGCCGCCTTTCGCGGCGAGCGTGTGCACATTGATCGACGTCGCGGCGGGGTTGACCTCCTTGCCGGTTTCGCGAATCCGGTTGTTCTCGACGAACAGCGTCTGAATGCCGTTCGCGACCGAGTCGATCCCTTGCGGGCCGTAAAGCTCCAGCGGTTTGACGCGCCGGCCGTCGTCGGTCGGCAGCGGTGCGCTGGCGTAAATATCCGGCAAGCCGGTCAGATGGTCGGAGTGCAGATGGGTGATGAAGATCGCGTCGATATCGCGCAACGGCGTCGAGGTCTGGTGAAGCCGGATCGCCGCGCCGCGTCCCGCGTCGAACAGCAGCTTCTGCTTGCCGGCTTCGACGAGCGTGCTCATGCCGAACCGGTTGACGTTCAGAATGGGCGTGCCGGTGCCGAGAAGCGTGACGGCAATTTCGTTTTCGGCGGCGCTGGTCGGGGCGGTGGAAAGGAGGCTCAGGCACGCCGCAAACGATACGGCGAGAGATTTGATTAGCGCGGCTTTTTTCATGGCGGGACGTATGGAAAGGTTGCGACGAAGTGCTCGAAACGGGTTGCTGAATAACGGTTCGAACGACAGATTCCGCGAGCGTCGCAGGTCTCCTGGCACTGCTGTATGCTGCGCGCTAGCGGAATGAAAGAAAATCTAACGCGCGCCGCAGAGCACAAAAAATACTCAATGTTTATTGGGTGATAACGACGGGTTATTGGGACAGAAATGAACGAACGGCACGTTATTGCTCGCTTGCGAATCAAACACCTCGAGCTTCTGCTGGTGCTGGCGGAGGAGCGCAGCGTCCATCGAGCGGCCCAACGGCTGCAGATGAGTCAGCCGGGCGCGAGCAAGATGCTTCAGGAGCTCGAAGCATTGTTCGAGGCGCCGATCTTCGTCAGGGACGCGAGCGGGCTCGAGCCGACCGCCGCGGGGGAACGGCTGATCGATCGCGCGCGGATCATGCTGGGCGAAGTTCGCCTGATGAAAGCCGATGTCGATGAAGTCGCATTCGGCGTGAGCGGACGGGTCCGTGTGGGCATCGCGGCGGTCGCGGCCACCACGCTTCTGAGCACGGTGATTCGCAACATGCGGGAGGAGGCGCCGCGCGTGACGGTCGAGCTACAGGAAGGCTCGATCACGTGGCTGATCGAAGCGCTACTGAGCGGTGTGGTGGATTGCGTGCTGGCGCGGCTGTCCGAGCATACGTCGGCGCCGAAGCTGGCGCGGGAAAGTCTCTATGACGAGCGCGTCGCGACGGTCGCGCGGGTCGGTCATCCGATCTTCGCTACGCCGGTCGCTTCCACGCAGGAACTTACGGAGGCCGAATGGATTTTGCCGGCTCGCGGCGCGCCGATGCGTGAATCGATTAACCGCTTTTTCGCCGCGCATCGTTTGCCGATGCCGCAGCCGGTTGTCGAGTCGGTCAGTGTGATGGCGAATCTGTCGTTGATCCAGAGTTCGAATCTGCTCTGTTTCTTTCCGCAGCCGGTCGCGGAGGAGTTCGACCGGTTGTCCGCGCTGAAGATCGTGCGGACCGAGATGAATCTGATCATGCCGCCGGTGGGGCTCGTCACGCGCAGCGAGGCGCCCCTTGCGCTGGCGACCCAGCTGTTTATCAGGCTGACTAAAGAAGCGGTGGCCGAAGGTGAGCGCTGGTCGCTGATCCAACCGTAGCCCTTGAGCGGTGGAGGGCCGCGCGGACGCGGCCCCCGGATACCCGGTTGGACGTGGGTTAGACGTTGAACAGGAAGTTCATCACGTCGCCGTCGTGCACCACGTATTCCTTGCCTTCCGCGCGCATCTTGCCGGCTTCCTTCGCGCCTTGTTCGCCCTTGTACGCGATGTAGTCGTCGAAGCCGATGGTCTGCGCGCGAATGAAGCCGCGCTCGAAGTCGGTGTGGATCGCGCCGGCCGCCTTCGGCGCGGTGTCGCCGATGTGGATCGTCCACGCGCGCACTTCCTTCACGCCGGCCGTGAAGTAGGTCTGCAGACCGAGCAGGCGGAAGCCCGCGCGGATCACCCGGTTCAGGCCCGGCTCGTCCATCCCCATGTCGGCGAGGAACACTTCCATGTCGGCTTCGTCGAGGTCGGCGATTTCCGCTTCGACCGCCGCGCACACGGCGACGACCGGCGCGTTTTCGGCGGCTGCGAACTTCTTGACCGCGTCGAGGTGCGGGTTGTTCACGAAGCCGTCGTCCTTCACGTTGGCGACGTACATGGTCGGCTTCGCGGTGATCAGGCAGAACGGCTTGAGGGTCGCCTGTTCGTCTTCCGACAGTTGCAGCGCGCGGACCGGCTTGGCCTGGTCGAGCTGCGCGCGGACCTTTTCCAGCACCGCCGCGTTCTTCGCGGCTTCCTTGTCATTACCCGACTTGGCTGCCTTCGAGTAGCGCGCGAGCGCCTTTTCGACGGTCGCGAGGTCGGCGAGCGCGAGTTCGGTGTTGATCACTTCGATGTCCGACAGCGGATCGACCTTGTTGGCGACGTGAATCACGTTCTCGTCCTCGAAGCAGCGCACCACGTGCGTGATCGCGTCGGTTTCGCGGATGTTCGCGAGGAACTGGTTGCCGAGGCCTTCGCCCTTGCTCGCGCCGGCCACCAGACCGGCGATGTCGACGAATTCGACCACCGCCGGCATGATGCGCTCAGGCTTGACGATTTCGGCGAGCGCCTTCAGACGCGCGTCCGGCACTTCGACCACGCCGACATTCGGCTCGATCGTGCAGAACGGGTAGTTTTCGGCGGCGATGCCCGCCTTGGTCAGCGCGTTGAACAGGGTGGACTTGCCGACGTTGGGCAGGCCGACGATGCCGCATTTGAGGCTCATGGAAATCCTTCAGTGAATCAGTAAGTTGCGTGATGCGCTCGACGCTGGGCGGGGATCCGGAACGCCGTTGCGCAGGGCGGCGCGCGGCGGGCTCAGCGGAGCGGACAAGTCACCCGATCGGGGCGTTGGCTCGACGATTGAGTGCGAGTTTTCACGGAAAGCGCAATTGTAACCCGTTCGCCTGCGGCGGCCGGTCCGTGCATTTGGCCAAAGCCACTGTAGAATCGTTTGTCCAGAGCCGGCAGAGCTTGGCGGAGCTTATTTCTCGGGGGGCAGCGTGCGAATCATTGGATGGGTGGGAACCGCAGCCGTGGTCGCGATCGCGGTGGGCGCCGTCGTCACATGGGTCGCGCCGAATTTCGAAGAAGCGCAGGCCACCACGGACCGCCAGACGGTCGACTGCCTGACCAGCCATCTGTCGCAAGAAGACCGGGCGAACATCGCGCGGTTCGCCGACAAGAACGACTTCGATTCGCTGTGGCAGGTGTTCGACCGCGTGTTCCCCGACTGCGCGGTACGCGGCGATCAGCGCGACCGCAAGGCGCAGCTCGAAGCGGCCGCGTGGCGCAACCTGTCGTCCGATCGCGAGTTCATGCGCATGCGCGAGGCCAATGCGGCGCTCGCGGCCAGCGGCGCGGCGCACTGACCGGCACCAAGGCACTAACAGCACTCACATCGCGCATTAGCGCCGGCACCCTTTATCCCCAGCCCGGCAGCGCGTTCCAGCGGGCGCCAAATGCCGCGCCCATCGATCCGTCCCCCGCAACCCCCGCGGCTATAATGCGCGGATGAACGCACACCACCAGACTTTCGATGCCGCGGTGATCGGCGGCGGGCTCGTCGGCAAGATCGCGGCGCTCGCGCTCACGCAAGCCGGACTGCGCGTCGCGCTGCTCGCGCAGCCCTGCGCGGCACTGCCCGCCGGCGCCGCCTTCGACTCGCGGGTGTACGCGTTGTCGTCGAGTTCGCAGGCGTTGCTCGAACGGCTGCGGGTCTGGCAGGCACTCGATCACGCGCGGCTCGGCCCGGTCTACGACATGCGCGTCTACGGCGATGCGCACGCCGAACTCCATTTCTCCGCTTTCCAGGCATCGGTGCCGCAGCTGGCGTGGATCGTCGAATCGTCGGTGATCGAACGCTCGCTCGATGCGGCGCTGCGCTTCCAGCCGAATCTCAACTGGATCGACTCGCGCGCGCAGGCGCTCGATTTCACCGCCGACAGCGCCAGCGTCGGCCTCGCCAACGGCAACGTGCTCGCAGCCGACCTCGTGGTCGGCGCGGACGGCGCGCATTCGTGGGTGCGCGCGCAGATCGGCTCGAAGATGGGGCGGCGCGACTACAAGCAGACCGGCGTGGTCGCCAATTTCAAGGCGGAGCGGCCGCACGGAGAAACCGCGTACCAGTGGTTCCGCGACGGCGAAATCATCGCGCTGCTGCCGATGCCGGACGGCCATGTATCGCTGGTCTGGTCCGCGCGCACCGAGCACGCGGAGCAACTGCTCGCGCTCGATCCGGAACGGCTCGCGGCGGAAGTGGAGCGGGTGAGCGGCGGCCAGTTCGGCGCGCTCGAATGCGTGACGCCCGCGCAAGGCTTCCCGCTCGCGCTGCAAACGGTGGACCGGCTGGTCGCGCCGCGTGTCGCGCTGGTCGGCGACGCCGCGCATCTGATCCATCCGCTCGCCGGCCAGGGGATGAACCTCGGCTTGCGCGACGTCGCCGCGCTCGCCAGCACGATCGCCGGCAAGGAATCGTTTCGCGATCTCGGCGACATGGTGCTGCTGCGCCGCTACGAACGCTCGCGCCGCGAGGACATCCGCGCGCTGATGATCGCCACCGACGGCCTGCAGAAGCTGTTCGCGGTGCCCGGCCCGCTCGCGCGCGCGGTGCGCAACACCGGCATGGCGTTCGTCGGCGCGCAGCCGTTCATCAAGCGCTGGCTGGTGTCGGCCGCGCTCGGCTGAGCGCCGGCTACGCTCCTGGCTGCGCGCCAGGGCGAACCGCTGCTTGCCGTCAGGCGCCGCGAAGATAGCCGATGGCCGGTTAACCGCGGCCGGGGCAGGTATCATGAGCGGATCGACCGGTTGCGATCCGACCCGAAGCGGTGGGAAAGCGCGGAATAAAGGCGCGGTACTGAACAGCGCCGCCGAACGTGAAAAAAGCGCGCGATGCGCGACTGAACCCCAGGACTCCAGCATGAAAAAGACTTTCCGCATGGCAGCCGCGGCGCTCGCGATCGCTGCCGCCACGCTCGGCTGCTCGGCCCAGGCCGACCAGACCACCGACAAGCTCAAAGCCACGCTGCAAACGCGTCTGGCCGACGTGACGATCAAGAGCATCACGAAATCGCCGATCGCCGGTCTGTACGAGGTGAACCTCGGCACGCAGATCATTTACAGCGACGCCAACGGCGACTACCTGATGCTCGGCGACATGGTCGACGCGAAGACGCGCAAGAACCTGACCGAGGCCCGTCTGTCGGACACCAACCGGATCGACTTCGCGAGCCTGCCGTTCGCGAACGCGGTGAAGGTGGTGCGTGGCACCGGCGCGCGCAAGATCGCGGTGTTCTCCGATCCGAACTGCCCGTACTGCAAGCAGCTCGAAACCACGCTGAATTCGATCGATAACGTGACCGTCTACACGTTCCTGTACCCGGTGCTGTCGCCGGATTCGACCGCCAAGTCGAAGTCGATCTGGTGCTCGGCGGACCGCGCGAAGGCGTGGGAATCGTGGATGCAGAACCATCAGGCACCGACCGCCGCCGCGACCTGCGACACCGGCGCGATCGACAAAAACCTCGCGCTCGGCCGTTCGATGAACGTCGAAGGCACGCCGACGGTGTTCCTCGCCGACGGTCGCCGCCTGCCCGGCGCGGTGCCGGCCGAGCGGCTGGACCGCGAAATGTCCGCGGTGCATTAAGCACACTGGCGGGCAATATTCTCCGCGATGCGCGCCCCGGGCGTGCAACGCGTAAGACGAAAGGAGGCGCGCGCAGCGCCTCTTTTCGCATCAAGCTCCGAATTCCTTCGTCTCATTTTCCGACCTCTGCCAATTCCCACCGATGAAGCCGATCCGCTACACCATCGTTCCGAGTCAACCCGCCGCCCACCTGTTCGAAGTTACCGTGACCGTGGCCGATCCCGATCCGGCCGGCCAGCGCTTCATGTTGCCGGTGTGGATTCCGGGCAGCTACATGGTGCGCGAGTTCGCGCGCAACATCGTCACGCTGCGCGCGGTCAACGACGCGGGCCGCAAGGTGCGCGTCGAGAAAATCGACAAGCACACGTGGCAGGCCGCGCCGGTGAAGGGTGCGCTGACGCTGCGCTACGAGGTGTACGCGTGGGACCTGTCGGTGCGCGCCGCGCATCTGGACGACACGATCGGATTCTTCAACGGCACCAGCGTGTTCCTTGCGCCGCTCGGTCACGAGGAAGCACCGTGCGTGGTCGACATCCAGAAACCGCAGGGCGCCGCGTATCGCGGCTGGCGCGTGGCGACCGCGTTGCCGGAAGCGCGCGGCACCAGGCGCTACGGCTTCGGCGAGTACCGCGCACAGAACTATGACGAACTGATCGACCATCCTGTGACACTCGGCGAATTCGCGCTCGCCACCTTCAGCGCGCATGGCGTGCCGCACGACGTGGTGATCGGCGGTCGAGTGGTCGGGCTCGACATGGAGCGGTTGTGCAAGGACCTGAAGCGCATCTGCGAGGCGCAGATCGCGCTGTTCGAGCCGAAGTCGAAAAAGGCGCCGGTCGAGCGCTACGTGTTCATGACCCAGGCGGTCACCGACGGTTACGGCGGGCTCGAGCATCGCGCGTCGACCGCGTTGATCTGTAACCGCACCGATCTGCCGGTGCAGGGCCGCGACGCGATGAGCGAGAGCTACCGGACCTATCTCGGCCTGTGCAGTCACGAATACTTCCATACGTGGAACGTGAAGCGCATCAAGCCGGCCGCGTTCGCGCCGTACGATCTGAGCGTCGAGAACTACACGTCGCTGCTGTGGCTGTTCGAGGGCTTCACGTCGTATTACGACGATCTGATCCTCGTGCGCAGCGGCGTGATTTCGCCGGACGATTATTTCGGGCTGCTCGGCAAGGTGGTCGGCGGCGTGCAGCGCGGTAGCGGGCGGCTCAAGCAGAGCGTCGCCGAAAGTTCGTTCGACGCGTGGGTCAAGTACTACCGCCAGGACGAGAACGCGCCGAATGCGATCGTCAGCTATTACACGAAGGGCTCGCTGCTCGCGCTCGCATTCGATCTGACGATTCGCGCGCAGACCGGCAACCGCAAATCGCTCGATGACGTGATGCGGCTGCTGTGGCAGCGCTTCGGCCGCGACTTCTATCAGGGCAAGCCGGTCGGCGTCGGCGAAAACGAGGTCGAGGCGTTGTTCGCGGAAGCGACCGGCGCGCAACTGGCCGAGTTGTTTGCCGAGGGCGTGCGCGGCACCCGCGATCTGCCGCTCGCGGAACTGCTCGCGCCGTTCGGCGTGACGCTCGCGCCGGACGTCGACCGCAATGGCAAGCCCTCGCTCGGCGTGCGGTTGCGCGGCGGCGCGGATTGCACGCTCGCGGCGGTCCACGAGGGCAGCGCCGCGCAGAAGGCGGGCCTGTCCGCCGGCGACGTGCTGATCGCGCTCGACGGTCTGCGCGTGACCGGCGGCAATATCGACGCGTTGTTGAGCCGTTATCAGCCGGGCGCGAAGCTTGAAGTGCATGCGTTCCGCCGCGACGAGCTGCGTGTCGCCCAGGTGAAGCTCGACGGTCCCGAGGTGGCGCGCTACAAGCTCGCGGTCGGCGATAACCGTCCGGCCACGCGCAAGGCCCGCGAGCGCTGGCTGGCGAGCTGACCGGCCGCGCGCCAGCGCGCCGGTCGGCTCGCGCATTGGCGGGTGTTCCGGCCCGCGTGACCGGCTGGTTCGCGCGTGCCGCCACTCGCCAATCGTCGCCCGTCCCGCCACCAATCGGCGAGCGACGACCGCGGATTGTCCCACCCATGCAACAATCCGTCGCCGCCGGACCGCTTTTTCGCCGGGCCGGAAAAAAACACAATGGCTCCACTCGCGCAACACTGCGCGCCCCCTACTGGAGTCAACCATGACCACGATTCTGCAAATCAACTCGGCAGCCCGCTCGCAAGGCGCTAACTCGACGCTCCTCGTCAACGAGCTGACCGCCAGGCTGCAACAGTCGAACCCGGGCGCGCAAGTCGTCGTCCGCAACCTGCAAGCCGAGCCGCTGCCGCACCTCGACGACGACGTGCTCGGCGCGTTCTTCACGCCGGCCGAGCAGCGCACGCCGGAGCAGGCTGCGATCGCCGCGCGCAGCGAAGCGCTGATCGCCGAAGTGCAAGCCGCCGACATCATCGTGATCGGCGCACCGATGTACAACTTCGGCATCTCGTCGCAACTGAAGACGTACTTCGACTTCATCGCGCGTGCCGGCATCACGTTCCGCTACACCGCGAACGGTCCGGAAGGCCTCGTGACGGGCAAGAAGGTCTACATCGTGTCGGCTCGCGGCGGCAAGTACCTCGGCACCCCGAACGACAGCCAGACGCCGTACCTGAAGAGCTTCCTCGGCTTCCTCGGCATGACCGACGTGAATTTCATCTACGCCGAAGGCCTGAACATGGGCCCGGACGCTGCGAACGCGGCGCTGAGCTCGGCGCGCGAGGCAATCGCCGCGGTTTGAGCCATACCGGCTTGAACGCGTCGCAGCGCCGCTGACCGGCGGCGCTTGCGGGCAATAAAAAACGCCACGGATGGTGATCCCATCCGTGGCGTTTTTGTTTTTCGGCGCGGCCTGGTTGGTCCGTTTGGCCTGATTGGCCGCCCGGGTGAGCGGTTACGCGAGCATCTTTGCTTCGTCCGGCAGCCGCCAGTCGATCGGCGCGCGGCCGTGCTGCTCTAGATAATCGTTCGCCTTCGCGAAATGCCCGCAGCCGAGAAAACCGCGATGCGCGGACAGCGGCGACGGATGCGGCGCCTCCAGCACGCAGTGCGACTTGCCGCCGAGCAGCGCGCGTTTGGCCTGCGCGTGCGCGCCCCACAGCATGAAAACGAGGCCGTCGTGACGGGTCGCGAGTTCGTGGATCAGCGTGTCGGTGCACTTTTCCCAACCGCGTTTCGCGTGGCTCGCGGCGCTGTCGCGTTCGACGGTCAGCACCGTGTTCAGCAGCAGCACGCCCTGCTTGGCCCAGCTGTCGAGGCAGCCGTGCGGCGGCGCTTCGTGGCCGAGACTCGCGGCGATTTCCTTGAAGATGTTGCGCAGCGACGGCGGCGGCCGCACGTGCGGCGCGACCGAAAACGCGAGGCCGTGCGCCTGCGGCGTGCCGCGGTCTTCGCCGTGGTACGGGTCCTGGCCGAGGATCACGACTTTCACGTCGTCGGGGCTCGTCAGGCGCAGTGCGCGGAATACGTCGGCCGGATAGATGGTTTTGCCGGCCGCGCGCTCGCCGTCGACGAAACGGCATAGCGGCGCGTAGGCGTCGCTGTCGATGAACGGCTTCAGGTGCGTGCGCCATGCCGCGGGGAGGGCGGCGAACTGGGCTTCGAGCGTCGGCGGGGCGGTGTGGCCCGAGGCCTGGTGGGACGCGGCAGCGCTGGAGTTGGCGGGGGCCGGGGTCTCGGTGGAGACGGGTGCGGCGTCGTCGAACAACGACGCCTGCGGCGACTTGGAGCGGGTACGGGATGCAGAGGTCATGGCGGGGAAGTGTCGCAGCAAACGCGGCCGGGCTCAAGTTCGCGGGGCGTTATGAGCGCGGCGAAAGCCGGAGTTCGGACGCCGCCGTGAAGCTAAGGCCCGGCGCGGGGCCGCCTCAACTACTGCGTCCGCGCGCGCAACTGATACCCCCGCTGCGCCTTGCTGACGTTATCCGGCGCGAGGCCGGCAATCTGTTTGCCGAGTTCGGCCGCAAGCGTATGCAGTGCCGCTTCATCGCCCGATTTCAGTTCCAGTTCGATCTCCGAGATCGGCGCGCGACGCGCTTCGCCATTCACGTCGGCCCGCACCTCACCCTGATCGATCGCGGCCTCGATTTGCGCGCCATCCACTTCGAGCTGCCACAGCGTGCGCGTGAAATTCGTCTGGAACAACTCGATCAGCGACCCGGCCGCCGCGCGCAATGCGTCGGCCGCGGCCGGTTCGTCGCACGCGTTCAGCAACGCGTCGATTTCGAGCTTCGCACCGGCCACCGGCATTTCCCATTCGTGCCGGCTGTGCAATCCGTTCGCCGCGTTGCCGACCGTCTTGAACGTCTGCAGCCAGCCGTCCGGCGTGTGCCGCAAGCGCAGCGCGCTTTTGGACGACGCCAACGCCAACTGCGGCGTGTCGAAGTAGATATTCGCGAGCTTCACCGGCTCGCCGTCCTTGCCGGTGCGTGCGACGAACCACTGCGTCGCCGCCCGCACCTGCTGCGCCGGCAGCGCCAGCTTGATTTCGCGTTCCATACCCATGATGTAATTCCTTGCTCGTGCCTGACTACGAAACCTCAGGCTCAGAAAAACATCCGCGCAAGTTCCACACCCGGCTCTTGCGCGCGCATGAACGCTTCGCCGACGAGGAACGTGTGCACATCGCGCGCGCGCATCTTCTCGACGTCGTCGCGCGACAGGATCCCCGATTCGGTGACGACGATACGGTCGTCCGGAATCGCGTCGAGCATGCCGAGCGTGGTGTCGAGCGAGGTTTCGAACGTGCGCAGATTGCGGTTGTTGATGCCGATCAGCGGCGTCTTCAGCGTCAGCGCCGCCTTCAGTTCATCGCTGTCGTGCACTTCGACCAGCACCGCGAGGCCGAGCGAATGCGCGAGCGCTTCGAGGTCCTGCATTTCGGCGGTTTCCAGCGCGGCGGCGATCAGCAGGATCGCGTCGGCGCCCATCGCGCGCGCTTCGACGACCTGATACGGATCGACGATGAAGTCCTTGCGGATCACCGGCAACTGGCACGCGGCGCGCGCCTCCTGCAGATACGCGACGCTGCCCTGAAAGAACTGCACGTCGGTCAGCACGGACAGACACGCGGCGCCGTGCTTCTCGTACGAACGCGCGATGTCGGCCGGCACGAAGTTCTCGCGCAGCACGCCTTTCGACGGGCTCGCCTTCTTTACCTCGGAGATCACCGCGGCGAGTCCCGCCGCGTGCTTCGCGCGCAACGCGCCGACGAAGTCGCGCAGATCGCGCGACGACGCTTCGAGCCGCAATTCTTCGAGCGGCGCGCTCTGTTCGGCCGCGCGGATTTCTTCGCGTTTGACCGCGATGATGCGGTCGAGAATGTCGCTCATAGTTGTCTCGTTACGTGATTACTTCTTGAATTGCTGGGTGAAACGCACCAGTTCGTCGACCTTCGCGCGCGCCTTGCCGCTCGCGATCGCCTCGCGCGCGAGCCCGATGCCGTCGGCGATCGAGTCCGCGACGTTGGCCGCATACAGCGCGGTGCCCGCGTTCAGCGTGACGATTTCGCGCGCGACGCCCGGTTTGTTGTCGAGCGCGTCGAGCAGCATCACCTTCGATTCGCCCGCGTTGCCCACCTTCAGCGTGCGGTTCGACACCATCTGCATGCCGAAGTCTTCCGGATGGATCTCGTACTCGCGGATCTCGCCGTCGCGCAACTCGCCGACCAGCGTGGCGCCGCCGAGCGACACCTCGTCCATCCCGTCCATCCCGTACACGACCAGCACGTGTTTCGCGCCGAGCCGCTGCATCACGCGTACCTGAATCCCGACGAGGTCCGGATGGAACACGCCCATCAGCTGATTCGGCGCGCCGGCCGGATTGGTCAAAGGACCGAGGATGTTGAAGATCGTGCGCACGCCGAGTTCGCGGCGCACCGCGGCGACGTTCTTCATCGCCGGATGATGGTTCGGCGCGAACATGAAGCCCATGCCGGTTTCCGCGATCGAGGCCGCGACCTGTTCCGGCGGCAGATCGATGTTCACGCCGAGCGCCTCGAGCACGTCCGCGCTGCCCGACTTGCTCGACACGCCGCGATTGCCGTGCTTCGCGACCTTCGCGCCGGCCGCGGCCGACACGAACATCGTCGCGGTCGAGATGTTGAACGTGTGCGCACCGTCGCCGCCGGTGCCGACGATGTCGACGAAGTTCGAGTTGTCCTGCACGTGCACGTGCTGGGCGAACTCACGCATCACCGTGGCGGCCGCGGTGATTTCGCCGATGGTCTCTTTCTTGACGCGCAGGCCTGTGATGATCGCGGCCGACATGACGGGCGACAGCTCGCCGCGCATGATCAGGCGCATCAGATGCAGCATTTCGTCGTGGAAAATTTCGCGGTGCTCGATGGTCCGCTGCAGCGCTTCCTGGGGCGTAATTGACATGATGTCGTCTCTCATTCTTATCAGGCGTGGCGGGAAACAGCGAGCTTCGACTGCTTGACGAAGTTTTCGAGCAGCGCGTGGCCGTGTTCGGACAGGATCGATTCCGGGTGGAATTGCACGCCTTCCACCGCGAGTTCTTTATGGCGCACGCCCATGATCTCGCCGTCTTCGGTCCATGCCGATACTTCGAGACAGTCGGGCAGCGATTCGCGTTCGATCGCGAGCGAGTGATAGCGCGTCACCGTGAAGTGCTTCGGCAGATCCGCGAACACGCCCTTGCAGTCGGTTTCGATCGTGCTGACCTTGCCGTGCATGATGGTCTGCGCGCGCACCACGCGGCCGCCGAATGCCTCGCCGATCGCCTGATGGCCGAGGCACACGCCGAGGATCGGCGTCTTGCCGGCGAATTCGCGCAGTACGTCGAGCGTGATGCCGGCGTGTTGCGGGTTGCTCGGGCCGGGCGACAGGCAGATGCGCTCGGGGTTGAGCTTCGCGATGTCGTCGAGCGTGATTTCGTCGTTGCGATAGGTGCGCACGTCTTCGCCGAGTTCGCCGAAGTACTGCACCAGGTTGTAGGTGAACGAGTCGTAGTTGTCGATCATGAGCAGCATGGTGGGTCTCCGGTCAGAAGTCGCTATCGAGGCCGTCTTGAACCTGTTCGGCCGCACGCAATACCGCGCGCGCCTTGTTCTCGGTCTCCTGCCATTCGGATTCGGGCACCGAATCGGCGACCACGCCGGCGGCCGCCTGCACATACAGATTGCCGTTCGCGATCACGCCGGTGCGGATCGTGATCGCCAGATCCATCTCGCCGGTGAACGACAGATAGCCGACCGCTCCGCCGTAGAGGCCGCGCTTGACCGGCTCGAGTTCGTCGATCAGTTCCATCGCGCGAACCTTCGGCGCGCCCGACAGCGTGCCGGCCGGGAAGGTCGCGCGCAACACGTCGTAGTTAGTGACGCCGGGTTTGAGCTTGCCTTCGACCGAACTCACGATGTGCTGCACGTGCGAGTACTTTTCGATCACCATCTTGTCGGTCACGACGACCGAGCCGATTTGCGCAATACGACCGACGTCGTTACGCGCGAGGTCGATCAGCATCACGTGCTCGGCGATTTCCTTCGGGTCGTTCAGCAGTTCGGTCGCGAGCGCGGTGTCGCGCTCGGGCGTGTTGCCGCGCGGCCGGGTGCCGGCGAGCGGGCGGATCGTCACGATGCGATCCTCGCCGCGCTTTTCCTGGCGCACCAGAATTTCCGGCGACGCGCCGACCACGTGGAAGTCGCCGAAGTTGTAGTAATACATGTACGGCGACGGATTCAGCGAGCGCAGCGCGCGATACAGCGACAGCGGATTGTCGCGATACGGCTTGGTCAGGCGCTGGCCGACCTGCACCTGCATCAGTTCGCCGGCGGCGATGTATTCCTTCGCCTTGCGCACCGCGGCCAGATAGTCGTCCTTCTTGAATTCGCGGTAGATCTCGGTGCGCACGCTGCCCGACACGACCGGCGGCTCGACGGTCACGCGCAGCCGCTGACGCAGCTCGCGCAGACGATGCTTCGCTTTCGTGTACGCCTCGGACTGGGTCGGATCCGCGTAGACCACCAGATAGAGCTTGCCGGCGAGGTTGTCGATCACCGCGACTTCCTCGGTCAGTAGCAGCTGGATGTCGGGCAGGTTCAGATCGTCTTTCGGCGCGCTGTGCGCGAGCTTTTTCTCGATGTAGCGCACCGCGTCATAGCCGAAGTAGCCGGCCAGACCGCCTGTGAAGCGCGGCAGCCCCGGACGTTGCGCGACCTTGAAGCGCGCCTGGAACTGCTGGATGAACGCGAGCGGATCGCCGTCGTGCGTTTCGACGACCGCGCCGTCGCGCACCACTTCCGACACGCCGTTGCGGGTACGCAGCACGGTGCGCGCCGGCAGGCCGATGAACGAATAGCGCCCGAAGCGCTCGCCGCCGACCACCGATTCCAGCAGAAACGAGTTCGCGCCGTTGCGCTCGGTCTGCGCGAGCTTCAGGTACAGCGACAGCGGCGTTTCGAGGTCGGCGAGCGCTTCGGCGATCAGCGGAATGCGGTTGAAACCCTCGTTGGCGAGGGACTGGAATTCGAGTTCGGTCATGTTCCGATCCTGTACGGTGGTCCGGCGGCGGCTAGCGTCAGACGAAAGCGGGGGCGTGGCGCCTCCGGTCAGGGCGAGGGTCGAGTTCTCGACGCGATGATACCGACCGGCGCGCGTTTCCCATCGACGCGGGCAAGCGGTGCGTGGGCGCAGCGGTACTTTGCGGGTACGCGCAGGCTCAATCAGCCGATGCCGCAGCGAATAGTCAGACGATGGAAAAAGCGCGTGAGCGCTGCGAAGTAAAAAACGGTTGCCGAAGACGAGCTTCAGCGTACCTCAGGCGAGGTTAGCGCGACCAGCGACGCCAGGGCCAGGCTCCCCGGTCGATGCTAATGCGACTCCGTTTTTTATTCAGAAACATGAAGATGATGGACTGTTCAAGTCGTGGATTGGTGCGCTGCGATCGCCTTGGCGGCGTCGAACAGCGAGGCAACTATACCATCGGATTTTATCGTTTGTATAGCTTGGCCATGGTTGTAGCCGTAGGGCACGGTCAGCGTCGCCATACCGGCCGAGCGGCCCGCCAGCGCGTCGTTTTCCGAGTCGCCGATCGCGACCGTTGCCTCGGGCGCGACGCCTAATTGCGCGGCGGCGGTGAGCATCGGCAGCGGGTCGGGCTTCTTTTTCGCGAGGCTGTCGCCGCCGAGCACGACGCTGAAATACTGCGCGAGACCGTACTGTTGCAGCAGTTCGAGCGCGAAGCGGTGCGGCTTGTTGGTCACGCACGCGAGTTTGAGGCCCGCGTCGCGCATCGCGCGCAGACCCGCTTCGACGTCCGGATAAAGCCGCGTGTGCACGCCGTTGATCTTCGCGTACTCCTCCTGATAGATCGCCAGCGCTTCCTCGAAGCGGTCCTGCGCATGCTCGGCCTCGAAGCGCGGCGCGAGCACGCTGCGGATCAGATGCTCCGAACCCTTGCCGACATAGCCGACCACTTCCTCGCGCGAGGTTTCGGTGGCGTCGAGTTGCGCGAGCATGCCGTTCAGGCCGGCGGTGAAGTCGTCGGCGGTGTCGACCATCGTGCCGTCAAGATCGATGATCGCGGCTTCGACGCGCGGGCCGGTGAAGATGGGGGCGGGGTACGGAGCGGTCATCGGTGGCTTAGCGTTGAACGGTGGCGAGGGCGGCGCGCATCTTGTCGATCACGACCTTGTGATCGGGCTGACCGAAGATCGCCGAGCCGGCCACGAAGGTGTCCGCGCCGGCCGCTGCGATTTCCGCGATGTTGTCGACCTTCACGCCGCCGTCCACTTCGAGGTGGATGTCGCGGCCGGTGCGCTCGTTGTACGCGTCGATGCGCTTGCGCGCTTCGCGCAGCTTGTTCAGCGCTTCGGGAATGAACGACTGGCCGCCGAAGCCCGGGTTCACCGACATGATCAGCACGAGGTCGACCTTGTCCATCACGTGATCGAGATAGTTCAGCGAGGTCGCCGGGTTGAACACGAGACCGGCCTTGCAGCCGTGGTCGCGGATCAGCGACAGCGTGCGATCGACGTGTTCCGACGCTTCCGGGTGAAAGCTGATCAGGTTCGCGCCGGCTTTCGCGAAGTCCGGCACGATGCGGTCGACCGGACGCACCATCAGATGCACGTCGATCGGCACGTCCACGTGCGGGCGGATTGCTTCGCAAACGAGCGGGCCGATGGTCAGGTTCGGCACATAGTGGTTGTCCATCACGTCGAAGTGGATCCAGTCGGCGCCGGCGGCGACCACGCTACGGACCTCTTCGCCCAGACGGGCGAAATCGGCGGACAGAATGCTGGGGGCGATGCGAAATTGCGTCATGACAGGGGCGGATGCGAGCGGAGAAAGCGCCATTTTACCGGTTTGGCGGCGCGGGCCGTGGGCGGGCTGCGCGTCGCGCAATGACCTGATGAAACAGGGGCGAGCGTACCAACGCGTCCGGCGGAGCGCGTGGGAAAAGTCGCGTCGGAAAGCGAAGCGGCGAAAAGTGTCTGTCGTCGCGTCGCGCGTTTGCCTGGACAAGCTTTTGTCCGGTTGCGGGCGTGCCGCGCATCAAGCAGAATGCCACTCCATGAGCGCCCGCGTCGCCGCTGCACCCGCAGACCATCGGCGTTCGGGCCTTCCACGATTTTTCACCCCCGTTTGACCAGACCGGAATCAGGATGAGCCAGTACGAATTCAGCGTATCGGCGCAGGTGCAATACCTGCCCGAAGAATCGGATCCGGAGCGTCGCCAGTACGCCTTTGCCTACACGCTGACCATCCGCAACACCGGCCAGGTGCCCGCGCAGTTGATCGCGCGTCACTGGATCATCACCGACAGCGACAACACCGTGCAGGAAGTCAAAGGCCTGGGCGTGGTCGGTCATCAGCCGCTGCTTAAGCCGGGCGAGCATTTCGAGTACACGAGTTGGGCCGTGATCGCGACGCCGGTCGGTACGATGCGCGGAGATTACTTCTGCGTGGCCGAGGACGGCGAGCGCTTCGATGCGCCGGTGCCGGAGTTCGTATTGCGCATGCCGCGGACCTTGCATTGAACCGACGCGGCGGTGCGCGGTCTTTTAATGACTTTGTATGGACGCGACGTAGCCTGGCGCAATGAATGGCGGGTGCGAAGCGGGCGGTTGAATGCGTGGCGAGACACGTGGGCCGGTGAGCACCCGATGCGCAATCAGGCGTGCCGCTCGCCGAACCGCGGCGCTACGGCTTCTGCTGTTGCTGTTGCTGCTGGGACTGTTGTGCCGAGCGACTACGCGTCGCTTTCTTCCTGCCCGACGACGTCCATACAACGATAAACACGAGCAGGAAGAGCGCGAGCAGCGCTTCCAGCGCGAAGATGAGCATCGGGTATTCGTCGAACAGATCAGACATGGCGGTTTCCATCAAGAACGAACATTGTATGCGTTTTGTCCGCCGCGCCGGCGCGTGGCTCGGTGCGTTGTCGGTTGCGGTGATGCTGGCGTCCTGCGGTGGCGGCGGCGCGATCCGTCCTTCGCCTCCAACCGGCGCGGCGATCGTCCCAGGCCAGATCGCGTCGGCGCGGCTGACCGCGGTGGCGTGGCAGCAGGTGCCCGGCTGGCAGGACGACTCGTTGATCGGCGCGACGGCCGCGCTGCGGCAGAACTGCGTGCGACTCGCGCGCCAGCCGACCTGGTCGCGCGCGTGCGCGGCGGCCGCGCAAATCGACGATCTCGACGTCACCGGCGCGCGCGCTTTCTTCGAAGCCTATTTCACGCCGTTCCAGCTCGCGAACAACGACGGCACGCTAGACGGTCTGGTCACAGGCTACTACGAGCCGTTGCTGCGCGGCTCGCGCACCCGGCATGGTGTCTATCAGACCGCGTTGTATCGCTGGCCCGCCGGCTATCGCGCGGGCGCCCCGCTGCCGGTGCGCGCGCAACTCGAACGCACCGGGGTGCTGAACGGCAACGAACTCGTGTGGGTCGACGATCCGATCGAAGCGTTCTTCCTGCAGGTGCAGGGCTCCGGGCGCATCGTGATGGAAGACGGCAGCGTGATGCGGGTCGGCTTCGGCGGCACCAATAATCAGCCGTACAAATCGATTGGCCGCTGGCTGCTCGATCGCGGCGAGATCACGCCGGCGCAGGCGACGATGCAGGGTATCAAGGCGTGGGCGAAGGCGAATCCGACGCGCGTCGACGGCCTGCTGGATACCAATCCGCGCTTCGTGTTTTTCCGCGAGATGCCGTCCGCCGAAAGCATGCCGGCCGGCGGCGCGGACGGTCCGATCGGCGCGCTCGGTGTGCCGCTGACGCCGGAGCGTTCGATCGCCGTCGATCCGAGCGCGATCCCGCTCGGCACGCCGGTGTTCCTGCAGACCACGCGGCCGCTGACGAATTCGCCGATGAACCGCCTCGTGTTCGCACAGGACACCGGCAGCGCGATCAAGGGCGGCGTGCGCGCCGACTACTTCTGGGGCCTGGGCGACGACGCCGGCGATCTGGCCGGCAAGATGAAGCAGGGCGGCAGGATGTGGCTGTTGCTGCCGAATTCCTGAGGGGCGGGTTAGTGCTGCGGCTGAGAGTGAGCCGCGGTTGAAGTCGTAGCAAGGCACGACGCTGAATTGAAAACGGCGTCACGTGCGGATTTCGATCCGGACGTGACGCCGTTTTTTTCAGGGCGAGGATTTTGGCCTTTTTGCAGCGTCTGCCAGCGTCCGACAGTTACCCGAATCAGAGCCCCGACTTGCGCTTGTCCACCACCCGCCGCGCCTTGCCCACCGATCGCTCGATCCCGTTCACCGCCAGCACATTGACCACCGCGCTCACGCCGATCAGCGCCTTGATGTCGTAAGCGAGGGCATTTTTCGCGTTGGTCAGCGCGACCGTATCAGGAGCCGTTTCAGGGCAGGGTTCGACATTCAGCGTCAGCACGTCGAGCGGGCCTTCCTTGGTCAGCACGATCTGATAGTGCGGCGCGAGCGCGCGCTGGCGCAGCAGCAGTTCTTCGATCTGCGTCGGGAAGACGTTGACGCCGCGCACGATCATCATGTCGTCCGAGCGGCCGGTGATCTTTTCCATCCGGCGCATCGTGCGTGCGGTGCCGGGCAGCAGGCGCGTGAGGTCGCGGGTGCGGTAGCGGATGATCGGCAGCGCTTCTTTGGTCAGCGACGTGAACACCAGTTCGCCGAGCTCGCCGTCGGGCAGCACCTCGCCGGTTTCCGGATCGATGATCTCGGGGTAGAAGTGATCTTCCCAGATCGTCGGGCCGTCCTTGGTCTCGACGCACTCCGACGCGACGCCCGGGCCCATCACTTCGGACAGACCGTAGATGTCGACCGCGTCGATGCCCATGCGCTTCTCGATCGCCTGGCGCATGTCGTTGGTCCAAGGCTCCGCACCGAAAATGCCGATGCGCAGCGAGCAGGCGGCCGGATCGATCCCCTGGCGTTCGAGTTCGTCGGCGATCGACAGCATGTAGCTCGGCGTCACCATGATGATGTCCGGGCGGAAATCCTGGATCAGCTGTACCTGCTTTTCGGTCTGGCCGCCGCCGAACGGAATCACGGTGAGACCCGCGCGCTCGGCGCCGTAGTGCGCACCGAGGCCGCCGGTGAACAGACCGTAGCCGTAGCTGATGTGTACCTTGTCGCCGCGCTTCGCGCCGGCGGCGCGGACCGAGCGCGCGACCAGATTCGCCCACGTGTCGATGTCGCGCGCGGTGTAGCCGACCACGGTCGGCTTGCCGGTCGTGCCCGACGACGCATGAATCCGCGAAATCTGCTCCTGCGGCACCGCGAACATCCCGAACGGATAGCTGTCGCGCAGATCCTTCTTGGTCGTGAACGGAAAGCGCGCGAGGTCGGCGAACGATTTGACGTCGCCCGGGTGAACACCGGCTTCGTCGAACTTGCGCCGATAGACCGGCGAATTTTCGTACGCATGGTTCAACGACCATTTGAGCCGTTCAAGTTGAAGCGCGGCGAGTTCGTCGCGGCTGGCGGTCTCGATCGGATCGAGCGGAAGGGCGGTGCTCATCGAATGTCTCCTTACTGCCTCAGTGCCTGGGTCTGGATGTAGGTGGCGCGCGCTCGCCGGAATGCCGCGCGGAAGTTGAACCGCGAAGGCGGCTCGGGGCGCCGCCTGCCGCTAACTAACTGTTGGTCGATCTGTTGGTCGATCTGTTGGTCGATCGTGCGTTAGTCGCCTGTCGGAATCAGATTGCCTTTGATTTGCGCCGACTTGCCGCGGAACATCGCGACGGTTTCACCGGCACGATTGGTCACGCGAATATCGTAAATGCCGGTGCGCCCGCTCAACGTCTGCTCGACCGCTTCCGCGCTCAGCACGTCGTTGCCGTACACCGGGCGCAGAAACTCGATCGAACAGCCGGACGCGACCGTATTGATGTTGTACGTGTTGCAGGCGAACGCGAAGGTCGAATCGGCGAGCGTGAAAATCAGCCCGCCGTGGCAGATCTGGTGGCCGTTCAGGAAGTCGTCGCGCACGGCCATGCGCAGCCGCGCGTAACCTGGGCGCACTTCGAGAATTTCGAGCCCGAGCGCGCGGCTGCAGGCGTCGTTTTCGTACATCGCGGCGGCGGTCGCGCGGGCGAGTTCGTCAGCTGTCATCTGGTCGGGGCGGTTGGTTTGAGTGGACATATCAGCGGCCCTCGAAGCGCGGCGCGCGTTTTTCGATAAACGCCTGCACGCCTTCCGCGTAATCGTGCGAGGCGCCGAGCTCACGCTGCAGGTCGCGTTCGAGGTCGAGTTGCTGGTCGAGCGTTTGTGTCGTGCCGGTGCGCATCGCCTGCTTGATAGCGGCAATCGCGCGGGTGGGTTGCTGCGCCAGTTGAGTCGCCAGTTTTGCCGCGGCGGAAGCGAGTTCGGCGTCGTCGAGCACCTGCCAGATCAGCCCCCAGCTTTCGGCTTTCTCGGCGCTGAGTTTGTCGCCGGTGATCGCGAGTCCGAGCGCGCGTGCCATGCCGACGCGCTGCGGCAGCAGCCACGTGCCGCCGGAGTCCGGCACGAGGCCGATTTTCACGAACGCCTGAATGAAGCTCGCCGAGCGCGCCGCGAGCACGAGGTCGCAGGCCAGCGCGAGATTCGCGCCCGCGCCGGCGGCCGTGCCGTTGACCGCCGCGATCACCGGCAGCGGCAGCGCTTGCAGACGGCGGATCAGCGGGTTGAAGTATTCGTCGATCAGGCCGCCCAGATCGGTCATCGCGCCCGGCGTGAAATCGAGGTCGGCGAGGTCCTGGCCGGCGCAGAAGCCGCGGCCGGCGCCGGTCAGCACGAGCGCGCGCGCACCCGACGTCTCGACCTTGCCGAGCGCGTCGGCCAGTTCGCGGTGCATCGCACGCGTGAAGCTGTTCAGTTTGTCCGGACGGTTCAGCGTGATCGTGGCGACGTGGCTCGATGAGTCGATGTCCAGCCGGATCGCTTCATATGACATTGGGTGTCTCCTCAAAGTCTCGTTGACCGATGGGCACGGTGCCGTGGCTAGCGAAAAGATTCGCGCGCCATCGCGGCGCCGCGACCTCTGTTCGCACGTACTGCACTAGATGTTTCGATGTGCCGCGTGACGCGCGGGTGGCGCAGCGCATCGCGAATGGGTGCGTCGGCCATCGAAACTTTCGCTCGGGTGGATCGACACCGGGTGCCGATCCGCTCTTCCATGTTAGTTAGAGTGCGCAGCGTGGTCCATTCGGCTGGAAGGCATAGGACCGTCCGTCCATGGTGATGGCGCTGCGCTTTTGACCTATGTCATTCAGCCAGCTACCGCCGGCGCCGCTTTGGGTTCAACATGAACCCGGCTTTGAACGACGCGGAAGCGGTTGGCTACGAAAGCGGCATCGGCCAGCGCTGCATTGGCGGCGGGATTCGCGCCGGTGCCGTGGAAATCCGAGAAGGCCGCCGATTGATTGACGAAGACGCCGCCGGTCAGGTTGATCGACAGCGCGACGCCGCCGCGGATCGACGCTTCGTGCGCGGCGTCGAGCACCGCGTCGTCCGTGCTGTAGACCGACAGCGTCAACGCGCCGTGCTCGGCGGCGATCGTGCCGGCGAGTTCTAGCGACTGCGCGGTCGAGTCCGTCGCGATCACGAACGAAATCGGCCCGAACCATTCGCGGGTGAATTGCGCCTGATCGCTCGCGGCGTCGAGTTGCAGCACGAGCGGCGTGCGTACGCGAGCGCTGGGGAACGACGGGTGTTCGAGCGTCTGGCTCGCGGCGAGAACGCGGCCGAGCTTGCCGGCTTCGTCGATGCGCTGCACGACGCCTTCGTTCTGGATCGCGCCGAGTAGTTCGACTGCGCGGGCCGGATCGGCGACGAGCTTTTGCACTGCGCCGGCGAGTGCCTGCGCGACGTCGTCAAAGCTGAGTGTGCCTTCGGCGGTGCGAATGCCATTGCGCGGCACGTAGATGTTTTGCGGTGCGGTGCACATCTGGCCCGAGTACAGCGCCAGCGAAAACGCGATGTTGCGTGCCACCGCTTTGAGGTCGTCGACCGAATCGATCACGATCTGGTTGACGCCGGCTTTCTCGGTGTAGACCTGCGCCTGGTGCGCATTGCGCTCGAGCCACGTGCCGTTTTGCGTGCTGCCCGTGAAGTCGATCAGTTTGATTTCGGGGCGCTGCGCGAGGTCCTGGACCAGCGCGCCGTCGTTCGGCTCGGTGGCCAGCAGCGTGACGACATTCGGATCGAAGCCCGCGTCGCGCAGCACATCGCGCGCGATGCGCACGGTCAGCGCGAGCGGCAGGATCGCGCCCGGGTGTGGTTTGACGATGACGGTGTTGCCGGTCGCGAGGTCGGCGAACAGGCCCGGATAGCCATTCCACGTCGGGAACGTGCAGCAACCGAGGATGAGGCCGGTGCCGCGCGGCACGACGGTGTAGCGCTTGTGCATTGCGAGCGGCGGATTCTTGCCCTGCGGCTTTTCCCAGTGCGCGTCGGCGGGAATGCGGCGCAGTTGGTCCCACGCGTACGCGACTGCTTCGAGCGCGCGATCCTGCGCATGGGGGCCGCCGGCCTGGAAGGCCATCATGAAGGCTTGGCCGGTGGTGTGCATCACGCTGTAGCCAAGTTCGAAACTGGCGCGATTCAGACGCGTAAGGATTTCGAGACTCACGCCGATCCATGCCTGCGGGCCGGCCGCGCGCCAGTCGCGCTGCGCGACGGCGGCTGCGGCAATGAGCGAGTCCGGGTCGGCTTTCGGGTAACGCACGCCGAGCGCAAAGCCGAACGGCGAGACTTCGGTGCCGACGGTTTGTCCGTTGGACGGCTGGTCAAGTTCGAAGGTCTTGTCGAGCAACGCTTTGAACGCGGCTTCGCCGTCCGCGTTGGCGGTTTCCCCGTACACTTTCGGACTGGGCATCTCGACGAACGGGCTCCAGTAGCCGCGCGTTTCGAGCGCGGCGAGCGCCTTGTTCAGCGTGTCTTCGTGCTTCGTGAATAGCGGATGTGTCATGACGATGAGGGCCTGGCTGTACGTTGGGAAAAGCCTGTCGAATAATTGACCGACCGGTTGGTTGGCGAATGGTAGCATTATTAAGAGAGCCGCGCGAAGCGTTTTCGCGTGGGTATTAACCATATGGAGTGGAGGCTGCATGGCATACGAAAACATTCTGGTTGAGACGCGTGGACGGGTGGGGCTGATCACGCTGAACCGTCCGAAGGCACTGAATGCGCTGAATGATGCGTTGATGGACGAACTGGGCGCCGCGCTGCGCGAGTTCGACGCCGACGACGCGATCGGCGCGATCGTGGTGACTGGTAGCGAGAAGGCCTTCGCGGCTGGCGCGGACATCGGGATGATGGCGTCCTATACCTATATGGATGTTTATAAGGGCGACTACATCACGCGCAACTGGGAGACGGTTCGTTCGATCCGTAAGCCGATCATTGCCGCGGTCGCGGGCTTCGCGCTCGGCGGCGGCTGCGAACTGGCGATGATGTGCGACATGATCTTCGCCGCGGATACGGCAAAGTTCGGTCAGCCGGAAATCAAGCTTGGCGTGATGCCGGGCGCGGGCGGCACTCAGCGGTTGCCGCGCGCGGTATCGAAAGCGAAGGCGATGGACCTGTGTCTGACCGCGCGCTTCATGGATGCGGCGGAGGCGGAGCGTGCTGGCCTCGTGTCGCGCGTGATTCCGGCGGCTTCGCTCCTCGACGAGGCCGTCGCGGCGGCTGCGACGATTGCCGAGTTCCCGTTGCCGGCGGTGATGATGGTCAAGGAATCGGTGAACCGCGCCTATGAAACGACGCTCGCGGAAGGTGTGCATTTCGAACGCCGCCTGTTCCACTCGCTCTTCGCCACCGAAGACCAGAAGGAAGGTATGGCCGCCTTCGTAGAAAAGCGCAAACCGGTTTTCAAACACCGTTAATACGCTTGTCAAAATAACGCTTGCAAGCTCTCCTGCCAGCGACTAGAATCTCGCTCTTTCGTGCTCCGGACACCGGGGTACGGGGAAGCGGGAGAGCCTTAAGTGGTGCGGGCTTCAGCGACGTAAGCGGGTTAAGAAGTTGATAAAAACCTGTTGACGATTCGATGAAAGTTCTTCATAATCTCGTTTCTCTGCTGCTGATGCAGCAACGCAAACGAAGCAGCGCCAAGGCGCTGCGAAGTAAGCGAATCGATCTTTAAAAATTAACAGCCGATAAGTGTGGGCACTTGATGCGGAATGCAGCGGCGGATTCTTCGGAGTCTGCTGTATAGCAAAAGTATCAAAAGCCTCACACAGTATTAGAGGAAGGTTTGTCTGTCGAAA
>NZ_MSDV01000061.1 GCF_001931485.1 Burkholderia sp. SRS-W-2-2016 | reverse complement strand
GGGCAGTGGTGGGGATCGCTCAACGGGTGGGGTTTGGCGGAGCGGATTGGCTCGACTTGGAGAGGGGAATCGGGCAGGGTTTTCGTTTTTGGTGTTCGGTCTCAGTGTGAGTTGCTCATGCTCCAACGACATTTGTTTCGCGGAGTCGAGCGAGGTCTTCGTCCTTGGCCGAAAACAGTTCGATTTGCTGCAATTCCGGGTTATACGAAACGATAAAAGATTCTGGCGTGGAAGCACGTTGAAAATCGGAGCGTGTCATCCACACCTCCAACTTCCATCCAGCCACTCGTCGAACGCAGCACCTCCGCCCCAAACCCCAAATACCCCTGGAAAAGCAGGGGAAATCCGCATCATCCCTGGTTCCCCCCGATTCGTTGCGATCGCACACCATCTTTAAGATTCCTTTAAGTGGCCGCCACTACATTACGCATCCATCTCGTAATCCTCGGCAATATTCCCCGACTATGACCACCAAGAAATACTGGCGCGGCAGCGCTGCGATCTGCGTTGTACTCGCTGTCGGCGGCGCGTACGCGCTCAGCCATCGCGACGCCGATGCGTCCGTCAACGATGCGCAAGCCCCGGCCTCCTCGCTGCGCGCGACCGCGGATATCAGCAGCTCGCGGTCGTCGGCGCCGGACTTCTCCGGCATCGTGACGCGCTATGGCCCGGCGGTCGTGCATATCGGCGTCAAGTCGGCGGCATCGGTCGATGAAAACGGCGACCGCAAGAGCGGCGGCGAAGCGCTCGGCTCGGGTTTCATCATCAGCCAGGACGGCTACATCCTCACCAACAATCACGTGGTCGACGGCGCGAGCAGCGTCAGCGTGAAGCTGACCGACGGCCGCGAATTCCGCGCGCGCGTGATCGGCAAGGACAAGGCGACCGACGTCGCCGTCGTCAAGATCGACGCGTCGGATCTGCCGACCGTGAAGATCGGCAATCCGGACAGCAGCAAGGTCGGCGAATGGGTGGTCGCGATCGGCTCGCCGTACGGCTTCGACAGCACGGTGACCTCGGGCATCATCAGCGCGAAGTCGCGCTCGTTCTCCGACGACAGCCCGATCCCGTTCATCCAGACCGACGTGCCGGTCAACCCGGGCAATTCTGGCGGCCCGCTGTTCAACCTGAACGGCGAAGTGATCGGCATCAACTCGATGATCTATTCGCGCACCGGCGGCTTCCAGGGCCTGTCGTTCGCGATTCCGATCGACGCGGCGATGCACGTGAAAGACCAGCTCGTGCGCACCGGTCACGTGACCCGCGGCCGGATCGGCGTGGGCGTGCAGCCGCTCAGCGCCGACAAGGCGAAGGCCCTCGGCCTGAACGCGAACGGCGGCGTGCTGGTCGGCTCGGTCGATCCGAGCGGCCCCGCGCAAGCGGCCGGTCTGCGTCAGGGCGACGTGATCGTCGGCGTGAACGGCAAACATATCGGTAGTGCTACTGAACTGGTCGGCCAGGTCGCGCAACTGTCGCCGGGCAGCGATGCGACGATCAGCGTGTGGCGCAACGGCGCCGAGCGCAAGCTGTCGGTCACGATCGGCGCGCAGCAAGCGTCCGAACTCGCGCAGGCCGCGCCGCGCGAGCAGTTCCAGCAGCGCCCGCAACAGCAGAACCGTCCGCGTCTGGGCGTCGCCGTGCGTCCGCTCAGCGAAGACGAGCAGCAGCAGGCGCAATTGCCGGGTGGGGTGGTGGTGCAGCAGGCGACCGGTCCGGCCGCCGAAGCGGGCATCCAGGCTGGCGACATCATCGTCGCGGTCGACGGTAAGCTGATCCGCAGCGTCGAGCAACTGCGCCGGATGATTTCGCAGGCGGACGACAGCGTATCGGTCACCGTGGTGCGCGACGGCGAACAGGCATCGGTCGATGTGACGCTGGGCTAATCCGCTCAATCAGATCAATTAGCGGAATCCGCCGGCTCGCTGCCGGCGATCACCACGAAAGATACGGCGCGCCACTCTGGCGCGCCGTTTTCAATTGGACGGCGGGATTTGTTGAGCCGGTGAAGCATTGAGCGCCGTACCTGCCGGCGCGCCGGCGCCGTACTGCCCATCCGGCCCGCCACCCAGCGCCAGATACAGCGACACGCCGTTCTGCAACGCGGTCGCCCGCAGCGTAATCAACTGCTGCTCGGCGGCGAACAGATTGCGCCGCGCATCCACCACTTCCAGATAGATCGAAATCCCGTTGTCGTAGCGCAACTGCGCGGTCTCCGCGAGATCGCGTTGCGCCTGCACCGCCTGTTCCTGCGCGGCGATCTGTTCCTTGTAGCGCTGCCGCCCGACCAATGCATCGGACACCTCACGAAACGCGTTCTGCACGGTGCTCTGGTAACTGGCGACCAGCTCGTCGCGCCGCGCGCGCGCTTGCGACAGCTGCGCGCTGCGTTGCCCGCCATCGAAGATCGGCATGCCGACCAGCGCGCCGATCGTCCACGCCTGCTTGCCGGGCACGAACAGATCGCCGAGTTCCGACGACACATAGCCGAAGCTGCCGGTCAGCGAGATGCGCGGGAAGAAGTCCGCGCGCGCGGCGCCGATATCCGCATTGGCCGCGCGCAATTGCTGCTCGGCCTGCTGGATATCGGGCCGGTTGATCAGCAACGCGGACGGCAAACCCGGGTCGATCTCGCCGAACTGCGCGGCATCCGCAATCGACGACGGCTGCGGCAACGCCTCGCCGGCCGGTCCGCCGATCAACACTTCCAGCAGATGACGCTGCTGCGCGGTAGTCCGTTGCAACTCGGCAAGCTGGGTCTGCGCCTGCGTGACCAGAATCCGCGCCTGCTCGTAATCGACCATCGACGTGACGCCCGCCTCGAGCCGCAGCTGCGCGACCTCGAACGCGTAGCGGCGGCTTTCCAGCGTGCGCTGCGCGAGTTCGATCCCTTCGTCGCCGGAGCGGATTGCGTAGTAGTTCGACGCGACGTTGCCGATCAGCGACAAACGGAACGCACGCTGCGCATCGACGCTCGCCAGATAGCGGCGTCGCGCGGCCTCGCTGGTATTGCGCACACGTCCCCAGAAATCCAGCTCGAACGACGTGACCGCCGCCTGCACGTTGTACTGGTTGAACTGCACCGAGATATCGGTGTTGTCGAACTCGGGATCGATCGCGCCGAGCGGCGTCTTGCTGCGCGTCGCGCCCGCATTCGCATTGACCTGCGGCAGCCGCGCGGCGTTCTGGATCCGGTAGAACGCTTGCGCCTGTTCGATCCGCGCGACCGACGCGGCCAGATCGCGATTGCGCGCGAGCGCGGTTTCGATCAGCTGCTTCAGTTGCGGATCGGCGAAAAAGCTCTGCCAGTCGATCTCGCTAGCCAGATGCGCGAGTTCCGGATTGGCGGCGTCGGTCGTCTCGAAGTGTTCGGCGATCGGTAGTTCGGGCTGCTGATAAGTCGGTGCGAAATTGCACGCGGCGAGCGAGCCGCACAGCAGCGAGCCGAGCAACGGTTTGAACAGGCGCTTACGCATCGTGCCGTCCTCCGCCTTTGGCGTCGCCGGCCTCGGGGGCGAGCGGCGGCAGGTCGTCGTCGAGATCGATACTGCGCTTCTTGCGGCTCAGCCAGCGGCGCGCGGCCACGTAGAACAGCGGCGTGAAGAAGATCCCGAACAGCGTCGCGGTCAACATACTGCCCATCACGCCGGTGCCGACCGCGCGCCGGCTCGCCGCGCCCGCGCCGGTCGCGAGCACGAGCGGCAGCATGCCGAGCACGAACGTGACGCTGGTCATCAGAATCGGCCGCAGCCGCTGCTGCGCGCCGTTTTTCGCGGCGGCCCACGCGTCCTTGCCTTCGGACTCCTCCTTGATCGCGAACTCGACGATCAGGATCGCGTTCTTCGCCGCGAGGCCGATGATCGTCACAAGGCCGATATTGAAGTACACGTCGGCGGACAGCCCGCGCAGCATCGTCAGCAGCACCGCGCCGATCACGCCGAACGGGATGATCAGCAGCACCGCGACCGGAATCGCCCAGCTCTCGTACAGCGCGGCGAGCAGCAGGAACACCACGATCAGCGACAAACCCAGCAGCATGCCGATCTGACCGGCCGCCTGTTTTTCCTCGAACGCGGTGCCGGTCCATTCGTAGGTCAGGTTGCCGCTCAGCACGTGCGACGCGATCCGTTCCATCTCGGCGATCGCCGCGCCGCTCGAACGGCCGGGCGCGGCCTGGCCCGACAGCGTCGACGACGGGAAGCCGTTATAGCGTTCGAGCTGCTGCGGACCGGAAATCCAGCGCACCCGCGTGAAGGCCGAGAACGGCACCATCTCGCCGCGATCGTTGCGCAGCCGCAGCGAGGTCACATCGTCCGCGCGCGTCCGGTGCTCGGCGTCGGCCTGCAGCAGCACGCGCAGCACGTTGCCCTCGAACACGAAGTCGTTCACGTAGTTCGCGCCGAAGGTCAGCGCCAGCGCCTGGTTCACCTGACCGATCTGCAGGCCGAGCGCGCGCGCCTTCACGCGGTCGATCTCGACATACAGTTGCGGCGCCTCCGGCATCCCCTCGGCGCGCACGCCGGCGAGAATCGGGCTTTGCGCCGCCTCGATCATGATGCGGCGGGCCGCCTGCTGCAACGCGTCGCCGCCCACACCGCTGCGGTCCTGGATCTTCATCGTGAAGCCGGTCGCATTGCCGAGCGACGGAATAGGCGGCGGATCGAGCGAGAAGATCAGCGCCTCGGGGATCTGCATGAACGCGGCATTCGCGCGGCGCACCAGCGCGCTGGCCGAATTCGCTTCGCCGGAGCGTTCGTCCCACGGCTTCAGATCGACGAACGACAACGCCGCCGACTGCCCCTGGCCAAAGAAGCTGAAGCCCGTCACCGAAGCGATATTGCGCACCTGCGGCTGCTGGCGCAAAAACGCCTCGACCTGGTCGATCGCGTGCTGCGTGCGCTGTTCGGTCGAACCGGGCGCGCCGGTATAGGTGACGAAAATATGCCCCTGGTCCTCGGTCGGCAGAAAGCCGGTCGGCAGGCGCATGAAGAAAAACACCGTGATCGCGCAGGCCGCGACGAACACCAGCAGCCAGCGCATCGGCGAGCGCAGCATCGAATCGACGCCGCCGATATAACGCACGGTGCCCGCTTCGAGGCCGCGATTGAAACCGTCGAACACGCGATGCATTAGCCGCGACGCGGCGTTTTTCGGCTTCGCGCTGGCGGCCTGCGCCTCGCTTCTGAGCAGCGCCGCGCACATCGCCGCGCCGAGCGTCAGCGCGAGCAGGGTGGACAGCATGATCGACACCGCCAGCGTCACCGAAAACTGCCGGTAGATGCCGCCGGTCGAGCCGGGGAAAAACGCCATCGGGATGAACACCGCGACCAGCACCAGCGTACTGGCGATCGCCGCGCCGGAAATCTGGCCGATCGCCTTGACGGTCGCGCGCGGCGCGCTCAGGCCTTCCTCGCGCATGATCCGCGCGACGTTTTCGACCACCACGATCGCGTCGTCGTTGAGGATACCGATCGCGACCACCATCCCGAACAGCGACAGGATATTGATGGACAGTCCGAACAGATAGAGCCCCGCGCAGGTGCCGATCAGCGCGATCGGCACGACGATCGTGGGGACCAGCGTCGCGCGCCAGTCCTGCAGGAACAGGAACACCACTACCGTGACCAGCAGCAGCGCCTCGATCATCGTGCGGATCACGCCGTGCACCGAGGTCGTGATGAACGGCGTGGTGTCGAACGGCACCGCCCAGCTAACGCCGCGCGGGAACGTGGATTGCAATTCGGTCATGCGCTGGCGCACCGCATTGGCGACCGCCAGCGCGTTCGCGCCGCTCGCGAGCTGGATCGCGATACCGGCCGACGCCTTGCCGTTGACGGTCAGGCGGTTGCCGTAGCTGTCGTTGCCGAGTTCGACCCGGGCGACGTCGCCGACCCGCACGGTCGAGCCGTCCGGATTCGCGCGCACGATGATTTCGCGGAACTGCTCGGGCGTCGAGAAGCGGCTTTGCGTGACGATCTGCGCGGTGAATTCGGAGCCGGGCGCGATCGGCTGATCGCCGAGGCCGCCGCCGGCGGTCTGGCTGTTCTGCTCCTGGATCGCCTGCAGCACCTCGCTCGCCGACAGCCCGAAGCCCGCAAGCTTGCTCGGATCGAGCCAGATCCGCATCGCGTACGACGAGCCGAACAGCTGCACGTCGCCGACGCCGTCAATGCGGCGCAACTCGTTGACGATGTTGTTCGACGCGAAGTTGCCCATCGCGACCGCGCTGGTGGCGCCGTCGACCGCCTGCAGCGCGATCAGCATCAGAAAGCCGGACGACGCCTTGGTCACGCGCACGCCGACCTGGCGCACTTCGAGCGGCAAGCGCGGCTCGACCCGGGCGAGACGGTCCTGCACCTGGGTGCGGGCGATGTCGAGATTGGTGCCGGGCTTGAGCACCACGGTGATCTGCATCGTGCCGTTCGAGCGGCTCGTCGACGACATGTACAGGAAGTTCTCGATCCCGTTCATCTCGTCTTCGACGATCGACGTGACGGTGCGCTCGAGCGTGCGCGCGTCGGCGCCGCTGAAAGCCGCGGTGATGCTGAGCGACGGCGGGGCGACGTCGGGATACTGTTCGACCGGCAGCAGCGCGAGCGCGATACCGCCGAACAGCACTGTGAAGAGCGCGATGACCCACGCGAAAACCGGCCGGGCGACGAAGAATCGATTCATGCGCGGGCCCGGTCAGCGGGTGGCCGAAGCCGGGGCCGGCTGCGTCGCCGGCGGTTCGGCCGGAGCCGTCGCTGCGGCCTGCGCGCCCGGTGCGGGCTGCGCCGCGTCGGGCGCGGGCCGCGCGTCGACGCGCTGGCCCGGCTGCACCTTCTGCCAGCCGTCGACGATCACCCGCTCGCCGGCTTTCAGCCCGTCGCGCACGGTCCAGCGGCCTTCGCCCTGGTCGCCCAGATCGATGTTGCGGCGGACCACGGTGCCGTCCTCGGCGACCAGCGCGACGCTCGCGATACCGTTATCGAGCTGCACCGCGCGCTCCGGAATCCGGATCCCTTGCAGGTTGCCCGCCGCGATGATGCGCCCGCGCACGAACTGGCCGGGCAACAGCGTGCGGTTAGGGTTCGAGAACTGCGCGCGCACCGTCTGCGTGCCGGTGGACGGATCGACGACGAGGTCGGCGAAGTCCAGAAAACCGCGCTCGTTATAGACCTGACCGTTCGCGAGAATCAGCTGCACCTCGACGTGCTTCATGCTGGTCGGCTGGCGCGCGCCGGACTGGATCTGCTGTTCGATATCGAGCATCGCGGTGTTCGACTGCGTGAACACCGCGTTGATCGGCGTCAGCTGATTGACCTGGGTGAGCAGGGTGGCCGCGCCGGCGCTGACCAGCGCGCCCTCGGTGACGAGCGCGCGGCCCGCGCGGCCGGCGATCGGCGTGCGCACGATGCAGCGATCGAGCCGCAATTGCGCGAGCGATACCGCGGCCTTCGCATCGGCGACGTTGGCCTGGGCCTGTTGCATTGTCGCGAGCGCGGCGTCGTATTCCTGCGCGCTGACCGCGTGACGGCCCACCAGGGGTTTGAAGCGCTCGACCACCGAAGCCGCGTTGTCGCGCACCGCGGTCGCGCGCGAGAGCGCGGCCTGGGCCTGCTGTAATTGCGCGCGATAGTCGCTCGGATCGATCTGGAACAGCGGCGCATTGGCCGGCAGGTCGGTGCCTTCCTGATACAGCGTGCGCTGCACGATGCCGTCGACGCGCGCGCGAATCTCGGCGCTGCGCACGGCCTCGATACGGCCCGGCAGTTCGACGACGTCGTGGACGGCGGTGGTGGAGACCGTTTCGACCAGCACCGGAATCGGCGGCATCGAAGCGGCGGTGGGCGCGGCCTGCCGGTCGTTGCAGGCGGCGAGCAGGAGCGGCAAACCAGTGATCAGAAGCGAGACGGCGCGACTACGCAGACGGATTGCTGAGCAGGACAAGAGAAACTCCCTGGTGAAGGCACTCTTTTCTTACGCGTGAATCGATGACGGTATAACGGTTTGCGCGTTCCGCAATGGCCATTGTTAAATAGCGCTTACGGCCGCGGGATACGATGCTGCCCGAAAAAGATTTCCGTTGATCGTACCGTGTCTGAGTGACTTGTCAATTTATTCCTGGCTGCGGCGAGGGAAATTAATTTACCGGACGACGCACCGCCCGAATGGCGGGATAAAGCAACGCAGCGATCGGTAACGAAGAAAGCGCCCGGTAAAAGAAGCCGCGCGGGCACCTCTAAATGACGCTCAACGCGATCAATGTCGCTGTGACAATTCCCGGGAAATACCCGTTTGCTTACAAAAGCGTCGCCGACATCCGTTCAAACCGTCTATTCGCTTCACGATAAGTCGTGAGAAAACAGAGGCTAAAGGAATCGGCATACCGCCGGAATAGACGAATTCCGAAAAACAGTGTGAGGAATGCAAATTACACTTATGCGGGATTGGCTGCCCCCATTACATATGGCGACCGTCGCGTGCATCAAACTCGCAACCACTGCGCCCGCTCCCGCTCGAACCGCTCGCACTCCGCTTTGATCCATGCGGAGAACACCGCGACGCGCTCGTCGTCCGGCCGGCGCGACAGCAGCATGTAGCGCGCGGGCGCGCGCACGTGCCGGCCGAACACATCGATCAGCCGTCCGCTGTCGAGCTCGTCCTGAACCAGCGCGCTGCGGCCGAGCGCGACGCCCTGATGATTCAGCGCCGCGCTCACCGCGAGGCTCGCGAGGTTGAACTGCGGGCCATCGAGATGCGCGAGCCAGTCCGGCCGCAACGCTTCGAGCCACGTGCGCCACTCGATGAATTCCGCGGCGCCGGCCCACGGCGACGCGTCGTGCAGCAGCACCGCGCCGTCGAATGCGAGTCCTTTGGCGAAGCGCGGATGCCGCGCGAGATATTGGGGTGTCGCGACCGCGACCAGATACTCGTCCATCAGCACGTCGGCCTGCACGTGACGGTAGTGGCCCGGATCGTAGCGCACCGCGACGTCGATTTCGTCGGCGTCCATCGCGTGGCGATCGAGTGTCTGGAACTCGGCCTTCAGGCGCACGGACAGGTCCGGCTGCTGCCGATGAAACTCCGTCAAGCGCGGCATCAGCCAGTGCAACGCGAGCGAGGGCAGGCAGTTGACCTGCAACGGCGCGCGCTCGAATGCGAGTTGCCGCAGCGTGCGGTTGATTTCCGCGAGCGCTTTCGCGGTCGTGTCGAACAGCACCGCGCCGTTGGCGGTCAGCTTGAGCCTACGCGGCTCGCGCACGAACAGCGGATAGCCGAGCCGTGCTTCGAGATGACGGATCTGCTGGCTGACCGCGCTTTGCGTCAAGTTCAGCGCGTGCGCGGCCTGGGTGAAACTCAGCAGCCGGGCGGCGGTTTCGAAGCAGCGCAGCGCGCCGAGGAGCGAGGAGTCGAGTTGCATAGGCATTAGTGTAGCTAATGCATCGATTAGAAACGACCGCTTTCCCGCGCACGCGCCGCATCGTAGGATCGCGGCCATCTCGTTGATCTGGAAGGGAAGGGCCGTTGCGATGAATTCCGCGCTGCAAGCATCCTTATTAGCCGCGCTTCAGGCGCGTGAGCCGCTGCTGTGGCTCAATCCGCGCGAAGGGACGCCGTTGCCGGCGAGTGCGCCGTCGCTCGCGACGATCACCTCCGCCGACGCCCGGCTCGCGCGTTGCGAGCCGTTGCTGGCCGCGCTGTTTCCGGAACTCGCGGCATGCGCGGGACGCATCGACTCGCAGCTGATGGCCGCCGCGCCGCTGCGCGATGCGCTGGCGGGCGAGGGCACGTGGTTCGTCAAACGCGACGACGCGTTGCCGGTCGCCGGTTCGATCAAGGCGCGCGGCGGGTTCCACGAAGTACTCGCGCTGGCCGAAGCGATCGCGCTCGAACACGGGCTGCTAGCCGCTGACGAAAACCGCCGCAAGCTCGCGCACGCCGAAGCGCGCGAGCTGTTTGCGCGGCATACGGTGATGGTCGGCAGCACCGGCAATCTCGGCTTGAGCATCGGCGTGCTGGCCGCGGCGCTCGGCTTCGACACGGTCGTGCATATGTCGACCGACGCGAAGCCATGGAAGAAGGACCGTTTGCGCCAACGCGGCGTGCGCGTGGTCGAGCATGCCGGCGATTACGCGGCGGCGGTCGAGGCAGGGCGCCGCGAAGCGCGGGCGATGCCGCGCGGCCATTTCGTCGACGACGAACGTTCGAGCCTGCTGTTCACCGGCTATGCGACCGCCGCGCGCGAGCTGGCGACGCAGCTGGCCCGGGCGGGGCGCGTCGTCGATGCCGCGCAGCCGCTGTGCGTGTATCTGCCGTGCGGCGTCGGCGGCGCACCGGGCGGCATCGCGTATGGGCTGAAGGCGCTGTTCGGGCCGCACGTGCATTGCTTTTTCGCCGAACCGGTCGCGTCGCCGTGCATGCTGGTGCAGCTGGCGGCCGGCGTCGAGCGCCCGGTTTCCGTGTACGACATCGGGCTCGACAATCGCACCGAAGCGGATGGGTTGGCGGTCGGGCTCGCGTCGCAATGGGTCGCGCCGTTGATGGCCGCGCAACTGGCCGGCGTGTTCACCGTCAGCGACGCGCAGCTCTACGCGCATCTGTCGACGCTCTGGCAAACGCTGGGGATCGAGGTCGAGCCGTCGGCGGCCGCGGCTGTCGGCGGACCGGGATGGCTCGCGCAATCGGCGGCGGGGCGCGACTATACGCGCGGCCATCAGTTCGATCCGCGCGCGGCGACGCATGTGATCTGGACGACGGGCGGGTCGCTGGTGCCGGCCGCCGGGCATCGGCGTTTCCGGCAAACCGCTGACGAACTGGCGGCGGCTATTCGCTAAGCGCAAGGAGCGGCGCGCACCACGTGTGCGCGTTGACGCTCATAACGTCAGCGTCGCTTTTGCTCAGGATGCCGTAGCACCGAATGATGGCGGCCGTAGCTCAGATAGATCACCATCCCGATCACCAGCCACACGAGCAGCCGCAGCCACGTGACGAGCGGCAGCCCGGCCATCAGCAGCAGGCAGAACAGAATGCCGAGCACCGGCACCACCGGCACGCCCGGCGCGCGGAACGGGCGCGCCGCGTCGGAGTCGCTGCGGCGCAGATAGATCACCGCGCCGCACACGAGGATGAACGCGAACAGCGTGCCGATGCTGACCATCTCGCCGAGCACGCCGATCGGCGTCAACGCGGCGACGATCGCAACCACGGTGCCGATCAGCATCTGACTCAGATACGGCGTATGCAGCCGGTCGTGCACGCGCGCGAAAAACGGCGGCAACAGCCCGTCCTGCGACATCGTGAAGAAGATCCGGCTCTGTCCGTACAGCAGCACCAGGATCACGGTGGTCAGCCCGGTCAGCGCGCCGATTTTGATCAGGATCGCAAACCAGTTCAGGCCTATTGCGTCGACCCCTTTGGCGATCGGGTCCGGCACATTGAGGTCGCCGTACGGCACCAGCCCGGTCAGCACGCCGGCAACGAGGATGTACAGGATCGTACAGATCACCAGCGAGCCGAGAATGCCGATCGGCATGTCGCGCTGCGGCTGGCGCGCCTCCTGCGCGGCGGTGGACACCGCATCGAAGCCGATGAACGCGAAGAACACCACCGCCGAGCCGCGCAGAATCCCGCTCAACCCGAAGTTGCCGAACTGGCCGGTATTGGCCGGGATAAACGGATGCCAGTTCGCCTGCTTGACGAAGAACGCGCCGATCACGATGAACGCGACCACCACGGTCAGCTTGACCGCGACCATGATGTTGTTGATGCGCGCGGACTCCTTGGTGCCCATCACCAGCATCGCGGTCAGGATCGCGACGATCAGGATCGCCGGCAGATTGACGAGGCCGGTGACCGTCGAGCCGTCGGCGAGCTTAACGACGGTGCCGGGCGCGGCCGCGAGCATCGGCGGAATCTCGATGCCGACGTTGCGCAGCAAACTCACGACATAGCCGGACCAGCCGACCGCGACGGTCGCCGCGCCCATCGCGTATTCGAGGATCAGGTCCCAGCCGATGATCCACGCGAACACCTCGCCGAGCGTCGCATACGTATAGGTGTAGCTGCTGCCGCACACCGGCAGCATCGCGGCGAGTTCCGAATAACACAGACCGACGAACGCGCACGCGACGCCGCCCAGCACGAACGACAGCATGATGCTCGGCCCGGCGAATTGCGCGGCGGCGGTGCCGGTCAGCACGAAGATGCCGGCACCGATGATCGCGCCGATCCCCATCGCGGTGATGCTGGTCGCGCCGAGTGTTTTCGATAGCTTGTGACCTTCGTCGACGTCGGCGCTGCCGACAATGTCGGCAACGGATTTGCGTGCCATGTAACCCGTATCGGCCATGATCAGTCGTCCCGGTCGGAAGATGATTGGGCATGAACCGGCGCGGCTCGCGGCGGTTCGCGAAGCACCACGGCCGTCGCCCGAGCGCGCGGGCGACGGTCGGCACAGCGTCGGGCGGAACCCGGCCGCTGGCGGGAGAAAGCCTTGAACCAGTGTAGGCCGCTTTAAAAGCAAAGGGAAAGTTCGCCTTCGCGACGCCGGGCGGCATCAGGCGGACAGAGACAATCGGACAATGCGCGCCGCATGCCCACGCGAAAGCAGGGCATGCGGCGCTTCGGCAAACGCCGCGCGGCGCGCGGCCCGGAAGGGATCAGCGGGAAAGGATCAACGGATGCGGCCGCGCCGTAGCATTTCGCTCAGGCCCAGCGAATGGCCCGGATCGTAGTAATGAATCAGCAAGGTGCGGCGCTGGCCGTTCTGCACGTCGAGATTCGAATGCTGCAACGCGAAGCCGTTGAATTCGTAGACGCTGCCCGGATGCACCGGAATGCGCTTGCAGTTGCCGACCCGCAGATCGTGCAGCGTGTGCCACGCGCGCCAACGGAACGGCAGGCTGCGCAGCACGCCGTGACGCATCTTGCACATCAGGTTGGAGAACGTCGTCACCGACAGGCGCGGCTTGCGCCACATCACGAGGTCGCCGTTATGAACGCCTTCGTCCGCGAGCTGTAATGGAATCAGCAGCGTCAGCAGGTGCGAATCGTAGTGGCGCTTGTTGCTTTCCGCGAGGCTGGCCGTACTCGCGCAACGCAGAACGTGAAACGGTTCGAGCGGTAGATCGGTGCGGCCGGCCTCGGCGGCCATTGCCCGCGTGTTCGCGCAGATGCGCTGCTCGAGTTCGCGAAACGCTTCGCCGCGCCGCAGGATCTCGGCGATCTTCTTACCGGATTGCGCGCGCTGCGGGGTGTTGCCGAACAGGGTGTCGATGAATTCGTTGATTTCGGCGATCGTTTCCAGAGGAATCACCTCGTCGAACGACTTCAATGCAACGCTTTTATCGATTCGAATCCGCTTTGCCGCAGTAGGACCACGCACGTCTGTCAGGGATTGCATAGCGATGAAATTCCCTTGGTTTTTTGATGGACGACTGCATTGAAAAATATTCTTTAACAGTCGCGTGCAATGTACGCCACCGTACACACGGCAATCACACGAATTGAACGCCGGGTTGAAACGGCCAAATGATTTTCCCCTAAACGTTTGGCGGCGGCTTATCGGCTGCGTGCGGATTGTTTCGGTAAGCTGCAAAGGTCTTGAGTTTGGCGAAAAACGCCGGAGCCGGGCCAGATTTTTCACGTCGAAAATGTCGATAATTTATCTTATGTCAAATTAGATATGCGGCCGAGATTTAACAATTGCCGACCCGTCGCTGTCAGGCGCGCCGTGCAATCCGTGTGCCCGGTCGAGCGCTATCAAGACCAGGTGATCGCGGTGCCGGGCCGAGTATCGCGGTGGCGCCCGGCGAGTTCCGCGCTGTAACCCTTATGCGGCAGGCTTTCGGATAATCGGTAAAAGTTGTTTGCTAATTTTTTACCGATTATTTCAAATGCTGGATATCGAATTCCCCGAGTGCCGGATTGCATAGCCAACAGATATAACGGGCTATTACTTATACGATGGATAGCGCTCTGGCAGCACGCTGGCACGGCGCGTGATTAGATGCCCTTTAAGTCCTTCTTTTAAGCGCCGGCGATATAGCCCGCACACGAAGTCATTACCGTGACAGCCGCGATGGCGGCCGCGATGGCAGCCGCTTTGTCGCCGGCACGGTACGGCCGGCTGCGGCGCCGGCGTTAATTGAGCGGAGGCAACGGCGACGCTCGCCGGCGCGGCTTGCGGGTCCGCTTCGTAAGCTCGCGCACGGCGTCGAGTAAGCCGCGTGGCGTGGCGGGTGCCGGCTGCGCGGCTGCGCTGGCCGTGTCGTAATGCCGTGCGACGACCTCGGCAATGGCGCTGATATCGCCGCGAGCGCCGCCCGGCAATCGATCGACTCGCGCGGGCTTGCCCAGATCGCCGCGCCGCTCCATCCAGCGGTAAAGCGCGGGGATGAGCCGTCGCAGGTCGCCGTGACGCGCCGCGGCGTACAGGCTGCGGCGGGCGCGCCACTCCCCGTCCCTGTAACGTTCGCGCAGCGCGTGGACCCGCCCGCGCAAACGCCGCGCGCAGTCAGCGAGCCTTGCGCGCGCGCCGATCAGCGCGATCAAAACGAGCACGAGCGCCGCGGCGATCGCGAGGTGCGCGCCATGTATCACCACGAGCCGATGCGCGGCGCCGCGGCTGAGCGCATCGGCGGGAATCTCGAACAGCGGCTTTTCGTGCGCCGCCGAG
The DNA here is from genome assembly GCF_001931485.1 of Burkholderia sp. SRS-W-2-2016. Classification (GTDB taxonomy): domain Bacteria; phylum Pseudomonadota; class Gammaproteobacteria; order Burkholderiales; family Burkholderiaceae; genus Paraburkholderia. The sequence continues at coordinate 21,337 of NZ_MSDV01000061.1, read as the reverse complement.
ACTGATAGCTTGACGCCGGGCAACACCACGCTTTGTTTCTTTTGCGTCGCGGTATCCCACCATTCGATCGTCACCGGCGGCAGGCTGAAACGGCCGCTGTGATCGGCGAGGTACGCGACGCTGTCGGTGCGCTCGCCGGCCACCAGTCCCGCGCGATCCTGCACGACGTCGTGCGTGACCGGCGTGCGCGCATACCGCTTGAGCCCGTCGACGTCGCCGAATTCCACCGGTGGAATCAGCATCGACTCGGTGCCGCTCGCGGTTTGCGTAATCGATCGCGTGACGATCGCGCCGGCGCGTAGCTGGCCGTTGGGCGGCTCGATCTTCTGCGTGACCGTGACGCGCGGCGCCGCGAAAAAGTGCTTCATTTGTTCGGCGCCGGGCGGCAAGGTCGCGACGAACCGGAGTGCGGGCGTCATCACCTGAACCGGCGTGGCGATCCCGCCCGGATGCAGCGTGATCGCGAACGGCGCGACGTCGTAAGTCCGGCCCGCTTGCGGCGCGATCCGGTAGGCGCGGCTCACGCCGAACCAGCGCACGCCGTCGATATCCTCCGACAGATTCCGCGCCTGCTCGTCAGGCAGGCTGACGATCGCGCCGGGAACCGTGAAGAGCGGCCAGTCGGGCGCCTCGGTAAACCAGCTGGTGGTCAGCAGTTCGACCACCAGCTTCACCTCGCTGCCGGCCACGACCGGCCCGGCCGGCTCCAGATGCGCGCGCACCAGCGTGCGCGGTGCGGGGTCGGCGGGCACCTTGGCGGTGGCATCAGCGGGCGCATCGGCGGCCAGCGCGTACGGTAGCGGCGCGACCAGGCCGAGCGGCATCAGCACGACGAGCGTCGCCGCGACGCGCGCCAATCGCCGCGTGCCACGCGACCAGCAGCGAAGCCGCGCGCTCATTGCGCGGGCTCCCGCGGCGCCGTCGATTCCTGCCCGAACCGCTGCCGCAGAAATTGCGCCGGCGACGTATTCAGATTGCGCATCCACACCTCTTCACTCGGCTGCGGCGCGCCCTCGGTGACGACCGAGGTGCCCCGCCCTTTCTTCCTGTCGATCTGGATCTGATCCGGTTGCTCCTGTTCGGGGTCCATCTGTTCGCGCTGATCCTGCGCGAGCAGTTTCTGCAGCAACGCGCGATTCGCAGCGGCGTCGGGAAACGACGGTTGTAGTTTCAACGCGTTGTCGTAGGCCTTGATCGCCGCCGCGTAGTCGTCCAGATGCGCGAGCGTATTGCCGATATAAAAATACGCGGCGGCGCTTTTCAGGCGCGAAAAGCTGTCGAGCGCGGCGGCGTAATCGCCCGCGAGATACTGTGCGCGGCCTTTCCACATCGGCTCGTCGAAGCGTTGCGCGGCGCCCCGGTAATCGCCGTGCTCGAACAACCAGCGGCCCTGCTGATCGTGCGTCGCGAGCAGATCGGCCCAATGCCAGTCGGTCGTACCGGCCGCCCGCGCATAACCCGGCCAGCCGTTCAACGCGACCGCAAGCAGCACCGCCGGCAGCCACTTCACGGTCCAGCCGCGCCGGAAGCTCCACAGCGCGAGCACCAACAGCGGCAGCACCAGCCAGTAGCCGCTCTCCTTCCAGTGCGGCACGCGTTTCGCCGCGTCGGCTTGCGCGAGATAGGCCTGCGCGCGATGCTGCACCCAGGTGATGTCATCGTCATCGACGCGCAGGCTCGCGAGCGGGATGCGGGCCTCGTCCGCGACCTTGCGGATCGCGGCGGCGTCGAAGCTGCCGAGCAATGGCCGGCCGTCCGCATCCATCGCGATTCCACCGTCAGGACCCCGAAGCGGTCCGCCGTGTTCGGTGCCGACCGCGAGCCACAGCAGTTGATGACGCAACGACTTCGCCTTCTGCACGAACGCATCGGTCTGGCCAGCATCGAAACCGTCGCTGATGAACACGATCGTGCCCGCCGCGGGATCGTCGGCGAGCAGCCGTTCGGCGACGTCGAGGCCGGCGCTCGCGTTCTTGCCGTCGCGCGGCATCAACGCGGGCGAGAGCGCCGGCACGTACAGTTCGAGCAGCGCCGGGTCGTCGCTCGGCGGCACCACCAGATGCCCGCTCGCCGCGAACACGACCAGACCGGTGCGCGCGCCCTTGCGTACCCGCGCGAGATCGAGCACCTTCTGTTTCGCGCGTTCGAGCCGGGTCGGCGCGACGTCGGTCGCATCCATCGAATGCGCGAGTTCCAGCACCACGACGAGCGGCGCCTTGTCCTGATCGAACGGCGGCCGCTCCTGCTGCCAGGTGGGCCCGGCCGCCGCCAGCGCGCCGATGCCGAGCAGCAGGCCGAGCGTATGCACCGGCTGGATCGCGCGCCGGCGCGTGTCGCCGACAATCAGATGCTCGAGCAAGGCCGGCTCGATCAGGCCGCGCCAGCGCGCCCGCACGTCGTTGCGGCGCAGCCACGCGAGAGGCAGCAGCACGGCCGGCACTAACAGCAGGAGCCAGACGGGCCGCAGAAAATGAAACGCGCTCAGGTCAATCGCCACGGCGCGCCTCCGTGAGCGGCACGCTCGCCGCGCGTGCGTCGCCGGTCACGCTCGCCGCTCGTCCGCGTGGCGCGCGCAGCAGCGCGCTCAACCATGCGAGCACGTGATAGGCGGCCAGCAGCGTCAACGCGATCGACAGCGGAATCCAGTAGTAATCGCGCTGCGGCCGGTACGTTTCGCGCCGCACTTTTTCCGGGGTGAGCCGGTCGAGCGTGCGGTACACGTCGGCGAGATCCTGTTCGCGGTCCGACGCGCGAAACGCCTGGCCGCCGGTGATGCTCGCGATTCGCGCGAGCGCGTCGAGATCGACCTTGTCTTCGCCGCTCGCGGCCGGGTCGCCGATGCCGATCGTATGGATAACCAGGCGATGCGCTTTGGCGATCCGCGCGGCTTGTTCAGGTGGAATCGCGCTGCTCGTATCGTTGCCGTCGCTCAGCAGGATCAGCACGCGTTCCTGCGCGGTGCTCTGGTCCATCAGCTTGACGGTCACGCCGATCGCATCGCCGATGGCGGTGCGCGGTCCCGCCATGCCGATCTGCAACTGGTCGAGCAGGATCCGCACGGCGCTGTGATCGAGCGTCAACGGCGCCTGCGGATAGGCGGCATCGCCGAACACGACCAGACCGAGCCGATCGCCGCCGCGCCGCGCGATGAAATCGGCCACCACCCGTTTGACCGCGCTCAGGCGGTCCAGCCGCGCGCCGGTCGCATCGACGAAATCGCGCGTCGCCATCGAGCCGGACAGATCGATCGCGAGCATCAACGCGCGCGCGGGTTCGTCGTGAATCAGCGGCGCCTCGACGAACACCGGCTTCGCGGCGGCGACCACCAGCAGTATCCACAGCACGGGCATCGACAGACGCAGCAGCCAGTTGCGTCGCAGACGCACCCCGCCGGGCGCGGGCTTCTCGCCGGCCGCGCCGGCCATCTCGTGAAAGAACGGCACCCGCACCGCCGGCGCGCGCGCCCGATACACCGGCGCGAACCACCACACGAAGAGCGGCAACGGCAGCAACACGAACATCCACGGCAGATCAAATTTCCACATGATGATGTTCGATCCAGTCGCGCGCGTGGTCGATCAGCGCGGCGAGTTCGGCCGGCGAAATGGCCGCGACCTGCCCGGCCGGCGCATAGCTCGCGAGCGCGAGCCACGCGCCGCTACGCGCATCGAAATGTCCGCGCGTACGTTGCAGATACGCGAGCCAGTCGGCGCCGGTCAGCGACGCGACCTGCGCGCGCGGCGCCGCCGCCAGCGCGGTACGTTTGAGCAGACCCGGCAACGCGGCCAGCGTGCTCGCGCGCAGCGCGACGTCGCCGGACGATTCGGCAAGACGCGCTTCGAGCGCGCGCAGTTCGGCGAGCGCCGCGCGTCGATAGCGTTGCCGGCGACGGCGCCGCCAGTAACACCACCCGGCGGTGGCCAGCAAAGCCAGCAGCAGCGCGGCGACGATCAGCCAGCCCACCGTTTGCGGCGCATACGACACCGGCGACGGCAACGGCAATTCGCGCAGCTCGTGTAGCTGTCCTGATGGATCGGGCGCCGCCGGCGTCGCGGCGAGCGCGCTCACAGGCCGCTCCGGAGGCGATGGCGAACCCGCTCGCCGAACAGCCGTCGCACCTGGTCGACGCACGGCTCGCCGGTCGACACCGCCATCAGCGGCACGCCGCTCGCGCGCAACAGGCCGGCGGCCTCGGTCATCCGTTCGCTGAACAGCGTCGACAACGGCGTGCGCACGCGCGCGTCGGCAAATCGCAATTCGACCTGCAAACGCCCTTCGCTGACCACCAGCGCGCGATGCTCGGGCGAGCGCCGCTCGACCGGTTGCAGCAGCGGCTCCCACGCCGGATCGAAAATCGCGGCCGCGACCACGTCGTTATGCGCGGACAGCTCGCGCAACAGACGGCGCGTGCGCTCCCCTGCTCCGGCGAAATCGCTGATCACGCAGATCAGGTAGTCGTGCCCCGCGAGTCTGAGCACGCTTTCGAGCGCGGCGTCGAGTTGCCGGTAATCGGTGCGCGCGTCGCTGGCGGCGCTCAACGTCCGGTTCATCCGCGCGAGCGTGCCGAAGAGCTGTTTGATGCGCGCGCGGCTGCGCAGCGGCTTCACGTGCGCGACCTCGGCGTCGTTAAAGACGATGCCGCCGACCCGGTCGCCGGCCGCGAAGCCCATCCATACCGCGAGCGCGGCCACTTCGGCCGCGGTGACCGACTTGAACGCGCAGCGCGAGCCGAAGAACATGCTCATGCGCTGATCGACGACGACCAGCAGCGGCCGGTCGCGCTCCTCGGTATACGCGCGCACCAGCGGCTTGCCCAGCCGCAGCGACGCTTTCCAGTCGAGATGGCGCACATCGTCGCCGGGCACGTAGCCGCGAATCTCTTCGAAATTGAGTCCGCGTCCGCGCAGACGCGACGCATGGCCGCCGGACAGCACGCTCGTGACCGGCGGCGGGGCGACGAAGCTCAGGCCCCGCGCGTGGAATTCGAGCCGCGCGAGATGCGCGGCGTCCACATAGACGCTGCCGATCGCAGTGGCGGTGGTTGCGGTTGTAGTTGCGGCTTGCGCGGATTCCGGCGTTGCTGGCACGGCATGCCTCTTCTTCGGAGTACGGATGAATGGGCGCCGCACCGGCGGCCCACGCGTTGCGGCCCGCGCGAACGAGGCCGCGGTCAGGCCGGCACCGCGACCTTTTCGATCAGCCGGTCGATCACGGTATCGGCCGCGACGTTGTCGGCATTCGCGTCGTACGACAGGATCAGCCGGTGCCGCAGGACCGGGTGCGCGACCGCGCGCACGTCGTCGGGCGTCACGAACGTGCGGTTTTCGAGCCACGCATGCACGCGGCTCGCGCGGTCCAGCCCGATCGAACCGCGTGGACTCGCGCCGATTTCGATCCATTTGCCGAGCTGTTCGTCGAGCGCCGCCGGCGCACGCGTGCCGTTCACGAGCGCGACGATGTAGTCGTCGATCGCGGGCGCCACCGTGATGCGCGCGACCTCGTCGCGCACCGCGAAAATCGCTTCCTGCGCGAGTACTGCCGTGCTCGCGCCGGTCGCAACGCTTTCGCCGCGCAGCAGGCGCAGCATCCCGACCTCGCTGTCCGACGACGGATAGTCGATCTGCACCTTCAGCAGAAAGCGATCCATTTGCGCTTCCGGCAACGGATACGTGCCCTCCTGCTCGATCGGATTTTGCGTCGCCATCACCAGAAAAAGCTTAGGCATCTTATGCGTTTGTCCCGCCACCGAGATCTGCCGTTCTTCCATCGCTTCGAGTAGTGCCGATTGCACTTTGGCCGGCGCGCGATTGATCTCGTCGGCGAGAATCAGATTGCCGAACAGCGGCCCCGGCTGAAACCGGAAGCTGCGTTCATTCCCGCTTTGCAGCAGCGTTTCCGCGCCGGTAATGTCCGACGGCAGAAGATCGGGCGTGAATTGAATGCGGCTCATGGTGGCAGCCAGACGCGTCGCGATGGCCTTGACCGTGCGCGTTTTCGCGAGGCCCGGCAGGCTCTCGAGCAGCACGTGACCATCGGCGAGCAACGCGATCACGATCTGCCGCACCACCGCCTGCTGACCGATCACCGCCTGATTCACACCGGCCTCGAAGTCAAGAATAGTGTCGCGCATGGCTGCCCTGGTAGTCGATTCGCGTGTCGAAACAAACGGGTGTTATTCGATGCCGTTACTGATGACATTAATAATGTACTCAGACGCGGCAGTCAAAAAATCGTGCATCACGCAAAAAAAGGTGATATCAGTGGATCAATCGGGCTGCTCCAGCACGCGGTAATCAGTCGATACGCAACCGCTGCGAGCCCGCGGCACCACGTACCACGAATCTTCTTTCAGGCAGAAACCGCTCCGCCTGCGGCGACTCACGCGCATTGCGAACGCGGCGGTTTCATTCGCGCGAGACGAGGACGATGAGTACACGAAATCGCAATACGACGGCGCGTCGCTCGTCCACTCACGCTAAAGCGCAAGCTTCTCCCGCGACGGCGCGCGCGCGGCCGCTGCGCAAACTGTTGCTGTGGAGCTCGCTACTGGTCGTGCTGCCCGCGTGCGTCGGCGCGGCCGTCAGTTGGGCGGTCACCGCGCCGGCCTCGCACGCCGCGCAGACGCGGCCGCAAGTCATCTACGGCGACGGCACGCGCGGCCCGCTCGAAATGGCGTGGGTGCCGGGCGGCGAGTTCCTGATGGGCAGCGACGCGAAACAGGCGCAAGCCAACGAGCGCCCCGCGCACAAGGTGCGGATTCACGGCTTCTGGATGGACCGCCATCACGTGACGAATGCGCAATTTCGCCGCTTCGTCGAAGCGACCGGCTATGTGACGACCGCCGAGAAGAAGCCCGACTGGGACACGCTGCGCGTGCAGTTGCCGCCGGGCACGCCGCGGCCGCCCGATAGCGCGCTGGTGCCCGGCGCGATGGTGTTCGTCGGCACCGACCGGCCGGTGCCGCTCGACGACTATTCGCAGTGGTGGCGCTATGTGCCCGGCGCGAACTGGCGCCATCCGGCCGGGCCCGACAGCAACATCGCCGGCAAGGACGATCATCCGGTCGTTCAGGTCTCCTATGAAGACGCGCAGGCCTACGCGAAGTGGGTCGGCAAGCGTCTGCCGACCGAAGCCGAATGGGAATTCGCCGCGCGCGGCGGGCTCGAACAGGCCACCTACGCGTGGGGCGACCAGCTCGCGCCGGACGGCAAACCGCAGGCCAACATCTGGCAAGGCCAGCAGCCCCAGGCATTTCCGGTGGTGAGCCCGAAAGCCGGCGGCGCCCCGGGCACCAGTGCGGTCGGCACCTTCCCGGCCAATGGGTACGGGCTGTCCGACATGACCGGCAACGCGTGGCAATGGGTCGCCGACTGGTATCGCGCGGATCAATTCCGGCGCGAAGCGGCGAACCCGACCGTACTCGCCAATCCGGCCGGCCCGGCCGACTCGTGGGACCCGGCCGATCAGGGCGTGCCGGTGAATGCGCCGAAGCGGGTCACGCGCGGCGGCTCGTTCCTGTGCAACGAAACCTACTGCCTCAGCTATCGGCCGAGCGCGCGGCGCGGCACGGATCCGTACAACAGCATGTCGCATCTCGGCTTCCGGCTCGTGATGGACGAGGAAACCTGGAAGCAGCCGCTCGCGCGCCAGCAGTCGACGCGTGCGGCCGATCCCGGCGCGGTCGCGGCGGCAGCCGCGCATGCCGGGCCGACGAACGGCGGCTAGCGGTTAGCGGCAAGCGGCTAGCGGCCGTGGCGTTGCGGATGCGTCGACGGTTCGTGATGCAGCGGCGCGCCCAGCGGTAGCGGTATCGAACGAATGCGAGCCCATGCGTGATGAAAGCGCGTGATGAAAGCGCGTGATGAAGGCGCGTGACGCAAGCGCGTGATGAAAATGCGTAGGACTGCGCATGGGCGCGCTCGTCCTCGAAATGACTGATCGTCCAGTCGAGTTGGAGGCCCAATGCCGTCGATACGCTGGTCCGGCAATCCGAAATACTGGTCCGTTTATCTGCGAGCGATGCTGGCGGCGGCGCTGCTGTCGCTGACGCTCGCCGCGTGCACGACCGACGCGCAGCGCGACGCAAATGGCGCAAACGGCACAGCCACCGCCTCCGCAGCCGATCCTCTGCCGTCATGGCGCGACGGCCCCGCGAAACAGGCGATCGAGCGCTTCGTCGCCGAAGTCACGCAACAAGGCTCGCCCGCGTATCTGCCGCCCGACGCGCGCATCGCCGTGTTCGACAACGACGGCACGCTGTGGAGCGAGCAGCCGGTTTACTTCCAGCTGGCCTTCATGTTCGACCAGGTGAAGGCAGCCGCGCCGCGTCATCCCGAGTGGCAGAACAATCCCGCTTACAAGGCGCTGCTCGCGCGCGATCCGGTCGCGCTCGCGAAGTACCAGAAGCAGGTCGAACAACTGCTGGCGGTGGCCAATAGCGGAATGACCGTCGACGAATACGACACGACGATCCGCGCGTGGCTGAAGAGCGCACGGCACCCTACCCTGCACCGCCCATACACCGAACTCGTCTACCAGCCGCAGCTCGAACTGCTCGCCTATCTGCGCGCGCATGGCTTCCGGACCTTCATCGTGTCGGGCGGCACGATCGAGTTCATGCGCGCGTGGGCGCAGCAAGCGTACGGCATCCCGCCCGAACAGGTGATCGGTTCGAGCCAGCTCGTGCAGTACCAGTTGCGCGACGGCCAACCCGCGCTGGTACGGATGCCGAAAATGGATTTCGTCGACGACGGACCCGGCAAACCGGTCGGCATCTACCGGCGCATCGGCCGCAAACCGGTGCTCGCGTTCGGCAACTCCGACGGCGATCTGCAGATGCTGCAGTACACGAGCGCCGGGCCCGGTCCGCATCTCGCGTTGCTGCTGCATCACGACGACGCGCAGCGCGAATTCGCGTACGACCGCGCGTCGAAAATCGGCAAGCTCGACAAGGCCTGGGATCAGGCGCGCGTCGAGGGCTGGACCGTCGTCAGCATGAAGGACGACTGGCAAAGCGTGTTTCCGCCGTCGCCCCAATAGCGCGCGACGGCCAGCGCAACGGCTGAATGCAGTCAACTCCACTGGAGCCAGCACATGACGAAATTCCTGCGAAACGGGCGCTATGCGGCGGGGGCGACGGTACTTGCCGTCGCGGGCTTCGCCGCGTTGATCCTGCCGTCGCTGAACGCGCCGGCGCAGACCCCCGCGGCTAAACCGGCCGCGCCCGCGCCGGCCGCGCAGCAGCCGCAGCAACAACAGGCGCAACAGCAGCAACAGGCGAAGAACTCGGCCAAGCCGAACATCCTCGTGATCTTCGGCGACGACATCGGCCAGGCGAACATCAGCGCGTACACGCGCGGCGTGGTCGGCTATCGCACGCCGAACATCGACCGGATCGCCAACGAAGGGATGATCTTCACCGACTACTACGCGGAAAACAGCTGCACGGCGGGACGTTCGTCGTTCATCACCGGACAGACGCCGCTGCGTACCGGGCTGTCGAAAGTCGGCGCGCCGGGCGCGTCGGTCGGCCTGCAAAAAGGCGACATCACGATTGCCCAGGCGCTCAAACCGCTCGGCTATGCGACCGGTCAATTCGGCAAGAACCATCTCGGCGACAAGAACGAGTACCTGCCGACCAATCACGGCTTCGACGAGTTCTACGGCAACCTGTACCACCTGAACGCGGAAGAAGAACCCGAGCGCCCGTACTGGCCGAAAGACAAGAACGACCCGTACGTGAAGAACTTTTCGCCGCGCGGCGTGCTGCACAGCACGTCGGACGGCAAGGTTCAGGACACCGGCCCGCTCACCACCAAGCGGATGGAAACGATCGACGACGAAACCGGCGCGCACGCCGAAGACTTCATCCGCAAGCAGGCGAAAAGCGGCACGCCGTTTTTCGTCTGGATGAACTTCACGCGGATGCACATCTACACGCACGTGCGCCCCGAGTTCAGAGGCAAGAGCGGGATGCCCGGCAACGAATACGGCGACGGCATGTGGGAGCACGATCAGGACGTCGGCAAACTGCTGAAGCTGCTCGACGATCTGAAAATCGCCGACAACACGATCGTGATCTACACGACGGACAACGGCCCGAATCAGTTCACGTGGCCCGACGCGGCGACGACCGCGTTTCGCAGCGAGAAGGATTCGAACTGGGAAGGCGCGTTCCGCGTGCCCGCGATGATCCGCTGGCCCGGCCATATCAAGCCCGGCGAAACCTCGAACCAGATGATCTCCGGACTCGACTGGTTTCCCACGCTGCTGGCGGCGGCGGGCGACAACGGCGTGAAAGACCGGTTGCTGAAAGGCTGGGCACCGAAAGCCGGCGCCACCAGTTTCAAGGTGCATCTGGACGGCTACAACCAGTTGCCGTTGCTGACCGGCCAAACCACCAAGGACCCGCGCACCGAGTTCTACTACTTCAACGACGACGGCGAACTGGTCGCGATGCGCTGGGATCAGGACGGCAACGCGTGGAAGGCGGTGTTCTGCGAGCAGCGCGCGAAAGGCAATTTCAACATCTGGCAGGACCCGTTCGTCTGCCTGCGGGTGCCGAAAATCTTCAACCTGCGGATGGACCCGTATGAACGCGCCGACATCACATCCGATCAGTACAACGACTGGCTCGCGAAGAACTCCTATCTGACCGCTATCGCGACGATGAAAGCGACGCTGTTCCTGAACAGTTTCGTCGACTATCCGCCGAGCCAGCGGCCCGCGAGCTTCAGCGTCGACGGCGTGCGGCGCCAGGTCGATAAAAAGATCGACGAGTCGTTCAAGAAGCGCGGACTCGAATAGCACGACGCGAAGCGCGCTCGCCGGCCCGCTGAGCGGCCCCGGCGAGCGCATTTTTCCACTTGACTCCGGCAACCGGCAAACCGATGACCCAAACGCTCGCCGATCGCGCGAAACCCTCACGACATCAGCGTCGCGCGGATGCGGTCGCGTCGCGCCACCCGGACACCGCGCTGGCGGTGCCGCTTGTGTGGCCGCAAGCGCTGCTGTTCGCATCGGGCGCCGCCGCGCTGATCTATCAGGTGTTGTGGGTCAAGCAGCTTGGCCTCGTGGTCGGCGTCGACGTGCAGGCGGTCAGCGCCGGCGTCAGCGCATTTTTCGCGGGGCTCGCCGCCGGCGGCTGGCTGTTCGGCAGACTCGCCGACCGCAGCGCCCGGCCGCTGCGGCTCGTCGCGCTGCTCGAAGGCGGCGTGCTGGTGCTCGCGATCGCGACCACCTGGTCGCTGCCTCGCTCGGCGGCGCTGTTCGCGTCGCTGCAGAACGGCTTCGGGCCGCTCGCATGGGCGCTGCCGTTCGCGCTCGTCGGCTTGCCCGCGGTGTTGCTGGGCGGCACGTTGCCGGTGTTGACGCGCGCGCTGCGTCCGGCCGGCAGCAGCCTCGGACGCGTCGGCGCGCGACTGTACGCGGCGAATACCGCGGGTGCGATCGCCGGCACGCTGCTCGCGAGCTTCGTGCTGATTCCGTCGCTCGGTTTATTCGGCAGCGCGCTCGCCGCGGCGGGGTTGAATGCGCTGGCCGCGTTGCTCGCCGCGCTGCTGCAGATCGTATGCGCAAAGCGTCTCGGCCATGAGCATCAAGAGGCGCACGCTCGAACGGCCGTCCCCGCCACGACCCCGGCCAGCCCGTCGCACGCGCGTCTGGCGCTGGTGCTGTACGCGATTGCCGGCGGCATCGCGCTCGGCTACGAAGTCGTGTGGTCGCAGGAAATCGTGCAGTTCATCAGCACCCGCGGCTTCGCATTCGCGGTCGTGCTCGCCACTTATCTGTCGGGCCTCGCGGCCGGCAGCGCGATCGCGTCACGTTACACGCAGCGCGTGCGCGATCCGTGGGGTGCGTTCGCGCTGCTGATCGCGACGGCCGGCCTCGCGGCCTTGCTGCAGCTCGCGCTGCTCGGGCGCTGGCTGCCGCATTGGCAAAGCGTTGCGCGCGACGCGGCGTTCGCCGCGACCGGCAGCCTGCTCGCGGCGATGTGCGCGGGCTTCGCGGTCGCGGCGCTGTGCGTGGTGTTCGTGCCGACCTTGCTGCTCGGCGCCGCGTTTCCGTTCGCGCTGCGTCTGCACGTCGAGCCCCGCCACATGGGACGCGACGTGGGCGCCGTGGTCGCGCTCAACACGGCCGGCGGCATTCTCGGCACGCTGCTGACCGGCTTTTTGCTGGTGCCGCGACTGGGCATCGTGCGCACACTCGCCGGCCTCGCGTTAGGCGCCGCGGTGGTCGGACTCGTCGCCGTGTGGCGCGGCTCGCAGGTGCGGCGGCCGGCGCGTTGGGCGGTCCCGCTGATCGGCGCGCTGACGCTTGCCGTCGGCTGGCTCACGCCGCCCGACAAACTCGCCAGTCTGCTCGCGCAAGCGCGCGGCGGCACGCTCGGTTTCTACGAGGAAAGCGCGGGCGGCACGGTCGCGGTGGTCGAACAACGGGCCGGCGAACACGCGTTCCACCGGCTCTATATCCAGGGCGTTTCCAACTCCGGCGACACGCTCGCGTCGCAGCGTTACATGCGATTGCAGGCGTTGCTGCCGCTCCTCGTGCATCGCGACACGCCGCGCTCGGCGCTGGTCATCGGTCTCGGCACCGGCATCACCGGCGGCGCGTTGCTGACGTGGCCGGGTCTCACGCAGCGCGTAAGCGCCGAACTATTGCCGGCGGTCGTGCGCGCGTCAGCGCAATTCGCCGGCAATTACCGCATGACGAGCGATCCGCGTATCGAGATCCGTCTGCGCGACGGCCGCCGCGAATTGCTCGGGAGTGCGCAGCAATACGACCTGATTACGCTGGAACCGCCGCCGCCTTCGGCAGCGGGCGTCGTCAATCTGTATTCGACCGACTTCTATCGGCTCGCGGCGACGCGTCTGCAAGCGGGCGGCATCGTCGCGCAATGGTTGCCGCTGCCCACGCAGAACGAAGCCGATACACGCTCGCTGATTCAAAGTTTTATCGGCGTGTTTCCGCACGCGACGTTATGGACCACTGAATTGCACGAGATGCTGTTGATCGGCTCGATGGCGCCGCTCGAACTCGACGTGCCGCGCATCGCCGCGCGTTTCGCGCAGCCGCCGGTCGCCGCCGCGTTGCGCGAGGTCGGAATCGCGTCGCCGGCCGCGCTGCTCGCGTTGTGGGTCACCGATCGCGCCGGGCTCGCGTGGTATGCGGCCGATGCGCCGCCCGTCACCGACGACCGGCCGCGCATCGAGTCCGCGGCATGGGTACGGCCCGACGCGTTTGCGACGACGTTCGCGCATCTGCTCGCGATGCGCTCGGAACCGCCGCTGACCGGCGCCGACGATGCATTCCGGGCCGAACTGCAACAGAGCGGCGCCGCGCTGATGAGTTTCTATGCGGCGGGACTCGACGCCTATCGCGGCGATCGCGAGGCGTGGGCGGCGGATATTCGCGGCGCGCTGCGTGAAGATCCGGATAACGCGTATTACCGCTGGGTGGCCGGGAGCGCCGATTAGCGGGAACGCGGATGAGTAGCGGGACCGCTTGCGCTATTCCAGTTCTATCTCGGTTCTATCGCAGTTCTATTGCCGCTCCATGCCGGCCTTATTCGAGCGCGGTAACCACGCCCGCGCGGCGCTCGCGCGACTGGGCCTTCACATCGTTCCATTCGCCCGCGTCGCCGCTTGCCGCCGTTTGCGACGCATGTTCGAACACCCGCGCGCGTTCGGCGTCGGCAATCAGCCGCTTCTTGATCGGCGAGCGGCCGGCCGACGCGAAGCCCATGATCTTTTCGTATTCGCGCGGCCGCGCGCGCCGGAAGCGGTTGAAAAAGTCGTCGCCGGGCAGCCCGTTATCGAGGCTCATCAGGCAGCCGTAGTCGAGCGTCGCGCAGTCGCTCAGCAGGCGCGCGGCTTCGTCCAGCGCCCGGTAACGGCTCTGCAACGGCTCGGTCCGGCCGAACAGCGCATGCAGTTCCGTATAGCGCACGAGCTTGCGGCGCCGCGCGGCGCGTAACAGCATGGCGGCGATATCCGCGGTCCTGTCCGTAGTCATGTCGTTATCCTTACCGTGCAATCGCGGTGTCGATCGGACGTCAACTCAGAACGCCAGGGTGGCCGTCGCCTGGAAACTGGCGGTGCTCTTCAGGCGATTGGTGCTGGTGATGCTCGGCACCCAGCGCAGACTCGCCGACACCGGATGCTTGCCGTTCACCTTGGTGTCGTAAGTGACGATCGGGCCGAGCGCGAAATCGTGGCCGACAAAGCCGTCGAGACGATCGGCGAGCGGCCCCGAATCGTGGCCGAGCTGCTGCACCGTGCCCATCACGAGGCCGACGCCGACGCCATTGGCGAACTTCTTCAGCGCCATCGCATCGAGCGTCAACAACGGCGCGTTCTGGTAATCGGTCGCGTTGTTGCGGGTGTAAAACTGCAGCCCCAGCGTCACGTCGAATTCGAGGTTGTACTTCGGCACGATCTTCGTGTACGCGGCTTGCGGCACGAAGGTCCAGTTGTTCAGACTCGGATTGGCAAGCGCATTCGGATCGTACTGCCCGGTCGGCGCCCAGAAATTGAAGCTCAACGCGAGGTGATCGGTCTGCGAAAAGTGATAACCGGCGAGCACCGGCGTGAAGTACATATCGAACAGATTCGACGCGCGGTCGCCGCTCGAACGCGTGAACGCGCCGGCCGAGAAGGTGCCGGTCACCTGGGTCCACACGTACGGCAGCGTGATCCCCGATGCGAAATCCCAGCCGCCCGCCCCGCCCCATACCCGCAGCACCGAAGCGAGCGTGAACGCCACCTGCGCGTCGATACCGAGCGACGTTTTGCCGGCCACCGGCACCTGCCGGCTCGCGCCGATCGAGCCGTCGATATAAAGCTGCTGGAGGCTGACGATCGTCATCGGTTCGGGCGGCACGATGCCGGCGCCCGACAGCACGCCGGTGCCGGCTACCGGCCGCCCGAGCGCGCCCTCGGTCGCGCCGGCTTCGCCGCTGCCGAGCAGCGTCAACGCGCAGGCGGCGAACGCCACATTAAGCGAATGGTTAATCCGACGCGTATTCCCTCCGCGATGCCGGACGAATACGCGGATCGCCGATAATCCCGACAGGAAAGGCATTGGAAAATGCTTTGCCATGTTTCGCACCTTTTTTGCAAATCGAGCGGCAATACGACGCCCCGCATCGAAAAATGCATTCAAGAAAACATTCGCAAATCAGAAATCCACGCTTTAAAACGAGGCGAAACAGGCAGATACCGCCCAACGCGAAAAACGTCGGGCTCAAGCAGGCCTTGCGAACCGGGAGTATCGACGATACCGGGGCGT
Organism: Burkholderia sp. SRS-W-2-2016; assembly: GCF_001931485.1. Classification (GTDB taxonomy): domain Bacteria; phylum Pseudomonadota; class Gammaproteobacteria; order Burkholderiales; family Burkholderiaceae; genus Paraburkholderia. The sequence goes on along the minus strand of NZ_MSDV01000061.1, from coordinate 6,046 downwards.
TCGCGGCGAGCGGAATGTGACAACTGTTTAAATCAACGAACTGAGGTTAGCAAACGTTAAATCCGACTGCAAGAGGATTTTTAAGATTCCAGAAAGGAACGCTGGCATTGGCATTGATTTATGAACTAATTGGCTGTCGTCTATGAAACTAAAAGCCCGATTGATTTTTCATTTGCCCGGACACAAACCGTTATTTTTCGATTATCTGTAAGTTATGCGGCGTGTTGCCGCTCACGGTTGTAATTACCTGTTTTCCGGTGCGCGAACCCAACCATGGAGTTCTGCGATGGCCCGATCGAATGACGATTTGCCCACCATCGCACGGCGCGTCGCGGCCGGACAGAAGCTGCTCGACGGCGTGCCGGCCGCGCAGATCGCCAGCGAGATGGGGATGTCGAAGGCCACGGTCGAGCGGTATCGGCGGCTGCTCGAACAGGGCGGGCTGGACGCGCTCAGAAGCATCAGCGTCGGCGGCCGTCATTCCGCGCTGGCGGCGGCCGACCTGAACTGGATTGCGGATGCGTTGAAAGGCTCGCCGCGCGAGCACGGCTTCGACGCCGACGGCTGGAGCAATACGCGCGTGCGCGAACTGATCAGGCGTCAGTTCGGTATTTCGTATTCCCGAGTATATGTGTGGCAGCTGGCGACGCGTCTGGGCGTGTCGCACCGGCTCGGCCGCCATGGGCAGTGACGCGGCGCGACGGCCGGGCTGAATCGCGCACGCCGCACACGCCGCGCTTTACGTGCTTTACGTGCTTTACGCGCTGGCCCGCGGCTTCGGCTGAAACTGCGGCGCCAGTTCCGCTTCCGACCACTCGAACGGCAGCACGCCGCGGCTGCGCCGCACTTCGCTCACATGAAAGCGCACCAGCCGCTGCGCGCCCGCGAACGCGGCCAGTTCGTCGCCGTCCCAGACGATTTCCGCCCACACCGCCAGATACAGCAGGTCGCCGCTCGCGAAGTCGATGAACAGCAGACCGGCGCGCGGATCGTGCACGAGGTTGCCGATCGTGTTGAAGAAACGGTTGCCGCTGTAGTCGGGCGTGGTCAGCGTGTTGGCGTCGTCGACGCGCACGAAGCCCGGTGCGCCGCCGCGATGCGATACGTCGACGCCGCGCGCCAGTTGCGCCGCGTCGCTCAGATTCGCGCTGGCAATAAAGAACGTGTCGGCGCGCGCCAGCAGCGCGCGGTCGGCGTCGCTCAACCGTGTGGCGATTTCCGCCGGGGCGCGCTGCCCGGCCGCGTCCCGCTCGACAAACACCGGCGTGCGGCTCTGGATGTATTTCGGGCAATTGCCGAAGCTCTGCATCACTTCGATTTGCAGGCTGCCGCGTTGCGCCGGCCTGACGATACCGTTCACGCGATTGCGCCGCCGGGTGCGCGGCTCGATCCCGAGCGCGCCGAGCAGCGCGCCGTCGCGCCAGTGGCCGGCGAGCGGATCGCCGGCCAACTCGCCGCCGTCGATGCGCAGCGTCTTTTCATCCGGCGACGCGATGAACCCCGGCTTCGCCGCCCGCAGCGTCGCCCACGGCTGGCCGTGCGCGTCGACGCCGCCGAGCACGATAAACGGCTGCGCGGTGAAGAACTCGCGATGCTGCGTCGGCATGAAGCGGCGAATCCCGCGACGCCCGCTCGCCTCGGCAACGCTGCGCACGCCCGCGCGCTCCTGCGCGAGCAGCTCGCCGGCATGAAACGGCGATGCGTCGGCTCCCCAGCCATCCAGCGGCACGAACTCGGACATGATTGGACTCCTATGCAACGGCGGCAAAGCTGTTCGATGCAATTACGCGGCGAGCAGGCCCGCCTTCGTCGACGGCATCGCCACAAAACGCGGCAACGCCTCGACCCGGCGCAACCACGCGCGGATATGCGGATACGGCTCCAGCGACACCCCGCCCTCCGGCGCGTGCGCAATGTAGGTGTGCGCGGCGATGTCGGCGATCGTCACCTGCGCGCCGGCCACGAACGGCTTGCCGGCCAGTTCCCGGTCGATCACGTCGAACAGCTTGACCGCGATCTTCTTCGCATGCTCGTGATCGAGCGGCGCGCCGAACACTGTCACGAGCCGCGCCGCGCACGGCCCATACGCGATCTGGCCGGCCGCGAGCGACAGCCAGCGCTGCACCGCGGCGGCGCCGGCCGGATCGTCCGGCAGCCACGACGGCTCGCCGTAACGGCGCGCCAGATAGACCAGAATCGCGTTCGAATCGAACAGCGTGAAATCGCCGTCCTGGATCGTCGGCACCTGACCGAACGGATTTAACGCGAGGTACTCGGGCGTGCGATTCTCGCCGGCCTTCATGTTCAGCTCGACCACTTCGAACGGCAGATCGAGCAGCGTCAGGAACAGCTTCACGCGATGACCGTGGCCGGACAGCAGCGTGGTGTACAGCCTGATCGGTTGGGCGGGTTTGGCAGCGGGCATGGCGGACTCCGGATTGAAAGAGAAAGACCCTGTGAAAGACGCTGAAGCGTTACCGCGAGCATAGGCATAGGCACGCGTGTGCGGAAGCCCGATAATCCGGGAAACATAGTGAAGCGAAGATGGACAATCGATCATGGCCGATGTGCGCAACGTCAATCTGAACCGCCTCGCGATCTTCGTCGCGGTGATCGACGCGGGTTCGCTGAGCGCCGCGGCCACGCGGCTCGGCCTCGCGAAGACGATGGTCAGCACCCACATGCAGCGGCTCGAAGCGGAGGTCGGCGCGAGCCTGCTGGTGCGCACCACGCGGCGGCTCGGCGTGACCGAGGCCGGCCGCGCGTTCTACGACGCGAGCGTGAAGATCCTCAGCACGGCCGAAGACGCGCTGAACGCGCTCGGCGGCGACACCGCGCCATTGCGCGGCACGCTGCGCGTCAGCGCGCCGAACGATTACGGCGCGCGGGTGGTCGCGCCGGCGCTGGTCGACTTGCGCCGTCTGCATCCGCGGCTCGAGGTCGAACTGCTGATCAGCGACCGCTACGTCGATCTGATCGCCGACGGCATCGACGTCGCGATCCGGCTCGGCCGTCTCGCCGATTCCAACTATCGGGCGGTGAAGCTCGGCAGCTTCGTCAAGTGGCCGGTCGCGAGTCCCGAGTTCGTGCAGAGCGCCGGACTGCCGCGCACGGTGGACGAGCTGGCGGCGTTGCCGTACTGCGCGCTGTCGGTGTTGCCGAAGCCGTTGACGCTCGATTTGCGGCATGTGAACGGCGACACCGCCAGCGTGCGCTGCGCGGCCGCGCTGCTGCTCAACACCGCCGATGCGTGCCGCGCGGCGACGCTCGCCGGCGGCGGCATCGGTCTGCTGACCGACTTCTCGATCGCGGACGACGTCGCGGCCGGCCGCTTGATCCGGCTGCTGCCCGACTGGTCGACCGCGCCGGCGAGCATCCAGGCGGTGTTTCCGCCGACCAGCCATCCGCCCGCGAAAGTGCGCGCGCTGATCGACGCGCTCAAGCGCCGGCTCGCGGCGGACGGGCCGGATGGAATGGACCCGGCGAACGCAACGGACGCGCCGGACGCCTCCGTTGCCGATACGGATTCCGAACCGGCGTAAGCCGCACGCGGCGGCCAATCCGCGTCTGGCGTTCCCGTTCCAGCGCGATGGCGGTTAGCTTCTAGCCGCGCGATCGAGCGTTTTGCTCTACTGCGATAAAGCGCGCCGTGCCCCGCGGCGCGGCGTTATCGACCCTGTGGAGACACCATGTCCGCCCTTCCCCGTCCCGCTCAACTGGTTCTCACCGTCGCGTGTCCGAGCGCGGCGGGCCAGGTGGCCGCCGTCGTCGGTTTTCTCGACCGTCATCATTGCTACGTCGACGAACTGACCGTGTTCGACGACGAACTCAGCGAGCGCTTTTTCGTGCGCTGCGTGTTTCATCGGGTAGACAGCGACGACGCGTTGCAGGTCGCCGCGCTGAAGCAGGAATTCGCGCCGATCGCCGAGCGCTTCCGGATGACGTGGGCGATCCACGATCTCGCGAGCCGCCCGAAGGTGATGATCATGGTGTCGAAGCTCGAACACTGTCTGGCCGATCTGCTGTTCCGCTGGCGGATGGGCGAACTGAAGATGGACATCGTCGGCATCGGCTCGAACCATCGCGATCTCGAACCGCTCGCGCGGCAGCACGGGCTGCCGTTCCATCATCTGCCGATCACCGCCGACACCAAACCGCAGCAGGAAGCGCAACTGCTCGACCTGTTCGATAACTCCGGCGCGGAGCTGCTGATTCTCGCGCGCTACATGCAGATCCTGTCGGCGCAAACGAGCCGCGCGCTCGCCGCCCGCGCGATCAACATCCACCATTCGTTCCTGCCCGGCTTCAAAGGCGCGAAGCCGTATCACCAGGCCCATGCGCGCGGCGTCAAACTGATCGGCGCGACCGCGCACTTCGTCACCGACGATCTCGACGAAGGTCCGATCATCGAGCAGGAAGTCGAACGCGTCGATCATTCGTATAGCCCCGAGCGTTTGCTGACGACCGGGCGCGATGTCGAATGCATCACGCTCGCGCGCGCGGTCAAGGCGTTCGTCGAGCGGCGCGTGTTCATCAACGGCGATCGCACCGTGGTGCTGCGCTAACGCTGCCGTTGCAGCGAGATCCTCGAAAATCCAGGCGATTCACCGCGCGCGGCCGCACCGTGTTCGACGTATTGACACGCGGACGCAAAAGCAATATCGGTTTTTAAACCGACGCAGAAGCTGTGCTTGACGCCGAGCGGCGGTCTTTTCCGCGCTGAAGGTTTTCGAGGACCTCGTGATGGACTTCAAACGCCTCGCTGTCCGGTCTTGTCTCGCGTGCGCAATCGGCACGACGATCGTTGGTTGTGCGACACATTCGGGCACCGCCGAAGTCGCCGCCCAGGCCCCGCCCGATCAAAGCGGCGCGGCCGCGCCGGCAGCTGCATCCGCGCCGGCGGCAGCGGCACCCGCACCCGCACCCGTGACAGCCCCCAAAGACCAGGCGGCGATCGATGCGCTGACCGGCATGGGCGACTATCTGCGCTCGCTGCCGCAGTTCGAGGTCCGCGCCGATTCGGCCACCGACCTGGTGCTCGACAACGGCCAGAACGCCAGTTTCCTGCATCACACCGTGCTGAAGGTTCGGCGTCCGAACCGGATGCGCGCCGATGTCACCGGCAGCCGCAAGGACCGCGGCATCGTCTACGACGGGCGCGATTTCACGATCTTCAACCTGGGCGAAGGCTATTACTCGCGCAATCCGGCGCCCGCCACGCTCGACGCGCTGGTGCGCGAACTCGCGACCACCTACAACATCGATACGCCGCTCGCGGACCTGTTCTACTGGGGCAACGGCAAGCTCGACGAACTCGCGCTGACCTCGGCGCAAACCCTCGGTCTCGAACGGGTCGACCGGCGCTGGTGCACGCACTATGCGTATCAGCAGAGCGGCGTCGATTGGGAACTGTGGCTCGAGCAAGGCGATCACCCGCTGCCTTGCCGGATGGTCATCACGGATACGACCCAGGTGTCCCGTCCACGGCACGACGTGACCTATCACTGGAATACGCATCCTTCGTTCGCCGCGAGCACGTTCGACTGGCGGCCTCCGGCGGGCTCGCATCGGATCGAACTGAAGCCGGCCACCGCGGCGCCGCTGCAGGAGGCGCAATGACCGGCGCCAGCAGATTCGTGGCCGGCGGTCTCGCGGTCTGTCTCGCGCTCGGCTCGCCGGCCGTGCCGGCATTTCGCGGGATGGCGCGCACCAGCATTCATCCGATGCCGCATGGCGGCGCGGGCGGCGGTTTCGGCGGTCATCTGCCGCCGGGCGGGGGTGGTCAGTTTCAACCGCATCCGGGCGGCGGCGGTCAGTTTCACGGTGGCGCGGCGGGCGGCCAATTCGAACCGCACGCGGGCGGCGGACCGCAGCCCGGACCGCATCAGGGCGGTGGCGGGCCGCCGCCGGGACCGCATCCGGCGGGCGGTGGTCCCGCGCCTGGACCTGGACCTGGACCTGGACCCGGACCCGGACCTGGGCCTGGACCTGGTCCGGGCCCCGCCCCCCATCCGCCGGGACCGCCGCCCGGGCCCGGCCCACATCC
>NZ_MSDV01000044.1 GCF_001931485.1 Burkholderia sp. SRS-W-2-2016 | reverse complement strand
AACCGGCCGCTGGTCAGGCCGGCGACCGCATGGCTCTCGTCCGACAGCGAATGCGCAACCTGCTTGACCGCCGCCTGCACCAGCGCGCCGATCACGCCGCCCGCATTGACCGACATGCCGCCGAGCTCGTTGCCGCTGGCGGTCGCAATCTTCTGCCACAGCACGTCGCCGCTTTTCAGATCGACCAGCTTCGCCGATGCGGATACCACCGTGGTCGAGTCGATCACGCGATAAACCGAACCGTACTGCGTGATCTTGGAAAACAGCACCGCGTCCGCACCGAAAATCTCGCGCAGCCTGGCCGGCGACACCTGTTCGATATCGGCCGGCGCGGTCAGCCCGTTCTGCTTGAAGGTCTCCTCCATCAGCGCGACCGGAATGCTGGACCGATTCAGGGAGTGCTTCGAGAGCAATGCCGAACTCGTTCATGCGTCGGCGAAGCCAGATGATCAGCGTGTCGCGGGCCTCGCCGTCAGCGATTTTTCCCCTCATGTCCTGTCCCCCGAATTCGGGTTGTCGCGGGTTATCGCGGTTGATGCCTTGGCCGCTAGACGCGCCTGCGGGCCGTCTGCTCGAATGTCTCGCCCGAGCGGAAACGATCCAGCCTGTCGCTAGCGTCAGCGATCGCGGCAACTGGCGCGCGCCGAAGCTGATGGTCGTAGGTGCTCACGATCGTCGCGAACTGCGCAAATCCGTCATCGTCAAGCATCCACACGCCTGTGGTCCGGCCGCAGTCGAATGCCGACCTGATCACCTCTTCCGCGTGCTGCATCTGCTCGACCGTCGCCGAGCCGTATCCAGCTTCCGCGAGTAGCCCCACAACGATCATGGCCGGGCACAGCGTCTGGGCAGCGTTCAGGTTGCCCTGGCTTCGCCGCATCGCGTCGAGGGCTATGTGTACCTGCAAGGAAACTTCGTCCGCCTGAGCGCGCAGCATGGGCAACAGCAGAGTTTTCGAGCGGCGGGCGCGAGCGGCCTGCTGGCTTGTGTAAAACTGAATTGTTCTTGCCATCGATGATTGATGATAGGAAAGGCAATTGCGCCGCAGACACATACCACAATTTCAAGCTGCGGTTAATCCGAAAGCTATACGCTTTTCTTGAGCTTTCAGGGTTAAACCCGTCAGCCGGCTGACGGGAGTCAGGAAGGCGGGAAGCAGCGCCGGGTGGGCAAGGTATCCATCGTCTTCGACATCCGGCACGAAGCTTCACTCGAAAGCTCGCGGATTTGACCATTCTTTCGGTCCGCTTCAAAGCCTGGCCAGCCTGAACAATAGCAGGCATGTCCGAGGTTACCGACAATCCCCTGCTCAGACTGCGCCCGCTCGAAGAGAGCGCGGTCCGCATGTTTTTCGAGTCGCTGCGTACGTTGCGCGAGTGCTTTGAGGCGCCCGACGTTGCTGAAATCATGATCAACGATTTCAACAACATCTGGATCGAGCGCCGCGGCCAGATGCATCGGCTTGACCTCACGCTTCACGAAGCGGTGCTTGACGGCGCGATCAGCGCGCTGGCGGCATCGGTCGACAAGTCGGCGGTCGCTGGCACCGCGCAGGGGATCATCAACGCCGGCCACAAGAATCTGCGTATCGCATCAGTGATGCGGCCAACCGCGATCGACGGCAATGCGCTTTCGATCCGCAAGCACCGCGACAAGCACCTCTCGCTTCACGACTACGTGAACATGGGTGCGTTCTCGCTCGCGAACGCCCGCAAGGAAAAGGAACTCGATCTCTTCCCTCCGGGCATCCAGGACGATGCCTTGCGCGAGGCGCTGGGCGCGATGGTGCGGGCGCGCCGCAACGTCCTCGTCGCCGGCGGCACGTCGTCGGGCAAAACCACCCTGCTGAACGCGCTCAATGCCGAGATTCCTGAGGACGAACGCGTCATCACGGTCGAGGACACGATGGAACTGAAGCTGACCGCGCCCAATCGTGTGCGGCTGCTCTCAAACCCCGACAAGGGCGTCACGACCCAGCTGCTCGTCGCCCTGTGTCTGCGCTTCCGCCCCGACCGCATCATCGTCGGTGAAGTGCGAAGCGGCGAGGCCTATGACTTCATCCAGGCGCTGAGTACGGGTCACGACGGTGGCATGGGTTCGATCCATGCCAACGACGCGCGTGGGGGGCTGAGCCGCCTGGAAAGTCTCGCCATGCTCGGCGTGCCGCCCGGCAGCCGGTGGGAACTGGCGGATATGCGCAAGGCGGTGGCCGACTGCTTCCACTACGTCATTCATCTTCGCCGCACAGGCGAGCTGCGTCACGTTTCTGAAATCCTCGAAATCAAGGGTTTCAGGGACGGCGATTACGTTCTCAACCGCGTTTTTTAACCCTATCGGAGTGCCACAAAATGAAGAAGTATCTGCCCGAGTTTCTCGCTACCGCGCGCGAGCGCACGCGAGCGTTGAGCCGACTGATCTGGACGCGCTTCCTGACGCGTCGGGAACTGCGTTCGACTCTGGTGGGCGCCTCGCTCGCCGCATTGGCGCCGTTCGCCTCCGCCACCGACCTGACCGACCTCGGTTCGGCCACGGACGTCATCTGTCTGATCTCGGCCTATATCAGTGGCCCCTGGCTGTACGGCATTGGCATCGTGCTGATCATCGTCGGCGCCGTCGCGATCGGCAACTCGGAAAGCACGATCGGCAAGATCATTTCGACGGTCTTCGTCGGGCTCGGGCTCGCCGCGTGCGCAATTCCGATCGTGAAGAACCACCTCCACGTCACCTACACCTGTACCTGAGCTCACATGCGTCAGCGCACACGCGTAAGCCGGTCGCTTTCACTGCCTCGCCAGATGGGCGGGGCAGATCGCGGTCTCGCGATCGCCAACGGCACGATGACCATGCTGCTCTGCTACACCAGCATGACGCCGACCTTCCTCGTCGTTGGCATCGCTGTTCACTGGCTGTTGCGTTGGAAAAGCTCGAAAGATCCGTGGTGGAAGCAGGTCATGCTCGTCTACAACCGCTACGCGGACGTGTATGAGCCGGTGCCGACCGCGAAGTTTTCGGCCCGATTCAAACGTCCCTATGGATTTGATCAGGACCTGCCATGCTGAAGAAGAGCCTGAAGCGCCGCTCGATCCAGGAAATCGCCCCGTGGGCGACGATGGTCACGCCCGAACTGATCCTCGACAAGGACGGGTCGCTACTGACCGTCTATACGTTTGAAGGCGTTGACGCCGACAGCCCGAACGCCTCCGATATTTCGGCGGCGCGCGACAACCTGGATCACGCCTGCAAGAACTTCGACCACCGGATCACGGCGTGGTGGAAGCTCTCGCACCGGCGCATCAAGGGGGACATCGGTGGGACATTCGATTCCTCAATGGACGCGCGCGTCGACGAAATCAACCGCGCGCATGTCGCGAGCGGCCGGTATTTCCGCAACACGCATTCGCTCGCGCTCGCCTTCACGCCCGAGACCGGCGTCAACAAGATCTTCGAGAAGGTCGCGTATCACATGACGGTGGGCGGCAAATCGATGCCGCTCGCCATCTTCGAGACGATCAAGGACTCGGTGCTCGCGCGCAGTGCCTTCGCCTTCGATATCGAGCGGCTGACGTCTGACATCAAGCGGTTCGAAGGCGTGATCGATGCGTTCAAGGGCGGTGTCACGCGACTGAGGATGAAGCGCCTGCAGTTGCAGAACGCGCTCGCGTTCCTCCATCAGGCGGCTAATCCGTCCGTGCCGCCGCGGCGCGTGCGGTATCCGGTCACGATGCTGGACACGCACCTGACCGAGAGCGAAGTGACGATCGGCGCCGATACGCTGATGTTCGAATCCGCTCACGGCAAGCGGTACGCGAAAATCATCGCCGTCAAGGAGTGGATGGGTTTTCAGGAAGCAGCGCTGGACGTGCTCGCGGAAGTCGACGCGGAACTCGACGTGTGCGTCATGTTCCGCTTTCTGGACACCACGAAGGCGAGTGCGTACATCGAGAAGATCCGCAAGTTCTACAAGGTCGCCGCGTTCAATCCGTGGTCGATCCTCAAGGCGTACTTCTCGAAGGAAGAGCAGAAGAACGACGAAGGCCGCGAGCGTCTCGCTGACGAAGCGGAGAAAGCGCTGGCGAAACTCGTCGCGGACGGGCAGCAGTATGGCTTTGCGAACGTCTCGGTGATCGTCTATGGCGATACGGTCGAGGAATGCGAGGACGCCACGCGCGAAGTGATCGGCCGGATCGGCAACGCAGGCTTCGGCGTGATCCTCGAGCGTGACAATCTGTTCGCCGCGTGGCAGACAACGTTGCCGGGCCGATGGGACCAGCAGAGGCGGTTGCAGTTTGTAGAAACGCCGGCGGTGTCGGACGTTGCGCCGGTGCGCAGCGTGTCGGAGGGCGACACGGTCAATACGTGGCTCACGCAGCAGTCGGGCGAGAAGACCGGGCCGCTCACGATGCTGCCGACGCGTCACAAGACGCTGCAGCGTGTGAGTCTGCACCATCCGGGCGGCAAGTCGCACGCGATCGTGATTGGCCCGATCGGCGCGGGCAAGTCGATCTTCCTGAATTTCCTCGTCTCCCAGACCGGGCGCCACAAGGCGCGGCGAATCCGTTTCGACAAGGACCGCTCGACCCGCATCCCGACCCTGCTCGCGGGCGGACGATTTGTCGACGCAACGGGGCGCTTTGAGGCCGGGACCTCGGTCAATCCGCTCTCGCTGCTGCACGATTCAAAGCACTTCCCGTACGTCGCCGAGTGGGTACAGATGGCGATCGAGGACGATGACTTCCGATGCTCGCCGCAACAGCAGCGCACGATTTTCGAGAAGGTCACGGTCTTGGGTACGGGCTACCCGCGCGATCTCTGGACACTGTCCAACCTCAATGCGCTGCTGCCGATCGAGCTGCGCGAGCGACTCGCCGTCTGGTCCCAGGGCGAAAAGCACGGCCGGTTTTTTGATCACGTCGACGACGCCTTCTCGCTGTCCGACGACATCTCGATCGAGATGGGCGACCTGTTCCAGAACTATCCGGTGGCCGCGGCGCTGTTCATGGATTACGCGTTCTACCGTATCGCGCAGTGGCTCGACGGCAAGCGCTACACCGTCATCGAAGTGGAGGAGGCGGGCTTCTTCTTCCAGTATCCGCGCTTCTACCAGCGTCTGGAAAGCTGGGCGGTCACGATCCGGAAACTGAATGCGACGCTGCTGCTCGCGACGCAGTCGCTTTCCCAGGTGGCCCGTATCCCGAACTTTGAAATTCTCAAAGAGAACATTCCCAACATCTTCTATCTGCCCAACAAGGATGCAAAGAACAACCTGCATCTGTATCGCGACCTGTTCGGGCTGACGGAGCACCAGATCGACATGCTGGCCAACGCCGTGCCGAACCGCGATTACCTGTGGGTGACGCCTGACCAGACCCGCATGCTGCAGGCCAGCTTCCCGAAGGAAACGCTCGCGGTGCTGCGCTCGGACGGACGCGCGCAGGCGGTGCTCGACAGGCACTACGCGTCCGGCGCACCAGACTGGCGTGAGGCGTACGTGCGCGAAATGTTGACTCTCGACTGACCGACCCGAAAGGAATTCAACGATGAAAAAAATCCTTGCACGCCTGACGCTTGCCGCAGGCCTGACGCTCGGTGCGTCGCACGCTGCGTACGCCCAGTTCGCGGTCATTGACGCGGCTAACCTCGGGCAGAACATCATCACCGCGGGGAAGGCCGTCAAGACCGAGATCTATCAGGACAGCAACATCGTCTACCAGTACCAGATGATGGCCAACCAGCTGCTCCAGTCGATGAACCTCGATCCGGCAGCCATGAAGGCGCAGTACGATGAGATTACGGGCGACATCAGCAAGTACAGGCAGCTTGCCAGCACCATGACTGACATGTATGGCGACCTCAAGCACGGCAGCGAGTGGGTCAGTCACGTCCAGACCCTGATTTCCCGGTCGGGCAAAACAGATGCACAGTGGTTCGCCGACATGAAAACCCTCTACAACCAGCGCGACAGTGAGGTCACCCGGCTGTTCCAAGCAGGCAATGACGTCATGACACACGCCCAGACGCTGGCCAGGCGCCGCCAGGACCTGCAGTCGCAGATGACCCTCACGCCGACGCAGCAGGCAACCGCTGAGATGACGACCCACTACCTGGATATCGTGTCGAGCCAGATGAGTGACCTGATCCAGTTGACGGCCGGCAAGCAGCAGCATGATGCGCAGAACCAGTCAGTAGCCAACCAGGATGACAAGGATCGCGCTGCGGCCGCGCAGACCTTCCAGGACAAGCAGGCCGCCGAACGCGCGTCCTATGGCCTTTGAAGCGGTGGGGTAGAACAGCATGCTTCGCTATCTGAACCGGCTTTGGCTTACAGCGCTGGTGCCGCTGTGTGTGTTCGCGTGCCCCGGGTTGGCCTTTGCCGACGATGTCACGACCTTGCCGGACGGCACCGTGGTTCCCACTTCCAGCACACCGAGCACGTCTACCTCATCTGCCGCTTCGTCACTCGTCAAGGCTGGTGAACTGGCAAAAGGAAACGCGTCCGCCATGGACAAGATCACCGCGATGTTTGCGGCGGTGATCAGCACGGCCGCTGACGCAAGCAAGAGCATCAGCCAGGAATCGGACAAATTCGCCGGTGGCCTCGCGGTCATCACGATCGTGCTGGCCGCGGTCCGCTTCGCCGCGACGAAAGACCCTGTCATGGCGTGGATCGCAGTGTTCGAAGAACTCGGAATGCTCGGCATTTTTGCATCCTTCTACATTGGGTATGCGACCTGGGTGCCGTCCTTTTACAAGTGGTTCCAGACACTGTCGTCGGAGATCGCCGGTGGCACAAACATGAGCAGTTCGGTCAGCATTATCGGCAACGCTGCCGGTCAGATCTTCGACTCCGTTGTGCAGGCATTTTCCGGTGCGAAATGGTACGAATACATGTCGGTGCTGATTGGAGTCTTCCCGCTCCTCGCCGCGTACCTGCTTCTGTCAATCACCTCGGTCGTGTTCGTGTTTTTCATCAACGTGGGACAGTTGCAGTTCGCATGCGGCGCGGTCATGGGCCAGATCGCGTTTGCGCTCGGATTCTCATCGTTCACGCGCGGCTATTTCAAGTCCTGGCTCGACTTCATGATCAGTGCGGGCATGTATATGGTCGTGGCCGCAATCATGATGAGACTCGTGACGGGAAGTCTCGTGAATGCTGTCCAGGCCGCGACCAACGCGGGATTGACCACCGCGTACTCAGCGGGATACGTCTTTGACCTCGCATTCTTCGTGTTTCTCGTGTCGTTCGAGATTCCGAAAATCGCGGGAATGTTCGGGGGCGGCACGGGGGTTACCGGCGGGGCGCTGGCCAAACTGGCGAAGCCGCTGCTATGACCGCGCATACGCCTATGACCGTGGACACGCTGATTGGCGAATATCAGCGTCGCGTGGACCTGATTGCGCAGTGTGCGAACGAAGCCAGCCAGGGCGAGCTGGAGCGCAAGTGGCTTGCCGTGCTGCGCGCCTGCGCCTCGTGGTTCTCGTCGTTGCCGTTGAGCCCGGATCTGTACCGGGAATCTGGCGGCGCCTTCCGCGCCACGATCGAGACCGCGTTCTACGCCATGCGGCTGGCTGGCGGCCAGAAGTTCGGCACCAACCTCACTTCGGAAAAGCGCCGGCGCATCGAGCCGCAATACAACTACGCGGTGTTTCTGGCCGCCGTGTGTTCACGACTCGATGAACCGTACCGACACTTCGCCACCGAGCGGGATCGCGACCGTGCAATGTGGAATCCGCCGGTTCACGGTCAGTTTGGCCCGTGGCTGGCCGGATCGTCGTATCGGCTCACGCGGCGAGACACCCCGCTGCCCGTCGAACGGATGCGTACCGGCATGCTTGCCCAGATGCTGGTGGGCTCCGGGTTGCTCGCGGGTCTGGACGCCGAGGTGCTTGCGGAACTCTTTGGCGCGATCAATCCGAACATGCGGCCGATCGAAGCCGAATCGCTGCTGCACAAGGTGGTCCGCCAGGGCGTCAGCACAGCCGACGAGTTCGACCGCAAGGCGCAGCGTGGTGTATTCGCACCGGTCCAGTTCGCCGTGCCTTCGGCTGTCCACGTCGCTGCCGAGCTCGAGCCAGTGACAACGCCGGGAGAGCCGGTAACAGGCGCGAGCGCAACGGCAGCACCGCACAATCCGGCTCCAACGTCGGGCACGCCGGTTTCACCGGCGCAAACGGAATCAGCAGCAACGCCGGCGTCGGCTGGTACACCGCCGCCAGCCATGGTAGTGGATCCGTCGACGGGCGAGGTTCTGCCCGCTTCGGTATCTGCGGACACTGCGCCTGTGCAGTCGCCGGCGCCGGTGTCCGCCGCGGTCGATCCGGCCGCCATGCGCTCACCAGCACCGACGACAAGTATTCCGAAGGCGTCGAACGCGTCGGCGTTCGATGAAGTCCTCAAGGGCGTGCCTGGCTCGGTACGCGAGTTTTTTCAGGCACTCAGTGAAGACGTCGCCAGTGGCAAGGCGGCCGTGCAATGGACCGGGAAAGGGCTTGTCGTGCCCAAGCGCCTGATCGGAAGCTACGGCATCGCCGCCAGCACGCTCGTGGAGCACATGCGCAAGCGCAGCCTGATGGTCGCCGATGCATCAACCGAAGTCACCCTCGCGCCCCGCGCGGGGCAACTCATACTCGCGAGCCCTGCGTGAACAGCTACATCAACCATTTCAGGCCAATGTACGAAGTTCGCGCGGCGGCGTTCTGGCTGGCGGCGATCGTGCTGTTACCTATCTCAGGCATGCCCTATGGCTGGTCGTTCGCGCTGGTGGCCCTTGCGTTTCTGGCGCTCCGGTCCGCGCAGATCTGGCGCGCACTGACTTTCCGCATGGCCATCTCGACCAAATGGCTGACGACGCTGGAGGTGCCGAAGTTGCTGCAGATCCAGAAGCGGATGCGCACTGAAGCGAATTCAATGTATCTCGGCATCGGCTACGAGTGGACGCAGAAGCATTCCCAGATCGCGCATGACATTTTGCGTATGCCGACGACCGATATTCCCGGTTTGCCGCGCTGGCTCAACAGGACGAAGACGGGCCGCCAAATCGAAGAGGCCATCGAAAGCATGTTCGCGCCGAAAGACAGCATCCGCGATCGCATGCCGCAGGGTTCGTCGTGGATTCACGGCATGGAGCCAAAAAAGGCGCTGGTGCCGTTTCACTACAAGGCGATGGGTGGTCACACCCTAGTCGGCGGCACGACCGGCGCGGGCAAGACCCGCACTTATGAGGTGATCTCCACCCAGGTCATTCACCTCGGCGACGTGCTCATCATCGTTGACCCGAAGAACGATGCGGAGTGGAAACGTCGCGTCGAGAAGGAATGCGTGCGTTCAGGTCGCAAATTCCTGTACTTCAACCAGGCCAAGCCGTCCGAGTCGATCCGCCTGAACCCGATCGAAAACTGGTCGCAGCCGTCGGAAATCCCCAGCCGGATCGCGCAGTTGATGGAGGAGGGCCCGTTCCGCGACTTCGCGTTCCTGTTCATCGACCGTGCCGTGAAGGGCGAGCTCTACTTCGGAGACAAGCCGACCCTGCGCTCGATCCTCAAGTATGCACAGTCGGGCATCACGTCGCTGCTCGAAAAGGCGCTCAAGCGCTTCTTCGTTGAACAAGGGCTTTCGGACTGGGAGCAACAGGTCGCCACTGAAACGACGCGGCAGGGTCAGCGCAACAACGCTACCTCGCTCGTCGACGGGATGATCGGACTTTACAACGCGCAGTTCGCGGCACAGGAGCGAGGCAACGAAGCGATCGACGGACTGATTGCCACGCACGTGCACGACCGTGAGCACTACATGCGCATCATCGCGTCGGCGCTGCCACTGCTGCAGATGCTGGCTACGGGGGAGACGGGCCTCATGCTCGCGCCCAAGGCCGACGACTTCGACGACGAGCGCGAGATTTGGGATATCGACAAGGTCATCAAGCAGAAGGCCGTCCTGTACATGGGCCTCGACTCGCTGTCGAACAACATCGTGCAGAAAGCGATCGCGTCGATGATCCTCTCGGACGTGGCCGCGGTGTGCGGTTCAATCTACAACTTCTACGATTCGCCGCCCGAAGTGGTGCTGATCATCGACGAGATTGCGGAAGCGATCAACGAGCAGGTGATCCAGATTCTCAACAAGGGGCGCGGCGCAGGCTTCAAGGCATTCGTCGCATTCCAGGCGCGCGCGGACCTGGAAGCGCGGCTTGGAAACGCCGCCAAAATGCTTCAGGTTTTGGGCAATCTGAACAATCAGATCATCCTAAGATTGGAAGACAGCGATACCGCGCAGTGGTTTTCCGACAAGGTCGGGGAAACCGCGATTCGCAACCTGACGCTCACAGGCAGTACAAGCACGGGCAGCGAAGCGCATATCGGTGAATTTACCGGGTCCGTTTCACGTTCGCTTCAACTGGAGAAGGTTCCGCTGATCCCAACGCGCCTGATTCATGGCTTGCCGAATTTGCAGTACTTCATGCGCATTTCGGGCGCTGCCGTCTATCAGGGCCGTATTCCCATCCTTCAAGGCTGAAAAACTACGCATGTCTGCCGTATTTAAAAAAATCATTCGCGAACACAAGCTGTCGTCCCGCCTGATTCCCGTTTTCACGGTGGCGCCGGAACTTGAACTCGCCTGCGGTCGCGTGGCCGATTTCATCGGAGAGAAGTTCATGGGGGAGAGCGAGCCGCTAGTCAAGGAGATGCTCGACTGCGCGCTGGCCGCTTACAAGCGCACGCGCAAGACGGGCAACCCGCACATCGCGTTCATGCAGGGGCTATTTTCCCGCGCTCACCTGCTGTATGCGCGCCGCTACGTGGCAATTGACGGCGATCGCTACCACGTCTGGCCGCCGATGCTCGAGCCGGTGACCACGTTCGAGGCGCGCTACGGCAAGCTCGAAACGGGCATGTTCGACGAGCGCTGCCCGGAATCCGTCACGCAGCGCTCGGCCGCCTTCCAGTTGGCCGCGCGCGCGCTGACGGGCGAAAACTTCCGACTCTATTTCGAGGACTATGATGTCGCTCACGCCTTTTCTGATAGCGAAGCTATCGAGGGTTGAACCGGACGTCGCGCGCCGGGCCATATCGACAGCCAGCGCGATCGACGAGATTGAAGGCGGGCGACCGCCGGAGTTCTCACGCGGTCCAAACGCGATGGCGTTCGCTCTGGCGCTCTTTGTGGCGCGGCGGCCCGTGCATTTCTATCTTGGCCTCGCCGGGCTGATTGGCTTTCCGCTCTACCTTCTGGTGCGGATCGGATCATTCCTGATCGAGTGGGGGATGCACGCCTATGGCCGGTAGCCGGTTCGTCTCCCACGTCAAGTGGTGGTTCTTCTTCGTCCCGTTGCTTGCCGTGTTCATCATGCCGGCCATTCCCGAGCCCTCACTGTTCTCGGTGCCGCCCGAGGAAGCAGCATCGGTCGCAGCAATTGTCGGTGTCGAGCGGGCCGATGAAGTGGTCAAGAAGACAAACGAACGGTTCGACGCCTGGTTCGTGCAAACGGGCCTTGTGCGCGCGACCATCGACGCGACTGGAAGCGGTGATCTTGGCGATGGGGGAGTGTCCGAGTTCGCGCACACGTGGGTCCACAACTTCTGGCACGAGCTATACCGGGTCGTGTATCGGGCGAGCGTCATGAAACTCTGGATTTTCGGCACGATGGTCTTCTGTGTTGCGGCATTCTTCGACGGTGCGATGCGTCGCAAGATCAAGGCATCAGCGGCGGGCTTCGCCAGTCCACTGTCGTTTCACCTGGCCGGTCACGGCATTCTGCTCGTGTTTGGCATTGCTTTTGCCGTCCTTGTCGCACCGATCCCGGTGCTCGCACCGTGCTGGATCGCGATTGCGGCGGTCCTCGGCGCGCTTCTTTGGCACGCGGCATCCTCTTACCAGTGATCGACTAACCCGAAAGCTACATGGAAAGCCGCATCATTCCGGGTTGAGGCCGTCAGCCGGCTGTCCGCCGCAGTCGTCAAGCGCTTCAATGAGCGCCACCGCGGCGAAAGCGCGGCGCCACAGAGCCACTCCAGACCGTACTGGCTCATATCGACCAGTCCGCACTTCTTGCGTAACAGGCGTGTGCCTCCGCGCGCTTCGCGATCTTGCTGATGGTTGAATCCGCTCCCCACCCCGGTCGGACGACCCGCTCCACAGCGGTCAGTCGGTCGAATCACGGTTTTGCGAACTTGAGCACCTTAAAGCGGCCGTTGGCGAGCACACCCCACCGGCCATTAGCCGACGGTCGAGGCCCTCGTCCAGTTTGGCTGGCCGAGGTCTCGCTCGCCCTCGCTCAACGGCCGGTTTCTGGCGAGCAAATTGCGGACGGCACTGCCTCAAGCCGGCCCAGCTTGAGATATCGGGTAGATGCTCGCGAAGGACCGCTACCGAACGCTAAGCGGCTGCCAAACAATTGATGGCGTTCGGACATTAAGTGAGCAAGTTCGGGCCTGAAACGCAAGGAATCATCGAGCGTTCCGGCATACATGGTCACAATCTGCGGGCCTCTGTCTAGATCGACGAACGCATCCTCAATTTCGATCCCCGCGTACGTTGATACCCTTGTTGAGCCATTTACACAGGTGAATCGCGCTCCCTTACGCAGTGGCGTCACGCCGGCCCGCTCAACGGTTTTTAGTCGCGCTCCTCAATGTCATAGTCGCTCTGCTCAATGTGGAACAGTGTAGCGAGTGCTTTACGCTTCCGATTCGATTCGCGACTACGCGCCTCCAACGAGTAGTCCGAATCCAAGGGAAGATGAGGCGACGCAAAGAGGTCGCTGATCTTGTGGAACAATGCAATAATGATATTCATTTGGACTCCAAAGTGACTGCCATATCTGAACAGCTCGCCTCTCCGGGCCGCCGGGACGAACCTTCGAAAGATGCGTCGATTAGATGACTGGTTCCGTTTTTATTAAATTCGTAGATCTAAATATCTGGCGCGGCGAATCTTCGGGCGAATCGACCCTAACAAAATCACACTGTGTTTCCCTGCGAACAGTGGCTTCAATCACCGACGTCCGGGCGCTCCAGTTCGGCGATGAGACTGTCCAATTTATCGAAAGCGCCGTTCCAGCCGGCGTGATGACCGTCACGCGCGACTTCATCGAAAAATTGCGCGTGCGTGAACTTCATCTCCGTGCCAGCATCGAGGGGGCGCAACTCGACCGTCACCAGAGAGCGTCGCTCCGGCAGCGTGACCCACTCCCATGTGAAGACGAGTTTGCGATCTGTCTCGACCTCCTGGTATTCGCCGTGGCAGTCGTGCGTTTCGCCGTCCAATGTCTGGAACACCACACGAAAGCCGCCGCCCACGCGTGGGTCAGCTTCGGCGCTCAGCACCGGCCCGGCGTCGGGCCCCCACCAGCGCGCCATCAATTCTGGCCGCGTCCAAGCCGCGTAGACTCGCGCGGGCGATGCCTTCAGGCGTCGCACGATCGTCAGGCTGGGTTTCTCCTCACTCATTCATCTTCGCCTTCGACAAAATTGGCAAGGCGGTCGAGACTCGCGGACCAGAAGCGCTGATAGCGCGAAAGCCAAGCCATCGCCTCTTCCATCGGAGCGGCGACGAGTTCGACCGATACGGTTCGGCCGCTCTTGATGCGAGAGATCAGACCTGCGTCGCTCAGCACGTCGAGATGCTTCATCACCGCTGGTAGCTTGATCGGCAGCGGGCGCGCGATTTCCGTCACCGACAGGCCGGGTTCACGCTCCAGCCGCGCGAGGATGGCCCGCCGCGTGGGGTCCACAAGGGCGGAAAACGTACGATCGAGTTGACTGACTGGAAACTTCACCATGTGGCAAACTATATGGCGGCCGCCGGTTTGAGTCAAGTCCTTCATGGACTCGGCCATAAGCATTTCAAAAACTTCGGAAATAGCGACCGCCCATTGGTTTTTGATCGGGCTGTTCAGCGCCACGACTAGGGGGGCGCGCGACTGCAGCCGCGCCCACATCAGCCGCTCAGTCAACCCAACCAGGCCGGATGTCGCTTGCGGGTCGGAGGTATGCACTGCCGACTGGCCGCTTACGGGCCGCAGAATTCCAGTGACCGCTTCCGAGCGATGAGTTCAGGGAGCGGACTGACGTAGCGCGACCCCTAGTTGCCGCTCAAGCGCGGAGAAGTCAATGGCTGCTTTTCAAAATGCTTCGGCCATCCAACGCTCGACCGTCCCTGGTATGGACAGGTCAGCGCTTCGCAACCCAGTGCTGCGCGCAGGGGCGCAGTGACCTGCGGCAGGGGGCGGTGCAACAACGAGGCGGGCGACGATTCACGTCCCCGCACGGATTCGATTTCGTCTTCACCGGTTCGCTGATGACTGCAGCTCCCGCTTTATCGCATCGGCGATGGCCTTCCGGTGAATTTCGAACGTCTTGGAAATTGCGCGCAACGCGATCAGCAGTTCCGCGGTCAGTTGGCTGTCCCAGCCGAATGCGTTGCATTGCAGCAGCCGATTCTCTTGCGCAGCAATCAGTCGGTATGCGAGGCCGAGTTGTTCGTCAGCCAGGCGAAGATGAGAATGTTCGACGTGGAGGCATGGCATGACGTTCTTCTCTCGGCCGCCGACAGATATGGAAGGCAATTCCTACCCAGGCGCTCAATCAGTGTAGGGTGGGAAAGTCGGGTGTAAGAGACACTTACAATTGCGCTCCCGCAGAACGAACACCGACATTGCTTGGGAGACACGTTCAGTAAACGGGGCGCCCCGTGCTCCGCCGCGCCGACCGCTTAGAATGAGGAAGGAAGCGGTTATCCGATGAGCTTAGCAAGCAGCCAGATCAGTTGCTTGGGGTCCCAGCCCTTCTGGAAATATCCGTCAAATTCGCCATCCGTCGAATGTTGTCGAACAGAAAGCTCGTCGAGTGCTGTATGAGCGATGACGAGAACTGTCGCGGTCTCCGGAGCAAGCCGCAGCGAACGCGCAACCTGAAGTCCGTTGCATCCTGGCATCGAGACATCCATAAGGAAGAGATGGGACGGCCATGTGCTTCCGATCGCGATCGCGTCCTTCCCGCTGTAGACGGCCCGGCATTGAATGTCATGTAATGACAGATATGCCGCGAGTGCGTCGGCCCCATCATGGTTATCATCAACCACTGTCACGCGCAGCCTTTCGCCGTGCAGAGCGACGCGGCGCGTAGTCCACGGGCGGAGGATCGGATAAAACGCTGAGGGCGGCATATGATCTCGGGGTAGTCCCTCGTCGTCGCATTTTTGGTGCCTGAAAAGGGTGGTCTGGTCGATTTTTTCGCGCTGCGCGGGATCAAACCGGTTCGGTCCACGCGGAGGGATTCTACCGGCTGGGAGTTCAGGGTTGCGCCGCAAAGGGAAAATAACGGCGGGCCGGGTCTCTCGCTTGCTCAATGCAGCCAGCTAGCTGCGCATCGAGCGCTGAGGGAGACAGGGCGTGGAACACGAAGACTGCAAAATACTGACCCTGCGCCAGCGCATTCGGCGGTCGAAACCGCCAAAGAAGATGTATTGAGGGCGTTCGGCTTGCCGATCGATGCGCCCCGGGACCGCGAGCGCGATGCGGCCGAGTCCGTGGCAGTGTCGGGTATGACGTAAGACCCTGAAGGGACAGGAAGTCACAGTGTCGGTACGACTCACGGCCTGATATGGGGCGCTCTCCGCCCAGGCGACGATTCATTTCGGGCAAATGCCCAATCAGATCAGAAGACGGTCGGAAATGGCGCCGAAGACGCCGCTCATCCCATGAGTGCCGGCCGAAGCAGGAGCGGTCAATGAAAATCGCGCCTGCGTTCACACTTGGTCTATTCCGCCATCGAGCACGTCACCGCCTTCAATGCCAGAAGAACGTAGCTTGCCGAAGACCCGTAGAAAGGGAAAATCGTGAAGGTCGAACTGAGCGCGCGGATGGAATCGGAACGCAAAGAACCGAGCCCGCGTGACGTTTGGGCGCGCCTCGTTGCGCGCGCCCTAATGCCTCAGATGCGCTGAGTGCTTCGAACTGGCGCGTCGCCGTTAACCGCGCGTGTCGACCCAGTTGCGTGCCCAGCGCGCCGAGTGCTGCAGCGCCTGTTCTTCACTCTTGAAGTAATCGAGAGAATAGAACTGGTACCGACCTTCGGCTCGCACGCTATTGATACGTTCGATCAGCAGGTCGGATGAAAAACTACCGTCGGGCAAACGATGCGTCGAGGGTTGGACGGCATAGCCGTTGTATTGTTGAATTTGTTTGTGCTGCATTTTAATTTTAATGAAGTTCGATGATGTTCGAGCGCCCGCGTGCCATGCGAAATGTGCACGGGTGAGCTGATTCAAAGCCATCGCAAGCCGAATCCGAAACATTCGGAAAGCGAAAATGGGCGTTGAAGCCAAAGGGGGAGAATGAGGTGCAACGAGGCGTATGGCGCGGGGCAAGCTGCTGAATAGACAGATGCAGCCAGCAGAGATCGCGCCAACTTTGGGAGACAACGCTCCGCGAGGGTGTCGCTGCAACCCGGTGTCCGTTGCCGGAGGCCGGGCCCTTCAAACTTTACAGCGGCTTGATGTTCGCCGCCTGAAGACCCTTCGGGCCTTGCTTCGTTTCGAAGCTCACCTTCTGATTTTCAGCCAGCGTCTTGAAACCGTCGCTCGTGATTTCGGAGAAGTGAGCAAACAGGTCGTCGCCGCCCTTGTCCGGCGTGATGAAACCAAAGCCTTTGCTGTCGTTGAACCACTTGACGGTACCGGTATCCATGAAAAATCCTTGAGAAAAACGAAGATTGCTCTTTTAAAGAGTGTGTGAAGCGTCAAGGAGGGAGAGGACAACGAATACCGCTGAGGAGCGAGCAATTGATGAACAGCAATCGAACTTCTTGAACTTCGAGCCGAACGGTACCTGCGCAGGGAACCATCGTCAATACTTATCTTGTAACTGTTTTATCGAGCGGCCCGTTCCGCATATGAAGTAACGCGGGCCCTACCCACCTACGCCCCCTTGCCTGGTATGGTGCGCAGGTTAGACAGAGGTGGCGGGCTGGCAAAGGGACAGGGCTTATCGCATCTACTGCGAGAGTATCGAACAGAATCTGTCCAGGGCGCGCGGATCGACTGGCCGTTTCCAAGGTACAACCGACGCCGGAATGACTGGGCTGCGTGCCGTGTGAAGGGCGCTTCCTGGCCGATTGGGTCAGTTCGCCGACGACCGCTTTCTGGCGCTCCAGTTCGCAAAACCTGAAATTGGCTGACTGACCAGTTCTGAGAAAGCCATCTGACCGGAGTGGGTCGACGGACTAAACCGCTCGCGCGGTAGGGGCTACGATCCGATGCTGGAGGTGAAGGTCAAGCCGGTCACGCGGTTTATGTTGGCGAACGAGGCAATCCGCCTCGCTCTTCAACAGGAGCCGAATCATGACCTCCTTACCGGCAAACGTCAGCCCATTGCGCCAACGCATGATCGACGACATGCGCATGCGCCAGCTAGCCCCCAAGACGCAGGACGTCTATCTGCACATCGTGCGCGAGTTCGCCCGGTTTCTCGGGCGCTCACCTGACACAGCCACCGTCGAGGACCTGCGCCGCTACCAGCTCTATCTGGTCGATCACGGCACATCGGCCGTGTCGCTGAACCACGCGATCACCGGCCTGAAGTTCTTCTTCACCGTCACGCTCGACCGGCCCGAACTGATAGTCAGGATGCAACCGGTGCGCGTTCCCCGCATATTGCCCGTCGTGCTCAGTCCCGACGAAGTGCGGCGGCTGATCGAGGCAGCCGGCAACCTCAAGCACCAGACTGCGCTGTCGGTCGCCTACGGTGCCGGGCTGCGCGCGAGTGAAGTGGTAGCGCTGAAGGTCACCGACGTCGACAGCGAACGCATGACACTGCGTATCGAGCAGGGCAAGGGCCGCCGCGACCGCTACGCCATGCTCTCGCCGGTGCTGCTCGAGCGGCTGCGCGTATGGTGGCGCATGGCCCGTGCGCAGGGCAAGATGTTTGACGGCGGGTGGCTGTTTCCCGGGCTCGATCCACTCGACCAGTTGAGCACGCGACAGTTGAACCGCGCCATTCATGCCGCCGCCGAAGCCGCGCACATCGACAAGCGTGTATCCATGCATACCTTGCGCCACAGTTTCGCGACGCATCTCCTCGAACAGAAGGTCGACATCCGCGTAATCCAGGTTCTGCTCGGCCACGCCAAGCTTGAGAACACCGCGCTCTACGTCCAGGTGGCTACCGACCTGCTGCACGAGGTCACCAGTCCGCTGGACCGTCTGCCCTCCGAGTAGGCCCACGCGCTGTAGCGCCTCATGCTGGAGGTTGCGGACATCTTCCGCAGCCACGGGCCAGCGTGGCGAGCCACGACACATCTGAGCCTGGGGCAGCTGAAGGTCATGTCGGCCATCGAACGGTGCCGCACCGCGGCACTGGGCGGACATGTGCTGCGCTGTTCAGGCTGCACAATGACAGAGGTGTCCTTCAACTCGTGCCGGAACCGGCATTGCCCGAAGTGCCAGGCCAGTGCCGCACACCGCTGGCTGGAGGCACGCCAGGCCGATCTGCTACCCATCGAGTACTTCCACGTCGTCTTCACGCTTCCCGCATCCATCAGTGCGATCGCCTGGTACAACAAACGGATCATCTACGGCCTGCTGCTCGACATCGCCGCTGACACGCTGCGCACGATCGCCGGGGATCCCAGGCATCTCGGCGCTCACATTGGCGCCACGCTCGTACTGCACACCTGGGGCTCGGCGCTGACGCATCACCCGCATGTGCACGGCATCGTACCCGGTGGCGGACTGTCGCCTGACGGTGAGCGCTGGATCGCCTGCCGCCCCGGCTTCTTCCTGCCCGTGCGCGTCCTCTCACGCCTGTTCCGGCGCCGCTTCCTCGAAGCACTCGCAGACGCACACAGGCGCGGCCAGTTGCAGTTCTTCGGCGAGTACACCGGCCTCGCTGATCCCGCTACCTTTGCCCGGTGGCTTGCGCCGCTACGTACCTGCGAATGGGTGGTCTACGCCAAACGCCCGTTCGCCGGACCGGAAGCGGTGCTCGAGTACCTCTCACGCTACACGCACCGCGTCGCCATCTCCAACCAGCGCCTCGTCGCCTTCGATGAGCGCGGCGTGACGTTCCGCTGGAAGGACTACCGTGCAAAGGGACGCACCCGCTACAAGACCATGACCCTCGAAACCGGCGAATTCATGCGCCGCTTCCTGCTCCATGTGCTGCCCAGTGGCTTCCATCGCATCCGTCACTACGGATTGCTCGCCAACCCGGTGCGCCGCGCCAGACTCGCGCGGGTGCGCGATCTGCTGCACATCGCACCCGCGACCAGCCCATCACCGGACCACGCCATCATCGAAACCCGGCCCGTCTTCATCTGTCGGCACTGCGGCGCACCGATGATCGTCATCGACATCCTCGCGCGCAGCGCCCCGATCCGCGCACCGCCCATGCGCCTGGATCAGCCATGAACCTCACGGCTCCTCGAACTGCCTGTCCAACGTTGGCTTTGCGGCGACGCGGCCCACGAACGGACGTATGCGCGCGTCGCTTCGCGATGTGCTTCGTGCGCCCGCTTCATCATCCCGAATACCCAACTGCACCGCGTCGCGATGGCGTTAGTGCCCGATCGGCTTCTCGCCAGACTGTGTCGCACCCGACATCACTGAACATCCCGCGCTATCAATCGCCATAGCCGCGAAAGCTCCAACCGCATTGGGGTACTCCGCGGTTTCCTCCATCGGGCTTATTCGACGCCTGCCGGCACGCGCCGAGGTACCGTCACGTTCCTGTGGCCGACGGCAGGCATCGAATAACCCTTAACGGGCTGCGTCAGTCCGCTCCCCGGACTCATCGCTCGAAAGCGGTCACCGAAATTGCGCGGCCCCGAAGCAGCCAGTCGGCAGTGCGTACTCCCGACCCGTTGCCGTCCTCCGCGCCGCAGGCCGCCAACGACTGCTTCTCGAGCACAGCCGTCGCTCGCTTACCCGCATCACCACTTCGGCTCAGTACTGCTTCCTCGGTGGCAACGACCGTTTGATTTGTTTTCGGAGTCGGGCCACAGCGGCAGCTTTTTTTCGTTTGCGTTTCGCACTAGGTGTTTCATAAGCCGTTCTGGCCCGCAGTTCCTTTGTAAGCGGTCAATGACCCACGCCCTGCCATTGGCAGATGGAGTATGAGAGAAAGGTGTCCACCTAAATAGGTGGACACCAATGACTGTCAAAAACTCAGAGTTAGGAGTAGTTCGGCTGACGCGGGACGGGCGTCGCCGGTACGATGAGGGCGCCAAACGCACGCTGATCGAAGCGGCGCTGCAACCAGGCGTGTCGGTTGCTCGACTGGCGCAGGAGCATGGGATCAATGCCAACCTGCTGCGCAAATGGATTACGAAGTATCTGATGCAACGCGAAACGGCGGTGGCCGGCCAGCAGGATTCGCGCACGATCGAGATGATCGACGGAGTATCGATTGACATGCCAGCGCGTGAGCTGGTGAACTCATCTGCGTCGGCGTTTGCGCCAGTCGTGGCAGTGCCGTCGCAGCCCCCGGTGGTGGCACGCGAGCCGCTACCTGGGGCGCCGGCAACAGCAGTCGCACTGCATGTGCGCCTACCCAATGGTGTCGAATTAGACTTGGGCGAAACGAGCCTCGAAGAACTGACGGCAGTGGTCCAGATGCTCGGGAGGCTGCCGTGTTCCGGTTCGACGAAGGGCTGAAGGTCTACCTGCATCGCGATCCGGTCGACTTCCGCATGGGCATCAACGGCCTGTCGATTCTGGTTGAACAGGCGATGCGCCTGCACCCGATGACTTCAGGCCTGTTCGTGTTCGGCAACCGCCGCCGAGACCGCATCAAGATTCTCGGCTGGGACGGCAACGGCTTCTGGCTGCTGCTCAAGCGGCTCGAAGCTGACCGTTTCGTCTGGCCGACTGCACGAAGCGAAACGATCACGCTCAACGTCGAGCAACTGCACTGGCTGCTCGACGGCATCGATCTTGCCGTGATCCAGAAACACCCTCAGCGATATTACGCGCGGATCAGCTAAACACGGCGCGCACAGCATGGTCTAATAGTGGAATGCCAAACGACACCGTCACGCTGAATGCTGAGGAATACCAGGCACTGCTTGCCGAGCGCGAGGCATTGCGTGGCGAGCTTCGTTTCGTAAGTGCCCAACGCGATCTGGCTGAAGAGAAGCTGCGCGCCTACAGGCACGAACTGTTCGGCGCATCGAGCGAGGCACGCCACGCCGACCAGCTCGGCCTGTTCAACGAAGCCGAAGCACTGGCACCGACCGACGCCGCACCCGCGCGCGAGGACGTACCCGGCACGCAGGTCGCCGCTCACACACGCAAACGCGGGCGCAAGCCACTCGATCCGAATCTGCCGCGCGATGTCGTGCGCCACGAACTGCCGGAATCGGAGCGGTTCTGCGCGCACGATGGCCACGCGCTCGTCGAGATCGGCTTCGAGACGAGCGAACAGCTCGACGTGATTCCTGAGCAGGTGCGCGTCATTCAGCATCAGCGCGTCAAATACGCCTGCCCGTGCTGCGATCTGGGCATCAAGGTAACGCCAGCCGCGGTACGGATCATCCCGCGTGGGTTGCTCACGGAATCGGCGCTCGCGTGGATCATTACCGGCAAGTATCAGTACGGCATGCCACTGTATCGCCAGGCGACGCTGCTGCGCCGCTTCGGCGGCGACATCTCGTCGAATACACTGGCTGCCAGCGTCGTGCGTGTGGGTCTTGCCGCACAGCCCGTCATTAACCTGATGCGCGATGTGCTGCTCGAATCGGACCTCATCTACGGCGACGAGACGACCTTCCAGGTACTTAAGGAACCCGGACGAAGTCCGCAGTCGAAGAGCTATCTGTGGGCACAGGTCAACGGCTCCGGTCCGCCGGTGCGAATGTTCTCGTACTCGCCGGGGCGAGGTGCACAGCATGCACAGCGGCTTTATGCCGGCGTAAGGTCCGGCGCTGCGTTTATGACCGACGGCTACGAGCTTTACAACGGCATCGCCCACGATCACCGGCTCGTGCATCTCGGCTGCTGGGCACATGTGCGACGTGGCTTTATCAAGGCCGAAGAGTCCGTGCCCAAAGCGGCACGCTCGCCGGATCTGCTGGCGACGCGCTTCGTTACGCTGATCGGCAAACTGTTCGCCGCCGAGGCGCGTAGTGCAAAGTGGGAAGCGAAGCGGCGGCAGCGACTGCGCACACGATACAGCGTGCGCGTACTCGCCATCATCGAGCGCACGATGGCCAAGCATCTGCCCGGCGTTGTGCCGTCGAGCGTGCTCGGAAAAGCACTGCAATACATGGGCGGCCAATGGCACAAGCTGACCCGTTACGTCGAGAACGGCGCGTGGCCGATCTCGAACAACCTGTGCGAGAACGCGATCCGGCCGTTCGTCGTCGGCCGTAAAGGCTGGCTGTTCTCCGATACCGTTGCGGGCGCGCAGGCCAGTGCCAATCTGTACTCGCTCGTCGAGACGTGCAAGGCCAACGGCGTCGAGCCGTATCGCTATCTCGTCTGGCTGTTTGCGAAATTGCCGACCGCTACGACCGCTGACGATTACGCGGCGCTACTGCCTTGGGCCATGCTCGAGCAGATCCACTGAGGGGCGTCGTTCACCGACCGCTTACGTTCCTTTATCAAACCGGTGCTCTCAATCGAACGGCGGAAGCGGCGCAACGCGACTTCCACCGGTTCGTTCAGCTTGGGGATTACGGTAGTCAACTTTTTCCTTGTTGTGAGTTTTCGCCGTGAATCATCCGGATGTAGCTCCTGTGAGAGCCCCTTCAGCCAAAGCACACGTCCAGCCAGTCCTGCGCCCATTTTTTTGCATGGGCAATGGCGTCTTCGCGCACGTCGAAGCCCGCAAGATCACCACTTAGATGAATGTCGTACTCGCTCCCGTCCGCACGGCTGGTACGGATGCGGGCATGAGCCATGTATTCGCCGTCAGCCCTGCGTGGCGTCGGGTCGATGATGAATCGTGTCGAATTGAAGCGCACTGTCGTTCCTTATTCGGGTGCGGCGCAGCCATGGTCATTGCACCAGCGCCGCGTGGATGGGAGGGCGTGCGTCACGTGTTCAGCAGTGCCATAATCCGGCCGGCCTCGCGGTCCGAATCGCAGCTCGCCATGCCGTCCTTACGCAGAAGTGCGCTAATTGACACGAACATCAGATAAGCATCCGCATCAACCTCGTGACGACCGTTGAGGATGACGTCTTCGAGCTCGGCAAGCGCCCCTGACGGCAGAAACCGGTCGATAAGCCCAGAGCCGTCGCGTCGAATCCACTTCAGGAGTTCAGATCTGTCCATGTCAAATCTCCGATGTTGCCTGTGTGTACCGCCGCGGACGTGTGGCGATGGTTCCTGCATGCAACGAGGTACAAATCACAACTCCAGATCGAGGAATGTTCGTGCGTTGGGAACACGTGTCGAGGTTGTGTTGTGGATAGGCAGCCGACGCACGCCGCGCGTCGCCGTCGCCCTGAAGGGCTTGGTCCCCGCAAGCCGGAATACGCGGCCGCGGGCGCTTCCCCTGAGCCTCCCTACTCCCAGATAAGTACGGCAGCATCGAAACGTTCCTCATCGTTGCGCCCATTTCCCGGCTCAGTAGCGCGATGTGGATAGACCAGTGGATAAACTGCCAGTCCACGGTAGAGACGGAAACCGGCGGTCATGGAGTACCTTTGAGGTCGCATCAACATGCGACGAATCGGGAAAAGAGTGTGAGCGACTGATTCAGTCTTCACATGATCGGCCGCGCTGTGCGACCTGTGATGAAAGTGAGCGGCCCGATTCCGTTGGGAAAGGCGACTGGAGAGGCGCAGAGAAGGGCTGTGGGTCAACCAACACTCTCATGCTACACCCATTACCCACCTTGTACGGTGAATATTCATTGTCGCCGCTTCTTTTACGGAGCCGGCAGCCTGGGATGGCATCCGGGCATGCGCATAGCGCCGTATCCCTAGCCGACGTTCGCGTGACACTACGTCAGCGACGGCGAAATGCAGCCAGTTGCAGTGCGCCGCCGCTGCGCTCACGTCATCTCATTACCTGCCTGATGAAGCTGCAATCAGCAACATCACCGCGCAACGGTAGACGCTCAACTTCCGTTACGCGATAGGGTCACCGTCCGCGACGATCACTCCAAGGAGCACGTCGATTGCCGCTCGCCCGGCGGCTTCAGCAATGAGGTACGCCCAGCGGCGCGTATAGGGACCATTGTGCAGCGAAATCTTGCCTCCGCGCTGACCCACGACACGAAGATTGTCGCCGCCCTTGATCTGAAACGTGACGTCGTAGAGATCCGCTGAGGACTGACTGAGTTCGACATGGATCTCAAATCCGCGGTACGCGATCATCCGATACATAAAGCACTCCATCGGGAGTCAGAGGCCAGCCAGCAACAAGAGCTGGTGTTCGCTTTGCGCGCCGCCAACCAGTGCGTAAGCCCGCACCTCGGCCTGCTCGGGGCCGGAACGGACTCTGTGCCGGAAAAGGCGTTCCACTCATCGGTCGCGATCGAAGTGGGCGTGCCGCGGGTTCTCGCGAACGCGTGCAGGAGACGGCTGGCTTCACGACGCAAAACACGGCGGTGAGCGTTCAGTACATACGGCTCGCGGCCCGCGCGGAGCACGAGGTAATGCGGAACGACATCAAGGTTGATGGGCACTGCCGATACCGGTCGGGAGGAGTTCCTGCGTTCGGCTCATCGCTTCGACGCACGATCTGCCGCTTTCCGCGGCGGATCGCTTCTTTTCGAAAACGACCAGAAGGCGGTCAGCGATAGAGACGGTCCACCACTTTGGCGCGCCCGCAGTGCTTTCACATGTCGACGACCGAAGCTCCGTTCACCTTGCCGTCTATGATGTCCCTTCCCTGCTGCCGGGCAGCACGCCTCGCCACTCCAAAGTCGAAGAATGCATGAGGCTGGTTTGGCCGGAAAACGCGACTTGCCGCCGAATTCGCTATCGCGGACGGACGACACATCCGCACTGCAAAGTCATACCCCTCGGCGTAGCGGGAGTGGCCGTCCAGGCGACTGAAGGTGCGGGGGAAGACAAGAGGATGAAGCTCGTACCCCTTGTAGAGAAGAAGCGGGTATGTCGGCATGTCGGTTACTCCACAGGGGGAGGCCCACTATACCTCGGAACAGGCAACGCAGGGCGGCGCAGATATTTTCCGAATTGAGTTGACCCGCGGTGCCGGCGCGCGTATGGTAAATCACGTAGTCCGCAAAGCGGATCTTGTCCGCGCTGTCATCTCTCTTCGTTCAGATGCCCTGACGACGGCTGTCAGCCTCGTCCCCCCTCAGCCGTACACAGCGGTCCCCCCAGAACGTTCAGCGACAACCGGGTTTGCTTGCCGCGCGATCAAGCGGATGAAGGATTGACCCCATCCGGCGGGCGACGGATGCTTTCCCGACGCTGTACGACCACAACGCAAAGGGATTGTGGCGCGCTTTTGGCCCGGAGCGGCGCAAAACAGTCCTAATCATTGTTTCGCTCGAGTGCCAGCTTGCCGGCCGGGAAGCGCAGCCGGCTCGTCAGCGGTTCGAACATCGCTGTCGGCCAAACCCACTCAACGATTAGAAAAACGGCTGCTTGCTGCGGCCAAAGGAGTGATCTGATGACCACCATTCGCCATTATCGAGGCCTCGATATTTCCCTGCTCGTGTATCCGCATTGCGCTACTCGAGCCGGATTCGGCCACAACTACGAGGGGGGATTCGATGCATCGATCCGTATCAGCGAACCTGATTCCGGGATGGACAAGGTGAGAAGCCGCCTGTTCCGCGTGCCCGGCAGACGTCCTTTTTTGAATACCGGCGATGCAAGGCGCGCGTGCGTAGCCTACGCTGAAATGTTGATCGACAAAGGCGGATCCGATCGCGCCATCTGGGAGCCAGCCTGACGGTCCAGCCAGGGCAAGCGTCCGCTCGAGCACGCTCGCGTGGGCATTGCACATGCTGTCTTCCTGTAATGGGGAGATCCGGGCGGCGGTCGTGGACGGCATGCACAGTAACTATGAAGACTGCCAGGTGCTGGTTGCCAATCTGAGGGGCAGGGTCGTCCGCGAGGGGCATACCGACCGTGCGCGACTGCGCGCAGAGATCGGGCAGTTGATTGATCTGGTGGAAACTATCGGACCGGCCGACGTTGTGTTCCACAGCCGTCTTGATGCAGCCCGGTCACTCGTCGTCCTGGAGCGTCTGACAACCGCTCTGGATAGCGTCGAGGCGTTGCTGTCGTCCATGCAGGTGCGTGCGAGCCACCCTCCCCGCTGAAAAGGCGAGAAGCGGGTTAGATCGACCATGAGCAACGGGCGGCTGCCGGATGACCCGCACGACGCACCGCAGTGGCCGAAAAGCCCCTAAGCTTCGCAATTTCAAGGTCCGATTACCCGGATGCTGCCGACATCTGAACGTCCGAGCGGCAATGCGCGCGAATGTCGCCTCGTGGCCGAAATTTGCCGATGCGCGAAAAATGCCGTGTTGACACTCATATTGCAGCGGCTGCAAGCCACTCCCGCAAAATTCGGGAAATGAACGCCGATGCAGACTGATTTCTCTCTGCGGCTGCAAGCTGCACACGAGCACACAGGTCTCTCGGCAATCGGGCAGAAACGACGCAAGAGGCGTTAGTTGACGATTCGCCAGTAGCGGCTGATTTATCCTTAGGCATCTTACGATCCAGGCGTGTCGAGCATGCGGCTTACAATGAAGCCGTTATAGCTGAATGGACGCTCGGCGAGCTTAGAGATGTACTGAGCCACACGGGATATGTCCTTGTCGGATTCCTGCTGCAGCACGCTCTGCATATTGCGCATGTCGTCCGCGATCGCCGTCCGGATTTCGGCGGCGGAATCCCGCAACTGGCTTTCCGACAGATCGCTGTCCTCCTGGCTGACCGCAAGGGCATATTCGGCCCAGTCGTCTATCAACCCTGCAAGGTCAGATTCAATAAAGTCAGCCAGGCTCATCTGATCCCCCGGTGGGTACGCGGGTTGCTGTTACTTTGAGTTACGTTCAGGCTAGGTGGTTGACGCGTCAAGCCTTCAGTCGCTGCTGTGAATCGCGTTCAATCACGCCCTAAGGCACCACATGACACTTCTTACCGTCGCGCGCTGGACAATGCGTAGGCTACCGCCAGCACAAGAGCATCGCCCGCTCCGAGTCCTTGTTGTTGATGATTATCGGCCGGGCGCGGAAGCGATTACCGCATCGCTTGCCGCCGCCGGATACGATGCGCAATTTGTTCTTCACGGACCAGCGGCGTTGCGAACTGTCACGGCATGGCTACCTGACATCGTCGTGCTAGACATTAGCATGCCAGACATGGACGGATATTCGGTCGCGAGACGGCTTCGACAGGATGCCCTGTCGCAATTTATGATCCTCGTCGCCTTCACCGTCCTCGACGAATTAGTCACCCGGTCGCCCGGCATTGCGTCTGGCTTCGACGCGTACTGTCAAAAGGGCGCGGCATCAGGTCAGCTATTGCAGCTGCTTGAAATACTTGCCCCTTAAGCGACGCTGCGCGCGCTTCCGCAGGTCGAACGTGTTGCGGTCAACGGCGGGTGACGTCAGCGAGTAGCGTGATTTTCTGTGCCAAAGCGGGGCAGTCTTGCGCTTCCGAATGGGCCGCTAGCGCGGATTGACCCTTGGGAAGCCTATCGACGCAGCGCGCGAACGTCGCTTCATGGCTGAGCGTCGACATGCTCAACCGCCTCACTCTCACGCAACCTTTGGGGGAAATCGGGAAATCGAGCACGGTTACCGCCCCGCGCTCAGTTCCTGCTGTCGCCGCACTCGCGCGTCCTCCTCAAGACGTGTCGCTTCGAGCTCCTGCAGCACGCCATCGAGGTCCACAGGTCGCGTGTCGACCTCGTTGCGGCCGGTCAATTTGGCATCGACATGCAGCCGGCCTGCTTCGAAGAGCGTCCAGATCTCCGTACCATAATTTGTGGTAAGTATTTGAGGGGCAAATTGCCCGAAGTATGCGGCCAGGTTGTCGACGTCACGCTTGAGCATCGAGGCGGCTTCATTGTTGCCGGCTGCGTCGACGGCCTGAGGCAGATCAATGATCACCGGCCCATCCGCTGCCAGCAGGATGTTGTATTCCGACAGGTCGCCGTGAATCACTCCCGCGCAGAGCATGCGGACAACCTGGTTGAGCAGCAGCGCGTGCAGTTCGAGGGCGCCGGCTTCACTCAGATCGACATCGTTGAGTCGCGGTGCGACGTCTCCCATCCTGTCGACCACCAGTTCCATCAGCAACACGCCATCGGTACAAATATAGGGTTGCGGCACCCGCACGCCTGCGCCGGCGAGCCGGAACAGCGCGTCGACTTCGGCGTTCTGCCATGCCGTTTCCTGCATCTGACGACCGTAGCGCGTGCCTTTTTCCATTGCACGCGCCTGCCGGCTGTTCTTGACCTTGCGGCCGTCCCGGTACGACGCGGCTTGCCGAAAACTGCGCTGCTTCGCGTCCTTGTAGACTTTTGCGCAACGGGTCGAATCGCCGCTGCGCACAACGTAGACCGTTGCCTCCTTGCCGCTCATCAACTGGCCGATAACTTCGTCGATGAGTCCTTCTTCGAGGAGCGGTGCAAGCCGTTTGGGTATTTTCATATGACCGCCAGCTTCGGCCCGTGGAACGTGCGTGCCGAATGCGAGGATGGTGAATGCCCCGCTGAGATATGCGCGATCAGAAAACCGATGAGTCGAGGGGCCGGTGCTGCCGATCGTATGCTTGTTGCGCGGGAGATGGATGGAGTCATGCCGGATTAAGGGGAAGGTGATGGGCGAAGACGAAGCGAGGCAAATCTCCCGCCGGCGGTGTAGAGGCATTGCCGCCGCAGTTCCAGGGCGCCCGCAGCTTGGCCCGGCGGGCAGCGCTCGACCCGAAGCTGTCTATCGATCGCAGAAAATCAGGTGGCCCGTATGCGAAAGCGGATTCAACCGGCCACTCGGCCCAGATCAGAGCCGGTTCTGCCCCATGCTGAGGCTACGGGAGATGCCGGGCTGGGCACCAGAGGGCCCGCTTCAGCATGGCTACCCGGTAGTTCCTGGTCAGTACCGTTTTTTCGGCGGCAACGACCGTTTGATCTGCTTGCGCAGGCGTGCCACTGCAGCAGCCTTTTTGCGCTTGCGTTCTGTGGTAGGTTTTTCGTAGGCTGTCCGGGCACGAAGCTCCGGAATCAAGCCGGTGCGCTCGATCGCGCGACGGAAACGGCGTATTGCAACTTCCACGGGCTCGTCGGGTTTCAGAATTACAGTAGTCAATTTTTTCCTTGGTTGAGCGCTCGCCGGGTAACTGCTGCCGCGGCTATTTAGCAGCGCTCGTGGCACTGCAAGATCACTGACGCTTCGAAGCCTCCTTCTTCAACCTCTTCGCGTCCTTCTTTTCCTTCGGCGTTCTGGTGGCGACTTTCTTTTCCGTCTTCTTGGCGTCATGGGCTTTGCTCACGATGGCCTCCTTTCATGTCGAATCCGACAGTCTACGACGCGACGCCCCTTTGGCTGGCATGAATCGACTCAAAATCCGCCGAGGCGCTCGCAATTAGCGTCGAGTGCCTCCCGCACGCTTGCCCCGGCCGGTCGACATAAAGCGGGACTGAAAGCAACGGGGAAGCACCAAGGTTCCCCGGATCGACGTGCGGTTCGATTTCGATGCGGTTAGGGTAATGGCCGCTCGGCTGGTCAATGAGGACGTGCTGGCTCGTCACGAACAATAGTTGCCTCTCTCGGGAAGAAAAAACCGCTTGGGCTCGTCACCATCGCATGCGGAACGTATGGAACCGGATAGCCACTAGCAGCAGTGAGAATCCATCAATTTCTCCGACCCGCTTGGCCTCACCTCGATACAACCCGAAAAGCGTGGTCGGCGGCTCTCGACGGTGATCCGTCAGATTACTCTGGAACAGCAATATCTCCCTTCACGAGTTGCCAGCCGTACACCTCGGCGAAATTCTTCGCGCTCTGTGGATCGTCGAATAGAGGCATGTCCGGGCAACCGCAAAACGGGTAGATGACCCGCTTGTCATCAAGGCGGGTCACCTTCAACGTCGGAACGGCACCAGTTATCGTTCGGCGGTACGACGCTGCGACCTCATAGTTCTTCTCGCCTAGCATGGATGCTCCATTCGCTTTTCCTCGCGCATTGGACCGTATCACCGTTCGCTCATAGATCGCGCACAGACTGCCCGTCAACCTCGCCATCAATCAGGCGCTCCGCATAGTCGTTGGATGCCCTGCGCGCCTCGCCCGCATCGCCAAACGGCGTACGATGTGGAACCCGAAATACGCGGCTGGCCGTCAGTGTGTCGTCGGTGCCTCGGCGGCATATCCTGACGGCAGCGTCAAAGCCGGCATCGTAGTCGAATGACCCAACAGCCTCCCGGGGAACGTGGGAATAGACGAGTGGATAGATCTCCAACCCTCTGTAAGTTCTGACGTACTCGCTCATGATGGAGTCCCGGAGGTGTGAGCCATGACGAGAAGTAGCCGGGAACCGCCCAGCGTGTGGCAAATGGGCGATTGCCGCGAACGAAATGGCAACGCAGCGCGCCGCAGAGCTCGAGATGGAGCAACTATCGCGGCGGCTAAACTAGCCGAATCGGCGTCCGGAGAGGGAGTATCGCTTCCTCTGGAACGAGGAGAGAGCTGGCCGGCAGTAGGCGGGAATCAAGTGCCACCCGTGGACCGCGAACTCCGAGGGACCACGGACATGAGAGAAGCTCGGAACCGACGCAACCAGTGTACCACCCGGCCCTGTAGTGGGCCGCCTCTTTTTATCGAGCGTTAAACGAAGCACTGGTGATCCCTGGCGTCGGATTTGCATCGTAGTCCGGTGGCCATGCCGCTCGCGACCGCGGCCGATGGTGACCGTACGAAATCAAGTTCGATGACTAACCGATGTTCGCCCCGGATCGCAAACGTCTGCTGCCAGAAGCGTTCGCGACATTGGAATGTCCACGCGACAGCTAAGGCGAATGACCCTTGATGGCCGCGTCGAGGCAATGCCACCTGCGGTCTGCTCATCGAAGACCGGTCATTCAGCGTGAGCGGACCAGATCTGGGATATCCGAATTGGACGTCGACCTCGAGCGGCCGCTCATGGCCGATTGGGTCAGTTCGCCGACGACCGCTTTCTGGCGCTCCAGTTCGCAAAACCTGAAATTGGCTGACTGACCAGTTCTGAGAAAGCCATCTGACCGGAGTGGGTCGGGTTGAGTCTATCCGCGCTTCGAACTCAACGTCGCAAAGCGGTCATTGGTATTTCGCTGCCCGAAAGCGGCCGGTCGTCAGCGCGCACTTCCGACCCAAAGTGGTCTCTGCGACGAGATCAAGGAACGTCTGGTGTTCGCTCAACAGCAGACGTCATCGCAAAATCGACAGCGCCATCAAGACACCGCCTAGCAATGAGCCGGCAGTCCGGCTCATTCGTCTCTTTTCCGTTCCGTGCGCCCATGCATCGCCGCAATCAGCGCATGCAACTGTTCCGCGCTGAACGGCTTGCGAAGTGCTGCACATTCGAACCCGAGTTCTTGAGGATCGGGCATCTCGCCACCGGAGGCGAACACGATTCTGACTTCCGGATGGCGTTCGAGTGTCGCCCTGGCGAACTCGATGCCCGACTGGCCGGGAAGCGCAATATCCGTCAGAAGCACATCCGGTTGTTCCATTGCGAGCATCGACATTGCCTCTTCCGCGCTGCCCGCCTGCTGCACGTCGTAGCCCATGCTGATCAGCAATTCGCTGACCGCCTCTCGCGCAGTACCGTCATCGTCGACGATCAGGATCGACAATCCCGCCGGGGCATGGGCAGCGCCCGACGGCGTCCATCCAGCTGACTGTTCGGCAAACGCGGCATTAACGCCTTGCGTACGGGGCGGCCCAAGCAATCGGCGGATCTTCGACGCCAACTGCTCCCGGCTGTAAGGCTTGCTCAGCAGATGAACACCCGGGTCCAGACGGACGCCATGGACGATCGCATTCTGTGTGTAGCCCGACGTAAAGAGAACGTTGAGATGCGGCAGTACACGGGTTGCGAGCTTCGCGAGCTCGGTGCTGCGCATTGTGCCGGGCATCACGACGTCTGTGAAAAGCAGGTCGATATGCGCGCCGCTGTGCACGATCGCGAGTGCGCTCGACGCATCTTCCGCTTTCAGCACCGTATAACCCAGTTGCCTGAGCGTTTCGACTACCGTTGCCTGTACGCGCCGGTCGTCCTCAACCACGAGAACGGTTTCCGACCCGCCGGCGAGGGCCACCGGTTGCATGGGTTCCAGATCGGCGACGGCCACCATCGAGCGGAGGCAGGTAGATCTTCACGATCGTGCCGTGTCCCGGCTCGCTGTAAATCCTGATATAGCCACCGCTCTGTTTGATGAAGCCATACGCCATGCTCAGGCCCAGACCCGTGCCTTGCCCTTCCGGCTTGGTCGTAAAGAACGGCTCGAAAGCGTGCTCAAGCACGTCGGCGGGCATGCCGGTTCCGGTGTCGGTGATCGCCAGCAGCACGTACTGGCCCTCGCGGACATCCGCGTGGAGCGCGCTATAGCGATCGTCGAGCATGGCGTTCGACAGCTCGAGCGTCAGTTTGCCGCCTTCCGGCAATGGCGTCGCGGGCGTTGATGGCAAGGTTCAGGACGACATTCTCAAGGTGGTTCGGATCGACCAGCGTGTTCCACAGTCCGCCGGCAATAACCGTTTCCACATTGACGACTTCGCCGAGTGCCCGTCTGAGGAGATCGTCCATGCTGCGCAGCATGACGGCCAGATTCACGACAACCGGCTGCAGTGCCTGACGGCGCCCGAACGCCAATAGCTGCGACGCAAGGTTTGCCCCATGCTCGACCGCTTCAATCGCCTTGCCGAGACGCTCTCTTGTCCAGACGTCGCGACCGTGCCGCCCTTCGAGCAGTTCCAGATTCCCGCGCAAGACTTGCAGCACGTTATTGAAATCGTGTGCCACACCGCCGGTCAGTTTGCCGAGCGCCTCCATCTTCTGCGATTGCAGCAGCGCCACACGCGCCTTTTCGAGCTCTTCGTGAGCGGTCTTGCGCTCCGTCACATCGCGGGTGATCTTCGCGAAGCCGACGAGATGCCCCTCCTCGTCGCGAATCGCGTCAATAACAACATTGGCCCAGAACCGGCTCCCGTCTTTCCTGACACGCCACCCCTCGGTTTCGAAACGCCCTTCGCTCGCGGCGGTGGCGAGACTGCGTGCAGGCTGGCCTTCGGCCACATCTTCCGCAGTATAGAACCGGCTGAAATGCGCTCCAACGATTTCGTCCGCTTCATATCCCTTGATACGCGCGACGCCGAGATTCCAGTTGGTCACGAGCCCTTCGGGCGACAGCATGAAGATCGAATAGTCGGTCACACCCTGGACCAGCAGCCTGAATCGCCGCTCGCTATCCGCTACAGCCTCATGGGCGAGGCGCTTGTCAGTCGTATCGCGTACGTTTTTGCCAAAACCGATGAAGGCGCCGTCCGGCGCATAAAGTGCCGTGATCAGCACGCTGGCCCAGAACCTCGTTCCGTCCTTGCCCCTTCGGTTGAGACGAAGTCCCTCGGTCCGCCCAACGACGTAACCGACCGGCTTCCTCGACGCGGCCGTACCCGACCCGCGTACGCGCCAGCCCTCCGTGTCGTATTGCCCGAACTTCCGCGCGGCGTCCAGTCCCGTTTCAGGAACACCGTCGCGCCGGTCCTCCTCCGTATAGAACACGGAGAAATGCCGGCCGATGATTTCGTCAGCCTCGTAGCCCTTGATGCGTCTGGCGCCGGGGTTCCAGCTAGCCTCTTCTCCCTGCGCGGTCAACCTGAAGATCGCGTATTCGGAGACGCGCCTGATCAGGGACTGCATCCATGACAGGTCGCCATCGTGGTTCCCATCACAGTTCATCGGACCTCTCGTTAAATGACTGCCGGGAAATGACTGACGCAGCGTTTTTCAGCCTGTTTCGGGCCAGCCCTAGCATGGCCTGGTGCATGCACGCGACCGCAGGTGAGCGGTGGCGCGAGCCCGCCACTTACAAGCTAGGGCCATACTTTGAATCGCATATCGGACAAACGCGTAACTATTGCTCGCCACCGATCTGGAGTTACGAGCAGTGAGAGCAAAAACGGTGTCAGTTGACACGGATCTTTTTAGACTCCTTCTTACGATACCGCACATCAGGGACACCAAGGGTGGTTGCGAGCCCGCCCTTCACGAACTGTCTTCCTCCGTCCGCTCTTCCGCATCCGTACCGGACACAAACCAATGTTATTGCCAGTGGGTTTGAGGACGAAGATTGTCACGTCATCACGTGACGTTCCGGCTGCCGCGCCGTAGCCCGGCAGCCGGAATGCCCCGCTTGGCCCGCGCTTATCCGAGGCGCACCTCGATGCGCCTTGGCTTCGCCTCGTCGCGGCGCGGGATGGTCAGCTTAAGCACGCCGTCCTTCAGAACCGCTTCGATTCTCGACGTGTCGAAGTCTTCGCTGACCGTGAACCGGCGTGCGAAATACGGCGCCCGTATTTCCGCGTGCGAGAGCCGCAGATTCGGCGTTACCGGTACGACGGATTCCGCATCGATCGTCAGGCTGCCGTCGTGCACCCTGATGTCGAGCTTGTCCTTTTGCACGCCCGGCAGGTCGGCCCACACCGTCACAGAATGTGCGTCCTCGACAATATCGACACCCGGCGTCAAGGTGACGCGGCGTCGTGCTTCCTCCGATTCCGCGCGCGTCATAGCGTTCGGGTCGTGCCGGGTAATCTGGGTGTTGTCGCTCATGATGTCACCTCTTCATTCAACGGTAATGGCGCGGGGCTTCGACGACTCGCGCTTGCCCACGGTACTCAGCAGGCAGCCATCAACGTAGCGTGCCTGTACGTTGTCAGGATCGGCCTGCTGCGGCAACTCGATGACCCGCCGGAAGCCGCCGCTAAAGCGCTCCTGCGCGTACTGACGGGAGCCTTCGGGCAAGGGTTGCTGCTGTGCGGATCGCTCGCCGGCAATCGACAGAAGGCCCTTGTCGATAGAGATATCGAGTTTCGCAGGATCGATGCCGGGCGCGAACGCCACGATCTCGATCGTGCTGTCGGTCGTGCCGACGTTGATGTGAGGAAAGGCGCCCAACCGGCTTGAACGAAGGCTGGAAGGAAAGCCCTCGAACAGGCTCGACATCTGCCGCTGCAGCCGGTCAAGTTCGCCAGGAAGGTCGGTTCGAAAGTAGAGATTACTCATGGTTGCGTGCTCCTCTGACGGCGGGGAGACGAACCGGCGTACGCGCTTCAGTCCGGTTGTCCCCATGCCACGGACAATCAAGGGTTGAAACACGCAGCGTTCGCCTTGCGATAGACAACAACATGAGTGCGCGTGCGCGCATCGTCGACATTGTTTTCCGGCAGGAGAGGGCTTACGACATTACGGTCGGAACGACGCTGGCCGAAGACCGGCTGTGCGCGCCGCAGCTGGAAAACGCAATTGCCACGGTCATGGGCTTGCTGCTCGATCAGGTCAGCGTCGACATGCAGGTCGTCACGCAGGAGGAAGTGGATCTGAACTTTGGCGCGTACGAACGTGCGCTTGCTGAAAAGCTCGGAGTGATACCGCCACTCCAGTAGAGTTGCCTCGGGGGGCTGGACACCGGCGAAGCGAGCAGACGCCCGCTTCGCGGCATGGCTGTCGCCGTGCGGCGGCAATTCCTCTCGAACCTCGCTACCGACCCAGGGCTTCCGCAGCAATTTTTTCTTCAGCCAGCAGCGACAGCTTCTCGTCGGTGGCCTTTTCTTCCTTGAGCGTCTGTAGCAGCAGCGTAACAGCGTGCGTTTCCCCGAGCTGTCTGGCCAGTGCGATCAGCGATCCGTAGGCGGCAATTTCGTAGTGTTCGACCTTTTGTGCCGCCGCAATCAGGGCGGCGTCGAGAACCGGGCCCTTTTCGATTTCATCGATCTGCTCCTGGCCCTCCTCGATCAGGCCTTCCATAGCTACGCATTTGATGCGCTTGAGGCGGATTCCGCAGCTCTCCACCACCTGATCGATCCGCTCGATCTGGCCGAGGGTTT
Organism: Burkholderia sp. SRS-W-2-2016; assembly: GCF_001931485.1. GTDB lineage: Bacteria > Pseudomonadota > Gammaproteobacteria > Burkholderiales > Burkholderiaceae > Paraburkholderia. Next base: position 3,196 of record NZ_MSDV01000044.1, on the reverse strand, counting down.
CGTCCAGATGCGCGGTAAATGCTGCGCTCAGATCGGCGTGGGTCGCGGCGCGGGAAAGTTTGGGTAGCGACTTCGTCATCTGTTTTTCCGCGCTGTAGATATCGGAAAGCGAATGAACAAAAAGGTCGTTGATTGACTTGACTGTCATGATGGCTCCATCGATGGTCAGGGCGGATGAGGTCGTGGCTGGCGGTGCGGTCGCTAGCGTTTCGGTTGAGGTGCGTCAGCTTCGCCGACGCCAACGCCCGACGGATCGCTACCCAGTTCAGCGCCGGTTTCCGGATCACTCGACGGGTCAGACTGCAGCCGCCCTGACATCTCCGTGAGCGCCGACTGTTCCGCTGGGTCAAGGTTAACCCATGCGTTGCCATCGCCTCCGTCCACCCCCGGTTCGCCTTGCTGCATGGACAAGCCGCTCCCGCTATTCCACGGCGCCTGCACGACGTCGCCACCGTGCGACGTCTTGAAGTAGGTGCTCGCGAATTCCGGCATCGGCGGCGCCTTGCCAGGCGGGAAGTTGGGCGTGATCGCATACAGCGCCTTTTCGAAGGACTTCTGATGCGCGACTTCCCGGGTCATCAGAAACCCCAGCGCATCGCGAATACCCGGATCGTCCGTCACATTGATCAACCGTTCGTAGACGATTTTCGCCCGGGCCTCCGCCGCAATGTTCGAGCGCAGGTCGGCGGTCGGCTCGCCGATCGTGTCGATGTACGCGGCGCTCCACGGCACGCCGCCCGAGTTCGTGAGTGCCGGGCCGCCGCCGTACAGCAGTTGCGTCACGTGGCTGTCGTTGCCCGCGCCGTTGAGTTTGCGGTAGAGCTCCGCCTGACCGTCCACCGCCTCGGTCAGTTCTCCTTTCGCGCCGCGGTTAAGCATCGCGACGATGCAGCCGATGATCTCCAGGTGACTGAGTTCCTCGGTCGCAATGTCGTACAGCATGTCCTTGCGACCCGGATCCTCCTCGGCCACCGCCTGGGTGAAATAGCGCATGGCGGCGGCCAGTTCGCCTTGCGGTCCACCGAATTGCTCGAGCATCAGATTCGCCAGTCCGGGATTCGTTGCGCTGACGCGCACCGTGTATTGCAGTCGTCTGTTGTGCATGAACATGAGAGCCTCCTGGGTTGGGCAATGACATCGCGCATGGCCTGTGCCTGACCGGACTCCTGATCATCGACCCGCATGCTTCATCGCGGACCGGCAAACGCAATCGAACACGCAGGATGCCGGCCGTCTGCGGCACGGCGATTGCGCTGACGGAGATGCCTTTAACCGAGTGAGGTGAACCATGGCAACGCAACGTGATATGCAGCGCGCTCCTGATGACCAGCCGGACGTGGGAGATCAGAGCAGGGAAGACGACGATCTGCCACTGACCGAAATCGAAAACGACGACGGCAGTGACGTCCCCGGCACCGATCCGGACGACGATGTACCCGGGAAGGAAGCACCGGCGGAGCCTTCGCCTGGTGACGCTGATCCGGACAAACCGGCAACGCAGGACCGACCGTAGGCCACGAGGCGCGTCGATCCGTTGTTACGCGGTAACCGGCGAAATTTGCAGGATGAGCAGAATAAGGGAGGATGTATGGATACCAGGAAGAAGGTGTATGGAGCGATCATCGCATCGCTGGTCTGCGCGGCGCTCGCGGGCGCGGCGTACGCGCAGGGTGCAGGCGGTGGCGCGGGCGGAAACGGCGGTGGTGCGGGAGGCGGCGCGGGCCAGGGCGGGACCGGCATGAGCACGCCAAACGCCGGCGGGACGACGGGCACCACATCGGGCGCGAAGGGCAACAATACGATGAAGTCGCAGTCGCGCTCGTCAACGCCGGCAAAGGGCGCCTCGGACACCGCTGCATCGTCGGCGCAGTAGCGGGCCATGGCACCGCTGGCAGCGGTAAAGAGCAACAAGCCGTCGGGAACCGAAGCCGTGGCAAAAGTGTTACTGGTCGACGATGATGCTGAGAATCTGTCGGCACTTCAACGCGCACTCGAAAGCGATGGTCACGAAGTGGCCGTCGCTTTCGATGCGTCCGCAGCCATGGCTATCCTGAACGGCGAACCCATCCAGTGTGTGGTTACCGACCTTGAAATGCCCGGGACTGACGGCGCACAGTTTTCACGGCAGGTCCGCACCCACCCCGCGCACCGCGACCTGACCATCGTCATGCTGTCGGCCGCACCCGAGCCTTCGGTCGATGGCGTCCGGTACTGGACCCATTTCATGCGCAAACCGGCGAGTTTCGCACGGCTTGCGGCGACCATTACAGCCGAAGCCGGTATACGGTCCAGTACGCGCGCTGCTTCGACGCCACGCCCGAAGTCCGGCGTCCTTGCCCGGGTTGCCCTGCAGTGCCAGACTCCTTGCGCTTCAAGATGGCAACCGGTGCACGTTCAGAGCTGGCCGTGATGAACAGTTTTCATCGAATTGCGGGTAACCGTGTTAACTGCGCGACGACAGCACGATAGATCGGTTATCCGAAGACGTCGATGGCCCACGTGTGCATGACCTCCGCGCATTTCCGGTAGCCCGTTCGCAATCGGGATACTGACGGCTCGCGCGCTTCCAACATGTCTGGATTCGCGAGGGACGATCACCATGGCTGAACCCAAACGGGCCAGCCAGGCACGTAAGATACGCTTGGCGCAGGCGTCGTCACCTGCGTTCAACGGGGGCGTCATGCGTCAGTCGTGCGAAGCCTATCGCGGGTACGCGATTGAAGCGCGGGCAGCGGTAAGCCATGCCCTCCTCGTTCAGTGGCATCCATCGCCGTGACACGGTGTGGTGGTCGGTCTGCGCGCGAGACGGTCTGCTCGCTACCGTTGAAAGCTCCGCGAGCATCTCGACTTCATTTCTCCAAGCGGGGCTTTTTGACTAAGGAGAAAAACGCGCACGGGCATTCATTGATTGCAAGCCGGCCTGCGAACCGGATTGACGGGGACGTGGCACGTTTCGCGGTGTGCTCAGTTCGCTTGCGGCGGCCCAAGCACGCCAGGCACGGACTAACCGACAGGTTGCCGACACACCCCGACGCAATGCGACTTTGCGTTATCGGCCGGTAACAATCCGCTAGCCGACGTTCGGATCTCAAGCGTGGGTGACCGCTTGTGGCCGAGGGTGTGTCAAAACCCGCGCGATCGCCTAGACTGAATCGACCTGTTAGCGCGAGAGGCGGAGATGGGGCGATTCGTCGAA
>NZ_MSDV01000002.1 GCF_001931485.1 Burkholderia sp. SRS-W-2-2016 | reverse complement strand
TTCCGCTCCCATCCGACCTCCCACCTTGTTTTTCCAGGGTGGGAGGGGTGGGAGGAAACGGCTCGCTGCCGCGCAACCCAAACCTGGCCGGCTGCGCCGCCCGGCCGACCCGCTGACGCCGGCGAGCCTTCGGCATCCGCTTCGCGCGCAAGCAAAAACGCGGGCATCGCACGGCTATGCTGCATGCCGAAATGGCGGGGCTTCGATGCGGACTCTTGCCAATGACGATCAAAGCTGCTTGGATCGGTCGCCACGGCCCGAACCCGATCCATCTTTGACATAAGCCCGGGCATAATAGTAGGCAAAAATTTCCAGACCACACACATGAATGCAGTCGAAATCGAGGCCGCTGTCTCCGACTTGGCCGAAGCGCCATTTAACGCTGAGGATTTTCCTTACGCCTTCCTCGCTGCCTTCGGGAACAGAGACACCACGATCGCCCGCCTCCGCAAAGGCGACACCAACAAATCGGATGTTCCAGGCGGCGTTCTACAACGCAGTCACATCCACCTCGCTACCTGCACTTCCGGCCAGGTTAATGCGACGCTCAATGTGCTGCGAGCGAGCCCGGAAACCAAGAAGGGTAAGGTCAAGTTCATCTTGGCCACGGACGGCGACACCCTCGAAGCCGAGGAAATGGCGAACGGCGAGACGATCGCCTGCGAGTACGCAAAGTTCGCCGGCCATTTCGGCTTCTTCCTGCCGCTCGCGGGCATCTCGACGATCAAGGAAATCAAGGACAGCGCGATCGACGTTCGCGCAACCGGCCGACTGAACAAACTCTATTTGGAACTGCTACGCGAGAATCCCGATTGGACTACGGACGAGCGTCGGCAGGACATGAATCACTTCATGGGCCGCCTGATTTTCTGTTTCTTCGCCGAAGACACGGGGATTTTCAGCCGCAACGGCCTGTTCACGAAGACCGTCGATCGGATGAGCGATGCGGCGTCGGGCAATGCCCACGACGTGATCAGCACACTCTTCCACGCGATGAACGTACCGACCAAGGGTAACGCACGTGCAGAAGCAAAAATCCCAGGATGGGCCGATGCCTTCCCGTATGTGAACGGTGGCCTGTTCGGCGGTAGCAACGAGGTACCGCGCTTCACGCGCATGGCGCGCACGTACTTGCTCCACGCCGGCCAACTGGATTGGCACGAAATCAATCCAGACATCTTCGGGTCAATGATCCAAGCGGTCGCCGACGACGAGGAACGAGGCTCCCTCGGTATGCACTACACGAGCGTGCCGAACATCCTGAAGGTGCTCAACCCCCTGTTCCTTGACGATTTGCGTGCGCAGCTGGAAGCCGCGGGCGATAACAAAGCGAAGTTGCTGAACCTGCGCAAACGCATGGCGCGCATTCGCGTGTTCGATCCGGCGTGCGGTTCGGGCAACTTCCTGGTCATTGCGTATAAGCAGATGCGCGAAATAGAGGCCGAAATCAATCAGCGTCGAGGAGAGCAAGCAGATCTGAAGTCCGTTATCCCCTTGACCAACTTCCGGGGCATCGAACTCCGCAATTTTCCGGCAGAGATTGCCCGCCTTGCACTCATCATCGCTGAATACCAGTGCGACGTTCTGTACCGCGGTCAAATGCAGGCGGTGCAAGACTTCCTGCCGCTCCAAGCGGAGAACTGGATCACCTGTGGGAATGCTCTCCGGATGGATTGGTTGGCGCTTTGCCCACCAACCGGGACGGGCGTAAAGGTCGTCGCGGATGATCTCTTCCAGACGCCACTCGACCAGTCCGAAATCGACTTCGCGAACGAAGGTGGTGAGACTTACATCTGCGGAAATCCGCCATATGTTGGCGCCACGGTTAAACCGCCGAAAGGTGCAAGCGCAGCAACGAAGGAACGCCTAAAACGAGAGGCGGAAAGTCGAAAAGCCGACCTTGAAGCTCTATTTGCTAACGAAACATCTAGCTGGAAGTCTTTGGATTACGTCTCCGGCTGGTTCATGCAGTTTTCCAAATATGCAAAAGCCACACAGTCTGCGTGTGCTTTCGTTAGCACTAACTCCGTTATGCAGGGAGAGCAAGTCTCGCGTCTTTGGCCCCTGATCCTGGGCGAATCCTTGCGAATAAATTTCGCATACACTTCGTTCAAGTGGGCAAATCTCGCGGCAAACAACGCAGGCGTTACAGTCGTAATCGTTGGATTGGCTCGGAAATCGCCTGGGAGCGTCGCCCTATATGAGGACTTGGGTGTTGATGGGATCAAACGTCGCGACGTTGACAATATCAATGCCTATCTAATCCCGTACCGTGATGTTTATGTTGGCGCACGATCCAGCGTCATTTCTCAAATCAAAGAAATGACCAATGGAAGTAAACCTGCTGATGGCGGCCACCTCATTCTCTCCCCAGAGGAAGCACGAGATTTTGTGCACAAGGATTCTCGTACGGCCTCGTATATTCGACCGTTTATTGGAACAGAAGACACGATCCACGGCGACTTTAGATATTGCCTATGGATCAAAGACCGAGAGTCCGCGGATGCGATGACCATACCGTTGATCAAGAGTCGCACTGATGAAGTTATCAAGATGCGATCAGAAAGCTCCAAGGAACTAACGAAAGATGGTGCCGCGACTCCGTACGCTTTCCAGCAAGTCCGGCAACGCGATAATGAAACCGTGATCCTAGTCCCGCGTCACTCATCTGAGCGACGCGAGTATTTGCCTATCTCATATTTTCAAGCTGGTGCCATCGTCGCCGACGGAGCCTTCGGCGTATTCGGTGCCGAGATATGGACTATGGCGCTGTTGGTTTCGAAGCTCCATCTCCTTTGGATTGCAACAGTTTGCGGCAAGATCAAAACGGATTTTCGCTACTCGAACACACTGGGTTGGAACACCTTCCCGATCCCTGCACTCACGGAGCAGAACAAAGCCGATCTGACCGAATGTGCGGAGAACATCCTGCTTGCTCGAGAAGCGCACTTCCCGGCGACGATCGCAGATCTTTACGACCCGGACAACATGCCGGAGGATTTGCGTCGCACCCATGAACGAAATGACGAAGTGCTTGAACGCGTCTACATCGGACGCCGGTTTCGCAACGACACCGAACGACTGGAAAAACTGTTTGACCTGTACACGAAGATGACTGCGGCGGAAGCGAAGCCGGCCAAGAAAACCATTCGAGCACGGGAGACCGCGCAATGAGCAACGAAGAGACCAAACGGTATTCGATTCCAACTGTTACCATCAAGACGCATCGGACAGGGGCGTCCAGCAAGTCGAACGCGCTGGGTATGCGTCCCATGCAGGAACGTGCCTACGCCAAACGGGGCGAGCAATACCTGTTGATCAAGTCGCCGCCGGCCTCGGGAAAGTCGCGCGCGTTGATGTTCATCGCGCTCGACAAACTGGCGAACCAGGGTATCAAGCAGGCGTTGATCGTGGTGCCCGAGCGCTCGATCGGGGGCAGTTTTGTCAACGAGCCGCTGTCCAAGTACGGCTTCTTCGCCGATTGGGTTGTGAAGCCGCAATGGAACTTGTGCAACGCGCCCGGCGCTGACGACGTCAGGGTGGCTCCGTCCAAGGTCAAAGCCGTCGGCGAGTTCCTTACCACCGACGACAAGGTGCTTGTTTGCACGCACGCCACGTTCCGGTTTGCCTATCAGGAACTTGGGCCGGCCGCGTTCGACGATCGGTTGATCGCGGTGGACGAGTTCCACCACGTCAGCAGCGACCAGGACAACATCCTGGGGCGGCAGTTGACCGAGTTGATTCAGCGGAACAAGTTACACATGGTCGCCATGACCGGATCGTATTTCCGCGGCGACGCTGAAGCCGTGCTCGCACCTGACGACGAAGCGCGCTTCGAGACGGTGACGTTCACCTATTACGAGCAGTTGAACGGCTATGAGTACCTGAAGTCGCTCGACATCGGCTATTACTTTTACACCGGCCCGTACCTGGACTCGATCACGGGTGTGCTCGATCCGTCGTTGAAAACGATTGTGCACATCCCGAACGTCAACTCACGCGAGAGCCTCAAAAGGAAGCACAGAGAGGTCGAGGAGATCATGGACAGTCTTGGCACCTGGAGAGGCACCGATCCCGAAACTGGCTTTCATCTGGTCCAGTTGCCCGAGGGCCGTGTGATCAAGGTCGCCGATCTGGTGGACGACGGCGACGGCCGCTCTGCTGTTCTGTCCGCGTTAAAAGACCCGAAGCAGAAAAACAACCGAGATCACGTGGACATCATCATCGCGCTCGGCATGGCGAAGGAAGGCTTCGACTGGATTTGGTGCGAGCATGCGCTGACCATCGGCTACCGCAACAGCCTGACCGAAATCGTTCAAATCATCGGTCGTGCCACCCGCGACGCACCGGGCAAGGAATGCGCACGCTTCACGAACCTCATCGCTGAACCGGACGCGTCCGAGGATATGGTGGCCGACGCGATCAACGATACGTTGAAGGCGATCGCCGCAAGCTTACTCATGGAGCAGGTCTTGGCCCCACGCTTCGAGTTCACCCCCAAGAATGCTGGCGAGCAACCAGGTTTCGACTACGGCCCCGACGGCTACAAGGACGGCCAACTCAACATCGGCGTGAACCACGATGACGGACGTGTGCACGTCGAGGTCAAAGGTCTGGTCGATGCGAAGTCCGAGGAAGCTGCGCGCATCTGCCGCGAGGACATCAACGAAGTGCTCGCCTCGTTCGTGCAGAACAGCAAGACGCTCGAACGCGGTTTGTTTGACCACGACAACACGATTCCCGAGGAACTGACGATCCTTCAAATGGGAAAGATCGTGCGCGAGAAGTACCCACACCTGGAAGAGGACGATCAGGAGGCCGTGCGCCAGTACGCGGTCGCTGCACTGGCCTTCACGCAAAAGGCCAAGCAGGTCGAAATGCTTGCCGCCGATGAAGCAACCGGTGCGGACGACGACGGCACGCCGAAAGCAAACCTTGCCCTCATTGAAGGGGTGAAGCAGTTTGCGATGAGCGTCAAGGAACTGGACATCGACCTGATCGACCGGATCAATCCGTTCGATACCGCCTACGCGATTCTTGCGAAGGCGATGGACGAGAAAACCTTGAAGCAGGTGCAAGCCGTAATCGCGGCGCGCAAGATCAACATCCCGATCGAAGAGGCGCGCGACCTGGCGAAACGGGCGCTCGCGTTCAAGCATGAGCGTGGTCGCCTGCCGGACATCAACGCCGCCGATCCGTGGGAGAAGCGCATGGCAGAGGGCATTGCGGTTCTTGCCCGCTTCAAGGCTGCCGAGAAGAGGAAGGAAGGCAATGGCAACGCGTAAAAAAAGCCCGGTAGAGGACGATGTGTCCGACGACGACCTGCTTGAGCAGTTGGGCATCTCGGTTGAGGTCGAAGTAACAGGTGGTCGTACGGCCCAGGAAGAGCGCATCATCGCCGGGTTCGAGGAAATCCAGCGCTTCGTCGAGCAGCACGGTCACGCGCCTCGTCACGGCGAAGACCTCGACATCTTCGAGCGCCTGTATGCGGTTCGCCTGGACCAACTGCGCCGCAACACGGCCGCTCTGACGCTGCTTGCGACCATTGACACCCAAGGCCTGCTTGCGTCGTCTCCAGCCCCGGCCCCCGTCGATCTCGATCAACTTGGAGACGACGACCTGCTTGCAGAACTTGGGGTTGAAGCAAAGAGCGACGACGACATCACGGTGCTTCGACATGTCCGATCGGCCGCGGAAAAGGCCGCAGCCGAACAGATCGCTGATCGCACGCCGTGCATCGATTTCGACCAGTTCAAGCACCTGTTCGACGAAGCCAAGGTCGGGCTGAGAGAAGGCACGTGGGAAGCGCTGCCGTTTGCACAGGATGCTGAAATCAAGTTGGAAAGCATCCAGCAAGGCGACTTCTACATCCTGAACGGGCAGATCGCCTACATCGCCGACATGGGGGACGAAATCAAAACGTCCGTCACCGACCGGCCGGACGCGCGGCTTCGTGTCATCTACGACAACGAGACCGAAAGCGATCTGTTGCAGCGTTCGTTCCAAAAAGCGCTCTACCGCGACGACACGCCGCGCCGTCTTCGGAAGAAAGACATGGGACCGCTGTTCAGCGGCGAGTGGGACCACGACGACGTGCAAAGTGGCACCATTTACGTGCTGCGCTCGCTTTCCAACGATCCGCGTATCGCCCCGTACCGCCAGGTCATTCACAAGATTGGCGTGACGGGCGGCAAGGTCGAGACGAGAATCGCGGATGCCGAGAACGATGCGACCTACCTGCTCGGTAAGGTGGAAGTCGTTACCACCTACAAACTGTCCGGCGTCGACCGGTCCAAGGTTGAATATCTGATCCACAGGATTTTTGGGAGCGCCCAACTAGACCTGGAAATCCTCGACCGCTTTGGAAAGCCGGTCAAACCTCGTGAATGGTTTTTGGTGCCCTTACCCATCATCGACGAAGCGGTGCAAAGCATCCTGGACGGCACGATTTTGAACAAGGTCTATGATCGGGAGTCCGGCAAGCTGGTGAGCCGGTAAAGACGGGGGCGCCCGCTGAACGGGCGCTCTTCTGCTATCTGCGACACCCTTGATTGTGTTCAGTGTCAGAGGCGTTTAGCCGCAACCGCCGGCAGGGCTGCCAGCCGGTCGGCGTCCCGGCGCAGGTTGCGCAGCGCTCGCCAGTCGCTCGGTGTCAACGGAAAAGCCATCCTGTACCCGTTGGGGGCTATGAGTTTTGGGTGCTTGCTGCGACCTTTAGCCTGGACGGTCCAGCCGCCTCTCACGAGGTTGGCAACCGCCGCGTTCACGTCTTTGTCGTTGCTGTAATGCTTCGTCGTCATGCTGCTCTCCGTTCGCTGGGTTGAGACGTTCGCCCAGGTTTGGACGAACGGCCCCGACGAACGGGCGGTGTGTCGGGCTTGCCTCCCGGCGGGTCGCGTGTGAGCGCCGTGGCGCTAGTGCTGCACTTCTTTTTCGTGCTTGACGGTTACGGCGTCAAGCACCGCCCCCGGCCAGCGACCAGAGGCGGTGGTAGAACTCGGTGCCGGTCATGGCCTGCGTTTCATCACGGCAGACCTCCAGGTACGTCCGATACATCTGCGGACCGTTCCAGTTGACGGCCTCGTGCGTCACCGGGCCGTCCCAAACTTCGATCAGCCAGCGTTGGAAATCAGTCATCGGTCAAGCCCTCGAAAAGCAGTTCGTCCGACGAGCACGCTGTGCTGCGCAGCATCGCCTCGATCGCGCCGGCCGGCGTTGGGCGCTGCCGCGGCTGCGGTACCTCGTCGTCCCAAGAGCGCGGATAGCCGTAACGGTTCATAAAATCGCGGTCGGTCTCGTCGCCGTCGTCGCAGTCGGCTTGATTGATGAACGCTGCGATGGTGGCCTTGGCCTCGTCGAAGGTCCGTTCGACCTCGGCCACGAGCGCGGCGCGCGCCTCTGCAGGCAGCCACGCGAACGCGGTGCGGGCGGTGTTTTTGGTCATGGCAGGCTCCTGATTAGGCGAGGTGGTGGGCGGCGCACAGTTCGGCGCGGCGTTGGTCGAGCAAAGCCAGCGCGTCGTCGCCGTCGTTCATCAGCGCGATGGCGTGGTCCAGCACCTCGGCCTCGATGCCGTGCTCGGCGGCGATGTCGATGCGCGCCCGGTCGCAAAACGCCTCGTACGCGTCGGTTTCCTGCGCGTGTTCATGGAGGCTGTCGCGCTCGTCGTCATCGTCCGGGTCGTCGGCGTTCTCATCGATCCAGTCGGCGATCCATTCGTCCTGCGCTTCGCTGTACGCACGCTCGGCGGCGATCGCGCGCTGCGCGGCATCACGGCCCAATGCGACCAGTGCGTTGAGGGCTTCGTTCGTTGCGTGGTTGATGCTCATATGTAGTATTCCTAAATGATGTGATAGGTGGTATCAAACAAACATACAAACAAACGTATCAGTGCAAGTTGGTGCCGGCCGACGCGGCATAGGACGGGGTGTCAACGCGGCAGTCGAACCCGATCTGATCGCCATAGGCCACGGCCTTGGCGTCGATCGTCTCGCTTTGAATGCTGTCGTCGGGCAAGCCTGCGATGTTCAGGATCGCGCTCAACATCGGGAACACGTCGAAATCGCCACGCCCTTTCAGGTCAACCGCCAACAGCATGAACTGAAAGCCGGTGAGCACCGGGGTTTCATCGGTCAAGGGCTGGCCCTCCGCCGCCCATGCGGCGACGGCGAGGTCGATGGTGTCCTGCGCCCGGTGCTCGGCCCGAGCCAGCGTAGCCACGAGGTCGTGGCGGTTCTTGGCGCAACGCTTGGAGCGGTGCAGGTACATGGCGCGGCGTTCGGCCTCGTCAAGGTCCGGCGTTGCGAGCGTCAGCAGGCCGTACGCGATCGTGCCCTCGCGGGCCACGGGCAGGCTTTCGTCGAACTTCATGAGGGCTTGAACGACCGCCATGCGCAACGGAAACGGCAGGGCGATCCAAAAGATGGCCTCGACCGGCAGGCAGGTGATCAGCGAGTAGACGATGGGGAACGGAAAACACTCGGCCAGCAACGCCTTGCGGGTTTTTTCGTTGGAAGCGTCGTGGGGGTTACGGTATTTCATAGCACTCTCCTGAGAGTTGGTCGCGTGAAAGGCAAAGGGACACCACGGTTTAAGGTGGTGCTTTTGCCTCTCGACCAACTAGAGGTGCTACGGTTACGACCGCCGGCCCGTGCACAGGCCGCCGGCTGCTGGGCTTGCGTTCGCCCAAATCCGAGTCGCGTGGGTGCGCCTCACGGCGCGCTGGCGCTGCTCTGCCAGCCCCGCGGCGTCGCTGGTGGGCGTCGCGGTGAAATGAACTGTACGCGCCCGGGATGGGGCCGTACAAGCGTTTTTTTCGAGGCTTTGGGCGCTCCTGGAACAACCGGCGAGTTCCGATCGTTCCCGGTCGTTTCCTCCCGTTTCACCAGGTCAATCCCCTATGCTCCGTAGGGGATTGATCAGGCCTGAAGGGTGCCGACGATGACGCGCAGTTGGTCGAGCAGCGCCGGATCGTCCGCTGCCCGGGCTTTGAGCGCGTCGAGCAGCGCCGTGGCGTCGTTCGCGGGCACCGGGGCCACGCCCGGCACGGGGATGCCGCAAAGCCCGAAAATCTTGCGCTCATGGGCCTCGGCCGCCGGGCGCAGGGCGTTGATCCGAGCGTCGATGTTGACGTACGACAGCGTTATTTCGGTGTCTTCTTCGGCGACGTGGTTGAGCGCTTGTTTGACTAAGCGCGTGTCGGCCCGGGTCGAGGCGTCGCCGCCGACGATGAGGCTGTACATTTCCCCGCCGTACGAGCGCCGCAGGTCGTGCAGGGACACGTAAGTGCCGGACTGCTCGCTGGCGAGGTCGAGCAGGGACTGGACGCCTTGAATGTGCCCGCTCTTGGCCGTCCGTCGTTCGGTCGGGAACACGTACTCGCTCACGGGGATCGGTACGCCGCGCTTGGCGCGTTCCACGTCCCGGCCGCGGGGTGCCGCGTTGGCCGCGATGCGCTCACGCAAGAGGGCTTCCAGGCCCGGGCACAATGGCGCGTAGTGCACGCGCTTGTTTTTGGCCCGGTCCTCGGTGACGCGTATCCACCGTTTTTCGAAGTTCACGTCCTCGACCCGCAGCGCCAATGCTTCCATCTTGCGGAACCCCAGGCACAATGTGGTGATGATCGCGTCTGCCATCACCGACCGGGTCCACGGGTGGCCGGTCTTGACCGCCGTTTCGGCGTTGCGCTGGGCCGCGATGAACCGCAACCAGGCTTCGCCCGACTCGTCGTTGGTCGCGAGGTAGCGCTGCGAGCGCTTGGGCTTCGGCAGGGCCGTGTCGTGGCTCTTCAAAAACTCGTCGAACACGTGAACGTCCGGGGCTTCGGTGCTCGGCAGACGCCCGAACGCGGCCCGGCTGTATCGCCAGACTTTGATCGCCGTCGAGTCGCCGTGCTTCTTGCGCACCCCGGCGATGAGCGCGGCCAGCGCATCGGTCGTCACGTCTGCGACAGGCTTTGACCAGATGGGCTGTTTCTGGATCACGTTGATCGTGTTCTGACGATCCCGCGCTGTGTTTTTCGTGTCGCCTTTGCCTTCGGCTGCGTTTTCGGCCGACCGCCTCTCGGCGTCACGTTCGAGCATGAGTCCGAACGTCAGCCGGCGCTCCTTGTCCCGTTCGATCGTTTTCTGCGTGTTCGCCTCGACTTCGTGGTTCGGGTCGATGCCCTGGCGCATCTTCGCCAGCGCGGTCAGCGCGTTCTTGCGGGCTTGTCCCAGGCTGGTTGTGCGGTAGTCACCGCAGACGAACCGGCAAACCCGCCCGGCCAGTTTGCGCTCGCAGTACCACGTCTGAATCCCGGTGCGGTACCGGCGCAGGGCAAAGCCTGGCGTTGACGCGTCGCGGATGAAGTAGTCCCGGGCGTCGTTGGGCACGGGTTCCGTGACGAGCCTGCCGTCCGCGTCGAGCCCCACGGGCTTCTGCCCGAACGGCAGGCGACGCATGGCGTCGATGGTCTTTTCTGTGAACGGGACTTTGCCGGCGGCGGTGGGCGATGGCATGAGGCGGGCGTGAGGGTGGGCCAGCCCGTAGGATACGGGGATACGCAATCATCATGTTGCCGCGTATCCCCCGCGTATCCTTCCCTACCCGGTCAGAACCGGTTACTTCCGCCGGATGCGGTCGCCTTGCGGGTGGGCGACCGGATCAGTTTTGAAGCGCTGGAATAACCCATCGAATCACTCGAAACGCCCAGTACGCGCCATTTCCATCAATCTTACGACGCGTTCTTCGGTGGCCGGGTGAGTGCTAAACAGGTTGGCGATACCACCGCCACTCAAGGGATTCATGATCATCATCTGCGCGGTGGCCGGATGCGCCTCCGCGGTCGGGAACGGGATGCCGCTCGCGTAGCGATGAATCTTGTCGAGCGCCGATGCCAACGCCTGCGGGTCGCCGGAAATCTGCGCGCCGCCACGGTCGGCTTCGAATTCACGCGCGCGCGAAATCGCCATCTGGATCAGCGCACCGGCGATCGGCGCGAGCAGCGCGACCGCGATGCTCGCGATCGGGTTCGCCGGACGGCCGTTTTCGTCGCGGCCGCCGAAGAACATCGCGAAGTTCGCCAAAGCGGAAATCGCGCCGGCCATCGTCGCCGAAATCGTCGAGATCAGAATGTCGCGGTGCTTCACGTGCGCGAGTTCGTGCGCCATCACACCGCGCATTTCGCGCTCGGACAGCACTCGCAGAATGCCGGTGGTCGCCGCGACGGCCGCATGCTCCGGATTGCGGCCGGTCGCGAACGCGTTCGGCGCGTCTTCGTTGATCAGGTAGACGCGCGGCATCGGCAGATTGGCGCGCGTGGCCAGCTCGCGCACCATCCGATAGAACTGCGGCGCACTGTTTTCGTCGACTTCCTGCGCGTTGTACATGCGCAGAACCATCTTGTCGGAAAACCAGTACGAGAAGAAATTCATCCCGAGGGCAATGATGAACGCGAGCATCATGCCGCGCGAGCCGCCGATCATCCCGCCGATCACGATGAACAGGCCCGTGATGGCGGCCATCAGCATCCCGGTTTTTACCCAATTGAACATGTCTGCAACTCCTTGCCCCAAACGTGGGCTTCGTCTCCACGCCGCGCGATCGCGGCGGCCGAGATTGTAAGCGAAATGTTAGATATGGGCGGGACGGGAAAATTCAATCAGCGCGACGTGGTTGCCAGCTTGATGCCGAGGCCGACGAACGCGCTGCCGACACCGCGGTCGAGCCAGCGCTTGACCGTCGGCTTGCCCGAAAAGCGTTGCGTGACGCTGCCCGCGATCCACGCGACGAAGCTGTTCCAGAGCATGCTCATCACGACGAACACCGCGCCGAGCGTGAGGAACGCGAAAGTCTTGTGCTCGCTGCCGGTCGCGACGAACTGCGGGAAGAACGACACGAAGAACAGCACCACCTTCGGGTTCAGCACGTTGGTCCAGAAACCTTGCAGGAACAGCTGGCGCAGCGACTTCGGCGCGGACGAGGACGACGCGCGGGTGTCGCCGGCCGGGACGTCGTCGGCCGGCTTCGAGAAAATCAGGCGCACGCCCAGATAGATCAGATACATCGCGCCGACGAATTTGATCACCGTGAATGCCGTTGCCGACGCGGCCAGCAGCGCGGTCAGGCCGAACGCGCAAGCCAGCGAATGAATGCAGCAGCCCGCCGAAATGCCGAGCGCCGACATCAGGCCCGCGCCGCGGCCCTGCGCGACGCTGCGCCCGACGATATAGGCCGTATCCGGCCCCGGGGTGACGTTCAGAAGAAAAACCGCGACGACGAAAAACTCGAAATGGACGATGCCGAACATGTGATGAACCCTCGAAACTGTGCCTGTTGCATGGAGGATTCTAACGCGCGGCGGGGGCTTGGCGGGTGCCGTCAAGCTCGGCCGAACGGTCGATGTTCAGCCGCCCGCGCCGCGCTTATCCTGCTACCGGAAGTTGGAAACGCTGGCCGGCGACGAGCGTCGAACCGGCGAGAAATTCACGCACCGGCAGGCGTTTGCCGCCGGGTTTCTGCAATTGCGTCAGACGCAATGCGCGTTCGCCGCAGGCCACGATCACGCCTTCGGGCGAAACCTCGGTGATCGTGCCGGGCGCGTCGCCCGCGGCGGCAGCCGGCGCGGCCACCGCTGCGGCGGCCCAGATCTTCACGATGCTGCCGTCTTCGAGCGTGCCCGCGCCGCCCGGGAACGGATCGAACGCGCGCACCTGACGGGCCAGCGCGTCGGCCGGCCGGCGCCAGTCGAGCGCCGCTTCGTGCTTGGCGATTTTTTCGGCGTAGGTCACGCCGTCGGCCGGCTGCGGCGTCGACGCGAGCTTGCCGCTGCGTTCGAGTTCGATCAGCGCATCGACGATCAGCTGCGCGCCGTCCTCGGCGAGGCGGTCGTGCAGCGTCGCGGTGGTGTCGTCGGCGGCGATCGGGGTGCGCACTTCGGAGATCATCGCGCCGGTGTCGAGGCCGGCGTCCATCTGCATCAGCGTGATGCCGGTTTGCGCGTCGCCCGCCTCGATCGCGCGATGGATCGGCGCGGCGCCGCGCCAGCGCGGCAGCAGCGACGCGTGAATATTGATGCAGCCGTGGCGCGGAATATCGAGCACTTCCTGCGGCAGGATCAGCCCGTACGCGGCAACCACCATCACGTCGTGCGGCGTCGCGCGCAGTTGTTCGATCGCGGCTGCGGCTTCCTCCGGATATTTACCGGCGCGGCGCAGCGAGGTGGGCTGCGCGACCGCCAGCCCATGCTCCTGCGCGTAGCGCTTGACCGGGCTCGCCTGCAGTTTCATGCCGCGGCCGGCGGGCCGGTCCGGCTGGGTCAGCACCAGCGGCACCGAAAAACCGGCGCGATGAATCGCGGCCAGCGCGGCCGCGGCGAATTCCGGCGTACCGGCGAAGATGACGCGCAACGAATGACTCATGAATGGACAGCGATAGGCAAGGTGAACGCGCGTTACATCGCGTGGGCGAGCTTCTTCATCCTGCTCTTGATGCGGGTCTGCTTGAGCGGCGACAGGTACTCGACGAACACGCGGCCCATCAGGTGATCCATTTCATGCTGGATACACACGGCGAGCAGCCCTTCGCAATCGATCTCGAAGGTTTCGCCCTTTTCGTTCAGCGCGCGCACACGAACTTTCTCGGCGCGCTCGACGTTGTCATAGATGCCCGGCACCGACAGACAACCCTCTTCCGAGAGCTTCTTCTCGTTGCTCGACCAGACGATTTCCGGGTTGATGAACGCGAGCAACTCGTCGTGCGTTTCCGACACGTCGATCACGATCACGCGCTCATGCACGTCGACCTGGGTCGCGGCGAGACCGACGCCGGGCGCGCCGTACATGGTCTCGGCCATGTCGGCGACGAGACGGCGGATGCGGTCGTTGACTTCCGCGACCGGCTTCGCCACCTTGTGCAGCCGTTTGTCCGGGTAATTGAGAATGTTCAGTAAAGCCATGATTTCGAGTGTGTTTTTTGACGCCGCGAGGCCTGGGAAGGCTCGCGTTGGCCGTTTGGCCAGCTTGTGAGCCCGTCGTGATACGCAGAGGATAGATGATGTCGAACCGGTTCGATTCAACACGCTTCGACTCGAGCGCCCGACGACGAGCCCGCGCGAACCGGCGCGGCGCAGCAGTTATTTCGGATGATGAAAATTCTAGCATGGTGACGGTCTGACCGCAGGCCTCGCCAGAGGAGCGATCTGCATGCATGCGTTGCCCGCAACCCGTGTCGAACTGGCCGCCTGGCTGCGACTGTCGCTCGCGCCGGGGCTCAGGCCCGCCGCGCTGCGGCTGCTGCTGAGCACGTTCGGGCTACCGGAAGCGATTTTCGAGCGACCACCGGAGGTGCTCGCCGAGGTTGCCGGCGAGGCCGCCGCGCGCGCGGCGCTGACGCCGGCGGGCGCGGCTTTCGACGCCCAACTCGACGCGGTGCTCGCGTGGCGCGAGTTGCCGGGCAATCAGATCGTCACGCTCGACGACCCCGCCTATCCGCCCGCGCTGCTGACGATGCCCGATCCGCCGCCGCTGCTATATATAAAGGGCCGGCTCGACGTGCTGCACACGCCGGCGGTCGCGCTGGTCGGCAGCCGCAGCGCGACGCCGCAGGGTCTCGAGGACGCGCGGCGGTTCGCGCGCGAGCTGTCGATGGCGGGGGTGACGATCGTGTCGGGGCTCGCGCTCGGCATCGACGGCGCCGCGCACCTGGGCGGCCTCGAAGGCATCGGCGCGACCGTCGCGGTGATCGGCACTGGCGCGGACCTCGTGTATCCGGCCGTGCATCACGCGCTCGCGAAGCAGATCGCCGCGCAAGGCGCGATCGTCTCCGAATGGCCGCTCGGCACGCCGGCGCGCGCCGCCAATTTTCCGCAGCGCAACCGGCTGATTGCCGGGCTGGTCAGCGGGGTCGTGGTCGTCGAGGCGGCGATGCGCTCGGGCTCGCTGATCACCGCGCGGCTCGCCAACGAGATGGGGCGCGATGTGTTCGCGCTGCCCGGGTCGATTCACGCGCCGCTGGCGCGCGGGTGTCATCGGATGATCAAGCAGGGGGCGCGGCTGGTGGAAACTCCGGATGAGGTGCTGGAGGAGCTTGGGTTCGCGAGGCGGGCGACGGCAGAGGCGCAGCGGCCGTTGAAGCGGTGTGGTCGGCCGGAAGCCGGCGGTGCGCGGCGCTCGCGCCCGGGCGAGCTTAGGTCCTCATCCGTCGCGGCAACGCCACGGCCAGCCGGATCGACCACCACGACGTTCGCGGAACCAACTCCGTCCACCGCGGAGTTCGAGAAACCTGCTGGGTCCGCCCCGGCGTTTGCGGAGCCGCTCCGGTCCACTTCGGCGTTAGCAGAGCAGCCCTCCTCTGCTGCGCGTGCAGCGCCCGCGCTCGCCCCCGAAGCCGAGCGCCTGCTAGCCGCGCTCGGCCATTCGCCGACCTCGCTTGAAATTCTCGCCGCCCGCACCGAGATGGAGGACGCCGCGTTGCACGCGACGCTGCTGCAACTCGAACTCGCCGGCGAGGTCACGCTGCTGCCCGGCGGCCGCTTCGTCCGTGCCCATCATGAGTGAACCGCGCTTGCGCTAAGTCAATGGAGATTGGCCACTCTTCGGGACCGGCCATGCTACATTCGCGCCAAAGCACCCGATACCGTACACAAGGAAACCGTCCCATGCCCGCGCTGAACCTCGACACCGACCATGACCGGATCGCCGAGCGCGTCAACGAGCCCGGCACGCTGTTCGTGGCCTGTCTGTGCGCGGAGTGGTGCGGTACCTGTCGCGAGTACCGGGACGCGTTCAACCGGCTCGCCGAGCGGCATCCGGAGGTCTGTTTCGCGTGGATCGACATCGAAACCCATGCGGACCGCTTCGACGATCTGGACGTAGAGAATTTCCCGACCATCCTGATCGAAGACTCGGTGACGACACGTTTTTTCGGTACGGTTTTGCCGCAGGTATCGATCGTGGAGCGGATGTTGTCGGACCTGACCGCACTGCCCGGCGTGACCGGCGCGCCGAAGCTGCGACCGGCGCTGGCGGTCGCCTGACGGCGGCCTTCGCGCGCCGCGCGGCGATCGCGGGATAACGCGTGACGCGCGTTGCGGCAGGGCTGCCCGGGAACGACGACGCAGCCGGCGCGGCGCTTCACCAGCGGCGTTTGCAGCAGCTTGATCAACCGCGCGGCACGCACTTATGATGGCGCGCTTTCAAAAGAGTTGACACGACCGCTTCGCGCCTTGTGCTATAAAGCGGTCGTTAATGGGTCGAAACAGGTCGCAAACGAGCATCGCGCGCCATTTGGGCGAGCGCAAGGCCACCCACCCGGATCTACCAACCTCACATCGAGTCATGTCCAAAGCACTGATCATCGCCGAAAAGCCTTCCGTCGCGAACGACATCGCGCGCGCTTTGGGCGGCTTTACCAAGCATGACGAATACTACGAAAGCGACGATTACGTCCTTTCCTCGGCAGTGGGCCATCTGCTGGAAATCGCCGCGCCCGACGACTACGAAGTCAAGCGCGGCAAGTGGAGCTTCGCCAACCTGCCCGTCATTCCGCCGCATTTCGATCTGAATCCGATCGCCAAGAGCGAGTCGCGCCTGAAGGTGCTGACCAAGCTGATCAAGCGCAAGGACATCGACCGTCTGATCAACGCATGCGACGCGGGGCGCGAGGGCGAACTGATTTTCCGCCTGATCGCGCAGCACGCGAAAGCGAAGCAGCCGGTGCAACGGCTGTGGCTGCAGTCGATGACGGCCGGCTCGATCCGCGACGGCTTCGCCCGTCTGCGCAGCGACGAAGAGATGCAGCCGCTCGCCGACGCGGCGCGCTGCCGCTCGGAAGCGGACTGGCTGGTCGGCATCAACGGCACGCGCGCGATGACCGCGTTCAACAGCAAGGGCGGCGGCTTCTTCCTGACCACGGTCGGGCGGGTGCAGACGCCGACGCTGTCGATCGTGGTCGAGCGCGAAGAGAAGATTCGCCGCTTCGTGCCGCGCGACTACTGGGAAGTGAAGGCCGAGTTCGTCTGCGCGGGCGGTTTCTACGAAGGCCGCTGGTACGACCCGAAATTCAAGCGCGACGAGTTCGACCCGGAAAAGCGCGATTCGCGGCTGTGGGCGCTGCCCGCGGCCGAGACGATCGTCGCGGCCTGCCGTGGCCAGCTCGGCACGGTGAGCGAAGAGTCGAAGCCGTCCACGCAACTGTCGCCGGCGCTGTTCGACCTGACCAGCCTGCAGCGTGAGGCCAACGGCCGCTTCGGCTTCTCGGCGAAGAACACGCTCGGTCTCGCGCAGGCGCTGTACGAAAAGCACAAGGTGCTGACCTATCCGCGAACCGACGCGCGCGCGCTGCCGGAAGACTATCTGGATACGGTCAAGCAGACGCTCGGCATGCTCAAGGAGAGCAACAACTATCTGCCGTTCGCGAAGCAGGTGCTCGACAAGGGCTGGGTGAAGCCGAACAAGCGCATCTTCGACAACTCGAAGATCAGCGACCACTTCGCAATCATCCCGACGCTGCAGGCGCCGAAGAACCTGTCCGAGCCGGAACAGAAGCTCTATGACCTCGTGGTCAAGCGCTTCCTCGCGGTGTTCTTCCCGGCCGCCGAATATCGCGTGACGACGCGCATCACCGAAGTCGTCGGTCATCACTTCAAGACCGAAGGCAAGGTGCTGGTCGAACCGGGCTGGCTGCAGATCTACGGCCGCGAAACCAGCGGCGACGACGCGAATCTCGTGCCGGTGCAGAAGGACGAAAAGGTCAAGACCGACAAGATCGCCGCCCAGCAACTGGTCACCAAGCCGCCCGCACGCTACAACGAAGCGACGCTGCTGTCGGCGATGGAAGGCGCGGGCAAACTGGTCGAAGACGACGAACTGCGTGAAGCGATGGCGGCCAAGGGTCTCGGCACGCCGGCGACGCGCGCGGCGATCATCGAAGGTCTGCTGACGGAAAAGTATCTGATCCGCGAAGGCCGCGACCTGATCCCGGCCGCCAAGGCGTTCCAGCTGATGACGCTGCTGCGCGGCCTCGGCGTAAAGGAACTGACCGCGCCCGAGCTGACCGGCGAGTGGGAATACAAGCTGTCGCAGATGGAGCGCGGCAACCTGCCGCGCGATGCGTTCATGCAGGAAATCGCGCGCATGACGCAGACCATCGTCAAGCGCGCGAAGGAATACGATTCGGACACGATCCCAGGCGATTACGCGACGTTAGAAACACCTTGCCCGAATTGCGGCGGCCAGGTGAAGGAAAACTACCGGCGCTTCGCGTGCTCGAAGTGCGAGTTCTCGATCTCGAAGATTCCGGGCGGCCGTCAGTTCGAAATCCCGGAAGTCGAAGAGCTGCTGCAGAACAAAACGATCGGACCGCTGTCGGGTTTCCGCAGCAAGATGGGCCGGCCGTTCTCGGCGATCCTGAAGCTCTCGCTCGACGACGAGATCAAGAACTATAAGCTCGAATTCGACTTCGGCCAGGATGCCGCCGGCGAAGACGGCGAACCGCCCGATTTCTCCGATCAGCAACCGGTCGGCGCGTGCCCGAAGTGCAAGGGCCGCGTGTTCGAGCACGGCATGAGCTATGTGTGCGAGAACTCGGTCGCCAATCCGAAAACCTGCGACTTCCGCTCCGGCAAGGTGATCCTGCAGCAGGAAATCGCCCGCGAGCAGATGGCCAAACTGCTGGAAGAAGGCCGCACCGATCTGCTGACGAACTTCAAGTCGTCGCGTACGGGCCGTAACTTCAAGGCATTCCTCGTCAAGCAGAACGACGGCAAGATCGGCTTCGAGTTCGAGAAGAAGGAACCGGCAGCGGGTAAAACCGCGGCGAAGACCGCTGCTGCCAAGACTTCGGCGGCTCGCTCGGCGGCCAAGGCGATGCCTGAATCGGACGACGGCGATACCGCGGTCGCAGTGAAGGAAGAGCCGGCCGCGAAGAAGGTAGCGGCGAAAAAGGCTCCTGCTGCGAAGACAGCGGCCAGGAAGGCACCGGCGAAGAAGACCGCGGCGCGTAAAACCGGCTCTTAAGCTGGGGGCGCGGCCCGGCGCTTCGCCACCCGCCCACGAAAAAGGCGCAGTCACTTGAAGTGACTGCGCCTTTTTTAATTTCCGCCCGCCTTATGCGACGCGGGCTCCAGCATCCGGCGACTTACAGCGGCGACAAAGCCGTCGGCCGGGTACGAGTCGTTTTCGCCACCGGCTTCGCAACCGGCGACAGCTCGCTGTCGAGCAAACGCGACAGCGGCTCGGCACCGTCGAACGCTTCCGGCGCACGCGGTTCGGTGGAGTCGAAGGCGCCCGCCTGCGCGAGCCGCTCGCTGCCGTCGCCCTTGATCCACTGCTCGCCAAGCACGCTGTTCGGCGTCTGGTTGAAGTGCTCGACCAGATGGTCGATGAACGTACGCACCTTGGCCGGCAAGTGACGGCGGCTCGGATACGCGATGTTGATCTCGACCTGCGGCAAACGGTAATCGCCCAGCAGCCGCACCAGCCGGCCACGGGTCATGTCGCGGCCGATCAGGTAGCTCGGCAGAATCGCGATGCCCATCCCGAGCAGCGCGAACTGCCGCAGCATTTCGGTGTTGTTCGCGACGATCACGTTCGACGGCCGCACCCGCACCTCACCGTCCGGCCCCGTGAACACGCGCTCGTCGCCCCAGTATTCGGACGGCAGGCTCAGACACGAATGCTCGAGCAGATGTTCGGGACGCGTCGGCGTGCCGTGCTTTTCGAGGTAGTCGGGCGTTGCGCACACGGTCATGCAGCCGGTGGTCAGGCGCCGCGTGACGATGCTGGCGCTGCGCATCTGCCGCGCAATGACGACGCCGACGTCGAAACCTTCTTCGACCAGATCCACCTGGCGATCGACCAGCGTGACGTCCGGAATGACTTTCGGATAGCGCTCCGCGTACGTTTGCAGCACGGGCGCGAGGTTATGCAGCCCGAACACGACGGGCGCGACGATGCGCAGCGTACCGACCGGTTCGTGATTGCGCGCGACCACCATCTGCTCGACGTCTTCCAGTTCATCGAGAATCTGACGGGCGCGCTCGAGATAGACCTGACCGGATTCGGTCAGCGACAAGCTGCGGGTGGTGCGGTTGAGCAGTCGCGTACCAAGGCGACCCTCGAGGTCGGCAACGTGACGGGTGGCGACTGCATTGGAAATATCCATCGCGCTCGCAGCGCGGGCAAAACTGCCGAGATCCGCCACTTTGACGAAAACTCGCATCGACTGCAAATGATCCATAGGACAACTCCTGCCGTGTTACTGCTTCCTGACAATTAGTGAAAACCAGTGAAGCGAACCTGGGATTCTCCTACGACTCGCAATTTCGTGCAGAAGTTGCCCCCAAAATCCGAAATATTGTCAAATTTGGTAGGACTGCGCGGAATTAAGCGGGCTCTGAACTGAAATTATTCCAAAAATTAAAACAATCTGCTGCGCCGCACCTTGCACTGTCTTTTTTGTTCGAACAGATGCAAAGGCTTTCCCGGCATTTCCGAAACCGAAAAAATCCCGTTCCATCGAGCCCCAAAAGCAAAAAGCCGCCCGAAGGCGGCTTTGCATGCGAAGTGACCACTCACATGATCAGGCCGTGAGCTTTTCCTCCAACGCGCGCTTCGCGTGCGTCAGCGCCGGCGGGAGGCCTTGTTGCAGCGTGTCAAACAGCTCCGCGTGCAGTGCGAGCTCGTCGCGCCATGCAGCGTCGTCGACCGAAATGACCTGCTCGAACTGTTCGCGGCTGAAGTTCAGGCCGCTCCAGTCGATGTCGTCATAGTGCGGCGACACGCCGAACGCGTGCTCTTCACCCTTGGCCGAGCCTTCGATACGGCCGACCATCCAGCTCAGCACGCGCATGTTCTCGCCGAAGCCCGGCCATACGAACTTGCCGTCGGTGCCCTTGCGGAACCAGTTCACGCAGAAGATTTTCGGCAGCTTCGCGTTCAGTTGCTCCAGACGCTCACCGGTCTTCAGCCAGTGGTTGAAGTAGTCGCTCATGTTGTAGCCGCAGAACGGCAGCATCGCGAACGGATCGCGGCGCACCACGCCCTGCTGGCCGGCTGCGGCCGCGGTCGTTTCCGAGCCCATCGTCGCCGCCATATAGACGCCTTCAACCCAGTTGCGCGCTTCGGT
Organism: Burkholderia sp. SRS-W-2-2016; assembly: GCF_001931485.1. Lineage (GTDB taxonomy): Bacteria > Pseudomonadota > Gammaproteobacteria > Burkholderiales > Burkholderiaceae > Paraburkholderia. The sequence continues at coordinate 19,487 of NZ_MSDV01000002.1, read as the reverse complement.
GACGAGCGGCACGGTGGTCGAGCGACGGCCGCCGAAGATGAACGCATCGATCGCGACGCCCGCCGGGTTTTCCCAGTCCGCGTCGATCGACGGGCACTGCGAAGCCGGCGCCGTGAAGCGCGCGTTCGGATGCGCAGCCTTGCGGCCGGTTTCCTTCGCGATCGCCGGGGTCCAGTCCTGGCCCTGCCAGTCGATCAGGTGCGCGGGCGCCTCGTCCGTCATGCCTTCCCACCAGACGTCGCCGTCGTCCGTCAGCGCGACGTTCGTGAAGATCACGTTTTCCTTCAACGTGGCGAGCGCGTTGAAGTTGGTCTTTTCGCTGGTGCCAGGCGCGACGCCGAAGTAGCCCGCTTCCGGGTTAATCGCGTACAGGCGGCCGTCCTTGCCCGGCTTGATCCATGCGATGTCGTCGCCGATCGTCGAGATCTTCCAGCCGTTCAGACCCGCCGGCGGGATCAGCATCGCGAAGTTGGTCTTGCCGCAGGCCGACGGGAACGCCGCCGCGACGTGGTGCTTGCGCCCTTCCGGCGACGTCACGCCGAGGATCAGCATGTGTTCGGCGAGCCAGCCTTCGTCGCGGCCCATCGTCGATGCGATGCGCAGCGCGAAGCACTTCTTGCCGAGCAGCGCGTTGCCGCCGTAGCCCGAGCCGAAGCTCCAGATTTCGCGCGATTCAGGGAAATGGACGATGTACTTGGTCTTGTTGCACGGCCACGCGACGTCTTGCTCGCCGGCCGCGAGCGGCGCGCCGACCGAGTGCACGCACGGCACGAACTCGCCGTCTTCGCCGAGCACGTCATACACCTTGCGACCCATGCGCGTCATGATGCGCATGTTGGTCGCGACGTACGGGCTATCGCTCAGTTCAACGCCGATGTGCGCGATCGGCGAACCGAGCGGGCCCATCGAGAACGGCACCACGTACATCGTGCGGCCGCGCATTGCGCCGTCGAACAGACCGTCCAGCGTCGAGCGCATTTCGGCCGGGGCGATCCAGTTGTTGGTGGGGCCTGCGTCTTCGGCTCGTTGCGAGCAGATGAAGGTGCGGTCTTCGACGCGGGCGACGTCGGAGGGATCCGAGCAGGCGAGGTAGGAGTTGGGACGCTTGGCGGGATTGAGTTTTTTCATCGTGCCCGCTTCGACCATCTGCGCGCACAGGCGGTCGTATTCTTCCTGCGAGCCGTCACACCAGACCACTTGTTCCGGCTTGGTCAACGCGGCGACGCGCTGGACCCAGTCGATCAACTTGCGGTGTTTGACCCATTCAGGCGCCTGAATAACAGGCTGCCCTTCAAACGAGGGATGATTCATCGACTTGTCTCCGTTCTGAAAGCAATGGAAAAACGGTACAAGCCCTGGGACGCTGCATGCGAGAGGCATTCAATTCAGCGTGTTAGCGTGTCGATCGATGTCGAGTTCACTGCCAACTCACGATTGTGCAGATCGTCCTGGGCCATACAGCTCGTCTCGCGGAGGCGCGCTTCAGGCAAGGCTTCTGCAACCTTGTGTAAAGCGGCTTGCCTCAACACGTAACAAACTGCTAAAAACGTTCTCAATTCGCCTTCACGTAGCGCTGCCGTTCTTTTGTGCGACAGCTTCAACGTTAAGGCATCCAGCGAAACCACCGTGTGACCTAAGCCACATGATGGGACAGAGAGCATAACATTCAGTTCGCACCATGGCGGTGCGCCGCAAATTACATACCATGAAGATTGCCATCCTCGACGATTACCAGGACGCCGTTCGCAAGCTCGACTGCTTTCAATTGCTTGCCGACCACGAGGTAAAAGTTTTCAACAATACCGTGCGCGGCCTCGGTCAACTTGCGAGCCGTCTGTCCGAAGTCGACGCCCTCGTGCTGATCCGCGAACGCACTCGCATCACCTCGCAACTGCTCGACAAGCTGCCGCGTCTGCGCATGATCAGCCAGACCGGCAAGGCTGGTACTCACATCGACCTGGCCGCCTGTACCGAACGCGGCGTCGCCGTGCTCGAAGGCACCGGCTCGCCGATCGCGCCCGCCGAACTGACGTGGGCACTCATCATGGCCGCTCAGCGGCGGATTCCGCAATACGTGGCAAACCTTAAGCAAGGTGCCTGGCAGCAGTCGGGGCTGAAGACTTCCGCGCTGCCGCCGAACTTCGGTCTGGGCCAGGTGCTGCGCGGTCAGACGCTGGGGATCTGGGGTTACGGCAAGATCGGCCGCCTCCTCGCCGGTTATGGCAAGGCGTTCGGGATGAACGTGCTGGTGTGGGGCCGCGAGCATTCGCGTGAAGCCGCGCGCACCGATGGTTATGGCGTCGCGGAAAGCCGTGAGCAGCTGTTCGAGACCAGCGACGTACTGTCGCTGCATCTGCGTCTGCACGACGACACGCGCGGCATCGTCAAGCAGGACGATCTGATGCGCATGAAGCCGACCGCGCTGCTCGTGAACACGAGCCGGGCCGAACTGCTCGAAGAAAACGCGCTGGTGAACGCGCTGTCGCACAACCGTCCGGGGATGGTCGCGATCGACGTTTATGAAAGCGAGCCGATCCTGCAAGGCTACAGCCTGCTGCGAATGGAAAACGTGATCTGCACGCCGCACATCGGCTATGTGGAACGCGAGAGCTACGAGCTGTACTTCGCCGCGGCGTTCAACAACATTCTGGCGTTCGATGCGGGCGATACCGCGAGCGTCGCGAATCCGGAAGCGCTGCAGGGTGGACGGCGGCGGTAAGTAGCAGGTGGCCGGCGGGCGGGAATCTTGTGGTTGCTTCGCCGGCAACTTGCAGCGAGGTCCTGTGGCGGTCGTCAGGTTCGACCGTCTTCTAAAACCTGCAGACTGTCGCTGCAATCCGAAGCTTCAACGCGCTTCGTGCGCCCCCGCCTCCAGCAGCGCAGGGATGCGCTCGACGAACACCTCGCCGTCCGCGCGACCTAGGTTGTACGCGTGGACCATCTGCGAGGGGCTCGTGTAATCCCAACTCGAAATCGGCACCTTGCGCGACGGTTGCACATACAACCGTTGCTGCACCCCGTGCGGCACGACGAACATCTGCGGCCGCGGATAGAGCCGCGTGACCATCACCAGAACGTTGCCGGGTGTGTCGGCGTCGAGCGCGTCGACCGGCACGTTATCGACCATCCCGCCGTCCAGCACCGGCCGGCCATTGCGCCGCAGAACCGGCGTGAACGGCGGCGTACTCGACGATTGCAGGATCAGGTCGGCGAGTTCATCGACGCTCGCGCAATCCTGCGCGCGCACGAATTCCGGATGAAAGCCGAGCTTGCGACCCAAGGTCGGATGCAGCGTCTTGCGTACGTATTTTTCGACGTTGTACGCGATCAGTCCCGCCGCGACCGCGCTGCGTGCGCCGAGCCAGCGCGGAAGGTGCGACACGCCGATGCGGATCTCCGGCGCACGTTCGAGCTTCGAAAACTTGTCGCCGTAGATGTCGAGCAGCGCCTGTCGATAGATCCGGTAGTGCGGAAATACCGATTCGCCGCGCAGCAGGTTGCCCCAGTACGCGTTGCGCTTGTTGTGGCGCAGCGCTTCTTCGTAATAGCGCATGACCCAGTCGGAATCGCGCGTGTAGAGCATGCACGCGGTGGCCGCGCCGGCCGAGATGCCGGTGATCACGCGCGGACGGATATCGAGCTGCGGCTGCACGACATCCCAGAAACCCGCCTGCCACCAGCAGCGGTTGCCGCCGCCGGCGAATACGACCTGATCGAACATGCTGCTTTCCTTGCGTCCTTTTTGTCGGCTGTTGGGTGGTTGCTTGGGTGGCTCGGTGGCCTGGTTTCGCATTGTCTGCGGATGCCGCGGGTGCGCCGGGCGAGCCGAGGCTTATTCGAGCAGCGCGTACGTCGTGGTGGCCTGGACGGCCATGTTGCCGCCGTCGTCGAACAATTCGACTTCGCCGAACACCAGATGGCGGCCCATGCGCAGCACGCGCGCCTTGATCAGCACGTCGCCCTTGCGGACCGCGCGCATGAAGTTGATGTTCAGCGACACCGTGCTCATCGGCTTGAAGCCGCCGAGCGCGGCGGTGATCGCGACGACCATCGCGGTATCCGCGGCGGCCATGAACACCTGACCGCTGATCATCCCGCCCGAATGACGCCAGTCGCCGGAAAACGGCAGGCGCAGCGTCACGCCTTCGTCGTCGACCTTGACCGGCTTTAGCGTCAGCGCCTGGACCCATGGCGCGAGGACGCGTTCGAGCAGCTCGTTAACCTCTTTGTCATCCATCGCAATCCCCGGTCGAAAGCCGCGCGACGCTTCGCGCGGCGTGATGTCCGCGACATCATACCGGGACGATTGGACGCGTCGAAGGTTTCGGGACGGCGGCGTTGTCGAGGGAAGGCTCCAGCCCGAGCGATTTGGATTTTTTAATAAATTTGCTAAAAGGGCTTGGCAATCTCGAAAAGTTACTGCATAATCTCGCTTCTGTTGGGGGCGTTAGCTCAGTTGGTAGAGCAGCGGACTCTTAATCCGTAGGTCGAGTGTTCGAGTCACTCACGCCCCACCAAGCATTACGAAGCCCGGTTAGCGAAAGCTGACCGGGCTTTTTGCTTTGGGTCGTGACAAATTGTCGACGCAAGCGAAGCGTAATCACGAAACCAGCGCCAAAGCCCATCGAGCGTCGCTTCGCTCAAAAAAACACTTATAAGAAGCGTATAGGCGGTCAGTCGGGACGTTATGCTACATTTATGAGGCACAAGGAGCCGCCTCATGGATTGCACCCTGCAAATATTCCTCAACGACCAATGGGTCGACTGCGCGCAGATCGAACTCAACAGCGGTCTTTGCCAGTGGAATTACCTGATCGAGCACGCCATCGATCACCCGAACGCCGCGGTATCTCTGGCCGAGCCGGTCGATCTGGAAATCCGCGCCGCCTCGACCCTACCTGCGTTCGTCTATGACCTCGTCCCACAAGGGGCCGGCCGTCGTTTCCTGCTGGGCGAGCTGGACCTCCCGGATGGCCCCGACGCCGATTTCCCGCTGATCTGTGCGGGCGCGCTCAATCCGATCGGCCGGCTCCGCATCGCCGAAGCCGTCAACTACTTCGACGCGCACGTCGAGCGACACGCGGATGCGCGTGGCCTGCCCAGAATGACGATCGACGAAGTCGTCATGCGCAGCACGGATTTCGCGGAAAGAATGTTTCTGCACGGAATGCTCGGCACCGGCACCACGGGTGTTCAAGGCGCGGCGCCGAAGTATCTGCTAACCCGAGACCACGCCGGCCTGCTGCATGGCGATGCCGTATTGCCCGACGCCGAAGCCGCCCAGCATCTGATCGCCAAACTGCCGCGCGGCAGCAGCCCCGCCGATGCAAAAGTCCTGCACAACGAAGCGGCATACATGCGGGTGGCCGCCGCGCTCGGTATCCGCGTTCATGCGGATTTGCCGGCGCTTCACGGCGACGTCCTGCTGATTCCGCGCTTCGACCGGATTGTTCGGAACGGCAAAGTCACACGCGTTCATCAGGAAAGCGCGGCATCCATTCTGGGGCTCCGCGGCTTTGACTCGCGCCCAAGTCTGTTCGAAGTCGTTGCCGGGATCCGCAAGGTAGTCAGTAACCCAGCCGGCGAAACGCTCGAATTCATCAAGCGCGACGTACTCAATCTGGCGATGCGCAACACGGACAATCACGCGCGCAATACAGCCGTGCAACTGGTCGACGGCAAAGTCCAACTCACGCCCCTGTTCGACTTCGCACCGATGTACCTCGATCCCGCGTTGATTCCACGGGCACTCAGGTGGTATCGGCCGGACACCCGCGCGGAACTGACGGACTGGGCCGATGTACTCGCGGCGCTGCCCGTACCCGAGCCCGAACGCCAGACGCTCGCAGCGGAGTTGAATCGCTTCGCAGAACAAATCGAACGCCTGCCCGATACGATGGCTACGCAGGGTGTCGATCACGACATCATCGAGTTCCTGACGCAGTCCATCGATACGCAGACGCGACAACTGAAAGCCCTTAAACCATTAGAGGCCTAGCATGCCCCGCCGGATTCGACCCACCCGCGAAGAGCAGAACGCGCTGCGCCGCGCTTTCTATGACAGGATCAGCCAGGGCGACATGACCATTCCCGAAGCGATGAAAGCAATGCGCCAGATGACCGGCCTGACTCAAGCGGAATTCGCCGAGCATCGCGGCGTCAGCCGCCGCGTCATCCAGGACATCGAGCGCGGAACCGGCAATCCGACCGTCGACTCGCTCAACACCATCGCGAAACTCTTCGGCCTGAAAGTCGGCCTCGTGCCGATCCGAAAGAAAGAACCCGCTCCGCCGCCCTCGGACTCGTAACGATCAAACCGCCCGCGCGACCATATTCCTGCCACCCGCCTTCGCCGAATACAACGCCTTATCGGCCGCCCGGATCACTACGCTGACATCCGTCTGCAGATCCGGCCGCCACGTGGTCACGCCGATGCTGACCGTCACGTGCCCGAACTCGCACCCCACGTGCACGATCCCCAGCTCGCCGATCGCCGCGCGCATGTTCTCGGCCACCACCGTAGCGCCCGCCGCATCGGTTTCCGGCAGCACCACGACGAACTCCTCGCCGCCATACCGGCCGACGCGATCGCCCGGCCGCTGAATCACCCGGCGGATACAAGCCGCCACCGCGATCAACGCGGCATCCCCGGCCTGATGGCCATAGGTGTCGTTGTACGCCTTGAAGTGATCGATATCGACGAACAGCAGCGACAGCACACTGCCCGTGCGCCGCGCGCGCAGCCATTCGCGGTCGAGTGTTTCGCACAGCGCGCGACGGTTGTACAGGCCAGTGAGCCCATCGGTGCCGGCGAGCCGTTCGAGTTCGCGCTCCACCCGCTGTCGCCGCCGCAACTCGGCGCCGAGCCGCGCCGATAACGCGACCACGCCGATCCCGAAGATCAGCATCAGCGAGCCGATCGTCAGCGCGCGCCGCCACCAGCTCGCGTAGATATCGGCGGTCGATTCCGCGACCAGCACCAGCAGCGGCAGTTGCGGAATCCGTTTGAACGAGTAAAGCCGCTCGACGCCATCGAGCGGCGAAATCGCGACGAAGCTGCCCTCGTCTTTACCACCCAGCTGCCGGAAAAACGCCGTGTCGCTGATGTCGAGTCCGCTCGCGTGTCGATTGTCGGGCCGTCGCACGATGATCGTGCCGTCCGTCCGGATGATCGACACCGAGCCATGCTGGCCGATCCGCAGATCGGCGAACAGGCTTGCGAAGTATTCCTGATCGACGCCGAGCGCGATGATGCCCGCGAACGAACCATCGAGCCGCGACAGTCGCCGGCTCAACGCGACACTGCGCGAGCCGGCCCGCAGTCGCGAGTCATATGGCGCGCTGACATCGAGCCCGAGTCCGGCGTTGTCGCGATGAACCTGGAAGTACTCGCGATCGGCCAGATTGCCGCCGTGCGGCACGTCGCTCTCCGAGTCCATCACGACGTTGCCCTGCGCATCGATCACGACCATCGCGCCGACGTATTGTCCGGTGGCCGCGCGGTCGAACAGGATCTCGCGCCGCAGGCGCGGCGAATCGAGCACGCCGGGCCGCGCGAGACCATCGGCGACCGCCTGCAGCGACAGCGCGTACAGCTCGAAATTGCGCGCGATATCGCGCTCGGTGATCGTTGCGACATCGCGCGACGAATCGAGCGCGCGCGCAATCGCATCCTCGCGGCTCTGATACAGCGAATAGCCGCACAGCGCGAGCATCGCCAGCACCACGCCGCAGCCCGCGTAAATCACGCCATAGCGGCGTATTCGCAATCTGCCCGCCACCGCGACCACCCCGCGCAGCAGCGTCGTTCTCTTCTCGGTCATGTGCTCTACGTTTATTGCTCCATGCCTCCGTTCGCCGGAGGCCGTCGTGCAGGTTGCCGTGCAAGCGATTGAACGACAACGGCGTCGCATCGACGAGCGATAAGCTGTTTAACGGGAAAATAATCGTCCGCTTTATAGGGGCATGTCATAGTTTTCAAATGGCAATATTTACCGGATAATCTAAAAATCAAATCCCCCGGTAACGTTTGCGTAATTCGCGAAGTTAAAACCCGTCACCCGTTTCAACCGCTCTTTTTCGCCCGAGCAATTTCCTTCAATACACGCTGTCGCCGCCTCGCTAACGTTGGGCCTCGCGAGCTATTCGCTCATTTACGATTCGAGGCATCCGATGACCGCATTACTTTCGATGGCAGCCTTCGCGCTCGCCTGTTCCATTTCACCCGGCCCGGTGAACATCGTCGCGCTCAGTGCCGGCGCCCAGCATGGGCTCGCCGCGAGTCTGCGGCACGTGACCGGCGCGACGGTCGGCTTTACGTTATTGCTGCTATTGATCGGCCTCGGCCTGCATCAATTGCTCGCGCGTTTTCCGGATCTGATCGATGTCGTCAAATGGGCGGGGGTCGGTTTTCTGCTCTATATGGCCGGCAAACTCGCTGTCGATAATGGTCAGCTCAGCGCCGACAAACCGGCGCGCGGGCCGTCGTTCGCGCATGGCGCGGCGATGCAGTGGCTTAATCCGAAGGCGTGGCTCGCGTCGCTGGCCGGGATGGGCGCGTATGCGGCCAATGGCGACGGCCGCATCGTCTGGCAATTCGCCGCGCTGTATTTCGTGATCTGCTATCTGTCGATCGCGAGTTGGGCGTACGCCGGCACGTTTCTGCGCAAGCATTTGCGCGAAGCGAAACGGGTCAGGGTGTTCAATCGGGTGATGGCAGCGCTGCTGGCTGCGAGCGCGGTTTATCTGCTGATCGATTAGCGGCGATACTGCCCCGGCGTAGCCGCCACCAGCCGCTTGAAGGTGCGCTGCAAATGCGCCTGATCGGCGAAGCCGGCGTCGAGCGCGACGTCGGCGATCAGTCGGCCGCGCCGCAATTGCGCGCGGCTGTACTGGATGCGTCGATTGATCAGATACGCGTGCGGCGTCATCCCGTAGCGCTGCTTGAACGCGCGAATCAGATGCGATGCCGACAGGTCGGCGGCCTTGCACACGTCGTCGAGTTTCAGCGCGCGCGTGCAGTTTTCAGCGATAAATTCGGCCGCGCGCGCGAGCTGCGCGCTCGCGTCATGCTCCGGCAACTCGCGCGCCGGATTCAGTTTTTGCTGCGCGTCCGAGAAAAACGTGACCGCCGCGCTTTCCTTGCGCAGCGTGTCGGCGCGATCGTCGGCGAGGATCGCGCACAGCCGGTTCAGGCCGTCGAACAGCGCGGCATCGAGCGTCATGATCTGCGAGAACGCGCGAAACGCGTGGTTCTCGTTGAAGCCGAGTTCATGCTGCAATTTTGTGAACCACGCGACGTCCACATGCAGCATCCGATACGACCAGCGTTCGCCGGCCACCGGGTTGCAGGCGTGCACATCGTCCGGATTCATCATCACGACCGCGCCGGCGCCGATCCATTCGCGCGCGTGGCGGTTCAGATAGACACTGTGGCCGCCGGTCACCGCGCCGATCGAAAACGTTTCGTGCGAATGCTTCGCATAGCAGACCTTGCGGCCGTCTTCGATGGAGCGCGCTTCGATGAACGGCAGCGCGTCGCTGCGCCAGAAGCGCGGCGCGGACGCGGATTGCACGCGTGCGCGGGCGGCATTCGTTGTCGCTTCGTTCGCGGCAGTGGCCACCGCTTCAGTCGTCTCGCTCATCCGCCCTCTCCGCTCGATCAGTCCGCTTCGCTCTCACCTGCACCATCATCGCGAAGCCCACATATCGTAGTCGTCAAACGCGGGCACAACAAGCAAACGGGCGGCGTCGTTCGCAAACGACGCCGCCCGTCACCGTCCAACCACGCTACGCGCTTACTTCGCGCTCACATCGATATTGCCGAGATATTTCGCGGCCAGCGTCTTCACGGTGCCGTCGGCCTGCACCTTCGCGATCGCCGCGTTCAGCTGATCGCGCAGCGCGGTGTCGCCCTTGCGAATCCCGTAGGCGATGCCGCTGCCGAGAATCTTGTCGTCACGCACCGGCTGACCGACGAACGCGTAGTCCTTGCCTTCGGGCTTCGACAGAAAACCGGTTTGCCCGGCAGGCGCGAGCACCAGCGTGCCGTCGAGACGGCCCGCGGTCAGATCGGTATAGACCTGGTTCTGATCCTGATACGGCAGCACGACCACGCCAGCCGGTTCCCAATGAACCTTCGCGAAGGTTTCCTGAATCGAGCCCTGCAACACGCCGACGCGCTTGCCCTTCAAACCTGCGGGCGTCGGTTGCAGACCGCTGTCGCGGCGCGCGATCAGTTGGCTCGGCACGCGATAGACGACCGTCGTGAAATCGATCGCCTGACGGCGCTGCTCGGTTGCGTTCATCGCCGAATTGATCGCGTCGAACTTGCGGCCCTGCAGCGCCGGGATCAGCCCGTCGAACGAGGTTTCGACCCACTTGCAGGTCATATGCGCGGCCTTGCAGACCGCATTGCCGACGTCGATATCGAGTCCTTGCAACTCGCCGTTCGGGCCTTTCGATTCGAACGGCGGGTACTGCGCTTCGAGGCCGAAACGCAACGTGGCGGGTTCGGCCGCGCTCGCGGAAAACGACGCAGTCAACGACGCGCATGCACAGGCCAGCGCCAACACAGAATGCAGCAACTTCATAACGGGTCTCCCACTTTCTTCGAGTACTTCAATGACTTCGAATACGTCGTCGCACGTATCCGCCCACCCGGACGAATCACGCTGCGACGATCATACTGCGTTCAAAAATGCCGCTTTTTACGGCTCCATAAAGAAGCCTTCAGCGGATCATCGGCGTGCGCTCAGATCTCGCACAAACGTCGCGCGCCTTCGAGCAGCGTCGCGTCGTCCTTCGAGAAGCTCAGGCGAATCAATCCGGAATCCGTACCGTCGGTGTAGAACGCCGACAGCGGAATCGTCGCGACTCGCGCATCGCGAATCAGGCGCAGCACGAAATCGCTGTCGCTTTCGTCCGAGAAACCGCGGAAGCGCGCGAGCATAAAGAAGCTGCCTTCGCTCGGCAACAGTTCGAAGCGCGATTCGCGCAGCGCGTTGGCGAGCAGGTCGCGTTTCTGCTGATAGAACGCGGACAGCCCGAGGTAACTGTCGCGATTGGCGAGCGCATCGGCGAACGCGTACTGCATCGGCGTATCGGCGGAAAACACCATGAACTGGTGGACCTTGCGGATCTCGTCCATCAGCGCAGCCGGTGCGAGGCAATAGCCGACCCGCCAGCCGGTCACGTGATACGACTTGCCGAACGACGACACGATCACGCTGCGCTCGGCCAGCTCCGCATGACAGGCCATGCTCTGATGCTTCGCGCCGTCGAACACGACGTGCTCGTAGACCTCGTCGGACAGAATCACGATGTCGGTGCCGCGCGTGACCGCTTTCAGGCGCTCGATATCGGCGTCGCTGAAAATCGTCGCGGTCGGGTTGTGCGGCGTATTGACGATGATCATGCGCGTCTTCGGCGTGATCGCCGCGGACACTTCGTCCCAGTTCACGCGGAAGTCGTTCAGCGACAGCTTGATCGGCACCGGCGTCGCGCCTTGCAGACGGACGATCGGCGCGTAGCTGTCGAACGACGGCTCGAAGTAGATCACTTCATCGCCCGGATGCACGAGCGCGCTGATCGTCGAATAGAGCCCTTCGCTGGCGCTCGCGATCACGGTCACTTCGCTGGCCGGGTCGTAGCGCACGCCGTACAGCGTCTCGACCTTCTCGGCGAGCGCTTCGCGCAGCGTGGCGATGCCGGCCATCGGCGCGTACTGGTTGTGGCCGTCGCGCATTGCCTGCGCGACGCCGTCGACGAGCTTCGGGTCCGGCGCGAAATTCGGCGCGCCTTGCGACAGGTTCAAAGCATCGTGTTGCGCGGCCAGTTGGCCGATCACGGTAAAAATCGTGGTGCCGACATCCGGCAGTTTCGAGCGGGCTTGCGTGGCGCTCTGCATAAGCTTTCTCCGTTTCTTCGCCGGCAGCGGCCGCGACGGCGGCGACTACGAGGCGGTCTTTCCAGTGGGGTGATTAAGCATCAGCCAATTCGCGGTCGCAATCGAAACTTTGTCATGCGCGGCATGCGTTTTGTTCATGGCTCGCGTGAAGCCACCGGAGCCCGGGCCTAGCCGTCCGGGTCGCGGTTTGCGGGGACATAGAGAGCTTCAGGAGAAATTCGCCAACCCCTGAGGTATGAAGGAATGTGATGCGCAGCTTTTACCGGAAAAGAAAACGGCCGCACTGGGCGGCCGTTTCGCTGTTCATCGTGCCTCAATCAAGCCCCAAAGTCCGGGACTTGCTGTCGCCGATCACAGATCGTCCATCAACCGGACCTTGACCTTGCGGCCCTTCAGCTTGCCCGCGCTGAGCCGGCGCACCGCCTCGCGCGCGATGCTGCGCTCCACCGCGACGTAAGTCGACATATCGGTCACGTTGATCTTGCCGATCTGCGAACCCGCGAAGCCGGCATCGCCGGTCAGCGCGCCGAGCACGTCGCCCGGACGGATCTTGTCCTTGCGGCCGCCGAGAATCTGCAGCGTTTCCATCGGCGGCAGCAGCGGTTCGTTGCTGGCCGCCTTCAGTTCGGCGAGCTTGTGCCATTCGACGTCGCGCTTCTGCGCCTGTTCGATACCGCCGACGCGCCCCATCTCGTCCATGCTCGCGAGACTCAGCGCCCAGCCGTCCTGATCGGCACGACCAGTGCGGCCGATGCGGTGCACATGCACTTCCGGATCCGGCGTCACGTCGACGTTGATCACCGCTTCGAGTTGCGCGATGTCGAGGCCGCGCGCGGCGACGTCGGTTGCGACCAGCACCGAGCAACTGCGGTTCGCGAACTGGATCAGCACCTGATCGCGCTCGCGCTGATCGAGCTCGCCATGCAGCGCGAGCGCATGAAAGCCCTGCGCGCGCAGCACGTCGAGCAAATCGCGGCACTGCTGCTTGGTGTTGCAGAACGCGATCGTGCTGACCGGACGGTAGTGATCGAGCAGCAGACCGACCGCGTGCAGACGTTCGTCCTCGCTCACTTCATAGAAGCGCTGACGGATCTTGCTGTCGTCGTGCCGCTCGGCCAGCTTGATTTCCTTCGGATTGCGCAGGAATTGCTGGCTCAGCTTCGCGATGCCTTCGGGGTAGGTCGCCGAAAACAGCAGCGTCTGGCGCTCTTTCGGGCATTGCCGGGCGACCTTCGCGATGTCGTCGAAGAAACCCATGTCGAGCATGCGGTCGGCTTCGTCGAGCACCAGCGTGTTCAGCGAGCGCAACACCAGCGTGCCGCGCTCGAGGTGATCCATGATGCGGCCCGGCGTGCCGACCACGATGTGCGCGCCGTGCTCGAGGCTGGCCGTTTGCGGCCGCATCGGCGTGCCGCCGCACAGCGTCAGCACCTTGATGTTTTCTTCGGCGCGCGCGAGACGGCGGATTTCCTGGGTGACCTGATCGGCGAGTTCGCGGGTCGGACACAGCACCATCGCCTGCGTGTCGAAGTTGCGCGAATCGAGCCGCGCGAGCAGCGCCAGCGAAAACGCCGCGGTCTTGCCGCTGCCGGTTTTCGCCTGGGCGATCAGGTCCTGGCCGGCGAGCGCGATCGGCAGGCTCGCGGCCTGGATCGGCGTCATCTCGAGGTAGCCGAGCTGGGTCAGGTTCGCGATCGTCGCGGGCGGCAGCGGCAGTTCGCTGAATGCGGCGCCGCTGGACGCGGGACCGGTGGAGGGGCTGTTCATAGGGTATTGGTCGGGAATCGCGGTTACTCGGCCATCGGGCCCTGATCGGGGCGGCCGGGCAGCTGTTCGTACAGCACCGCGCCGTCGTCGCCGTCGAAACGCTCGACGTAATTGCGCGCGCCGCACAGCGGGCAGCGGAACAGCAGCCCCTGGCCTTCGTTCTTGATGACGACGTCGGATTGCTCCCACTGCGCGCCGCAGGACTGGTTTCTACAGGTGAACACGTTGATTCTCCAACTGGAATGCTTTCGATGATCGGGTGGCAAGGCCGCATGCGCGGTCTTGCCTGGTAAGGGGTAACTGCTGCTACACGTCGCCGGCCTGTGACTACTTCGGATGCTCGCACGCGGTGAAGCGCGGCCACGGCTCGCTGTGCCCGCCGTGCGTAACGCTCGCCGCGGCTGTCAGCCGAGGTGCGTATGACGGGGACGCGGCACGGCCACATCCATGTCGGTCAGGCCGTGGACGATCCCGCAGTCCTCGACCTGATGGTCGCCATGGCATTGGTCGCGCAGCGTGGTCAGTTGCGCTTTCAGCTGTTGCAGTTCTTCGATGCGCGTGTCGACGTGGGCGATGTGCTCGTCGATCAGCACGTTGATGCCGCCGCAGCCGTTCGCCGGCGCGTCGGTCAGACGCAGCAATGCGCGGATTTCGTCGTGGGTCATGTCGAGCGCGCGACAGTTGCGGATGAAACGCAGGCGCTCGACGTGCTTGGCCGTGTAACTGCGGTAATTGGCTTCGGTGCGCTCCGCCTCGGGCAGCAGGCGCTCTTTTTCGTAGAAACGGATCGTTTCCGTCGTGCAATGGGCGATTTTCGCCAGTTCGCCGATTTTCATGAACCTTTCCTCCACGCGGCCTTGACCTTGTAGTGGCTTCAAGGTGTTTACTAGACCACAAATTGCACGAGGAAGCCACTATGACCGATGTTCGCCGCCCGAAAGTTGAACGCCTGGAAACGGGGGAAAGTTACGCGCCGGGGGATGGTCGGGGGCGTGGACACGAGTGTGGGCATGCTCACGGACGTGAAGGCGCCGACGGACATGAGGCGGAACGCGGACACGAGCCCGGCGACGGGCACCAGCACTGCTGCGGTCACGATCATGGTCATTCTGACCACGACCACGGCCAATGTGACCACGAATCCCGCCGCTCCGACGACGACCACGACCACAGCCACGACCACTCCGCCCACGGTCATGACCACGCGCACAGCCACGCCGAAGACGCCTGCTGCGGCGCTTCAGCCGCCGCGCCGATCCCGCTCGCACTCCCCCGCTCCGAAGCGGTCGGCGACGATCTGCGCACCGCGATCCGCATCATGCAGATGGACTGCCCGACCGAGGAAGCACTGATCCGCAAGAAGCTCGGCCGCATGCCGGCCGTGCGCAGCATGGATTTCAACCTGATCCAGCGGGTGCTGACCGTCGTCCACGCGCCCGATGCGCTCGAACCGGTGCTCGCCGCGCTGCGCTCGCTCGATTTCACGCCTGAAGTGGGCACTAACACCGTCGATGCATCCGGCGCGCCCTCAGCCGCCTCCAGCGCGCCGTCGAAGCCTTGGTGGCCCCTGATCGTCGCCGGCGTCGTCGCGGCGGGCTCAGAGGCCGCTGGCTGGCTCGGCGCCCCCGCCTGGCTGGTGGCGGGTCTGGCGATCGTCGCGATCGCCACCTGCGGGCTCACGACCTATCGCAAGGGCTGGGTCGCGCTGCGCAACCTGAACCTGAACATCAACGCGCTGATGAGCATCGCGGTGACCGGCGCGGCGCTGCTCGGCCAGTGGCCCGAAGCGGCGATGGTGATGGTGCTGTTCACGATCGCCGAACTGATCGAGGCGAAATCGCTCGACCGGGCGCGCAACGCGATCGAAGGCTTGATGAAGCTCACGCCCGAACAGGCGAGCGTGCAGCAGCCCGACGGGACGTGGTCAACCATGCGGGTCGACGCGATCGCTCTCGGCGCTTTGGTGCGCGTGAAGCCGGGCGAGCGGATCGCGCTCGATGGCGAGATCGTCGCGGGCCGGTCGAGCGTCGATCAGGCGCCGATCACCGGCGAAAGCCTGCCGATCGACAAAACCGTCGGCGACGCGGTGTTCGCCGGCACGATCAACCAGAGCGGCTCGTTCGACTATCGGGTGACGGCCGCGGCGGGCAATACGACGCTCGCGCGCATCATCCACGCGGTCGAGGAGGCGCAGGGGTCGAAGGCGCCGACGCAGCGCTTCGTCGATCAATTCGCGCGGGTTTATACGCCGATCGTGTTCGCGGTCGCGCTCGCGGTTGCGTTGCTGCCGCCGCTGCTGTTCGGCGGGGCGTGGCATGAGTGGGTCTACAAGGCGCTTGTGCTGCTGGTGATCGCGTGTCCGTGCGCGCTGGTGATTTCGACGCCGGTGACGATCGTTAGCGGACTCGCGGCTGCCGCGCGCAAGGGGATTTTGATCAAGGGCGGCGTTTACCTCGAACAGGGTCGCAAGCTCAGCCGGCTCGCGCTCGATAAGACCGGGACGATTACGCATGGCAAGCCGGTGTTGGTGGGGTTCGAGGCGGTTGGTGCTGCTGCTGACGTGGGTGCGGAGGCAGCTAACTACCGCACGCTCGCTGCCAGCCTCGCGGGCCGCTCCGATCATCCGGTGTCGATGGCGATTGCGACAGCCGCTAACAACGATGGCATCGAGCACCTGCCCGTCGACGCATTCGAAGCTCTGCTCGGCCGCGGCTTGCGCGGCGACATCGACGGCGCTGCCTACTGGCTCGGCAATCATCGGCTGATCGAAGAACTCGGCCGCTGCTCGCCGCAACTCGAAGCGCGGCTCGACGCGCTCGAACAGCAAGGCCAAACCGTCGTGATGCTCGCCGACGCGCGACGCGTTCTGGCGCTGTTCGCGGTCGCCGACACGGTGAAGGACACGAGCCGCGCCGCGGTCGCCGAATTGCGGCAGCTCGGCGTCGGCACCGCGATGCTGACCGGCGACAACCGCCACACCGCCGACGCAATCGCGCGCCAGGTCGGCGTCGATGAAGCGCGCGGCGATCAGTTGCCGGAAGACAAACTCGAGGTCGTGGCGGGATGGTCGGCCGATGGCGCGACGGTCGGGATGGTCGGCGACGGCATCAACGACGCGCCCGCGCTCGCGCGCGCCGACATCGGCTTCGCGATGGGCGCGATGGGCACCGGCACCGCGATCGAAACCGCCGACGTCGCTTTGATGGACGACGACCTGCGCAAGATTCCGGCGTTCATCCGGCTCTCGAAGGCGACGCATGTGGTGCTGGTGCAGAACATCGCGCTCGCGCTCGGGATCAAGAGCGTGTTTCTCGTGCTGACGCTGATGGGCCTCGGCACGATGTGGATGGCGGTGTTTGCGGATGTCGGCGCGAGTTTGCTGGTGGTGGGCAATGGGTTGAGGTTGTTGCGGAAGTAAGCGCGGGCGACGGTTTACGGCGTCGCCCTCTTCTTCGCATCTGGAGTTGGCTCAATGTCCAACGCCGGCGTTGTCGGGACGTTTTCTAGCAACGCATCGCTGTCGTCTTTCAAACCGACACCGGTTAACCCAAGCTTGCGCGCCTGCGTCAGCAGATAGTGCAGCTTGTGCGCGGCCAACGGATAGTCGAGCCCTTCGGGACGCACGTTCGAAATGCAGTTGCGCTGCGCGTCGCTGCAACCCGTTTTCGGTGCGTACGTGATGTAGATGCCGAGGCTATCCGGCGAACTCAAACCCGGCCGCTCGCCGATCAGCATCACGACGAACTTCGCGTTCAGCAATTCACCGATTTCATCGCCGAGCGCGACGCGTGCCTGCCTCGCGACTACTACCGGGCCGATGTTCCAATCTCTGAGCTTCGGCCGCACTGCCAGCAGCAACGGAATCGCCTGCTTCGACGCGGCGAACGCCGACAGACCATCGCCGATCACGAACACCACATCGTTGGCATTCCCAGGCGTTTGAATTTGCCTTTGCGCGAGCGCCTCGCGACTCTCATCCGACAGCCGCCGCCCCAGATCCGGCCGCCGCAAATAATGCTCCCGATCCGGCGCCGCGCTATGCACATCGATCGATTCGAACCCTTGCGCGCGTAACGCTTCGTGCAGCGCCTGAGCATCGAGCGGATGATGCACCGCGTCGCGCGCCTGCGCATGCGCGAGATCGAATGCGAGGAGCGGCGCGGTCGGCAGACTGTTGCCCGCGCGGCCCAGTGCAATCCGCGCCTGGGTAAACCGCCTTAGCGCGTTCCACGGATCTTTATCGAGCGAGTCGTTCATGCGATGCCCATCCAGTCTTGCGCGCCTTCGAGCAGCGGTTGCTGCGCGGACGCGCCGAGCAACGCGCCGCGGGCATCGATGATCCGCATCGACTCCAGCCATTCCTCGAACTCGGGCGCGCGCCGCAAGCCGAGCACGTCGCGCACGTACAGCGCGTCATGGAACGAGGTGCTTTGATAGTTGAGCATCACGTCGTCGGCGCCGGGCACGCCCATGATGAAATTGACGCCCGCGACGCCGAGCAGCGTCAGCAGATTGTCCATGTCGTCCTGATCCGCTTCCGCGTGGTTGGTGTAGCAGATATCGCAGCCCATCGGCACGCCGAGCAGCTTGCCGCAGAAGTGATCCTCGAGACCCGCGCGGGTGATCTGCTTGCCGTCGTACAGATACTCGGGGCCGATGAAACCGACCACCGTGTTCACCAGAAACGGCTTGAACTTGCGCGCGACAGCATACGCGCGCGCCTCGCAGGTCTGCTGATCGACGCCGGAATGCGCATCCGCCGACAACGCGCTACCCTGCCCCGTTTCGAAATACATCAGGTTGTCGCCGACGCTGCCGCGCTTGAGCGACAGCCCCGCCTCGTGCGCTTCGTTCAGGAGTGCCAGCGAAATGCCGAAGCTCGCGTTCGCTTTCTCGGTGCCCGCGATCGACTGAAACACCAGATCGACCGGCGCGCCTTTTTCGATCGCGGCGAGCGTGCTCGTCACGTGGGTGAGCACGCACGATTGCGTCGGCACCTGATAGCGCTGGCGGAATTCGTCGATCATCAGCAGCAGCTTCGTGATCGCGGCGAGATTGTCGCTCGCGGGATTGATGCCGATCAGCGCGTCGCCGCAGCCGTACATCAGGCCGTCGAGCATCGACGCGGCGATGCCTTTGACGTCGTCGGTCGGATGATTCGGCTGCAGACGCACCGACATGCGGCCCGGTAACCCAACCGTGTTGCGAAAGCGCGTGATCACCGGACGTTTACGCGCGGCCGCGATCAGGTCCTGGTTGCGCATCAGCTTCGAGACCGCCGCGACCATTTCCGGCGTGAGGCCGTGGGTGATGCGGGTGAGTGCGTCGGTGTCGGTCGTGCTGCTCAGCAGCCAGTTGCGGAACTCGCCGACCGTCAGATGCGCGATTTCGGCGAACGCCTGGGGCGAGTGATCGTCGATGATCAGGCGGGTGACTTCATCGCTCTCGTAGGGGATCAGCGCTTCGTTCAGGAAGGTGCGCAGCGGGACCTCGGCGAGCGCCATCTTCGCGGCGACGCGCTCCTCTTCGCTCGCGGCCGCGAGGCCCGCGAGCTGATCGCCGGAACGCGGTGGACTGGCCTTCGCCAGCAGGGTCTTCAGATCGGCGAAGCGGTAGGTGCGGCTGCCGATCGACTCGGTGTAGCTCATGTTTGAGGCTCCATTGCTTCGCGGGGACGCGGGGAATGGGGACTGCGGGTGAGGTGTGGCCGGGGTGTGCTTTTGTGCCCGGGGTGCTTCTGCGCTTGTGTGCCTGGTTGTGGATCACACGATAACGCCGAATGGCGGGGGTGTCATGCGGGTGGGGGTTTTGG
>NZ_MSDV01000066.1 GCF_001931485.1 Burkholderia sp. SRS-W-2-2016 | reverse complement strand
TCCCGCCGGTTACGGAAAAGAACGGTGGCGCGGCGCTGGGCCTGAAGGCCGACGCGTACAAGGACATCGAGTTCAACTTCACGATCACGCCGCTGGTGCAGGGCAAGGACAACCAGCTGGTCTACCGCCTGCGCGCTTCGGCCGAGGCTTGACACAGAGCGGCGGCGGCGCGAAAGCGCTGCCGTAGTCCACAGGTACTTAATAGTCTGATACCAGCGCAAGTGACTTCGAACCCGGTTCGGAGCCTGCCTAGGAGTGCAAAAATGTCTGCCATTATCGATAAAGCCAGCGATCTGGAACAACTGCTCGCGACCGCGGTGCAGGACGACAAGGAAGCCGGCGTGTATCGCTGCCGCCGCGATATGTTCACCAACGCGGACCTGTTCGAACTCGAGATGAAACACATCTTCGAGAAAAACTGGGTCTATCTCGCGCACGAGAGCCAGATTCCGAACAACAACGACTACTACACCACGTGGATCGGCCGTCAGCCGATCGTCATCACGCGCGACAAGACCGGCGAGCTGAACGCGGTGATCAACGCGTGCGCGCACAAGGGCGCGATGCTGTGCCGTCGCAAGCACGGCAATAAAGGCAGCTTTACCTGCCCGTTCCACGGCTGGACTTTCTCGAACACCGGCAAGCTGCTGAAGGTGAAGGACGAGAAGACCACCGAATATCCGGTGCAATTCAACAAGAACGGCTCGCACGATCTGCGCAAGGTCCCGCGCTTCCAGAACTATCGCGGCTTCCTGTTCGGCAGCCTGAATGCCGACGTGCAATCGCTCGAAGAGTACCTGGGCGAGTCGCGTGTGATCATCGACCAGATCGTCGATCAGAGCCCGAACGGTCTCGAAGTGCTGCGCGGCAACTCCACGTATGTCTACGACGGCAACTGGAAGATGCAGATGGAAAACGGCTGCGACGGCTACCACGTCAGCACCGTGCACTGGAATTACGCGGCAACGATGGGCCGCCGCAAGGAAGACGGCACCCAGGCGGTCGACGCGAACAGCTGGAGCAAGTCGGTCGCCGGCGTGTACGGCTTCGACAACGGCCACATCCTGCTGTGGACCAAAACGATGAATCCGGAAGTGCGTCCGGTGTTCAAGCATCGCGAGGAAATCAAGAGCCGGGTCGGCGAAGTGCAGGCCGACTTTATCGTCAACCAGACCCGCAATCTGTGCCTGTATCCGAACGTGTTCCTGATGGACCAGTTCAGCACGCAGATTCGCGTGGTGCGCCCGCTCAGCGTCGACAAGACCGAAGTGAGCATCTTCTGCTTCGCGCCGAAGGGTGAAAGCGCCGAAGACCGCGCGGTGCGGATTCGCCAGTACGAGGACTTCTTCAACGTGTCCGGCATGGGCACCGCCGACGACCTCGAAGAATTCCGCGCGTGCCAGTCCGGTTACGCCGGCATCACGGCGATGTGGAACGACCTGTCGCGCGGCGCGCCGCTGTGGGTCCACGGTCCGGACGAGAACGCGAAGCAGATGGGTATCAAGCCGCTCATCTCCGGCGAACGCAGCGAGGACGAGGGCCTGTTCGTGTGTCAGCACGAATACTGGGTGAATACGATGAAGGACGCGCTCAAGAGCGAACAGAAGGAGACCGCAGCATGAGCTTCGATTACCAGAAAATCTGCGCGGTGCTGTATCGCGAAGCGCGCCTGCTCGACGACCGTCAGTGGGACGAGTGGCTGAACTGCTACACGGAAGACGTCACTTACTGGATGCCGGCGTGGGACGACGACGATCAGATCACCGAAGACCCGCACAGCCAGATCTCGCTGATGTACTACCCGGATCGCGGCGGTCTGGAAGACCGCGTGTTCCGCATCAAGACCGAGCGCAGCGGCGCATCGACGCCGGAGCCGCGCACCGGTCACAACGTGACCAATGTCGAAGTGCTGGCCGAGCGCGGCGAGGAAGTGGAGGTGCGCTACAACTTCCATACGCTCAGCCATCGCTACAAGACCACGGATCATATCTACGGCACGATGTTCGTCACGCTGCGTAAAAGCGGCGACGACCTGCTGATTTCGTCGAAGAAGATCGTGCTGAAAAACGACTATATCCGGCAAGTACTCGACGTCTATCACGTCTGATACCCGAGCATTACGTAATACCTGAGGACGGAGGAGCTTCCATGTCCAGCTACAACATTGCATTGAATTTCGAAGACGGCGTGACCCGTTTTATCGAATGTAAGGCCGGCGAGAAAGTTCTCGACGCGGCGTTCCGCGCGAAGATCAATCTGCCGATGGATTGCTCCGACGGCGTGTGCGGCACCTGCAAGTGCCGCGCCGAAAGCGGCAGCTACGATCTCGGCGACGACTACATCGAAGACGCGTTGACCGAGGACGAAAAGGACAGCGGTCTCGTGCTGACGTGCCAGATGGTGCCCGAGAGCGATTGCGTGATCGCGGTGCCGGCGTCGTCGGCGGTGTGCAAGACCGGCCAGAGCAAGTTCGCCGCGACGGTCACCAAGGTCGAGCAGCACAAGGACGCGGCGATCGTGCTGGAGCTCGACGTGGAAGCGGCGGCGCCGGTGTTTCTGCCGGGCCAGTACGTGAACATCGACGTGCCGGGCAGCGGTCAGCATCGCTCGTATTCGTTCTCGTCGGCGCCCGCCGAGAAGAAGATCAGCTTCCTGATCAAGAAGATTCCGGGCGGCGTGATGAGCACGTGGCTCGATTCCGCGCAGGCCGGCGAGAAGCTGGAACTGACCGGTCCGCTCGGCAGCTTCTATCTGCGCGACGTGCAGCGGCCGCTGCTGTTCCTCGCGGGCGGCACCGGACTCGCGCCGTTCCTGTCGATGCTCGAAGTACTCGCGCGCACCAATGCGCAGCAGAAGGTTCATCTGATCTACGGCGTCACGCGCGAGCTCGACCTCGTGCTGGTCGAAGCGATCGAGGCGTATGCGGCGAAGCTGCCGAACTTCAG
Source organism: Burkholderia sp. SRS-W-2-2016 (assembly GCF_001931485.1). Taxonomy (GTDB): domain Bacteria; phylum Pseudomonadota; class Gammaproteobacteria; order Burkholderiales; family Burkholderiaceae; genus Paraburkholderia. Next base: position 38,644 of record NZ_MSDV01000066.1, on the reverse strand, counting down.
TTTCGCGACGGTGGTCGCCGATGCGGATTCGGACCATCCACGCAAGGGCTGGGTGACCCAGCACATGCCGGCCGAGTCGCTGAACGACGGCGATGTCGACGTGTATCTGTGCGGCCCGCCGCCGATGGTCGACGCGGTGCGCAAGTACTTCGACGATAACGGTGTGAAGCCGAACAGCTTCCACTATGAGAAGTTCACCCCGAACGTGGTGGCGAAATGACGAACAACCAGCGATTCGCAGGCAAGGTGATGGTCGTGACCGGCGCGGCCCAGGGCATCGGCCGCGGCGTCGCGCTGCGCGCGGCGGCCGAGGGCGCTCGCGTGCTGTTCGTCGATCGCGCGGATTTCGTCGCGGAAGTGGCGGCCGAGGCGGGCGGTGCGGATACCGCCGGCTTCGTCGCCGATCTGGAAACGTATGAGGGCGCGCAGGCGGCGCTCGCGTTTGCGGCCGAGCGGTTCGGCGGGATCGACATCCTGATCAACGGCGTGGGCGGCGCGATCCGTATGCGGCCGTTCGCCGAATTCGAACCGGCGCAGATCGACGCGGAAATCCGCCGCTCGCTGATGCCGACGCTGTATTCGTGCCACGCGGTGCTGCCGCATCTGCTCAAGCGCGGCGGCGGCACGATCGTCAACGTGTCGTCGAATGCGACGCGCGGGATTCGGCGCGTGCCGTATTCCGCGGCCAAGGGGGGCGTCAACGCGATCACCCAGTCGCTCGCGATGGAATACGCGGAGCACAACATCCGCGTGGTCGCGACCGCGCCGGGCGGCACCAGTGCGCCGCCGCGCCGGATTCCGCGCAATGCGGCCGGCGACAGCGAGCAGGAACAGCGCTGGATGAGCGAAGCGGTCGAGCAGGTAACCGGCTCCACGTTCATGAAGCGCTACGGCAGTATCGACGAGCAGGTCGCGCCGATCCTGTTCCTCGCGTCCGACGAAGCGGGCTATATCACCGGTTCGGTGCTGCCGGTCGCCGGCGGCGATACGGGCTGACGCGCGAGCGATAAGAGCGACACGAGCGACACGAGCGTTTCGGCAACTGGCGTTACCAACACGAATATCAAAGGAGACTTCATGAGTGACCGGGAAGCAGTGATTCCGCCGGGAATGGAAGCGGTATATGAAAAAATCCGCTATTCCCCCGCGGTGAAAGTCGGCAATACGATCTATGTGTCCGGGCAGATCGGCCGCAATAGCGCGATGCAACTGATCGAGCCGCGTGAAGCGCAGATCGTGCAGGCATTCGAGAACCTGAAACAGGTACTGGAAACCGCCGGCGCGTCGATGCGCGATGTCGTCGATCTGACCACCTTCCATACCGACCTGCGCGATCTGCCGCTGTTCATGCAGGTCCGCGATCGTTACTTCGATTCGGATCCGCTGCCGGCATGGACCGCGATCGGCGCGCACATGCTGTGCGGCTCGCCGGGGTACATTATCGAAATCAAGGCAGTGGCCGTGCTGTCGAAATAACTCTTTGTTCGAGCGCGCCAGCTTCGAAAGAAGGGCAGTCACTGACCGGATCCTCCCGCTATTTCCCTTGTCGAGGTAACGCATGACTGTCCTGACCGCCGAATTGCGCGCGCAACTGGAAAAGATCAGTACCGCAACACTTGCCACCGCGCTTTTCAAGCGCGGTTTTCGTCATCAGGCGATCCAGGGCGTCACGCCTTTGACACGCCTGAGCAAAAGCATGGTCGGCGAAGCGTTCACGCTTCGCTATATTCCGGCCCGCGAAGACCGCAACGGTCTCGAAGTGTTTCGCAATCCGGAGCATCCACAGCGCAAGGCCGTGGAGACCTGTCCGCCGGGCGCGGTGCTGGTGATGGACAGCCGCAACGATCCGCGCGCCGCATCGGCGGGCGCGATTCTCGTGACTCGCCTGATGAAACGCGGCGTGGCCGGCGTCGTCACCGACGGCGGCTTTCGCGATGCCGACGAGATCGCCAATACCGAGATCCCCGCGTTCCACAACCGGCCGTCCGCGCCGACCAATCTGACGCTGCACGAAGCACTCGATATCAATGTGCCGATCGGCTGCGGACAGGCGCCGGTGTTTCCCGGCGACGTGATCGTCGGCGACAACGATGGGGTGATCGTAATTCCCGCGCATCGGGTCGCGGAAATCGCGGCGGAAGCGGTCGAGATGACCGCGTTCGAGGACTTCGTGATGGAGCAGGTGCGGGCCGGCGAGTCGATCGTCGGGCTTTATCCGGCGACGCGGCAGGAGACGCTCGACCGGTTTGCGCAATGGCGGAGCCGCCACGGGCGCTAAGTTGTGGGAGCGCGTTCGTACCGGCGCGCGCCGTCATCTACAGGATCGGGCCGTCACGCATACGTACTGCTCGCCACTGCCGCGCGTTTGCGCAGCCAGTTGATGCTCGCGAACAACGCGATCGCGAACAGCATCAGCAACGTGGCGACGGCGAGGATCGACGGATCGATCTGTTCGCGGATGCCGCTCCACATCTGCCGGGGCACGGTGCGCTGATCCGGGCCGCCGATGAACAGGATCACGATCACCTCGTCGAACGACGTCGCAAACGCAAACACGCTGCCGGTCGCGACAGCCGGTGTAATCAGCGGCAGCGTCACGCGTCTGAACGCGACCCACGGCGGCGCGCCCAGGCCCGACGCGGCGCGCAGCAGACTCTGATCGAACGACAATAAAGAGGCGGTGACGGTGATCACGACGAACGGCGTGCCGAGCGCCGCGTGCGCGAGGACGACGCCCAGATAGGAGTTGACCAGTCCGAGCGGCGAAAACACCAGATAAAAGCCTGCCGCGACGACGACGATCGGAACGATCATCGGCGACACGATGATCGGCATGATGATCGAGCGCAACGGGAACTGCCCGCGGCTCAGACCCAGCGCGGCCAGGGTGCCGAGTACCGTCGCGATCAACGTCGATGCGGCGCCGATGCCGATGCTGTTCACAAACGCGCGTTGCCAGTCCGGAGAACTCAGTGCCTGCTCGTACCAGCGCAGCGAAAAGCCCTGCATCGGATAAGAGAAGAACGAACCGGAGTTGAACGACAGCGGCACGATCGCAAGGATCGGTGCAACGAGGAAAAAGAACACGAGCGCGCAATGCACGTTCAATCCCGCCCCGGCGATGCGTTCCGAAAGTAGTCGCGTGCGTCCGTCTTTCATGTCGGTCTGCCTTGTGATGACCTGCTAGCCGAAGCGCAGCCGGTCGATCCCGACCAGCCGGTTGAAAATGAAATAGAAGATCGCCGTGAAAAGAACCAGATAACACGACAGCGCGCCGGCGAGGCCCCAGTTGAGCCGCTCGTTGGTTTGCGAGGCAATCAGTTGGCTGATCATTTCGTCGCCGGCGCCGCCGAGCAGGGCCGGGGTGATGTAGTAGCCGAGCGCGAGCACGAAGACGAGAAAACATCCCGCGCCGACACCGGGCAGCGTCTGCGGAATATAGACGCGCACGAATGCGACCGCCGGATGCGCGCCGAGCGATTTCGCCGCACGCATGTAGACCGGCGAGACATTCTTCATGACCGAATAGATCGCGAGAATCATGTACGGCAGCAGCACGTGAGTCATGCCGATCAGCACGCCGGTGCGATTGAAAATGAGCGGCAGCGGATGACTGATCAGACCGAGACTGAGCAGCGCGCTATTGATCACGCCACTGGGCTGCAGCAACACGTACCACGCGGTGGTACGCACCAGCAGCGAAGTCCAGAACGGCACGATCACGAACAGAAGGAGGCGGTTGCTTTGCCGTTCCGGCAGAGTCGCGAGCAGATACGCGACCGGATAGCCGAACAGCAGACAGAGCACCGTGACCGTCGCACTGATCAGCACGGTGCGCTGGAATGCGGCGCGGTACACCGCGCTATCCGCTGAAACGGAAACCACGGACCCGTCGGGCCCGACCCGTGCGTCGACGGCGTTCAGCAGATAGTCCGGGGTCGGCGAGATGGACGCGCGTTTGAGCAGCCGCCAGGTTTCGGACTCGTTCCAGCGCGGGTCGAGTTCGATCAGAACGGGTTTCCATTGAGCCGGCGTTTGCGAACGCGCGGCACGCGCCGTTTTGAAAAAGAGGCTGCGGAACTCCGGTTGATAGAAATTCATGCGCCGCGCGATATTGCCGAGCTGACTGTTCTCGCCCGCTTCCTTCAGGTCGTGCGCGAGCGCGGCAAATGCGCTTTCATCGGGCACGCCGGCGCCATTCCACGTGGCCAGCGCCGCGCTGAGCTGCGGCATGCCCGCGCGTACCTCGTGATTCTGTACGCTGCGGCCAAGCAGACTGGCGATCGGCGCAACGAACGTCACCAGAAGAAAGACGAGCAACGGCAAAGCCAGTAGCAGCGCGCGGGCCGCCGCCTTGCGGCGCGCGGCGCGAAACGCGTCGCGGTCCGCGCCGCGTGGGCTACGGCCAAAGCCAGCGGTGGATGGCAGCGGCGTGTTCATCGTATGGATCGCTCCGATGACGTTCGTTAGCGGCGTGGCGTTACTGCGTCAGCCAGTTCTGGAATCGCTTGTTGATCGCATCGGCGTTGTCGGCCCAGAACGTCGCGTTGATCTGCACCGGGCGCTTGAAGTTCTCGGGCGCCGTGGGCAGGTCGTTCAGGCGGGCCTTGTCGATCAGCGGAATCGCATCCTTGCGCGGCGGCGCGTAGGCGATGTACTTCGACAGGTCCGCGTACGCTTGCGGGGTCGACGCGGAGATGATGAACTTTTGCGCCGCGTCCGCATGCTTGGCGTTGTTGACCACCGCCCACCACTCGTAGTCGTATACCTGGGCATCCCAAACGACCTTGAACGGCTTTTTGTCTTTATGGACCGCGTCGTCGATACGCCCGTTGTAAGCCTGGGTCATCACGACCGCGCCGTCGGCGAGCAACTGCGGCGCCTGCGCGCCCGCTTCCCACCAGACGATGCTCGGCTTGATCGTGTCGAGTTTCTTGAACGCGCGATCGACGCCCGCCGGTGTGCCGAGAACCTTATAGACGTCGGCCGGCGCAACGCCATCGGCGATCAGCGCCCATTCCATTGCGACCTTCGGCGATTTGCGCATCCCCCGCTTGCCGGGGTATTTTTTCAGGTCGAAGAAGTCGTTGATGGTGGTCGGCGCGGTCTTCAGTTTGCTGGTGTCGTACGCATAGACCGTGGACCACACCATTGCCGCGACCGCGCAGTCACTGATCGAGCCCGGCAAGAAATCGGCGGTGTTGCCGAGCAGCTTCTTGTCGAATTTGGCGAGAAGGCCCTCGTCGCACGCGGTGATCGCGTCGTTGGTCTCGAGGTCGATCAGATCCCAGGTGGGATTTTTCGCCTGCTGCATTGCCTGTAGCTTGGCGAGGCCGCCATCGTACGACTCGGTCGAGAACTGATTGCCGGTCTTTGCCGTGAACGGTTCGAACCACGCCTTTTTGGCCGCGGCCTCATAGGCGCCCCCAAACGTGACCACTGAAATCGTGTCCGCGGCGTGCGCGGTGCCGCCGGCCAGCACGCTGAAAGCGCAAGCCGCGATGGTGGTGCGGAACAGAGAAGTATTGGTCTTCATTTTTAATTGACTCCTGCGATGAGTGGCGAGGCGGACGAGGAAGGCGAGATAGCGGACGAGCGGGGGTCGCCGGAAGCCGCGTTGGCGGGCAGCGCGGCCGCGGCCGCGGGTAGAACCTTGCAGTCATCTCTGTGCCAGGTGACCGCGGCCTGCTTGCCGAGCGTGGGTAGATCGCGGTGCTGCGTGTTCGGCACCTTGACGACGATCGTCTCGCCGTGGCCGAGCTTCAGATGAACGCGATGGTGGTCGCCGCAATAAACGAGTTCTTCCACCAGTGCCTGCACGACATTCATATTCTGTCGTGCGGCTTCCTGGAGCGCCTCCGGGGTCGCGGCGATACGCGCGCGCTCGGGGCGCAGTGCCAGCATCGCGGTATCGCCGGGCGCGAGTCCGGCACCCGCACGGCCGAACACGATGCTGCCGTCGGCCAGTTGCATCGACGCCCATTCGCCGTCGTACGGATTCACCCGGCCGGTCAGTCCATTGTTCTCGCCGACGAAATTGGCCACGAACGCGTTCGCCGCGTTCTCGTACAGTTCGGTCGGTGTGGCGGCCTGCTGGATCCGGCCGTCCGAAAACACCGCAACCCGGTCCGACATCGTCAACGCTTCGTTCTGGTCGTGCGTCACATAGACGATGGTGAGCGACAGTTCGCGATGCAGCCGCATGATTTCGTACTGCATGCTTTCGCGCAGCCGTTTGTCGAGCGCGCCGAGCGGCTCGTCCATCAGCACCACGCTCGGTTCGAACACGAGCGCGCGAGCCAGCGCGACGCGTTGTTGCTGGCCGCCGGAGAGCTGGGCCGGGCGCCGTGCAGCCAGATGCGGCAACTCCACCATCTCCAGCGCGCGCATGACTCGCTTCTTCTGCTCGCTGCGACTCACGTTGCGCACGGACAGCGGAAACGCCACGTTCTCGGCGATCGTCATGTGCGGAAACAGCGCGTAGTTCTGAAACACCATGCCGATGTCGCGCCGGTGCGGCGGCTTGTCGTCCAGACGCTTGCCCGCCAGCCGGATCTCGCCGCGAGTGGGCGATTCGAAACCCGCGAGCATCATCAGCGTCGTGGTTTTGCCCGATCCGGAAGGCCCGAGCAGCGACACGAATTCGCCGCGCGCGACATCGAGATCGAGACCTTCGACCACGCTATGCACGCCGTCATACGACTTGCTGACGCCGGCGAAGGATATAAACGGTTGGCTTGACATGGGCAACTCGTCAGTGGGTTGGCAGTGCAGGCGCGGCGACGGCGTCAATCCGACGCCACGCGTCGCGCAAGGTAGCGCGCAAAGTCGTAGTTCGGCCGCTCCAGGTGACTCAGATGACCCGGTTTCGCGAGCGGCGCGTGGACGCCGCGAAACACCGCCTCGACTCCGCGCCGGTCTTCGGCGTTCACTTCGTCGAGCAGCGCTTTGAGCGTGGCCATGTATTCGCCGGCTTTAGGATCGTCGATGAATTCCGGCGCGAGCCCGCCGCCGAACCGGATATGCACGCGATCGACGCCGCGCGGCTGCAGGATCAGATACCAGAAATAGCCGGGCGTCAGCGTAATCAGATGATTCGGGTAGATCGCGAGCAGTGCGGTGGTGCGTCTCCAATGATCTTTCAGCCGGGTGTTGTCCGGATGTGCGTTACCGATCGGCAACGACGCTTCCTTGGTAATCCAGTGATAGTTGAAAGCCGGCAAACCCGCCGGACATTCCATCTCCTCCAGCTTCGAATGGGGACCCACCGTGGCGCGGTGCAGCATCGGCAGGTGATAGCTCTCCATGAAGTTTTCCGCGAGGATCTTCCAGTTGGTGTCCCACACATGTTCTTCATGGAACGTCTCGACGTAGTCGGTCATCCCGTACGGTTCGATCAACTGGGTGAGATCCGCCAGATGCGCGTGTACGGGGGGCGCCTTTTCATTGAGGGTGACATAGACCCAGCCCTGCCAGGTCTCGCACCGCACAGAAGGCAGCTTGTACTGGTCCTTGCAGAAGCCCGCTTGCCGATCCATTAGCGGCGCGCCCGCAAGAGAGCCGTCGAGCGTGTAATTCCACGCGTGATACGGGCAGACGATCCGGCGAACGTTGCCGCGCCCTTCGAGCAGAACCGACATCCGGTGCAGGCAGACATTCGAGAATGCCCGCAACTCGCCGGTCGCATCCCTCAGCACGACGACCGGTTGATCGTCGATGGTCCCCGTCAGATAGTCGCCATGATTCGCGAGCGCGCTCGCACGGCCCAGGCACAGCCATTCGTGACGAAATACGTCACGCCGTTCGAGGGCAAGAAAAGCCTCCGACGTATAGACCTCGGGCGGCATCGAGCGTGCGTCCTCGAATGGGCGCTCGCAATTCGCGCGCAGCGCGTGAACGATATCGAGTCCTGCGGGTGACGGGGGGATGGAAACCGCCATGTGACCTCCGTGTCAGCGCGTACGTTGCGTTGCGTTCCAATCTACCAATCCAAATTTCAAGTCAAAATACTGTTTTTGGATGCATTGAATAAGCAAATGCTATGCAGCGTCTGTTGGCGCTTCTACTCGGCGATGTGCAGTCGGTGAATATAGCTTTCGCAGAAGGCCGCGAAGCGTTTGACGATTTCCCGCGGCTTCATGCTGCTCGACTGTGCGATGCCAAGCGAAGTGGCCTTCACGTCGTCCTTGAAATGCTTAATGACGAAATCGCCGCCGTCCACGGTCCGGGTCGATTTGAGCGGGAAGTTGAGAATGCTATAGCCCAGGCCGTTGGCCACCATTCCGCGGACCACCTCGGGTTGCGACGAACGGAAAGCCGCGCTCGGCCGGGTGCCGACCGCGTCGAACAATGCCGAGAAGTACTCGCGACTGTGCGGTAGATCCAGCATCACGTAGGGCTCGTCGAGCAGTTCGGCGAGCGAAACCTTGCGCGCGCGCGCAAGCCGGTGCGTAGCGGGCAGGATCACATAGGGCGGCAGCGACAGCAGTGGGGTAAACGCGATGCCCTCGGTGATGTCCAGGCTATAAGTAAGCGCGATGTCGAGCGAGCCGTCGTGCAGGCCGCTTAGCAGCGTGTCCTGATGAGCCTCGGTAGTCCTGAACGTAATCGCCGCATGCTCCTTCACGAACTGGCTGATGATGCCGGGCATCAACGGCGGCGCGAGCGACACCATGCAGCCCAGAGAGATCGAACCGGACATGCCAGCGTCCATCTCTTTCGCGGTCAACTGCAACTCTTCCGCATTTTTTAGAAGATTGCGTGCCTGCCCAAGCAGGTCGCGCCCCGGTTGCGTGAGAGACAGGCCGCTCGCGTGATGGCGGATGAACAACTGGACTCCGAACGATTCTTCGAGATCGGCGAGCGCGGTCGAGATGGATGGCTGTGAAATATGCAGACGTTTCGCGGCCGCCGTGAAAGACAGCGTCTCCGCCGTGACGACGAAATAGCGCAACTGGCGCAACGAATACCTTACCGAATGGCCTTCCATGCAGGTCTCCCGATGAGCGTTTTTATTGTGGCCGCAAAATAAATCGCTGCATAGCCAAAAACAATGCATAGCATTTTTTGAATGTATTTTTGTTTGCGATGGCCGCGGCGTACATTCAGTCCCAGCGCGATCCGCCGGCAGACGGAGCGCGGCTGCCCCGGCCGCCGCCGCGGCGCTTCGCGCTCATATCGCGTCAGCAACGGAAGATCCGAATCAACTCGCTTTTCGAAAGGAGACAGCCATGACGGCTGAAACGTTGTCGATTGACACGCTGGTCGTGGGTGCCGGTCAGGCTGGCGTCGCGGTGAGCGAGCATCTCGGCAAACTGGGCGTGCCGCATCTGGTGCTGGAGCGCGACCGGATCGCCGAGCGCTGGCGCACCGGACGCTGGGATTCGCTGGTCGCCAACGGCCCGGCCTGGCATGACCGCTTCCCGGGGCTGGAATTCGAAGGGCTGGACCCCGACGCTTTTGCCGGCAAGGATCAGGTCGCCGAGTACTTCGAGGCCTATGCGCGCAAGTTCAATGCGCCGATTCGCACCGGCGTCGAAGTCACCAGCGTCAAGCGTCGCGACGGGCATCCCGGCTTCAGGATCGAAACGTCGGACGGCGTGATCGAGGCCAACCGTGTGGTCGTCGCGACCGGGCCGTTCCAGCGGCCGGTGATTCCGCCGATCGCGCCGAACGATGCAGGTCTGACGCAATTGCACTCGGCCGATTACCGCAACCCCGCGCAATTGCCGGAAGGCGCGGTGCTGGTGGTCGGCGCGGGCTCGTCGGGCGTGCAGATCGCGGACGAACTGCAGCGCGCGGGGCGGCAGGTCTATTTATCGGTCGGCGCGCACGACCGTCCGCCGCGCTCGTACCGTGGCCGCGATTTTTGCTGGTGGCTGGGCGTGCTCGGCGAGTGGGACAAGGAAGTCGCCGGGCCCGGACGCGAGCACGTGACAATTGCGGTCAGCGGTGCGTACGGCGGCCAGACGATCGATTTCCGCAAACTGGCTCACCGCGGTATTACCTTGGTCGGCTTGACCCGATCGTTCGCCAATGGCGTGGTGAGCTTCGAACAGGATCTGGCGGACAATATCCGGCGCGGCGATGAGAACCTGATGTCGCTGCTCGATGCCGCCGACGCTTACGTCGAGCGCAACGGTATCGATCTGCCCGAAGAGCCCGACGCACGGCTGGTGCCGCCCGATCCCGACTGTGTCGCCCAGCCGCTGCGTGAACTGGATCTCGCGCAGGCCGGTGTGAAGACGATCATCTGGGCGACCGGCTATGCGGTCGATTTCAACTGGCTCCAGGTGGACACCTTCGACGCGAAGGGCAAGCCGCAGCATCAGCGCGGCGTAGCGAAGGAGCCTGGCATTTATTTCGTCGGTTTGCCGTGGCTGTCGCGGCGCGGTTCGTCGTTTATCTGGGGCGTGTGGCACGACGCGAAACATATCGCCGATCACATCGCCACGCAGCGCAAGTATCAGGATTATCACGACGCGTCGCAGCGTCGTCAGAATGAGCGTCTCGCGCGCGCGGCGGCTGAAACCGGAACTCCGTGCGAGAAGTCGCAGGTTAAAAAAGTCAACGAACTGGGAGTGAACTGATGCCGACGCATACCCGCATCCGCATGTTCAATACAAAGGATACCTACCCGAATCAATCGCTCGACAACGACCTGTGCCAGGCGGTTCGCGCCGGCAATACGGTCTACGTGCGCGGCCAGGTCGGTACCGATTTCGACGGCAATCTGATTGGATTGGGCGACCCGCGCGCGCAGGCCGAGCAGGCGATGAAAAACGTCAAGCAGCTACTGGAAGAGGCGGGCAGCGATCTGTCGCATATCGTCAAGACGACCACTTATCTGATCGATCCGCGTTACCGCGAACCGGTTTATCAGGAGGTCGGTAAGTGGTTGAAGGGCGTCTATCCGATTTCGACGGGCCTCGTCGTCAGTGCGCTCGGCCAGCCGCAGTGGCTGATGGAAATCGATGTGATCGCCGTTATTCCGGACAACTGGACATCCGCTCAGGCGTAAGGAGCTGCCCATGACATTCTCGATCGTCGGACGCTGCCGGCAGACCGGCCAACTCGGCATCGCCATCAGTTCGTCGAGTATCGCGGTCGGTGCGCGATGCCCGTGGGCGCGTGCCGGGGTCGGCGCGGTCGCGACGCAAAACGTCACGTTGCCCGCGCTCGGTCCGCGGATACTCGATCTGCTCGAACAGCAACAGCTGGCGCCGGATGCGGCGCTCGAGCAGGCTTTGCGAGAGAGTGAGTGGAGCGAGTACCGGCAGGTGACCGTGATCGACAGTCACGGGCGCACCGCGATGTTCACCGGGCAACAGGCGCTCGGTGTGCATAACGCGGTGGCCGGCGAGCAGTGCGTCGCGGCCGGCAATCTGCTCTCTGGCCAGCACGTGATCGGAGCAATGGTCGATGCGTTCGAGCGCGCGCAGGGAGTGCTTGCGGCTCGCCTGCTTGCAGCGATGCACGCTGCGCTCGAAGCGGGCGGCGAGGCAGGGCCCGTGCATTCGGCCGCGTTGAAGATTGTCGATGCGCAAGTCTGGCCGGTGGTCGATCTGCGCGTCGACTGGGCGGATGAAGATCCGCTCGCTCAGCTCGATGCATTGTGGCAGGCCTATCGGCCGCAAATGCAGGACTACACCGCGCGCGCGTTGAATCCGACCGCCGCGCCGAGCTACGGAGTGCCAGGCGATGAGTGAACTGTCGAGCCGCGAATTGCTCGCGCGGCTGATCGGTTTTTCGACCGTCAGTCGCGACTCCAACCTGGAGCTGATCGCGTTCGTGCAGCAGTACCTTGCGGATCTCGGCGTGGAAAGCGAGCTCTTTCATAACGACGAGCGCAGCAAAGCGAATCTGTTCGCCACTATCGGCCCGCGCGACCGAGGCGGCATCGTGCTGTCCGGGCACACGGACGTGGTGCCGGTCGACGGTCAGGCGTGGACGGTCGACCCATTCCGTCTGACGGAGAAAGACGGGCGTCTGTACGGGCGCGGCACCGCCGACATGAAAGGGTATATCGCGTCCGTGCTGGCCGCGGTGCCCGTGTTCCTGAAGCGCAAGCTCGACGTGCCGATCCACCTCGCGTTTTCATACGACGAAGAGGTCGGCTGCCTTGGCGTTCGACCTATGTTGGCGGAACTGGAGCGGCGCGAGCATAAACCTCGTTTGTGCCTGATTGGCGAGCCGACCGAATTGAAACCGGTGCTCGGTCATAAGGGCAAACTGGCGATGCGCTGCAGCGTGAAGGGCGCCGCGTGTCACTCGGCTTACGCGCCTTATGGCGTGAACGCGATTCAATATGCGGCGCGTCTGATCAATCGTCTCGAAGCAATCGGTGAAGAACTGGCCGAGCCGCAATACCACGATGCGCGTTTCGATCCACCGTTCTCGACCGTGCAGACCGGCGTCATCAAAGGAGGCCGCGCATTGAACATCGTGCCGGCCGAATGCGAATTCGATTTCGAAGTGCGTTCTGTTCCGGGGTTCGATGCGACCGTCGTAGCGGAGAAATTGCGGGCCTACGCGGAAGCCGAATTGCTGCCGAAAATGCGGGCGGTGCAAGCGTCGACGGATATTCGTTTGGAGCAGTTGAATGCGTATCCGGAACTCGCAACTGATGAGGAAAGCGAAGCAGCGCGTCTGCTCGCGTTGCTGAGCGGATCGAATGAGTTTGGCACCGTGGCGTTCGGCACCGAAGGCGGGCTGTTTACGCGCGCCGGGATTCCGGCGGTTGTTTGCGGGCCTGGCAGCATGGACCAGGGGCATAAGCCGGACGAGTTTGTCACCGTCGAGCAATTGAACGGTTGCGACGCGATGCTGATGCGCCTGGCGGATCGTCTCGCGGTCGCCGGCTAGCCGTGCGATCGACGTGAAATGGAGAATCACCTCGACCTTTGAATATAAGTCATCGTATAACTAGTCGTCACCCTTTGTCTTGCGGGAGCCGCGTCCTGTTTGTAAACAAAGGGTTAACGATAATCTCAAATATACGTGTAGGTTATATGATGACTGAATTCATGCCGACGGCATGACCACTCTATTTTCACGGAGGAGACATGACATCCCGCTATCGGTGGATGGTCGGTGCGTTGCTGTTTTTCGCAGGGATGCTCAACTATCTTGACCGCGCCGCGCTTTCGGTCGTCGCGCCGATCATCCGCAAGGACCTGCATATCAACGATGCGCAGATGGGCCTGCTGTTCAGCAGCTTTTTTATCGGCTACTGCGTGTTCTGTTTCGTGGGCGGATGGGCTGCCGACCGCTACGGTCCTCGCAAGGTCTTTATGCTCGCGGCGGGATTCTGGTCGGTGTTCTGCGGCACGACGGCGTTCGTCGGCAGCTACGCGGCGCTGATGATCGCGCGCGTCGCGTTCGGTGTCGCCGAAGGCCCGATGGGCACCACCACGAACAAGGCTATTTCCAACTGGTTTCCGCGCCGCGAGGCCGGACGCGCGGTCGGCATCACGAACGCGGGTCAGCCGCTCGGTGCGGCGATTGCCGCGCCGATCGTCGGCCTCGTTGCGTTGCAGTTCGGCTGGCGCATTTCGTTCGTCGTCATCGCGGCTCTCGGCTTTGTCTGGATGATCTTCTGGTGGCGCGGCTTCCGCGATCATCCTTCCGAGCACCCGCGCGTGTCGCAGGGCGAACGCGATCTGATTGCGGCGGATCTGCCGTCGCGCGATACCGCGATCAGCGATGCCGGCGCCGATGCGCGCCAGCAAGGCATCCTGCATTACCTGCTGTCGATGCCGGTGCTGGGCGTGGCCAGTGCTTTTTTCGCGTTCAATTACGTGCTGTATTTTTTCCTGACCTGGTTGCCGAGCTATCTGACGGATTTTCAGCACCTCGATATCAAGCACATGAGCGTGATCGGCATTCTGCCGTGGCTCGGCGCGACGCTGGGTTTCGTGCTGGGCGGGGTCGCTTCGGACACGCTTTATAAGCGCACCGGCAACGTGCTGTTTGCGCGCAAGACCGTGATTATCGTCGGGCTCGGCGTGGCGGGGCTGTGTGTTCTCGCGGTGTCGCGCGTCACCTCGCTGCCGGGTGCCGTTACGCTGATCGCCGTGGCGAGCCTGTTCGCGTTCATGACACCGCAGGCCTGCTGGTCGCTGCTGCAGGACGTCGTTCCGCGTGAGCGTATCGGTGCGACGGGCGGCTTCGTTCATCTGCTGGCCAATCTCGCCGGGATCCTTGCGCCGAGCGTCACGGGTTTCATGATTCAGTACGGCGCAGGTTATTCGTCCGCGTTCGTGCTGACCAGCGCGCTTGCCGGATTCGGGGTGGTTGTGCTGTTGTTCGCAGCACGGGAGCACACGGTCGCGCGTTTGCGTAGCGCCGCGATCTGAGTTACGGGTTGTTGGCCCGCAATACCGGCGGGGCGGACGGATTGTTTCGGTTTCCGCCTCTGCCTCTGCCTCTGCCGGATTCGCCGGCCGCTACGGGATGAGCCACGGCGGCCAATCCATAGCGCCTGAACCACTCGCCGTAACCTTCCACCAGAAAGCCGCCGGAGCGTTCGATGTACTGCTCGCGCGACTTCTCATAGACCACCCGCAATGCAAACCACGGCACCTGCGGCAAGTCGTGATGAACGAGGTGGTAGTTGTTGTTCAGGAACAGCAACCGCCATCCCCATCCCGCTTCGTTGATCACCGTACGATGCGCGGCCACTTCGGCGTCGCGATGTTCGTGAAACGAGCGCACCGACGCCAGTGCCAACGAACCATACCCGGCGCCGACGATAAACACCCACGCGGGTATTCCGCAACGCTGCTGCAACCATGCGGTCAGCGCGGCCAGTGCGGCGAGATGGGCGAGCCACGCCGGTACATCGCGCCAATCGCCGTCCCGGATTTTGCCGAGCGCTTGCGCGCCGGTCGCGGCAATCGAAAACGCGGGGCCAACCAGCAGTCGGCCGAACAAAGTAGTGCGAAACAACAGCAACGCGCGCATCGCGGCGCCGGCGCGCAGCCAATCTGCGGAGCTGACGAAATAGCTTTCGGGATCGTGGCCGGGGCGCGTCAACTGCGCATCGTCGTGATGCTGAAGGTGCGATTCGCGATAGATCCGATAAGGAAACCACACGGCCAGCGGCGCGAAGCCGAGCAGGCCGTTGATGAATTGCGAGCGGGTCGGATGACCGTGCAGCAGCTCGTGCTGCAACGACATATACCAGGTGCCGAGCACTGCGAGAAGTAAGGTCGTAGCCGGTAAACCGAGTGCGCGTGCGTGTGTCGCGACGCAGAACCAGCTAGCGTAGATCGTGACGATCAGCGCCCAGGTCGGCCATTGAGTGCGCCACGTCCAGCTTCTCGCGAGATCGGCGAGGTTGCTGCGCTGGGTATCGTCGAGATAGATCGCCATCGTAAAACCGGTCTGAATACAGATTCAGACCGATCGTACGGGCGCCCGCCATGCGCACGAACCATTTTATCGAGCAATGCATCTGTGCAATCGTGGATAGCGGTTGCCGCTCGGTGCACGCTTAATGCTGGTTCGCGATCCGGCAGTCGTGATCGAGCAAGCCTTCGGCGGTGCCGGTGCCGCCGTCGACATCGATGCCGCTGTTGACGATCAACCAGCCGTCGCGCTCGGCGGACGGTCCGGCGCCGGTCACGAGGATCGTCTGGGTGGCCATCGTCGCGGGATCGGGGTTGTCGCGTGCAACGATCCGGAACGGGTCGTCGGCGCCGCTGATCGAACTCACCCGCATCACGCGGTAGCGCCGGCCGTCGAGCGTGGTCCAGCGCCAGACGCCGGGCGCATCCTGCGCGTGCTCCGCGAGCGCCGTGCTGATGTCGCCGCGCATGCAATCGATATGCAGATGCAGCTGATTTTGCGAGCGTCGATATTGCGAATTGATTTCGAGGCCGAGCTGATTGTCGGGCAATTCGCGCTTCACCGCGCGCTCCACGTAATGGCGCGAGTTCCACGCGTCGAGCCAGTAGTCCTTCGCGCCGGGGGCCACAATCAGCGGACTTTCGATACCGGTGATGCGGTCGGTCGGCATCAGCAGATACTGCGAGCGGCCGAGAATATCCTTCAGGATCACGTAGCGTTTATCGAGGTCGACGATCTCGCACTGGCCCGGCGTGCCGGTCGCCTGCTGCGACGGCACGCAACGGATATCGACGATTTTCCACAACGCGTTCGAATCGACGGTTGCCAGACGCGCGCACGAGGTCGCGCTCAGCGCGAGCGCGAGCACGGCGGTGAAGCGGGTAATACGGTTGGAAAGTGTGCGGGAGGAACGGGCGGTGGCGGTTGTCGTCATCGTCACTTGGGTGGATGTTGAGGAAAACGTAGCAATCGTGGAGTCATAGCACCGGCGCCGGCAATGCGCCGAGCACCCGTTCGAACGCGATGCCTAGCGCCAGCAGTCGCCGGTCCGAGCCGAGCGGGCCGTCCAGTTCGAGTCCGACCGGCAGGCCGCTCGCGCTGATGCCGGCCGGCAGCGACAGCCCGGGGAGGCCGGCGGTGCTGGCGGGATCGGTGTTGCGCAGGAACGCTTCCATCGTGTCGATCGGCGGGCCGCCATCGATCCTGACCGTCGACGAGCCGTTCAGATCGTCGATCGGTACCGCGGTGAGGCGGGTGGTCGGAAACAGCAGCGCGTCGAGGCCGGCATCGGCGAAGGTCGTTGCGATGTAGCTCTGCAGGCGCGGGCGCCAGTAAGTGAGCGCCGCCGTGTAGTGCGGGCCGAGCACGTCGGCGAGCACCTCGTCGTAGATCGCGCGCACGTCCGGGCTCGCGATCCGCGCGGCCAGTTCGGCGACCGTTTGCACCGGTGCGCGATTTGCGACGAGCCACGCGCGCACGTCGTCGAGCGCTTCGTGAACCGCGATCGGGCCGCCGACCATCCCGTTCAGATGGTCGAGTTCATCCATCGCGACCGGCACGAACGTGACGCCCGCCGCTTCGAGCTTGCGCAACGCGGTGTGCGCGACGTCGTCGACCTGGCGTTCGAGGTCGGCCCACAGCGGCGCCGGCAAACCGATGCGCAAGCTGTCGAGCGCGACCGTGGGTAGCATGCCGTCGCCGCTGATCACGCCGTCGAGCAGCGCCAGATCGGCGACGCTGCGCGCCATCGGTCCGACGGTGTCGCGCGTATGGCTGATCGGCACGACCGCGTCGGGATCGTGATAGCGGCGCTCGGCGCCGCCGTTGCCGACCGATGGACGCAGTCCCGCGGTGCCGGTCAGCGCCGCCGGAATTCGCGTCGAGCCGCCGGTGTCGGTGCCAAGTCCAGCGGGCGCGATTCGCGCGGCGATCGCGACGGCCGTGCCGCCCGACGACCCTCCCGGCATCAGCGACGGATCGTAAGGATTGCGCACCGGTCCCGCATGCGCGGCGAGGTTCGTGCTGGTGATGCCGAACGCGAGTTCGTGCATGTTGGCCTTGCCGAGCACGATCGCGCCCGCGTCGACGAGCCGTTGCAGCGAGGGCGCGTTCTGCGCCGGTATGAAGTTCTCTAGTGCCGGTGTGCCCGCCGAGGTCGGCAGACCCGCGCTGTTGATGTTGTCCTTGACGACGATCGGCAAACCGGCGAGCGGCAGGCGCGCTCTGGCGGCCGCGGGCAACGCGTCGATGCGTTGGGCGGCGGCGAGCGCGCCGTTCAGATCGAGCGTGATGAACGCGTTCAGATGGGTGAGCGCGGCGGCGCGCGCGAGCAGCGTGGCGACGTAGTCGACAGCTTTCAGGCGGCCGGACTGCAGCGCCTCGACCGCCTCGGTGGCGGTCAGCGCGAGTTGTGCGTCGACGGTCCAGGTCATGATTGCAGAATGCGAACGCAAAGGTCCGACTATTCTGGCACAACCGCCTGAATGCCGACGGCCGGTTCGGCACTACAGCGACGACGCTAAGCTTGCAAGGCGGATTTACCGGCCCGGCTCGCGCGCGTCGTAATCGCTACCGGCGCGCTTACTGATGATTGTCGATCCACATGCGTCCCCAATCGGACGCGTACGCGAGCGCGTGCTCTTCGTCGAAGAAGTAATCGAGCGCGTCGAATGAGTACGCTTTGCGGGTGTCGGCGTTGCGCTGCTCGATCGTGAGATTCGCCGCGAATAAACCATTGGGAAGCAGTTGCGTAGCCGCTTCGACTTCGTAGCCCTTGTAGCGGATATGTGAGTTCATGATCTTGACTTGTCAGTGTGCCCGCATGCGTCGTGCGGAAAACCAGCGCGGGTCGCGCCGCTCTGTCGGTGCCGAGGGTTTCGTGAAACGGCAGGCAGGGTCTAGCGTAGGGCGCGCTGTGCAGCGGGAGAACCAATCTTTCGTCGTAAGCAAATCAGCGCGAGGCGGGAGTGATAATCAGGCGCCAGGATCGGCTCAAAATCGCTGTGTTCGATCACACTAAAGCGAGCGGCGCGCGGTGTCTGTTATGTGGCGCACGGTGTGTGGAGCGTGACGTGATTTGATGCGGCGTGACGCGGTCTGGAACCGCGTCACGCGCTGGCGTGCAGCGGTTCAGACCGCGTGCAGAAGGCGGGGGGCGTGACTGTCGGCGGCGCCGCCGCGGGCCGATGGCTGGCTCGCGGCCGGCGTATGCGCGGACGTATGCCGCGAATTGAATGCGAGCGCGAATTGCGCCGCTTGCTGACCGACGGTCGCCAGTTGTTCGACCACTTTCGGATCGGAGCAACTGTCGGCGCTGTCGAAACGCGTTTCCAGCGTATTGATGCCGGCACCGAACGGCGTCGGCCAGCCGCGCAGCGCATGCGCGATCGAACGCAGCGAGGTCAGCACGGAGCCCGCCGCCTGCCAGCCATAAGCGGTGACGATGCAGCCGACCGCGCGGCCGTCGAGATACGGCCGTTCGTCGGCGCGTAACTCTTCCAGCGTATCGAGCGCGTTTTTCACGAGGCCCGACACGCCGCCGTGATAACCGGGTGTCGCGATGATCACCGCGTCAGCGCGGCGTACGGCATCGATCAACTCGAGCTGTTCGTCGGTGCGCGCCGGCTGTTCCGGCGCGTAGTGCGGCAGGCTCTGCAGAAAGGCGCCGCCGAACAGGCGGGTTTGTGCGCCGGCCGCTTCGGCACCGCGCAACGCGAACGCGAGCGCGCGTTCGGTCGACGACGCCGCGCGCGTCGTGCCGCCAATGCCGACCACGAGAGGGCGGCGGGAATGATCGGGTCTGCTCAACGAAATGCTCCTTCGGTTTTGCGGCTCGTTTTAAGGCTTTTCCTGCAATTTGCGCGCGGGCGGTGGCACGACGCGCGCGGATCGCAGCGGGCGAACCGGACTTTGAAGTGTCATCTTAATGAGCGCCCGCCGCGCCGCTAAGCGACTTTTTGTTCTAACGATATAACCGCGCGGCCGCTGCAATACACGTGAGTGCGCGCGCGATAAGCATATGGCCAACCGTTGGTTGGGCACGCGCGGCGCCGGCGGTATGATCGATCCGTCTCCTCCATGACATCTCCTTTGACATGGGACTCGGCCTCGCCGCGCAAGTGGCGAGGCCTTTTTTTCGGGCGTTTTTCACGGAAAGTGACGGTGGCGCGGGTGGGCGTTCCAGCGCTCGCGTCACGATGACGGCGTTTCTCGCATGCTACGATGGCCGCGCGGATTCCCCGCGATATCGAGTTCAGCATGGCAACCCTGTATGACACGCTCGGCGTGCCCGCGCACGCCACCGACGAAGAAATCAAACGCGCTTACCGCAAGGCCGCGATGAAGTGGCACCCGGACCGCAATCACGGCGCGGAAGACACCGCGCGCGCCGCGTTTCAGGAAATCAAGGACGCGTACGCGATCCTCTCCGACGCGGAGCAGCGCAAGGTCTACGACACCGTCTACGCGGAACAGATGAGCGCGTTCGAAGCCGAGTTGTCGGGCCGGCGCCGCGAGCAGGCGGAACGCGACGCGGCAGCGCGCGCGGCCGACGAAGCGGCGTATGCGGAGATGGTATCGATTGCGATCCGCTTTGCCGACGAAGGTCATAATCGCGACGTGCTGTTCGGCGTGCTGCTCGGGCGCCAATGCGAACCGCAACGCGCGGCGCAGATCGCGGACAGCGTCGCGGCATTGCAGGCGGCTCGCCGTGAGGAAGCCGAACTGGCGCAACAGAAGCGGCACGCGCGCAAGGCGGCGCGGAACGCGAAAGCGCAGCACGGCGCCGCTCAGCAGCCCGAGTCCGAGCCGGCCGAAGCTGCCGAGGCCGGCGCCACGTCGGCCGATACGGCGACCGATACGGCACAAACCGCCGCCCGCCACGGCCACCACGACGCGCCGCATGCCGGACGCGCGCAGCAGCCCAAACGCGACGAAGCCGCCACCGATATGCATCCAGCCAGCGCGCTCAGCAACCTGTGGCTGCAATTCCTGAACGGTCTGAAGTTCTGATGTCGCGCGGGTGCTGCCCGCGCGCGAAGAATCTCCACCTGTCCGCCAGACGATAGACGTAGACCGAATTGATCGGCAGTCCCGTCTTTGGCGTTCGACACGGCGCTTCTACAATCGATTACAGCTTCGCAATCGAGCGTCCGCCATGTTTCTCACCTATATCCTCGTGGTCGCGATCGCGGCGTTCATTCCTTACGTCGCGACACCGGCCATTGCCAACGGTGTGAAAGCGCTCGACACGCCGGCCGCCGCAACCTCACCGGACCCGGCGCCAACCGCGCAGGCTCCGGCGGCAACGGAAAGCGACGCGGCCAAGCAGGTCGTACCGGTCCGCAAGGACGACCAGGTCCTTTAATCCGACGAATATTGGCTGGGCATGAAAGCGCCGCCCGGACGCTGGTACACTGCGCATCGTTCGCAGTGCGTTGTGCGTTGTGCCTTGTGCCCGTGACTCGAGATACCTGGTGCGAATCCCGTGGCGCAATTAATAAAGACGCCGTAGTGTCACGGGGGCGCAAGACTGGATCGGCACAATGCCGGCCGGAGACCAGATAAAAACATCGGTACGGGGAAAGTGTGACCAATAAATATAAGGTGCTGTTTCTTTGCCGCGACAATTCAATCCGCAGCATCATTGCCGAAGCCTTATTGCACGAACTGGCGGGACACCGGTTCGATGCCTTCAGCGCGGGCCCTGAACCGGCCGCGCGAATCCATCCTCAGGCGCTTGCGCAATTGCAGCCCGGCATTGCCGGGCGCACGCCGTTGAGCCCGAAAAGCTGGCTCGAATTTACCGGTGAATGGGCGCCGCGTATGGATATCGTGATCGCGCTCGACAAATCCGTCGATGCACTGCATGCGCCGGCATTTCCGGGCCAGCCCCTGTTTCTCGATTGGTCGATTGCCGATCCGCTCGCGGGCGAGGCCGCCGGCGCGGACGACCTGGCGCGTTTGTTCGACAAGACTTTCTGGCAAACGGTACAGCAGGTAAATGCGTTTATCGCGCAACCGGAATATGCGCGGCACGCCGTGAAAGCCGTCTCGTCGGAACATGCCGGCGAAGCGGCGAATGCAATCGGGATTGTCGATGCGCTGAGCGCGGTTAATACCGCCAGCGATGGGGGCAGCAGAACGCTGCGCGGCGCAACCGGTCATTTTGAAGCAGCCGCGAGGGCGCCTTCGAACCTCGCAGTCCGCGCCTAGCGGCTGTCGGGACGCGCAAGCCGCGTGCCGGCGAACGGATCGTTCGTCCAGTCCACCTGTTTTTTCGGTTGCGGCGCGGCAGGCGCCGGCTTCTCCGTCACCAGTTCGAAGTGCTCGATGCTCTGACCGGCGCTGATTGCCTGTTTCAGCCATTGGGGCATTTCGCCCTTGCCGTCCCAGCTGTCTCCGGTCGCGCTGCGATAGCGCTCGGCCTTTTTGGCCATCGACTCGGACGCGAGCGCCGCGGCAAGGTCGTCTGGTTTGATACCAAACTCTTCCATACGATGGCGGAGATACGCAATCATGCTATCCCGCTTTCTTTCGTCCATAAGATATTCGTCCTTCTAAATCGTGCCGCATTCCGTCAATGACGGATGCAGGAAAAAGCTGCGAAGCATCGCGCCCCAAACCAGAGAGGGCCGGCCCGCGATCGGGTTGTCGAATGAAGTGAAGGCCATGAGCGCGGTTAAAAAACGTTGCTCTCCGAATTGCAAAGCGGGCTGCGCCAAAGGCGGCCGCCTGAAAATCCGACCATCAAACTGAGTATGTCGATCTGCAAATAGTTCAGCATGTCACAGCGCGGCGAACGAGGCCGGTAGACCTGACGTCCGCTAGAGAAGAAACCGTGTCTCGATGCAATGATTGCGAATGGCTGGGATCACTCCACGCTGTCCGTCTTTCACCGGACTTTCGCCGGTGTGCGGGCGCCGCTTCTTGTGCGTTATAACGACATCATAACGCAATGCGCGCACAAAGCACGTTTTGTTCATGCCGATTTTGTCAACCAATGCGGTTTATCGAACGGTGTGGACGATTGACCACATTCCGCGCAGCTCCCGATTGAATTCCCTGATGTGCGAACTATAAAAGAACTACGAAAAACTGCGCAATGCAGACTGACAGCTCGCCTGTAGCGGCCATTTCCCGATTGCAGAGGCGGCAATTCTCTATCTATTTAGTTCGATGACCCGTCGCGGCAGTGGCGCATTGGCATCGACCCGTTCCCCGCTCCCGTGGGCAATCTGGCTTTGGCCCGCGCGGATCCATTGTTCTGGAGGACGAACACTGCTGCGCCGGAGTCGAGGAGTTCCGGAAATGAAATTACGTGTATTGATGATTGCCGCCGCCAGCGCATTGCTGTTTCTGATCCCGAGGAGCGCTAGCGCGGCGGAGCCGGGCGGCCCGCCGGACGCCGCGATGCCGGCCCATGCGGTGATGCAGCACAACGCCAACGAATCGGCGCAGGCGACTACCGATATGTCGTTGGGACAGGGCTGGCAGTCGCGCGAGCAGCCGGTACAGAACACCGCTTATGGCGGCGTCGCCGGGGGCCAGGCGGAAATGGGCGGCGGCCACGCGCGGCCCTGCGCGATCGGCTCCGGCTGCAAGGTGTATTTCGGCCAATAAGCGTTGCTTTAGCGATAGTGATAGCGGCACCGGCCGCGGCGCGGCTGATAATCCGGCGAACCGGCGATTGCAACGACGCGCCGCGCTTCGGCCGGTGTCACGCAAGTGCCGCTTCGCGCGGCGCGCGGCCGGCCGGCTCGCCGAGCTGCGCGACCAGCGCTTCGACGCCGGGCGCGCTTGCGCTGGTCTCGGCCGCTTCGTAATAGCCGCGAAATTCATCCAGCAGCGAGCGCCACGTGCCGTGCCAGCGAGTTTCCCGCAGACACGCGCCGGATGAATCGGCAATCCGCAGCACGCCGTTGTCCGGATGGAACGTCAGCGTGACGAGGCGGCCGTCGATCACACAAGCGGCGGTGCAGGGGCGGGCAGTAATCATATGCGGTGTCCTTTGGATAACGAATGACGTGCGGTAAAAGTCGACGCGGAGTTTTAGCAAGCGCTGTGCCCGCTTTTCTTTCCTTTCGCCTGGCGTCCGTTAGTGCACGGACATTGAGCGGTATGCAAAGTATCGCGGGGATTGAAGACAATTTTTTGTATTTACCGATGCGAAATGCGTGTTAACCCACCGAATGAACCATTAAGGGTTTTTACGCACCTTTTTACACCAGAATGGACGCGCGCCGGGCTACGGGATTGCGGATTTAATGGTGCATTCCGCTCGCATCAATTCGCGGAACTGGTGCTTATGCGCGGCGGTGGGGCCTGCCTTGCCATTCCCGGACGCGTTTGCTAGCATCGGCGGACAGTTTCAGGTAGTCATAACCTTATTTATTTGCGGGCCGATTCATTTGGGCCTAACGGTAATCGATGTCCTTGCGAGGAAGGTGTTATGGCTGCTCGTTCCCCCGTCCGCTGATGCCGATGCAAGCGGACCCACAGCCGTGCAGTTCCGCATGGGCGGTCAGCCAGGAAAGCCGCGGCAGTTGCCTGGCGGGCTCCCGGCGCATGGCCTCCTCAGTTTTTTCCGTACGAGATTCCTTCACGTATTGCGACGCATCCGGGCCGACGCGCCTTTATGTCGACAGCGCAGGCGGATTTTGACTAAATGCGGATTAACGGCCCATTGGCCATTTTTAATGCGCGCGCAAGCGGCGGTTTGCCGCCAACACATATACGCAAAATCCAACCGCCGCGCATAAGCATCGTCTTGCGCCGGCCCTGCCGATAAGAACAGCTTTTTTGCCGTAACAACGACGTAGTCAAAAGGAGAATGTGATGGCTTGCAATAGATCGGTTTCGGGGTTCGCGCGCATCAAGGCGATCGCGCTGGCGTTGACGCTGACCGCCGCGACAGCGGGGCCGGCGCTCGCGCAGCAAAACCCGGCGCCCGTGACGGACCAGCAGGCAGTCGGCGCGGCCGCGCTGCTGCATGTGCAGGCGCGCGTCGTGGCGATCGATCCGGCGACCAACAGTGTGACGCTGATGGGCCCGGAAGGCGGCGTCGACACGTTCGACGTGAATCCGCAAGCCGCGGATGTGAGCAAGCTGCGGATCGGCGATCTCGTGACGATTGCCTATAAGAAGGCGGTGCTGATCGGCGTCGACAAACTCGCGGCGCGCGGCATTCGCCAGCGGCTCGACACCGAGCTCACGCAGCCGGCGGCCAACGGCGTGGTCGCGTCGGCGCGGCGCGTCGAAGTGGTGGCGACGATACGCCAGATCGATCGCAAGAATCGCACGATCACGTTGCGCGGTCCGACCCGCACTGAAACGCTCGACGTGTCGCCGGAAGTCGCACTCGAACATTTGAAAGTTGGCGATTCGGTGCGCGCGGTATTCGTATCGGCCGTGGCGGCTTCGGTCGCTCGCGATTAGCGAGCTTAGTTCGAAACAGGTACGTTCAAGCGTATCGCCGCGCGCGGCGCGGTTCGGCATCAGCGAACCCGATCACGCCGCGCGTGCACCGGGCGGCGGGCGCCGGCATGGCGCCCGGCCCGATTGGCGCCACCGGTGCGCCGCATGCGAAGGAGCACGACATGGATCCGAAGCAAGCGCAATCCACACCCGAAGCGGAGCGTCGGCGGCTGATCCGCAGCAAGGTCCACGTCGGCCTCGCGGCGTTCGGCACCTTGTCGGCGGTCGCCGGGATCGGCGTGGTGATCAAGGGCGGTCTCTATTTCGATCGCACCAAGGTGCTGATCGGTGTCGGCATTATCGTCGTGTCGACCATTCTGTATGTCTCGATGCTGTTCGTCGCCGCGGACGAATGACGTCTGCGTGAAAGGCATCGGATCGGCAGCAAGCGGCGGATAAAGCGCGCCCGCCTGCCGATTCACTTTTGCTATCGCCTGCTCCAATAGTCGAATTGTTGACGTATCGCGCCGCCCGTATATTTGACCCAGACGTCGAATACGGACAGCAGCGATATAAACAAACGACGGCGCGCCGCACGGCCGCCCACAGGAGCACGGCAATGAATCGGATCGATCTGGAGGGGCGCGCGGTCGTTATCACCGGCGGCGCGCGCGGCATCGGCTATGCGGTTGCACAGCGGGCGTTGCGCTCGGGCGCGTCGGTCGCGCTGTGGGACGTCGATAGCGAACGCCTCGCGCGCAGTCAGCGCGAACTGGCCGAACTCGGCAAGGTCAGCGCGCACACCGTCGAGTTGACCGACGAGGCCGCGGTTGCACAAGCCACCGCGCAAACGGTCGGCGAACACGGCGCGATCGACGTGCTGATCAACTGCGCGGGCATCACCGGCGGCAACGGCACCACGTGGGAACTCGAACCCGAAATGTGGCGCCGCGTGATCGACGTGAATCTGATCGGCCCGTATCTGACCTGTCGCGCGGTGGTCCCGCAGATGCTGAAGCAGGGTTATGGACGCATCGTCAATATCGCGTCGGTGGCCGGAAAGGAGGGCAATCCGAATGCTTCGCACTACAGTGCATCGAAAGCGGGTTTGATCGGGCTCACCAAATCGCTCGGTAAGGAACTGGCGACCAAAAATATTCTCGTCAATGCGGTCACCCCGGCCGCGGCCAAAACCGAAATCTTCGATTCGATGTCGCAACAGCACATTGACTACATGCTCGCGAAGATTCCGATGAACCGTTTCCTGCTGCCGGAAGAAGCGGCGTCGCTGATCCTGTGGCTGTCTTCCGAAGACTGCGCGTTCAGCACCGGCTCGGTGTTCGATCTGTCCGGCGGCCGCGCGACTTACTGAGCGCGCGCCGCATCCGCATTCCGCGCGCGCTATTCACGCAGACCCGCATGCAGCGTCACACGCCGCATCGCACGCTGCTTTACGTATTCCTCACGGAGTCCTTTCATGGCCATGCCTACCATCCGGCACGTGCGTGCCTTCATCGTTCGCGGCGGCGGTGCGGACTATCACGACCAGGCCGGCGGGCACTGGATCGACGATCACATTGCGACGCCGATGGCGCGCTATCCCGAGTATCGCCAGAGCCGCCAGTCGTTCGGCATCAATGTACTCGGCACGCTGGTGGTCGAGATCGAAGCGAGCGACGGCACGGTCGGCTTCGCGGTAACGACCGGCGGCGAGATCGGCGCGTTCATCGTCGAGAAGCATCTCGCGCGTTTTCTCGAAGGGCAGCTCGTGACCGACATCGAGAAGATGTGGGATCAGATGTACTTCGCAACGCTGTACTACGGCCGCAAGGGCGTCGTGCTCAATACGATTTCCGGCGTCGATCTCGCGCTCTGGGATCTGCTCGCGAAAGTGCGCAAGGAACCGGTGTACCAACTATTGGGCGGACCGGTGCGCGACGAACTGGAGTTTTATGCAACGGGCGCGCGGCCCGATCTGGCGAAGAAGATGGGCTTTATCGGCGGCAAGCTGCCGTTGCAGCATGGTCCGGCCGAGGGTGAAACGGGACTGCGGCAGAACCTCGAAAAGCTCGCCGAAATGCGCAGCCGCGTGGGTGACGACTTCTGGCTGATGTACGACTGCTGGATGAGCCTCGACGTGCGCTATGCGACGCGGCTCGCGCAAGGCGCGCACGAATACGGGCTCAAATGGCTGGAAGAATGTTTGCCGCCCGACGATTACTGGGGTTACGCCGAACTGCGCCGCAACGTGCCGCGCGGCATGATGGTGTCCACCGGCGAACACGAGGCGACGCGCTGGGGCTTCAGGATGCTGCTCGAAATGCAGTGCTGCGATCTGATTCAGCCCGATGTCGGCTGGTGCGGCGGCATCACCGAGCTGATCAAGATTTCCGCGCTCGCCGATGCGCACAATGTGATGGTGGTGCCGCATGGGTCGTCGGTGTACAGCTATCACTTCGTCGTCACGCGGCACAACTCGCCGTTCTCCGAGTTCCTGATGATGGCGCCGCAAGCCGATCAGGTCGTGCCGATGTTCAACCCGTTGTTGCTCGACGAACCGGTGCCCGTCAACGGACGGATGAAGGTGCCGGACACGCCGGGCTTCGGCGTGCGGCTCAATCCGGAATGCGCGCTTGCGCGGCCGTATCAGCATTGAATGTTTCGCATGCTTTGATTGTATTGAGCGCGGCGACGCGACAGTAAAACAGACTACGACGCAAAGGAGACTGACTTGCTGCTCAAGGACAAGGTCGTGATCGTCACCGGCGGTTCACGCGGTATCGGCCGCGCGATCGCGGTGGCCTGCGCGCGCGAGGGCGCGGACGTGGCGATCAACTACTGGGGCGATAACGACGCATCGTATGGACGCCGCTCGGCGGTCGAGGAAGTGGTCGGCGAAATCGAAGCGCTCGGCCGGCGCGTGATCGCGGTCGAAGGCAACGTCGCGGCGCGCGATACCGGTCAGGAACTGGTGCGCCGCACGGTCGACGCATTCGGCCGCGTCGACGTGCTCGCGAGCAATGCCGGCATCTGTCCATTCCACGCGTTTCTCGACATGCCGGCCGACGTGCTCGAAGCGACGGTCGCGGTGAATCTGAACGGCGCGTTCTTCGTGACCCAGGCGGCCGCGCAGCAGATGAAGAAGCAGGGCAGCGGCGGCGCGATCGTCGCGACCAGTTCGATCAGCGCACTGGTCGGCGGCGGGATGCAGACGCACTACACGCCGACCAAGGCCGGCGTGCATTCGCTGATGCAGTCTTGCGCGATCGCGTTGGGACCGTTCGGCATCCGATGCAATTCGGTGATGCCGGGCACGATCGCGACGGACCTGAATGCCGACGATCTCGCCGACGAAGAAAAGAAAGCGTACTTCGAGAAGCGTATTCCGCTCGGCCGGCTCGGCCGTCCGGACGACGTCGCCGATTGCGTGGTGTTTCTCGCGTCGGACCGCGCGCGCTATGTGACAGGCGCCGCGTTATTGGTGGACGGCGGGCTGTTCGTGAATCTGCAATGAGCGGCGCGCGATGCGCCGGTTAATCGACCGCGCTCGGTGCGCTCAACGCGATGGACGCGTGCGTCGTGTCGAGGACGTCGTCGCGCGCGAGCTTGCGCGAGAAGCCGCGCAGCAGTTCGATGAAACGCAGCGCCGGTTCGGCGAGCGCTTCTTCCTTGCGCGTGAGGATGCCGAAGCCCGCGAGGCTCTTGCCGATTTCGAGCGGCAGCGCGACCAGCAGTGCGCCGCGCACGTGATCGCGCACGACCGATTCCGGCAGCATCGCGACCGCGTCGTAGTTTTCGAGCAGTTGCAGCGTCGCGAAGATCGACGCGCATTCGGTCAGATTGACCGGCGTCGCGAGCCCTGCGCGCGCAAGTTCTTCCTCGAACAACACGCGCGCCGGACTCGTGACCGGTTGCGCGACCCACGGCCAGTCGACCAGTTCGCGCAACGTGATCCGCGTGCGCCGCGCAAGCGGATGCACCGCGCGCACGACCAGCAACAGCGTTTCGCGCGCGAGCGGCTCGAAACTGAAGTCGTTGTGCTGAAGCGGATTGGTCAGGCGGCCCAATGCGAGATCGACCTCGCGGCGATGCAACAACTGCACGACCTGGTCGCTGGTTTCGCCGAGAATCCGCACGTTGAGCAGCGGGCTTTCGGTCTTCAGTGTGGCGACCGCCATCGCCAGCAGATCGGGCGCGGCGCCCATGATCGCGCCGACGGTCAGCTGTCCGTGACCGCCACGCCGTTTGACTTCGAGGTCTTCGGCGAAGCGCGTCAGTTCGGCGAGCGCGCGACGCGCGTAAGCGAGCGTGACGACGCCCAGCGGGGTCGGCGTCATGCCGCGCGCGTTGCGCTCGAATAGCAGGAAGCCGAACGCTTCCTCGATGTCGCCGAGCATGCGGCTCGCGCTCGGTTGCGCGACGTTGACCGTTTCGGCGGCCTGATGAAGATTGCGGGTGTCGTCGAGTGCGACGAGCAGTGCGAGGTGCTTGAATTTGAGCCGGTTGACGAGGGCAACGGCGGCTGAATATTGGCTCATGGTGCCCGTGCGATTCGGTTTGTGGATCGCCCAATCGTAAGAACGGATTGAGATGCTATCGACGCAGGAATTATAGTCGTTCCAGACGCTCGCCAGACGCAGCGCCGCATAACCACAGCAACCCGCTTGCATGGGTTGGGAGACAGGCCGCAATGGAAACAATCGCTTTCCGGATGGTGCTCAACCCCGGCATGCGCGAGGAATACGAACGGCGTCACGCGCAGATCTGGCCCGAGCTGGTTGACGCGTTGCACAACGCCGGCGTGCGCGATTACCGGATCTTCTTCGACCCGGACACTCATCATCTATTCGCGGTACTCGCGCGCAATAGCGATCACGCGATGGACCAGTTGCCGCAACTCGACGTCATGCGCAAATGGTGGGATTACATGGCCGACATCATGCAGACCGCGCCGGATCATACGCCGCTGTCGCAACCGCTCGAAGCGGTCTTTCATTTGAGTTCGCTGAGCTAACGAACAATTAACGACTGCCCCCAAAACCGCTTTTCACCCGACGAAGGTGCCGAATGCAGGTTGTCGACTCGCATATTCATCTGTGGGATCTGAGCACGCATCGCTATCCATGGCTGGAAAATCCGGGCGTGTCGTTCGTCGGCGATGCGCGCGAGCTCAAGCATAACTATCTGCTCGACGATCTGCTCGGCGAGGCCGGCGACATCGAAGTGCTGAAACTCGTGCACGTCGAGGCCAATCACGATCCCGCCGATCCGGTCGAGGAGACCCGCTGGTTGCAGTCGCTCGCCGATGCGCCTGAATCGCGCGGGATGCCAAACGCGATCGTCGCGGCGGTGGATCTATCCGCCGCGAATGCGCCCGCGCTGCTCGAAGCGCACGCGTCGTTCGCCAATACGCGCGGAATCCGCCAGATCCTCAATGTGCACCAGAACAAGCTCTACGATTACGTCGGCCGTCATTTCATGCGCGAGCCGCAATGGCGCGAGCATTTCGCGTTGCTGCGCCGTCATGATCTGTCGTTCGATCTGCAACTGTATCCGTCGCAAATGAAAGAAGCGGCGGCACTCGCACGCGAACACGCGGACACGCTGTTTATCGTCAATCACGCGGGGATGTTCGTCGATCGCAATAGCGTGGCCGGGTATCGCGCGTGGCGCGACGGCTTGCGCATGCTCGCGGCCTGTCCGAACGTCGCGGTGAAGATCAGCGGTCTGGCGATGTTCGATCATCGCTGGACCGTCGAAAGCCTGAGGCCCTACGTGCTGGAGACGATCGATGCGTTCGGCGTCGAGCGCGCGATGTTCGCGTCGAATTTTCCGGTCGACCGGCTATTCGGCTCGTACACGGATTTGTGGCGCGCGTATGCGGCGATCGTCGCCGATGCGAGCGCGGCGGAAAGAGCCGCGCTGTTTCGCGGCAACGCGGAACGCTATTACCGCATTTGAGGCGCTGGCGAAGCAATAGAACACTGCACGAGTAACCGCAGCAGAAATACAGGAGACACGCAGTGCAGCAATCCCCATCCGCGGTGCCGCGACTCGAATTGCGGCACGCGAGCAAATCTTTCGGCCGGGTGCGCGCGCTATCGGACGGCGACCTCGTGCTGTGGCCCGGCGAAGTACATGCGCTGCTCGGCGAGAACGGCGCGGGCAAATCGACGCTCGTGAAAATCCTCGCTGGCGTGCATCAGCCCGATGCCGGCGAACTGCTGATCAACGGTGAGCCGCGCCGCTTCGCGACGCCGGCCGAAGCGCGTGACGCCGGGCTCGCGGTGATCTATCAGGAACCCACACTTTTCTTCGATCTGTCGATCGCCGAGAACATCTTCATGGGCCGCCAGCCGGTCGACCGCTTTGGACGCATTCAATACGACGCGATGTATCGCGAAGTGGACGGTCTGCTCGCGTCGCTCGGCGTCGAGTTGCGCGCGGATCAACTGGTGCGGGGTCTGTCGATCGCGGATCAGCAGGTGATCGAAATCGCCAAGGCGTTGTCGCTGAACGCGAGCGTGCTGATCATGGACGAGCCGACCGCCGCGTTGTCGTTGCCCGAAGTCGAGCGGCTGTTCGCGATCGTGCGCAAGCTGCGCGAGCGCGACGTCGCGATCCTGTTCATCACGCACCGGCTCGACGAAGTGTTCGCGCTGACGCAGCGCGTGACGATCATGCGCGACGGCGCGAAAGTGTTCGACGCGCTGACCGCCGATCTCAATACCGACGCGATCGTCGCGAAGATGGTCGGCCGCGATCTGGAGACGCTTTATCCGAAGGCCGATTGCACGCCGGGCGACGTGCGCTTGTCGGTGCGCGGGCTGACCCGTGTCGGCGTATTCAAGGACATTTCATTCGAGGTGCGCGCGGGCGAGATCGTCGCGCTCGCGGGTCTGGTCGGCGCGGGCCGCAGCGAAGTCGCGCGGGCGATCTTCGGGATCGATCCGCTCGATGCCGGCGAAGTGTGGCTGTCCGGCAAGCGTCTGGCGACCGGCAAGCCCGCCGCGGCGGTTCGCGCGGGGCTCGCGCTGGTGCCGGAAGATCGCCGCCAGCAAGGGCTCGCATTGGAGCTGAGCATCGCGCGCAATGCATCGATGACAGTGCTCGGCCGACTGGTCCGGCATGGGCTGATTTCCACGCGCAGCGAAACCCAACTCGCGAATCAGTGGGGCACGCGGCTGCGCCTGAAGGCCGGTGACCCGAACGCGCCGGTCGGCACACTCTCCGGCGGCAACCAGCAGAAGGTCGTGCTCGGCAAGTGGCTCGCGACCGGCCCGAAAGTGCTGATCATCGACGAACCGACGCGCGGCATCGACGTCGGCGCGAAAGCCGAGGTGTACGGCGCGCTCGCCGAACTCGTGCGCGACGGGATGGCCGTGCTGATGATTTCGAGCGAATTGCCCGAAGTGCTCGGGATGGCCGACCGCGTGCTGGTGATGCACGAAGGCCGGATCAGCGCGGAGATCGCGCGCGCCGACGCGAACGAGGAGCGCATCATGGGCGCCGCGCTCGGTCAGGGGCTCTCACCGTTGGGACGTGCAGCATGATGCGCCATTCGATCCATCCCGCGCCGGTCCGGCAGTCGTTGCCGAAACGCTCCGGCGCCGCGTCGGGCGGCCTCGTCGCGAGTCTCGCGAAGAGCCGCGAAACTACCTTGTTCGTCGTCCTGATCTTGCTGGTGGCCGGCACCGGCATCGCGAAGCCGCAGTTCCTGAACCTGCAGAATCTGCGCGACGTGCTGCTGAACGTGTCGATCATCGGCCTGCTGACCGCCGGGATGACCGTGGTAATTCTGATGCGGCATATCGATCTGTCGGTCGGCTCGACGGTCGGGATCAGTGCATACGCGGTGGGCAGTCTCTATGTTGCGTTTCCGCATATGCCGGTGCTGGTCGCGCTGGCGGCGGGGCTTGCGATCGGACTCGTCGCGGGCGGCATCAATGCGCTGCTGGTCGCGGTCGGGCGCGTGCCTTCGCTGGTTGCGACGCTGTCGACGCTGTACATCTTTCGCGGTGCCGATTATGCGTGGGTGCACGGCGGCCAGATCAACGCGACGAGCTTGCCCGACGCGTATTCGCGGCTCGCGACCGGCACGTTGCTCGGGATTCCGAACCTTGCGCTGATCGCGATCGTCGTGCTGCTCGGGCTCGCGATCTATCTGAAACAGTTCCGCGCCGGCCGCGAGCATTACGCGATCGGCTCGAATCCGGAGGCCGCGCGGCTCGCCGGCGTGAATGTCGAGCGGCGCGTGATGTCGGGCTTTCTGCTGTCCGGCGCGATTGCCGGTTTCGCCGGCGCGTTGTGGCTCGCGCGTTTCGGCACCGTCGATGCGAGCACCGCGAAGGGTATCGAATTGCAGGTCGTCGCGGCGGCCGTGGTCGGCAGTGTCGCGATCACCGGCGGCGTCGGCACGATTCTCGGCGCGACGCTCGGCGCGCTGGTGCTCGGCGTGATCAGCATCGCGCTGGTCGTGCTGCACGTGTCGCCGTTCTGGGAGCAGGCGATCCAGGGCGCGCTGATCGTCGCCGCGATCGCCGCCGATACCTTGCTGGCCCGCTCAGTCGCCAAACGCATGATGAGGAAACGCGATCATGGCTAAACCCGATTCCGCGCTGCTCACGCGCAAACGCGAAACGCCGCTGCAATGGGAGGCGTTGCTGGTGATCGTGCTGATCGTGTCGCTGGGGCTCGGGCGCTGGTTGTCGCCGGTGTTTCTGACCGGTGCGAATCTGAGCAACGTGCTCGCCGATCTGACCGAGATCGCATTGATCGCATTGCCGATGACGTTGATTATCGTTGCCGCTGAAATCGATCTTTCCGTTGCATCGGTGCTCGGTGCGTCCTCCGCGTTGATGGGTGTGCTGTGGCATATGGGTCTGCCGATGCCGCTCGTGATCGTGCTGGTGCTGATCGCCGGCGCGTTGGCCGGTTTGTTGAACGGTCTCGTGATCGTCAAGCTGAATCTGCCGTCGCTCGCGGTCACGATCGGCACGCTCGCGCTGTTTCGCGGCCTCGCTTACGTGCTGCTCGGCGATCAGGCGGTCGCGGATTTTCCGGCTGGCTATACCGCGTTCGGGATGGATACGCTCGGCGCGAGCTTCATTCCGCTGCCGTTCGTGATCGTGATCGTCGCGGCCGTGCTGTTCACTGTGCTGCTGCAGGCGACCGCGTTCGGCCGCAGCCTCTACGCAATCGGCGCGAACCCGACCGCCGCCGCGTTCTCCGGCATCGAGGTCGCGAAGATCCGGCTGCGCCTGTTCGTGCTGTCGGGTTTGGTCAGCGCGCTCGCCGGCATCGTCTATACGCTTCGCTTTACCAGCGCGCGGGGCGATAACGGCGAGGGCTTCGAGCTGTCGGTGATCGCCGCGGTGCTGTTCGGCGGCGTCAGCATTTTCGGCGGGCGCGGCTCGATGGTGGGCGTGCTGCTGTCGCTGCTGATCATCGGCGTGCTGAAAAACGCGCTCACGCTCGACGACGTGTCGAGCGAAACGCTGACGGTCGTCACCGGCGTGCTGCTGCTCGCGTCGGTGCTGATCCCGAACCTGGTCGCGCGCTGGCGCGCTGCGCGTGACCGGCGCTTCATCGCGAAGTCGGCTGCGGCCTCCGCTTCGTCTGTTTCTTAGTGATCCCATGTAATCCGCAACTCTGCACGACCGATAACCCGGACCACTGTCTGTCCAACAACAACGCAGGAGACACTCCATGTTCAAACCTCTACGTCATACCGGCACGGCTGCGCTGTGCGCCGCGTTGCTCGCGATCAGCTGCAGCGGCGCGTTTGCCGCGGACCTGAAAAGCGGGCTGAAGATCGCATTCCTGCCGAAGCAGATCAACAACCCGTATGAAGTGATCGCCGACGACGGCGGGATGGCCGCGATCAAGGAGTTCGGCGGCGTGGGCAAGGCGGTGGGGCCGTCGGATGCTGGGGCGTCGTCGCAGGTGTCGTATATCAACACGCTGATCACCCAGCATCAGGATGCGATCGTGATCGCCGCGAACGATGCGAACGCGGTCGTCCCGTATCTGAAGAAAGCGATGGGGCAGGGGATCAAGGTCGTCACTTTCGATTCGGACACCGCGCCCGAGGGTCGCCAGCTGTTCGTCAATCAGGCGAATGCGGAGGGGATCGGCCGCGGCCAGGTGCAACTGGTCGCGAAGCTGATGGGCGGCGAGGGCGAGTTCGCGATTCTGTCGGCGACGCCGAACGCGACCAATCAGAACACCTGGATCAAGTGGATGCAGGATGAACTGAAAAAGCCCGAGTACTCGAAGATCAAACTCGTCAAGATTGCTTACGGTAACGACGACGATCAGAAGTCGTTCGTCGAAACTCAGGGGCTGTTGCAGGCGTATCCGAACCTGAAGGCGATCGTCGCGCCGACCACGGTCGGCATCGCGGCGGCGGCGCGTTATATCTCGACGTCGTCGAGCAAGGGCAAGGTCGCGGTGACCGGGCTCGGCACGCCGAACCAGATGCGCGCGTTCGTGAAGAACGGCACCGTGACCGCGTTCCAGTTGTGGGATCCGGCCGAACTCGGTTATCTGGCCGCGTATGCGGCGGCCTCGCTCGCTTCGGGCAAGATCAGCGGTAAGGAGGGCGAAACGTTCGACGCCGGCAAGCTCGGCAAGCGGACCATCGGCGCGCAGGGCGAAATCATTCTTGGACCGCCGACCACGTTCGATGCGAGCAATATCGATAAGTACAACTTCTAGGCTGCGGTTGTTCTCCGGGCGGGCAGTGGCGTTGTTTTAGCACTTACCACTTACCGCCTGATCGGAAAACGCCCAGCATACGCAGCGGACGGCGAGGTACTTCCCCAGCTCTCGCCGTCGATCAACTCACGTGTCACGCCGGCGTCATCAGGCACCGTCACGTTCACGCGCGCCGCGGCCTCGCGATACAACTGCGTCTGGTTGATGCGCGCGGCTATCGCGTCGTAATCGCCGCGCGCATCGATCATCCCCCAGCGCTCGAACTGCGTCAGAAACCACGCGCCCTCGAACGGGTGCGGATAGTTGACCGCGCCGTTGTCGAAAAAGCGCATCGGCAGACGGCGCCGCTGCGCGGCGTCCGTGTGATGGTCGAGCCGCGCGGCGATCAGCGCCGCGTCGATGCCGATGTACTCCGGCTGCGCGAGCCGGCGCGCGATCTCATCGCGATGGCCGGCACCGTCGAGCCAGCGGCACGCTTCGAGCACCGTCCGCACCAGCGCGCGGCTCGTTTGCGGATACGCGTCGACGAAATCGCGCCGGCATGCCAGTACTTTGTCCGGGTGATCCGGCCACACTTCGCTCGTGTAAGCGACGGTCCTGCCGACGCCGTGCGCGTCGGCCATCGCATTCCACGGCTCGCCGACGCACAGTCCGTCGAGGCGGTCTTCGGCGAGCGCGGCGACCATCTGCGGCGGCGGAATCGCGACGCTGTCGATCTCGCGCAACGGATCGACGCCCTGCGCCGCGAGCCAGTAGTTCAGCCACATCGCGTGCGTGCCGGTCGGAAACGTATGCGCGAATACCGGCTTGCGGCCGAGCGGTGCGAGCGCGGCGCGCAGCGTGCCGTGTTTCGCGAGCGCGTCGGCGAGACTGTTCGACAGCGTGATCGCCTGGCCGTTGCGGTTCAGCACCATCAGCACCGCCGTGTCGGCGCGCGGGCCGCCGAGGCCGAGTTGCACGCCGTAGGCGAGGCCGTATAGCGTGTGCGCGGCGTCGAGATCGCCCGACAACAGTTTGTCGCGCACGGCGGCCCACGACGGCTGCTTGCACAGTTCGAGCGTGAGCCCGTGCGCGTGGCCGAATTCGAGCAGCTTCGCGGCGACGAGCGGCGCGGCGTCGGTGAGCGCGACGTAGCCGAGCCGCAGATGGGTCTTTTCGGGCGGCGGCGCGGAAGCGGGCGCGGTGGTGAAAGTGGCTGGATTCATGAACGCATCATTTGAGCGAGCCGGCCGACGCGACGACCGCGCGCGCGACCTCGGCGAGTTTGACGCCCTGGTTCATCGCGCGTTTGCGCAGGCTGGCATAGGCGGCGGGTTCGGTGAGTTTCTGCTGATCCATCAGCAGGCGTTTCGCGCGGTCGATCAGCTTGCGCTCGGCGAGTTCGTTTTCGGCCTGCGCGAGGCGCTCGCGTAGTTGGGATTCCTGTGCAAATCGCGCGAGCGCGACTTCAAGGATCGGCGCGAGCCGCTCGCTCGCGAGGCCTTCGACCGAATACGCGGTGACGCCGGCGTTGACCGCGTCGCGGATCAGCTGCTGATTGGCGTCGTGACTGAACATCAGCACCGGACGCGGCGCGCTCGCGTGCATCACCGCGAGCTGTTCGAGCGTGTCGCGCGACGGCGACTCGGTGTCGATGATGATCACGTCGGGCCGCTCGTCCTGCACCGCGCGGTGCAGCGCGTGCGGCGTCGCGGTGCCGGCGAGCATTTCGCAGCCTAGCCGGGCGAGGGCATCGCGCAGATCGCCGATCGGTTTGTCGGTGTCGGTGACGAGGAGAACACGCAGCATGTGGGAGGTGGGTGGACGACTGACCATCTTTAAAGCAATGGGTGTGCCAGGCGTTGCGCGGCGCGGCTCGCGGTGAGGTGGAAAGCGGGGTGTTCGCAGCGAATGAGGCTGGATTTAGCGGGGGTTTTGCGGCGAGCGGGGAACAAACGCCCGTGCCCCGCATGCGGATGATTGGCTGGCGTCGGGTCCACAGCGTTGCACCGGCACGGGGCACCGGCCGGCGCGAACGCGCGATGCACCGAAGCGGCGCATGGCGTGCGTTGATGTTGATGCTCTCGAAGCTCTCGAAGCTCTCGAAGCTCTCGAAGCTCTCGAAGCTCTCGAAGCTCTCGAAGCTCTCGAAGCTCTCGAAGCTCTCGAAGCTCTCGAAGCTCTCGAAGCTCTCGAAGCGCACGAAGCTCTCGAAGCGCACGAAGCTCTCGAAGCGCACGAAGCTCTCGAAGCGCACGAAGCGCACGAAGCGCACGAAGCGCACGAAGCGCACGAAGCGCACGAAGCGCACGAAGCGCACGAAGCGCACGAAGCGCACGAAGCGCACGAAGCGCACGAAGCGCTCAAAGCGCTCAAAGCGCTCAAAGCGCTCAAAGCGCTCAAAGCGCTCAAAGCGCTCAAAGCCACCGCGAATAACTACGCGGCGAAAACAGCAACGTGACCGCCATCATCGCGGCGATGCAGCCGGCGAGCATGATCCACGCGGCGCCGAAGCCGCCGCTCCAGCCGCGCACGACGCCGGCCACGAGCGGCGCCAATGCCGCGACGATAAAGCCGACCCCTTGCGTGAACGCGACCAGTTGCGCGGTGATGCGGTGATCGGCCGAGTGATCCATCGCGGTCACGAGCGTGAGCGAGAACACCCCGCCGAGCCCCGCGCCGGCGACGCCGACCCACAGCAGCGGCGCGCCATCGGGTATGACGATCAGCCCGAGCACGCCGGCCAGTTGCGCGGACAGTCCGAGCAGCAGCCACGGCCGCCGGTCGCGAAACGAGGCCGCCGCGAGCGGCAGCAGCAACGCCGACGCGGCCTGGAAGACCGTCATCGCCGCGAGCAGCGAGCCGCTCGCGGCGACGCTGACGCCGCGCTGCTGATAGAACGCCGGCAGCCACGCGACGAGACTCGTATAGCCGCCGTTGACGATGCCGAAGTAGAGGCCGAGCGTCCATGCGCGTGGCGTGCGCCATGGGGAGAACGCGGATGCGGCAGCGGACGCCGACGCAGTGGCCACCGCCGACTGAGCCGTACCGGCTCCCACGCGGCCAGCACCACCAGCACCAGCACCCGCCCCCCCCCCCCCCCCCGCCCCACCCCCCCGCCCCCCCCACCCCCCCCCCCCCCCAGCCCCCGCCCCCCCACCCGCCCGCGCCCCCCCCCACC
>NZ_MSDV01000010.1 GCF_001931485.1 Burkholderia sp. SRS-W-2-2016 | reverse complement strand
TGCGCGGCCATCACCGCCGGGCTCGTGTAGTTTTCCGACGCGATCAGTTCGATGTGCTCTTCCTGACGGCGGTTTTCCTGCTCGATGACCTTCCAGAGTTCAGGATCGACGTTGGCGATGGTGCTTTGGGCTCTGTCAAACATACGGGTTCCGTTGAGTGTGTTCAGGTTGACCGGATCGTGCGCCGAATCGTGCGTAGGGGGTACGCAGCGCTGCAGGCGGCGAGGCCTGCCCTGATGTGGCGAATGGAGAGTCGCCGCACACGCGAGGCAAGCCAGCCACCGTCAGCGCAGATTAGTGCGCGCGGTTCACGGCTGCCCAGGCGAACGGCAAAACGGCACCCTGCGCTTCACGGTGGGTTGTTCCACCTTGAACCCGATTGGTTGATGCTGAATCGGTTGAGTCGGACGACTCGGTTCTATCGCCAGTCACGCAGGGTCGAGCGCGTTAGTGTATTGGAAGAGGCCCGAATAGGCAACCTGCGACGGGGCGCTCCGGCGCCTGCTGGCAGGGCCTTCAGCGCAGCTGCCTCACCCCTGTCGCATACGTCTGACGAAAGCTCCCGGGCCATCGCGCGCGCCCGTTGCAGGCGCTTGCCGTGGCCGCGAGTCCAGCTCCCCTATCCTTGCCGCAGCGCCGCATTGGAAGTAGGCTTGGGGCCTTTCTCTTTCACCGACCAGGGAACTGTAATGATCGTGTTCGTCACTGGGGCGTCGGCAGGCTTCGGCGCCGCCATCGCCCGCGCCTTCGTCAAGGGCGGCCATCGCGTCGTCGCCACCGCGCGCCGCAAAGACCGCCTGCAAGCACTCGCCGACGAGCTCGGCGACAAGCTGCTGCCGTATGAACTCGACGTGCGCGACCGCGCTGCCGTCGAAGCCGTGCCGGCCTCGCTGCCGGCCGAATTCGCGGCGCTCGACGTGCTCGTCAACAATGCCGGCCTCGCGCTCGGCACCGAACCGGCGCAAAAAGCCAGCCTCGACGAGTGGAACACGATGATCGAGACCAACTGCACGGGGCTCGTGCAGGTCACCCATGCGCTGCTGCCCGGCATGATCGAGCGCAATCGCGGGCATATTTTCAATCTGGGTTCGGTGGCGGGCCGCTGGCCGTACGCGGGCGGCAACGTGTACGGCGCGACCAAGGCATTCGTGCGCCAGTTCAGCCTGAACCTGCGCGCCGACCTCACGGGCACCGCGCTGCGCGTGACCGATATCGAGCCGGGCCTGTGCGGCGGCACCGAATTCTCGAACGTGCGCTATCGCGGCGACGACGACAAGGCCGCCAAGGTCTACGAGAACGTTCAGCCGCTGACGGCCGAGGACATCGCCGATTCGATCTACTGGATCGCGACGCGGCCGGCCCACGTGAACATCAACACGATCGAGCTGATGCCGGTCGCGCAGTCGTTCGGCGGCTTGACCGTGCATCGCGGCTGAACTGGCGGCGCGGGCGGCGCTTCATGACGGTCGGTCATGAACCCGCCGCCCAGAGCGACCGGCCCGGCGGGGGCGCGCTCCAGGTTGCCCCCGGACGCCGCGACCGCCCGCCAGGCAGCGCTTTTGCCTCGCCAGATGCCCGCTCAGGCCCGCCAAACGGGGCGCACATTTTGAAACAGACCCCAGGGTATACGTTCCGGTAGAATGCGCCGCATGAATATGTCGACCAGTCAGCCCGGAACGGAAATCGGGTACACGTGGCCGATCCGCGTGTATTACGAAGACACCGATGCCGGCGGCATCGTGTTTTACGCCAATTACCTGAAATTTTTCGAACGGGCGCGTACCGAATGGCTGCGCGCGTGCGGCGTCGACCAGCACCGGCTCGCGGAAGAAACCGGCGCGATTTTCATCGTGCGCAGCACCGCGGTCGACTACCGGGCTCCGGCCCGTCTCGACGACATCGTGAAAATTGTCAGCCGGATCGAGCGGCTTGGCCGCGCTTCGGTAGACTTCGTGCAGGAAGCGTGGCGCGAAGGCACGTTGCTTGCTACCGGGTCAATCCGGATCGGCTGCGTGGACCGCGCCGCGTTGCGGCCGGCCGCGATTCCCGCGCCGGTTCTCGCCGCTCTGCGGCGCGGGCCGGGCGTCAGTCACGGGGTGGACTGAACGGCAGCAGCATGTCAACGCACCATTACCCTGGCTCGTTGTTACGGGGCCGGTGAACTCGTACCGATCACGCAACACAAAGCATGGTTCGGCCTCGCGCGTCGCCGAAGCTGCCGTTTTGCCCACGGCAAGCCTGATGCGGCCCTGTAGCCGGACGCCCCCTTTCCGGGACGTTAACAAGAATCTTTATGAACACTACACAAGATCTGTCGATCGTTTCACTAGTACTCAACGCAAGCCTGCTCGCCCAGGCGGTCATGGCTCTGCTGCTGATGCTGTCCCTGCTGTCGTGGACTTTCATCTTCCGCAAGTGGTTTGCGATTCGCCGGGCGCGCGCGCAAACTGAACGCTTCGAGCGTGATTTCTGGTCGGGCGGCGATCTGCAGGCGCTTTATCAGAGCGCCGCGAACAACCGCCACACGATCGGCGCGCTCGAGCGGATTTTCGAATCCGGCATGCGCGAATTCCTGAAGGGCAAGGAAAAACGCCTGAACGATCCGGGCGCGATTCTCGACGGCGCGCGGCGTGCAATGCGCGCGGCATTCCAGCGCGAAATGGACGTGCTCGAAGCGAACCTCGCGTTCCTCGCGTCGGTCGGTTCGGTCAGCCCGTATATCGGTCTGTTCGGTACGGTGTGGGGGATCATGAATGCGTTCCGCGGCCTCGCCAACGTGCAGCAGGCCACCCTCGCGAACGTCGCGCCGGGCATCGCCGAAGCGCTGACCGCGACCGCGATCGGTCTGTTCGCCGCGATTCCGGCGGTCGTTGCGTACAACCGCTACGCGCACGACATCGACCGGCTGGCAATCCGCTTCGAGACCTTCATCGAGGAATTCTCGAACATCCTGCAGCGTCAGGCACAGTAAGGAGGCCACGATGGCAGGCTCCCGCTCCAGCATGCGCGGTTCGCGCTCGCGTCGCGCAATGGCCGACATCAACGTCGTGCCGTACATCGACGTGATGCTCGTGCTGCTCGTGATTTTCATGGTGACCGCGCCGCTCGTCGCGCCGTCGATCGTCAATCTGCCGACCGTCGGCGGTGCCGCGCCGCAACAGCAGATGCCGCCCGTGATGGTCAACATCCGCGCGGACGGCAACATGAGCGTCAAGTACAAGGACGACGCCGGCGCGCAGCAGCAGGAAGACATGACGAAGGCCGATCTGAAGAGCTTCATCGCCGACCGGGCGGAATCGCACCCGGATCAGCCGGTCGTGATCGCCGCCGATAAAACGGTGAAGTACGAAATCGTGATGAACGTGATGTCCGAGCTGAAGGCTCAGGGCGTCAAGCGCGTTGGCCTGCTCGTCAAATCGCAATGATCCGCAAGAACTCCGAATACCCGCTTCAGCCGCCGCGTGAGCGCGGCACCGGGCGAGCGTTTCTGTTCGCGCTGGCGATGCACGCCCTGCTCGGGTTCTTCCTGTACCACGGCATCCAGTGGCAGAACAGCACGCCCGAGGGCGCGGAAGCGGAACTGTGGACCGAAGTGCCGAACGTGGCGACGCCGCGCCCCGTCACTCCGCCGCCGCCCCCGGTGCCGGTCGCCCCTGCCCCGCCGGTGCGCGACGACCAGGCGGACATCGCGTTGCAGGAAAAGAAACGTCAGCAACAGCAACAGGCGGCGCGTGAAGCGCAACTGGTTGAGCAGCAGCGTCAGCAGAAACTGAAAGAGCAGCAGGAAGCGCAAGCAAAGCGTGAACAGCAGGCGGCCGATCAGGCAGCCCAGCTCGCCGCGCAGAAGGCCGCCAAGCTCAAGCAGCAACAGCAGGATCAGCAGCAGGCCGCGAAGCTGAAGCAACAGCAGCTCGCCGAACAGCAGAAGCAGCAGCAACTCGCCGAGCAGCAGAAGCAACAGCAACTGAAGGCCCAGCAGGAGCAGCAACAGAAGCAGGCTCAGGCGGAAGCGCAGAAGAAGGCCGACGCGGAGAAAGCCGCGAAGGCCAAGGCGCAAGCCGAAGCGGCCGCGCAGGCGAAGAAGCAGCTGGACTCGGAACGTCGCGCGCGTCTCGCGCAGATGCAGGGGATGGCGGGCCCGCCGGGTTCGACCGGCAACGGTCTGGGCAAGAGCGGCACGGGCAGCGGTTCGGGTGGCACGGCGGCTTCGCCGGGTTACGCGGACAAGGTGCGCCGGGCGGTGCGGCCGAACATCTCGTGGGGCGGTGAAACGGAAGGACTGGAAACCGTGATCGCCGTGCGCTGCTCGCCGACCGGGACGTTGCTGAGCGCCAGCGTGTCGCGCAGCAGCGGCAATGCCGCCTGGGATGCAGCCGCGTTGCGCGCGGTGCAGCGTTCGGATCCGATGCCGCTCGACGTGAATGGCAAGGCGCCGGAAAGCTTCTACATCACGCTGCGTCCGGCTGGTTGAGGTGTCGGCTGACAGCCGGTTGACGGCCACCGCCCCGCCCTTTGCGGCACGGCGGTGCGTGGGAACGAATTAGCCGTTTGCCGGTCTGTCTGTCGTCGCGAAGTATTGAGTAAAACCGTTTTGAGGAATCCATACAGCATGAGTTTGATGACCAAGCTAGGCCTGCGAACACTCGTGGCAACGTGCCTGATCGCCGTCGGCGGCGCCGCCAACGCACAACTCAACGTCCTCGTGACGGGCGTCGGATCCACCCAGTTTCCGATCGCAACGGCGACCTTCGCCAATGAAGCGAACTCGCCGCAACAGGTCAGCGCGATCGTGCGCCAGGACCTGCAACGCAGCGGCAAATTCACCAATATCGACGCTGGCTCGACGCCGGTTTCCGAAACCGATTCGGTCGACCTCGGCGCGTGGAAGGCCAAGGGTGCCAACGCGTTCGTCGCCGGCAGCGTGAACCGTTTGCCGAACGGCCAGTACGAAGTGCGCTTCAAGCTGTACGACACGGTCAAGGGCGAAAATCTCGGCGGCCTCGTGCTGGTGAGCCCGGAAAGCGGTCTGCGCATGAGCGCGCACAAGGTCGCCGACTACATCTACGCGAAGCTGATGGGCACCCGCGGCGTGTTCGCGACGCGTCTGTCGTACGTGATCCGCAGCGGCGGCCGCTATCAGTTGCAGGTGTCGGATTCGGACGGCCAGAACGCGCATATCGCGCTGTCGAGCCCCGAGCCGATCATCTCGCCGGCCTGGTCGCCGGACGGCACCAAGGTCGCGTACGTTTCGTTCGAAAAGAAGAAGCCGATCGTCTACATCCACGACCTGCCCACCGGCCGCCGTACCGTCGTCTCGGACCAGAAGGGTAACAACAGCGCACCGGCGTGGTCGCCGGACGGCCGCACGCTCGCCGTCGCACTGTCGCGCACCGGCAATACGCAGATTTTCGCGGTCAACGCGGACGGCAGCGGTCTGCGCCGTCTCACGCAAGGCAGCGCGATCGACACCGAACCGGCCTACTCGCCGGACGGCCAGTCGATCTACTTCACCAGCGACCGCGGCGGCGCACCGCAGATCTATAAAATGCCGGCGCAGGGCGAAAGCGCCGGCGCCGCGCAACGCGTCACGTTTACGGGCAGCTACAACACCAGCCCGCGTGTGAGTCCGGACGGCAAGCAGCTTGCCTATATCTCGCGCGTCGGCGGTGGCTTCAAGCTGTATCTCCAGGACCTGCAAGGCGGATCCGCCACGGGCCTGACGGACACGACACATGACGAATCGCCGAGCTTCGCGGCGAA
Organism: Burkholderia sp. SRS-W-2-2016; assembly: GCF_001931485.1. Classification (GTDB taxonomy): domain Bacteria; phylum Pseudomonadota; class Gammaproteobacteria; order Burkholderiales; family Burkholderiaceae; genus Paraburkholderia. Next base: position 40,995 of record NZ_MSDV01000010.1, on the reverse strand, counting down.
CGGTCAGTACATTCTTTACGCCACTCAGGTGAACGGCCGTGGCGTGTTGGCCGCAGTATCGACCGATGGTCGCACTCGGCAGGTCCTGTCCGTTCAGGGTGGTAGCGTCCGCGAACCGTCCTGGGGCCCGTTTATGCAATAACGTTGATGCAATAACACAAGGAGAGTAATCAAATGATGTCCAAACTTCGTTTCGCATTCGCCGTCGCGATGGTCGGTGCGCTGGCTGCCTGCCACTCGGGCGTCAAGCTCGACGAGAACGCCAACAAGGGCGCAGGCTCGGCACAACCGAACCCGAACGACGTCGCGACGGTCAACGTCGACCCGCTGAACGATCCGAACAGCCCGCTCGCGAAGCGCAGCATCTACTTCGACTTCGACAGCTACTCGGTGAAGGACGACTACCAGCCGCTGCTGCAGCAACACGCGCAGTACCTGAAGAGCCACCCGCAGCGTCACGTGCTGATCCAGGGCAACACCGACGAGCGCGGCACCAGCGAATACAACCTCGCACTCGGCCAGAAGCGTGCTGAAGCGGTGCGTCGTTCGCTGTCGCTGATGGGCGTGGGCGACTCGCAAATGGAAGCCGTGAGCCTGGGCAAGGAAAAGCCGCAGGCAACCGGTCATGACGAAGCGTCGTGGGCACAGAACCGCCGCGCCGACCTCGCGTACCAACAGTAAGTCAACGTGTGATGAGCCGAATGACGCATCGTTTCTCCTGGCTGCGGCTTGCCGCAGCGGCCTGCGTCGCAGGCACGGCCCTCGCGGCCGTGCCCGCCCATGCGGGCATCTTCGACGACGATCAGGCCCGCCAGGCCATTCTCGATCTGCGTTCGAAGACCGATAGCCTGTCGAGCCAGCTGTCGGCCGCGCAGCGCACGATCCTCGATCAGTCCAACCGTCTCGACCAGCTGAACCAGCAGGTCGCGACGCTGCGCGGACAGAACGAGGACATGGCGAACCAGCTCGCGACGCTGCAAAAGCAGCAGAAGGACTACTACACCGATCTCGACACGCGCCTGAAGAAATTCGAGCCGCAGCAACAGACGGTGGACGGCGTCCAGGGCGAGGTGCAGCCGGGTGAAACCGAGGCGTTCAACGCGGCTTCACAGCAGTTCCGCAGCGGCGACTTCAAGAGCGCGGCAGCGTCGTTCCGCAGCTTCATCTCCAAGTATCCGACGAGCCCCTACCAGCCGACCGCGCAGTACTGGCTCGGCAACGCGCTGTATGCATTGCGCGACTACAAGGGTTCGACGGCGACGTGGCAAGGTGTGGTGGCCAAATACCCGCAGCATCCGCGGGCGCCGGAAGCACTGCTGGCGATCGCGAACAACCAGCTCGAGCAAGGTCAGAAGGCCGCGGCCAAGAAGACGCTCGAGCAGATCCTCGCGCAGTATGGCGGCTCCGATGTCGCACAGACCGCGCAGAGCAAGCTGTCGCAGATCAAGTAGTCGATGGTGGTGGTTGGCAGTAACGCGCAGTGTCCGATGTGATAGCCACGCGCGCCTCTCGCTGGAAAGCCCGGGTAGCAATGCCCGGGCTTTTCATTTTGGGGCCGCGGATTTTGTTGTGCCGAGGCGCCCGCGTGACTTCTCCATAACTTGTTGGCCATCTAGGGTTGACAGGCCATAAGTCGGCCGATATAATTTCGCTTCTCTTTTGGGTCGTTAGCTCAGCTGGTAGAGCAGCGGACTTTTAATCCGTTGGTCACAGGTTCGAATCCCGTACGGCCTACCAAAGATTTGCTGTAGAACAAAGGGCCTGCTCATGCAGGCCCTTTGTTTTTTCGGCATCACTTTCATGTCCCATGCGGCACGGTCAATCGCATCGTCTCGCCGCTCACCCAGCTCAAGCACTCCCCCGTCGTAACACCAATCGATCATCTCCTACACCGTGACGAGCATCATTCGGTCTTCGTCGATTAGTTAGGATACTTAACATCACGACAGAGCGTCCCGATCTCAGGTCCAACACGTTTGGAAGGCTCTTCGGCTCTCCCTCCTCGCAGCGTCCGCACGCGAATTCTCTCAACACGTCCCCCGTAATTCTTCACCCTCTAGCGAATCGAGCCTTACACCGCGTTACGAGAAGCGCGTGATCCACTTCGCATCACCACCCGAATCAATAAGGAAAACTCAGTATCTGGGAATCGAATTGTCAGTGTTTACACGAAGGGTCACAGGGGTGTTCTTTTCATAATATCAACGCACTAAATGCGGCGGTACGAGACTACTCCACTGGAGGCACCGTGACGGGCATCCGATTGAGCGGCGTAACAAAGCGGTATGGCGAAACCGAGGTAATCACCGGCCTCGACCTCGACATTCATTCAGGTGAGTTCCTCGTCTTTCTCGGCCCTTCCGGCTGCGGCAAATCCACATTACTGCGCATGATCGCCGGACTCGAAACCGTCAGCGACGGCCAGATCAGCATTGGCGAGCGACGCGTGAACGAACAGCCGCCCGGCAAGCGCGGCGTCGCGATGGTGTTTCAGCACTACGCGCTGTATCCGCACATGACCGTCTACGACAACATGGCGTTCGGCCTGCGCAACACCGGCGTCGCGGCGGGCGAAGTCGACCAGCGCATCAACGAGGCCGCCCGCATGCTCGAACTCGGCCCGCTGCTGCAGCGTCGCCCGGCCCAGCTTTCCGGCGGCCAGCGCCAGCGCGTCGCGATCGGCCGCGCAGTCGTCAAGGAGCCCGAAGCATTCCTGTTCGACGAACCGCTGTCCAATCTCGACGCCGCGCTGCGCACCCGCACGCGGCTCGAACTCGCACGCATCCATCAGCGCCTGCACTCCACGATGGTGTTCGTCACCCACGACCAGGTGGAAGCGATGACGCTTGCCACCCGCATCGTCGTGATGAACCGCGGTCGCATCGAGCAGATCGGCGCGCCGCTCGACATCTACAAACGACCCGCGACGCGCTTCGTCGCGGGCTTCATCGGCACACCGTCGATGAACTTCATCGACGTCGAACGCGCGGGCGACAACGGCGGCCGGCTGATCGTCGCGCTGCCGTTCGACGGCGTGCAAACGCCCACCGCCATCGATAGCGCGAGCCTGCCCGCAGGCAAGCTCACGCTCGGCGTGCGCGCGGAACACGTGCTGCTCGATCCGCATGGGCCGCTGGTCGGCCGCGCGGAAGTGATCGAACGGCTCGGCGACCGTTCGCTCGCGCATGTGAGCATGCCCAACGGTCAATTGCTGGTGGCCGAATTGCCCCGCGCGCATGAACTCGAGATCCAGACCGGCGACACGATCCGCATGAGTCTCGACGCCGCGCATCTGCATCTGTTCGACGAAACCGGCAAGGCCTGGCATGGCCTCTAACCGCTCGTTCGCGCTGCCGCTGCCGAAAACCCGCGAGGGCCGGCGGCGCAATCTTCGCGCGCCGTGGTCGAACGCATTGTTCGTGCTGCCGTTCGTGATCGTCTACGTGCTGCTGCTGGTCGTGCCGCTGTGCTTCGGCTGGTGGCTCAGCCTGCAACGCGTCGATCTGCTCGCCGGCACCAGCGACTTCATCGGCATCCGCAACTATCTCGATCTGACGCTCGATCCGATCTTCCGCGGCGCGCTGCGCAACACCTTTTACTTCGTCATCCTGACGGTGCCCGTGTTCGTGCTGCTCGGTCTCGCGCTCGCGCTGGTGCTGAATCGTCCGGGCCGCTTCGGCGCGGCGCTGCGCGCGCTCTTTTTTGGCTCGTCGGTGTTATCGGTCACAATCGTCACGCTGGTCTGGAAGCTCGTGATGATGCCGGGCAACGGCCTGCTCGCCGACATCAGCCACGCACTGCACCTGCCCGAATTCGTGCCGCTGATGCACGAAGCCACCGCGCTGCCGGCCATCGCGGTCGTCACGGTCTGGTGGATCATGGGCCTGCCGATGATGCTGTTCCTCGCCGCGCTCCAGCAGATTCCGCAGGAGCTTTACGAAGCCGCTGCACTCGACAACGCAAGCCGCTGGCGCACCTTCACGAAAATCACACTGCCGTCGATCTGGCGCACTGTCGCGCTAGTGGCCGTCATCGAAGCGGTGCTGCAATTCCAGCTGTTCGGTCAGGCGCAGTTGCTCACCGACGGCGGCCCCAACAATTCGACCCGCCCGCTGGTGCAATTCATCTACGAAACCGGCTTCAAGCAATGGTCGTTCGGCTATTCCGCAGCGGCGGCGCAGGTGCTGTTCGCGCTGATGCTGATCGGTGTGGTCGCGCAGGCCTGGCTGCTGCGCAAGAAGGAGAAGGCATGAGCACGCTCGCTTTCGAAACCCGTCCGCGCGGCTCGCTGAGCGGGCGCCTGGGCGACCGCCTGATGCTCGGCGCGGTGATCGTGCTCGCACTGCTGTGGATCACGCCGCTGCTGTGGGTGCTGTGCCTGTCGTTCAAGCCGAATGCATTTCTCGAACAGCACACCGACGTGCTGTTCTCGCCGCCGTTCACGCTGCAGAACTATACGAACATCCTCAATACGTCGGCGGTCGGCGGATGGCTCGTCAACAGTCTGATCGTGTCGATCGGCCAGACGCTGCTCACGCTCGTGATCGCGTCGCTCGCCGGTTACGGTTTCGCGCGCACCGAGTTTCCGGGCCGCCGCTATCTGTATGTGCTCTGCCTGTGCGGACTCGCGGTCCCGGAGCAGGCGCTGGTGATTCCGCTGCACCACATCTTCGCGACGCTCGACTGGCACAACACCTACGGCGCGCTGATCCTGCCGCGTCTCGCGTCGCCGTTCGGCGTCTATCTGATGACGCAGTACTTCAAGGCGGTGCCGATCGAGATCGAGGAAGCCGCGTTGCTCGACAACGCGTCGCGCTTCAAGGTGTTCTGGCGCGTCGTGCTGCCGCTGTCGCTGCCGGCGCAGGCGACGCTCGCGATCTTCACGTTCCTCAGCGCATGGAACGACTATCTGTGGCCGCTCGTGTCCGCATCGAAGCCCGAGATGTACACGCTGACGATCGGGCTCGCGTCCACCCAGGGCAACTTCGCGCAGTCCGAAGGCATTGGTTATCTGATGGCGCAGGCGATCTTCGCCGGCCTGCCCATCTTCGTGTTGTACCTGTTCTTCCAGAAGTACATCGTGGCGGCCGTCTCCGGCACCGCGGCTCGCTAACCGCGCGGCGGCTGGAACGCCCTAGAACACCAGTCGAGTCGAACGCGTGCATGCCAGACGGTGTATCGACCGATCGGATTTGATTCGCAGTACCAATAACATTCGCCCCTGCACACGCATGCAGCGCGTACCGTGGGCTTTCCCAGGAGACAGACATGAGTAGATCGTTGGTACGTGGCGCACTCGCGCTTGCTGCGTTCGGCCTCGCGACAACCCTCGCGACACCCGCACAGGCCAGAACGGAAATCACGTTGTCGCGTTTCTTCGGCGCCTGCGACGCCGAATACGGCAAAGTGAACGACGTGAGCAAGGCGTCCGGCGAGTGCGGCATCATCACGACACTGGTGAACCAGTTCAACGCGACGAACAAGGAAGACATCGTCGTGAAGCCGCAGATCATCGAATGGGCGCCCTACTACACGCAGCTCGACGCGCGCATTCTGAGCCGTGATGTACCGACGATCTCGGTCATGCATGAGGCGGTACTGGGCGACTACGTGAAGCGCAACCTGGTCGAACCGCTCGACGACGGTTTCAAGTCGGTAGGCGTCGACACGAAAGACTTCACGGGCCAGGCACACCGTGCGGTCACTTTCGGCGACAAGACCTACGCGCTGCCGTTCGACACGCATTCGTGGCTGTGGCACATCAACGTGAATCTGCTCAAGAAGGCGGGCCTCGTCGATGCGAGCGGTCAGCCGGTCCTGCCGAAAACGCCGGACGAGCTGCTCGCGCAGGCCAAACAGTTCAAGGACAGGACCGGGCTGCCGTACTTCGCGGTGCCGATCGCGAATGAATCGGCCGCGCAAACGCGCTCGTTCTATACCTGGGTCTACCAACAGAACGGCACGCTGTTCCCCGGTGGTCCGACGAAGATCGACATGCACACGCCGGCCGCCGCCAACGCGCTCACGCTCTACGACAAGCTGACGAAAGCGGGCGACATCACGCCGGGGCTCGACTACGGCGCGGCCAACCAGGCATTCGAAAACGGCAAGGCGGGCGTGCTGATGTGCGGCACGTGGGTGATCGAGGACTTCACGAATCTGTCGAAGAAGCCGGGCACCGCGCTCGCCAACGGCTACGACGTCGTGCCGTTCCCGAACCTGTATCAGAAGAAAGCGGTGTGGGCCGACGGTCACTCGTGGGTCATGCTCAAGGGCGGCGCGAAGGACGAGAAAACCCGCCACGCGGCGCTCGTGTTCCTCAAGTTCCTGTCCGATCACGACGGCGACTGGGCTCGCACCGGTCACCTGCCCGCGCGCCAGTCGATCATCACGAGCGACACGTTCAACGCGTTGCCGCATCGCCCGGCCATCAAGGAGATTTCCAGCACCGGCTACGCGCTGCCCAATACGGTGCCGCGCCAGTTCGCGATCCAGCAGATCGTCGGTGAAGAGATCAGCAACATGCTGTCGACCGGCAAACAGGTCGCCGACGTGCAGAAGGAGGCGGAACAGCGCACCAACGCATTGCTCGCGCGCTAATGCCAGCGAAGGTTCACGCAAGCGCGCGAGCCTTCTTCATACAGGCGCATCACTTCGTACAGCTACAGGATGAATAAAGGAACACCATGATCGCTTCCCGCCTCATCGTCGATCGCGACTTCGTCATTTCCGAACTCGACCGCCGCCTGTTCGGCGTGTTCGTCGAGCACATGGGCCGCTGCGTGTACACCGGCATTTTCGAGCCCGGTCATCCGCAAGCCGACGAGCGCGGCTACCGCAAGGACGTGATGGACCTCACGCGCGAACTCGGCCCGACGATCGTGCGTTACCCCGGCGGCAACTTCCTGTCGGGCTACAACTGGGAAGACGGCGTCGGCCCGCGCGAGCAGCGGCCGCGCCGGCTCGACCTCGCGTGGTACTCGACCGAAACCAATCAGTTCGGCACCAACGAGTTCATCGACTGGTGCCGCGAACTCGAGATCGAACCGATGTACGGCGTGAACCTGGGCACGCGCGGTCCCGACGAGGCGCGCCGCTTCGTCGAATACTGCAATCATCCGGCCGGCACCGCGCTGTCCGATCTGCGCCGCGAGCACGGCTATGAAAAACCACACGACATCAAGTTCTGGTGTCTCGGCAACGAGATGGACGGCCCGTGGCAGATCTGTCGCAAGACCGCCGAGGAATACGGCCGCGCTGCACTCGAGACGGCCAAGCTGATGCGCTCGGTCGACCCGACGATCCAGCTCGCCGCGTGCGGTTCGTCCACCCACGAAATGCCGACCTACGGCGAGTGGGAAGACCGCGTGCTCGATCACTGCTTCGACCAGGTCGATTTCATTTCACTGCATACGTACTTCGAAAATCGCCGCGATTCGACCGCGGAGTTCTTTGGCAACATCGAAGTGATGGACCTGTTCATCAAGGAGATCGTCGCGGTCGCGGACAGCGTGGCGGCGCGCAAGCACTCGTCCAAACGCATCATGCTGTCGTTCGACGAATGGAACGTCTGGTACAAGGCGCGCACCATCAACGATCTGCGCAAGCCGGGTTGGCCCGAGGCGCCGCGTCTGATCGAAGAGGTCTACAACCATGAAGACGCGATCGTCGTGGGCGGCGCATTGATCACGATGATGAACAACTCCGACCGCGTGAAGACCGCCTGTCTCGCGCAACTCGTCAACGTAATCGGTCCGATCATGACCGAGCCGGGCGGCCGCGCGTGGCGCCAGACGATCTTCCACCCGTTCGCGCATGCGTCGAAATTCGGCCACGGCCGCGTGCTCAAACCGGTGATCCAGTCGGCCAGCTACGAGGCGGAAACGTTCCCGGAAATTCCGTATCTGTGCGCGGCGGTGGTCGACGATCGCGCGACCGGCACGACGACCGTGTTCGCGCTGAACCGTCACCTGACCGACGAAATGGACCTCGACATCGAGTTGCGCGGACTCGGCCGCGAACGCACGCTCGATCACGCGATCGAGTTGTATCATCCCAACATGAAGGCGGTGAACACGGTGGATGCGCCGGCTACGGTGGCGCCGGCAGTGAACCAGGCCGTGTCGGTCGACGGGGAACGCGTGCGCGCGAAGCTCAAGCCGGGCTCGTGGAACGTGATCGTGACGAGCGCCAGATAACACGGCACGGACACGCTTGTGCACGATGTCTACGAAGGGGAAGTGATGTTCGAGCGCGAACCGATCGTTGGCAATATTACGACGCAGATCGCCAAGATAATCGGCATGCGCGTGGTCTCGGGCGAGTTCGCGCCCGGGGACGCGCTGCCGGTCGAAAGCGAACTGTGCAGCGCGTACGGCGTGAGTCGAACCACGCTGCGCGAGGCGATCAAGCAACTGGCCGGCAAACGGCTGATTGCGGTGTCGCCGAAAATCGGTACCCGTGTCCTGCCCTTCTCCGACTGGAACCTGCTCGACCGCGACGTGCTCGCGTGGCGGCTCAACGCGCAGTTCGACTCGAAGATCGTCGAAGACATTTTCGAAATGCGCATCTGCTTCGAGCCGCGCGCGAGTTTCCTGGCCGCGCGCCACGGCAAGGAAGAGACGTTTCAGATCATCGAGCGACGCTACCTCGAACTCGCGGCCGCCTGCGACCCGGCGGCCCCGCATGGCGCCACGGACATCCGCGCGGCCGCCGACGCGAATCTGGAGTTTCATCTCGCGATCATCACCGCCTCGCAAAACGGCATGTTCATCACGATCGGCAATGCGATCAAGGCCGCGCTGCGCGTGTCATCGGAAATGATGCAGCGCCAGGCGGCCCAGCCGAGCGAAGACCTCGAATTGCACGATGCGGTGCGCCGGCATATCGTGAGCCGCGAAGCCGATGCAGCCGCCGCCGCGATGACGCGGCTGCTCGAATCGTGGCGCGACCGGATCCTGCGCTACACGATCGCCCCTTGAGATGCGCTGACGCGCCTCAGCGCCGCTGCCATCACGACCGATTCAAACGCAGTCTGTTAATCAGCATCCCGTACTATCGACAGGAGCGCGCCGTTCTGGAACGCTCGACAGCGCACGCGCCATGCGCCGCCACCTGATCCGCTCAGGAATCCCCTCACTTCCACCGTAACGAGCGTCACCGCTTCCTCCCCCCTTTCGTTCGCCACCTCACAGACTGCTTGCAGCGTCCGCTCGCATCATCGACTCATAGCGCCAATAGAGCGCGGTGGAAGCACAAGAGAGAACGAGACGATTACGAGGCGAGTGCAACCCGAACCGGAAACAGGCTGGGTGCCCGCCGTAAAAGGGGTACCCATGAAATCTGCAAAGGTAATCTGGGTAGTGGGGGTGGCGTGCGTGATCGAAACCGCGCATGCGCAGGAAGTTTATCTGCAGGGCGGCACGCTAGGCATCGGCGTCGGCGCCGCGTACAACATCACACCGTGGCTCGGCGTGCATGCCGACTTCAATGCGATCAAGCTGTCGCGCAACTTCGACGTCGGCGGCAATCGCTATGAAGACGATCTGTGGCTGCGTCAAGGCGGCCTCTATGGCGATCTGTTTCCGTGGTCCGGCAGCGGCTTTCGCGTAACGGCCGGCTTTCGCGTGACCGACAACGAGATCACCGGCAATTCCGTGCCGACCAATGGCATGTACATGTTCAACGGTAAGGCGTCGCCGGCTTTTCCGGGCGAATACGCGACCGCGAGCGCCAAATACCCGACCGTGATGCCGTATCTGGGCATCGGCTACGGCCTGCATCCGCGCGCCAGGGGTTGGGGTCTGGTGGTCGACCTCGGTGTCGCCTACGGCATTCCGCGCGCTTCATACACGTTGTCGCCGGCGCTTGCCCAGGCCGTCGGTCCGCAGATGAGTCAGGTGATCATCGACACCGGTTTGCAGCAGGTGCGCGAAAAGGTGTCGTCTTACCGGTGGTATCCGACGTTGCAGATCGGCATTTCGTATCGGTTCTAGACCGGGTCATTCGATCCGGTTGGAGTCCTACGCTTTTTTCGATGCGGCGCGGACCGCGAGACGGCATGCGCACGTCCTCGATCATTGTCATCCGCAGGTCACCGTGTTCTGAAGCACGGCCGCCCCTCTACGTCCACGCGCAGCCACACTTTCCCCGCCACTGTCCACCTCGTTGATGCGGCCGCCACAGCGGCCAGGAACGGTCCTTGCGCAGCCGCGCGCCGTCGGCTATAACTCCCGAAGACCACGCGTTGCCGGTCATTGCACCACCGTCGTTCAATCCGTTGATGATCACCAATAACGAAGGAAACATCGTGGATATCGAAGCCGTACGTGCATTCATCATGACCCGGGGCGTCGACCTCGGCATCAAGATCATCGGCGCAATCGCCCTGTGGATCATCGGCCGCTGGGTCATCGGGCTGATTTCGAGCCTGCTGCGCAAGGTGCTCGCGCGCAACGGCCGGGTCGATCCAACACTCGCCCACTACCTTGCATCGATTCTCGGCGCGTTGCTGAACCTGCTGCTGGTTCTCGCGATCCTGCAGGTCTTCGGTGTCCAGACCACTTCGTTCGCCGCGCTGCTCGCCGGTCTCGGCCTCGCGATCGGTACCGCGTGGGGCGGCCTGCTCGCTCACTTCGCGGCCGGCGTGTTCATGCAGGTGCTGCGCCCGTTCAAGGTCGGCGACTTCGTGACCGCCGCGGGCGTCACCGGCACGGTCACGGAACTGGGTCTGTTCGGCACCACGATCGTCACGCCGGACAACGTGACGACCATCGTCGGCAACAACAAGATCTTCTCCGACACGATCTCGAACTACAGCGTGCTGCCGTTCCGGCGGGTCGAGCTGACCGCGAAGATCGCGAACGGCGTCGATCCGGCCGATGCAATCGCGCGTTTGAAAGCCGCGATCGCGAAGATTCCGAACGTGGCCGAAAACCCGACGCCCGATATCGAAGTACTCAGCTTTACACCGGAAGGACCGCTGCTATGCGTGCGGCCGTACTCGTCGAACGAGAACTACTGGCAGGTCTACTTCGACACCAACCGCGCAATCATGCAGACCTTCAAGGACGCCGGCTACCCACCGCCGGAAACGCCGCTCGCGCCGCGCGCGATCACCCGCGATTGACGGTTCGGCTGCACGACTGCCGCGTCCGGGCGATGACCGCGAGTCTCGCGACTCACTGGATAAACCGGCAGCTACAAATGAAAAGGCGTCGCGAGATTCGCGACGCCTTTTCATTGTCCGGGCTGGCCGTGACACCACGGCACCACAGTTCTACAGCTCTACAGCACGACCACCACGATCGGCCTCAGCGGCTTCCCGCGTTCGCGCCGTTCTTGCGCAGCATCTTCCACAGCGCGCCGAGCACCACCGGCACGATCGCCGCGCCGATCCCGACCAGCACGATCACATTCAGGTACTGGCGGATGAACGGAATGTTGCCGAAGAAGTAACCGAGCAGCACCAGCAGCAGCACCCACAACAGCGCGCCGAGCACGTTGAACATCTGGAAGCGGCTCCACGTCATCGCCGACGCGCCCGCGACGAACGGCGCGAAGGTCCGCACGACCGGAATGAAACGCGCGAGCACGATGGTTTTGCCGCCGTGCTTTTCGTAGAAGTTATGGGTCTTCTGCAACGCGGCGCGATCGAGAAAACGTTCGAGTACCGGAATGTGCGAATTGAACACGCGTGGCCCGATCGCGCGACCGATCATGTAGTTGGCCGTATTACCCGCGATCGCCGCGATCAACAGCAACAGGATCAGCAGGCCGAGATGCATCTGGCCGGTCGCACAGAACGCGCCGCCGATGAACAGCAGCGAATCGCCCGGCAGAAACGGCAGAACGACGAGCCCGGTTTCGGCGAACACGATCAGGAACAGCACCGCGTAGACCCAGGCGCCATACACCTGAATGAAGTCACCGAGGAACTTGTCGATGTGCAGGACAAGGTTGGCGAAATGGAGCAGCGTATCCAAGGAACGTCCTCTTAAACCTGTATGTGCGTGGAAAAATGGCCGCCGCGCAGCCAGTGGGTCAGCAACGGCAAGCAACGGCAAGACCGCCGCAAATTGACCGCGACATCATACAGAAAGTGCCTTAAGGCAATCTAAATTCTGCCGCGCCAAGCGTGCGGATGGGCACAATTGGACGAGTCGCTATAATTTCGCCATGTCCGAATTCTCCGAAACGCCCGCCGGCCCCGCCGCCGCGGCCGCGCTCCCAGACGCATCGAACGCGGCTCCCGCGGCCGCGCCTGTGGCAGCCCCCGCACCGCGCCCATTGCGCGCGATCCAGCCCCTTCCCGACCAGTTGATCAGCCAGATCGCCGCCGGCGAAGTGGTCGAGCGGCCGGCCTCGGTGGTCAAGGAACTGGTCGAAAACGCGCTCGACGCGGGCGCGCAAACGCTGCGCATCCTGCTCGACGAGGGCGGCGTCAAACGCATCTCGATCACCGACGACGGCTGCGGGATCCCCGAAAACGAACTCGTGCTCGCCCTCACGCGCCACGCGACCAGCAAGATCCGCTCGCTCGCGGAGCTCGAAGCGGTCGGTACGCTCGGGTTCCGCGGCGAGGCGCTGGCGTCGATTGCATCGGTTGCGGAGATGAGCATCACGAGCCGCACCGCCGATGCGCCGCACGCGGTGCGCATCGACGCGCACACGGGCATGCTGAGCCCCGCGGCCGGCACCCAGGGCACGACGATCGAAGTGCGCGAGCTGTACTTCAACACGCCCGCGCGCCGCAAATTCCTGAAGAGCGAGCAGACGGAACTCGGCCACTGCCTGGAGCAGATCCGCCGCGCCGCGCTGGCGCGCCCGGACGTCGCGATTTCGGTGCTGCACAACGGCAAGGCGGTCGAGCACTGGAACGCGAGCGAACCGCCGGTGCGGGTCGCGAAGATTCTCGGCGACACGTTCGCGACCGCCCATCTGCCGCTCGACGAAGCGGCCGGCCCGCTCGCCGTGTACGGCTGCGCCGGGCTGCCGACCGCGAGCCGCGGCCGCGCGGATCAACAATATTTCTTCGTCAATGGCCGTTTCGTGCGCGACAAGCTGCTCACGCACGCGGTGCGCGCCGCTTACGAAGACGTGCTGCACGGCGAGCGCTTTCCGTCGTACGTGCTGTTTCTCGATTTGCCGCCGGAAGGCGTCGACGTGAACGTGCATCCGTCGAAGATCGAGGTGCGTTTCCGCGATTCGCGTTCGATTCACCAGTTCGTGTTCCATGCGGTGCAACGCGCGCTCGCGCGGCACGCGGGCGCGTCTCCGGAGACCACGGCGGGTGGCCATGCCGCGCATCTGACGCCGTCGGCCGGCGGCCCGGCTTCGTTCGGGGCAACGCCGTTGGGTGGTGCCGGTGCAGACGCTGCGGGTAATGCGGGCGGTGCGCGTGGGTTCGGTTCGGGGTTCGGTGGTGTAGGCCTCGGTGGCTCGGGCGGTGGCGGAAGCTCCGGCTTCGCGTCGTCGGGCGGCAGCTTCGGCTCGGCGGGCAGCCGCGGCGGCTTCGGTGGTTCGGGCGGCTTCGGCGGCTCCCAAAGCGGTTCAACAAGCGGTTCGCAGGCCGGCAACACCTGGATGCGCCAGGCGCGCATGACGCAAGGCACGCTGCCGGTCGCGCAACCGCTCGCCGGCTACGACGCGCTGTTCGGCCGCAAGGATCCGCTCACGGGTCCGGTGGAAGGCGCGTCGCTGTTCGAAGCGCGCGACTCCGCCGGCGAAACGAGCGCGCCGTACGATGCGGCATCGCGTGGTTCAGCGCCGTTCGCCGCGGGCGCCGCCCCGTCGTTCGACGCCTCCGACGACCAGCCGCTCGGCTTCGCGCTCGGCCAGGTCCACGGCATCTACGTGCTCGCGCAGAACCGGCAAGGGCTCGTGATCGTCGACATGCACGCCGCGCACGAGCGCATCCTGTACGAACAGTTCAAGAATGCGCTGGCCGATCGCGCGATCGCGGTGCAGCCGCTGCTGATCCCGCAGACGATGCAGGCCGACCCGGTCGAGATCGGTACGGTCGAGGAAGAGCGCGCGACGCTCGACGCGCTCGGCTTCGACCTCGCAGTGCTGTCGCCGACCACGCTCGCGATCCGCGCGGTCCCCGCGCTGCTGAAGGACGCCGATCTGCAGGCGCTGGCGCGCGCGGTGCTATCCGACCTGCACGCGTTCGGCGGCTCGCGCGTGCTGACCGAGCGTCAGCACGAACTGCTCGGCACGCTCGCGTGCCACCACGCGGTGCGCGCGAACCGGCGTCTGACGCTCGACGAAATGAACGCGCTGCTGCGCCAGATGGAAGCGACCGAACGCGCCGACCAATGCAACCACGGGCGGCCGACGTGGTATCAGCTGACGCTCGCCGATCTCGATCGGCTGTTCATGCGTGGCCAGTAACGCAGTGCGTTGACTGACCCTGTTGCAACGCACGCCGATTTATCCATGACGTCACGCCCCACCCCGATCCCCTGCCTGCTCGGCCCGACCGCGTCGGGCAAGACCGCCGCCGCGCTGGCGCTGGCCGCGCGCCGGCCGGTCGAAATCATCAGCGTCGATTCGGCGCTGGTCTATCGCGAGATGGACATCGGCACCGCGAAGCCGAGCGCCGAAGAGCGCGCGGTCGCGCCGCATCATCTGATCGACATCATCGATCCGGCCGATTCGTATTCGGCCGCGCAGTTTCGCGAGGACACGTTGCGGCTGACCGGCGAGATCGTCGCGCGCGGCCGGCTGCCGCTGCTGGTCGGCGGCACGATGCTGTACTACAAGGCGCTCACCCAGGGCTTGAACGATCTGCCCGGCGCCGATCCCGCGGTACGGGCCGCGCTCGATGCCGACGCCGCCCGCGACGGCTGGCCCGCGCTGCACGCGCGGCTCGCGGCAGTCGATCCCGTCACCGCCACGCGGCTCGCGCCGAACGACTCGCAGCGCATCCAGCGCGCGCTCGAAATCTTCATGCTGACCGGCCAGCCGATGTCGACGCTGCTCGCCGCGCCCGCGCGCGTCGACGAAGCCGCGGCGGCGTGGCGTTTCGTACCGGTCGCACTGGAGCCGTCCGAGCGCGGCGTGCTGCACGCGCGGATCGAGCAGCGCTTCGATGCGATGCTTGCGCACGGCTTCATCGATGAAGTCGTCAAGCTGCGCGAGCGCGGCGACTTGCAGCCGGAGATGGCGTCGATGCGCTGTGTCGGTTACCGGCAGGTGTGGGAATACCTGGACGGCGCGGTCGATTACCGAACCATGCGCGACAAGGGCGTGTTCGCGACGCGTCAGCTCTGCAAGCGGCAACTGACCTGGCTGCGCAGCATGCCGGAGCGACTGGTGGTGGATTGCTGCGATCCGCACGCGACGGCGCGGGTGGTCGAACTGATCGAAACGCTGATATAACGCGCAGCGGATCGGAACGGGAGTTGAAGCGGAGAGCGGGGAATGAAAAGCGAAACTGCTGAACCGACCGAAACCGCCGAAGCGGCAATCTGAAGAACCCGGAACCGGCCCTTCGAAGCAAACCCAAAACCTGTTCTACAACCTGCGACCCAGCCCGCGCGGCGCCCCATTGCGGCACGCCACGCGGACCTTCGTCATTCTTTAGACCACGACCGTCTGTGCTTCACCGGCCGCGCTCGCGCGGATCGAGCCGATCTTCCAGACCTGCTCGCCGGCTGCCGACAGCAGACCGATCGCCGCTTCGGCGTCGGCCGCCGACACGACCACCGCCATCCCGATACCGCAGTTGAACACGCGGTGCATTTCCGCATCGGCGACGCCGCCGTGCTTCTGCAGCCACGAGAACAGCGGCGGCAGCGGCCAAGCGCTCTGCTCGAGTTCAGCGGTCAGACCTTCACGCAGCACGCGCGGAATGTTCTCGACCAGACCGCCGCCGGTGATGTGAGCCATGCCCTTCACTTCGATCTGCTGCATCAGCGCGAGCAGCGGCTTCACGTAGATGCGGGTCGGCGCCATCAGCGCGTCGGCCAGCGAACGGCCGTCGAAGTCCGCGTTCAGATCCGGCTGCGCGCGCTCGATGATCTTGCGCACCAGCGAAAAACCGTTCGAATGGATGCCGCTCGACGCGAGACCGAGCACCACGTCGCCCGGGGCGATCTTGCTGCCGTCGATGATCTTGCTCTTTTCGACCGCGCCGACCGCGAAGCCCGCGAGGTCGTATTCGCCGTCCGGGTACATGCCCGGCATTTCCGCGGTTTCGCCGCCGATCAGCGCGCAGCCCGACAGTTCGCAACCTTGCGCGATGCCCTTGACCACGGTCGCCGCGGTGCCCACGTCGAGCTTGCCGCACGCGAAGTAGTCGAGGAAGAACAGCGGCTCGGCGCCTTGCACGAGGATGTCGTTGACGCTCATCGCGACCAGATCCTGGCCGACCGTGTCATGTTTGTTCAGCTGGAACGCGAGGCGCAGCTTGGTGCCGACGCCGTCGGTGCCGGACACCAGCACCGGCTCCTTGTATTTCTTCGGCACTTCGAACAGCGCGCCGAATCCGCCGATGCCGCCCAGCACGCCGTCGCGCAGGGTTTTCTTGGCAAAGGGCTTGATGGCGTCGACGAGGGCGTCGCCCGCATCGATGTCCACGCCGGCGTCGCGATACGACAAACCTTGGGCGTCAGGGGCGGATTTCGGTTGATTCATGGGGAAGAGCGAGAAGGTCGGTAAAATGCGATTTTACCCGATGCTGACCGCCTGGCTGGAATTCGCGCGTTCCTACGACCTCCGAGAAACGACTTTGCAACACCACACGATGATTCCGGCGTCGCCGGCCCACGCAAAACACCGCGCCGCGAGCCGCGGCGCACGGCCTCGCAACCCGGCGAGCACGCTTTATAACAACTGATCGCCTATCGACGTTTCAGGCCTTCGGGGCAGCGGCCCGCCACGATCCGGCGGCTCGCCAGCCTCACCGATGGCCTCATTTACGGCATTAACCTACTGTGCTTCGTCAACTGACGCTCGATCTCGGCACCCCGCCGCCATCGACATTCGACAATTTCTACGCCGGCGCGAACGCCGAGCTGGTCACGCGCCTGCGTGAGCTCGACAACGCGCTCTCCGCCGGGCCGGTCGCCGATCGCACCTTCTACGTCTGGGGCGAAGCCGGCAGCGGCCGCACCCACCTGCTGCAGGCGCTGGTGCACGAAGCGCCGCCGGGCCATGCGCGCTTCGCGAGTCCGCAGAGCAGCCTCGCCGCGTTCAGTTTCGATCCGCGCGTCGCGCTCTACGCGATCGACGATTGCGACGGCCTGTCCGCCGCGCAGCAGATCGCGATGTTCAACCTGTTCAACGAAGTGCGCGCGCATCCCACCAGTGCGCTGGTCGCCGCCGGCAACGCGGCGCCGATCGGCATGACGGTGCGCGAGGACCTGCGCACGCGGCTCGGCTGGGGCCTCGTGTTCCACCTCGCGCCGCTGCCCGACGACGCGAAGGCCGCGGTACTGAAACGCGCGGCGCGCGAGCGCGGCATCATGCTCGCCGACGACGTGCCGGCCTACCTGCTCACGCATTTCCGCCGCGACATGCCGAGCCTGATGGCGCTGCTCGACGCGCTCGACCGCTTCTCGCTCGAACAGAAACGCGCGGTCACGCTGCCGCTGCTGCGCACGATGCTCGCGTCGCCCGCCCCCGCTGCGGCAAGCTCGGCTCCAGGCACCGGCACGCCCGCCGAATCCACCAGCGCGTCGGGTTCACACGCCGCCGATCCCGCTTCAAGTAAAATACGCCCCCATGGCTAACCTCGCACTCTTCGATCTCGATCACACGCTCATTCCCACCGACAGCGACCACGAATGGGGCCGCTTCATGGTGAAAAAAGGCATGGTCGACGCCGAAAATTTCGCTCGTGAAAACGACCGCTTCTACGCCGACTACAAAGCCGGCAAGCTCGACATTCACGCCTACCTGGTCGCCATGCTCACGCCGCTCGCGAAGTACACGCGCGCGCAACTCGCGGACATCCACGCCGAGTACATGCACGAAGTGATCACGCCGGCGATCTTCCCGGTCGCGCTCGAACTCGTGAAGCAGCATCGCGAAGCGGGCGACCTGTGCTGCGTCGTCACCGCGACCAACGAATTCATCACGCGACCGATCGCCCAGGCGTTCGGCGTCGATACGCTGATCGCGTGCGAGGTGGAAACGGTCGGCGGCGATCCGCTCGGCGCGTACACCGGCCGGCCGACCGGCACGCCGAGCTACAAGGAAGGCAAGATCGTGCGCACCGAAATGTGGCTCGCGTCGCTCGGCAAGAGCTGGAGCGATTTCGAACACAGCTATTTCTACAGCGATTCGCACAACGACATCCCGCTGCTCGAAAAAGTCACCGCCCCCATCGCGACCAATCCGGACGACACGTTGCGTGCCCATGCGCAGGCCAAAGGCTGGCGCATCCTCGAACTCTTTCAACCCTCGTGATCAAGAAACTCATTCGCAAGCTATTCGGCCAGGACGCGGCGAGCGCCGACGGCGACCTCTCCGCCGCCACCGACGACTCCGACGCGGCCAGCAACGCGACCGCGCGCAGCAAGTCCGCCACCGCCACCCGGTCGCGCCGCAAACCGGCCGGCGCCGCCGCGGGCGCGAAAGCGCCGCGCGAGCCTGACGTGCCGGTGATCATTCCGCACGACGTGCACGGCATCGACCCGTCGCTGATCTCGCGCAACGCGATCCGCGTGACCGAGGGGCTGCAGCAGGCGGGCTTCCGTGCGTTCATCGTCGGCGGCGCGGTGCGCGATCTGCTGCTCGGCGTGAAGCCGAAAGACTTCGACGTCGCGACCGACGCCACTCCCGAACAGGTGCAGAAGCTGTTCCGCCGCGCGCGCATCATCGGCCGGCGCTTTCAGATCGTGCACGTGCAGTTCGGCCAGGAAATCATCGAGACCTCGACGTTCCGCGCGCTGGTCGATCCGCCGGCCGCTGACTCGCCGCCGCCGAAGCGTCTGAAGCGCGACGAGCTCGATCGCCGCACCCACGCGGTCGACGCGAGCGGCCGCGTGCTGCGCGACAACGTCTGGGGCGAGCAGCACGAAGACGCCACCCGCCGCGACTTCACGATCAACGCGATGTACTACGATCCGGCCACGCAAACCGTGCTGGACTATCACAACGGCATGGCCGACATGCGCGCGCAACTGCTGCGCATGATCGGCGACCCGGCCACGCGTTATCGCGAGGACCCGGTGCGGATGCTGCGCGTGGTGCGTTTCGCCGCCAAGCTCGGCTTCGAGATCGAGACCAGCACCCGCGCGCCGATCGAGAAGATGGCCGACCTGATCAACAACGTGCCCGCCGCGCGTCTGTTCGACGAGATGCTGAAGCTGATGCTGTCGGGTCACGCGCTCGCGTGCCTGAAGCGGCTGCGCCAGGAAGGCCTGCATCACGGGCTGCTGCCGCTGCTCGACGTGGTGCTCGAGCAGCCGACCGGCGAGCGCTTCATCTCGCTCGCGCTGTCGCGCACCGACGCGCGCGTGCTCGGCAACAAGCCGGTGTCGCCGGGCTTCCTGTTCGCTACCCTGCTGTGGCACGACGTGCAGCAGCGCTGGCAGAAATTCGAGGCCGAAGGCGAGTTTCCGGTGCCCGCGCTGCATCGCGCGATGGACGAAGTGCTCGACATGCAGACCGAGAAACTCGCGATCCACAAGCGCTTCTCGGCCGATATGCGCGAGATCTGGGGCCTGCAACTGCGCCTCGAAAAGCGCTCGGGCCGCAGCGCGCTGAAGCTGCTGGAACACCAAAGATTTAGAGCGGGGTATGATTTCCTCCTGTTGCGCTGCGAATCGGGCGAACTCGACGAGTCGGTCGGTACGTGGTGGACGGAGTTCATCGAAGGAGACGCTGCCGCGCGCGAGACTTTGCTCACGCAAGGCGGGAAGGACCGGAGCCCCAGAAAACGACGGCGGCGCGGTGGCGCCAGAAACCGCAAATCAGGTGACGGAGTGGAGGGCGGCACGCCCGACGAACGCACGGACAACGACGCGAGCCAAGGCTCGCACGAAGACTGACGCGGCGTTCGCGGAAGCCGTCGAACGATAGTTGCAGGAAGTTATGCCATGACGGTTGCTTATCTTGGCCTCGGCGCGAATCTCGGGGACGCGCGCCAGACCCTGAAAGACGCAGTGGTGTGCCTCGCCCAACAGCACACCATCACCGTGCTCGCCAAATCGAGCCTGTATCGCACTGCCCCGATCGACGCGGGCGGTGACGACTATTTCAACTGCGTCGTGAAGCTCGAAACGACGCTCCCCGTGCGGCATCTGCTGGCGCTATGCCACAAGATCGAGCATCAGTTCGGCCGCGAGCGGCCGTTCCGCAATGCGCCGCGCACGCTCGACCTCGACATCCTGCTGTACGGCGATCAGTCGATCGACGAAGCCGATCTGATCGTCCCGCATCCGCGTCTGATCGAGCGCGCGTTCGCGCTGGTGCCGCTCGTCGAGATCGACGCGGCGATCGTGATTCCGCAACACGGCCGCGCGGCCGCGCTGCTCGACAGCGTCAGCGATCAACGGATCGAGAAAATGAAGTCGCCGTGCCAGTGCCCGGTGTTGAATGCGCTGACCGGCGGCGGCGCCGACAAGGGCCGCTGCGAATGAGTTCGCCGCCACTCACGGTCACCGCGCCGCAACTGCGTCCGCCGTTCGGCTATATCGCGATCGAAGGACCGATCGGCGTCGGCAAGACTTCGCTCGCACGGCGCCTCGCGCAACGCTGGTCGATGCAGGAACTGTTCGAACGGCCGCAGGACAATCCGTTTCTCGAACGCTTCTATCGCGACACCGCGCGCTACGCGCTGCCGGTGCAGTTGCACTTCGCGCTGCAACGCGCGCAGCAGGCGCAGGAAGTGCTCGCCGCGCAGACCGGCGGCACGCCGCTGATCGCCGACTTCCTGACCCAGCGAAACGACATCTTCGCGCGGCTGACCTTGCCGGAAGACGAGTGGCAGCTGTATCGCGCGCTCGCCGCGAGCTTTACCGTCAGTGCGCCGGCGCCGGACTTCGTGGTCTATCTGCAGGCCAGTCCCGAGGTGCTGTTCGCGCGCATCCAGAAACGCGCGGTGCCGATGGAGCTGCAGATTTCCGACGCGTATCTGCGCGCGCTGTGCGACGCGTACAACGACTTCTTCTACCACTACGACCGCACGCCCGTGCTGACGGTCAACGCCGAACATCTGAATCCGCTCGACTCCGACGCGGACCTTGCGCTGCTCGCCGAACGCATCGAGACGATGCGCGGACGCAAGGAATTCTTTGTCAAAGGCACGTCGCTGTAAGCGGCGCGGCCATTTCTTTTTTCCATTGGATTGACCATGACCTATTTGCAGGAAGCGAGCCGGAGCGCGATCACCGTGCCGAAACTGCAGGCGATGCGCGACACCGGCGAAAAGATCGCGATGCTCACCTGTTATGACGCGAGCTTCGCCGCGCTGCTCGATCGCGCGGGCGTCGATGCGCTGCTGATCGGCGATTCGCTCGGCAACGTGCTGCAAGGACAGAGCACGACGCTGCCGGTGTCGCTCGCGGATATCGCGTATCACACCGCGAGCGTCGCGCGCGCGCGGCCGTCGGCGCTGATCGTCGCGGATCTGCCGTTCGGCACCTACGGCACGCCGGAAGACGCGTATCGCAGCTCGGTCGAACTGATGCGCGCGGGCGCGCAGATGATCAAGCTCGAAGGCGGCGAGTGGCTCGCGGACACGGTGCGCTTTCTGGTCGAGCGCGCGATTCCGGTGTGCGCGCACGTCGGGCTTACGCCGCAGTCGGTGCATGCGTTCGGCGGCTTCAAGGTGCAGGGCAAGACCGAAGCTGGCGCGAGCCAGCTGCTGCGCGATTCGCTCGCGATGGAAGCGGCCGGCGCGCAGCTGATCGTGATGGAAGCGATTCCGAGCCAGCTCGCGAGCGAGGTCACGAAGCAGTTGCGGATTCCGACGATCGGCATCGGTGCGGGCCTCGACTGCTCGGGTCAGGTGCTGGTGCTGCACGACATGCTGGGGATTTTCCCTGGCAAGCGGCCGCGTTTCGTGAAGGATTTCATGCAGGGGCAGCCGAATATTCAGGCGGCCGTCGAGGCGTATGTGCGCGCTGTGAAGGACGGGTCGTTCCCGGGGGCTGAGCACACGTTCTGATTCTGCGTTGCTGAAGGCGGCGTTCCGGAGCCTGCGGGAGCGGGCTTTGGGACGCCGCTTTTTTATTTGCTCGCCGCTAAGTGTGGTGCCGGTGGCGGTGGCGGTGGCGGTGGCCGTGGCGAATGGCGGTAGCGCTCGGCTTCGTAGCGACCAACGCCCCGCACTAGCGGGTTAGCTCTCCGCCGCGTTACCGAACAATCCGCGCGGGCACCATGCCGCGCAACGCATTGCAGATCAGCAGCGCTTCGGCGTTCAGCACGTCGTCCCGCGTCAGTACTTTCTCGGCCGCGCTCACACCGGACACGCCCTCTTCCAGCAACACGCCGCGCATCACGCCAGGCAACACGCCCGACGCCAGCGGCGGCGTCCACCACTGCCCCGCCAGCTTCACGAACACGTTCGAGCGGCCGCCTTCGGTCAGCTCGCCGCGTTCGTTGAAGAACAGCGTATCGAACGCGCCCTTCGCTTCGGCTTCGCGCCAGCCGCGGTCATATTCCGCGCGACGGGTGGTCTTGTGGTGCAGCAGCGGATCGGCGGCCTGCGTCGGCGCGAACTGCTGTTCGGAGCCAAGCAGAACGCCAACGCTCGTCGAATCGGCTAACGGCGTGAGCACCGCCGCGGTGATCTGCGTCGCGCCGCTCTTGCTCAGCGCGAGCCGCACGCGATGCGGCGTTTGCGCCGGTAGCTGGTCGCACTGCGCCGCAAGCTGCTCGCGGATGCCCGCTTCGTCGAACCCGAAACCCAGCGTCGCGGCGCTCGACGACAACCTGCGCAGATGCCGCTCCAGATGCCGCACGCCGTCTTCCCGCGTCGCATACATCGTTTCGAACAGGTCGAAGCCCGGCTCGGCGCCGGTCAAAAAGCTCGCTTTCAATCGACACTCCGCGAA
The DNA here is from genome assembly GCF_001931485.1 of Burkholderia sp. SRS-W-2-2016. Taxonomy (GTDB): domain Bacteria; phylum Pseudomonadota; class Gammaproteobacteria; order Burkholderiales; family Burkholderiaceae; genus Paraburkholderia. The sequence goes on along the minus strand of NZ_MSDV01000010.1, from coordinate 17,983 downwards.
TTCGTCGGCGGCCACGCTGTCGAGCACGATGCCCGCGCCGACGCCCATGCTGCCGCGCAGGCCGACCGCACCACCGGGTTGAGAGGATGGGTTCAGCGTCAACGTGCGAATCGCGACCGACATGCAGAAGTCGCCGCAATCATCCGTTCCGGGCGCGTCGAGCCAGCCGATCGCGCCCGTATAAAGACCGCGCGGCGTGCTTTCGAGCTCGTCGATCAGTTGCATCGTCCGATGCTTCGGCGCACCGGTAATCGAGCCGCACGGAAACAGCGCGCGCAGGACCGTTGCGAACGACGTGCGCTCGAGCAAGGCCGCCTCGACCGTCGACGTCATCTGCCAGACCGACGCATACGGTTCGACAGAAAACAGCGCCGGCACCTTGACCGAGCCGATCCGCGCGACGCGCGACAGATCGTTGCGCAGCAGATCGACGATCATCACGTTTTCGGCGCGGTTCTTCGGATCGTTGGCGAGGAAGTCCGCGTTGCGCTGGTCCGCGACCGGATCCGACGAGCGCGACGCGGTGCCCTTCATCGGCCGCGCGCGCAAGGTCTCGCCATGCTTCTCGACGAACAGCTCCGGCGAGCACGACAGCACCCAGCCGTCGTCCGGCAACGCGATCAGCGCGCCGAACGGTACCGGCTGGCGCGCGCGCAGACGTCGATAGAATGCGAGCGGCTCGCCGAACACGTCGAAGCCGAGCCGGTACGTGTAGTTGACCTGATAGGAATCGCCCACGCGCAGCGCCGCGTGGATCGCGTCGATCGCCGCATCGAACTGCGCACGGTCGACGCTCGCGCGCACGTTCGCAGTGCCCGCGACCGATGGCTCGGCCGCGCCGTTATCGCGCGCGCTCAGCCATGCATCGACCTCGTCGCGCGCGAGCTTTTCGCAACGCTCGAACAATAAAAAACGCAGCGGGGCATCGCCACGCTGCGTTCCGGAAGACCGATGCATATCGACGTCGAGACCGACGAGCGCATGGCCAAATTCATAGTCGGCGAGCACGACCGCGTGCAAACCGTTGCGGGTATCCGCGGCGACGCTGTCGCACACGGCTTCGAGCTGCGCGGCGTCGGTACAGACCCGCTCGCGCACAAAACCGGTGTACAGGCGGCTCGACCGGCGCGCCGCCGTTGCACCGCTATCGTCGAGCAGCGCGAACACCGCGCCGCGCCTGTCCACCGTCATGCTAACCGCCTGCCAGATCAGTCGAAGAAGCTCTTCACGCGATCGAACCAGCTCTTGCTTTGCGGGCTATGCCGTGCCCCGCCTTCCACCAGCGCCTTTTCGAACTGCTTGAGCAGATCGCGCTGCGTGTCGGTGAGCTTGACCGGCGTCTCGACCTGCACGTGCACGTACAGATCGCCGGCGATGCTCGAACGCAGCCCCTTGATCCCCTTGCCGCGCAGACGGAACGTCTTGCCCGACTGGGTGCCCTCGGGCACCGTGAAGCTCGCGCGGCCCGCGAGCGTCGGCACTTCGATCTCGCCGCCGAGCGCCGCGGTGGTGAACGGAATCGGCATCTGACAATGCAGATCGTCACCGTCGCGCTCGAACACCGAGTGCTGCTTGATGTGAATCTCGACGTACAGATCGCCCGACGGACCGCCGTTGATGCCCGGCTCGCCGTTGCCGGCCGAGCGGATCCGCATGCCGTCGTCGATACCGGCCGGAATCTTCACTTCGAGCGTCTTGGTTTCCTTCACCTTGCCCGCGCCGTGGCAGTGGTTGCACGGCTCGGGAATGTAACTACCGGTGCCGTGGCACTTCGGGCAGGTTTGCTGGATGCTGAAGAAGCCTTGCGACATGCGCACCGAACCCGAGCCGCTACAGGTCGGGCAGGTTTCCGGCTTGGTACCGGGCTTGGCGCCCGAGCCATGACAGACTTCGCACGAGCTCCAGCTCGGCACGCGAATCTGCGTGTCGTAGCCGTGCGCGGCCTGCTCCAGCGTGATCTCCATGCTGTAGCGCAGATCGGCGCCGCGGTACACCTGCGGGCCGGCCCGGCCGCCTCCGCGCGCACCGCCGCCGGCCGCCTGGCCGAAGATGTCGCCGAAGATATCGCCGAACGCATCGGCGAAACCGCCGAAGCCTTGCGCGCCGGCCCCACCCATGTTCGGATCGACGCCCGCGTGACCGTACTGATCGTAGGCGGCGCGCTTTTGCGAATCCGACAGCATTTCGTAGGCTTCCTTCACCTCCTTGAAATGCTCTTCCGCATCCTTGTTGCCCGGATTGCGGTCGGGGTGGTGCTTCATCGCGAGCTTGCGATAAGCCTTCTTGATTTCGTCGTCGCTCGCGTTCTTTGCGACGCCCAGAACCTCGTAGTAATCCCGTTTCGCCATATCGGTTCAACGCCGCCGCGCAATACGACGCGGTAGCTCCTCTTGAATGCTGTGGAGTCTTGCGACTCGTCCGGCCGCTGTTTTCGCCTCGCGTCTCGTTTCGACGCGGTGCAAAACAACGCCCTCCATAAAACAAATGTGCCCGGAGAGCCCCAAAAGGCTCGCCAGGCGCGATAACCGCTCTTGCACGCAGGCGCCCGGGGGCGCCATTTTGTGCAGCCGGGCCGCGCACATCGCTGTGCGCGGCTTTACGGTCGAATGACGACCTGGCTTTAGTCCTTCTTCACTTCCTTGAAGTCAGCGTCGACCACGTCGTCGGCCTGCTGGCTCGCGCCCGCCGATGCACCGGCACCCGCCGCCGCGCCCGCTGCCGCTTCGGCACCTTGCGCAGCCTGCATGTCGGCGTACATCTTCTCGCCCATCTTCTGCGAGGCGGTTGCCACGACTTCGATCTTCGCTTCGATCGCGGCCTTGTCGCTCGACGCGTTCTTCAGCGTGTCTTCGAGCTCCTTCAGCGCGGCTTCGATCTTGTCCTTCTCGCCGGCTTCGAGCTTGTCGCCGTACTCGGTCAGCGCCTTCCTGGTGCTGTGCACGAGCGCGTCACCCTGGTTGCGGGCGTCGGCCAGCTCACGCAGCTTGTGATCTTCTTCCGCGTTCGCTTCGGCGTCCTTCACCATCTTCTCGATTTCGGCTTCGGACAGACCCGAGTTCGCCTTGATCGTGATGCGGTTTTCCTTGCCGGTCGCCTTGTCCTTCGCGCCGACGTGCAGAATGCCGTTCGCGTCGATGTCGAAGCTCACTTCGATCTGCGGCACGCCGCGCGGTGCCGGCGGAATGCCTTCGAGGTTGAACTCGCCGAGCAGCTTGTTGCCCGCTGCCATTTCGCGTTCGCCCTGGAACACCTTGATCGTCACGGCGCTCTGATTGTCGTCAGCCGTCGAGTAGACCTGTGCGTGCTTGGTCGGGATCGTGGTGTTCTTGTTGATCATCTTCGTCATCACGCCGCCGAGCGTTTCGATGCCGAGCGACAGCGGGGTCACGTCGAGCAGCAGCACGTCCTTGCGGTCGCCCGACAGAACCTGACCTTGAATCGCGGCACCGACGGCCACGGCTTCGTCCGGGTTCACGTCACGGCGCGGATCCTTGCCGAAGAATTCCTTGACCTTTTCCTGCACCTTCGGCATCCGGGTCATACCGCCGACCAGGATCACGTCGTCGACTTCGCCGACCTTCACGCCCGCATCCTTGATCGCGACGCGGCACGGCTCGATCGTGCGTTCGATCAGGTCTTCGACCAGCGCTTCCAGCTTGGCGCGCGTGATCTTCAGGTTCAGGTGCTTCGGACCCGATGCGTCCGCCGTGATGTACGGCAGGTTGATTTCGGTCTGCTGGCTCGACGACAGTTCGATCTTCGCCTTTTCAGCCGATTCCTTCAGGCGCTGCAGCGCGAGCACGTCCTTCGACAGATCGACGCCCTGCTCTTTCTTGAACTCGCCGATGATGTAATCGATGATGCGCTGGTCGAAGTCTTCGCCGCCGAGGAACGTATCGCCGTTGGTGGACAGCACTTCGAACTGCATTTCGCCGTCGACGTCCGCGATTTCGATGATCGACACGTCGAACGTACCGCCGCCGAGGTCATACACGGCGATCTTGCGGTCGCCCTTTTCGGCCTTGTCCAGACCGAACGCGAGCGCTGCCGCGGTCGGTTCGTTGATGATCCGCTTGACTTCCAGACCGGCGATGCGGCCCGCGTCCTTGGTAGCCTGACGCTGGCTGTCGTTGAAGTAAGCCGGCACCGTGATCACGGCTTCCGTGACGGGCTCGCCGAGGTAGTCCTCAGCGGTCTTCTTCATCTTGCGCAGCACTTCCGCGGAGATCTGCGGCGGCGCGAGCTTCTGGTCGCGCACGTCGATCCATGCGTCGCCGTTGTCGGCCTTCATGATCTTGTAGGGCATCAGGCCGATGTCCTTCTGCACTTCCTTCTCTTCGAAGCGGCGGCCGATCAGGCGCTTGACCGCGAACAGCGTGTTACGCGGGTTCGTGACCGACTGACGCTTGGCCGGGGCGCCAACGAGAATCTCGTTGTCTTCCATGTAAGCGATGATCGACGGCGTGGTGCGCGCGCCTTCCGAGTTCTCGATCACCTTGACCGAATTGCCTTCCATGATCGCCACGCACGAGTTGGTCGTGCCGAGGTCGATACCGATGATTTTGCCCATTTTTACGAATCTCCTGACTTTGATCGCTGCGGAAAGCGCCCGGTTGGCCCATCTGGCGGCGGGGCGATCCGCTCTCAATTCATACCTGCACTCAAAATAAGTGCGGCCACATCGTTTTCAAGACCTCTTTTGCGATGCGGTCTTTAATTTTTTTCAATCGTGGGACCAGCCGTTGGCGTTCGTTCCATTGGGCTGCGCGGCCCTGCGCTTCACATCACCGGAAGTGACTGAATCAGCTGGATTTTTTGCCGCGCAACGAAGGCGCGCGCGGCGCACCGACTGGGCGCGACCACGCGCGATACCGCAATGAAAACGAAAGCTGGCGAAGATCCCGCGGCGCTTACTTCGGCGCCGCGACGGTCACGAGCGCCGGACGCAGCACGCGGTCCGCGATCACGAAGCCCTTTTGCAGCACGGCGACGACCGTGTTCGGCTCCTGCTCGGCCGGCACCATCGAAATCGCCTGGTGGCGATGCGGGTCGAACTTTTCGCCGACCGGGTTCAGTGCGACGACGCGGCCCTTTTCGAGCGCGCCGCTCAGCTGGCGCAGCGTGAGCTCGACGCCTTCGCGGACCTTCTGAAGGTCGTCGGACGAATGGGCGACCGCCGCTTCGAGGCTGTCGACCACCGGCAGCAGATGCTCGGCAAAGCTTTCGATTGCGAACTTGTGCGCCTTGGCGACGTCTTCCTGCGCGCGACGGCGCACGTTTTCAGTTTCGGCCTTTGCACGCAGGAAGCTTTCCTGCAACTCGGCGATCTTCGCCTGAGCTTCGGCGAGCGCCTGTTCGGCGCTGGCTTCGACCGGTTCCGCGTTGCCGGCGGACGCGTCCTGCTGGGCAGCAGCGGCCTCGGCGGCCTGGCGCGCGGCTTCGTCGGCGGGCGTGGGATTCTGGCTCGTCGGGTTCTCTTGCGTGTTTTCCATGTCGCTGAAAGTCGTTAAAGGGTGAAAGCCAACGGTGGCGTAGATCGATGACACGCGCGCGATTCGTGCGTTACAAAATCGCGACGCGCCGGGTCACCGCACAACCGCATATCAGGCCCGCAGATGGGGCCGGGAAGAACCGTTTCAAGCGGCTCAGGGGGTTCTTTTCGCACCACCGGCGTGCAGGCGAAACGCGCCGTAACACTGATTAACGTAGTGCGATCAGATAGACATTGAGTGCCGGCGGTAAGTGGCCTATGCTCCATTCATGCAGCGGAAAAGCCACGTTAACCCTAATCTGACGTACACCTTTCCGATAGCTGTCAGTTGTACCGATTCAGCCCGTTTCAGCCATCAATCGTCCCAAGGGGAGTACCGTGAAACTGACCTTTGCAATCGGGGTGGTCGCCCTGGTACTCGTCGGCGGCACCACGACCATCTGCATGTCCGGCGCGGTCAACGACCGCACTACCGAATACGGTAGCGCTCGCGCCACGATGGAACAGTTTTTCAATCCCCACCTGAAAATCTGTCGATAGTGCGCCGGTCGCGCTTGGTCGGCCGCCCGTGCAATCCGGCGGCCGGCTCGTGATAGGTCTTGCGGCGCTCCTGCTCGGCCTGCCGCTTCAGCCTGCTCTCTTCGCTCTCTACATAAAGCGTTTGCGCGACGCTCGCGGGCCCGCGCACGTCGCACACGCCGAGCACTTGCACCTGCCACACGTAGCGCTCGATCTCGATCTCGACCAGATCGCCGACCCGCACGTCCTTCGCGGGCTTCACGGCCGCGCCGCCGATCCGAACCCGCCCCTTCTCGACCGCGTCCGCGGCAAGCGAACGGGTCTTGAAGAAGCGCGCGGCCCACAGCCATTTATCGATGCGCAGCTTCGCGCCTGGCTCGGTTGATATGCGGTAATTCATCTGCGTATCAAGCTCCTGCGGTATGCGGCACCGGCACCGCCTGCGCGGGCCAGCCCTGCAGATGCTGAGCAACGATCTCGCCCAGCGCGGCGATCCATGCCTGCGACGCGTTCAGGCAGGCAATCCGGTGAAACTCCTTGCCGCCCGCGTGCAGAAACTCGTCGCGCACCTCCATGCCGATTTCCTCGATCGTTTCGAGGCAGTCGGCGGTAAAGCCCGGGCAGAACACGTCGGCGCGCCGCACGCCGGCCGCGCCGAGTTCTTTCAACGTCGGCGCGGTGTACGGCTGCAGCCATTCGGCCTTGCCGAAGCGCGACTGGAATGTGATGCGGCACTCGACCGGCGTCAGCCCGAGCGCCTGCATCAGCAACGCGCCGGTCTGCTGGCACTGCTCGTGGTAGGGATCGCCGAGATCGAGCGTGCGCTTGGGCACGCCGTGAAAACTGAGCACCAGTTTGTCGCCGGCCGCGAAGTCGGGCTGGCCATGCTGATGCCAGTAGTGACGGACCTGCGCGGCCAGCGCCGCGATATACGCCGGGTGGTCCGCGTACTGGCGCACCGTGCGGATTTCCGGCTGGTTGCGCATGCGCCGCAGCGCGGCGAACGCGTCGTCGAATGCGGTCGCGGTGGTCGACGCGGAATATTGCGGATACATCGGCACCAGCAGCACACGCTCGGCGCCCGCGAGCTTCAGCTGGTTCAGCATCGCCGGAATGCCGGGCGTGCCGTAGCGCATCGCGTAGTCGACCAGCACCGTGTAGTCGTTCAGTTGCAGCAGATGGCGCAAGCCCTCCACCTGCTTTTCCGTATGCACACGCAGCGGCGAGCCCTCGGGCATCCACACCGCCGCGTACTTCTTCGCCGAACTGCGGCCGCGAAACGGCAGGATCAGCAGACGCAGAATCAGTTGCCACAGCAGCGCCGGAATTTCGACCACGCGCGGATCGGACAGAAACTGCGCGAGATAGCGGCGCACCGCGCGCGGCGTCGGCGCGTCGGGCGTGCCGAGGTTGATCAGCAACACGGCGACGCGATGCGACGCAGCGTTCTGGGAGGGCCGCTCGAGGTCGAAGCGCATAGGCAGCAGGGTTCGCCGCTTCACGCGGCAAGTCGATTCAATGGAGATTCATTATAGCGGCGCGAGTTGTGCCCGACGCCGCCACCGGGCCCTGGCCGTTCGGCCGATTGGCAGCCCGCGCGCGCTCACGCATGATGACCGGCATGGGCAGCGCGGACCGGGGGTGGAGATGACTGGACTATTGCTGGCTGAGCGTCATGGACAGCAGCCGCGCGGTGATATCGACGATCGGAATCACGCGGTTGTAGGCCATCCGGGTCGGCCCGATCACGCCGAGCGTGCCGACGATCTGGCCGTTCACCTCGTACGGCGCGGTGACCACGCTCATTTCCTCGATCGGCACCAGGTTCGATTCGCCGCCGATGAAGATCTGCACGCCGGCCGCGTGACTCGACACGTCGAGCAATTGCAGCAGGCTGGTCTTCTGGTCGAACACGTCGAACAGCTTGCGCAGGCGCGCCATGTCCGACGACAGATCGGCGACTTCGAGCAGGTTGCGCTCGCCGGAGATCAGCACGGTCTCGCCGGTGTCGGATTCGTCGGTACTGGCGGTGACCGCCGCGTGCATCAGCGAGGTCATGTCGCCGCGCAGCTCGTCGATTTCCTCGCGCAGGCGGCGGCGCACTTCGTCGAACGAGAGGCCCGCGAAATGCGCATTGATGTAATTGGAGGCTTCGACCAGTTGCGACGGCGAGAAGTCGCGCTGCGTCGCGAGGATGCGGTTCTGCACGTCGCCCTCGGGCGTCACGATGATCAGCAGGATGCGCTTGTCGGACAGGCGCATGAACTCGATCTGCTTGAACACGTGGCTGCGGCGCGGCGTCAGCACGACGCCGGCGAATTGCGACAGGTTGGACAGCACGCTCGCCGCGGCGGCGACGATCTTCTGCGGCTCGCCCGCCTGCAAGGTGGTCTTGACGGCGCGCATCACCGCTTCTTCGTCGGCGGCGGACTCGACCGTCAGCATCGTGTCGACGAACAGCCGGTAGCCGCGCGGCGTCGGAATACGTCCGGCCGACGTATGCGGACTGATCACGAGCCCCAGATCCTCGAGGTCGGACATCACGTTGCGAATCGTGGCCGGGCTCAGTTCGAGGCCCGAATAACGTGACAGCGTGCGCGAGCCGACCGGCTGACCTTCGGCGATGTAACGCTCAATCAGCGTTTTGAGGAGGGTTTGTGCGCGAGGATCTAGCATGACGAAAAATTTTAGCTCAAGGTCGCGGCTGCCGCGAGCGCTGGCGGCGCTCATCCCCGACCGATGCGCGGCGCCTGGCCGGTGCGTGGCGGGACGGCGCGGCGGCGACCCAGCCCACCTACCGCCCTCTGCCAGGCCGCGCGTCGAGTCGCACGCATGTCATCAGGTGTTCACCATTCTAACGATAATCACGGCATGCGCAGATGCCCCATGCGTACCGGCCCCTACCGGGTTGGTCTGCGGTTCTTTTCAGGCCCTACCTATGGTGTAATGCCGGCATGCAAGTGACCAGCCAGTTCAAGACCGTCGCGCTCGTCGGACGCGCCAATACGCCAGGCATCGGCGAGCCGCTGACCGCGCTCGCCGCGTGCATCGCGAAGCTCGGCCTCGAAGTCGTGTTCGAAGCGGACACCGCCGCTGAGATCGGCGTGACCGACTACCCGGCGCTGCGTCCCGCCGAGATCGGCGCGCGCGCCGACGTCGCGGTCGTACTCGGCGGCGACGGCACGATGCTAGGTATCGGCCGCCAGCTGGCGCCATACCGCACGCCGCTGATCGGCATCAACCACGGTCGGCTCGGCTTCATCACGGACATCCCGATCTCCGACATGCGCGAGATCGTGCCGCAAATGCTGTCCGGCAATTTCGAACGCGAAGAGCGCATGCTGCTCGAAGCGCGCATCATGCGCGGCGGCTCGCCGATCTATCACGCGCTCGCTTTCAACGACGTGGTGGTCAACCGCAGCGGCTTCTCGGGCATGGCGGAGCTGCGCGTATCGGTGGACGGGCGCTTCATGTACAACCAGCGCTCCGACGGCCTGATCGTCGCGACGCCGACCGGCTCGACCGCGTACGCGCTGTCGTCGCAGGGGCCGATCCTGCATCCGCAATTGCAGGGCATCGTGCTCGTGCCGATCGCGCCGCATGCGCTGTCCAACCGGCCGATCGTGCTGCCGGACGAATCCAAGGTCAGCATCCAGATCGTGTCCGGGCGCGAAGTGAACGTGAATTTCGACATGCAGTCGTTCACGTCGCTGGAACTCGGCGACACGATCGAGGTGCGCCGCTCGCGTCACACGGTGCAGATGCTGCATCCGGTCGGCTACAGCTATTACGCGACGCTGCGCAAGAAGCTGCACTGGCACGAGTACCCGTCGCACGAAGAAGACCCGCGGCCGTAAGCGGCGTCCCCCCTGGCGCGGCGCCGCGGCCGCCTCCCGAATCCCAGTTCATCCGACGACTTCCATGCTTCGCCACCTCTCGATACGCGACTTCGTCATCGTCGCCGCGCTCGATCTCGAATTCGACAGCGGCTTTTCCGTTTTCTCGGGCGAAACCGGCGCCGGCAAGTCGATCCTGATCGACGCGCTGGCACTCGCGCTCGGCGCCCGCGCCGATGCGAGCGTAGTGCGCACCGGCGAGAGCCGCGCCGACATCACCGCCGAGTTCGAAACGCACGAGCAGGTCGACGCGTGGCTCGACGCGCAGGCGCTCAGCGCCGCCGCCGACGACCAGCACGGCGGCACCGTGATGCTGCGCCGGGTTGTGGACGGCAATGGCCGCTCGCGCGCGTTCATCAACGGCACCGCGGCGACGCTCGCGCAACTGCGCGAGGTCGGCGAAATGCTGGTGGATATTCACGGCCAGCACGCGCACCAGTTGCTGATGCGCCCGGACGCGCAGCGCGAACTGTTCGACACCCACGCGGGTCTGTCCGATCTGTCCGCCCTGGTGACGCGCGGATGGCGTGCGTGGCGCGACAAGGTCCAGGCGGTCGAGCACGCGCAGACCCGCGACCGCGAACTGCAACTCGAACGCGAGCGTCTCGCGTGGCAGCTCACCGAACTCGACAAGCTCGCGCCGCAGCCGGGCGAATGGGAAGAGGTCAACGCGGAGCATCATCGGCTGTCGCATTCGGCGAATCTGATCGACGGCGTGCAGGGCGCGCTCGCCGCGCTGTCCGAATCCGACGAAGCGATGATCACGCATCTCGGCTCGATCGTCTCGAAGGTGCGCGATCTCGCCGAGATCGACCCGGCGCTGAACGACGTGCTCGCCGCGCTCGAACCCGCCGAAATCCAGTTGCAGGAAGCCGCGTACTCGCTGAGCCATTACGCGCAGAAACTCGAACTCGATCCGCAGCGGCTCGCGCAGGTCGAAAAGCGCGTCGACGCGCTGCATTCGGCCGCCCGCAAATTCCGCCTGCAACCCGCAACGCTGCCCGAAGAACACCAGGCGCGGCGTGAGCAACTGGCCGCGCTCGACGCCGCCGCCGACCTCGACGCGCTGCGCGCCGCCGAAGCGCAAGCGAAGGAAGCGTTCATCGCCGAGGCGAAAAAGCTCTCGAAGGCGCGCGCGAAAGCGGGCAAGGCGCTCGGCGACGCGGTGACGACCGGCATGCAGGAACTGTCGATGAAAGGCGGCAGCTTCGAAGTCGCGCTGGTGCCGCTGCCCGAAGGCGGCGCGCACGGGCTCGAACAGATCGAGTTCCGCGTCGCCGGTCACGCCGGCGTGCCGCTGCGGCCGCTCGCGAAGGTCGCGTCGGGCGGCGAACTCGCGCGGATCAGTCTCGCGCTCGCGGTGATCGCGAGCGCCGCGAGCCCGACCCCGACTTTGATTTTCGACGAAGTGGACACCGGCATCGGCGGCGGCGTCGCCGAAGTGGTCGGGCGATTGCTGCATCAGCTCGGCGAAGCGCGTCAGGTGCTATGCGTGACGCACCTGCCGCAGGTCGCCGCGCGCGGCGATCATCACTTCCAGGTCGCCAAGGCGAGCAACGGCAAGGGCGGCACGATCAGCAACGTGACCTCGCTCGACAAGGCGAGCCGCATCGAAGAAGTCGCGCGGATGCTCGGCGGTCTGGAAATCACCGCGACCACGCGCAAGCACGCGAAGGAAATGCTGGCGGCGTAAGCGCTGCCGCGCGACGCTCGCACCGTTTCCGCGAACCCGGCAACGAGCGTCGCCTGAAAGCAAAATGGCCGGGATCGTGCATCGATCCCGGCCATCTCAGCCAGCGCGGCGCGTTGGGCAACTAACCAAACACCCGCTTCCACAACCCCAACACCGCGTCGCGCTCGGTACTCACCAGTGCCGGATCGACCCGCGCCTTCTCCATCCCGTCGAGCCGCAGCGTGTGCTGCAGCTTGCGATAACGCCGATACGCGGCGCCGACCGTCTCCGCCTCCGCCTCGCTCATCAGCCCGAAACGCGACACCTCGCGCAGCAACGCGATATTGCCGGTATTGCGGATCAGCTCCGGGTCGCGCGCCGCATGCAGCAGCACCCAGTACTGCACGGTGAATTCGATATCGACCATCCCGCCGCGATCGTGCTTCAGGTCGAACAGCTCGGACGTATGGTTCGGATGCCCGGCCTCGACCCGCTCACGCATCTCGACGATCTCCTTCGCGAGCGGCGCCGCTTCGCGCGGCGTGGTCAGCACCTGCTCGCGGATCGCCTCGAATTTCGCGCCGATCTCGGCGTCGCCCGCGCAGTAACGCGCGCGGGTCAGCGCCTGATGCTCCCAGACCCACGCGGTGTTCGCGGCGTCGCCCTCGCGCAGCTGGTAGCGGCGGAACGCGTCGAGATCGGTGACGAGCAGCCCCGACTCGCCGTTCGGCCGCAGCCGCAGATCGATGTCGAACAGCGTGCCGGCGCCGGTCGCGGTGGTCAGCCACGTGATCAGACGGCGCGTGTAGGTCGCGTAGACGTCGGCGGCGGCATCGTCCGGGTCGTCGTACAGGAAGATCAGGTCGAGGTCGGACGCGTAACCGAGCTCCTTGCCGCCGAGCTTGCCGTACGCGATCACCGCGAACCGCGGGGTGTCGCGATGGCGCTTCGCGAGTTGCTTCCAGACCGCTTCGAGCGCGACGTCGAGCACCGCGTCGGCCAGCTCCGAGAGCCGGTCGCTCACGTGTTCGACCGACAGCTTGCCGGCCAGATCGATCAACAGGATGCGGAACACCTCGGCCTGGTGCGCGTGGCGCAGCAGGTCCATCTGCTGCTCGACGCCGTCGGCGGCCGCGAGCCGCAGGCGCAGCGTGCGCTTGAACTCGGGCCAGTCGAACGGGCTGTTGATCGCCTCGCCGTCAAGCAGTTCGTCGAGCAGTTGCGGATGGCGGATCAGATAGCCGGCCGCCCAGCGCGAGCCGCCCAGCACCGACAGCACCTGATGCAACGCCTGCGGATACTCGGTCAGCAGCGCCAGATACGCGCCGCGCCGGCTCACCGCTTCGAGCAGATCGAAAAAGCGCGCGACAGTATTGCCGCGCCGCGCGGCCGGCTCCAGCGTGCGCGCGGCTTCGAGCGCGCGCTGCGCGACGATGTCGAAGCGTTGCCGGCTGCGCTCATTGAGCCCCGTATAGCGCGACGAGCGCCAGATCGCCTGCAATCGCGCGAGCAATTCGCCCGGCTCGGCCACGCCCAGTTCGACGAGGCGCGCGCGCAGCGCGTCGTCGGCGCTGTCGTCGGCCAGCGCGCTGCTCCACACCCACGCGGCCGCGCCGTCCTCGGGCGCCGCGCAGCCGTCGCGGCCGCCCACCTTGTCGGCGAAGATCTGGTCGAACTGCTGTTCGACGAACTCGCGATGCGCGTCGAGCTTCGTCATCAGCGCCGCGTAGCCGTCGCAGCCCATCGTGCGCGCGAGCGCCGCGCGGTCTTCGGGGTCGACCGGCATCGCGTGCGTCTGCGCGTCGTTGCGGTACTGCAAACGATGTTCGAGCTCGCGCAAAAACCGGTACGCGTGCGACAGCCGCTCGCACACCTCCGGGTCCAGCAGCCCATGCGCGGCCGCGTGGCGCAGCACCGCGAGCGTCGGGCGCACCCGGAAGCCGGCGTCCTGGCCGCCGCGGATCAGCTGAAACACCTGCGCGCTGAATTCGATTTCGCGGATGCCGCCGCGCCCGAGCTTGATGTCGTCGGCCTTGTCGGGCCGCATCGACGCGCGGCGCTGCGCCTCCTGGCGAATCTGCAGATGCAGCGCGCGAATCGCGCTGATCACGCCGAAGTCCAGATAGCGCCGGTAGACGAACGGCGTGACGATCGCGTCGAGCTGCTTCTGCAGCCGCTGCGCCGACGCGCTCTCGCCCTCCGACACGAGCCGCCCCTTGATCCACGCATAGCGTTCCCACTCGCGGCCCTGCACGTAGAAATACTCTTCGAGCATGCCGAGGCTGCACACCAGCGGCCCGGAATCGCCGTTCGGCCGCAGGCGCATATCGACGCGAAACACGTAGCCGTCGGCAGTCACTTCGGCGAGCGCGCCGATCAGCCGTTTGCCGAGCCGCGTGAAGTACTCCTGAGTCGCGAGCGGCGAACGCTGGCCGCCGGCGGTCTCGCCGTCGTCCTCGTAGACGAAGATCAGATCGATATCCGACGACACGTTCAGCTCGCGCCCGCCGAGCTTGCCCATCCCGACCACGCCCAGCGTCAGCCGTTCGCCCTGCGGCCCGCGCGGCTCGCCGTAGAGCGCTTCGAGGTCGGCGCTCAGCACCGCGAGCGCGCGCTGGATCGTGGTTTCCGCCAGATCGGTCATCGCGCCGGTGACTTCGGCGATGTCCGCCTGGCCGGCGAGATCGCGCTCCATCACCGCGCAGAACACCTCGGTGCGCAACTGGCGCAGCGCGCGCTTGAGCGCGTCCTCGTTCAACGGCGCGCCGGACGCGCCGGCGGCCGCCGCGCACAGCGCGTCCAGACGCGCATCGATGCGTTCGCGGGTAAGCGATTCCGCGGCGAGCGCGCTGACGTTCTCCGCCAGTTGCGGGCGGGCCGCGGCGGCGCGCGCGGCGTAGTGGGAATAGCTGGAACTCAGGAGAATGGCGTCAGTCATCAAGAATCTGGCTCGCTCGTTGCTTGTTAGTGTCGTCCGGGGAGGTCCCGGGCGGCGGCGGATGTCGTGAGTGTGTCGTTTTGTTGCGTGATGCGCCTACTCATTGGCGCAGCTTTTCTCACGCCGCCCTGTATCCCGACCGGCACGGGTCCGGCAACACGCCGGCGAACGCGCCGGGCAGCCCGGCCGGAACCCCGGCGGGAGGCCGCGAGGCCGCGTGCGGACAGGGTTTGCAGGAGGTCCGCCGACGCTTTGCCGTGTGTTACATTTCGTCGTTAATTTCGGAAAACTACCATACGCCCTGCCGCCGCCGCATGTCCGAGCGAAACGAATCCGCCGACCCGCCCGAACACGAGCAGGTCCGGCCTGTGAGCGGAACTGACCACGTCGTGCTGCGCCGCATCCTGCGCGTGGTCCTGACGCTCGCGCTCGTCCTGTATTTCCTCGCGACGGCAATGTTCCTCGGCTTGCGCTACGGCGTGCTGCCGCGCGTCGACACATTCCGCCCGCGCATCGAAGCGGCGGTCTCCGAAAAACTGCGCACCCAGTTCACGATCGGCCGGCTGGCGCCGCACTGGAGCGGCTTCCAGCCGGGCCTCGACATCACCAACCTCGTGATCCGCGATCACGACGGCCACCCCGCCCTGACCATCCCGCACGCGACCGCGACCGTGTCGTGGCGCTCGCTCTGGCAGTTCCAGCCGGCGTTGTCGAGTCTGATCGTCGATCAGCCGGACGTGCTGGTGTCGCGCGGCGAGGACGGCGTGCTGGCGGTGGCCGGCGTGCCGGTGCCGACCCGTCACAGCGGCAACGACACGTTGTCCACCTGGCTGCTGCGCCAGCAGGCGATCGTCGTGCGCGGCGGCGTGCTGCGCTGGCGCGACGCGACCCGCGATGTGCCCGAGATCGCGTTGCGCGACATCCGCATCGCGATTCTCAACGACGGCCACGATCACCGGATGGCGCTGCAGGCGCCGCCCGACGGCAAGGTGCTGCACGGGCCGCTCGATTTCCGCACGCAGTTCCGCCACGCGCCGCTGTCGGCGATCGGCAAACCGATCAACTGGACGGGCCAGGCGTACGTGTCGACCGGCCCGGTCGATCTGCCGGCGCTCGCGCGCTACATCAGCTTCCCGATCGAGACCTTCGCCGGCAGCATCGACAACGCGATCTGGATCGACTTCAGCGAAGGCCGGATGACCAGCGCGAACGGCCGGCTGAACGGCAACGACGTCGCGCTGCGGGTGCGACCGACCCAGCCGAAGCTGCTGTTGCCGGTCGCCCATTTCCTGTGGCGGGTCGAAGCAAATCAGGGCGACTTCCGGCTGCAACTGTCGGACTTGCGCGCCGAACTCGGCCAGCCGCCGCTCGAAGACGGCACACCGCTCACCCGCACGCTGCAGTTCCAGACGCTGGACGGCCGCTACCGGACCGCGACGCAGCAGCATGGGCAACTGCTCGGCGTCACCGGCGACCGCGTCGACCTGGGCATCCTCGCCGAATTCAGCCGCGCGCTGCCGCTGCCGCGGCGGTTCCTGAACCAGCTGGTGCGGATCAATCCGCGCGGACTGGTCTCCAACTATGTCATCGAGGTCGAACGCGGCAAGCCGGAGTCCGGCGAGGTCGGCAGCGACCGCCGGCCGACCGGCGCGGAGCCGATCGAGCGTTATCGCTTCAAGGGCGATCTGCAGGGCATCAGCTTCGCCGCGCAGGAGCCGGGGCCGGGCCTCACGCCGCGCGGCCATCCGCGCGCGGGCATTCCCGGCATCGAAAATCTGTGGGGCAACGTCGATGCCGACGAAAAAGGCGGTCGCGCGCTGCTCGACACGTCGAAGGTGGCCCTGACGCTGCCGGGCGTGTTCGACGACCCGCGGCTGCTGATCGACCGGCTGTACGCCCGCGCCGAGTGGACCATGCTGCCGAAGGATACGGACTCGACCCGGCCGGCGTTCGCGCTGAAGCTGACCGACGTCAAGGTGTCGAACCCGGACGTCGACGCGACCGCCACCGCGAACTACAGCAACCCCGGCCACGGGCGCGGCTCGCTGGATCTGAAGGCGGACTTCCAGCGCGCCCAGGTCACCCGCATCGCCCGCTATCTGCCGACCGCGGTCAGCGAAAAACTGCGCATCTATCTGGGGCACGGGTTGCAGGCGGGCGTCTCGCGCGGCGGCACGATCGAGGTGCACGGCGACCTGACCAAGTTCCCGTACTCGCGCGACCCGGGCGCCGGCATCTTCCAGATCGTCGCGCCGTTCACCGGCGGCAGGTTCGACCCGACGCCCTACCCGCCGCGCAATATGCGCAACGGCACGCCGAACGTATGGCCGGCGTTCGACGGCATCGACGGCGTGTTCGAACTGAAACAGAACGTGCTGCGCTTCGATATCGAGCGCGGCCGCTACAAGCGCTTCGCGGTGACCAGCGTGAACGGGCGGATCGACGATCTCGGCACCAAGGCGTCGAATCTCGTCATTCGCGGCAACGGCCGCGGCCCGCTCGCCGACATGCTCGACTACGTGAACGGCAGCTCGCTCGGCATCATGGCGCGCCGCCAGACCGAGAAGATTCGCGCCGAAGGCCCGGCGTCGCTCGCGCTCAGGCTGACCATTCCGCGCACGCCGAAGCCGCATATCGGCGTGGAAGGCACGCTCGGCTTCCAGAACAACCGGCTGAGCGCGAACCACGTGCCGCCGCTGTCGCAGCTGACCGGACGGGTGCGCTTCACCGAGCGCACGGCCGAGGCCGAGCGGCTGTCAGGGCAGTTCATGGGCGGCGACGTGCACGCGAACGGCGGTCTGCGCCAGGACGGCACCTATGCGCTCGCGCTCGACGGCCACATCGCCGTCGACGCCGCGCGCGGCCTCGGTCTGCATGGCCCGGCCGCGCAGGTGCTCACGCATATGAGCGGCAGCGCGCCTTATGAGCTGAACGTCAGCGGCGCGAAGGGGAGCCTGCCGCAGGTCAGCGCGAACTCCGATCTGAGCGGCCTCGCGCTCGACTTTCCGGCGCCGTTCAACAAGCCGGCCGGCACGCCGATGCCGCTGCATTTCGCGGTGAAGCCGTCGAGCGAGGCCGGCGAGAGCGGACTCGAGCGCGCCGATCTGACGTTAGGGCCGGTCGCCGCCGCGTATCTGCTGCGCTATCAGCCGCGGGTGCAGCCGGGCCAGCCGCCGACGGTCGTGCGCGGCGCGATCGGCGTGAACCGCCCGGCCGATCTGCCGTCCGAAGGCGTGGTCGCCGCGGTCGACGTGAAGGAATTCGACGCCGATGCGTGGCGTTTGCTCGCCGCGCAGTTGCGCGGCGGGGGCGTCGCTGCGACTGGCGCTGCTGGCGCCGGCGGAGCGAGCGGTGCGGGCGGTGCGGGCGGTGCCGGCAGCGGTGGCGCCACCAGCAACACCAGCGCCACCAGCAACACCAGCACCGCCGGCGCGGCGAGCACCACCACCGCGGCCAGCCCCCAGGCG
>NZ_MSDV01000080.1 GCF_001931485.1 Burkholderia sp. SRS-W-2-2016 | reverse complement strand
ATATTCGGCCCCGCTACCTTGAGGCTGATCACGTCGTTTCCCTTGATTCGGGCATTGCCGCCGCCATACGGCTTGTCTTCTTTCATGAACGACGTTGAAATGGTCTGCCAGGCTGGCACTGTCATTCTGTGGTATCCGTAAGTTGCAAGAGCGACGAGCAGGAGCCCACCGCCGATAAGTGTCCAGCGCATCCGTGACTGCATGTCACTTTGCCTCCATCAGGCGGCCCAGCGCCGTGCTGACGGGATCGGCAACATCACCCTTCGTTGCCTCCCACGCATCGCTGATCCATTTACCCGCCACCACCTTGCCGCTTTCCACGACCTGCTGGTAGGTGTCCCAGTCAGCCCATTCTTCAAGCGCAGGTCCGCCCATAATTTCTTTCAGATCCGGGAACTGCAGATCGGCCAGTCCACCATCGAGGTAAGCGAGGGGGTGGGTCTTGAAGGCAAAATCTTTGAATTGTTTGTTGTCAAGTTCAAGCCGATATTGAGGCACTGGCAATTTCACGCTGCCATTTCCCGGCCTCTTGCTGGCGATTTCTATTTTGTCTCCGAGCATGTTCTGCTCGAGACCTCTCTCCATGTACCATTGAAGAAAAAACCTCGCGTTATCAAGCCACTCCTTTCCGGCGGGAGATAGGGTTGGCTTCAGTTTGGCTCCGTAGTTGGAGCAGTAGAAATAGCCGTAACTGACGTAATAAACGGGTGGCTTGTGGCCGCAACCTATGTGCCTCATCATGAAGTTGCTATGCCGGGACCAGTCGGAAGAGGTGCATTCTGGCTCAATCAGCGTTTGACGCTGGCGCAAAAGCCGCGCAGAAACGTCCCTGTCGGTCCACGGATCCCACGAAGTGGCGAAAGCCTTCACGGTCGACCATACGCTGCTCGCAGTAACCTTTTCGACCGTTTCCGTGTATTGGCACTGAAGCGGTCGGTAGTAGTATTCGCATTGTCCGATGATCGAGTCCGCGGCGGGTGGTACATGAACATCACACGCTGTGCGTTCGACACGCGCACGCTTTTCGTACGACTTCAGCGTCATGTACGATTCTGCATAACCTACATCCTTGTCGTCATCTGCCATTGTTAGCTGCCCTTCAACTTGATTGATACACCTTGAGGAACGTGGCTGCTCGCCAGTGACGTTTCTCCACGCTCATTGGTTACACCTTCGGCAATCAGCTTGCCTTCGGAGAACATCTGGTAATGTGTATTCGCGATCGGAACATCGGTTCCAGCCCAGTGCACAACGAATGCCTCGTCAAAAGAACCGACGGACTGCGGCAAGGCAGGAGCGGCAGAAGAAAGTCTCTGCGCGCCTTTCTTCTGGACTGTGATCGTCTTGATGAAGAGGTCGAGAGGACCGCCCAGCGTGATGCTGCCGTTCTTGATCTGGATAAATGCGCCGCCGCATTCAAGGATGATTTCTTTAGCCGCAGAAAGGTTGACCTTCTGGTTGACGCTACCAATATTCACGTCCTTGCTGGCAATCAAGGACATCGGGCCACCTTGGGCCTGGAATTCGACTGGACCTTTGGCGGCGAAGATCTTGATACCGATCTGCTGCGCGAAGAGCGATATCTTTTCCCCCACTGCGGCGGTAAAGCGCTTCATGACGCTGAAGTCGGCATTTTTACCGGCGACGCCCGTAATGTTCTGTTGCGCCGCCAACTGGATGCCGCTGGCTGCCACGAGTCCGGCCGAAGCCGGTGTGCTCATGAGTAGGCCCGGCTCCTTCAGGCCGTCAAGATCATTCTTGAGCTTCTGCTGGGCAGCAGTATCCGCCCGCTCAGCCTTCGCATTGCCTGCCGAATCCGAAAGCGATTTGGCGAGTTCGAGTGCGCTCTCCAGTTGAGCCATCGGCTCCCGCATGTCCAACTGCTGGCCGGTCGCAGCAGAGCGGTCGTAGGCTGAGAGAATGAGACCCTTGCCGGCGCGGCTCACACCGTAGCCGGACGTCCGTAGCTCATACCCCTCGCCGCGGTAGTCCAGCTTGTTGTCAACGAGATAGCCCAGATTAAGCTGCGACTTTCCCGAATGCTCGGTACTGAGCTTGATCCCTTCCTGCCCTTCCCAGTCCTCCATCCGCAGCTTGTTGTTCTTCTGCGTGCGGATCATGTTGCGCGAGAGCCAGCGGCGATCGTTGGTGACCAGGTCGCGCGCCTGACTGTGGTGGTGGAAGGCGGCGATTTCGGGCTTGTCCGGATCACCGTCGCGGAAGGAGATCACGGCCTCGTCGTTATCGAGCGCGACGAAGTGCATACCGGTCTGCAGCTTGCCAGCAAAGGGCTTCGCCAGACGCAGCGGCACACTTTCACCACCATGGGGCCACTCTCCGAAATCGGCATCGAGGCGCACGACGTAGTAGCCGACAGAATTCAGATACCCATAGGTGTACTTGTCCGGGCTGCACACACGAGCGCTGAGAGTGCCAGGGATTGTTGCCCAGTTGGCCGACTCCAGTTCGAGCCTGAAACGCCGGTCCGCGAGGATCGCCGTATAGCTGTTGGTATAGGACCTGTTACGCGCGCCGCTGTGCCGGATCTCGGTGATAACCTGACCTTTCGGCGCATCTGGCAACACGATGTCTGTTTCAAGGACACGGGCGCACTGCAGCGCGAGCACGTTGCTGCCGCCTTCGAACGTAATCTGTCGGGCGATGGCCGCTTCATGCCGCAACTGCGCTTCCCATTTCGCGCCGTCCTGGTCCAGATGGCCGGTGCCATAGACGTACGTCTGGCCGTATGTGGTCTCGTCCTGTGGTGCGATATTCGCCTGATCGCGCAGCCGCTCCCACGCCAGTTCCGGGTTGTAATCGGCGACAACGAAGGCTTTCGGCACAGTCACGGCATGCGTCATGATCGACGTGATCGCTTCCGTACCACCTGTCTCGAGCCCCGCCGTTTCACGGTACGGCACGATCAGCCGCGGATCGTAGATGTAGTGGTCGATGTCGTCGCCAAAGACGATCTGGTCGCCGTATTCGGTCTCAAGGATGTAGCAGTAGATGCCGGCCTTCTCCATGAGCATGTGCACATAGTCAAAGTCGGTCATCTGGTACTGGAAACGCCACAGATGCTTCGGGTACTTGCCGCGCAGCCGGAACGACATCTGGTGATCCCTGATGCCGTGAGCGGTCAGGATCTTTCTGATGATCTGCGGAGTGGTGAGGTGCTGGAAGACCTGCGTGTTTGTGGCTGCCTGCAGGCGCCCGAGGTGGGATTTCAGGACAACGCGGTACCGGGTGAAGTCCTTTGTGGTCTGGATTGTCGAAAAGCGTTCAATATAACCAGAGAATTTTCGTGGCGAACCGTCGTCTGGCGTAATCGTGAAGACGGCGTCGCGATTCAGATAGTCGGCACGCGCGAGCTGCATCGGATGAGTCAGCTCAACGCTTACCTCATTGGGCGCACCGAGCTTCTCGGTTGCATCGAATGACACGACAGACAGTGCCAGCGCACTGTGGGTACCTGGTACGTCGAGAAAGTATGCCTGCCGTCCGGATATGGATTGCAGTGCGTTGAGCAAGTCCGCCATTGGCGTGTGACTCCCTGAAATTAAAGGAAGGCACGGCCCAAGGGAATAACGCTGCAATTTTGACGAGCCGTGACTGCGACCGCTATCGATTCACCGGATCTTATATCGGGTGATCGCGTCGTGAACAACCGCCCGGCCCACGTTTAATCGTCATTTTCTGTAAAAATCCATTGTTTTCCATTAAAACTCAGACTCGTCAGATGCTAATTGAGTATCCAGAAATAAGCGAACATAACATTCTGGTGTGATACCGGTATTTGAATTGGCTCGCCATTATGCCGATACCTGATTATCAATTCTGGGGCTCGGTGCGACACAGCCGTCGAATACAGACTTGGAAAACGGGATGACAGTGGCAGAAGATCGACAGTGCGGACATTGCGAATGCGGTGGGTTTGCGAGTGGCTTGTTGAACACGAGTGCAAAGCCCGCCGCCTGCCCCGCCTCACCCAGCGATACCGCGCGGTAATCAATCGGAACGAATCCCGCGAGGTCGAGCAGTCTGCCGAACTGGATCACCCCGAGAATCACGCGTCACAATCGGATGTACGAGCGCCTTATAGCTTGCAAGCTCCCGTCTCCTTGAGCGGATACGGCACTGTCGAGACGCCATTGGCGCTCGAGACGAGCTCACGAGCGAAGATCGCGTCGGGGCCGTTATTATCTTGCACAAGAATCTCGTAGTCATGTCCATGCTCGGGCACGAAGGTGCTCGATTTCGGCGCGTCGATCACCCTGTACCGTTTACCGTTGATGAACTGTTCACTCACAACCTGCGCGCGAACAGTCATCGGCTCGCCGGCCGGCACGATGTACTCGTGAAAATACCGGGCCGCGTCGGACGGCACGGGCATACCCACCGTCTTGTTGGAAAGGCTGGACAGACCGGGCTTGGACGCAACGAAATGCTTCGCCTCGCCCGTAGCGCACGCGGTGTTCATGTAGAAGGTCACGTTCGCCCCCCAGTACACGCGTACACGTGCCTCCGTTTCCGGGTGATAGTCTGCCACCGTCTGGGACGGTGTGCTCACGCAAGCGCATAACAACACAGGGATCAGAGGTGAAACGTATCGCGAAAAAGTATGGCGGTTCATTAGGGATGAGGCCTCTCATGCGGGCGCCTATTGGCGCAATCAACGGGACGAACCAGGTCAGGTTGCGGTTATATCTACACGTATCAGGAATATAAAAACCAGACTCCGATATCTTGCGAGGTTCGCTACTGGCCAGCCAGACCGTGTATAGCGTCGGAATTCCTGTCGCGATTCTATTCGAGCATCTTTCATGATTTCACAGATGCAAACCATCTGACACGTCAGAATCAATTGTGGCTGCCGCATTAAATCGAGTAGGCTGTTTAAATATGCCTCATCAATACCTCGCACGGCTTTCCAACGAGCCACCGCGTGGTTTTGGATCATATCGATATGTTGCCGGGCATCTAAATTCAGGCGGAACCCTTGCCGTCTTCTCGCCGATTTGCGCTTCTATACCGCTCTCCTCGCGACCATACGCATGCGCGTACTGGCCTAAGGATTAAAATGTACGATTTTTCACGGTGGCAAATGGAGGATAGACGTCGCAAAGCCCTCCTGTTCACCTCGAGCGTGGTGGAATCGGTCCGTGCCAGCGCGCTGCCGTAGAGCCGGCCTCCAGCGGCCGTATTCATCACGCGGTCAGAACTGTCGTCCCTCTGATAGTCGCGAACTTGCCCGAACGTATTTGTACCGGATACGAGAAAGGCGTTCTTCCCGGCGTCGTTCTCTGCCTTCAGACGCTTCCTTGAATCGTGCGCCCGCCCTGCTTCAGCGCCTCGGCGACGGCTTGCGGTTCCTTGAGGACTTCTTCCTTCGCCTGCTCCTTTCCACGTGTCGAGGCTGCTTTCGCCTGGGCTTGCGTGCGCTGCTCGATCAACGTGTTCCTCCAGTCCAGCAATTGTTCGTTTTGCCCATGCAGGGCGCCCAGGACGATCGCCGCGCTGCCGGCCAAGCCCAGAGTTACAGGCAAGACGGCGCCGCTAAGGCGAGCAGGAGCCGACGGATAGGGGTAGAGCATTGCACCAGCAAGCAAGCCGGTGCTCAGGCCGCCGAGGTGGGCGGCCTGATCGATACCCGATGTCACAAAGCCGGAAAGCAGATTGATTACAATGACCTGACCGACCGCGCTAAGGCTGATGCGCACGTTCGAATCATTTGGCGAGTCGGTCGCGGCCGAGAATTGAGCGATTGCCCAGATGGCCGCCGCGCCGGCAAGGCCCATCAGCGCGCCAGACGCACCCACGCTCACAACAGGACGAATGCCGACATTTGTGACCATAACGCCGAATGCGCTCTTAAACCCCTGGACCTCGTGATAGCCATACCAGAATGCGCTAACCAGACTGCCGCCCAGTGCGGAAAGCAGATAGATCGTGGCGAACCGCAGCGCTCCGACGGCGCGCTCCAGCACACTGCCCAACACAAACAGCATGTACATGTTCAGGAGCAGGTGCGTCCAACTCCCGTGCAGAAACGCGCTTGTCAGTAGCCGCCAAGGCTCGCCCGTCAGCGTCAGTGGCGCGAAGTTCGCGCCCCAATCCAGCAAGCGGAAGTTGTCGAGCCCGTTCGAACCTGCCCCACTCCAGAGGAACACAAATACCCCGATATTGATAACGGCGAGCAGGATATAAAGATGGAGATTGACGTCTTTATTCATTCTTATGGACTGGATTAATTATGATTTAATCGATATTTTGTCGATCAATCGGTTATCGAAAATTTATCGATTCAGCCTCTGCGGATTGATCGACAATCCGTCAAGGCCAACAAACGCCGTGCTTAACGACACGGCAGCGGACACGACAGCGACAGGTATCTCCCCCTTCAAACCGCGCCACGCGAGCCGGCAATCCACGATAAATAAAACAAAAACGTTACCGTTAGGAATACCACCTTCTCAATCCTCATGACTGCGCCCTTCGAAATACCCGAGGTCAAGGAACAGTGTAGTCGCCGCAATCCGGTAGCGGACGGTCTGGAATGTAGACTCCAGCACTTCTATCGAAATCAAAGATCCGCTTATACGTACACTTTTTGTCTAAGGCAGTAATTAGATCTCGCCGGCGCAGTGGCGGACCTTCTAGCGAATCCTTACCGCGTGACACTTTTCCGGGAAAACTGGTGGCTCGAGTCGCGTAAAGCAGGCGCGGAAAACCAGACTTGACGGTATGATCTATTCCAAGCACTGTTGTATATCGGTACTCGTCATGACATGCGCCAAGCCGACGACGCTCATCGCGCGCTGTAAAACAGGCTCGAATCATCAATGATCCTTCAATAGGTATGGACAACACTTCACGCTCATGAACCGAAGATCCATCCCGGCGTATTTCGAACAGTCTCAATTCCGACGCAGAACCACCACCGCCTGAGTACGACGTGGAAAAGTTAACCCGGACGCCAACTACGACGGATCCACTGCCATCAGCAAGTCGCAACAGACGCGGCCACAGCGTGACATTTATGTTTCGCGAGTCGTCCGGTATATCCGACAGCAAAAAGCGATAAGTGGAAAGGCTCGCGCCTGCGCTGTCGATCTGTATCGATGCCCGGGAATCGTCTCCATCATGCACGATTCGAACACATAGGCGCTTGTCGACAGTGCATCTCTTCTCTTCGGTGCCCGGTGGTATTTGGGGGGCTTCCGTCACCAACGCTTCCAGGCGATTACCTGCATGGTCCACGTCCACCGCGGACAGATTACTACTTAATAAGTCCAATCGCTCCTTGTAACGAGAACTTAGACAAGAAGTTTCTACACCGCAGGCATCTCGAATCTTCAGCCATTTTAATTGAGATGAATTCAGCGCAAGCGGGTCAATGGTCACGTCCGATGCATTTTTCCAGGCGACTGAAAGATCACTATCCAATTTTGACAACTTGCCATCGGCGCAAATCGCCTGCTCGGTGGCGGAAGCTGCCTTACTGCAATCGAATCCTGCCGCATGACTGGACGCCGAAACTAGAAAAAACACGCCGGCACTCAACGACAGCAGAAATTGGTTAAAGCGAATACTCATAACGAAATAAAAATAAGGCTGAAGTAAGGCCGAGGCTTCCCGTCTTTTCGTCGCCCAACTGTCCCGAGACTTGTGCACTGTGGTTGCAAACCAACTCGACGCAATCGAATAGATCCGCTTTCGCATCCCGATGCGTCAGCTCGGCAATACCCATGTCGCATACCGTAACGGCTAGTCCGGTCCCCAACTATCTTTGACACGCCGCACGACATCCAGTCACAACTCCGCCGTGCATATCGTTTTCGGTGCTTCGAAAACTACCTGACTTCCTTCTTCATTTCAATCAAGGTTGTACGCGGCTTCCCGAAAGACTAATTTCATGGAAATTCATATTTCAACCCGCCCACGGTCTTCCGGCAAGAATCTTTAAAATATCTTCACGGAACTTCTTATAACTCAATTTTATCAAGAAATAGAGTCATTGAAAATTACAATTTGTTTAATTTTCGGAAACATGCGTCAATTTTCTTTAAAAATATCCTTATCATTAAAATAATTGAATAAAATTTCGCATCGAAAATTCCATCGCCTCGAAATAAAACGCGACGAGACATTGAAATATGAAGTTTATCTGGCGATCCGCACACACATTCAACAGGCATTAGATGATCAAAACACCGAAAAAAGTCCTCGTGTTGAGCGTCAGCGCAGGGGCCGGGCATATGCGTGCTGCCGAAGCGATTTGCGCCTTTGCCGCGGATCACCCGGCAGGTATCGAAGCCGGGCATCTGGACGTCATGGATTTCGTGCCGTCCACATTCCGCAAGATCTACACGGACTTCTATCTCGCGCTCGTGAGTTCACAGCCGGCGCTTTGGAATTTTCTTTACCACAAAACCGATGAGGCCGACCCCGCCGCGCTTTCGCAAAGAACCCGGCGAGCCGTCGAGCGACTCAACTGTCGTGCGCTGCTCGCCGAAATCGCGCGTTGCCGTCCGGATGCGATCGTCTGCACGCATTTCTTGCCCGCCGAAATTCTCTCGCGCGAAATCCGCAAGGCTCGACTCGACGTGCCGGTATGGATGCAGGTCACCGATTTCGATCTCCACCGCCTATGGGTCGTGCCGAACCTGCACGGGTACTTTGCCTCGAACGACGAAGTGGCGTGGCGCATGGGCATGCGTGGCCTTCCTCACGACGCGATTTATCAGAGTGGCATTCCGGTTATGCCGGCATTCAGCCAACCTCTGGAGCGTGCGGGCTGTGCTCGCGCATTCGGCCTCGATCCGCGGCGCCGGACTCTGCTGATGATGTCCGGTGGCGCCGGACTCGGTCCCATGGACAAGCTCGCCGCGCGCCTGCTGGCCATGGACGCCGACTTCCAGTTGATCGTTCTCGCCGGTCGCAACGAGGCTTTGCTCGCGGCGCTCGAAAAACTCGCCGCTGATTATCCGGACCGACTGTTTCCGCACGGTTTCACGCGCGAAGTCGAGTGTCTGATGGCCTGCTCCGATCTTGTGATCACGAAACCAGGCGGCCTGACAACCTCGGAATGCCTTGCGATGAAACTGCCGATGCTGCTCAACTCCCCAATTCCCGGGCAGGAAGAACGCAATGCCGATTTCCTTCTCGAACAAGGCGTGGCTCTGAAGGCAGTCGACGACGACGCACTCGTCTATCGCGTTCGCGCTCTACTGGATGACCCAGCGCAGCTCGAAGCGATGCGCCGCCGCATCGCGCCACTTGGCCGGCCGCTCGCGGGCCGCTTCATATTGGATCGGGTGCTGGGGATAGAGGCCGCTCGATGACACGCGCCGACTTCGTTCCGTCGTGGCGCACGCTGATATTGATCGCGTGGGTGATACTGCTGGGCTTCTTTTTTGCCAACGTCGAAATCCAGGTCGAGGGCAGCGCTGGCTGGGCCGCAAATCTGCCGACGTGGCGCATCGAGAAGCACTGGCTACTCGACCTCTTCTGGGGCGGCCGGCCAATGACGGGCTATCACGCCTGGGTGTTCCCGTTCGTGGCGCTATTCTTTCACCTGCCGCCCGTCTTCAATTTTCGCTGGTCCTGGCGAATCGAGGCTCGCATCATCGCCTGCATCATGCTGTTCTGGCTCACCGAGGACTTCCTCTGGTTCGTGCTGAATCCCGCGTTCGGGATATCCCGCTTCGAGCCTGCCTTCATACCATGGCACGTCCATTGGTTCGGCTTCGCGCCCACCGACTATTGGACCATGGGAGCCGCCGCCATCGTGCTCTTCTTGGTCTCGCGCGCTCGCCCCGATGCCGACAGGGATATCGTGTCATGGCAGTGAAGAACCTCTTTCGCCTCACTCCGTCGCTCTATCGGAGCGCGAAGCTGTCGAGAAGGGACGTAGCGCATTTGCATGAACTCGGCATACGCAAGGTCGTCAGTTTTCGCGCATTCCATTCCGATCGTCGCATTCTCACCGGTACCGGCATCTCCGTGCAGCGCATTCCGATCAACACATGGAATATCCGCGACAAGGAAGTGCTGGCGGCGCTCCATGCGTTGCGCCACGCGGAATCCGATGGTCCGATCCTGATTCACTGTCAGCATGGTGCCGATCGAACCGGGATGATTTGCGCGCTGTATCGCATCGTTTATCAGAACTGGAGCAAGGAAGCCGCAGTTAATGAACTGCTCAACGGCGGTTTCGGGTTTCATGCGATCTGGAAGAACATTCTGCATTACCTGGAACAGGTCGATATCGAAAGCCTGCAACGGCAACTCGTCCGGATATCAACAACACACGGCACAGCATCCCCTTCACCTGGTCCATGACCACTCGACGTGGCGCTTCCGCAGACGAGTCGCGGGCCGCCACGCGGGGGTGGCTTCAGGACAATGCGGAGAATTATCTTGTCTTTTCGACAACTCATCATCCTTGTGGTAACGAGCCTGCTACCCGTTTCGGCCACTTACGCAAGCTCGGACGAAACCTGTGAAGCAATGGCCACACCGAGACAGAACGACTATTCGTGCGGCGCCGTGCCGATATTGAGTCCCGGCAACGATACGCGAATCAACGCAATGCTATTGATGGTAAATGCGGACAGGTTTGCTCAAACTCTTCCCAAACCGTCGACCTTCGCTCCCGCGGACGGAACAAGCGAACTTACCGTTCCGTTTCTGTACGACTTCTCGACCTGGATCGATAGAAGTCAAACTCAATCGGGTACTGGAAGTGACGACGCCGCTGATGGTAATCAAACAGATTACTATGCCGATGGCGAAGGCAACATCTGTCGCAGTGCTGCATCGGGAGACAAGGGGTTTTACGCGGCACTGGACTCCGCGAAGCAACTCCCTGCTGATGACGCCGCGTCGTTACGCGCAGCGCGCGCCGTCATGATGACGGCTTGTGAGGATAGTGGAACCAGTGCGCCGTGGACGAAATCGGCGGGCCTCAGGTCCAGGTTAGGCCAACAGTTTGCGACCTACCTCGACGGTGCACGTGCGTTTTACCAGCACGATTTCTTCTCTGCTACGAAGGCGTTCGCCAGCGCGTCACACAGTACCGATCCGTGGTTGAAGGAAACCGCGCTCTACATGACCGGTCGTGCCCAGCTCAACGCGGCGCAAGCCGGCGTATTCGACGAACATGCGATCACGCCCGATCGTTCAAAGGTAGTCAAGGTTTCACTCGCCGCTTCGGACACTGTCTTCCGTACCTATCTACGTATTTATCCGCATGGCCTCTATTCGGCATCCGCAGCGGGCTTGCAGCGGCGTATCGCGTGGCTGGGCGACGACGTTACGCAACAGGCCAGGCTGTACGATAGTGCTTTCGCGAACTGGTCCGCGACAACGTCGAACGTCCGGCTCGACCAGTTGGCAAATGAACTCGACAGCAAACTGCTCATGACGGACATCAAGACGAATGACATCCAGTCTCCACAGCTACTGGCGATCATTGACCTGATGCGCATGCGCGTCTCGGACAGCAGTGACGCAAGCCGACAAAAGCCGATTGCATTGCACGAATTGCAGGCGCAGAAGCCACGCTTTGCCTGCAGGCCGATGCTATTCGAGTATCTGCTCGCGGCGTGGTACGTGCACCTTGGCCACCAGCCGGAGCAGGCGCTAGCCCTGCTGCCGCAGTCCGTCGGAGCTTCACTCGACTACTTCGCCTTGAGCCAGCAGATGCTGCGCGGCTTCGCACTCGAGGACAGCGGCCAGCGCGACAAGGCACGTCAACTCTGGACGCAGTTGATACCGCTTACAAAATACCCGCTCCAGCGCGAAACCCTGGAGCTTGCGCTCGCCATCAATCTCGAGCAGGCTGGCCTTGTCGACCGAGTCTTCGCGGATGACTCTCCGATCCAGAATGTCGCCATACGCGAAACCCTGATCCAACGCGCGGCTAGTGCGGACCTGTTGCGGGCCCAGGCACAGAACAAGGCAAGCAACGACAGGATGCGCGATCTCGCGCTTTATACCTTGCTGTATAAGGAATTGACCCGCGGGCACTATTCCGATTTCATCGCGGACCTGCCGATGATTCGGGATACCTCATCGGAGCCGTTACAGCCATTCAATTCGCCTGCCACCACGGATGCTATCGGCTACGTATGTCCGTCGATACGCGACGTGGCTGTGGGTCTGCAGCAGGACCCTCGTGACGCGAAGGGGCTCAATTGCCTTGGCGAATTTATGCGCCGTCACCCACCCGCGTATCCGCTCGTCGGCGATCCGATCGTGTTTTCGTTCGCGCAGCCCGCGGCGGCCGCCAGCCCGACAGACTCCACCGCGCCGCCGCTCGGAAGCGCTCCTTCGCAATTTCGCGGAAAGGTCGTTGAACGGATAACCAACTATCAAACGGTTATAGGCGATACACGGGCATCGGCGGACGACCGTGCTTACGCGCTCTATCGCGCGATCCGCTGCTTTGCACCTTCTGGCTATAGCGATTGCGGGGGCAATGACATTCCGGTTGACACGCGAAAGCGGTGGTTCAATACATTGAAAGCTGCCTATCCGCACAGTAAGGCTGCTCAATCGCTGAAGTATTACTGGTGAGTTCGCGGTGACGCGTTTGCTAGGCGCAGCCATGCTGCTGTGCGCGAGAATTGCACTGGCGGGCACGGTAGATCCGTCACAATACGATGCATTCTGGATGTGGGCGGGTGTGAAACCGCAGCCGGTGCTGCAGGACGCGCGCACGATCTACCTGCTTCAGGGGCAGATCGAAGCGTCACCGCGCGACGAATCGATCGTACGCTTCATCGCGCAGGGTGCGTCACTTCCGCCCTCGTCCCGCGCCAGGATCTGGCTCGTGTATCGCGCGCATACGTTGCACTGGACGCCGCGCATCGAGCGCATCATGCTGAACCAAATCGCGCGCCGGCGGGCAGAGGGCCGCGCGATCGTGGGTGTTCAGATTGATTTCGATGCGCATACGCTCCATTTGCAGGACTATCTCGACTTCCTGCGCGGCCTGCGTGAACGCCTGCCTGCCGACTACCGGTTAAGCATTACCGGACTGCTCGACTGGAGCAGCCGCATAGACACCGATCAGGTCAACCAGCTCAAACACATCGTCGACGAGGTCGTAGTGCAGACCTATCAGGGCCGTCACACGATTCCTGATTACGATAGCTATTTACCGCGCGTCAGCCGGCTGCAATTGCCGTTCAGGATTGGGATCATTGAGCGTGGCGCATGGGACGCGCCGCGGTACCTGGCGGAAAGTCCGTGGTTTCGGGGCTATGTGGTCTTTCTCCGCAACGAATAACCCGAAGCAATCGCACGAACGTCTGACGGACGCCTTTGTGGCGAGCCGGACCGTCGCAGCGCCCTGTCATGGACGTTAGGCGTGCTCCACGCGAGAATCGGCCAATCGACACAGTAATGCCAGTGCTCGTCCGTCTCGGACTCGGCCGCACATGGCTGCTGTCTGCGTTTTTCTCTGTTGCATCGATCAATCCCCGGCCGAATGCATCGGAGAGGTGGATGGATACCAGAAGCTCCGAAACATATCGACACCATAGGACGTGCCGTCATACTTCAGGACTTTGCGAACGATCCGCTTTCCCGTATCGACGTAATTTCCCTTCTTCAACTGCGTCTGGGTAATCTGCGCGGTAAGCGATAGGTCAGCAAAACCGTGACTCGATGTCCTTTCAATGGCTATAGTCATATGCGCCGACTCGCTGCGGGCGCCCTCGATACCTGGCCCACAGGAGAGATTGTCGACAGTGACCCAACCATAGAGATTCGTGCCGAACACAGGGACCAGGTCATCCTCTTTACGAACCCAGAGAGTCAGCTCATGCTCCGCGGCGGCATCGGGACAGCTCGGTCCGACTGTGTCGCTGTCGAATACAACACCAAAGGCACGCACTGACGGAGAGAGCAGATACGGCGCCGTATCTATACGGTAGCTGCCAAAATGCGTAGCAGCATCTTCTTCGACGAAGGAACGATTGGCCGCGATCACTTTCCCGCCCTGAACAAGGGCGATGACTTGCTTTATATGATCCCCATCCTCACCGTCGGCATGATCAAAGTTCGTGTCAAACGCAACGGCGGCTATCGTCGTGCCAGGCGAATTCGGCATCGCCTTGCAGGCGGTCGCAGCCAGCACGCCGCCTGGCTTGTTCCGCGATATCAGCTTGCCCGTTACACCTGCCCAATGGGCGATGGTGGCCACAGTCACTTCGTCGCAAGCCGGGTCGTCATTGGCATGGGCTAAGGGCGAGACTACCAGTGCAAGGAAAGGAACGAAACGGAGGAGTCTATGCATTTCAAACAGAATTCGGCAAAGTAGGTATCTCAATGCCCTTTATAGAGGGAAGCAACACGGTGGAATTGCCCCTGTATCTCCGGACACGCGCTAGAAAAAATTCGTCAATACTTCTTATCCGGTGTTCGACAGATTCCCGGCGATATAGCCTGAACCGTTATCCATATGCCATTACACGGAATTTCCGCGGTCCGTCATAGTCCTCGCGCGGCGATTGCGATGCCGACCACCAGCCACTGCATTATGGCAATCACAACACTGCCCCACAGTAACCTGATCGCACCCCGCACTCGTGCACCTGGTGGACGACGCACCTTTTCCGCATTTATCCAGCCAAGAGCGATCAACGCTTCGTCCAGCCCCGCCAACGTGTCATCGACTTCTCCTTCCTGCAACCGTGGATGGTCTGCCAACGCGGCGAACAATCGACGGTCAATTGCGATCCGCACGGCATACCATAGAGCCGCGACGCCGAACATAATGCTGACGCTCGCCAGCAGTACGCGCTCCAGCGGCACGTGCTGCCAGCCTGCCGCAATCCAGCATCCCGCACCCGCTGAGCCAAGCGCCACTGCGCTCGCCCAATAGCCAGCTTCGAGCGCCCCGCGAGCAGCCGCGATCAGGAACGGTATGGACTGGTCGCGCATCACACAGCCTCCGTCGCTCGCCGGCGATCTATCCACTCCTGCAACACCGCGGCGCTCTTCGCCGACCACACTGCGTCCGGCTGCATCGCCCGCACGGCGGCGAGCGCGTCGCCCGCATCGTTCATGTTACGGCGCATCGACAGCCACGCGGCCGCGCACAATACACTGCGCCCGTAGCCGAGCGCACAGCAGACCAGGACGTCGTGGCCGCTCTCATGCAGCCTTTCGAGTTCGGCTACAGCCTGCCGCAACTGAAGGTACGACGGTACGACGAGATCGAGTTGCGGCACGGTCGCGTAAGCGAACAACGCGTCGCTCTTCGTCCATCTTGGCATCTCTGCGGTCAGGTCGACGAGGCCGGTAAAACCATGTCGTCGCAACTCGCTCGAGGTCGGAGTACGGCCAATCGACACCCGTGCATCGATCCGTACGGGCTGTGGCCGCCGGAACGTCCACGCGCGCGAGTTGACAAACGCGCCGGCGATCGTTGGCGTGAACAGCATTAGCATGAGCGGCGGGAAACGTCCCTGCGCATCCTTCTGGAACGCGGCTGGCATACCGCGCCAGTAGATCGAAGCGACACACGCGAGGGAAAGCGCAACCCAACCTGCGACCAGTGCCGCACCGGCCGCGCCAGGCAAGCAGGCGAGTGCGACGCACGCGACGGCAATTGCCGCAAGCGCATAGCGTCGCGCGAGTACACAGGCTTCCGGCGACGGCACCCTGTTAGCGGCTCGCGCCCGACACGCGGCGGCGCGCAGCGGGAACAGGAACAGTGCAACGCAGCCAACGGCAACGCCAGTCGGCACATCGATCGCATGATGTTGCCATGTTGTCAGTACCGATACGCCGATCGCCGCGAACCACAGGTGCAGCACGACGCGCGCAGCGATGCTACGCAGATGCTCCGCATAGACGGCCCACAGCACGACGAGTAGTCCGATGTGCAGGGACGGTGCCTGGTTATACGGCTTGTCGAAACCCATCAGCAGCGTGAACAGCGCCCCTGCGACGCCGCCCGCGTCGGGCCGTTCAAAGCCGAAACGCAGCGGCCAGGCGATGAAGCACGCGACCGAGATCAATTGAACGGTCAGCAGGCGCTTTACGTGATCGAGCAGATCGTCACGCCGTGCCCACAGAAAGAACGACAGCGCGTACAGCAGATCAATCGACCAGTACGGCACGATCGTCCACGGCACGAATGGAATCGCCCGCTCCCAGCCGAACGCGAAGGTCGGCACCGACGCTCGCTGCGAAGCCAGCCAGTTCGCGAGGCCATAGGTTGAAAAGAACACCACGCCCATAATCACGAGCCAGCCTAACCGCAGCATGAACGACGCTTCGCGCGCGCCATCTGCGACGTCGCTGGCGAAGCGACGCTCGCTGCCGCCGAAATCGCTCATACCGCGTTCACCCGTTGTGCGAGGCTGACAGTAAATATGCCCATCCCGTCGATTCGCTGGTCGAGCTTGCGGAACCCCGCGCGTGCGACCAACTCGTCCATTTCGGCCTGCGAACGGCGGCGCATCACCCAGGTCGAGTCGCCACGGTGGTTGTTCAGCGCGCGGGCGATGAACTCGAGCTGCGGATGCCACGGCTGGCCGGTGTAGACCAGATATCCTCCCACCGGCACCGCCTGCGCAAGTCCGTGCAGCGAACGTTTGATCAACGCGTTTTCTGCGAATAGCTCGTAGAGGCCAGAGACGATCGCGAGCGTCGGCCGTGGATCAAGTGCGGCGAGAACCGCTTCGTCGAACGCATCGCCATGTTCGAAGCGCGCGATATGTTCGAGGCCGCGCTGGGCAATCAGCGCCCGCCCCGCTTCGATATTCGGCGCGCTGTAGTCGCGCAGCACGATGCCGTCTGGCGCGGCCCCAACCTCCCGGGTCGCCGATGCAATCGCATCTAGCACATAGCGGCCATGCCCCGCAGCGATATCGACGATCCGTACCGCGACGCCGTCGCGTCGCAACCGGGCGATCGCCATGCCGATCAATTGCTCGAGGTGCACCTTGCGCTGGCGGATTCCGCGCCAGCCCGGCGAATCGAGGTAGGCGCGATCGATCGACCTGCCTATCCCGAACTTCCCCTGTGCATGGTTGCGGTACACGTAGTCGAGAGTCGAACCCGAGTCGAAACCCAGTTTGAGCCCGAGCGCAACACCATCCGACAGCACGCCACCAGCCTTCAGCGTGACCCGCGCCGCTGCCCAGTACATCCGTCCGGGCAGGTTCGCGGGCCGCATCTTCAGCGCCAGGTACTAGTCGTGAAAGGGCCCACTTCGGTCGGCGTCGGCCAGCGATACGCGCGGCCCCGGCGCGTCGAATTCCCGTAGTACGAACGCCCGCAACGATGCAAGCGCCTGCGCGCGATCCCGCTCGCCGAGTGTGTCGTGATAAAAGCCCGGCAACACGACGCGCTCCTTGCGCGTTGCCCCAAGCCGGTCGAAGAACTGGTCTTGCGGACCGCGATGGACGACCCAGTCGGCGCCCGAGATCAGCAACTGCGTCGGGACGGTAATCGCAGCGGCATCGGCCACAATGCGTTTCGCGGTGTCATGTAGCTCGAGCAGCATGTTGACCGCGATTGGCCGCGTGATCAGCGGATCCGCCGTATAGCTCGCGATGCGAGCAGCGTCGTGCGTGAGGAATTTTGGCTTCACATAGCTGTTCACGTAGAACAGGCCACAGCATTTGTGCAACAGTCTCAGGCCCGGCCGCGCGAAGGGCACATAGAGCTTGATGTGGAACGCCGGCGATGCGGCAGCGCACCGGCGGCGCATAGTCGTGCACCCAGGTCGCCGCAAGCACCGCGCCGACACTCTGGCCGACAATCGCCAGATCCTCCGTCGCAATACCGTGCGCGTCGCGAATGTGCTCGACAAAGGTCTGCAAGTCTCGCACGGACGCGGCCATGCCCGGGCTATAGCCCCGCGCGCCAGGCGAGCGGCCGTGACCGCGCGCGTCCCACGCGAAGAATGCGAAGTCAGGCAGGTCGAGTTCGTCGACAAGATGCGCTACACGCCCCGAATGTTCGTGGCCGCGATGCAACAGCACGACTGCACCGCGGCAGCGCGGGATCGCTGCAGGCCAGTGACGGTAAAACAGCTTTTCGCCATCGTGAGTGACAAACTCTGCCTCGTAGGCGACACGTACGCTCATGCGCTTTCTCTCATTCCGTGAGTCAAATCAATCTCGACGCCGTGATCATCCGCCGGCTTCGGCGATCCCCGCCTGTGCGCGTCGCACGACTGTCACCAGCGACAGCACAATCAACAGACGCCACACCCATATCGCGACGGCGCCGACCGGCATGCTCAAGCCTACCCACAGCGCGAACGCCCCGAGCGCGACTGCCCGGTCACTCTTGCCGAACGGGCCATCGTAACGACGGCTTCCGCCGACAAGCGGGCCGATCAGTCCCGCGCATTCGACAACGACTGCGGCCAGTGCGAATAACCAGATGTCGGCCGCTGCAAAGCCTGAGGCCGCGAGAAACGGCAGCACGAGCGCGAGATCGGACACGATGTCTCCGAGTTCATTCAGGTAGGCACCGGGCACGCTCTTCTGCCCATGCTCGCGCGCAAGCATTCCGTCGATCGCATTGAGCGCCATTCGCACAAACAGCCAGAGCGGAATCAACAGAAACAGCCCCCGTGCGACAAACCCAAGGCTGGCGAGTGCGCCGACTGCAATCGAACCTGCGGCGGCACATAGCGTGACCTGGTTGGCGGTGATGCCGCGTTGTGCGAGTGATCTCGTCAGTGGGCGCAGCAGGTTCTGGAATTTTGGTTTGAGTTCGTAAAGGCTCATTTATTCTTGTGCAAGCAAAATGGTGTGGATTGCGCATGACGAGTCGCGTCGCCGGATTTATTCAATGTCTGCGCGAAGACGCCAATATTATTGGCCACGATAAAAACGTCAACAGTGGCGAATTCTTTTTAACAATAAAATTCCGATCGTGCTTGGATTAAATTTTATTGAGGTACGTTAAATACTGTTAATTTCGTTATGCATAGAAAAATAATGCTTGAAGCGCGATCGTTCATCGTAGACTTCCGACATCGCGAAAAGTCGAATAGCGCGAAAACATGCATCATTTCCAACACTATTAGTTTGATATGCGACAGGTCGCACCGGCTTGCCTGTCCAACACTGCGCCTACCAATAATGAATCTACGGCATATCTGGCAACGCGACTTCCTGCTGACGATCGTGCGATTCGTCGCCGGTGCCTATCCGGTCTGGCATGATGCGCCGCCCTCCGCATCGCAGAAGATCTACTTCTCGAATCATACGAGCCACATCGATACGCTAGCAATCCTCGCTGCGCTGCCGGGCGACGTGCGCGCGGTCGTGAGGCCGGTCGCCGCGCGCGACTACTGGGACAGCAGTGGTCTCAAGCGCCATATCGCGCAGAAGCTGCTGAACGTGGTTCTAATCGACCGCCACCGCGAATCAGGCGGCGACCCGCTCGATCCCGTGCGCGAAGCGCTCGCGCAGGGTCATTCAATCATCATTTTCCCCGAAGGCACGCGTGGCACCGACGCGCTGCCGCAGCCATTCAAAAGCGGGCTGTTCCATCTCGCGGGCGAATTCCCGCATGTCGCCCTCGCCCCGGTCTACCTCGAAAATTTGCAGCGGATCATGCCCAAAGGCGCGATCTGGCCCGTGCCGCTGATCTGCAAGGTGCACTTCGGCGCGACCGAAGTGCGCGGCGAACAGGAAGACAAGGCATCCTTCCTCGCTCGCATGCGCGACGCGGTCAGCGCACTCGCTCCGCACCGGCAGGCAGGCTGATCGCCGCCTCTTTCCTCTTTATCCGAATTTCGAATATGCGAACACTTTTCTGGGAACTGGTCGGGGGCGTCACGATCCTGTTGACCGTCGCGACCGTGATCGGTGCGATTCTCGGCGCACGCAGCAGCGACACGAACACGACCATCGTCAATCTGAATCAGCGCATCCGTGCATGGTGGGCGATGATCGCGGTGATGGTCATCGCGATCAGTCTGGGCAACAACGTCACGTACTTCGTGTTCGCGCTTCTGTCTTATCTGACGCTGCGCGAATTCATCACGCTGACACCCACGACGGCAAGCGACCACACTACGCTCTTCATTGCGTTCTTCATCGCCATTCCCGTTCAATACCTGCTGCTCGCGATCAACTGGTACGGCATGTATTCGATCTTCGTGCCGGTGCACCTGTTTTTTACGATGTCGCTCGTGTCGGCGCTCACCCAGGACACAAGCGAATTCCTGAGCCGCAACGCGAAGATCAACTGGGCGCTGATGGTATGCATCTATGGGTTGAGCCACGCACCTGCGTTGCTGATCCTCGACATCCCTCATTACGCGGGGCAGAACGCATTGCTATTGTTCTATTTCCTGCTCATCGTGCAGATTAGCGACGTGCTTCAGTACGTGGTCGGTAAACTGTTCGGACGACGCAAGATCGCACCGCGCCTGTCGCCCTCGAAGACGGTCGAGGGCTTCGTCGGCGGCGGCCTGCTCGCGACATTGTGCGGCGCCGCGCTCTATCGCGTGACGCCGTTCAGCTTCGTTGCCGCGTTCGGCATTTCTCTCGTGATCGTGATTGCGGGTTTCGTCGGCGGGCTTGTGCTGTCAGCCGTCAAGCGGTCGCTCGGCACTAAAGACTGGGGCTCGATGATCGCCGGACACGGCGGGATGCTGGACCGGGTCGACTCGATCTGCTTTGCCGCGCCGGTGTTCTTTCACCTTGTGCGATACCTGTACACCTGACGATCGAAATAAGAATCGCGCTCACGCGGAGTTTTACGCTTTCGTCTGGGTGCGGCTTGGGGAAAGGCCGCTGCACTCAGCTTGCTTCGGACGCTTTCGACGAGCAATTGAAGGCCAACGGGTGCCCTAAGACTTCGCGACCGGATGCGCCCGCTCTCAGGCACCGTTGACTGCAACCATCTTCATCACGCACAGCACTACCCACACCCGACGCCAACGACAAAGCGGGAGGCGCCTGCAGCGCCTCCCGCTCTTAACGACGCACCAACCTCCGCATCGTCCTCAGCTACAAGAAAAACCCCGCCAAAAACATCACCGCGTATCGCTGACCGTCTTATTCATCGTAGTCCCCGCAATCACGGTATTCACAAGCGTGATGTCATGCACGTTGTACGCGTAGATCGGTCCAGGCGTCGTCGATGTCGCCGGACCGGCGGCGGCCGGCGTGCCGAAGTCGCAATTGGTGATCGTCACGCCGGTGATTGCCGGGACCGTCGGCGTGGGTGCGGGGCCGTTGTAGTCGAACGCGACCGGGCCTTGCGCGACGATCGCCTGAAAGCACGAGCCCGTCACGCCGTTCAGCGTCACGTTGCTCGCCTTGACGTTCGAGATGTTGACGTTCTGCACGAGCGCCGGCCGCGTGCGGATCGCGTCCTTCGACGGTTGATAGTCGCAGTCGAACGTGATGATGCCGCCTTGCGACGCCGACGGATTCGCCGCGCTGGCGGTGACGACACCGACAGGAACCGTCGAGTTGATCGGGCTGCCCGCCAGCATGCTGCTGCCGTAGCCCGCGCCCGTGAGGCTCACGCCGTTCGGCAACGTGACGTTGTCGACATAGAAGTCCTTCACGAAGCCGCCGCGATTCATGTTCGTCTTGATACGGATCGCGATGTTCAACGAATTGGTCGCCCAGAACTTATTGAGCATCTGCAGATTGCGCGCATAGATCATCTGCACGCCCCCGCCCATCTCGCTGCCGAGCGTAATGCCGCCGTGACCGCTGTTCATCGTGCAGTTCTGGATCACGTGGTTTTGCGCGGGGCCGTATTGCGTGTCGAGATCCTTGCCCGATTTGATCGCGATGCAATCGTCGCCGGTATTGAAGACGACGCTGTCGCACAGCACCATGTCGCACGCGTCGGGGTCGA
Source organism: Burkholderia sp. SRS-W-2-2016 (assembly GCF_001931485.1). Lineage (GTDB taxonomy): Bacteria > Pseudomonadota > Gammaproteobacteria > Burkholderiales > Burkholderiaceae > Paraburkholderia. The sequence goes on along the minus strand of NZ_MSDV01000080.1, from coordinate 31,285 downwards.
AGCCGTCGTTGTTCGGGCCGATGCTGTCGACCGTCACCGCGCGGATCACGACGTTCTTGCAGTCGGTCGGATGATGCTGCCAGAACGGCGTGTTGATCGTGCGATAGCTATCCATCAGCACATTCGTGCAGCCGAGAAACTCCACCATGCACGGGCGCAGATAGTGACCAATGCCGAAGATGCGCTGCTCGATCGGAACGCCCGACTCGGACAGCGCCGGCAGATAGTTCTGGTCCTGCTGCCACGGCGTGGCGGGATTGGTCAGTTCCGCGTAAAGCGTATCGGAGATGCCGGGCACGACCGTTTTCAGATCGACGTTGCTCAGATTCGTCGTGGCCTGCGACGGCGTTGACGAATTCACGAAGCCATACGCGCCGCTATTGCCTTTGAAAGTCCACCAGCACGTGCTGGTGTTGCCGCTGCCGGCGAACGGCGTCATGGCCTGGCCGTTGAGCACGGACGTGTCGCCTTCGCCGGTCAGCGCGATATTGGTTTGATTGCGCGCATAGATCGGGGTGCCGTAGTTCAGGCAATCGTTGGCCTGCCAGCGGCTGTAGTAGAGCTTCCCGTTTGCGCCGCAGTCGATCGGACCGTCCTTCGCGTAGTCGGCCGGATTCGGGCTAAAGAAAATCTCGCAGTTCGCGCTCAGATGGAAATTGACGTTCGACAGCAGCACGATCGGCCCCGCGCAATACCAGCTGCCGGCCGGCACGACCACGGTGCCGCCGCCCGCCGCGTTGCAGGCCTTGATCGCCGCGAGGAACGCCGGCTGGGAATCGAATGAGCCGGGTGCGTGGGTCTGGTCGGCGCCGGTCGAGAGCGGCGACTTGGACGCATCGGTGTACGGGTTGGTCGCGGCGACGACCGCACACGGTTTCGCGCCGTAATCGGTGACGGGAAACTGGCGGGCCGGGAACATCGACGTCGATACGCTCTGCAGCGCGTTGATGATCTGCGTCGCCGAGCCCGTGGGGCCCCAGATCGGATCCTGCGCGACCGGCGGCGTCGGGCTGGCCGGCGCGCTCGTGCCTGAAGAATCTACCCCGCCGCCGCATCCACCGAGCACGCTCAGCGCACCGATGCCGCCGAACAGCGGCGCGCTCGCCGAGAGGCTCGCGAGTTTGACGAACGAACGTCGCGCTGCGGAAGGAACTTCGGAACGGGTCTGCTGCTTGTCTTTCATTTTGTCTCCGGGCCCGTCTCACCGACGGTTGTAATCGAGCACGGGCGCGCGGGACGGCTTCGCGTCAGCCGTGCTTCGAAAGATATGTAAGGCAACTACGAGGGACAACTTCTTGGATCGAGATATAGGACATCATATAAAAAAGATTGTGTAAGGCGTGATCCAGAAAAACCCCATGTGCACGTATTTTTAACAAAGAAAGGCCATCTTTGCCTTGCCATGACGGCGTTGTGACAGCCCTAGATGGACCCAAGTAGTTATATGTCATCATATCTGCTAAGCCTAAAATATCCGCTGAAAGCGCTTTAGAATCGGTGTTGTCTGACATCAATGAGGCATAGAAGAAGCGGAAGCAGGACCGCCCCTCTGACCGGAATCCGGATCATCCTCAGCAGGTTCGCCGGGTTTGTTCGCTCCGGCGGCGCAGTTCTTCCGTCGTTTCCCCTCCCCCGTCGGGCAGCCATCCCGGCGGCTGGATCACGTGATTGAGCGCGGTCCACGCACTTTTCGCGCTGACGACATCGCGAATCAGCGTGGCCCAATGTTCGAATTCGACGACGAGCGGATTGCGCGACGTGGTCGGCGTCACGAGACCGTAGCGACACGGTTCGTCCGCGCGTTCTTCGACGTAGGTGCCGAACAGCCGGTCGAAAACGATCAGCACGCCACCGTAGTTCGCGTCCAGATAACTGACGTTCGACGCGTGGTGCACACGGTGCGCAGAAGGCGTATTGAACACATATTCGAACCAGCCGAGCTTGGGAATGTAGGTGGTATGCAACCAGCCCTGGTACATGAGATTGGCGAACAGCGTGAACAGTACGACCTCGGGCTTGACGCCCAGCCATACCAGCGGCGCGAAGAACAGCGTCGAGCCGGTCAGTTTGCCGGTCAGGCCAAGACGATATGCGGTTGACAGCGTCAACTGGTTCGGCGAGTGATGCACGGCGTGCGTGGCCCAGAAGAAGCGCACGCGATGCGATGCACGGTGATACCAGTAGTAGCAGAACTCCATGCCGAGAAAGAGTGCGAACACCATCAGCGCGCTATTGATATCGACGGTAAAAATGCGATGGTCGTAGACGAAGCTGAAAACCGGTGTCGCAACGGAGATCGGCAGCAGCGACATCAGCCTGCGTCCGGCCAGATCGAACAGCGAAATCCACACCTCGTACCACGCAAACGGTGTGGCCGCACGCTTCATGCGGCTGAGCACGACGGCTTCGATCAGCGAAAGGACAACGACGATGCCGGTAAAGGCAAGAACGAGTTTTGTTAAGGATTCCATGACGATGCCGTAAATGGTGGCGGGAGGTATCGTCTGCGGTGGCGGGTAGTCAGTGCAGCGCATCCGATACGCGCACTTTAGAGAGGGTTCTCGTGACTGGCTATGCGAAAGGTATTTCAGCGTATGTCATGGGGGTGAGGCGCCGGTGGGGTAAGGGTTTCCGGCTGCCCGTCGGGGGGAGAAAGTCCGGGCAACGTGGCTTGTCGGGCGGCTGTCGCCATCGCGATGACGATCGGCCGCGGGCGCTTTCGCGCCAACCATTCTTCCAAAAATCCAATCAATCTATTTAGCCTGCGCATGGATGCGCCCGCGCATGTTGACGAGAATGTGACATAGCCGGCTGCGAAGCCGATGCCGCGCAACGCGTGGACCGGCCCTCAGCACAACATGCGAATCAGGAGACAACATGGCACAGCAAGGCACCCGCACCGGGGTCGACAAGGTCAAGCAGGCGCGCCGCGCGCTCATCTCGAGTTGCGTCGGCACCTCGGTCGAATGGTACGAATATTTCATTTACGGCACGGCCGCCGCGCTTTATTTCGGACCCCTGTTCTTCCCCAACAAGGACGCGTCGGTCGCGCGCCTGATCGCGTTCGCGTCGTTCGGCGTCGCGTTTCTGGCCCGCCCGCTCGGCGCGTTCATCTTCGGCCATCTGGGCGACCGCATCGGCCGCAAATCGACGATGATCTTCACGCTCGTGCTGATGGGCGTCGCGACCGGCGCGATCGGGCTGCTGCCCACCTACCAGCAGATCGGCATGCTGGCGCCGGTGCTGCTGGTCGCGCTGCGTCTACTGCAAGGTCTCGCGGTCGGCGGCGAATGGGGCGGCGCGGTGCTGGTCGCGGTCGAGAACGCGCCGCGCCACAAGGTCCGGCTGTACGGCGCGGCGCCGCAGATGGGCAGCGGCTTCGGGCTGTTTCTGTCGACCGGCGCGATGGCGCTCGTCGGGCTGCTGCCGCCCGAAGAGCGGCTCGCGTGGGGTTGGCGCGTCCCGTTCATCGCGGGCTTCGCGCTGGTGCTGATCGGTCTGATCATTCGGCTGGGCGTCGCGGAGTCGGAAGACTTCAAGCGGGTGCAGGAGAGCGGCCGGCGCGTGAAACTCCCACTTGCCGACGTGCTGCGTTACGCGAAACTGCCGGTGCTGGTCGCCACCGCGATGTCCGCGTCGTTCGCGGTGGTGTTCTACATGGTGGCGACCTACTTCGTGTCGTATGCGACCTACCATCTGAAGATGCCGCAGGCGACCACCTTCAACCTGGTGATGATCGCGTCGCTGATCGACCTGATCGCCTTTCCGCTGATCTGCGCGTACGCGGACAAGATCGGCGCGCATCGCGTGTTCTTCTTCGGCACGCTGTTCGCGGTATTGGGCAGCGTACCGCTGTTCCTGACGTTGAATACCGCGAACCCGCTGCTGGTCGGCATCGCGTTGTCGCTGACGATGGTCTGCGGACAGGTCACCACCTATGGCGTCGTCGGCAGCATGAGCGCCGAACTGTTTCCGGCCGAATACCGCTACACCGGGATCGCGGTGTCCGGCGCGATCGCGTCGATCCTGTTCAGCGCCCCCACCCCGCTGATCGCCGAATGGCTGATGCACCGGACGGGCTCGTGGTGGTACCTCGCGGGCATGGTGTCGGTGGCCGGGACCATCGCGACGCTCGGCGGCATCGGCTACATGAAGCTGCGGCACCGCGCCCATCAGGTCGGCTATGTCGCCGAGCGCACGCAGCCGCACCACGATGTGGCGGTTGCGACGGCGTCGGTGGTCGGCAGCGGGACACCCTGAACCGGCCAGTGTGCGAACGGGTGCGCTCGCCGCGCCCGGCAAACGAAAGGCGTCACGGTCTCACGACGGTGACGCCTTTTTTCATGGAAGCGCGAAGCGTCGCGCTACGACGCCGCGCCGGCGTCATGCATCGACGCGGGAAATTCGCTGTGCAGATGATCGCGGAAGCTCTTGATCGCGGTGGTCGGCACCGCCTTGCGGGTGACGATGCTGCCGTAACAGCGGCTCGCCCGGAAGTCGCTCAGCTCCAGCGTCGCGCGATTGCGCCGCGCATTCGATTCCGCGAGCGAGCGCGGCATGAAAGTCAGAAAGCCGCCGGTGTCGATCATGCCGAGCAAGGTGGGCAGCGTGGCGGCGGTCGCCGCGTCGAAGACGGCGCCGCGCTCGTCGAACGCCCGCGCGAGCCGCTGGCGCAGATCGCCGTAGCGGGCGAGCAGAATCAGCCGGTACGGCAACAGCGTTTCCACCGTCACCTGCTCTACCTGGGTGATCGGATGCGCGGCGGGCGCCATCAGCACCACCGGCTCCTCGGCGAGCGGGCGAAACAGCAGGTTGTCGTAGTCGCCGTCGATCGCCGCGACGCCGAGATCGGCGCTGCCGTCGGCGATAGTCTTGAGCACGCTTTCGTACGGCATGTCCTTCAACTGGACGCTGACGTCGGGAAAGCGCTCGCAATACGAATGAATGATTTGCGGCAGAAAGGTCGCGGCGATCATCGGCGTCGCGGCGACCACGACCCGGTTGCGCGCGGCCTCCGAGCGGCCGCGGAACTGGCGCAGCACGTCATATAGCCCACCGAGCGCTTCGCTGGCGGCGGCCTGCAGCAGGCGCCCTTCCTCGGTCGGCTCGACGCTGCGCGTGGTGCGCACCAGCAGTTGCACCCGCAGCACCGACTCCAGCTTCTTCACGCGGCTCGATGCGGTGGGTTGTGAAATGCAGAGCCGTTCGGCCGCCTTGCTGAACTGCCCCTCCTCGAGCACGACGAGAAAGGTCTCGAGTTCGGGCAGATGAAAACGGAACGACGGATTGTCCATGAGATCGGGCGGCGGGCGAAGCGCGGGCCGCTCGCGTCGCGGCGGCGCACGCATCAGTCAGAGAGGGATCGGGCGATGGTAGCACGCAGGCAGGCGGCGCAGCCGGGCGGCAAAGCCGCCGCGGCGTAGGGACAAACGCGTAGACCACGCCCGCTGTATGAGCCCGCGAGTCGTTGGCGGCGGGCAGCAAGCGGCGCTGGCGCGAAGGCGCCGGCACCGCTTTCGGCGCGCGCCGATGCTTACGCTTCGGCCAGATCGTGCGCGAGGCGGGTCAGATATTTGCCGTCGCGAAACGCGAGCGGCGGGCGCTCGCCGCGAAACAGATTCTCGACCTGACCGAGAAACACGACGTGATCGCCGCCCGGGTAAGTCGCGATCTTGCGGCATTCGAGAAACGCCGACGCGCCGCGAATGATCGGCAGCCCGCCGAGACCTTCGTCGATCTCGACGCCGCTGAACTTGTCGTCGCCCGAGCGCGCGAAGCGATCGGATACATGAATCTGGTCGACCGCAAGGATGTTGACGACGAACCGCTCGGTGTCGCGAAACGCCGGGTGACTGCGCGAGGTGCTCGCCTGGCTCCACAGCACCAGCGGCGGATCGAGCGATACCGAACTGAACGAGTTCGCGGTGACGCCGAAGCGCCGCCCTTGCGGGTCCACGGTCGTGATCACGGTGACGCCCGTGGTGAACGCGCCGAGTGTTTTGCGCAGGTTTTGGCTGTCGATGGTAGGCATGATTTTGTTCCTGCGATCAGGGGGTTTCCGCGGCGCCGCAGTATGCGAGCAACTGCGCGATCGAGATCAGCGTGAGGCCGTGCGCGACCGCGAAGCGCACCAGATCGGGGCGCCGCGCCATCGTGCCGTCGTCGTTGACCAGCTCGCACAGCACGCCGGCATAGCCGCGCCCGGCGAGGCGTACGAGGTCGTAGGCCGCCTCGGTGTGGCCGCGCCGCTCGGTCACGCCGCCTTCGCGCGCGCGCAGCGGAAACACGTGGCCGGGCCGCACGAAGTCGTCGGCGACCGCTTTCGGCGACGCGAGCGCGCCGATCGTCGCCGCGCGGTCGGCCGCGGAGATGCCGGTTGTCACGCCATGGCGCAAATCGACGCTGACCGCGAACGCGGTGCGAAACGGCTCGTCGTTCTGCTGGACCATCGGCGGCAGATCCAGCCGGTCGAGCACGCGGCCCGGCATCGATACGCAGATCAGCCCGCTCGTGTGCCGCACCATGAAGGCGAGCGCTTCGGGCGTGACCGCATCGGCGGCAATGATCAGATCGCCTTCGTTTTCGCGGTTCTCGTCGTCGACGACGATCACGAACTCGCCGCGCTCGATCGCGCGGATCGCCGCCGGCACGGTATCGAAGCTGGTCGCGCCGTCATGGTTGCGATGGTTCGCGAGGCTCGGCGCTGGCCGCCTCACGCGCGCCATTCGAGCGGCGGGATGGGTGGGATGCGCGCCGGCGCCGTCGCGCTGGCGCAGTTCGGGCGCGGCGCCGGAGACCGTGTCCGAGGCCGCGTCGGTGAGCGAATTGTCGTGTTGCATGTCGATTGCCTCTGGTTTATTCGTTGCTGTCTGGCAGCGGCACTTCGATATCGAGCAGCGGCGCATGCTGCTGCGCGCCGTAAATGTCCGTATCACCGACCGCCCCCGACGCGATGCGGCGCGGCAGCGTCGCTTTCCACGCGAGGGCCGGCGGATATTCGGTGAACAGCACCTGGGCGACGTCGACCCGGTACAGCGAGGCGATCAGGTCCGCGGTGATGACGCCGGACGCGCGCACTTTGTCGAACAGCGCCGGGTCGTCGAACATGATGTCGAGCGTGATATGAAAAGGTCCCGCGTTCTTGCTTTTGCAGGCCTTCGCGATGTCTCTCAGGCGGGCCATCGTCAGACCTCCTCGTAGTCGATCGGGAACATTTCGTACGGATCGTCGGGCAGCACGACGTGCTGCAACATGAACTCGTACACCTCGCCGCGCTCGATATCGGACGGCGAAAACGGAAACGCCATGTTGCCCTCGCGGCACATGCGTCCGGCGAAATCGGAATGCAGCAGCGTCACGCGCGCGAGCGACAGCGCCGCGTTGGCGATCTCCTGGTTCGTGCCGATCACTTCGGCAACGATCGCCATCTCGACCGGCATCGCACCGGTCGAGGGCTCCCACGGACCCATCACGCCGTTGCGGCCATAGACGCGCAGCACGAGGCGATACGCGTCGTCGGCGATGCCGAGCGCGCGCACTTTCGTAGCGGTCGATTCGCGCACGAACTCGACGAACGTATCGATCTGCGCGATCAGTCCGGGATCTCGGGTGGCGGCGAACGTCACCGCGCTGAAGCCGACGCTGCGCACGCCTTCGAGCTTGACCGAGTACGGCTGCGGCTGCCAGCGCATCCCGGTCACGCGCACCACCCGCTCGGTCAGCGCTTCGATCCGGCAAGCGCCGGTGTCGACGAGCCCACCGGGCTCGTGACGAATCACCGGGCTCGCGGTTTCATGCAGCGCCTGAACCGCGACCGACAGCGGCGTGCAGCGCAGCTCCGGATTCATCGGTTCGGCCTCCACATAATCTTCGCCGACGGTCACGAGCAGGCAGTCGTGCTTCTTCGGAATCGCCGCGTTGCACGCGCATTCGAGCATCTTGCCGGCGTACCACGACGGCGCCGCGGGCAGACCGTGATGCATCGCGAGCGCGACCCACGGCGACGGATCGGTGCCGCGGCCGCCCAGAATCACCTGCGCGCCCGCTTCGAGCGCGGCGCGATAAGGCTCCGGGCCCATCATGCCGACGATGCGCCGGGCGCCGTCCAGCGTCGCGTCGTCGAGCGGCGGCGCGCCGTCCAGCGCGCGAATCCGCCCCTGGCCGAGGCGCCGCTTCAGATAGTCCTTCGGTTGTTCGGCATGGATCAACGCGAGCTTGAAATGCAGATCGTGTTCGCGCGCGATCTCGCGCACCAGTTCCGCGCACACCTGCAGATGCGGTTCGCCGCCCGCGCCGCCGGCGGTGCCGACCATCATCGGCACGCCGGATCCGATCGCCGCGCGCAGCAGCAGCGACAGGTCGCGCTTCATCGCGAGGCGCGAGTTGAGCGTCTTGCCGGAGCCGAGGTAGTACGGACCGGGGTCCGAGCTGCCGCCGTCCACGCCGAACATGTGCGGCTTGCGCTCCAGCGCCGCGCGAATCGAGGCTTCCGGAAAGCCATATCCGAGGATGCCGCTCGCCGACATCATGCGTACAGTCTTCGACGTCATTTCGTCGGGTTCTCCGTGTGTGATTGAAAAGACGCGCCGCTCACGACGGCGTACGCCAGTCGCCCGCCAGCGGTTTGCGCAAGCCCAGATGGCTGCGCAGCGTGCTGTCGCCGTACTCCTTGCGGAACACGCCGCGCTTCTGCAACTCGGGCACCACCAGCCGCACGATGTCCTCGTAGGTGCCGGGCACGTAGGTCGCCGACAGCACGAAGCCGTCGCAGGCCTTGTCGAACCATTCGATCATCTGTTCGGCCACCTGGGAGCCGGTGCCGACGAAGCACGGACCGTCGCGCAAGGTGCCGCGCCCGGACGCCTCGACAAAATCCTTCACCGACGGATTGCGCTTGCCGCTCACTTCGACCACCTTGTCGCGCAGGCTCTGCCACGACACCGCGGCGAGTTCTTCGTCGGTGAACGGCTGGTCGTACGGACGCCCGGAGAAATCGATGTTCAGGGTTTCGCCGATCATCGTGAGTCCGTCGATCGGCCGCGACAGCGAGTCGATCAGCTGCTGTTTCTCGCGCGCCTCGGCCTCGGTGTCGCCGACGATGATCTTCACCTCGGCGCAGATCTTGATCGAATCGGGGCTGCGCCCCGCCGCGACCGCGCGGGCCTTCAATGCTTCGTATTGCTTGATGCCGTTGGCGAGCGTCGGGTATTTGGCGAATACGACCTCGGCCCAGCGGCCGGCAAAGGTCAGCCCGCGGCCGCTCTGACCGGCCTGCAGGATCACCGGATGGCCTTGCGGCGAGCGCGGCACCGTCAGCGGGCCGCGCGAGCTGAAGAAGCGGCCCTGATGATCGAGGCGGGTGACCTTCGACGGATCGGCGAAATAGTTCTCCTGTTTGTCGGCGACGATCGCGCCTTCGCGCCAGGTGTCCCAGTGACCCATCACCACTTCCATGAATTCGTCGGCGCGGTCGTAGCGAAGATCGTGATCGAGATGCTCTGACGCGCCGAAGTTCGCCGCTTCCGAGTCGTTCATCGAGGTCACCACGTTCCACGCGACGCGCCCCTTGGTCATCAGGTCGAGCGTCGCGAACAGCCGCGCGACGTGAAACGGCTCGTAGTACGTGGTCGAATACGTCGCGCCCAGACCGAGGCGCGAGGTCACCATCGCCATTGCCATCAGCACCGAGGTCGGCTCGAGCTTGATCGCACGCACGCCGTGACGCACCGTTTCGCGATGACTGTTGCCGTAGATGTCGGGCATCGCGAGACGATCGTCGAAGAACGCCATGTCGAACTTGCCTTCTTCGAGCGTGCGGGCGATGCGCTGGTAGTACTCGGGAGACAGATAGTCCGTCATGCTCGACGGATGCCGCCACGAACCCGCGTAATTGCTGCAGTTCTGCGCCTGAAGGAAAGCGACGAGCGCCATGTGTCGCGGCTGTGCGGAAGTCATGATGTGTGTGGTCCTCGGATTGAAGTGGGCAACGGCTTGCACGGATGCAAAGGTATGCCCGCGCCGCGCGGAGAACAATTTGCACTGTCGGATAGATCTATAGGGATAACGAATGAATCCCCCGCTACGGCTGCCGCAACGATCCGGTTATGCTTGTCGCAAGGCCCGCTCGCCGCTCGCCGGCAGCTCGATGGCGCGACGCCGGGCGAATGAATCCGCGGATCACGGGCATTTATCCGCGCGGTAAATAAATCTTTGGAGGAGACACGCTTGAGCCTATCAATGCAGGACGCCGCCCAGTTCGAGCCGCCGCGTCTGGCGACCCGTCATCCGGAGCCGGGCTGGCTCGCGCTCGGCGCGGAGCCGGTGCTGGAACCGGAGCGCCGCATCATCGACCCGCACCACCACTTCTCGCACCACTGGGGCGGCTATGGTCTCGACGACCTGCTGCGCGATACCGGCGCGGGCCACCGCATCGAGAACACGGTGTATGTGCAGTGCGGTTGGGAATATCGGAGTGACGGCGCCGAACAGATGAAGCCGGTCGGCGAAATCGAAGCGGTGGTGAAACTCGCCGAGGCCGCTCGCGCGCGCGGCACGCCTACCGATGTCGCGGCGGGCATCGTCGGTTACGCGGACTTGCTGCTCGGCGATGCGGTGGAACCCGTGCTGGCCGCGCAAATCGACGCCGGCAAGGGCCGCTTTCGCGGCATCCGTTACGCGGCCTCGCGTCATGAAGCGTTCCAGCACGGCGTGCTGCCGCGTCCGCCGCTCGGGCTGTATGCGGACAAAGCGTTTCGCGCGGGAGTGCGGCAACTCGCGCGGCACGGCCTGACGTTCGACGCGTGGGTCTATCACACGCAGCTTCAGGACGTGATCGACCTCGCGCGCGCGGTGCCGGAGACGACGATCGTGCTCGATCACATCGGCGGACTGCTCGGCGTCGGCCCGTACGCGGGACGCCCACGGGCCGCCTTCGACGAATGGCTGCCGCTGCTCGCGCCGCTCGCCGCGTGTCCGAACATCGTGATGAAAATCGGCGGTTATGGCACCACGGTGTTCGGCTATGACTTCGTCAGCCAGCCCTCGCCCCCTTCGTCGACGACCCTCGCGAACGCGTGGCGTCCGAGCGTCGAAGCAGTGCTCGAGGCATTCGGCGCGCGGCGCTGCATGTTCGAGAGCAACTTCCCGGTCGATCGCTGTTCCGCGAGCTATGCGACGGTCTGGAATGCGTTCAAGCGGCTGGCCGCGAACGCGAGCGAAACCGACAAGGCCGATCTGTTCTACAACACCGCCGCGCGCATCTACCGGATCGGCGACGCGGCTCGCCACAGCTAATCGCCACAGCTAACCCACCACACCATGCACAGCACCTCCGTTCTACCCCAGCCCGCCGTGAACATCGCCGAAGCGCTGTCGACGTTCGCGCACGATCTTCACCTCGACGCGATTCCCGCTGCCGTCTGGCGCAAATCGGTCGAGCATATCGTCGATGCGATCGGCCTCGCGTTCGCATCGCACCGGTTTCCGTTTGCCGCGCCGGCCCTGAAAGGAATTCGCGCCGCCGGCAGCGAGGGCGCCGCGACTGTGATAGGCGGCGACCTGCGACTCGCGCCGCGCGATGCCGCGCTCGCGAACGGCTATCTGATTCACGGCCTCGATTTCGACGACACCCACCCGGCCAGCATCGTGCATCCGTCGGTGGCCTGTCTGCCCGCCGCGCTCGCGCTCGCCGAAGCGAACGACATGCGCTTCGGGCAGATGATCACCGCCTACGTCGCCGGGATGGAAACGGCGATCCGTCTGGGTCGCGCGGTCAAAGGCGGTTTCCACCACGTCGGCTTTCACGCGACCGGCGTCGTCTCGCACTTCAGCTCGGCGGTCGTCGCGGGCAAGCTGCTGGGACTGAGCGCCGACCAGCTCGTCAGCGCGCAGGGGATCGCGGCGAGCACCGCGTCCGGCGTGCAGGTGTTCCTCGAGAACGGCGCGTGGACCAAGCGGATGCACCCGGGCTGGGGCGCGCTCGCCGGCATCACGGCCGCGCATCTGGCGCAGGCGGGCTTCGCCGGGCCGCGTCGTCCGTATGAAGGCCGCTTCGGTCTGCTCGACACGCACCTGCAGAGCCTTGCGAGCGAAGTCGACGCCGACTCGATCGCCGCCGGTCTCGGCTCGGACTGGGCGATGCTCGACACGTCGATCAAGCCCTATCCGGTGTGCCACTTCATTCATGGCTGCGCCGAAGCCGCGCTGCAACTGCGCCGCGAGATCGGTCCCGACGCGGCGCTCGCGCGCATCGTATGCGAACTGCCGGAAGCGACGCTGCCGATCGTCGCGGAACCGGCGAGCGCCAAGCTCGTGCCGAAGAGCGACTACGAAGCGAAGTTCAGCGCGCAATTCGTCGTCGCCGCGTGCTTCGCGCGCAACCGCTTCACGCTGGCGGAATTGAGCGACGACAGCCTGCGCGATCCGGCGATCCTCGCGCTCGCCGCGAAAACCGAATGCGTGAAGGAAGCCGGCTCGAATTTCCCGAAGTACTTTTCGGGCGCGGTCGCCATCACGCTCGCCGATGGCCGCACGCTGCGCGCGCAGGTGCCGGTCAACCTGGGCAGCGGCGAGCGCGCGCTGTCGCTCGACGATATCGTCGGCAAATTTCGCGGCAATGCGCAGCTCGGCCTCTCCGCCGCGCGCGTCGATGCGGTACTCGATGCGCTGCTGTCCGCGACGCCCGACACGCCGGTGCGCGCGATCACCCGCGTGCTCGGCTGACGCCTGGCGAGCCAGGCGGCGCGCGGCCGGTCGGATGGACGGCTCGCGCCGCCTTGCAACGGTTCGCGCTCGTTGGCGCGCTCGTTGGCGCCCTCGTTCGCTCCTTCTTGCTCCGCTCGCCGTGCGACTTCGCCGCGCGGCACTCTCCCGCTAGAATCGGCGTTCCTTCCCCGCCCGCTCGCGTTGCCGCGCCGGGCCGCTTCACTCATCACGCGTTCACAGGCGATACGTCATGGACATGAGGCATCTGCGCTCCTTCGTTGCGGTCGCGGAAGAATTGAGTTTCAGCCGCGCCGCCGAGCGCCTGCACATCTCGCAGCCGCCGCTTTCGCAGCACATCAAGGCGCTCGAAACGGAAATGGGCGTGCAGCTGTTCGCGCGCACCAAACGCGAGGTCAGGCTGACCGACGCGGGCGTCGTGTTTCTGCGCGAGAGCCGCCTGCTGCTCGATCAGTTGCGCACCGCCGTCAATGCGACGGTGCGAACCGCCAATAGCGATGCGGGCGCGTTGCGCGTCGGGGTCGCGACCTCCGCGCTGTTCAGCGTGATGCCGGGCTTTCTCACGCTGATGCACGAGGCCTTTCCGCACGTGGAGATTTCGGTCAACGACATGCAGTCGCAGGATCAGGTGGTCGCGGTCGCGCAGGGCACGCTCGATCTCGGCATCGTTCACGTGCGACCGGACCGGATGAAGCTCAACCATGCGCCGATTTTCAGCGAGGCCCTCGTGGCCGTCGTGCCCGAGCGTCATTGGCTGGCGAGCAAACCGGAGTTCGGCCTCGCCGATCTCGCCAACGAGGCGATGGTCGGGCTTGCGCGCGAGTACGGCCCGGCGGTGTTCGATGCGATCGTCGCGAGCTGTCACCAGGCGGGCTTCAGCCCGGAGTTCCGCCATAGCGCGCGCAACCCGCTGACGATCTTCCAGATGGTGCGGCTCGGCTTCGGCGTGTCGCTGGTGCCGCGCGCGTATGCGCTCAGCGCATTTCCGGGGGTGCGCTTCCGGGAACTGCCGGCGACCGCCGGCAGCGTGCGAATGGAAGCGATCTGGAGCGAGCGGCATGCGTCGGGGCTCACGCGCAAGATCGCGGCGTCGATCCTGCCGCGGCTCGCCGGCGACATCACGCAGCACGCGTGAAGCGGTAGCGGTACGCGGTAAGCGTCGCTGACGTGTCGACGCGCACGCGTGCGGATCCACCGCACGCGTCCCCGGCAATTTACGCGAGCGGTCCGCTGTTCTCGCCGGCCCGGCCATCGACGACTTGCACCATCGCCGGATGGTAGTTCTGCGCGAAGCCGGCGTCGCGAGCCTTGCACATTACGTCGTACGTGTACTGGGCGATGCGCGGCTCGAAATTGCCCTGCTTCGCGAGCGTCAACGCGAGACCCGCGTCCTTGATCGCGTACAGCATCGGAAAGACCTTCTCCGGAAAACGGTCGGCCGCCAGCGATTTCATCCCGTGATTGCGCAGCACGAAGCTGTCGGCCGAGCCTTTCGACAGCAGCTCGAACAGCACGTCGCCCGCCAGCCCCGCGCGCCGCCCGATCGTGATGATTTCCGACAGCGCGTTGACCGTCATGAACACCATCATGTTGTTCAGGATCTTCACCATCTGGCCGGCGCCCACCTCGCCGCAGTGGATGATGTCGCTGCCCATGCAGCCGAGCAGCGGGCTCAGCGACTCGAACAGCGCGTCGCTGCCGCCGACCGTGATCAGCAACGTGCCGTTCAGCGCCGCTTCGGCGGTACGCGCGACCGGCGCGTCGACGTACGCGATACCGTCCTGCGCCAACGATTCCGCAAGCAAGCGCGTACGCGCCACATCGCTGGTGCTCATGTCGACGATCACCCGCGGCCGGTCCGCCGTGCCGCGCAATTGCGCGCACACCGCCTCGACCTGATCGATCGACGGCAACGACAGGAACACCACGTCGACCTGCCGCGCGAGTTCGGCGATGCTGTCGTGCGCACTGGCGCCCGCCTCGACCAGCTTCGCGAGCGCCTCTTTCGAGGTGTCGAACACGTGCACCGGCAAGCCCGACTTGCGCACGAGGTTCGTGCACATCGGACCGCCCATTACGCCGAGACCAATAAAACCGATTTGCTGATACTGACTCATCACGTCTCCTTGAATTGTGTTGTAGAGAAGGCTCAGGTGCGAATCGCGAACGGATCGCGCACGCCGTCCGAGTAATCGATCATCACGTTTTTGGTGGTCATGTATTCGTGCAGGCCGGCTTCGCCGCGTTCGCGGCCAATGCCCGATTCCTTGAAGCCGCCGAACGGCGCCTGCGCGGCCAGCGCGCGGTAGGTGTTGACCCACACGCTGCCCGCCTGGATCGCTCGCGCCACGCGCATCACCCGCGAGATGTCGCGCGACCAGATGCCGGCGGCGAGGCCGTAGCGCGTATCGTTGGCGATCGCGATTGCTTCGGCTTCCGAATCGAATGGAATGATCGCGAGCACCGGGCCGAAGATTTCTTCCTGCGCGAGGGCGCTGCGGTTGTCGACGTCGGCGAAGATCGTCGGTTCGATGAAGAACCCCGCTTCGAGGCCGGGCCCGCGCGCGCGCCGCCCGCCGGTCACGAGCCGGCCGCCGGCGGACTGCGCCGCGTCGATTGCCGCGAGGATGCGGCGATACTGCGGTTCGTTGGCGACCGCGCCCATTTCGGTGGCCGGATCGAGCGGGTCGCCCATCCGGATCGTGGCGGCGCGCGCCGCGAGCCGCTCGACCACCTGGTCGTAGACGCCGCGCTGCACCAGCAGCCGCGAGCCCGCCACGCAGGTCTGGCCGGTCGCGCCGAAAATGCCGGCCAGCGCGCCGACGATGGCCTTGTCGAGATCGGCGTCCTCGAAAATGATGTTCGGCGACTTGCCGCCGAGTTCCAGCTTGACCGGCACCAGCCGCTGCCCCGCCGCGGCCGCGATCTGCCGGCCGACGTTCGGGCTGCCGGTGAAGCTGACGAGCGCGACGCCCGGATCGTCGACGAGCGCGCGGCCGGTTTCCGCGCCGCCCGTCACGACGTTGAATACGCCCGGCGGGAAACCTGCTTCCTCGACCAGCGACGCGAATTCGAGCGTCGACGCCGACGCATGCTCGGACGGTTTGACGACCACGCAATTACCGGCCGCGAGCGCGGGCGCGAGCTTGTTCGCGAGCAGCGCGAGCGGCGAATTCCACGCGGTGATCAGGCCGACTACGCCGTACGGTTCGAGCGACAGATAGTCGAGCGTGTTCGGCTGATCGAGCGGCAGTTGCTGGCCGAACAGCTTGTCCGCGTAACCGGCGAAATAGCGCAACTGGCGGCCGACCCACAGCATTTGCGGCCGCGTCTCGCGCACGATCTTGCCGTTGTCGGTGCTTTCGACCGTCGACATCCGCTCGGCATTGGCCTCGATCAGCGCCGCCAGTTTTTGCATCAGGCTGGCGCGCAGGATGCCGGGAGTGTCCCGCCAGCCTTCGTGAAATGCCCGATTGGCCGCCGCCACCGCGCGGGCCACGTCGGCCGCGCTGGCGTCCGGGATTTCCGCCCACGCCGCGCCGGTATAAGGATTGGTGCTGGGCAGCACACGCTGGCCGGTGGCGTCCTCGCGCCGTCCGCCGATGTAGAGCTGGTATCGCTTGATCACGCGTCGTCTCCTTGTTTGCGTTTCGATCTTCGGCACGCGCCGCGCAAACCGCGGCACGCCGATGAACCGCATCTTCGGAGCGGAGCGCGCCGGCGTCCAATATCGATTTCGAAGTTCTGTTATTTGCTTTCGTGACGAGCAATCGGGTCGCGACGACGCAAGTCACCGGTTGACCAGTTCACGCGGAAAGCAAAGCGCAAGGCACCCGCCGACGAACATGAAACCGGCCAGCATCACCATGCTTGCGGTAGCCGTTCCGGTGAGCTCGCGCAACCAGCCCACGGCGTAAGGCCCGACGAAGCCGGCCACGTTCCCCATCGCATTCACCAGCGCGATACCGGCGGCCGCGCCGGCGCCCGCGAGGATCGCGGTCGGGAAACACCAGAAGAGCGGCAGCGTGGTGAGAATGCCCGCGGTGGCAAGCGACAGCGCGATCATCGCCAGCGTTGTGTCGTGCGACCAGGCGACCGCGAGAAGCAGCGCTACCGCGCCGCACAGCGCGGGTGCCGCCGTATGCCACCGGCGCTCGCGGCGCAGATCGGCACTGCGGGCGACAGCCAGCATCATCACCACCGCGGTGAAGGACGGAATCATCGACAACGCGCCGATTATCGAGGGATCGGTCACGCCCGCCCCCTTGATCAGCGTGGGCAGCCAGAAGCCCACGCCATACATGCCCATTACAAAGCAGAAGTGCATCGCGCAGATCAGCCAGATGCGCGGATCGGTCATGACCGCGCCGAAAGCCGGCGTCGCCTTGCCCGAGTTATCGGCGGCGACGTTGCGCTCGAGAAGCGCTTTTTCGTCGTCGGACAGCCATTTCGCCTTGCCGATGCGGTCGTCCAGACACAACAGCACCAGCACGCCGACGGCGATCGAGGGCAGGCCCTCGAGCAGAAACAACCACTGCCAGCCATGCCAGCCATGGACGCCGTCGAAGGCCTTGAGGATGTACCCCGACAGCGGTCCGCCGATCATGCCGGACAGCGGCACGGCGACGATGAAGCGCGAGGTCATGCGCGCGCGGCGATGCGCGGGAAACCAGCAGGTCAGATAAACGATGATGCCGGGGAAGAAACCGGCTTCGGCGACACCGAGCGCAAAGCGCATCACGTAAAACCAGCCCGGCGACGACACGAACATCGTCAGGCACGAAATGACGCCCCACGTCACCATGATGCGGGCAATCCAGATGCGCGCGCCGACGCGGTGAAGTATCAGGTTGCTCGGAATTTCGAACAGAAAGTAGCCGAGAAAAAACACGCCTGCGCCGAATCCATACACGGCATCGGACAACTGGAGGTCGTTCGCCATCTGCAACCTGGCGAAGCCGACATTCACGCGATCGAGATACGCGACCACGTAACACAACAACAGCAGCGGCACGAGCCGCCAGGCAACCTTCCGGTAGGTTGCCTCCTCGAAGCCGTGCTCGTCTGCGCGCAGGCCTGAACGTATCGGCGATACGGGACTGGAAAGCGGTTCTCCATGCAATGCCATCGACGTGTCTCCACAAGTGGATCCTCATGAGGGATCTTTTAGGTGTTCTGTCGTCAAGCTGTTGCCGGATTCTATGCTTCCCCTCGTCGGTCATTCTTCCGAATGTTGAATCGGTTTATACGAAGCCCGAATGAATCTGCAGACCGCTGCGCGTTGCGCGTGAGCGTGCCGTACCGCCCTGCTTTATTCCGTCCTCCCACCGTCGCGCAAGAGCTCCCGCAACATCTCCCGCAGCTTGAACTTCTGCACCTTGCCGGCCGGCGTGACCGGCAGCGCGTCGAGCACGAGCAAGCGTTCCGGCAGGTAATGCGCGGCCACCTTGTGCGACTTCAGAAACTCGACGAGCGCCGGCAGATCGAGCGGCTCGCCGGGCCGCGTGACGACGACCGCGCAAGCCCGCTCGCCCAACCTCTGATCCGGATACGCGACGAGCGCCGCTGCCGCGATCGCCGGATGCCGGTACAGCAACGCCTCGATCTCGACCACCGGAATGTTCTCGCCGCCGCGGATGATCACGTCCTTGCTGCGTCCGCTGATACGGATATAGCCCTGTTCGTCGACGCGCGCGAGGTCGCCGGTATCGAACCAGCCGTCGGCATCGGTTGCGTTCAGATGCTCGCGATGCAGATAGCCGCCGAACGACGAGCACGAGCGCACCAGCAGATGGCCGGTCGTGCCCGCCGGCAACGGCGCGTGCTCGTCGTCGACGATGCGCAGTTCGACGCCGGGCAGCGGCGCGCCGTCGGTCGTGAACGCGCGCTCGTCGGCATCGTCGAGCCCGGTCAGCGTGACCGCGCCCATCTCGGTCATCCCCCAGGCCGATACGATCTTCGCGCCGAGCGCTGCGCGCGCCTGCTCGACCAGCGGCCCCGGAATCGGCGCGCCGGCGCACAGGAAGGTCCGTAAACGAGGCACCGCGGCTTGCGTTTCATGCACGGTGGCCGCCAGATCGGTGAGGAACACGGTCGATGCCATCGTGAAGGTCACGCTTTCGCTGCGGATCGTCTCGACCGCTTGCGCCGGCTGCCAGATATCCTGCAACACCGCGCGGGCGCCGAGCACGATCGGCATCATCAGCCCGTACATGAAGCCGGTCTGATGCGCGAGCGGCGATGCCATCAGCACGACGTCGTCCGCGCTCAGGCGCATCGCGTGGGCGTACGGCACGATATTCGACAGCAGCGTGTTGGCTGTATGCATCACCCCTTTCGGCTCGCCGGTCGTGCCGGACGTATAGAGCAATTGCGTGACGTCGTCGGGGCCTGGGCGATTGCGGGTCAGGATCTCGCGCGCATCCGCGTCGCGCTCCCACTGCGGGCCCGATAGCAGCGCCTCGAAACTGTTCGCGGCCGGCTTGCCGTCCGTTTCGCCGCCGACCACCACGACGTGCCGCAGATGCGGCAACTGACCGGCAAGGCCTGCGATCATCCGTTCGAAGTCGAAGCCGCGAAACCTTTTCGGCACGATCATGATCTTGCTGCGGCTGTGGTTCAGCATGAACGACAGCTCGCGCTCCCGAAAAATTGGCATCAACGGATTGATCACCGCACCGATGCGCGAGCAGGCCAGATAGGTCAGCGTGAACTCCCACCAGTTCGGCAATTGCATCGACACCACGTCGTTGCGCTCCACGCCGAGGCGCGTGAGACCGACTGCGATCCGGTCGGCCAGCGTCGCCATTTCGCGGTAGGTGAAGCGCGCGGTGGTGCCGTCCTCCAGCCGCATCGCGCTGAGCGCAAGCTGGTCGGGGCGGGCCGCGACACAGGCGTCGAGCGCGTCGTTGATGGTGCGCTCGGGCCACCAGCCGCTTGCGATGCTAGCTTGCCGTCGCGGCGCGATCAGAACCGGGTCGAACTCCATGCGTGCGTCTCCGTTTTGTTATGGATGCCTGAGTAGGAATGGCCGGGTTCAGGCCGGCACCGCGTCGCGCCCCGCGCGGGTGCGGGCGATGATCGTCTTCATGATCTGCGCGGTGCCATCGCCGATCTGGAAGCCCAGCACGTCGCGCAGACGCTGCTCCAGCGGACCGCGATCGTAGCCGCCGTGGCCGAACGAGAGCAGGCATTGGTGCACGACGTCGTACGCGAGTTTCGGGCCCCACCATTTGCACATCGCCGCCTCGGCGGTGTGCGGCAAGCCGCGATCCTTCAGCCACAGCGTTTGCAGACACAGCAGCCGCGCCGCCTCGACCTGGGTTTCGAAATCCGCGAGCGGATGCGAGACGCCCTGAAACGCCGACAGCGGCTTGCCGAACGCTTCGCGCTGAGCGACATACTCCCAGGTTTCTTCGAGGCTGACCTTGGCGACCGCCAGCACCTGCAGGCCGATCAGCGCGCGCGAGAAGTCGAAGCCCTGCATCACCTGCACGAAGCCCTTCCCTTCTTCGCCGAGCAGATGGTCGACCGGCACCCGCACGTTCTCGAAGAACAGCGAGCCGCGGCCGATCGCGCGCTGACCGTGACAGTCGAAGCGGTTGCGGGTGATGCCCGGCAGATCCATCGGCACGAGCAGCGCCGAGACGCCGCGCGCGCCCGCTTCGACGCTGCCGGTGCGCGCGAACACGACCGCGGCATCGGCCTGGTCGGCGGCGGAAATCGAGGTCTTCTCGCCGTTGAGCACGTAGTGGTCGCCGACCCGTTCCATCCGCAGACGCAGGTTCGCCGCGTCCGAGCCGCCGCGCGGTTCGGTCAGCGCAATCGCGAACAATGCGGTGCCTTGCGTGAGTTTTTCGAGCCACGGCTTTGCGATTTCCGGCGCCGCGTGCTGCGCGAGAATCTGGCCGTTGAGCGACGCGAGCAGGTTGATATACGACAGGCTCAGATCGGCGCGCGCGATTTCCTCGTGGATCACGCCGGCCGCGAGGCAGCCGGTGCCCTGGCCGCCGTACTGCTCGGGCAACTCCGGCGCGATAAAACCCATCTCGCCCATCTCGCGCATCAGGTCGCGGTCGAGCGTGCGGGTCTTGTCGCGTTCGAGGAATCCCGGCGCGACGCGTTCGCGCGCAAAGCGCCGCGCATGTTCGCCGAGCGCGACGAGGTCTTCATCGAGGTAGGGATTCATCATGGCTCCTGGCTGGCGCGACCCGCGCGGGGCGGCAAGACGGCACGGCGCGCCACGGGTCCTCGCGCACGTGGTCGGGTTTATTTCGCGTACTTGCGGAACTCGGGTTTGCGCTTTTCCTGGAAGGCCTTCACGCCTTCGCGCGATTCTTCGGTGTCGTAGTAGAGCTTCAGCGCGTACATGCCCATGCCCGCGATCCCCGCCTGATGCGCGGTGTCCATGTTGAACGAGCGCTTCGCGATCGCGATCGCGGTCGGGCTTTTCTCCATGATCTCGTCGCACCACTTCTGCACTTCGGCGTCCAGTTGGTCGTGCGGCACGACCGCGTTGACGAGGCCCATCGCGAGCGCCTCGCTGGCCGGGTAGCGGCGGCACAGATACCAGATCTCGCGCGCCTTCTTCTCGCCGACCACGCGCGCGAGGAACGCGGTGCCGTAGCCAGGGTCGACCGAGCCGACCTTCGGGCCGGCCTGCGCGAAGACCGCTTTTTCCGACGCGATCGTGAAGTCGCAGATCGTGCACAGCACGTTGCCGCCGCCGACCGCGAAGCCCTGCACGCGTGCGATCACCGGTTTGGGCACGTCGCGAATCGCGTTGTGCAACTCTTCCATCGGCAGGCCGATCGTGCCGCGGCCGTCGTACTGCCCTTCGTGCGACGACTGATCGCCGCCGGTGCAGAACGCGCGCTCGCCCGCGCCGGCCAGCACGATCACGCCGACTTCGCGCGCGTAGCCGGCCTTGTTGATCGCGTGAATCAGTTCATCGCAGGTGCGGCCGCGAAACGCGTTCATCTTCTCCGGACGGTTGATCGTGATCCAGGCCGCGCCGTTGCGCACTTCGTAAAGGATGTCTTCGTAGTTCATCGTCGCTTCCTTGGTGATGGGAGTTCCGCCGTGGGTTCAGTCGTGAATTCAACCGGCCATCGTCAGGCCGCCCGACACGCTGAGCACCTGGCCGGTGATGTAGCCCGCGTCGTCGCTGGCGAAGAACACCACCGCGCCCGGCAGATCGTCGGGTTGGCCGATGCGGCCGAGCGGAATCGAGCGCTGGAACGCTTCCATCAGCTTCTCCGGGTTGCCGGCGCCTTCCTTGTATTCGGCGAACAGCGCGGTATCGGTCGGGCCGGGGCACACGACGTTCACCGTGATGCCGTGGCGCGCGTGCTCGCGCGCGATGGTCTTCGAAAACGACACGAGGCCGCCCTTGCAGGCCGCGTACACCGCTTCGCCCGACGAGCCGACCCGCGCCGCGTCCGACGCGATATTGACGATGCGTCCGGCCTTGCGCTGCACCATCCCCGGCAGCACCGCGTGATGCATGTGCAGCGCGCCGGTCAGATTGATCGCGATCAGCCGTTCCCATTGAAACGGCTCGGTTTTGACGAACGGCTTGAAGACGTCCCAGCCGGCGTTGTTGACCAGCACGTCGACCGGGCCGAGTTTCGCTTCGGTGGCCACGACGGCCGCGTCCACTTCCGCGCGCTGGGTGATATCGCAGCGCAGCGCTTCGGCCGTGCCGCCCGCGGCGCGAATCGCGCCGGCCACTTTTTCGGCCGCCTCGATCGAGAGATCCAGCACCGCCACCCGCGCGCCTTCGGCCGCGAAGCGCCGGCAGGCCGCCCCGCCGATCCCGCCGCCGCCGCCGGTCACGATGACCGTCTTGCCTTCGAGTCTTTGCACAATCGTCTCCGTCAGTTGTCAGGGTTACCATTGGCGCTGCGAAGAAAGCGTCCGCGCCGTCTAGATATGTCAATATATTGACGTATACTAGGCGGGGTAAGCGGCGACTACAAGAACGGCGGTATCAGGAGAATCCCTTGGTCAAGCAGCAGAAAAATGATGTTTCCGTGAAACTGGAGCTGGCTAACCGGCTGTTTTTCCGGTTGTATCAGTGTGCAAATATGTTGCATAAAACCGGTACGCGGGCGGTGGAGGCGGAAGGACTGACCACCCAGCAGTGGGCGGTACTGGGCGCGCTATCGCGGCCCGAAGCGGAGCACGGGATGAGTGTCGGAGGACTGGCCAGCTACCTGATGGTGAGCCGGCAGAATCTGTCGGGGCTGATCAGCCGGATGGAGCGCGACGGCCATCTGAGTGCGACGGCCGACGGCCAGGACCGCCGCTCGCGCCGGATCACGATGACGGAGTCAGGCCGCAAGCTGTGGGTGCAGCAGGCGACGCCGAAGATTCACGATTACTACGAGCAGGTGCTGAGTAATTTTTCTACTGATGATGTCACGCATACGCTGCACTATCTGCTGAAGCTGCTCGATAACATGAAGCGACTTGATGAGGGTGGGAAAGAAGTTGGGGGGAGTGAGGAGGATTGAGGGGCGGCGCGGTGGGGGGCTCGCACGCCGCGTATTTTTATGCGCCTGCATTATGCGGCGTCCTCTGGGTAACTACTTGTCGATGCAGCTTGAGGTTCGGTACTTCTGCTCCTGTGGACAAACTTCCCCCACGCGCGCAACGGTTCCCAGAGGCACGCGCCCGGCCTTCGCGCTTTTTGCGGGGACTAGAGGAAGCCCGGTTGCCGAGTCGAGATTCTTTTCCTTGGCCAGGCGTGCGACCAGTGCGTCGTCGGGTTTCTGGGGTGGCTGCGCGGTGTTCTGTTCCCTCTGCCACTGGAATGCGCCGTCCCACTCCGGCAGCTTCGCGGGTGGCAGTGGCACGATGCGGTCGATGTCCGGCACCTTTGGATTGAGGCCGTCGTGGTCGTCCAGAAACGTGCCGATCAGCTTATAACGACGAGTACGCTCCGGATCATGCGACAAAGCGAGATAGTAAAGTTGATCCGTAGATGGCGGACCAGCGAATCCGTTCTCCAGAAAGAGTGCTGAATATGTGTCGCCGGCTGCAGCTCCCTTTTGAAAGGCGGCCACAGCTTCCGTGAATTGGCTTCGCATCTTTAATGTCATGCCCAGAGTGGTCGCGGCTGGACCATAACCTTGGTTCGCAGCGCACTGGTGCATCTCCAATGCGATTTCGGGAGCCTTGTCCACAGGCGCCAATAGATCACCGACATGGTCTTGAGCTTCTGGACTCCCCATATCTGTTGCCTTGCGGAAGTAAACCAATGCCTTCTTTTCATCCTGCTTTACCCCATAACCAACTTCGAGGTAGTGACCCATGTCGTAATAGCCGCCCGGGACGCCCGCAGCAATCAGTTGCTCGACAAGGTCGATGGTTTCTGTTGCCGCATGTGGAGACGATGCCTGCCCGGTGGAGACCAGCAATTGGAGGTTGTGGTTAGCCTTGTAATGGCCGTAAGCGGCAGCGATCCGGTAGTAGCGAGCCGCAGCATCGTAATCTTTCGGGCCTGGTTTCTTTTCAAGGAACAGGGCGTACTTGAATAGTTCGTCGGCTCGCGGGTCGAGCGGAGGCTGTTGGATCACCTCGTGCACGCAGGTAAAGGCCAGTTTCGCGCGCACGGCGTTCAATTCGGCCTGAGTAGGCACCGGATTATCCTTGTTTGAACAACCGCAGAGTGCAAGCGCGACGCAGATCGCCATTGATGTGCTTTGTTTCTTCATCGTTCGGTCGAGCCGCAGGCGACTGCGCCACGTTCTCGCGCGGCCTCCTCCGACCTTTGCAGTCCGTCGTAATAAAACAGCCGGGCGGTCGCTGCCGCTCCGTTCTGGATTTTCATGGCCGAGGGATCTCGGTCTTTCGCGTGCCACCCGATATTGAGCGGGCGGGCGGCAGATGTCTGCCCGGTGTCCGCATTACGCCTGATCGTCGTAGGACACCAGGCTCCAGTCTGCATTGGTGCGCTGCTTGCGCATGCCAAGCAGCGGGTCGAGAAACGGAACGGGACGGCGATCGTCCATGACGAGTTGCGGCATCGTCTCGCCTTTCCTGAAGCGGCGTGTCGCGTCATGGCTAACCGAAACCCAATACTTGTCGCACCAGACACCATCCTGCGGACAAACTTCCCCCGCGCGCGTGAGCGTTCCCAGAGGCACGCGCTCATCCTCCGCGCTTTTTGCGGGAACGAGAGGAAGCCCTGTCGCGGGGTCGAGATTTTTTTCTTTCGCGAGACGCACAACCAGCGCCTCGTCGGGTTTCTGGGGTGGCTGCGCGGCGTCCCTCTCCTTTTCCCACTGGAACGTGCCATCCCACTCCGGCAGCTTCGCGGGCGGCAGTGGCACGATCTGGTCGATGTCCGGCACCTTTGGATTGAGGCCGTCGTGGTCGTTGAGGAACCTCCAGATCAGGCCGTACCGACGCGAACGTTCGGGGTCCTTGGGTTGCCCGATATAAGACATTTCATCCGATGGGTTTGTATCAAACCCGTATTGCAGGAATGATGCCGATTGTGCATCGCCGGCGCGCGCTCCGCTTTGGAATGCATTGGTTGCTTCCGTATAGAGTTTGCGGTCCATCAGATCAATGCCCAAGTAGCTGCCGGCCTTTCCATATCCCTGTTCGACCGCACACTTCAGCATCTGCCGCGAAACGTCTGGCGCACGATCCTTGGGTGAAAGAAGATCCCCTACGTAGTATTGCCCCTCTGGACTACCGAGGTCCGCAGCCTTGCGGAAATAGATCCGCGCCTTCCTCTCGTCCTGTTTGACGCCGTAGCCGAGTTCAAGGTAATGACCCATGTCGTAATAGCCGCCAGGGATACCCCCGGCTATTAACTGTTCAGCCAGGTCGATTGTCTCCTTGGCTGCATGGGGAGACGATGCTTGCCCGGTGGAAACCAGCAACTGAAGGTTATGGTTGGCCTTGTAATGACCATACGCGGAGGCGATTCTGTAGTAGCGAGCCGCAGCATCGTAATCTTTCGGTCCGGGTTTCTTTTCAAGGAACAATGCGTACTTGAATAGTTCGTCGGCACGCAGGTCAAGCGGCGGCAAATGGTCCGCTTCGTGGACACAGGTAAAGGCCAGTTTCGCGCGTACCGCGCTCGATTCGGCCTGAGTCGGCACCGGATTATCCTTGTTTGAACAACCGCAGAGTGCAAGCGCGACGCAGATCGCCATTGATGTGCTTTGTTTCTTCATCGTTCAGTCCAGCCGCAGGAGACTTCGCCACGCTCGCGCGCGGCCTCCTGCAACCTTTGCCGTTCGTCGGAATAAAACAGCCCGGCGCTCGCTGCCGCTTCGTTCTGGATTTTCATGGCCGAGGGATATCGGTCTTGCGCGTACCGCGATTGTGAGAGAGCGGGCGGCGGGTGTCTGCCCGGTGTCCGCACTACGCCTGACTGTCGTAGGACACCAGGCTCCAGTCAGCATTGGTGCGGTGCTTGCGCATGCCAAGCAACGTGTCGAGAAATGGGATGGGACGGCGATCGTCCATGACGAGTTGCGGCATCACTTCACCCTTCCTGAAATGTCGTGTCGCCTCATAGCTGACCGAAGCCCAATACTTGTCGCACCAGACACCATCCTGCGGACAAATTTCCCCCGTGCGCGCGACCGTTCCCAGAGGCACGCGCTCATCCTCCGCGCTTTTTGCGGGAGCTAGAGGAAGCCCGGTCGTGGGGTCGAGATTTTTTTCCTTCGCAAGGCGTGCGACTAAACCCTCGTCGGGTTTCAGCGGCGGTTTCGCGGCGTCCTGTTCCTTCTGCCACTGGAACGTCCCGTCCCACTCCGGCAGCTTCGCGGGTGGCAACGGTACGATCTGGTCGATGTCTGGCACCTTTGGATTGAGGCCGTCGTGGCCATCGAGGAATTTCCAGATCAGGCCATACCGACGCGCGCGTTCAGGATCATTGACCAACCCCAGGTAGTAGATTTCGGCTGATGGCGTGGTATCAAACCCATGCCGCAAAGCAAAGGCGGATGTCGCGTCACCAGCTCTCACACCCATCTGGAATGCTTGAACTGCTTCGATGAAGCGCCCGTCATTTTGCCAATGCACCCCGAGATCACTGGCCGCATCAACGTTTCCCTGTTCCGCAGCACATTGACGCATTTGTGCCGCAATTTCTGGCGCTCTATCGGCAGGCGCCAGGAGTCTCCCAACATAGGCTTGCGCTTCAGGGCTACCCAAGTCCGCCGCCTTGCGATAGTAGATCCGCGCCTTCCGCTCGTCCTGCCTGACACCGTAGCCGAGTTCGAGGTAATGGCCCATATCGTAGTAGCCACCGGGAATACCGGCCTTGATCAACTGTTCGGCGAGGTCGAGCGTTTCCGTAGCTGACTGGGGGGACGATGCCTGACCGGTGGAGACCAGTAATTGGAGGTTGTGGTTGGCCTTGTAATGGCCGTAGGCGGCAGCGATCCGGTAATAACGTGCCGCAGCATTGAAATCCTTCGGGCCAGGTTTCTTTTCGAGGAACAGGGCGTATCTGAACAGCACGTCGGCCTGCGGATCGAGCGGTGGCAGGTGGTCTGCCTCGTGGACACAGGTGAAGGCCAGATTGGCGCGCACGGCACTCCATTCGGCTTGGGTCGTCATCGGATTTTCCTTTTTCGAACAGGCGCAGAGCACGAGCGCTAGGCAGATCGCAGTGGTTATGCTTCGCTTCATCGCTCAGTCCAGCCGCAGGCGGCTCGCCCCGGTCCACATGAAGCCGACGAGTGATGCAATGGGAGTTCCGGTTTTGCCACTCTGACGCTCGGAATTTCGCTTGATGATGTATTCCCACGCTACTCCTGCCAGATTCGGATCGTCCGACGTCCCGTCTTGGATTCCTTTGGTATGAACATCCCACAAATGCCGACGCAACGGCTGCGTCACGTCCATCCGCTCGTGACAGATGTTCAACTCGCTGTCCACCTGCATGCTGCGACGATTGATGTTGGCCGAGCCATGCGTGAGAAACACGTCATCAATGATCATGATCTTGCTGTGGACATAGACCGGCATCCAAGGACTGCCCGCAGGTGAGTCCGGCGCAACCAGCGAGCAGACGTGAACCTTAAGACCCGGAATGGTCTGCGGAAGGATTGCCTTTTTCGTGTCGAGATTGTCGTCATATTGTCGTTGCAGTTCTGTCTCCTTGACCTTTGCGGAATCAATTGCGCGCTGAGCAGCAACCTGTTCCTGTGGGCCGCTCGCATTTCGCATCTGTGTGTTCGCCGCTGTAACCTGCTTGCGCGCATCCCGTAACGCCGCGCCGAGTGCGTCACTTTGCTCGCTCCGAGCGATGGTTGGCATGGTGTCGGCTCGTCCCAGGCTGTTGAGCATGTCGTAAGTCGTTCCCGGTCCCTGTCCGATGCCATCCTTGTTCGCGTTGGTCACGACAAACAGATGGACTGGTTTTGCGGGATCGCGTCCGGCACAGATCTGTGCCTGCACCGCGCTCTTGATCTTTTCCGCCAGTGCCGGCCAACGGAAATACTGGTTTTCGACATAGATGAACTTCGTCGCGTTGTTGACCGCCTGAAGGTAGAGCTTCTCAATGTTTCGCACGCCTTCCTGTGACTGCGTGCGGTTAATCTGGGCCATGACGCGCACCAGAGCGTGACCCCTGATCTGTTCTCGTGGCTCTAGCTGCTTCTCCAGGCCATTGCGCTTAACGGACAAGTCTTCTTTGGCGTCACGTTGCCACGCCCGGCAGAAGTTCTGATTCAAATGTTCGAGAATCGGCCCCGCGACGATTGCCGACATATCCTGTCGCGGTGTCTCGCCATTGCGCCCGCGATTCGGTGCTTTCTTGACGAAACTGTGCCCGTCGTCGTCCCAATAGGCGTCAAGCGTGTTATGCCCCATAACGAAACCAACGGCCACCTCCGGGGCTTCATAGTCGATCAGCACCATTTTCTGGTGATGCGAAGGTTCCGCGCCGTACGCAGCGATGGTCGCACGCGTCGGCCCGTCGCCAGTCGAACGCATGAGTTTTTCCCGATACATGATCTCCGCACGTTCGTCCATCGAGAAGTCGCGCGTCACCAGTTCGATGCCGATATCCTTGAAGGACTGTACGCCGAACATCTGGTACGGATCCTCCCTGAGCGCCGTGTACATCTGGGATCCGGCTGGCGCAGCACCCGAAGGCTTTCCGCCGGCCGGCAACCGGGCATTGTGATACCAGTTCCGGTCGTAGGCGATCTGCTGGGCATCCTCGTTCTGCGTCATGAACCGCAGGCCCTCAGTCCATCCCGGCACTTCCTGCTCGCCGATCTGCGCGATCCATGCGGAATCGAGCCAGCACAGGATGCGGACCTTGACGCCCGCTTTGGCCTTCTTGATAAGCAAGTCACCAATGCGTAACGACTTGCCGTCGCGTACGAAATACATCGACGGCTGGAAACCCCAGCAAACGTAGTCGATGGTTCTGGTCGCTTGATCGATAGCGTCATACAGTGCTCCGAACGCTTTCACACCATTCACAAGCGGCTTATAGGTTGCAGGCCGCGGACGATTCTCCGTGTGCTGCACAAACCACGGCAGGGTTATCACGGCGCTCCGGGTGCAGGACAGCGCGACAGGTACGGTAATCGGTGGTTGCTGGGTCATGGTCAGGCATCCGTGTCCGGCTGAAGCAGCTCGTTGTAATCCGCGCGATGCTGGGCACGATCGACCTCGCTCGCATTCGTCCCGCTTTGCCCTTCATAGAAGTGAAAACCACCATTGGCGAGCGCACCGTTGTCCGCGTTGCCCCGGTATTGGTCTGCCACGGGTATCGTGTAGCTCGTTCCGTTCGCGAGCTTCAGTGTGTACTGCTTCGTCGTGGGGTGATGATCGACCTGCACCAGCCCGGTTTCATCCATCACGTCTTGCTTGATCAGCGCACCTCCCGCGAAAAGGCTGTACGGCATATTCGCTGGAATCGCCGCACGCGAGACGGGCGACGCGCCCGCGTAAAACGTCAGCGGCGTCGTCGGCATCCCGGCGAGCGCCGGGTGATTCAGGTCCAGCGGGAGGTTCAGTGTCGCGTTGCCCTGCTTCTGCACGGTGATCGTCTTGATGAACAGGTCTCCGGGTCCGCCGAGCGTGATGCTGCCGTCCTTGATCTGGACGAACGCACCGCCACACTCCAGGATGATTTCCTTCGCGGCCGCGAGGTTGACCTTCCCGTTGACGCTGGCGACGCTGATGTCCTTGTCCGCAGCGACGGACATCGGACCGCCCTGAGCCTGAACTTCGACGGCCCCTTTCGCCGCGAAAATCTTGGTGCCGTGCTTCTGCGCGAACAGCGACAGCTTCTCGCCCGCCGCGACCGTGAAGCGTTTCAACACGCTCCAGTCAGCATTCTTCCCGGCGACTGCCGAGATGTCGCCCTGCGCCGCGAACTGCACGCCCTGGCCCGCCACGAACGCCGCCGACGCAGGCGTGCTCATCAGCAGCCCGGGCTTCTTCAGGCCGTCCAGATCGTCCTTCATCTGCTGCTGCGCGTCGGTGTCGGCAGGTTCTGCCTTCGCGCTGCTGGCTGACGCGGCGAGCGCCTTTGCGGTCGCTAGCGCGCTTTCAAGCTGCGCGATGCTCTCCTGCATGTCGAGCTGCTTGCCGGTCGCGCCCAGTCGGTCGTAGGCCGTCAGCATCAGCCCCTTGCCCGCGCGGCTGACCCCGTAACCTGATGTTCTCGTCTCGAAGCCTTCGCCGCGGTATTCGAGCTTCTGGTTGACCAGATAGCCGAGGTTCAACTGAGACTTGCCCGAGTGGTCCGTACTGAGCTTGATGCCTTCCTGGCCCTCCCAGTCCTCCATCCGCAGCTTGTTGTTCTTCTGCGTGCGGATCATGTTGCACGAGAGCCAGCGACGATCGTTCGTCACCAGATCGCGTGCCTGGCTGTGGTGATGAAACCCAACAATTTCAGGCCTGTCCGGGTCGCCGTCGCGGAACGAAATCACGGCTTCGTCGTTATCCAGCGCGACAAAGTGCATGCCGGTCTGAAGCTTGCCCGCGAACGGCTTGGCGAGACGCAGCGGCACACTCTCGCCGCCCTTGGGCCACGCACCGAAGTCGGCATCGAGCCGCACGACGTAATAGCCCACAGCGTTCAAATAGCCATATGTGTACTGGTCCGGGCTGCAAATACGGCCGGAGAGTGTTCCCGAAATTTTTGGCCAGGTTTCCGGCTTCAGTTCCAGCCGGAAACGCCGGTCGGCTGGAATGGCCTTGAAGGTATTCGAATAGGCCAGGTCGCGCGCACCGCTGTGTCTGATCTCAATGATCACCTGGCCTTTGGGCGCATCGGGCAGGACGATATCCGTTTCGAGCACCGTAGCGCATTGCAACGCGAGCACGTTGCTTTCACCTTCGTACACGACCTGGCGGGCGATCGCCGCCTCGTGCCGGAGTTGTGCTTCCCACTTTGCGCCAGCCTGGTCGAGATGATGTGTGCCGTAGAGGTAGGGCTGCCCGTAGGTGGTCGAGTCTTCCGGCGCGACATTCGCCGTGTCCCAGAAACGCTCCCACGCGCTTTCCGGGTTGTAGTCCGCCACCATCACCGACTGCGGCACCGTCACCGTATGGGTCCTGA
>NZ_MSDV01000029.1 GCF_001931485.1 Burkholderia sp. SRS-W-2-2016 | reverse complement strand
GGATGGAGAAGGCGCGGGGTTGGTTAGGGCGCGAGGGGCTCGCTGATGCGAGGTAACGTGTCGAGCGGTTCGAGCTTGACGCGTTCGCTACGGATGGAGTGTATCCGCCAACTCTAACCACGAACTAACTCGAGCAACATCGCGCGGGTGTCCGGTTGTTCGTTCAGACACTCGTACACCCAATCGCTCATTTGCTGGAAAGACGGATCATTCGCGGTCTCAGCGCCAAATTCACGCCGCAATAGCATTTCGATCGCGACACGAGACAACTGGTTTTCGTCCTGAACACCCGCCGCTCGCAGCGTGTCCATCTGCTTGTGGATGGCCGCGGGAAGATCGTCGCCGAGCGATGCCCCCGCCGCCTGCACCGACGATGTGCCGGTTCGGCCGACCGCTGTCCGTTCTCCACGTTGTTTCTTTTCGGCCAGCTGTTGCCGCAGCAACTGCATGGCCTGATTGAGCGTCGAGATGGGGTCCATGGTGCGCGCGGAGCTCAGTGACGGGTCTGATTGTTCTGATAACCCGACAGCAGCAGGTGCGCGTGCTGTTGAGCGTCGCTGTCCGCTGACGGTGCACTAGATGCTGAGCGATCGACAATTTTCTCGACTACGTTGCGCACATACACGTTGATCAGCGGATGCTCGCGATTCAACTGCATGCCGCGGTTCAATTTTTCCAGCGCATCATCGAACCGGTCTGCGGCAAGACTGAGGAAGCCATCCTTCAGTACCGGCAGTGCATTGTCATCGGGCAGGCGATCGATCGGCAACCACGTTTGCGCTGCCTGTTCGACGAGACCGTTCATCAACTCGAGCAGCCCAAGCATGAAGCGGGCAACGTTATTGTCCGGAGCCAGCGTCAGCGACTGGACGAAATCGGCGCGCGCGTGGCCGTGCTGCTGCAGACCCGCATGGACCGCGCCGCGCAGGAACCACAGACGGGCATCCCGTGGCCAGTTCGCCAGCGCGTCGTTCAGCGCGTCCAGCGCGTGTTCGTCACTGCCCTGCATCGCAGCGAGGACGGACGACATTGCCGCGTCGTTGCAAAGCGTCGGAGAGTTGTGTTCGTGAGTCATGGTTCTAGCCCGTGATGTGCAAATGCTGGGTATTGCCGAGCAGGTCGCGCAGTTCGAGTAGCGCGGCGCGATGCACCTGCGAAACGCGGCCCTTGGTGACGCCGAGAATATCGGCAATCTGCTCGAACCCCAGTCCGTGAAAGTAATGGTAGCGGATAACTTTCTGGTCGCGTGCCGGTAAGCGGGCGACCGCCGTATGCAGTTTTTCTCTAGTCTGCCTCCATGCAATCGTTTGATACGCGTTGGCGGCGGTTGCGGATTGCGCGGCGTTTTCGTGCTCGACGATGTTCGTATCGTCGAGCATGAAACCGATGGCAAGTCCCGCCGCGAGCGAGGCGAGTAGCTGGAACGTATCGGATTGTTTGCCCGCTCTGTCCGACGGCTCGAGCGATGCCACGCGCTCGCGCCGCACCCGCTTGCGCAGCGCGATCTGCTCCTGCGCATCGCTCAGGCGCTGGATGCCGGTCAGCACGTTACCTCTCAGACGCGGGGTGCAGTACGTACGGAACGACACGCCGCGTTCAGGCTCGAAGCGGTCGATCGCTTCGAGCAGGCCAACGCAGGCGAGCTGCAGGAAGTCCTTGAACTCGACGTCGTCGTGCACGCGCCCTGCGTAGAGCTGCGCGGCGAGCGCCTTCGCGTAGGACAGGTAGTGCACGAATACCGCCTCGCGCGCCGGCGGATTCCGCTCGCTTTGGAGCGTGGTCCATAGCTGGTCTTCGAGTACCGTCGACGCGCTTTCGGCGCGCGAGTGATCGGCGCTGGCGTACCCGGCAGGGATATTCATTTAAAGCTGCCGAGAACACCGCGTAATACGAGTCCCCAGCCGTCGACCAGCACGAACATCAGCACCTTTAGCGGTAGCGAAATCGTGGCGGGCGGCACCATCAGCATGCCGAGCGACAGCAGTACGCTCGACACGACGAGGTCGATCAATAAAAACGGCAGCAGCACGACAAAGCCGATCTGGAACGCGACGCGCAACTCATTCAGGATGAAGGCCGGTGTCAGTTGCAACAGGCTGACGTCGGCGGGCGACTGCGGCAGCGGTTGTTGCGACATCTCGTACATCAGCTTGAGTTCGTCCTCGCGCACCTGACGCAGCATGAAATCGCGAATTGGGGCGGTGCTGCTGTCGAGCGCGTGCTTGAGATCGATCTGCCCTTGCATGAACGGCTGAAGCGCGTCGTGATTGATCACCTGCAGCGTCGGCAGCATCGCGAACACGGTCAGGAACAGCGCGAGGCTGATCAGCACCGGTGTCGGCGGTGTTTCGGGCATGCCGAACGCGTGGCGAATCATCGACAACACGATCACGATACGGATGAACGCGGTCATCGACACGATCAATGCGGGCGCGACGCTGAGCAGCGTGAGAAGCGTAGCGATCCGCACCGTTTCCGAGACGCCTTTGCTATCGGCGACGAACCCGGCCGTCGAACCGGACAGGGACAGCATGCCGGGGTCCATGCCGTGCGCGGCCGGTGCCGCGGCGGCGAGGCCGGTGTACAGGCAGACACCAACGCAGGCGCCGCCGATCAGCAATGCAATGAGCGCTCTGCGCCACGCGTCGAAGCGATTGCATTGCATCATGCTTCAGGTGCTCCGGCCGGCTGATCGCGTGCGTCCAGCAGTTTGATCCCGCTCGCGTCCGAGGCGAGCAGCACGACCCGCGAGTCGTATTCGATCAGATGCAGCGTTGCGCGCGAGCCAAGACGCAGCGTTGCGGCGACGGCGATGCGTTGCCGGTCGCCCGGCATCGACAGCTTTCCGCCAATGCGCTGGCTGCGCCGTATCACGAGAATCGCCGCGACACCGAGCGCCAGGCAGAGCACCAGCGCAATGCCGACGCGCATGAGGTCCACCCCCGCGAGTGCGATGCCCGCGGTCGACAAAGCGCTCGGTTGCACAGTGGCATCGCTCGCGCCCTGAAGCCAGGAGGCTGAAACAGGCGCTGTCATGGGGTCGCCGAAATCTCGGTGATACGGATGCCGAACTGTTCGCCGAGCGCGACGATCTCCGCACGCGCGATGGTCTTATTGTTCAGCAGTACTTCAACGGTGTCGCCGAGGTACCGATCGAGTTCGACGACCGCGCCCGCCTGCAACGCCATCAATTCCTTGACCGACATGTCGGCGCAGCCGAGCCGGATGTCCACGGTCACCTTGACGTCTTCGAGCAGCGACAGTTGCGGGCGAATTTCGTCGGCTTCGACGAGGGCCGGTTGTTGATCGGGAAGGTCGACGCGCATCACGAGCGGTCGGGTGGGTGAAGTACTGAGGGTCATGGCGTATCCGGCCGGCCTATCGAGGTAAGTTGAATGGAAAATCTGCCGGCCCGCTGTCCGGGTGTGCCGGCGGCAATGGGCGTGCCGCATCCGTGAT
Source organism: Burkholderia sp. SRS-W-2-2016 (assembly GCF_001931485.1). Classification (GTDB taxonomy): domain Bacteria; phylum Pseudomonadota; class Gammaproteobacteria; order Burkholderiales; family Burkholderiaceae; genus Paraburkholderia. The sequence goes on along the minus strand of NZ_MSDV01000029.1, from coordinate 51,209 downwards.
CGGGCTGTATCAGCATCAGTGCAAGGGGGTCCGTGAGCGCGTGGTCGAGTGCGATTACATCGCCGACTGCGAGCGTGGCCAGTTGTGGAACACTCAGTTCGCACTGGCCGAGCATTGCGCAGACCGCAACGCGGCTGTCTTCGATGGCCGCGCTGCGGGGCGCCGGAGCCCGGATGTCGGATTGGCCGGCATGCGGCTGCTCTGGCGCAACGCAGGTCCATAGCGTTTGCGCGCCACACACCACGGTCAGTACGGCTTCGCCGCTGGCGTCGACCAGTTCGAAGCTGGCGCCGCCATACGGAAGATGCAGAGGTGCGGCGTCGGCAGCGATGCGTGCTTGCCCGGCGGCTTGCCGCGCGACGGGTACGATTGGTGCGAACGCGGCGTGTAGCGCGTCGAGCAGTTCGCCGACGAGTTGCGCTTCGACGTCCTTCAGCAGCGCCGGCCGCGACTCGTCGCGAAGGGCGAACAGCTCCGGCAGATCGAGCGCCTGATTGACCAGAATGGCTAGCTGGGACGGCTCCGCGATGACCCGCACGTCATCGCCGATCGGCCACGACGAGTACGTATCGGGCCACGTGAACTCATCGCGCGAGGTGAGCAGGGCAACTGCTTTCGCGCGGATTCGTGGCGTAACTAGCCACGTCTGCTGCCACGCGGCGATCGCCCGCGTGAGCAACGCCGCGCCTGCCTCCAGATCGTGCGTTCCGAGTGGCCGCCAGCGGATCGGCACGACGCTCATCCCTGGCCTCGCATCTGGAACAGCTGCATGATCATTTCGTTGGCCGTACTGATCACCTGCGAGGAAGCCTGGAAGCCGCGCTGGACCAGGATCAACTGACCGAATTCCGTCGACAGATCGACGTTGGACGCCTCGGTCGCGCCGGCGAGCAACGTGCCGACGCCCGCGCCGTTGCTGGCGCGATACTGCGGCGGCATTGCGTGCGACGCGTCGAACAGCCCGTTGCCCTGCTGCACCAGCTGTTGCGGATTCGAAAAGCTGGCGAGGGCGATGGCGCCGAGCGTGTCGGTCTGTCCGTTCGAATACTGCAGAACTAGTTGCCCGTCGACGTCGATGTTCATCGACGACAGCGTGCCGGTCGCATAGCCGTCCGCGCTCGACACGCGCAAGCTCGACACGCTGCCCGCGGAGAAGTTGGTGACCCCGGTCGAGAAATCGAGCGTGACGGTGAGCGGCGGTGCGTCGGCCGAGGTCAGCGTGAAATCGATCTGGTCGCGTCCCGGCTCGGGAATGCCGCCGTTGAACTGCAGCGTGCCCTGCTGGATCGGCACACTGTTTTCGTCGGTGACGGTGACCTGCCAGCGCCCCGGAACGATGCTCGAGTCAGGCTCGAAAGCGATTGTGAGCGTATGCTTGCCGCCGTTCGCGTCATACACGTCGACGTTCGGTATCGAGAAGTTGGTCGAGCCCGACGACAGGTTGTCGGAGAACTGGATCACCGTCGTCGCCTGCGGTGGGTTGATCTGCTTGCCGGCAAGCGAGATCGGGCCGAGCTTGCCTGACGCGGTCAGCGCGGCAAGTTTCAACCCGGTCGACTTGTCTTCGATGAAGCCGTCGTTGCCGACCGAGAACTGCCCCGTGCGCGCATAGCGTGGAGTATCGCCGTCGAGCAGGGTCAGGAAGCCGTTGCCCTGAATCGCCAGATCGAGCTGACCGTCGCTGCCGCGCAGATCGCCCTGCGCGAAATTGAGCGACGAATACCCATATTCGACGCCGCTGCCGAACTGCATCGTGTTCGGGTTGCCCGGTGCGCTGCGCGCGAACTGCTCGCCGTAGTACAGATCGGCGAAGTGTGGCGTGGAGGTCTTGAAACCCGCGGTGTTCAGGTTCGCGACGTTGTTGCTGATGGTCTGCAAACCTTTCGCGTATGCCGTCAGGCCGCTCATGCCGATATAGATGCTTTCCAGCATAGAAATTCTCCGTAGAAGAGCAATCGGTTAGCGAACCGAAACGATCTGCGAGATATTCGCGTTCGTGAGGAACTGCCCGCTCTCGGTTTCGATGGTCAACTGCGGTTGCGCATCTTTGAACGACACGCTTTTGACGATGCCGCTGAGCAATGAGGTATCGGTTTGCACGTCGACGTTGCGGCCCAGCAAACCCAGCGTCTGCGTGGCCGATTGCACCGACAACAGGTTGTCGATCTTGTCGGTCATCTGGCGCGACTGCTCCAGCGAGGTGAACTGCGCGAGCTGCGAGACGAACTCGAAGTTGTCGACCGGTTTGAGCGGATCCTGATAAGTCAGCTGCGTGAGAATGATCTGCAGCAGCGACTGCATGTCGAGACCGATCGAATCGATCCGGTTGTTGACGTCGCTTGTCGAGCTGATCGGGTTAGTGGCCATGAGCGGTGCCTTGCAAATGAGTCGGAATCTGTTCGACGCCGTTGACGATGAGCCGTGCCGCGCGCGTCGTGCCGGGGGCCAGTTCGTCTAGCGCGCGCCGGCTGAGCGCTTCCAGCTCGTCGTCGGTGGTCGCGTTGATGCGAAGCGCGATCGACATGCCGGCCTCGCCGGTCATCACGGTCAGGCGATAGGGCGGGGTTTGGTGGGAAGCGTCGCTGGTTGGTGCGCCAGCCCTGGAGCCGGGCATCGTGGCGTGCAATACAGCGGATACAGGAGCCGGCACGAAGCGATCTACAGGTGACGCATCGGGAATGCGCACCGCCGGGGAACCGAGCGACGCAACGGTCACGGATAACGGAGCCGCCCCGCGAGCGTCGAACGGACGATCGCTGTCCGGATGCGCGAGCGGCGAATTGGGTGAGCGCGGCGCCGCCTCCGCCGTCGAGGAAAAAGGCGTCGATGTGCGATTACTCAGTTCGCGTGCCGCAGTGTTCAAAGCAGCGTGGACGCTGGAACCGGGTTCGAACGCCGGCGCGCTTCCAGCGCGTTCCCGTATCGAACGTCCAGCCTGGTCCGGTAATGGGTCGCCGGTCATCGCACCGGCTTTCGCGCCACCCCATATGTCCTGTTCCATTACGCGCAGCATCTGATCGAACGAGCCGGACCTGGCGTCAGGTCTTGATGCTGAACCGACCGGCGACGTCATCGCGTCGCGCGATGCCGCGGATAGATCGAGCTTCACGCGCGGTTCTCCTGCGACAGATACATGTCCTCGATCCGGCTCGCGCGCTGTTCATCACAGTGGCGTTCGAACTGCCGCTTCGCGCGTCCAACCGCGTTGCGGGCATGTTCCGCCTGCTGTTCGTGACGCGCCATGGCGGCGCGTTGCTGTTCCAGTTGATCGGCGGCGTTCTGGGTGCATTGCCGTGCGTCAACGCAGGCTGCGCGAATGGAGCCCGCCGCGCCGCTCCAGTTCGCCGCGAGCGACGGCGACAGTCCACCCGACGCCTGCATCGCATCGCGCCATCCATCGAGATGCGCGTCGAGATTCGACTGCAACGACTGCTCGTGGGCGACGCTGGAGTCATAGGCTTGAGCGACGCGCAGCGTGTCCATCCGTGCCCGTTCCAGCTGCAATTGACGCAAGGCCGCGATCGCGCGCGCCGTTTCGAACTGCTGACGTTTCTTCACCTGTCACTCCTCATCGCGATGTATCGAGCAATGCGGCCAGCACACTGAGCGTCGCCGCGCGCGGCATCGGTGTGTCCGGAGCCTGACGCAGGAAATCGACCAACGCGGTGCGGTTGCGCAGCGCGCGGTCGAGCGGGGGATTGCTGCCGGGCGCGTACAGTCCGGCCTCCACGAGCGTGCGCGATGACTCGTAGGCCGCCAGTTGCGATACCGCTTCGGCTGCCAGCCGCCGTTCGTCGGGCTGCGCGACGTACTGCATCACACGGCTGATGCTGCGCGGCACCTGAATGGCGGGGTAGTGGCCCTGCTCCGCGAGTTCCCGCGTCAGCACGATATGGCCGTCGAGCAACGCGCGCATCGTTTCGGCCATCGGGTCGTCGATGTCGTCGGTTTCCGTCAGCACGGTCATCAGCGCGGTAATCGCACCGCTGTCTCTGAGCGCGCCGCATCGCTCGACAATTTTCGGCAGCGCGGCAAAGACGCCCGGCGTGTACGCGCGCACGGTCGGCGGTTCGCCGGCGGCAAGGCCGATCTCGCGCAACGCGAGCGCATAACGGGTCACCGAATCGAGCAGCAGCAGCACGTGCGCGCCCTGTGCGCGGAAATATTCGGCTAGCGACAGCGCCACCAGAACACTGCGCGCGCGCATCACAGCGGGCTGATCGGACGTCGCGACGACCATCGTCGAGCGTGCGCGGGCCGAGTCGGAGAGCGAGCGTTGCCAGAATTCCTCCGCTTCGCGGCCGCGCTCGCCGACGAGGCAGAGCACGCAGACATCGGCCTGCACATGCCGCGCAAGGCTGGCGAGCAGGGTCGTTTTGCCGACGCCGCTGCCCGCGAAAATCCCCACACGCTGGCCGACACCGAGCGTCAGCAGAGCGTCGAGTGCGCGGATGCCGGTTTCCAGCGGCTCCACGGGCGACAGGCGGTCGAGAGGCGGCGTAGCGACGCCCGCTAGCGGCCAGCACGTCTCACCGGCCGGAATCGGCGGGCCGCCGTCGAGCGGGCGGCCCAGCGGATCGATGACGCGGCCGAGCCACGCGGGACCCACCGGTATGGTTGCGCCCACACGCGTTGCGCGCACCGGGTCGCCGATGCAGATCGCGGCGCTCGACGTGTAAGGCGCGAGCGTGACCTTGCCGACTTCGACCTTGACCACTTCGGCATGACACGGCTGCGCAGCGGATGTACCGAGCGTGCAGAGCGAGCCCAACGGCACACCCGGGCCGTCCGCTTCGACGTAGGTCGGCATGACGCGTGTGACCGCGCCGATGCGCGTAACCGGATCGAGTTGGCGCATTGCCGCGACGTAGCGGTGGAGCGGAGCCGTGTCAGTCATCCGCGCGCAGTCCGTCGAGCGTGTGATCGATCTGCGCCAGTTGCCGCGGCAGGCTCACATCGAGGCGCCCAAGCGTCAGATCGATCACGCAGGAGCCGGCTGTCAATTGTGGGTCGACTTCAACCGCTAACTTCGTGTTGCGAGTGATGGCGGCGAACGCTTCGCTCAATTCGGCAGACGTGGGGAAATCTTCGGCGGACACGCGCATCCCGATCAGCGAGCCGGCGGCGATTTGCGCGACGTGATGGCGGGCGGTTTGCACGACGAGCGCCGCATACCGGTCGGAATCACCGAGCGTTTTCCGCAGCGCTGCCTGGGCGACATCGAGCGCGATTGCTTCGATACCTAGCAGACGCTCGCCGAACACAGCCAGCGCCGAATCGATGCCGGCGGCGAGCGCGTCGAGCTGCTGCGCGTGACCGTATTCGGCGCGTGCGATGCCGGTTTCGATTCCTTTATCGACACCGCGCTGGTAGGCGGCGCGCTCCAGTTCTTCGAAAGCACGCGTTTGCTCGGCGTGGCTGTGCGCGAGTTCGGGAAGCTGGCGCTTCAATTCGGCGAGTTGTGCGCCGTTGTCGGGCCGGGCCGGTACGCATGCAATCTCGCTCACGTTGGATTCGGAATCAGGTGAAGCAAGATTCGTCATGCCAATCGATTTGCGTTCGCTGCCCAGCGTGATCTGTTCCGCCTTGAAAAGCCGGCTCATGCGGACCGTCCGAGCCAGCGGCGAATTTTCTGGCGAAGCCGCGGCGGTCGAACCGGAAGTGCGTCGCCAGCCGGTTCGCAGCTTTCGGATGACCGGGCGCTCGCCGCGAGCCCGGCAGCAAGTAGCGCTGCGCGCGCACGCTCGGTGATCTCATAGACATGACCGCGAGGCACGAGCAATGCACGGCGCTCCGGCGGCAGCGCCGCGAGGACGGCATCGCGCGTCGATGCGTCGACGCAGAACGCGAGCCGCGACAGAAGCTCATTCGGTAACGTTTCGCCGAGACGCGCGATATGTTGTGCATGCGCGGCGCTGTTGTCGTCGTGGCCGGCCGCTTCGGCGGCGGCTACCGTGTCCGGCATGCCGGCCCCCGCGAAGTTGCCCGACGTGATGCGTGAGGCGTCGGCGAGCAGCGGCCGCAGTTGTGCGCGTTCGTCCGGCGAGAGTTCGTTCCAGATCGCTTCGATATCCTCGATCGCAAGTTCGCTCAGATCGGCAACCGCCCGGCGCAGACGGCGCTCGCGCGAAGCAGCGTGCTCAAGCGCGCCCATGAGGCTCTCCTTCTTTGGCCAGCAATGCGCGCAAGCGAGCCACGTAGGCTTCGCGCTGCCGCAGGCTCAATACGCGTGACGGCAGGCGACGGGAAGCGCGGCGCATCCGTACCGCGATCAGGCCGCCGGCCGCGACGAGGAGCAGCAGCGTCCCCAACGAAGCAATCAGCGGATTGCCGGACGACCACTGCGCTATGTGCCGTATCGCACGTTGCGCCCGCGCTATCTGATCTTCGAGCGTAGCGGGGCCGGCGGAGCGCGATGCCGCCGGCGTCGGAGCGTGGATAGCTCCGGTCGTTGCGTCGACCGTAGGGTCCGCCGGCACCGGGGCGGCGAGGCCAGCGTTCGCGGGCGTAGCATCGGCCGTGCTCGCCGCTGCGCCGCCTGAATGCCGCACATAAATAGACAGCACATCGCCGCGCGCCGCATCGAGGCCGATCGACGCGCCGACCATCGCATTGATGCGTGCCATGTCGTCCTGGGGTAGCGCGTGATCGAGCACGATGCCGACCGACAGCCGCCGGATCGATCCCGGCTGCGACACGATCTGCTCCAGACTGCGATCGGTTTTCGTGCCTTCCGTGGAAGGTTGCGAGGGCAGCGGCGGCAGTCCCGCCGGTGGCAGCGCGTGCGAGCCTTTCGAAGACGGCAACGGCGACGCGGTACCGGCGGCGCTCTCCGGACCGGCGATTGGCCGCGATACGCCCGACTCGCGGGTCGTGCGCGTTTGCGCGAAGTCGAGCGTGGCGTCGACGCTGGCGCTCACATGCCCGGCGCCGATGATCGGTGCGATCTGCGCGAGGATTTTCCGTTCGTAGCGCTGCTCGATGGCCTGTTTCAGCGCGAAGTGCGGGTCGTCGGTCTCGGCGGTTTCGCTGCCTTTCGTGCCCGCGAGATCGCCGCGCTGGTCGAGCACGGTGACGTCGTTGGCCGACAGATCCGGCACCGCGGCGGCCACCAGTCGCTGGATGCCGCGCACGGTTTCCGGCGCAAGCGCCTGAGCGTCGCGCATGAACAGCGCCACCGAGGCCTTCGGGCGCGCGCTATCGCGACGGAACAGCGACGATTCCGGCAACGTCAGATGCACCCGTGCGAGGTCGATTTCGTCCAGCGTCATGATCGTGCGCGCAAGTTCGCCCTGCAGTGCACGCTGATAGTTCACCTTCTGCGCGAACTCGGTGAGGCCGAGATCCGAGTTGTTGAACAGCTCGAAGCCGACCGCTCCCTGCAGGCGCAGATCGCTGCTCATCAACTTCAGGCGCAGCGCTCTGGTGTCGTTCTCGGGTACCAGAATCGCCGAGGTCTTGCCGTCGATGCGGTAGGGGACCTTCTGTTTATCCAGTTCCGCGACGACCGCGGACGCGTCCTGCGGCTTCAGATCGCGGAACAGGACCTGATAGCTCGGCCGCGTGATGAAGAACGCGGCCGCCATCGCACCGAACAGCAGCGCCGACAACGCGCCCGCGACGATAAACTGGCGCTCGCGCGAGGCGTCGGTAAAGAACGACGTAAAACGGGACATGCGGGGTTCCATCCTAGAGTTGCATCCGCATCAGTTCCTGATAGCCCTCGACGAGGCGCGATCGAACCTGCAGCGCGAATTGCAGCGACATGCGGGCTTCTTCGAGCGCCATCACTACCTGATGCGGCGGGAGGTCGGCGCCGAGCGCGAAATCGGCGACCGCGGCATTCGCCGTGCTCACTTGCGTATCGACCGACTGCAGGCCTTGTACGAGCAGTTCGCCGAAGCCTTCGCGCGTCGGCGCCGTGACTCCGTGAGCGAGTTGCGAAGCCAGTTCCGGCGTGAAGCCGGTTTGCCATGCCGGAGCGAGAAAGCCCGGCTCGACCGCGGCGATTGCAGTGCTGCTCATGAGCGGTTCCCCAGTTCCAGCGCGCGCATGTACATCGAGCGGGCCGCGTTGAACATCACCGTGTTCGACTCGTACACGCGCAGCGTCTGCACCATCAGCGCCATTTCGCCCGCATGATCGAGGCCGGGGTAGGACACGAAGCCCTTCGCGTCCGCGTGAGGATGCGCGGGGTCGTAGACGAGACGCGGCGGCACGTCGACGGTTTCGACACCGTACATCTGCACGCCGGCGGGTGCTTGCGTCGCCGCGCCGTTCAGCTGGCTGGCGAAACTATCCGATGCCATACGAGGCCCGGACACCAGCCGCAACGGTTGATAAGGCGCGCCGGATGCCGTGCGGGTAGTGCTCGCGTTGGCGAGGTTCTGCGCAATCACTTCCATGCGTTGCCGTTCGACGTCGAGCCCGGAGCGGGCAATCGCGAAGATGGAGTCGCTCATCGGGTTAGCCTCCGCTGATTGCCAGCTTCTCGATCTGCAGCGAGCGATCGAGCATGCCGATCAGCATCGCGTAGCGAGCCGAGGTTTCGGATGCGGTTGCGATTTCATCGTCGAGCTTGACGCTATTCGCTTCGATGGGCAGCGGCACGTCGAAGCGCGGCGTCACGTTGCTCACGCGCGCGAGCAGGCTGGCCGAGGTATCGCCGGAGCGCAGCGCGGCAGCGTCGCGCAATGCGTCCTCGAACGACACACGCACCGGCGTGAAGCCGCTCGAACCGGCATTGGCCACGTTTTGCGCGGTAGCCGTCTGGCGTGCGAACAGGCCGTCGAGCGCCTTGCCGGCAATCGCGGCGACCAGGTTGATGGTCATTGCGGGTTCCTCCTGTTATTGAACGATGATGTCGGCGTGCAGTGCGCCCGCTGCCTTGATCGCTTCGAGAATCGCGATCACGTCGCGGGTGCTGACGCGGCTCTTGGACAGCGCCTGCACCAGCTCACCGACCGAGCCGTGCGGGAAGCTGGCGGCGACGGTCTGCCCCGGTTCTTCGACCGAGAGCTCGCTGTTGCCGATCACGAGGCTGCGCACGCCGCGCCCCGCGATGCCGATCTGTTCGGGCTGCGAGGCCGAGTACTGGGTCGTGACCGTCACGCGGATGTCGCCGTGCGAAATCGTGATCGGCGAAATGTGGGTATCGCCGCCGGCGACCACCGTGCCCGTGCGTTCGTTGATGACGATGCGCGAGTCCTGATCGGGTACCACGCTCAAGGTCTCGACACGCGCGACGTAGCGATTGAGCGCGCTGCTGTCATCGGGCGCGCGGATCTGCACGGTCTCCGCATCGAGCGAACGGGCGTTGCCGGCGCCGAACGCTGCGTTGATGCGCTGCGCGATGCGCTCGGCCGTGGTGGAGTCCGCGTTTCTCAGCACGAAGTTCAGATAGCCATCCTGAGTAACGAGCTCGGCGCGCACCGGCACTTCGACGATCGCCCCTTGCGGCACGGTGCCGACGGTCGGATGATTTTTTTGCCGCAGGTTGCCGTTGGCGTCGAAGCGATAGCCGCCGACCGTCACCGGTCCCTGGGCGAGCGCATAGGTCTTGCGATCGGGGCCGCGCAGCGGCGTCATGATCAGCGTGCCGCCGGTCAGGCTGCGGGCATCGCCCATCGATGTGACGTTGATGTCGATCCGGTCGCCGATATTCGCGGTGGGCGGGAGCGACGCGGTAATCATGACCATCGCGACGTTGCGGCTCTGGATCTGGTCCTGGGTCAGATTCAGGTCGAACTGCGACATCATGTTCATCATCGCCTGACGGGTGGCCTGATTGCGCGGTGTATCGCCGGAGCCGGCAAGACCCGACACGATGCCGTAGCCGACCAGCATGTTGTCGCGCCAGCCGAGAAAGCGGCCGAGATCTTTCAGCCGCACTTCGCTGGCGGCGTGCGCGGTGCCCACGCCGGCAGTTGCCGCGCAGACAAGCAGCAGTACGTAGCGCGCGGCGCGCGAATAGAGTCGCTTTACCATAAGCCCAACCATGCGAGGAAGCGGGGAATGAGACCGGGTCTGGAGCGGTCGGTGATGAAGCCTTCGCCGACATAGTCGATCTTCGCGTCGGCAAGGCGGTTCGACTGGACGGTGTTGTTGGCGGCGATATCGATCGGACGCACCCGCCCTTGCAGATGAATGCGGGTCTTTTCGCCATTGACGTCGATCTCCTGCTCGCCCGCGACGATCAGGTCGCCATTCGGCTTTGCCTCGATCACGTTTGCGCTGATCTGCGCGAGCAGTCGACCCGTGCGCTGGATCTGGCCGCGGCCGCCGTAGTTGTCGCCGAGTCCGATCTGCGCGGCGTTGTTGCCGGCCCACATCGTCGACACGCTGCCTTGTACGCCGACGTTGGTCTTGGTCGAGGTGTCCGCGGTGTTGCTGGCGGTCGAGTTTTCGTAGACCAGGATAGTGACGATGTCGCCGGGGCGCGAAGCGCGGCGGTCGGCGGTCAGCGACTGGTAGGTGTCGCTCTGGAACAGGTCGGCGGCGTGGGTATGCGCGGTTGTCGCGAGCCAGACGAGCGAGACGGTGGCGAGCCAGCGCCATACGGGTCTGATCATGGAATGCATAGACTCGATCATGGGTTCGGTTGAGTGGGGGCCATCCGGGTCCCGGTGCTGTACAGGATGGCTGACCGCCCTCTCGTTCGGTCGACAAGGGCGGTGCCCGTACGGGTGACAGAGACGCCACCGACGACCGACGTGATCGAGACGGTGTCGCCACGACGAACGTCGGCGAGTAGTACTGGCGTGATATCCGTCATCAGGTCGCCCGATGCGAGGTCCGTGCCGGCGCGTACGATTTTTGCGTCGCGGTCGAAGTGTGTGCGCCGAACCCGGTTCCCGTCGCGAGGGCAGGTGACAGGCATGACGTCCACCGCGCGAATCGCTGTGCCGCGGCCGATAGGCGCAGCTACGCGCAGACACTTCGTTCCAGCCGGTGCGATGGCTTCGTCACGCGCCACGCGTTCGCCGGAATTGCGCGCCTGGATGACATCGACCGACAGCAGATCCTCATTGGGCAGCCAGCCGGTAAGACGCGGCATCTGGCGGCGCGCCATTTCCGCAAGTCGTTTAATCGGAATGGTCGCTCGCTCGTTACGCGGATCCAGACGCGCAACGATCAGCGCTGCCGCAGCGTCGCGCCAGGCGGCGGGGAGCGTCGCGATATCCGCGACGTCGCCGAGGCGAACGCGTGCATCTTCAACATGCGCAGTCGCATGGAAGACGATGGGCGTATGGACGGAGCCCGCATGTGCGATACAACCGATCGAAGCCAGAATGACGGTGCAGTAGCGTAGACACCGCGAGAGGCGAGCGCGTATGCCGGCCGGGAGCGCCATCGCACGCCCCCGCGACTCACAGAAAATAGGCATATGCCGAGTTCTTCCCGCAGTTCCACAAACCGCTTCGCTGGTAATCGGGGCAGCCCGTAACGCTGTATACGATGACCGCTTTGCCTGCGGTGTTGATCGCGATATCGGCCACGAATCCCAGGGATACCTTGCCTTCGGCGACACCAACCGGCGCACTCCATCCGGAAGCGAAGTCGAAGCGTGAATAGCTGAGCTTCCCTGTGGAAGCATGGTCGGTCGTTGTCAGTGCGAGTACGGCATCGCCCGACAGGCTCATTTTTACGGCGGGGAGGGCCGTCATTGAGTCAGCCGGAATACCCAGCGACAATGCAAGTTCCGTGGGCGTACTCCAGATACCATTCGCGAGCGACTGGCTCCACATGTATCGTGACCGCGGATCATCCGTACTCTTCTCGGCCCATACCGCTAACACACGACCGTTCCCATCCTGCAAAAGCTTGGCATCGGACACATCGGCGCCCGGCGAGCTGAGCACGAAGGTCTTTACGTCCCAACCGAGACTTGTGTCGATACGGGTTGCCTTCAGAATGCACTGCTTGCGATCGATCGCCATGTCGCCTGACAGGACGACGGCCGAACTGATACTCGCAGCAGCGGCCCTGAGGAGCTGCGCCGAGCATGTCGCACTACCCGCGGCCGTGTTCTGATAGAGACCCCGCGCCTCCATGGTGATGAACGGCTGGTCGTATTGCGCGCGCAGAACCGCCAACGACGAGTACCCCGGCGGTACGCCGTCCGCTTCCTGCCAGAAGAAAAAGCCGTCTGTCCTGAACGCGTTTTCAGCGCCAGTCGGCGGTAGCGCGAAAACGGCTCCGGCGTTGCTCAGACGTGCCGACGGAATGGGTTTTCCGGTCGCCGACATGGCAATGCTCTGGATACCTGTTGTCTGCGCGCCATTTGGGCGCAGCCGATACAACTCAGCGGGTCCCGTTCTATTGGCACTCGATGGACCGGACGTGTCGTATGGCTTGACCGAGATGAGAGCAGAACCATCACTCGTCACCTGAAGATCCGATGAGTCCGGGTAAAGTGCAGCAAGAGTACGGCTTAGCGGCACGGCAGCGGACCACCCGGCATCACCTGGTTTGAAGAAGAACGCCGATGACTCGACGCCATGGGTCGGCGTGGACATTTCGGCGAGTAGGACACGCTGTCCCGCGGTGTTGGTCGCCAGCGCATAGGCGAAACCGAGATGAACGTCTTTTGTTATCAGGGAGGGCGTGGTCCAGTTTCCAGCGGCATCGCTGCTCGACGCGTAGAGTTCAGACGTGAATCCTTCGGCCCAGATCGCGACCGCGGTGCCGGCATCGTCGAGTGTGACGTGGGGCTGGACCAGTACATTTCCCTGCGCTAACAGCACGTTCCCGTGGGCTTGTGAAAACGCCACGCTGCTCGAATTTTCGCTCGCCTGGCCTGTGGCGTTTGCATCATTTGCAACCGGCGCGCCGTCGCTGCCACCACCCCCGCCACATCCGACAAGCGCGAACGCGCAACAGGCACTGACTAACGTCTGTTTGAATAGCGTGTGTTTCTTGTTCATTGTCCCTTTCCTCGCTGTTTGCTAATGGCGGTACGGGGGTGGTCCTCCCGCACGCAAGCGGATGCCTACCGCTTCAACCCGTTCGCAATCGCCATCAACTCATCGCCGGCCTGCACGAGCCGCGCATTCGACGCATACGCGCGCTGATACAGCATCAGGCTGACGAGTTCGTCCGACAGCGAAACGTTCGACGCTTCACTGAACCCTTGCGCCAACGTGCCCGCGTTGTCTTCGCCGGGGCGCAGGCGGGTCAACGCGATGCCGTCGTCCTGAATGCGATACACGCCGTCGCCGGTCGCTTGCAGCGCGCGCACGTCGGTCGGCATCACGAGTTCGATTTCGCCGAGATCGACTGGATCGGTCTGATTGGCGAGCACCGCCTGAACCTGGCCGGTCGCGGAAATGGTGATGCCGGACGCGTCGCGCGGAACCGAGATCATCGATTTCAGCGGCTGACCATTCGGTGCGGTCAGATAGCCGTCGTTGCCGACGTGCAGCACGCCGCCGCGCCACAGCGTCGCCTGTCCGGAATCGGACGCCAGCTCGATAAAGCCGTCGCCGCGGATTGCGAGATCGAGCGCGCTGCCGGTCGGACGCAACTCGGCCGCCGTGAATACATGCGGCGATGGATCGGCCGCGACGCCCGCGGCGGTACTGACGGTTTCATTGGCCGTCGCGCGATTGAGCGGCGCGGCTGCCGACGTCAGCAGTTCCGAGAACGCCACCGTGCCGCGCTTGAACGCGGGGGTATTCATGTTCGCGATGTTGTTGGCGGTGACGTCGACCGCTGTCTGCTGCGCGTTCAAACCCATCGCGCCGATATAAAAAACGTTGTTCACGCTTACATGTCTCCCAAACGCTGTAGAACGGTGCCGAGCATGTCGTCGTACGCGTGCACGAGCTTCTGGCCGGACTCGACGCGCCGCATCGCTTCCATCATCTGCATCATGTCGTTGCCCACTGCGACGTTCGACGATTCGACGAAGCCCTGCACGATGTGCGTCTGCTCGTCATCGACGGCCTGCGCTTGCGTTGCGCGGAAGAGGCCGTCGGCACCTCGTTCGAGCCGGCCGGGCTCGGCGAACGTGGCGACGCGAATCACGGACGACGGCGTGCCGTCGTCGAGCACGGTGCCGTCGCTGGTGATTTGCCAGTTGTTCGAGCGCACGGCTACGTCACCGCCGCCGGCACCCTGCAGCACCCAGCCTTGAGACGTCACGAGGCGGCCGTCCGCGTCGCGCTGGAACGAGCCAACCCTCGTATAAGCGGGCCCGTCCGCGGTCATCACTTCGAAAAATCCTGCTCCGCCGATCGCCAGATCGAGCGGATTGCCGGTGTGGACCAGCTTGCCTGCTGAGAAGTCGGTGGCGATGCCGGTCGCCGGCGATGCGAGGGCGGCGGATAGGGGCATGGTTTGAGCGCGGCCCTTGGCTAGCACGTCGTCAAATGCAATCTGCCGCTTGTAGCCAGGCGTTGCCACGTTCGCGAGATTCTGCGCGGCGGTTTCGACCCGGCGCGTCTCATGCGAGATCAGGCCGGTTGCAAGCGTCATCAGGTTGTCCATAAGGAATCCGTTCTATTGGGTCGTCACGCGATCAGGCGGCTTGAGCGGCAACCGGCAATGACTGCGCGGGACGTGCAGCGGCTCGCGGCGCGGCGGCCTCGATGCTGACCATCGCGAATGATCTGAGGCTGATCGAGTGGGGCACCTCGCTCATCGACAGCACGGCGAGCCTCGGTGCGACCCTGTGCGTGAAAGTCTTCAGATGCCGCCGGATTTCCGGGCGGCAAAGCAGCGCCGGCTTAAGGTTCTGGCGCATCATTGCGTCGACCTGGGCGGCGAGCTTGCCAAGGAAGCTTTCCGCCACGCGGGGATCGAGCACGAACGCACCCGTGCCGTCCGATCCCTGCAGGTTCTGGACTATCGTGTTTTCGAGCGCGGGGTCGAGCGTGAGGACGGCGAGTGCGTCGTGATCGCCCTGGATCGCCTGGCAGATACCGTGGCCGAGCCGTTGGCGCACGCGTTCGCTCAACGCGGCAGGGTCTTTCACGTGGCGGCCCGCATCGACGAGTACTTCGACAATCAGGCCGAGATTGCGAATGGCAACCTGCTCGGTCAGCAGATTTTGCAAAACCTGCTGCACGTCGCTGACCGCGAGCACGTTCGGCACCAGTTCCTCGACCAGTCCGGGCGCGCGGGACCGGACACCTTCCAGCAACGTAACCACTTCTGTACGCGACAGCAGCGCCGGTACATTCGCTTTGACGACCTCGGTGACGTGAGTAATGAGTACGGTCAGCGGATCGACGGCGGTATAACCGAGTGTTCGCGCGCGCGGCAGGTCTGTTGCATCGATCCATACGGCCGGCAAACCGAACGCGGGATCATGGGTGGCAATGCCTTGCAGTTTTTCGCCCTTGTCCGACGAGTGAATTGCGAGCGTCTTGTCCGGATACAGCGTGGCCTGGCCGAACCGGTCGCCAAACAGCAGGATGCGATAGTCGTTCGAACCCAATTGCGCACCGTCGCGAAACACGACAGGCGGAACCGTGACGCCCATTTCAGCCGCGTATTGCTGGCGAAACGCGGCAATGCGTTCGCCTAGCACGCTTTGCAGCGGGATCCATGCGGCAGTCAGCGCAGCGCCAAAGGAGACTTCGATGGCCGGTAGAGCGGACGCGTCGGGCATTTGCTCCGGTGAGCTGCCTGGTTCGCTCGACTCGGCGTTATCCGTTCGCGTTGCATTCCGTTTGCGCCGTGCGATCAACCACGTGCCGAGCGCAATCGCGGCAAGAATAAGAACCGGCCATTTGGGCATGCCGGGCAGGGCCAGCAGACCGGTTAGCGCAATCATCACCAGTATCTGAATCTTCGGAAACTGCGCGAGCTGTCGCAGCACTTCGTTGCCGAGTTCGCCGTCGGCAGACGAGCGCGTGACGATAATCCCTGTGGCGATGGAAATAATGAGCGCGGGCACTTGCGTAACGATGCCGTCGCCGATCGTGAGCAGTGTGAAAGTCTGCATCGCCTGGGCGAGCGGCATACCCATCTGCGCGACGCCGACAGCCCAGCCGCCGAGAATATCGATCAGCAGAATAACGATGCCGGCCACCGCATCGCCTTTAACGAATTTGCTGGCGCCGTCCATCGAACCATAAAAGCCGGCTTCCTTTTCGAGTGCTTTGCGGCGACGCTTCGCTTCGTCCTGATCGATGAGACCCATGTTCAGGTCGGCATCGATACTCATCTGCTGGCCCGGCATCGCGTCGAGCACGAAGCGCGCAGCGACTTCCGACACACGCTGCGCGCCGGTTGTCACCACCACGTACTGAACGACGATCAGAATAAAGAAGACGATCAGGCCAATGACGAAATTGCCCTGCACGACGAACGCGCCGATTGCACCGATTACCTGGCCTGATTCGGCGCCGGAAAGAATCAACCGGGTTGCGGCGATGTTGAGCGACAGCCGGAACAACGTGGCGATCAGCAATAGCGATGGGAACGTCGAGAATTCGACGGGCCGCGACACGTAAAACGTCATCAACAGAATCGTGAACGCGAACGCGAAGTTGACGATGATGAACAGATCCAGCGCGCCCGCCGGAATCGGCGTGAACAGCAGTAAAAGGATCGCGACGACCGCGAACACCAGCGCGAGATCGGAGTGACTGCGCAAACGGGACTGAAGCGTCATGCCGGCTCCGATCGCGACCGCGACTGCGATTGCGCGTTGCCACGTCGCGCCTGCAGGTAGATCGCTGCCGTATCGCGGTACAGATCGCCCGGCACCTCGCGTTCGAGCCCGGCCTTGAAATACAACGCGCGGGCGAAGCTCGGCGACTCAATGACCGGTACGCCGTAGATAAAGGCGAGTTTTTTCAGGCGCAGCGCGAAATCGCCTGCGCCTTTTGCGATGACATGCGGCGCGGCCATTCGTGACGGTTCGTATTTCAGACCGACCGCATAATGAGTCGGATTGGCGACGACGACGTCGGCACTACGCACCGCCTTCATGCTGCGCGAACGCTGCAGCAATTCGCGCTGCAATTGCCGGCGCCGCTGCTTGATGCGCGGGTCTCCCTCGCGCTGCTTCATTTCCTGCTTCTGTTCGTAGCGGCTCATGCGCATCTTCTTTGCAAACGAGCGCCGCACGAGTACCTGATCGATCAATGCAAATATCGCCGCCGCGGCGAGCAACAGGAAAAGCAGGTGTAGTCCACTCGCCAGCAGCGTTTGCGCGATTCGGGCGGCAGGCAGACTTTCGTGCGCGAGAGAAATGGCTGTATCGACAATCGTAAAGCGGATGATTGCCGCATAGACGGCCATCTTGAAGCATGCCTTCAGCGCTTCGATCAATGTTTGCATCGAGAAGACGCGCCTGAATCCCTGCACGGGATTAAGTTTGCTGACGTCGATCTTCAGTGCGCTGGGCGCGAATAACAAACCGGTCTGCACGACCGCGGACAACAGCGCACTGCCCATGGCAATCGCGATCAATGGCGCTACAACGTGTGCCGCCTGCGAGAGTAGCGTTACCACTACGGTTGGCAGTGCCCGGCCGCTGCCGGTCAGCGACCCGGCTTCGCTCAACGCACGCGCGCTGATCGACGCGAGACGGGTCGCCATCTCGCCACCCCAGATCGACAGATAGCCCGCGCTCGCAAGCAGGCTCAGCGTCATGCCGAGCTCCTGGCTGCGCGGCACTATCCCCTTTTTGCGGGCCTGCGCGAGTTTGTAGGCACTGGCCTGCTGCGATTTGTTCTGTTCCGTATCCGACATGACTATTCCATCGACGGGACGAACGATAACGCATGAGTTAGCAGGCGCAATGCGACGGGAATCAGCAAGCCGGCCGAGATGGTCATCATCAGTAGCGTTGCAATCGTCTTGATTTGCAGCCCTAACATCAGCGCGTTCATTTGCGGTAGTGCGCGCGACAGGAAGGCGATCGATATATCGATTAGAAAGAGTGTGATCACGACTGCCGACACCGCGGATAGGCCGATGCCCAACGTCATGCCGAAGTAACCGATCAGCGTTTGTGGATCGCCGGTGAGCCGCAGCTCGCCAACCGGAATGGCAACGATGAGAGCGCTCAGTAGTCGCAACAATTCCAGATGGCCGTTGGACGCGAAAAACAGCAGCCCGGCGACGAGTGTCAGGATGGTGCCGAACATGGGTGCCTGTTCACGGGAACCCGGATCGATCACCATTGCAAGGCCGTAGCCCGCCTGTACGTCGAGCACACGCCCCGCGAACGTGAGCGCGGCAAATGCGACCTGAAAGGAAAACGCGATGGCGAGTCCGAGCATCAGTTCGGCTGCGGCCGCGATCAGCAACACGGCGCCGTCCGTGTACATCGTGGCGGGTGCATTGTTTGCGAGACATGCGCACAGTGCGAGAACTAGGCACAAGCGCACGCGAGCGGGAACCTGGGTCTGCGCGAACGGCGGTGCGAGCACGAACACCGGCCCAATTCGCAACGAGAGCAGCAGGACATTTAGCGTCCAGCTCGTGCTGGCTTGCAGTGCCATTGCGTTAGCCGAGGCTGGGGATGCTTTTGAAAAGCGATGCCGCAAATCCGGTGAGCCGGGCGAGCATCCACGGAGCGAGCGCAATCGTCACGACGACGGCGACAGCCAGCTTCGGCACATAGCTCAGGCTCATTTCCTGCAACTGCGTGACGACCTGAAAGACACTGACCAGCAGACCGACCACAAGCGTGGCAATAAGAACCGGCCCGGCGATGAGGAAGCTGTTCCAGAACAGCTGCGTCATCATTTGAAGCGCCTGGTCTGCGTACATCGCTGCGGTCTCCATAATTGATCAGGTGGGCCGCATTATGGCGAGCTTGCTACTGGAGCGGAATCGGACAAGTCATGAAAAAGTAAGCCGAATGAAAATTTTTTAGTTGTATGAAAACTACTGCAATTAATTGTTCCGGTTTATCGAAAAGACTTCCCCATTTGCGAGAATTTCCGTGAGAGAGCCCGCTCGATCGTGTTGCCTTGCGCGTCGATAGGACGTTTGAGTGCAGTGTCGAGTAGCGTATTCGCATTAGCCTGATTGCCTGCTTGCACTTCAATCAGAGCTTGCGCAAGCGCGGCCGATAGACATCCGGGGTCCAGCCGCAACGCGATCTTTGTCTGAGCGCGCGCGTCATCGAGCCGGCCTTCCTTGAGTGCCACGATTGCGAGCGCGCCGGGCACTTCCGCAAAGCCGCGATCGACGCTGCCGCCTTGTTCAAAGCGGGCGCGAGCCTGCACGAGGTCGCCCTTCAGCAGATAAGCCCAGCCTGCCGCGACCCAGGAGCCGGCGTGACTGCGGAATGCAAGGGCTGCGGTGTCGATCTGCTGTGCTGCCTCTTCGAACCGATGTTGTTCGAGTAGTGCAAGACCGGTGCCGAGCAGAGCCCTGCTGTTATCTGGTCGAATTGCCAGCGCTCGAGAAAAGAGAGCCAGCGCCTCGGTGGAGCTTCCTTCGTTGAGTGCGAGCAGACCGTTCACCGCGAGACCGTCGGGCAAGCTCATCGCTCTCGATGCAAATTGGGCAGCGCCTGCGACGTCTTCGGAATCGAACAGTGCGGTTGCCAGAAGTCCGCAGATTTCGGGACCTGCTTCCGGATGATCCGCATACCGTTTGCCCAATTCGATAACTTCGTCGAGTCGGCCTAGGTGATGCAGCGCGCGCATTCTGAGTGCGATCGCTTGTGGCACCGCCGTCCACACATCTTCATCGAGCAATCCGGTTGCTTCGTCGAATTGGCTCAACATGGCGTGAGCATAGGCCTTGTTGTAGCGGATGACCGGGTTGCGGTCGTGATCCGGTAGGGCTGCGAATGCACGCAGCGCTTCGTCGAACTTGCCGCGAGCCATTGCGCACAGCCCGTACAGATTCATCGATGCTGGCGTTGATGTGCCCCTTGCCTGCTGCCGGATAAGCAGTTCGTCGCACAGATCGAACCGTTGCGCGTCGAATGCGCAAGCCGCGGCGTCGCCGAGCAGGGTGACATTGGTCGGATCGGAATCGAGATATCCAAGCAGGCGTTCCAGCCGGTCGGGAGGCGAATCTTTAGCGTGTATGGGGGGCGTGTTCATGGCGGCGGGCGTTGACTGCGTGGATCGACGCAGCGAAAAATGAGAGGTCTCTTAAGAGCGCAGGGCTTTTTTTAGCATAGCAGCGCAGCAGTATTCACGCCAAGCTATCGAATAGAAATTGATTGGATTGCGTGTAGATAGTTAGGATGACGTCTGATATCGATTTATCTCAATAAAAGAAAATAAAAAAATCGTCGATTTCGCTAAACAGATCGAAAAATCCGCGGATAACTTGTTCGGGTGCGGCTCGGGAAACCGGCGCGCAACGGATAACGAACAGGCATTCGAGGTTCAGATGGTAGCGATCGTCACGGGAAACGGATTGGGCTTGCAGTCGTCATCGGCGTTGGGGCTGGGTGCGCGCGGGCAGGTTGGCAATGCGTCGTTCGGGCAGACTGGCGAGCAGATCTACGTCAATGCGGCGAACGGGAATCTGGTGATCCAGGATCTCGATCAGCTACTGCTCGGACAAGGTGTGAACAGCGCGATCCATCGCGCTTACAACAGCCTCGGACAGTTCGCCGGAGACAACTGGCGCCCGGGCGGATCGCGCACGGTGGACGGCCTGACCGGTACGCTGAATACGGCTGGCAGCACAATCACGCGCACCGACTGGGACGGCACGGCGATCACATACGCATACGATGGGACACGCAATCTGTACGTGGCCACCAGCGGCACGGGCGCGCGCGCGACGCTTGCCTTCGACGCGGCATCGAATACATGGAACTGGAGCGACGGCGCGAACCAACTGACCGAGGCCTATGACGCGAATCACGGCGGGCGACTCGGGACTGCAACCGACCGCGACGGTAATACCGTCAACTACGCATACAACGCGGCGGGCCTGCTCGCCCAGGTTACTACCGCGAGCGGCGAGGCGACGTACCTCCACTACAACGCGGCACAGCAGCTGACGGATCTGCGCACCGTTTATCTGGATGCGAGCGGCAGACAGGCCACGTCCACCACGGTGCGCTATGCATATGACACGGCGGGCCGGCTTTCCCAGGCGATCGTCGACCTGAGTCCCGAGGACAGCAGCATCGTCGACGGGAGCGTCTTCACGACCAGCTACACCTATGACGGCGCGAGCAGCCGCGTCGCCTCGATTGCGCAGTCGGACGGTTCACGGGTGTCGTTCACCTACGGGAACATCGGCGGCGAATACCGCGTCACGTCGATTAGCCAGACGAGCGACGCTGGCGTCGTGCGCATCACGACGCTCACCTACGATACGGCGAAGAACGAGACGACGGCGACCGACCCGCTTGGGTTCACAACGGTTCTGACCTATGACGGCGCGGGCCGCCTGACGTCCATTGCGTCCGCAGTCGCCAACGGCACGACCCGGTACCAGGCCTTTTACTACGATGCCGATGGCAACGTTGCGCGGATGACCGATAGCGGTTCTGATACACGCTACCGGTACGACAGTCGCGGCAATCTGGTCTGGATTCAGGACTTCGATGGAAAGACGGTCGAGCGTTCTTATGGAGAAAATAATGAACTGCTGACTGAGACGGTCTATCTGGTTGCGACTACGGGCGTTCCGGAGCTGTCGGACCCGGCCGTGACCCGCTATGTGTACGACAGCAACAATCATCTGCGCTTTGTCGTCAGTCCGGAAGGCCGGGTGACGGAATACCGGTACAACGCGGCTGGGCAACAAACCTCCGTTCTGATTCTGAATAGTGCGTACGCGGAGGCGGATCTGAGCGAAGCGGCGCTGGCCAACTGGGTGGCGGGGCTCACGAGCCTGGGCGACAGCACCCGGATCGACACCACCTACGATTTTCGCGGCAATGTGGACACCGTGACCCGGTACGGCAAACTGCTGGCCGACGGCACGGGGAATATCGCGTGGCCCGGCGAGATCACGTGCACACGATACGTCTACGATGCCTCCGGAAGGTTGCTGCAGCGCTACGTTGGCGCGCCCGGCCAGCAGCAGGTCGAGCAGTTCACGTACGACGGACTGGGGCGGCTCCTCAGCGCCACGCAGTTCAACGGGGTGCTCACGCTCTACGCCTATGACAATGCGAGCCATACGGTTTGCGTAACGCTGAGCAATGGCCTGACGCGCACGATGACCTACAGCGCGGCCGGTGAGCTGCTTGCGGTGGTGGAGTCGGCGAGGGGAGCAGTTCTGTCACAGGTTCTGAACTATTTCGACGTCAACGGCCGTCTGCGCATGACTGTCGACGCCAATGGCGAGCGCACCCATTATCTCTACAACCGCGCTGGCATGCGGGTCGCCGAGATCGGGCCGGACGGCACGTTGACCGAATATACGTACACACCCGCTGGCCTGCTCACGTGCACGACCCGGTACGCCAACACGGTGAGTCCCGCCGCGCTGGCGTCTCTCGTGGATGCGAATGGCCAACCGGTTCAAACCGTTACTGTGTCGGGGAAACCTGCCGAACTAACGCTTGACAGCGCCGGCCTGCGTCCGTCCGCCAGCAGTGCGGATCGGACCGAATGGCGGGCCTATGACAGCGCCGGACGGGTGAGCCGAACGGTCGACGCGGAAGGATTATTTACGCTTTACCAGTACAACGGTGCGGGACGGCTGGTTGGCGTGACACAGTACGCGAACCGTGCCAACCCGGCTACCGAGCCCAATCCTGCGACGGCGACCGGGCCGGCGACTTCTCCCGACGACCGCACCACCCGTTACTTCTACGACCATGATGGGCTGCTGTGCGGCCAACTCGACGCCCAGGGATATCTGACCGAATACCGCTACAACGCCGCAGGCGAGAAGGTGGAGGAGATCCGCTATGCGAATGCAATCGTTGAATACGGGCGGGTAGCAGGAACACTGGTGCAGCTTGTTCCGGCAAAAAGCGCTGCCGATATTCACCAGTATTACCTCTACGACGCGCGCGGCCTGTTGCGCGCGGAGATCGATGGCGAAGGATTTGTGACGACGTATAGCTACGATGCGCGGGGCAACGTCGCGCAGCGCGTGCGTGGCCAGCAGGTCGATCCCGGCTTGCTGCGCGCACCGCAGCAGATACCGGTCACGATCAGTGCGACAGGGAAACCGGGTTCGAGCGGCACCGTCGAAGTCTGGATCGATGGCGTACGGGCGGGCGCGCTCGCGTTCGATTTTTCATCGGGGACCTCCGCCACCAGTACGCTTGCCGTACCGAACCTCGTGTCGCTCGCAAACCATACGATCGAGCTCCGCTATCCAGCGGACAGCGGTCTTTCGATATGGACTGCAACCTTTGGCCCGTCCTGGCTGAGCAAGGCCGACGAGCTGCGCACGTCGACAGATGGCAGCCCCTCGCAACAAAGCCTGCGCTATGTGCTGCGGGCCCATGAGGCGTTGAGCTGGGCAGATCGCCCCGGGACGATGGAGTTCGCCTATTACACCTACGACGAAATGGGACGGCTCACGAACCGTACGACCTCTCAGCAGGACGGCATGGGTGGTCGTGTATCGACTGACTGGACGTGGGACGATGAGGGCCACCTCACCAGCGAGACGACCGCTGGGCGTACGACGACGTATCGCTACGATTTGCAGGGCCGTCTCGTTGCGCAACTGGACGGCGAAGGCAGCGATGCACTCGCTGCGCTCGGGACCAGCGCGACCCAGGCCCAGATCGATATCGTGTGGCAGACGTGGGGCGTCAACTATACGTACGACGCAGCCGGTCTTCGAACATCAATGACCGACGCCAATGGCAACACGACGTTCTACTACTACGATGTCGCAGAGCGTCTGACGCACATCGTCAATCCGATGGGCGAGGTGGTCGAGTACCAGTACGACACGTTCGGCGACGTGACGCAGACCGTGGTCTACGCGACGCGCGTCGCGGAGGCCACGCTGGCGAGTCTGGCGGGCGGGCTGCTGCCCGATGCACTCAGAAACACGTTCACGGCGTTGTGCGATGAAGGCGAGGCCACGCGCACGACTTTCAGCTACAGCGCAGCAGGGCGACTCCTGCAGCGTGCGGATGCGCTGGGCCTCAACACGCGCTACACCTACAACACGTTCGGCGAGCAGATATCGACGGTCCGTGACATCGCCCCTAACGTGCAGGTGCGCGACACGACGGACTATGACAGGCTCGGCCAGGTCATTCGCCAGACCACCGACCCAGGCGGTTTGAACCTCATCACCCAGGCGGTCTACGACGCGTTCGGACGCCTCATCGAATCGATCGATGCGAACGGCGTGGTGCGTCGCCAGAACTTCGACCGCAATGGCAATGTCGTGGTGTTGACGGACGGCACCGGTGCGCGTACGCAACTGACGTACGATGCATTCGGCAACGTGCTTACGCGCACCGATGCAAATGGCAATGAGACGACATGGTCGTACTCGGAATTCGACCGATCGATCACCGTGACGAGCCCCGATGGCATCCAGACGACATCGTCGTATGACGAACACGGCCAGATCGTCGCGCTCACCGATGGTCGAGGCAAGACAACGCGCTACGCGTATGACCACGACGGCAACCTGCTTGGTACCACCGACGCGACCGGGGCGACGACCACATCGAGTTATGACCGTGCGGGCCACGTTACCGACACAGTCGACGCGCGCGGCATTCATACGACGTACACGTACGACGCGGCTGGCCGCGTGCTGACGCGCTCGGTCGATCCGACGGGTCTGAATCTGGTCACGCGCTATGAATACGACGCAAAAGGCCAGGCGACGCGCGTGACGGATCCATCAGGTGTCGTTACCGAAACACGTTTTGACCTCGCAGGTCGCGCAGTCGCTGTGACCACCGACGTCGGTGGACTGAACCTCCTCACGACGTTTACTTACGATGGTCTCGGCAACGTTGTGAGCGTGACGGAAGGTGCGGGCAGCAGCAATCCACGGATCACGCAAAACGTGTATGACAAAGCCGGGCGTTTGATCAGCACGATCGCCGATCCGGACAGACTCGGGCTCAAGACGGGCTATGCATACGACGGCAACGGCAACGTCGTATCGGCGACCGATGCCTCCGGCGCCATTACGCGTTACGTGTATGACGAAGAGGGGCGACAGATCTGGTCGGCTGGGCCGACCGGCGCGGTGGTCAGGAACGTCTACGATGCGGCGGGGCGGCTCGTATCGCGAACCGCGTTTGCGAGCAATCTGAGCGAGGTGCCGGCCACGCTGTCCGACGCGTACATCACGGACCGGTTGACGCTTCAGCCATCACGCGACCAGACTACGCGGTACGTCTACGATGCCGATGACCGCGTGCGCTACGTCGTCAATGCATTGAATAACGTGACGGAGAACGTCTACGACGCGAATGGCAATGTGATCCGGACGATCGCTTACGCAACTCCCGTCACGATTTCGGGACCGCTTACCGCTGATGCCGTCGGCGCCGCGCTGACCGCGCAATCGCCGCAAGTCCACGCGAGCGACCGCGTAACGCGCATGATTTACGACGCGGCCAACCGGCTGACGGCGACTATCGACGCGCTCGGTTTCGTCACGTACAACCTCTATGACGCGAGTGGCGTGCTGCTCGAGCGGACGCAGTACCAGACGCCTTATCCGGATGCGGACGATCCAGAAGCGTCGGCGTTGCAATCGTGGCTCTCTTCGCCAGGCGTTGCGATTGCGTCCGGCGATCGCACTACGACGTGGATTTACGACGCTGCGGCGCGCCCGGCGTACGTTGTCGATGCCGAAGGCTACGTCACCGAAAACCGCTACGATGAGGCCGGCCGTCTGACGGAGACGATCCGTTATGCGGACGTCTATTCGGAGGTGCGGGGCGCAAACCAGGCACAAGCGGCGGCGCTGCTGCCGCAGACGATTCCCGCTACCGCTGCCGCAACGCAATACGGCTATGACAGCGCGGGGCGGCTGACGAGTGTTACCAATGCGGCGGGTGTCGTCACGCGCTACGAACTGGACGCGCTTGGCCGCGCGGTCAACACGAGCGTGGCCGATGGCCTGCCCGAGCAGAGCGTCACGCACGCGGTATTCGACGCGGCCGGCCGGCTGATCGAACAGACTCGCGCATATGGCTCGCCAGTCGCCGTGACGACACGCTACACGTATGACGCAATGGGGCGTGTGACGGCGGAAATCGATCCACGCGGCGTCGAGCTTGCCGAGCAGGACACCGCCTGGGCGCTCGCCGAGCGCAAGGCGCGCGGCTATGTCGATGCAAATAACGAGGCGCTCGCCGCGGCGGCTCTCAGCCAGACTCAGAAAAGCAGCTTGCTGGCCGCGTACCGCACGACCTACCGGTACGACGCGCGCGGCAATCTGCGACAGACCATCGATCCGCTGGGCTACATCACGGAGAATTTCTACGACGGCTTCGGCAACCGCACGGCCGCGCGTGACAAGAACGGCAATCAGACGAATTTCCTCTACGACGCGCTGAATCGCGTAGAGCAGGTAATTTCGCCCACGCAAAGCCGGGTCGTGACTAAATTCGATGCCTTTGGTCAAGCGATCCGCGTGACGCAGGACGGCAATGCAGTCACGCAGATGGAGTACGACGGGCTCGGGCGGCTGGTGAAGTCGATTGACGCAGAGGGATACAGCGAACTCTACGGCTATGACGCATTCGGCAACCGTATCAGCTATACGAATAAGGTTGGCGGGCAGTTTGCGTATACGTACGATCGCCGCGGTTTGCTGCTTTCGGAGACGCTGCCGGTGACGTCGGGCGGCAATGCGGTCGTCAACGCGTTCGAGTATGACGCGCGAGGCAATCGTATTACGACGATCGAGGCGCAGGGGCTCGGCGAAGAGTGCGTCACCCGTTATAGCTACGATTTGCTGGACAGGCAGCTCAACGTCGCGAAGCAGGTGTATCTGGCCGGCTATAACGAAACGGTGACCGAAGCATTCGCGTACGACGCGCGCGGCAATCTCGTGTCCCACACAGCCGAGAACGGCAGCGTTACGAGGTGGTATTACGATGCGGCAGACAGAAAGACCGCGCAGATCACCCCGCTGGGCACGCTCACACTGTGGACGAACGATGCAGCGGGGAACGTGATTTCCACGCGCATCTACGCAGATCCGGTCGTTGCGAAAGCCGGTCAGCCGGCGCCGCCGCCGGAACCGGTCGACGCGACGCGAGTGCGCGAAACGCGCTATGTCTACGATGCGGACAACCGGCTCACGCAGTCGCGCGTGCAGAACGTGGCGACTGGCTATTTCGATCCGAACGCCGGAGACGACCAGCGCGGCGAATATTTCATCACGTCCGGCAGCGAACTGGTGACCACGTGGGAATACGACGGCAACGGGCAGGTGATCGCGACGACCGATGCCGCCGGCAATCGCACGATGTATTTCTACAATCGCAGCGGTCAGAAGACGCTGGAAGTCGATGCGAAGGGCTTCGGCATTGCCTATACAGTGAATGCGCAGGGATATGTCACCGAGGAAATACGTTTCGCACAGGCACTTCAGGATCCGATTACGACGAGCTCGGACCCTGCCGCGTTGATTTCTCAATGGCCGCGCAACGCCGACGATCGGATCACGAACTACACGTGGGACAACAACGGCCGACTGCTCAGCGAATCCCGGATGGACGTGCAGTTCGCGGTAGTCGATTCGAACGGCAAGCTCGTACAGTCGACCGGCAACGCGACCACGACTTATGTGTACGACGGTGAAGGTCATCTTGTACGCAAGATCGACGCAAACGGCAGTCAATACGACTTCACGTATGACGCGCTCGGCCATCTGACAGCACAGATCTTGCCGCAGTTTGCCGACAACCAGGGCCGACAGGTCCGTGCCACGACCGTCTATGAATACGATGGTCTCGGCAACGTCGTTAAAGAAACCCGCAAGGGTGACGTGGACCAGGTGACGGTTTACCTGTACGGCGCCGGCGGACGTCTGAAAAGCAAGATGAACTCACTGAAAGTCTGGACGAACTTCTTTTATGACCAGGTGGGAAATAACACACAGGTCGGCTATGGATTCAAGAATGCAGACGGAGAGGACTTTTCACGGCACACCTTCATCAGGTATGACGCGGAAGGCCGTGAGGTCCTGCGGTTCACTGACGTACATCGTTCAGACTTCAGTCTGCAAAATGAGGGCGTCAAGCAGGAGATACGCTACAACGCGTACGGAGAAGTAACCGGACGCCGAACCGGAGGCGGCGGAGCGAGCGGCGAGTGGCAGGAATACGCGGACTACAACAACGCCGGTTGGGTGGTGCGTACCAACTTCGACGATGGCGTATCGCATCTGTTCATGTATGACCGCAACGGTAATGCGACGCTGAAGGTCGAGTCGATGGAAAACGATCTGCGCTATCGCGAGATCGCGACGGGCGACGATCTGAAAGCACTGCTGCAGAGCGTCGACATGATGCAGACGTATACGCGCTACGACGCCCGCAATCAGGTTATCCAGATCCGCCAGCCCAAAACATCGGGCGGGATACCGACGATCAGCTTCAGCCCGGTTGATATTCCGATCGATGGTGGGGTGTTCGCTAATACACAGTTGAGTATTGCCGGGTGGCTCGATTCGTCGGCGCGGCCGGTGACGGGGCCGACGCGGATTCCGATCGACGGCGACGTTGGGATTATCGGTACTGACGCACGGGTGAATGTCACGGGTGATTGGTCGATTAACTACGATTCCCCGCCAAGTGGAATGGGTAATGGCCTCGGCGGTTTAGTTACGGTCAATTCCCTGACATTTGCGTTGCCGGACTTCTCGGAAGTTTATGGTGCCTATAACGTAGAGGTTCGGTTGACCTATACGGGATCCGGATCGAAATGGTATTACCGCGGCGGAGCCACGGGCGGTAACGATATTTTTATGTCACCGTTCACCTATTCGCTTAGCGCCTCGAGCGGGTCCATGCCGATGGGGACAACGAGCGTGACGCTACCGATTAACTGGATGTCGGGGGGGCTCCTTCAATGGGGAAATGCAGGAGGTACCTCGGTGACATTCGAATATGCTGCCGAGGTCTACGTGACCCCGCTAAGCAGTATGACGGGCCCGGTGCTGGTCGGAACAATAACGCAGTCGTCAGAACTCTTTTCAAGTTCAAGTTACACCGGCGACGCCAGCTATTCAAAAGGAAAGGCTGGAGATAGCAACGCACTGGATTCCAGTTCGGAACTGCAGGTTGCATCCGGGGTGCTGACGGTCGCCCGCAACTCGCTGCCGGATGGCGCGCAAGGCATGCTCTACTATCGTCCCAAGGATGCAGACAGCAATTTCCAGTTGCTTCCTCAGGGGGCGGATAGCCAGCCGAATTCGTACAGTGTCAACATCAGCAATCTGCCCGATGGCGACTACGAGATAATCTTCATCGCGGTAAGTGGCGGCGAAGACGGTGATATTCCAAGTACGCTGCTGCGCCGCGACAGTTACGAGGTTCATCTGGACCGGGTGACCGGCTCCAGCGTTAAGCAGACGGAACTGCCGTACTACGACGAGAGCTCGCGTCCTGGATTTCTCGTCGATTCGTCCGGAACCTACATCTGGTCGGCGCCGCAAGTACTGAACATTTACGCGCTGCAGAGCACGAAGCTGGATCTGGTTGATCATATCGCCGTCCACCTGCGCGACCCGAACAATCCGAACTGGCAACTCGACTACCCGGTCTGGCGCGATCCAGCCACCGGCGCATTCCAGATCGACTTGGCTTCGCTCGGTGGCGGAGTCTATGAGATATCGCTCGACCTGTTCGACTCGACCGGCGCACAGATCGATGCGCTGCGTGGCACGGTCAATTTACCGGGCAATGGCCAGTCGCCGTCGTTTGCGCTCGACTATCTTGTGGATCTGAAATCGACCGTGGTGTTTCATGCCCAACCGGCGGGCACGGATCATATGGTCGTGTCGTGGGAGCGGGACGGCATTGCGCAGTACGCGACGTTGTATGGCATGGGCGGCGACTTCCTGTGGGACACAACGAACACGGGATTGCAGCCGGACACGGACTATGCGATCAAGTTCACCGCTTACGACACGGCGGGCCGCCCGCTCTCGATGGGGCAAGGCGATATCAGGATCGGCGTCAACACGACGTCCGAAGTGACCTTGACGGGTAGCGCGTTGCCGTCGATTTTCGAGTTCTCGCCAACAGATAGTAATGGCGCACGACTCGATAACGTCGAAACGATCACGCTGTACTACCGCGAATCGACCAAACAGGATGGTGATTACGACAGACCATTCAGCGTCGCGACCCTCACCCGCGACGCCGATGGCCGCTTCCTGTTCGATGCGGGCGACCTGCCGACAAACGTCGAATACGAGTACCGCTATCTGGCGAACGACGCGGCCGGCAACGTACTGATGGAGCGCCAGAGCTATTTCCTGACCGGTACGCGTAACAACCCGGTTACCAATGTCGATATCGTCGGAGTGATAGAGGAACTCGCGAAGGACATGACGATCGACCGTTTGCAGCAGTACAACGCATTCGGTGACGTGTCGGCGGAAAGAGACGGTCGCGGCAACTGGACGTATTCGTCGTATAACACGATGGGTTATCTGACGCTCAAGCGCGAACCGACCGTCATGGTGACGCTGGAGAACGGTGCGCAGGTCGAGATGGCGCCGTTGACCTCGTATTACTACGATCTGACCGGCAACCTGGTGGGCCTCAAGGACGCGAACGGTCATCTGAGCACCCAGCAGTGGAACTATGGTCTCGCGCAACCGGCGGTCGCGCAGTCGTGGGATGCGATGGGCTATAGCAAACGCTTCTCGTACGACGCGTTGGGCAATTTGCGGGTGTCAGTCGATGAATTGAGCCGGCGCACCGACTACACATACGACAACGCCAATCGACTGATAGAGATTGCCCGACCGGCGCTGGCCAATGGCCAGCGCAGTATTGACCGCTATGAATACGACAGTTCCGGCAACCGCATCGCCCACACGGACGCGCTGGGCGGGCGGGAGCGCATCTATTACGACGCCGATGGCCACGTCGTGAAGACCATCAGCGCGACGGGCAGCACAGTGCAGTACGACTACCGTTGGGCGAGCACGATCAGCTCGATCGGCTCGGTCGTGAGCGGTGGCTGGGTAAAGACGACGATCGACGCGAACGGACGCTCGATGGTCGACGAAGTGGATCTGTTCGGCCGGGTGACGAAACACACCGATCTCGGCGGTCACGTATTCGAGTACACGTACAACTGGGCCGGTCTGTTGACAAAGCAGGAAGGCTCGACAGGCCAACTGGTCGAGTACACCTATTACTCGCACGGGCTCGTACGCTCGATCGTGGATTTCGGCACGCAGACCCAATCGCTCTACGAATACGACGGCGACGGCAACCGTACCGCGGAGTTCTTCACGAACTTCGGCGATTCCTATGTGTTTGCGCAGTCCCGGGTCGAGTACGACGCGCTTAACCGCGTCGTGGCGATCCGCGACAACAGCTACCAGGTCTATTACGAATACGACGCCGTCGGCAACCGGCGCCGGATGCTGGCGTCGTACACGGACATGGTCGGCTATCACGCGACGGAGCAGGAGTACTGGTACGAATACGATGCGTTGAACCGTTTCACGGTATCGATGGGTTCGCTCTCTGGCGCACGCGCTACCGATCCGAACGACACCAGCGTACATATCGTGGCCGGCGCGGCAGGCGGCGACGGTGTGCAGCTCGGCTACAACGCGGCAGGCGAGAGGACGATGGCGGTCTATGCCACGGATGGCCGCACGGAGTCCTACACCTACGACGCAAACGGCTTTCTGGCGACCCAGAGCGTCGATGGCGTGGTGATCCAGCAGCGGACCAATGATCTGCTGGGGCGGGTCACGGAAACGATCGAACGGGACCGCAGCAGCGGTCAGATCGTGACGGCGGTGACACGCGGCTGGGACGCCGATAGCCAGTTGATGTCGGAGCACGACAACCTGAACGGCTCGACGACGACCTATACGCGCATGGCGGACGGCACGCTCGAACAGGTGGTCACGCGTCCGGACAGTGGCAGTGGCACGACGATGACGACCACCTATTCGTACGAATGGTGGGACAGCGCGAAGCAGAGCCAGATCCTGGCGCAGGGCAGCAACCCGGACGCGCCGGGCTGGAAGCCGGCCTCGAGCTACTTCAACTATGACGTCAACGGCAACCTGAAGGCCGCTTATGACGATGGCGGCGGCCAGGCGGGCGATGCCCGTGCGTTCACCTACTACACCGATCTGCGCGGGCAGGTGCAGCGGCGCGACGAACTGGTGGGCGTGACGGTGTCGGCCGACGGCACGATCCGTGGCGCGACGGGTGACAGGAAGCACAACTACTACTACCTGAACGGCAACCGCGTGGGTAACCAGGGCAACGACGGGGTGGAGTCGGTTGACTACGTGCAGGAACTGGCGGGCAAGCTCGCGAAGGGAAGCGAGAGTCAGTACAAGGTGTTCACGCCGGTGAGCAGCGCGGATTTCGACGAGAACTTCATGGCGATTAACGGGGTGTATCCGGGCGTGAGTCCGGGGACCTGGACGGTGCGCGATGGGGACACGCTGCAGTCGATCGCATCGTCGCTGTGGGGGGATGCGACGCTGTGGTACATCCTGGCGGACGCGAACAGACTGAAGGGCGACGACGTGCTGAAGGCCGGTCAGATGCTGACGGTGCCCAACAAGGTCACGAACGTGCACAACACGGCGACGACGTTCAAGCCGTATGACCCGGGCAAGGCGATTGGGGATACGCAGCCGACGTTGCCGGATCCGCCGCCTCCGCCGGGTAAGGGAGGGGGGTGTGGTCCGGTGGCGGCGATCATTGCTGTGGTCGTCGCAGCGGTTGCAACGGTGTTTACTGCGGGAGCGGCATCGATGGCGCTGGCCGGAACGCTGTCGAGCTTTACAGTGAGCGGTGCGATGACGGCAGGCGCCGCGGCATTGACTGGCGGCGGTGCTGCGATGGGCTTCGGTACTGCGGTAGCGGCGTCTGTGATCGGCGGCGCAGTAGGGACGGCAGCGGCCCAGGGCGTCATGATCGCCGCTGGTGAGCAGAGCGGCTTCAGCTGGAAGGGCGTGGCGATGGGCGCTGTCGGCGCCGCAGTCGGTTCGAGCGTTCTTGGCGCAACCGGAGTCGGCACAGCGGTTGGTAGTGCGTTCAGCGGGAGCGGCGCAAGCCAGTTTGCTGGTGCCGCTACCCAAGGAGCAATGCGGTCTGTAGCTACGCAGGGCATTGGCATGCTGACCGGCGCACAACATGGCTTTGACTGGAAGGGAGTCGCCGCCTCTGCGATAGCGTCAGGCGTGGCCTATGGAGCGACGCAGGCGATTGGTCAGTGGCAGTACGGCGACGCGTGGAGTGGGATGTCGTCGGACGCACTTCGTGCGGATACGTTCAACTCGGCAGTCCGTAGCATAGGGGCGGACTTGGCAGCTGGTACTGCGAGTACAATTGTCCGGGGCGGAAGTCTTGGGCGCAATGTGGGGGCGATCACGATGGATGCGATCGCTTCCACGGTTGGCAATATGGTCGTCGATCGGGTTGCGAATGCATCGACCAGTACGTTGTATGGGCCGGCTGGCAATGTCGATGCTATGGTGGCTGGCGCAACGGTCTACCAGCCGACGTCGCCGAACGTTTTCTCGATGCCGGCCGAAAGTTACTCGGCAAATACGGCATTGTTTGGGTACGGGATGGGAACGCTGGACACGGTGGTTGGGTCCGCCGCTACGGATGCCTATCGGACGAGCAAAAGTCCACAGCCATACAGCGCGTCGTCAACACTGTTTGGCCCGTCGATGGGGTTGCAGGACCAGCAGCGGCCGATCATGCTGGCCGATGCGGGCGGCAATCCGGAAAATACGCTGCTCGCGTGGGAGCATGCGGCGAAACAGGCCACATCGGATAGCGTCAATTTCGTGAAGGGACTGGCCAACACGCCAATCCAGTTCGTGAATGGCGGGTTGGATCTCGGCCACGCGGCGGTGGCCGGCCTGGAGACTGTGGGCGTATTCCCGCCGGGGGCGGCTGCCGGAAAGACGCCGCAGATTCCGTATTTCCAGACTGATGGTGGCTTTGCTGCACGCTCTGGCAATGCAGCTGGATTCGCTTTGAGCATGATCGAGCAGATTCCAGAGCAGTTCGCCATAAAGGGGGCGCAACTGCTTGATACGATCTTGCCCGGTCAAGTTGTCAAGTCGACTTCAACACTTGGAGCGGTGGCTGGCGCAACGTATCGGGATATCGTGGGGCAGATACCTGGGCGCATCCTGTTTGAGGCGGATGCCATGACGCCAGGTGCGTTGGGGGGTGACATTGCAGGTACGTTCTCTGGTGGTCGTTACGCAACGATGCAACTGGATCAGCCGTTGACGGTCTATCGAGCATGGGCGCCGGGACAGTCTCGGGAATTCGGTGCGTTCTGGTCGCTTGAGCAACCATCTGGTTCATTGCAGACACGCATTGATTCCGCTTTGCTTCCAGAATGGGGAAATATCCGTGGCACTTCGTTCAGCACTCAGGCATCACAGTACACAACTATGCAGTTACCGGCGGGAACGAATCTCCACATTGGAGAGGTCGGGTCGCAGGGCAGTGCATGGGTTGGAGGTAAAAGTCAGTTACTGATCGATGGGGGCGCGCAACCGCTTTGGAAGATCGGTGGGGGAGTATTGCGATGAATGAAAAAAGCAAGCAGTGCACATGTGCCGTAGTTCATGAAACTGGCACATTTGCGGGATGGGATGATTATGACCGGACAGAGAAGGCTCTAAAGAGCAGCGCTGACTTCGTGCAAGTGGGCGTAGCCAAGCCGTACTCGAATGTTGGATTCGAGGAACATTGGTTCCAATGTTCGCGATGCAAAACTATATGGCGCCTTGTTGAGCCGGATCCACCATTTGCTGGCCTGTGGGAGCCGGTGGACATTAATGCTCCGTAACTGATCGAGCGTGAGAACGACAACACCCGCTCTTCGCGGGCGTCGTCGTTCCGGCAGCGTGATGCGCCCGGAGTCGTTATTGGCAATATGGTGGTCAGCCAGATTGCGGCGACTGACACGACGAAGCTGCGCACGCAGCAGGCGATCGATGGCGTGACCGGTCAGATTCTGCCGGGTGGTCTCGGTGGAGTGGGTAGCGGATTTGTAGCATCGGAGACGTCGTACAGCAGTAACGCGGCGCTGTTCGGTGTGTGTGGTGGCTCGTTGATAGCAGTCAGACGCCCTACAGTGGCGCATTGACGCTGTATCGTCCGGGCATGGGGCTACCGGATTTGGCCACGGCGAGAACCCCGTTGTCTGCTGAGCCGTTCAGAGCGCAGTTTGATGGGCCACTGCAGGGTGTTGTAGTGGCTGGTCGGGGAGCAGGTGAGGCGCCGCGCGATGCCTTTGTGCGGGCGTTCAGGGTGGCTATGTGTGTCTGCTTGATCCGAGCCCCAATGCGGCGTATGCCGGTAAGCTGGTTGGCGACGCAGCCCAGAGTTTCAAGCAGTTCGGCTATCAGTTGCTGGGTGCTCAGAGTGCGGAAGAAGCGCGAGCGCAGTGGGCGGCAGGAAACCACCTGACGGCAGCGGCAAAGGAGGGACAAGCGTTTGTCGAAGCGTTCACGACCATAACGGGTGCAGCGGCGATTGGGAAGGCGTCTGCTCCAGCGGTGCGCGCCATAGCGGGATCATTCGCCGAAACGGCTGACATTATGGCTGGTAATGCCGCCGATCGCTTTGGATTCAGGCTGTCGATGACCGAACCTGCGTCAACAGGTGTTGATAGCTTTAGGCCCGCAGCTTCGACTGGACTTGTTTATACATCTGAGTCACCTGGTGTGAATGTTCTGGAACTAACCTCGCGTCAAAAATTCGATGCGGCGGGTAATATCGTGCCAGCGATGGGTATTCGTTCCGAGATTGTTTCGACGTTCAATCCAGAAAAGGGGGATCTGTTCATCAATTTCTACCGCACTACGGAATGGGCGAGGCGTTGGTCCGGAGATGATTTCAAATTTCATTCAGAAGTTTGGCGCACAGAACGTGCAGTCCATATCGGCGGAGCTCGGTTTGACTAACAAATCATTGTTTGAATACAACATGTCCATAGAGGGGACGTCCCCTGTTCGTGCTGCTAGCAATACGCCGTTGGGCAAGTCACTAATCAGTCTTGGATATAGGCAGATTGAAGTGAATGGCTACCATATAACGGCTAAATTGGGGAATTGATGTGAGTGCTGCTGACAAGGAATCCATCCTGAAGTTAATGGGAGATGGGAAAGCATTGGACTTGGTAGATTTAATTCTAGGAGATTCACCATGTCGCGTTACCGGCGAAGTGAAATTCGCCAGTAACGAAGAACGTGATGCTTACGTGATGACTATCGAGCACCTGCGTTTCGTAAGCAAGTATGGCGCGCAGGCAGGCCCCGTCAAGGAGAATGGTCGGGTGTACTTTGCATATCCGGACTACTTCGAAAAGTGGTTACAGCTGGGAACACCAGGGCTCACGCAGGAGGACTTGCTAAGCTAGCTGAACAAAGCGGCGTGATAGTTAATTCGAAGTGAGAAAACCCGAAGGGCCGCGTAACGGCCATTCGTTCGTCTGGCGGTGAGCGGGTTTATCGTGTGGAGAACCGGTCAGCCCGTGACGAACGAATTGCGCTTGCCGATCTCCGTCTCGGTCATGTGTCGGCCTGCAATGTTGGAAATATGGTGGTGGACCGGGTTGCGACTGCGTCGACCAGCACCCTGTATGGGCCGGGTGGCAATGGTTGCTCGATGGTGTGACGGACGTGTGTCAGCGTGGGGAGTCCATCAGGGTGGTGTCCTAGGTGGCGCCGCGCTGTATGGCGGGGCCGTGGTCGGCGGTGTTGCCGATGGCCTGCTACCAAATTCGCCCATCGAAACGCTGTTCAGCGGGGCTGGAGGGGCGGTTGCCGGAAAGGTGAGTGGCCTGGCGATCGGTGGTCTCGAAAGAGTTGCGGGGCGTTCCGCGTACACGGCGTGGCTGGCTGAAGATGCGGGCAGCGTTGCGAGCCGGGTAGGAGCGTCATTCGCTGAAACCTTCGATAGCATGGCGGCACGCAATCCGTTGATCTTTGGGCCGCGTTTGAGCATCGCGGAGAACGACCCTGCCAATGTCTCGCGGGTGTCGATGGTCCTGACTCCGTTCATGGGAATCGAGTTCAGCACGTCCTTGATCATACTGTGCCGGATTCCAGCAAGACGACTCACAGTCTCTTCAATGTGGATCGAAAAGAGGTCTTGGGATTGGTTGACGAGGCATGGCGTGCCAAAGGAAGCCCGCTGCCGAATGATCCTGGTGCTTATATTGTTTCTAGGGGACGTACGATTGGTACTGCTGGGGAAACCAATTTCAAGCTTATTGTTCGACCTAGCGCCAACCAAATCATTACCGCTTATCCGTTTAGCAAGTAAGGATTTTAGAAATGCTGTGTCCCCGATGCGAGCAAGGCGATATTGCCAAGACAAAGGTAAAGAAGACAGGGGCAATACTGTTTGTGTGTCAAGAGTGTGAGGCTACCTGGTTCTCACTTGAGGACATTGGGGTTACACCGTTTGTTGACTTTGGAACGTATATGGAAGAGATAAGCTTGGCGCCATTGTGGAGTGAGTTGGAGATTATGAGCCCATGATTGTGTAGGGTTGCACGTAAGATAAAGCACCAAGGACCACGGAAGCGACCCTTGTGTTTTTTACGAAGGAACTTTATCCGTCGGTGCTGAGCCTGCTGCGTTGCCTGATCTGCAGCGACGTCATTTGCCTGCCCGCTACGGTGTAGTCCCGATCGGAAGCAATGGTGATCTTGCCGTAGGTGTGGTCGATGCTGAGCATGACGCGTTGGCCAGGCAGCGAGTCCACCTGTTCGAGATCGATGACTTGCCTCCCCGGAAAGGCGAGGCATCGGTGCTGTTCGCGACAGTTCGTCGGCAATTGTGCTGGCGAACTGACTGATGCACCTGCTGATGATGCCGCACATGTCCTCGGGATCGATGGTCGCGGAAAATCCTTAAAGGCGAAGAAACAAAAATGAAAATTCATGTTGGTATTAGCGCTACATTTTTATGTTTCGCTCTCGCAGGTTGTACTGTAATCCAGACTAAGACTCTCGCTACCGATCGAAGCGAAGTACTGTATGGCAAGACTCTCGTCGTCGACGAATATCCGACGCCGACGTTTACTGCCTCGACACCGGGGAAAGCCATCTTCGCGATGATCGGCGCCGCTTTGATGATTGCTGAAGGCAATCAGTTTGTTAAGGAAAGTGAGATTCATGATCCGGCGGCTTATATTGGGAACCAGCTTGCACGTCGTCTTGCGACTCAGCACACAATCACGCTCAGGCCGAACGATGCCGGGCCTCTGAATGGCAACTCAATTGATGAGATTGCGGCCCGATATCCCCAGAGCGATCTGGTTCTGGATAGTCAAACGACATACTGGTCCTACGTGTACTTCCCGGCGCACTGGGATAGTTATCGACTTATGTATGCCGTCAGGACACGACTAATCGACGTGCGTTCCAGGAGCGTCCTGGCGGAAGCATTCTGCAAGCACATTCCGGAATACTCGGACGATGCACCGAGTCACGAAAGATTGACTGCCAACGCAGGCGAGTGGGTAAAGCAGCGCCTCATGATTTATGCCGATGCTTGTGTTGACGAACTCGCCAACGCGATGTTCGGCGCAGCAACAGTTGCTGAGCAAACCGCCTCGGATCATGCAACTGCCGAACCGATACCTGCCCTGAGATGATTGCGTGGGCGCAAGAGCAACCTGCGGTGGTGAGTAATACACATAGCTCCGCCTATTCATTGCCGAAACGTGTGATGCCGCCGCTGCGTGGTGATCGCGCCATTGGACCGAACTTCGTCGCGCAGGCTCGCAGCCCGCTTGCAGTAATGCGAGCGATCTTACGCGCTGCGGGTTGGGTGCAGTCTGCATAATTCGTCGCAAATGTCGCCGCCGATCGAGCTGATGTGCAGGCAGGGATATTGCCTGGAAAAGCCTGCGCGCCACGTCCAGGCGGACGCGGCAGGGCCCGGTGGATCGGCGCGAAAGGGATCACGCTGCTGCTGGCGAAGCTGGAGCGCGAAGCTCAGGAAGAGGCTGACGAGCCGTGGTTGCAGCCAAAACACGCGCTTGGGGAAGAATTGCCGGAGGTCGTGTTGACGGGCCGGAGAGCCTTGTCCTATAAGGGTTTTCGCTCTTCAAGAAGGCATTTCGCGTCAGAGACACCTGTTTGGCAATATGGTGGTGAGCCAGATAGAGGCGTCGTCGGTTGAGAAAACTGCCACGGCTGGTGGTGGCAACATGAGCGGTCTGCACGGCGTCGCTGCCAACTACGATCAATCGTTGTTCCCATTGACGTATGCCACGTCGATCAACGAGTAGCCGTTCGCGGACTTCGGCGGTCAGTTGGGCGGTCTTTCCATCGTGAAACACTAGACTGGCCCTCGTCGAATACGGGAACACGAACGCCCGTTTGCAAACATCAATATCGAGCCGAGCGGCGCATTATCCAAAATTCCAACCCTGATCGGGCGGGCGTTAGGCCAAATTGCATTCGAGAACGATCCAAGGCAACTTTCGATACGTATCCTGCATATGTGGCCACCCGCGCCGGATTGCAGTATGCAT
Organism: Burkholderia sp. SRS-W-2-2016; assembly: GCF_001931485.1. Lineage (GTDB taxonomy): Bacteria > Pseudomonadota > Gammaproteobacteria > Burkholderiales > Burkholderiaceae > Paraburkholderia. Next base: position 11,608 of record NZ_MSDV01000029.1, on the reverse strand, counting down.
TGCGTGGAACGCTCGCGCCCGAAAATGATATTCGAGACGATCTGCCAGATAATTTTTAATTAATTGTCAAATCTATTTTTCCGAGAGGCGACGGCTGCGAGAATCGATATTCCATATTTCCTGATTGCGACAATGCGAGCGTCGGGATTACCGGAATGTCAATCGTTGGGCTGATGCCGGGGATCGCGCAGCCGAAATATTTTGAGTGTTTGATATAAGTCAAAGAAAAAGGTACATTTTGAAAAAATTCCGTGCTGTCGCAATACTTGCGAATTTCATTATTCTTACCGGATGTGCTCGCTTGCCGCTCACACGGTCCGTTGAGCACGATGCTCTGACAACCATGCAACCCGTCGAGGTTCAGGTGGGTATTGCGCAACCCGAGTTGTATGCGGCGTTCATCCCGTCGACTGCGGGAGTGGTTGGGGCCGCGACCTGTGGAGTGATTCCCGGTATCGGTATTCTTCTGGCCGCTGCCTGTGGCGGTGCTCTCGGCGCGGTGGACGCAAGTATCAATGCTTCGCGTGCCAAGAGCGCTGAAGAATCGATCCATCCGCTAAAGGCACAACTGGTCGGGCTAGATTTCGACCAGCAGATGCGCGAATCGGTATCGAACGCATTTCGAGAAATGCCTGATATGCAACTCGAGCGCGTTGAAGTAACTAAAGATGTAAAGGCCCACGCCTATAACGAATTGCTCGTCGCCTCGCAGGCAGGCTCTGTGATGTTCGTGACTGTTGACTATCACTTGTCGCCTGACTTTTCCACATTTGAGCTTTCGACACGCAGTCTTCTTTTTCCGCGTAGCGCCGCGGCGAAAGCGCAGGGGATCGGACAGGCGACGGCACCTGACAACGAACTAGCGGTTGCTCAGAAGAACTCAGTGTACCGGGCCAGTATTACGTACCGCGCCAAGCTGGTGACCTCTGGCAAAGATTCCACGCAGAACGTCGCAATATGGAATGAGAACGACGCTCGTCTGCTGCGGGCAAGTATCCAAGATGGTATTGCGCAGATGGGCCGTTTGGTGGCGGAAAACCTGCAGCGCAAATATGAAGCCAACGGAAGCGACGCTCAGATCAAGGACGACAACGGTCTTGCCGCGAGTCAGGTCTCTATGGATAACACGGGGTCGCTGCTGCGCTACCCTGATGGGTCGCTGCAATTTAACGCCAACCTTGAGGTCGCACTGGCGAACTTCGACGCAGTGCGACGAGCGGCGAGCGTATCCGAGACATCGGCGCAAGCGGCGACTGCCACCGCAAATGAGACGTCGAGGTAGGTCTTGTGCGCTTCGTATACGTTGCATGTTCGGCTAAATCTGCAACGTACGATTGCGTCGAGAATGCGCCGGCTTTGCCAGGTCGGCGTCATTCGATTTTTTGCCCTCGGTCCGTGCTGATATCGTGGCGCGCGTTCTTCGGGGGACGTTGCTGACTCGGAAGGCGATAGTGGCTGCCAGAACGTAGGACGTGTTTTCTGGACCCACGCCTAACCCCTCATCTCCGGGTCATCTCTGCTAGCACCCCGCCCGAGTTTGTCCTACTGTCCACCATGCCGCGATTCATCGAATTCCGGCGATTCTCAAAGCGCGATGTGGCATCTCTTACTTGAACAACAAAGAAGGAGATAAGAATGACAGGCTCCCCGATCGCAGGCAGATGCAGCGGCAGAGGCACACGCAGAACGGCACGACTGCATACCGCCAAAGCACTACGAAAAGCACTAGGAATAGCCATAGCAGCAACATGCGCGGCACTGGCCAGCACCGCGCACGCCACCGATCACGACAACCGCGGCCACGACGACTCGAACCCACTGCCATCGTTCGTGGTACCAGGTAGTCTGTCAACCGTCACCTACGACGGCAGCACCGACGACCTACTGACCGCCGGCCTGGGCAAAACCGGTCTCGCAAGCGCGGTAGCGCCTGCCATCGCGAACCCGATCAGCCCCACCGCAGCCGAACTCCGCAGACTGGCAATCTGGTCGAACTACCGCGCGCTCGTCGACATGACGACGGCCGGCGGCTACGGCCGCTTCTGGGGGCCCAATGTCGATCTCGACGGCAACGACACGCTAGGCGAAGGCAAAATCGCCGGCACCGAATATCTGGCCTATGCCGACGACGGCAGCGGGCGCCAGAATGTCAGCCTGCTCGTCCAGGTGCCCGCAAGCTTCAACCCGGCGAACGCGTGCATCGTCACCGCGACGTCATCGGGCTCGCGCGGCGTCTACGGCGCGATTTCGGCGGCCGGCGAGTGGGGCCTCAAGCGCGGCTGCGCGGTCGCCTATACCGACAAGGGCAGCGGCAACGGCGCGCACGAACTGATGAGCGGCCTCGTCACGCTGATCGACGGCCGGCTCGCGAACGCCGCCGCCGCCGGGCACGCGAGTCTTTTCACCGCCGACGTGTCCGCCTCCAAACTCGCCACCTACAACCAGAAGTACCCGTATCGCTATGCGTTCAAGCACGCGCACTCGCAGCAGAATCCCGAACAGGACTGGGGCCGGGACACGCTCGACGCGATCCAGTTCGCGTACTGGGTGCTGAACCAGCAGTTCACGCCGCGCGCCGACTCGTTGCATCATCGCGTGCGCTATCAGCCTGGCAGCATCACCACGATCGCGGCATCCGTGAGCAACGGCGGCGGCGCGTCGCTCGCGGCCGCCGAGCAGGACACGAAAGGCTGGATCACGGCAGTGGTAGTCGGCGAGCCGCAGATCAACGTGCGCATGCCGGGCAGCGCGCAGGTGAAGGAGGGCGGCCAGCGGATCGCCGCGGCCGGCAAACCGCTGGCCGACTACATGACGCTCGCCAATCTGCTCGAACCGTGCGCCGCGCTCGCGGATGCGGCCGCCAACGCGCCGTATCTGACCGCGCTGCCGCTCGCGACCACCAATGCGATCCGCGAGGCTCGCTGCGCGTCGCTGGCGGCGGCCGGATTCGTGCGCGGCAGCGACACGCAAACGCAGGCCAACGACGCGCTCGCGCGGCTGCATCAAGCCGGCTACGAGGCGGATTCGGATCTGCTGCATGCGCCGATGTGGGATTCGCAGGCGGTGCCGGCGGTCGCGGTCACGTATGCGAACGCGTACATGCGCGCGAGCGTCGTCGACAATCTGTGCGGCTTCAGCTTCGGCACGACCAACGCGCTGACGGGCGCCGCGGGCGTCGCGCCGGCGGTCCCGCCGATGCCGACCGTCTTCGGTCTCGGCAACGGTGTGCCGCCCACCAACGGCATCAGCCTCGTCTATAACACGACGCCGTCGGCGGGCGCGGACCATCGGCTCGCGACACCTGATGCGAGTTTCGCGGGCGCCGTATGCGCGCGGGCGTTGTGGACCGGCAAAAATCCGCGCATGCTCGCGAGCGTCGAGGCGATCAGCGTGAACGCGCTGCTGCGTGGCAAGCCCACGATCATCGTGCAAGGCCGCAGCGATGCGTTGGTGCCGATCAATCACGCGTCGCGCGCGTATCTCGCCGCGAACAGCGTGCGCGAAGGCTCGCGTAGCCAGCTGTCGCTGTACGAGGTGACCAACGGTCAGCATTTCGATGCGTTTCTGGGCGTGTCCGGCTTCGACAGCCGCTTCGTGCCGGTCCATTACTACAACCTGCAGGCGCTCAATCTGATGTGGAGTCACCTGAAGAGCGGCGCGGCGCTGCCGCCGTCGCAGGTGATCCGCACGATCCCGCGCGGCATTAATGCGGGCATCGTGCCGGCGTTGACCGTGTCGAACCTGCCGCCGATCGTCGCGAACCCCGGCAGCAATGCGATCAGCGCGGTACATGGGGTGGTCGACGTGCCGCATTAACCGGAGTTCGGAACCCGTTCGATCGGGCTGAGTGTCGATGCAAGGGCCGCCGTTGGCGGCCCTTGGTTCTTGGATGCCCGTATCGACGCGGCGAGCTTGCGACCGGCGGCTCGCCTGGTCGTCCGCCGGCCTTCCGGGCTGGCGTCTCCGGCGAACCACTCCGGCGGGCACCCCTGTGCCAATTGGCTGTTACTTACCCGCCGCCCTCCGGCGCATCCGCGCTATCCGCCCGTTCCCGCCACCGCCCGGCGCCCCCGCGCGCGCCAGCCGGCTCCCCACCACCGCCCAGCGCCCCTTAAGCTATCGCTATTCGAGCCCGCCGGCGGACCCTTCACGACCGCCACCAGCGTCTCTCGGTAACGCGTAAACCCTTATTATTGCAGCGTCTATTCTCAACCTATACTCTGTCTACAGTTTGTAGACAAACACACCATGTCTAAACAGAAGCTTCAGCTGGCAGCCGCGGACACCGAATCGGGTCCGTCGGGAGATCGCAAGAACGTGATGGCGGAGACGCTGCGGCGGCGCATCGTGAGCATGGAACTCGCGCCCGGCGCGATCGTCGACGAACTGGCGCTGGCCGAGGAGTTCGGGCTGTCGCGTCCGCCGGTGCGCGAACTGATGCGCCAGATGGCGGCCGAGGGTTATCTGGAGCTCGAGCCGAACCGGCCGGCACGGGTGTCGCCGATGAGCTACCAGTCGTTGCGGAGTTTCTTTCTGGCTGCGCCGCTGATTTACGTCGCGACCACGCAACTGGCGGCGAGCCACGCGACCCCCGAAGAGATCGCGCGGCTCAAGGAGATTCAGGCGCAGTTTCGCGCGTCGATCGAGCGCAATGATCTGCAGGGACGCGTGCTGCACAACGATGAGTTTCACTTCGAAATCGGCCGGATCGCTCGCAACGCGTATCTGATGCCGAGCCTGCGGCGCGTGTTGATCGACCACGCGCGTCTCGGCAAGGTTTTTTACCGCTCGCCGACCACGAGCGAGATGCAGAAGGACCTGGAGCGGGCCGTGGAACAACACGACCAGATCATCGAGGCGATTGCACGGGGCGACGCCCAGGGAGCCGGCGAACTGGTTCGTAGTCATATGGAACTGTCGCGCCGACGCATGACCGAGTACGTGATTCCGGAAGGCTTGAACGTACCGATCCAGTTTTAAGGGCCGCGCGGGGCGGCGCACACATCAGCGTGCGTCGTCCCGGTCAGAGCGCGGGGAATCGACTCATGGCGACAACGGATTTAGGAATGCAAAGTATCTCATCGCTCCCCGCCGACGACACGATGTGCGGCTGGTATCACACGAGCCCGGCTCGCAAGCCGAAGGCCGGTCACGCCGGCGAAACCCGGGCGCGCTGGGCCGTGATCGGCGCGGGCTTTACCGGTCTGGCGGCCGCGCGCCAGCTGGCGCTGAACTTCCCGGACGACGACGTCGTGCTGATCGAAGCGCAGGAAGTCGGCTTCGGCACCTCCGGGCGCAATGCCGGCTTCGCGATCGATCTGCCGCACGACATCGGCGCCGACGATTACATCGGCGACATCGCGACCGCGCGATCGACACTGCGGCTGAACCTGCTCGGCCAGACGATCCTGCGCGATCTGGTCGGCGAACATGGGATCGATTGCCAGATGAGCGCGTCCGGCAAGTACCAGGCGGCGGTCGAGGAGCGCGGCGTGGCCGTGCTCGATGCGTACCGGCGCGGTCTCGACAAACTCGGTCAGTCGTACCAGGTAATCGAAGGCAAGGACCTGCCTGACCATATCGGCACGTCGTTCTATTCGAAGGCACTGTTTACGCCGGGCACGATCCTCGTGCAGCCGTCGGCACTGGTCAAGGGCCTCGCCGACTGTCTGCCGCCGAACGTGACGCTGCACGAGCACACGCCGATCACCGACGTCGAATACGGCGACAAAATCGTGCTCGCGCATCGCAACGGCCGGATCGTCGCCGACAAGCTGGTGCTCGCGAACAACGCATTCGGCGCGCGCTTCGGTTTCCTCGCCCGCACGATGCTGCCGGTGTTCCTGTACGCGAGCCTGTCGCGCCGGCTGAGCAGCGCCGAACAGGCGCAACTCGGCGGCAAGCCGTTCTGGGGCGTGATTCCGGCCGACCCGTTCGGCAGCACGGTGCGCCGCACGCACGATAACCGCATCCTGATTCGCAACAGCGTCAGCTTCAATCCGGATGGCCGGCCGAAAGAGCAGTACCTCGCGCGCTTCGTCGAGCGGCATCGCGAGTCGTTCCAACGGCGTTTTCCGATGCTGCCGGAAGTCGACTTCGAATACACGTGGAGCGGTTCGCTCGCGCTGTCGCACAACCACAAGGGATTTTTCGGGCAACTCGCGCCGAATGTGTATGGCGCGCTGTGCTGCAACGGGCTGGGCATCACGCGCGGCACCGTGACCGGCACGCTGCTGGCGGACTGGCTCGCCGGCAAGCGCAGCGATCAGATCGATTTCCTGCTCGCCACCTCGGGCCCGAGCAGGACGCCGCCCGAGCCGTTCCTGTCGCTCGGCGTCAATGCAACCCTCTGGTGGGGGCAGCGCAAGGCCGGCCTGGAAAGCTGAACCCATCCCGGTCGCCGCGGCAGTCCACGGGCTGACGGCGACTCTCGCGGAACGCAGCAAGCGGCGAAAAGACCGCGCCGACCGCATACGACCCGTACAGGACGCAAGTTCATGGCTCACGCCAGGACCCGTTGCGTCCACTTCAAGGAAGGAGACAGTAATGCTGAAGAGTCACACGACCATCGAGGATGTTCCCCTCAATGGCTTTCACCAACTACTGACGATCCGCTCCAGCGGCGGCTGGCTGATGGACGGCTACGTGCTCAGCATTATCGGTGTGGCGATGGTGCAGTTTTCCGCCGCGCTCGGCCTCACCAGTTTCTGGGAAGGGATGGTCGCCGCGTCGGCGCTGATCGGGATCTTCTTCGGCGGCTTTCTCGGCGGCTGGCTGTCCGATCGGCTCGGCCGGCAGAAGCCTTATTTCTTCGGCCCGGTCATCTTCTTTGTCTGCTCGCTCGCGCAGCTGTGGGTGCAGTCCGGCGAAGCGCTGTTCGTGCTGCGCTTTCTGATCGGCATCGGCGTCGGGATCGAATATCCGGTCGCGGGCTCGCTGCTGGTCGAATTCATGCCGCGCAAATACCGCGGCCCGCGGCTCGCACTGCTGACGATTATCTGGTTTCTCGGCGCGGCGCTCGCGTATATCGTCGGCAACCTGATTCTGAGCAGCGGCGGTCCCGACGCATGGCGCTGGGTGCTGGCGAGCCCGGCGGTGATCGGTCTGGCGCTGTTCGTCGTGCGCATCGGCACCCCGGAGTCGCCGCGCTGGCTACTCAGCAAGGGCCGCGCCGCCGAGGCCGAAGCGGTGATCAGGCAGGTGTACGGTCCTTCGTTCTCCCTGGCGAATTTGCCTGAGGAAAAGACCGGCAAAAAGATCTCGCTGTGGGCGTTGCTGCATTCCGGCTACGGCAAGCGCATGCTGTTCGTATCGCTGTTCTGGAGCTGCTCGGTGATTCCGGTGTTCGCGGTCTATTCGTTCGCGCCGCGCGTGCTCGAAGCGCTGAATCTGACCGGCAAGTGGGAGTCGCTCGGCTCGGTCGCGATCACGCTGCTGTTCGTGGTCGGCTGCTTCATCGCGACGCGCATCATCAACACGATCGGCCGCCGCGCGATGGTGATTCACAGCTTCCTGTGGTCGGGTCTGGCACTGCTCGCGCTCGGCGCGTTCTCGAATGGCTCGGCGTTCGTCATCCTGGTGCTGTTCGGCGCGTATGCGGTGCTGGTCGGCGGCGCGCAGGTGCTGCAACTGGTGTACCCGAATGAAATCTTCCCGACCGATATCCGCGCGTTCGCGGTCGGTATGGGCGCGTCGCTGTCGCGGATCGGCGCGGCGGTCGGAACCTGGCTGGTGCCGATCGCGCTGCAGACCATCGGTATCGGTCACACGATGTATGCGGCCGCGGCGGTGTCGTTCATCGGTCTCGCGGCTTCGCTCGCGCTGGCGCCGGAGACCCGCTCGATGAGCCTGCAGGAGGCCGCTTCGCTCAGCCATTGACCCTCTTCCGCGCGTGCCGCCGTTGCAATCGGCGGCGGCGCGCGCTTCGTTACAGCAGCCGTTTTCCCTTTTTTCGCGGAGCAACATCATGAACTTCGAAGGCATCTACACCCCGGCTATCACGCCGTTGAACGCGGCAGGACAGATCGACAAGGCGGCGTTTACCGACGTGCTCGAATCGCTGATCGCGGCGCGAGTGCACGGCATCATCATCGGCGGCTCGACCGGCGAGTACTACGCGCACACCGCGCAGGAGCGCTTCGATCTCGGCGCGCTCGCGAAGGAAGTGATCGGCTCGCGCACCGCGCTGATCATCGGCACCGGCGCGGTCCGCACCGAGGATTCGATCGAGTACGCGAAGGCCGCGAAGGCGATCCGCGCGGACGCGATCCTCGTCGGTTCGCCGCCGTACGCGCTGCCGACGCAGCAGGAAAACGCCGCGCACGCGCTGGCCGTCGACCGCGCGGCCGATCTGCCGATCATGCTGTACAACTACCCCGGCCGCATGAGCGTCGGGATGGGCCGCGAGTTCTTCGAGACGGTGACCCGCGCGTCGAAGAACTTCGTCGCCATTAAGGAAAGTTCGGGCGAAACCGGCCAGTTGCACATGCTCGCGCGCGACTTTCCGCAGCTCGGCCTGTCGTGCGGCTGGGACGATCAGGCGCTGGAATTTTTCGCATGGGGTGCGCGCAGCTGGGTGTGCGCGGGCTCGAACTTCCTGCCGCGCGAACATATCGCGCTGTACGAAGCGTGCGCGGTCCAGAAGGATTTCGACAAGGGCCGCCGCATCATGTCGGCGATGCTGCCGCTGATGGACTTCCTCGAAGGCGGCAAATTCGTGCAGTCGATCAAGTACGGCTGCGAGATCGCCGGTCTGCGCGCCGGCGGCGTGCGCGCGCCGCTACAGGAACTCGATGAAGCCGAAAAGCAGGCGCTGCGTGCGGTGGTCTCCACGCTCAAGAGCGAAGTCGCGGCCGTGGTCGGAGGCAAAGCCTGATGGCCGATCTGCTTAGTGCTACCGAATACGCGGCGCTGGCCGCGCAACTGCGGCTGCCGGCCCAGGCATTCGTCGAAGGCGCGTTCCGGCCGTCGCTGTCCGGTTCAACGTTCGTCACCACCAACCCGGCCACCGGCGACGTCCTGACGGAAATCGCCGCGTGCAATGCGGCCGACGTCGATCTGGCGGTCGCGAAAGCGAAGGCCGCGTACGAGGACGGCCGCTGGCGCAACCTGGCGCCGTCGCGTCGCAAGTCGATCCTGCTGAAGTTCGCCGAGCTGCTGGAGCAGCACGCGCACGAACTCGCGACGATGGAAAGCCTCGACAGCGGCAAGCCGATCCGCGAATGCCAGAACACCGACGTGCCCGAGACGATCCACACGATCCGTTGGCATGCCGAACTGATCGACAAGATCTACGACAACACCGCGCCGGTCGGCGCGAGCGCGCTGGCGCTGGTGGTGCGCGAGCCGATCGGCGTGGTGGGGCTGGTGCTGCCGTGGAATTTCCCGCTGCTGATGCTCGCGTGGAAGATCGGTCCGTCGCTGGCGGCGGGTTGTTCGATCGTCGTGAAGCCGGCCAGGGAAACCACGCTGACCGCGCTGCGGGTCGCCGAACTCGCGCACCAGGCCGGCGTGCCGGCGGGCGTGTTCAACGTGCTGCCGGGCGGCGGCAAGGATGTCGGCGAGCCGTTGGGCCGGCATGCGGACGTCGATATGGTCAGCTTCACCGGTTCGACCGAGACCGGCCGGCGCTTCCTGCAATACGCGGCCGAGTCGAATCTTAAGCGGGTCGTGTTAGAGTGCGGCGGCAAAAATCCGGCCGTGGTGCTGCGCGACGTCGAAAACCTCGATACGGTCGCGCAACACGTGGTCAGCGGCGCGTTCTGGAACATGGGCGAGAACTGCTCGGCGTCGTCCAGGCTGATCGTGCATGCGGATATCAAGGACGAACTGCTGCAGCGGATCGGCGTGTATCTGCGCGACTGGAAGATGGGCAATCCGCTCGATCCGGACAATCGCCTCGGCGCGATGGTCAGCACAGCGCACTTCGAGAAAGTCCGCGAGTATCTGGAGCACGCGGCGGCCGAGCGGATGTGCGTGCCGTTCGGCGGCGGCACCGAAGGCGGCATTTTCGTGCAGCCGACGGTGGTCGACGAGGTCGCGCAAAGCAACCGGCTGTTCCAGGAAGAGATCTTCGGTCCGGTGCTGTCGGTGACGACATTCACCGAACTCGACGAAGCGATCGCGCTGGCGAACGACTCGATCTACGGCCTCGCCGCATCGGTCTACACCAGCAATCTGAATCATGCGGTGCGGCTGTCGCGTGAAATCCGCGCGGGTGTCGTGACGGTCAACTGTTTCGGCGAGGGCGACGTGACGACCCCGTTCGGCGGCTACAAGCAGTCGGGCTTCGGCGGTCGCGACAAGTCGCAGTGGGCGCACGACCAGTACACCGAGATCAAGACGGTCTGGATCGACGTACCGGTGGCGAGCGCGTAAGCGCGGCGCCGCAGGTTGCCGGCCGCGGTCACCATTGCGGTGACCGCGGCCGGTGCTGTTTGGATGGCCAATGTTGTAGCAACAAAACCGGCGCGGTGCGCGCCGGCGAAATCGATTTATCGGAAGCAGGCGAGAAGGATGAAGAGCAAGAAGAAGGCGACGGGTATCGGTTTGATCGCGGTGCTGTTGTGGGCGTCGATCGTCGCGATGATTCGCGGCGTCAGCGAAAGCCTCGGCGCAACCGGCGGCGCCGCGATGATTTATACGCTGGCGGCGGTGCTGCTGTTTTTTACGGTCGGCTTGCCGCGACTCAGCGAGTTTCCGCGCCGCTATATGGTCTGGGGCAGTGTGCTGTTCGTCGCCTATGAGATGTGTCTGTCGCTGTCGATCGGCTATGCGGATAGCGGCCGGCAGGCGATCGAAGTCGGCATGGTCAACTATCTGTGGCCGACCTTCACGCTGGTGTCGGCGATCCTGTTCAACCGGCAGCGGGCCAACGTGCTGGTGGTGCCGGGCTTTGCGCTGTCGATGCTCGGCATCTGCTGGGTGCTCGGCGGCGACCAGGGGCTGGATTTGCCGGGGATGCTGGAGAACGTGAAGGACAATCCGCTCAGCTACGGCCTCGCGCTGTCCGGCGCGTTGATCTGGGCCGCGTATTGCACGGTGACCGTGAGGATTGCCAACGGCAGGAACGGCATCACGCCGTTCTTCATGCTGACCGCGGCGGTGTTGTGGGCCAAGTTCGCTATCGAAGGGGGCGCGCCGATGACGTTCAGCGTCGAGGCATTCGTCTATCTCGCGCTGGCCGCGTCCGCGATGGCGTTCGGCTATGCCGCGTGGAACGTCGGCATCCTGCACGGCAACGTGACGGTGCTGGCCGGCGCGTCGTATTTCATTCCGGTGTTATCTGCCGCGCTGGCCGCGCTGCTGCTGCATGCGCCGTTGTCGGCCGAGTTCTGGAAGGGCGCGCTGATGGTGTGCGGCGGCTCGATTCTGTGCTGGTTCGCAACGCGGGCGCGGCCGGCGAAAGCGAAAGTGAAAGGCAGTGCAGCGGTTCGGGCCGCGAAGGGCCGTTCGCGCGATTACGTGTAACGGGGCGGCGGGGGGGGGGGGGGGGCCCCCCCCCCCCCCCCCCCAAAACACAACAAAAAAAGGCCCGCAATCCCCCGGGCAGAACCCGCCCACGCGACACAAAAAATCCCCGGCCCCCCCAGCAAGCGCCCACCCCCCC
>NZ_MSDV01000087.1 GCF_001931485.1 Burkholderia sp. SRS-W-2-2016 | reverse complement strand
TACGGTTTCGCGAATGTAGTAGGCCAACTGCGCGGCAATCGGGTATTGCCGGCAGAAGTCGATGACCAGCGCGCGCGCCTCGGAGACTGTGACGGCCATCGCTGCTACTCGCCCTGGCGTTCAAGCCGGTCCAGCGCGTCCTTGACGGACTCGCCCGGCCGCTTACCCAGCAGCTCGCGCGCGCTGGCCGTGGTGACGTTCGCAGGAATGTCGAGGCCTTCCCCGCGCTCGATGAAAACCGGCGCGTCTGCGGTCTGCGCGTCGGTCAAGTCGATGGCCGTGTCGAGCGCATCGGCTTCGCTCAATGCGTCCTCCGCGAACGCGCCGGCGCGGGCCGCCTCGTCTGGATCAAACTCGGCCTGAAAGCCTGGTGTCTCGGCGTCGGCCAGCTTTTCGCGTAGAGCGGCCGCCGCGTTCGCTTCACTATCGAGACTCGGTTCGTTGTTGGGCAGCTCGGGGGTATTCATGCTCACTTCTCCTTGCGTTGGATGGCGTAGTTGGGCTTGCCCTTGGCGTCGGGATACGTCTGTGAGCAAGTGGGATAGCCGCTGCACGACCAAAAGTTCGTGCCCGGTTTTTTGCCGGCGCGACGGACAAGCCCCTTGCCGCACGCCATGCACTTGTGGATCTCCGATACCTTCGGCGCTTCCTTCGCGCCGGCGATCTTCACCGCGCCGTCATTGGCTTTTGCAACCTGCTCGCGGATGAAGGCCTCTTGCTTCGCGATAAAGCTGTCCACGTCCGAACCGCCCTGCTCGATGGCGAGCAACATGCGTTCGTAAAGGGCCGTGAGTACCGGGCTTTTCACGACCTCGGGCAGCGCGTCGATCATGCTGCGCCCCAGCGTCGTGCTGACGATCTGCTTGCCTTTCACTTCGAGGAATTCGCGGCGCTTCAATTCGGAAATGATCGACGGCCGCGTGGCGACGGTGCCAATGCCGTCGCGGTCGCGCAGCAGCTTCTTTTGTTCGGTGTCCGCGACGTACTTGTGAATGTTCTCCATCGCGCGCTGCAATGTGCCTTCGGTGAAGCGGCTCGGGGCCTTGGTCTTGGCATCCTGCCGTGTGGCCTTTACGCATGAGACGTCATCACCCGTTTTCATGCTGGGCAATGCCTGGCTCTCGCCCTCGGCCTGTGCTTCGGCCTCGGTTTCCTCGTCAGCTTCGGCATACACGTCGCGCCAACCGTTGCGCGTCACAACCTTGCCGCCCGCCTCGAACCGCTCGCCGTTGACCTCAAGGGCAACGGTCGTAGCAAGGTACTCGTGCAACGGGTAGAACTGCGCGAGGTAAGCGCGCACGATCAGGTCATAAATGTTGCGCTCCGGCTCGGATAGCCCGGTCGTGCTGCCCTTGTGCATGGTCGGGATGATGCCGTGGTGAGCCGTGATCTTGCTGTCATCCCAGGTCTTGGACTTGATCTTGGTATCCGCACCATCGACCAGCGCGCCCACGTCCGGGTAAGCGTGCTTGACGGCTTCTAGCACGCGGGGCGCGTCGGCGTGCTGCGATTCGGGCAGAAACGCGCAGTCGGATCGCGGGTAGCTCGTGAGCTTGTGCGTTTCATAGAGCGACTGGCACGCATCAAGAACCTGTTCGGCGCTATAGCCGAATTTGTTTGACGCCAAGAGGGTAATGTCGGAAAGAGAATACGCGCGCGGATGCGCTTTTTTCTTCGGCTCCTGCTTGTACTCGATCACGCGGCCGGGCTTGCCGGTCACGTTTTCGACCAGGCTGTTCGCGATGGCGGTGTCGATCAGGCGGCCTTCCGGGTCTAGGCCGGCTTGGTCCTCATTGGCTCGCCATGCTGCGAGGAACACACCACCTTCGTGTTTGAACGCCGCTCGAATGGTGTGATAGGGGATTGGTTTGAACGCCTCGATTTCGCGGTCGCGTGCAACGACGATGGCAAGCGTTGGCGTTTGCACGCGGCCGACCGTCAGTAGGGCGCGTGAGCCGCCGCGCTGCGCGCGCAGCGTATATGCACGACTGAGGTTCATGCCGATGAGCCAGTCGGCCCGCCCGCGCGCCTGAGCTGCCCCGGCGAAGCCGTGATATTCGGCGTTGTCTTTGAGCGCAGCAAGGCCGCGCTGCACCGTTACCGAATCCTGCGCAGACACCCAAAAGCGACGCACTGGCTTGTGGCAGTCGAAGTATTCGAGCACTTCGTCAACGAGTAGCTGGCCTTCGCGGTCGGGGTCGCCGGCGTTGACGATTTCCGTAGCCTTTTTTAGCAGCCGCTCGATGACGCTGAGCTGTTTTGCGGCGTCCTCGCGCGGCTGCATCTTCCACACTTCGGGAATGATGGGTAACTCGTCGGTACGCCAGATTTTCTTGCCATTGGTCGGATTACGCGGCACGTCATCGGGGGTGTATTCGTCCGGGTCAGCCTGTTCGAGCATGTGCCCAAAACACCAGGTAATCGTGTCGTTACCGCACTCGATGTACCCGTCACCCTTTCCTGTTGCGCCCAGTTCGCCGGCGATGGCCTTGGCGACAGACGGTTTTTCAGCGATGAATAAACGCATTGCTATGCCCTCAATTCTTGGTTGTTCTTACCAAGTGAAAACCGGCCGGATGACGGATTTCACTTGCTCTCGGGTGACGGGACCGAAGTAGCGGGCGTCGAATGACGTTGCGCTACGGTCGGTCATCAGCAACAGCTCGGATTCGCCAAGCGTGTATCGTTCGTCGGTCATGCGAGGCAGGGGCCGGCCAACAGCATCGGCCGGCAAGGGCTTGCTGTGCGGCAGCAGCTCGCCGTTGACGGTGACGCCCTGCGGCGTCAACGAAACGGTGTCGCCTTTAGCGGCTAAAACCTTTTTCATCATGTAGCCGAAATCGCCGGGGCAAAACCCGGAACCGATGTAGCCCCGTTCCCTGGCGTTCGCGAACACTGTTCGCTGAGGCGGGCAGAAAATCACGTACTCGCCCTTGGTGATGGCCGCGCTGCTAGTCCAGTACAGCCCTAGCGGAATGCTCTTGCTCGTGTTCACGCGTGCGCCGGCCGAATACATGACACCGCATGCCGCTACAACGCCGAGGCCGCCCACGACTGACACCGCGATTGCACGCTTGATAAGGCGGTTCATATGGTGATCGCCTCCCCTGCGGCCGGCTCATGCAAAAGGCGCAGCTTGTCGCTGGCCTTCGGCTCGGGCACCGCTGCGCGCGCCGTGAAGATCGGGTCTTGGAAGTAAAGCGGCTGCTTGCCGTAGATCGCGGGATAGCCCGCGACGTACACAACCATGTCGCCGGCCTCTGTGATTTGCCCCTCGGCATCTTTCTTCGGCCCCGGCATGCGCAAGCACTCGTCCACCGTGAGCAAGGGCCGCTGCACTTCCTGAATCGTGCGCGAGACTTGTCCGAGGATCGCGCTCGCGCGCTTGCCGCTCGTAGTGATCTGTTCTTTGACGACCGTGGTTTGCCCTGTCAGCTTCGACAGGTGTTCGGCTGTCTCCACGCGGTTAGGCGGATAGGCATTCTGGACGTGGCAGTTGGACGTGATGGTTTCGTCGGGGCCGTAGCCGGTTTCGCGCGACTTGAGCTGGTTCAAGTCCTGGCAAATGAGATAGAACTTGATGCCGTAGCCGGCCACGAAGGCCAGCGACTCTTGCATGATTTCGAGTTTGCCGAGGCTCGGAAACTCGTCGATCATGCCCAGCAGGCGATGCTTGTAGGACTTCTTGGATCGCACGTAAGAGTGCGCTGCCTGGTTGAAGCCGAGCTTGGCAAGCACGCGGCGCCACCAAGGCATGTCGGCAAGCACGCGCTCGAACTCCATCTTGTCGGCCAGCAGGCGCACGATCATGTTCAGCATCACGCGGACGAGGGGCCGCAAGCGGGCCTTGTCGTTCGGCTGGGTGACGATGTACAGGCTCACCGGATCGTCGTGGTTCATCAGGTCTTTGATGCGGAACTCGGACTTGCTGACGTTCCGCGCGACGACTGGATCGCGATAGAGCGCGAGGTACGACTTGGCCGTGGACAAGACGGAGCCGGCTTCTTCCTCCGGCCGGTCCATCATGTCGCGGCCCGCCGAGCCGACGACCGGATGGTTTTCGCCGTTGACGTGGCCGTACTGCGTCATTTCCATCCACAACTCGCCAGTGTCGCGGTCGGGATCGGCCATGATGCGGTCTACGTAGGGCAACGTTGCCGGCGTGCCTTCGTTCTTCGCCTTGTAGAGAACGTGCAGGATCACGCCGACAAGCAACGCCTGCGACGTTTTCTGCCAGTGTGATTCGAGGCCCTTGCCGTCCGGGTCAACAATCAGCGTGGCGAGGTTCTGCACGTCGCCAACTTCGTATTCCGTGTCGATGCGGATTTCATCGAGCGGGTTCCAGCACGCGGAGCCGCTGAGCGTCGCCGGCTCGAATCGGATGACCTTGTTTTTCGCGTGCTTCTGACGCCACCCGGCCGTCATTGCCCACAACTCGCCCTTGAGGTCGGTAACGACCGTGCTGTGCGGCCATGACAGCAGCGTGGGGACCACAAGGCCCACGCCCTTGCCCGAACGGGTCGGCGCGTAGGTCAAGACGTGCTCGGGGCCATTGTGGCGCAGGTAGTGAACCGTGCCGTCCTTGTCCTCCCACGCCCCCACGTACACGCCTTCGTCGTTGCCGAGCAAGCCGGACTGTTCGATGTCCTTCTTGTCCGCCCAGCGCGCGGAGCCGTGCAGATACTCGTTCGCCTTGGACGAGTTGGCCCCGAACGTCTTTACGAGGGCTGTGCCGATAAGACCACCGGCGGCGACCATCGTGCCGATGCTGCCGGCGGCAAAGAAATAGCTGTGGAACTGCTCGCCCCACTTGCCGTACCACGAAAGGATCGACCAGGGCGCGTACAGGTGACTGTAGTTCGCGCCGAGTGTCGGCTGATAGTTGAACGTGTGCGCGAAGTATTGCGTTGCGGCCTGCATGCCGGCCGCCATCGAGGTAAGAGCAAGCACCGGCACCAGCTTGTTCTTCTTGGCCCGCGTCCCTCGAACCTGCGGGCCGACTGCATTGTTCGGCTTTTCTCTCATCTGCTTCTTCCTTTCGTCTTGAGCGTGCCCTTGTCGGTCAGCGATACGTCATCGCCAAGGGACAGCCGTTTGATCCTGCGCGCTGTGGCGGCATCGACGGCCAGCACAACCACTTCTTCGTCGCGCTTCAATAGGGCGAGCGATTCGCCCTCAACCTGGCGCAGCCCGGCAAACTTCACCGCGCCCGCGTCGTTTTCATTATATCGCCGGTGCTTCGGTATATCGAATCCTTTAGCACGCTTGGATTCACGCTCTGCAATGTATTTGTCCGTCGCCGTGGCGGCCGGCGCGGTTATTCCTCCTGCCCGATGAATATCCCGTCGCAACCCGTCATTACGTTGGGTTCCTTGTTGCTCCACGTGACCAGGTACATCACGCGGCAATAGCACTTCACTTCGCTGGGCGAGCTGAACCACACCGAGTTGGGACAGGTTTCGCAGACGGTGGGTGTTTGCGGGCGGCGGTGCGGCTCCAACGCGTCCAACGTTGGGCTTGTCGGTCCCTCTGGCACCTCGAACGGCTGCGCCGCTGCCGGTTCCAGGCTTTCCGGCTCGGGCGGGCCGTCCTGGTCCTCGGCCGGCGCTGACTCTTGCAGCAGCGCCATTGCGGCCGCGATCTGCTCGTCCTCGGTCGTGGTCCCGCTCGCCGGTGGAGTGGTCTGCTCGTGCTCGTGTTCTTCGTTGCTCATGGTCTTGCTCCTGGTTGGTGGGGGTCGATGAACGACTTGCAGCGGCGTCGCGCTCGCTCAACGCGTCCTCGTGGAAAGCGCCGGCGCGATTTGCCTGCGCCTGCGTGAATTCAGGGGTCTTGCCGGGCACCGCGGCCTCGGTCAACTTGGCCTTCGCGGCTGCGTCGTTGGCGAGCTGCTGCCGGCGTTTTTCGAGCGCGGCATCCTCAAAGGTCACGTTGAGCCGTGAGGCGGCTGCGGCCTGAGCAATGCGCTCCTTGAATTCCGCGCTGCCGTTGACCGTGATGCGCTCGCCATAGCGATACATCGCCATGCGTAGCGCTGCCTCTATGCCGTGGTCGTTCGCGCCGCGCGAGACGTTCAGGGAGCCGCCGTCATCGCGAATCGCGGTCGAGCCAACGCGATAGATGATCGTGCCGGCCTTCGTGATGTTGTCGGGTTTCAGGCCCGGCACCGGGCCTGTTCGGCGGGCATCGTGGCCTCCGACGTTGTTGCGGGACCGGCTCTGCCGGGCTTCGCGCGCGCGCAGCGCGGCAAGGGCTTCGGCATCGCCCCGCTTGGCCTCGGTCTGCAACCAGTCGGCCCAAGCGCGGCGACTGTGGGTGGTATAGGCCGTCTCGCGCGCCTTCAGGTACTCGGCGTTGATCTTCGCTACGTCCTCGCGCAACGACTTGCTGGCGAGTGCGTAAAGCAGCTTCTTGTTGACGCCTGCGCCGTTCATTAGCTTGATCGCGGCCCGCTTCAAGCGGCCGGTACGTTTCGCGGCCT
The DNA here is from genome assembly GCF_001931485.1 of Burkholderia sp. SRS-W-2-2016. Taxonomy (GTDB): domain Bacteria; phylum Pseudomonadota; class Gammaproteobacteria; order Burkholderiales; family Burkholderiaceae; genus Paraburkholderia. The sequence goes on along the minus strand of NZ_MSDV01000087.1, from coordinate 49,744 downwards.
CGATTAGCCGCTCCTTCTTTCTGCGAGCCTGCGAGATGGCCTCATTGCGGGCCGCGCCAAGATTTTCCTGCTCGGCCTTGTACCTGGCGTGCAGCTCTACAGTGCTGACCTTCTTCGCATAAATGGGCCGCTGCTCGTACCGGCTGCCGCTGTCGATGTGCAACACCCCCACGGCGGCTAGGCCGGGCGCGCGACCCTTGCTGCGCGGCGGTGGTCGGCGTCCGACTTTCTCAACGGGCGGGGCCTGCGTCCTGCGGGCCTCCACGCTCGCCGGCGAAGGCTCCCGCCTGACGGGCTGGGCAAATGCCCCGAACCGGGCTTCGAGCTTTGCCTTGGACAGCTCGCGCGCGACGGAACTTGCCTTGACGCCCTGGCCTGCCCCGTCCGTGATGACGAGGCCGTTGCCACGCCCCCGGATTTCGAGGCCGTTGCGCTGCATAACTGCGTGCAACTCGGCCCAGCTCTGCGCGCTCTTGATCTGGTCGGCGCACTCACGCTTGATCCAGCCGAGAAGACTTTCGACGCCCGCGTGCCGCTCCATATCGCCGGCGCGGTTCTCGCCGGCCGTTTTGCGCGCGGTGTGGTTGTCAGGTTCTAGCCCGTATTCGCGTTCGAGCTTTTCGCATATCTCGCCTAACGTCTTGTAGTCGTTGTACGGCGTGTTGATGGTGTGCCGCGTCGGGTGAATCTTGTTGATTGCGACATGGACGTGCAGGTTGTCGGTGTCGTGATGCACGGCGCTGACGCGTTGATGTTCAGCGTAGCCCAGCGCGGCGCAGATACGCGCCTCGATTGCTTCCAAGACTTCCGGCGAGGGGTTCTCCCCTTCCCGGAAGGAAATCAGCAGGTGATACGTCTTGTCGGCCTCGGTGCGGGTATTCAGCGCCTGCGTCGCCTGCACTTCTAGCGCAGCATCGAGGGCGTTGTCTTGCAGGCAATTCGTGACCGCCACGCGCCCGACACGCTCTTGTTTCTGCTGGGGGTCATTCAGATATTCGACCAGTTCGCGGAAGTCGCTCTTTTTGACAACGCGCATGGGGACGTGCTTCGCGATCATCGCGGCCCCCTTGGCGTTTTAGCGGCTAAAAGACTCATCCCCGCACAACCTGCGTCATGACGGCGCGTAGCTCGTCTTGGGTGGCCTCGATCTTCCCGAGCAGCGCGCGAATGGTCGCGGGCGAAAAATCGGCCGTACGGGCGTCATTCGTCAGCCAGAGCTTCAACAGGCCGCCAAGACGGCCGAGGTCGCCGTTGACCTTCGCCAAGTCATGTACGCGGCGATGGTCGAGGATGCCCTGAATTTCATAGCCCATCCCCACGCGCAACAGATACGCCGACAGGCTCAAGCCGGCCGCGTCGGCCTTGGCTTGAACCGCTGCCCGCTCATCGGGCAGGCAGTACACCTTGATAGGTGGACTGCTCTTGCGCGTCACCTTGTCTTGCATCGCTTCTCCTTATGAGCGGCGGTAGCCGCTGGCCTCGCAGAGCAGGATTCCCGTTGAGCGCCGAAGGCGCGAATAAGGGAGAGTGAAGAAGGAACACCGGCTTGCCGGTGGGCCTACTTCACATATCCTGCCCGGTTCAACACCGTTGATACGCCAAGAGTAGCATTGCAACGACTTTTCCGAAACCGTGTTTTTCGTTATAAACTACGTTTCACGGCTCGACCACGACCCGAATTACGGTTAAAGTCGGTCAGAACAACGGTCTGAACGCTAAAATGAGGGCGCAAGAATGAAGAAACAACGAAACTGATAACGCAGGGTGACATATGGCAAAGAGCCTGTCGGAGCGCATTGCGGAGCGGGCGAAGAAGAAAAAGCCCTCGCGCAACGCGCAGAACCGGGCGGCCTTTCTGGCCGTTCGCGTGGACGTGAAGCAGGCGCTCGATGACGGGTGGCCCGTCAAGAGCATCTGGGAAACGCTCCACGAGGAAGGCAAGGTGACGTTCAGTTACCAGGCCTTCCGGGGCTACGTGAACCGGCTGATTCTCGCAGCGAAGCCGGACGCACCCCCTGCCCCTGCGAGTGCGGCGGCGACACCTGGTGAGGGCAGCGCGCCCGAGGCCGGAAAGCCGACCGCCGAGGGGGCCAGCAAGACAACCACGCAGAAGCCGGGCGCGTTGCCGGGCTTCACGTTCAACGCTAAACCGGACAAGAAGGACTTACTGTAATGGCGAAAATCCACATTACCCTGCAAGGCAAAGGCGGCGTCGGCAAGTCGTTCATCGCCGTGAACACGGCGCAATACAAGGTCCACAAGGGCCAGAAACCAACGTGCGTTGACACCGATCCGGTGAACGCCACGTTCGCCGGCTTCCAGTCGCTAAACGTGCGCCGCCTCGAAATCATGGAAGGCGACGAAATCAACTCGCGCAACTTCGATGCGCTCGTGGAAATGATCGCGCCGGCGACCGATGACGTAATCATCGACAACGGAGCCAGCTCGTTCGTGCCGCTGTCGCACTATCTCATCAGCAATCAGGTGCCGGCTCTGCTGCATGAAATGGGGCATCAGCTCATCGTCCACACGTCGATCACGGGCGGCCAGTCGCTCGTGGACACCATGAGCGGCTTTGCGCAGGTCGCCCGGCAGTTCCCGGTGGAAACGGCGATTGTCGTGTGGCTCAACCCGTATTGGGGGCCGGTCGAACACGAGGGCAAGGGCTTCGAACAGATGAAGGCCTACAAGGACAACAAGGACCGCGTTTCGGCCATCGTCCAAGTGCCGGCGCTCAAGGAAGAAACCTACGGTCGCGATCTGACCGAAATGCTGCAAGAACGCCTGACGTTCGATGAGGCGATTGCCTCGCCGTCGCGCACGATCATGGCGCGTCAGCGCCTGAAAATCATCCGCGACCAGCTCTACGCGCAGCTCGACAACGCGACGGTGCTGTGATGAGCGAAGCCGATCAGCTCGAAGAACTCATCAAGGAAATTGCCGTAAAGCACGGCATCGCCGTGAGTCGCGACGATCCGATCTTGGTCTTGCAGACGATCAACAACCGCTTGATGCTCGACAGTCAGCGCGCGCAGGAAGCGATGCTCGAACAGTACAAAGAGGAACTGGAAGGCATCGCGACGCGCTGGGGAAATGACGCGAAGGTAAAGGCCGAGCGGATTCTGAACGCGGCGATGACGGCGAGCAAGGAAGCGATGGCGAAAACCTTGCAGGACGGCGCTGTGGCAGCGGCCGCCGTGGTTCGCAAGGAAGTCGATGAGGCGCTGGCCGGCGCACGTCGCCAGGTGCAGGCCGCGCGCGGGTTGTCGATGTGGAACCTCGCGGCCGCCGCGATCACGCTCTTGGCGGCCGGCGTGGCCGCGTGGGCTGCGCTCGGCCACTGACCTGTTAGAACTGACAGGAAAAAGCCCGGCAATGTCGGGCTTTTTTGGGTCTGGACGGTGAGTCTTTTCGGGATGCGACGGCGCTTAAAGCGGCGTCTGAGAGAGGTTGAGACTACGCGAGCGGCCGATACCTTGACCTTCATCGCCAGCGCGTTCGCGCGCAAGTTGTTGCCGGCGCTCCTGCTCATTCTTTCGCATCAGCGCCTGGTGACGCCGCGCCGCTTCGCGCATTTCGTCCCACTCCTCCGCAAGCTCGGGCTGCTCTGCCCTGAGTTTGCGCGTCGCCAGCTCCTCGATGCGCGGGGCGTGTACGCCCATCCCCTCCTTGATTTCCCGGACATTCTCAAGCCGCGTATGCAAGCGTTGCAAAAGCGCCTGCTGCTGCTCAACCTGACTTTGCCAACGGGATCGCTGGCCGGGCAGAGCGAGCAAGCCGGGCTGCTTCCCCTCGATCTGCATAAGCCGGGTTTCCTGCTGCTCAATCATCCCCTCCAGACGGTCCTCGATGCGCGCGGCCTGGTCCTGCTTGGCCTCAATCTGTGCCGCGAGCGCGGCGCTGTATTCGGACGCCAGGGGAGAGGTTTCGAGAGCCGCCTGCTGCTCCGTCTGCGCTTCCTCGGCCCGTTCAAGCAGACTATCGGCTTGCTGTTGAATGTCGGACACGCGGCGCGAGCCGGCAACGTCCGGGAGGCGCTGAGGCTGGGGTTGGCGGTCAGTGGGGGCACTCATGCGATAGCTCCTGTTTTTTAGCGGCTAAAACTATCGGGAGAGTTTCTTACCCAACTTTTCCGAGGCGGCCGCCACTTGTGCGCGGCCGGTCGATGAATCATACGTGATGCTTTTCGCGCTCCCGATGTCAGGTACTTTATCGAAATTAGCGCGTTCGTGCTGCACAAATTGCCTGCCGATCTGCTGATAGATGGCCTGTTTGTCTGCGTGGATAATCACGCCCTCGTGCGCCTTGCCCTTATCCGCCGCTGACGCGGCATAGATGTTGTAAATGCCTGGTTTCAGTTGCCCGGCCTTGTCTACATGTTCCGTCTGCCATGTCCCTGGCGTCTGCTCGTTCTGAACGATCCTTTGACCGTTCATGACGAGTACGCGGTGTCTCATTGTTGTAGCTCCTGTCCTGACAACCTACCAACCGGATTAGGTTGCGGTCTGTTCAACGTGTCATGCGGTCGCATGGGATAACGGCACCTACCGCGCTGCGCTAAATCATCCCAAGGCTTGCCTCGGGTTACTGCGTCTTACACGCGCGACGGCCACTTAAAGTTATGCCCGGCCGGCATCGCCAGTCGGGCACGATACCCGGCATGAAGGCGAGGCCGCCGCCATCCATGCCGGTGTCCTAATCGGTGGTGTCTGCGTTTGCGCAAATGTCGCGCAAATACGACACCGATTTTAGCTTAACAATTTCGATTTAACAGTCAGTTTTTGCTCTTACCTGCGCCCGCCTGAGCCTTGTCATTGCTTGGTTTGAGCGTTTCCATCAACTCTTTACGCTGGTCTTGCACCGCACGCAATTCTCCGCGAAGCGTAGCCGCTTCCTCGCGCGCCTGAGCCGCCTCCCGTTGCGCGTCAGTGACCGCCTTGCGCGCCTCGTCTCGCTCGGCCTGCACCGCCTTGCGCGCGTCGTCTCGCTCCGCCTGCATCTTCGTGAAACGCTCGGCTTGGCGTGCCGCCTCTTGAGCGGCCGTCTTGCGCTGCTCCTGGTGCGCCTCGGCCTCCACCTCGGCCTTCGCCCTTACTGTCGCCAGCTCGCCGCGTAGCGCCTCGACCTGGCCGCCTGCTGCCGTGGCAGCCTGCTGGGCCGCCGCCAGTTCACCACGCAGGCGCGCAGCCTCTTGATGCGCGTGATTCAGCTCTGCGCGCAGTTCGCCCGCGCGCCGCTCGATCTCCACCGTGCGGGCTTCGGCCGTGGACAGTCGCCGCTTGGTGTCGTCCAGTTGCTCATCAAGCACGCGCGCGTTCTCGATGGCCGCGTCGCGCAGCTCGGCCGCCTCCGTCACCTTGGCCTGTAGCGCGTCCAGCTCGACAGTCTGCGCATCGTAGGCCTCGCCAAGCTGCTTGTTGAGCGCGTCCAGTTCGGCCCGTTCGGCCTCCCAGCCGGCTTGCGCGGCGCGCAGCGATTCATTCGCCTGGTCAACGGCGGCCTGCCAGAGCGCGGCCAAGCCTTGACTGTGAAGCTGCTGCACGGCCTCGGGCACCTGAACGGCAATCGGCGCTGCCTGCGCGGTCTGCGCCCGCCGCCACTCCTTCATGCCGGCACTCGCGTCGTTCATGTTGACCTTGACCGTCTTACGCACGGCATCGACCGTGGGAAAGGCCTCGCGGCCGGCTGCCTCGTAAAGCTGGCTCGCAGCGGCAAAGATGCGGTCGCGGGTGTCTCGGTTCATTTCCATGTGTGCGCTCCGGTAGCTGATAAGAATAATAATACTATTATTATTCTTATCAAGCAATAAGTTTAGCTGAACATTCAACCGAAATTTAGCGGCTAAAGTGCCCGGCGCAGGGCGAAAAAAAGCCCCGCTCTTTGGCGGGGCTTGGTGCGCGCGGGTTTTGCTTCTAGGGGTCGGCGTCAGCCTTCCACGAGTGCGACTAGCTTGGCCTCGGTGATGGCGGCCTCGAACTCTTGGCCGTCATCCTCGTACTTGAACCAGGCAAGCCCGATTTCGCTCGGCCGCTTGGTGAGAACAAGGCGAGCCGGCCGACCGTAGTGCTCTACCTGCACGATGGCCTTCTTGAGCTTGTTCGGGTCCGCTTCCTTCGCTGCCTTCTCCTTGGCGTCCGAACCGTCATCTGTCGGGCCTTGCGGCTCGCCGTCCTCGGCCTCGGCGTCGGTCTTGCCGCTGAACGCGTCTACCGTGTTGGGATCGCGGGCCTTATCGTCCAGAAACTCGCGCAGCAGCTTCACCGATCCGCGCGTGATTTCCTGCTCCTCGTCGTCAAGCCAGGCCTCGACCTCTTTGGGCTTCTTCTTGTAAGCCGTCACCAGCTCGTTCACCACGGTCACATCGCGCACGCGGCCGGTGTTGAACGCCTGGGCTATCGCGTCGGGAAGGTCCAGCAGCGTGACGTGCTGTGTGATGAATGCCGGCGACTTGCCCAGCTCCTTCGCAATCTCGGTTTTCTTCTTCCCTTTTGCCAGTTCGCGGCCGATGAAGTCGGCAATCTCGCGGGGCGTCAGTTCGTTGCGTTGCAGGTTCTCGATAACCTGGTCCGCTTCGTTGTAGTCGTTGTCGATGAAGCCGGGGATGGTCGTCTTTCCGGCCCACTTCGAGCCACGGTAGCGCCGCGCGCCGTGGTTAATGATGTAGCGGCCCGGATCGTCCAGGTTGTCCCTGACGGAAATGGGCGACTTGACGCCGCGCTCTTTGATCGTCGCACCGATTTCCGCGATGCTCTCGGGCGAGAAGCCCGGATTGTCTGCGGTGCGCGGCTGGTTCGGATCTTCGTCAATCAGGTCAAGGGGCAGTTCCAACGGGCCGGCGCTGCCGCTGCCAGCGGGCGCAGGAGCGTCCAGCAGGCTTGACAGGTCCCCGATGCTATCCAGCCCGAGGCCGCTGCTCTTGCGGCCCTCCTGGGGCTTCTTGGTGGCGTTCTTGGCCGTGGCAGTCATTATGCAATCTCCATCTTGTCGAACACGTACTGAGCCAGCGCGCGCACTTCTTTTGCAGCGGCACGCGCGGCCGTTTTCTTGATCTTCCAGACCGGCACCTGTTCGCCCAATGCCTCCGCGATGCTGTCACGCGAGCCGATGCTGAACGGCGTCACGAGCTGCGGGTAGGCCTCCCGAACGTCGGCCAAGTTGCCTACGTGGCGCGGCTTGCGGGCGTCCACCTTGTTCGGAACCATGCCGAGAAAGCGCAGCTTCGGGTTCTGCTTGCGCAGGTTGCCGATGACAGCAACCATCTTCTTGATGCCATGCAGGCTGTAGGCCTCCATTTCCAGCGGCGACAGCATGTAGTCGCTCGCGACGACAGCCGCGGTCATGATGACGCCCAGCGACGGCGGGGTGTCGATCAGCAGCACGTCGAAGAACTCGCCCAGCGCCTCGATATTGGCCCGCAGTCGGGCGGCCGCCTCGCCGGCCTTCATGTTGCCCTCGATGTTTGCCAACGCTGCGTCGGCCTCGATCACCACCAAACCGTCATCCTCGCGGCCGGTGAAGTGGGCGCGCAGTGCCGCAGCATCACCGCCAAACAACTGACTAGCCGGGTAGCCGGATTCGTGACCTTCCAGCGTGTACGACGCATTGCCTTGGGTGTCCAGATCAGCCACGGCAACACGCAAGCCGCGCTCGTGAAAGTCGAACGCCAGGTGACACGTTGCGAACGTCTTACCTTGGCCGCCCTTCTGAATTGCCGTGACGAGAGTTTTCATTTGTGAGGTTCCGTTTTCTTCGCTGCCTCGGTTGCCCATTTCTTGACGATGAACGCCTGATGTTCCGGTAGCACTGCCGTTACCCGTTCGTACCCTTCCGGCAGGTTCCTTTCTTCGTGCGACGTCCATACTCGATGCACCGCTTGCGACACCGCGCCCCTCGACAGATTCAGCGACGTGACGAATGACGCTTGCGGCACTCCTTCCACCAAGACCGCTCGGGCTATGTCGATGGTCTGTTGGCCCACGTCCAGGTCCTTGATGGCCGCCTGAAACTGCGCCTCCGTTAGCCGTTTCTTCATGGAATCCACCCATAGATTGCTCTCCGCGCAAGGGTTGAAAAATGGCGGTGCCAGCCGCCAACCACAGATAGAAGTTTAGCTAAACTTCTATCGACAGTCAAGCGTTTTAGCCGCTAAAATTTCGCCCCTTGGCGTACCATACAAGAAGCCCGGCGTTTGCCGGGCTTATGCCTTAAGAGCCGTCAGGTCTAGCGCGGCGGACTTCTTCATGGCTAGATTCCCTTCGGCTTGTACAGCGACACGAAGTAGGTAAGGGCAGTCAACACGGCGAAATGCAGTAGGAACGCCCCGCCTGCATGTACGCCTGGTGTGTGCCAATACCAAAGCATCCGAACGAACTGGAACGTCACATCAAGCGCGACGACCCAGCGCAGGAACGGCCATACAAGCACGGTGACAATCCACACGGCCTTGATAACCCCAGCGAGAAAGCCGCCTCCCTTGGCCTTGGGTGCAGGGGCCGGCTGCGCCTCTCTCGGCGGCTCGGCCATCGTCGGGAACTTGATGATCTTGGACATTTTCTTGACCCTTCGCGTCGTTACAGGTTGAATTGTGCCTGCAAGCTCTCCGCGTGCTTGTTGACTCGTTGTGCCAGCTTCGGGTCAAGCGCCCCGGATTGCTCCGGGGCGTCCCCTCTAGCTGCCTTGGCAGGCCTTCACGGCGGCCTGCATCGTGCCTTCCAGAATCCGCCGATGTTCGTCCGGCGTCGTGCAGTCTCCGCAGATTTCGCCCAGCTCAGCTCTCAACGCATCCGCGCCCAACAGGCTATGGCTCAACGTCGAAATGGACTTGTCGCAACGGCGGCAGCTCGTCTGCACAATCTCGATCTTCTTGCCTCGCATCACATACTCCCTTCCTGGCGTTAATGAAGGCCCGGTCGCACCGGGCCATGTGCTTTACCTACCGACCCAGCGTTTGGCCCGCTCGACCACCTCAAGGGACCAGTGGCCTTTAGCATCGCCTTCAAGCGCGCAGCCTGCAAAGTAGGCTTGGGCGCGCAGCTCGTCGGCCTTGCGGACCAGCTCGGCCGCCTCATTCATAAGCCCCGCGATAGCGTCGCGACGGGCAGGGAACTCGGTGGCCTGGACCCCTGGCAGCTCATCAATCCAGGACATGATGCGTTCGTTTTTCATCGGATAACTTCTCCGGTAGCGGACCTGAGCGACATTGCCCGGCCTTCGCTTTAATAATAGGTCTTTAAGCCCTACTTGTCAACTTTTTTTTAGCTAAACAAACGACTTTAGCCGCTAAAATGCGGCCGGTGAGCGATGCCTGTCAGACTTCATTCCTGGCGTTCAATCCAGATTCTTTCGATGCCGGCCACGTCGCAAAGAACCGCCCACGCAGCATACGAAATCGGGGCCTCTCCGGCCGTCCAGCGCCGCACTTGCCGGCTGTCGTGGACGCCAACGAGCCGAGCCGCTTGCGCTCCGGTCAAGCCCGCCCGTCGCAATACCTCCCGCACCTCTTCGCTTGTCGGACGCGGCCACGCATCCGAGTAGGGCCGCAAGCAAGCGGCCCGAATCGTTGTTTCTGTCATGGTGTGCTTCTCGTTTTGTGTTATTCGATTTTACTGTCCTGCGCCCCCTCGACCGGCTCTAGATCGTCCATGTGATACAGGCTTTGCACGCACTGCGGGTCGAACGCGACAACCTGCCGGCCGGCCCGGTTCGTCCGGTACGTCACCGGCTTGTCGTCGTGCGCCCATACCATGCCGCTGCCTGCGAACCGATCCACGATCACGATCTTGCCCACGTCATGCGCGAACACCGGATGATGTACGCGGGCCACCCGGTAACGCCCGCGCAGGGCGATACGCCCGTCTGCCTCTGCGTCCTTCCTCTTGGCGTCCTCAACCATAGCCTTTGACGCCTCACGGCGTTTTTCGGCCTGCTCGGTCGCGTGTTGCTGCGCCGTCTCGCGCAGCTCGACCAGGCGCTTGCGGGCGGCCTCGGCCCACTTACGCACGACGAACGCCCGATGCGCCGGCAGGATCGCATCTACGAGGACGTACCCGGCCGGCAAGCTCGCCGGCTCACGTCGCGCGGCCGGTTCGAGGCTATCGAGCCACGCCGGCACAGCCTCGTCGGCCAGGCGGTCCCTGTCGGCGGCGCCGATCATGGTGCGGCCGTCTTTCTCGGGCAGAAACCGGCCAAATACGCCTACGGCGACTTGATCGACGGTCATCCCGCCCTGCGCCGTCTCGAAGTGCGAGCGATAGCCCGTCTCCGAGATAAAGGGCGCATCAAGGTCTACCGCGTGAAAGGCGAAATGACAGTGCAGCAGCCCGAAACCGGCGTCGAACTCGACCAGGGCGCGGATGCCTTCCACCGTAATCAGGAATTCGCCGCGCTGCCCCCACATCGGCACAAAGCCGGGTTCGGCCCGGCAATGCCGCTCGATGACGCAACCGGCCGCGCTCTCGTCGCCGTTACTGCCAAAGAACGTCCCTCCGTTCAATTTCCAAACGCAGGCCTCATACCGCTGCGCCGCCCGTTCCGCTCCCTCGCCGTCGCACGCGAGCACGGCCGCGTGCAGTTCGCCCACGGACGCAGCAGCGAGGGCCAGCAGCTCGACGCCTTCGACCGGCAGTTCGGCGGCCAGCTCGGCCGCGTACTGGTCGCGGTCGGCCGGCGCTGCCGCCTTACTTCGTTTGCCCATGCGTGACACTCCCATGCGGCCCCGGCAGGAGCCGGGGCCGTCCCTCATCAGTCAATAGCGCGGTAGATGAATGCCGCCTCGGCGTGGTCGCCTATGAACTCGCGCAGCGCGTGGTACAGCTCCACGAAGCGATCCGGCTCACACTCGGTCGCCGCGAGTTGGCCCAGCGCAAACAGCGTGGCGACGACGCCGGCCGCATCGGCCGATACAAAACCGTCGAAGCCGTTGCCGGCCACCGACAAGCGCAGCCGTTCCGGTGCGGTCGGAGCCATGTAGTAGCCGCCGTTCGAGAGGGTGTAGAACTGCCAGAGGCCGCCGCCGTAGTGAAGCGGCGACAGCCGGCCCATCCACTTGTAGACCAGGGCCTCGCCGTACAGCATCAGGCTCGGGCCGAAAAACGCCGGCAGGAAGTCGAGGCGCTTTTCCTCGGGTACGACAGACGCCGCGACGATTTGAGGGACTGCGGGTGTGTTCATCAGATTTCTCCGGTAGCGAACCTTGGCGAAATGCCCGGCTCTCAAGACATAGTATAGGGCTTTAAGCCCTATCTGTCTAGGAAATTTAGCTAAACTTTTGATGCTAGCTGCATTTGGTTGACAGATGAGGGATCGCGACGAGGCTTGATTCGGTGGCAGGGTGGGGCGACCCCCTTCTTGGCGTTCAACCATTTGTGCCTGTCCTGTTTGGTGGCTTTCGATACAGGGCGTGGTGGGTGGCATTACTGAGGCCAAAGGGCTGTGCCCTTTGGCAGAGCGGAGCGTAAGCGCAGCGGTCTAGCTCGCCGTGTGCGGCGAGTGACGTTCCTTTGGGGTGAAGGCCGAAGGCCGAGGGGCGTAGCCCCTGGGGTATGCCGGGTGGGTGGGGCGACGCGTAGCGTCGACGAGCCGGCAGGGGGCGTAGCCCCCTAAGAGGCGGTGCCTTTGTTTTTGATGGCCGGCCGAATGGCGACGTGCTCATTTCGTGCGCACGCCCAAGGTTAAATATAAGGGTTAGAAAGAAGGGTTAAAAACAGGGTTAGAAGAAGGGTTAGAGCACGCGAAAAACGCGTGTAAGCTACTGATTTGACGCCAAAATTTGGATTGTGGTAATCCCTCATGTGTCAATAGTTCTGTCCCTCATATGTCTACCCGCCGTCCCCCATGTGTCAAGGTTGGCGTCCCCCATGTGTCAAGACTTTATCCCTCATGTGTCTATGCCACGCGGGGGTTATCAACAGGCTTATCCACTGCCGTTGTGGATAAGTGGGCCGCGCGAAGGCCGGCGAGGCCCTTTTTCGACGGTCTGGACGCCGTCGATGGCCCGAATCCCTCAAATGTCAGTAGCGAATGAGACGGCGCGTGCGCCGGTTGTCCCTCATGTGTCAATGATCGTCCCCCAAGTGTCGATGACGCCGAAGTTATGCACCGCTGCATCCACAAGGGGCCGCCGAGCTGGCCAGCGCAGCACGCCGCCCAGCTCGGCAGTTAAGCCCAGCGGCGCAGGGGCACCGCCCCGGTGAGCGTAGGAAAGGCGCTGGAAGCCCCGTAGCGCAGCGGAGAGGGGCGAGACGGGCGGCCGGTTGCCCGGCTCGATGCGGACCACGACATAGCCGGTTTTCGCGCACGCGAAAATTCCCCGGTCGGGCCGGTCCCTCAAATGTCAATGAAACGTGAAAAGGCGAACACGAACGGTTCGCAGTTTGCGACGCCAGGGAGAGGCGGAAGGGAAGGGCGGCGGGACCAACGCGGCTTATGCCTGCTCGATGGCCTTTTCGTTCGCCTCGCGCTCGCAGTAGATCGAGTCGCCGTTCACCCACGTAGAAGCAACCAGGCCGCTATCCGACAACTCCTTGCAGGCCTCCTTGGTCTGCTCCTTCCATTTGGCCGCGCGCTCGCTCTCCGAGCCGCATATCAGGCGGAAGGTTTCGAGCTTGAGCGGGTACGGTTCCTTGTGCGAGGCCAGATAGTCGAACAAGCGGCGGGTAATCGGCTTGAGCTTGCGGTACTTGCTCCAGACGAATTTGGAGTAGTGATCGCCGGCGAACAGGTAAATTATCTTCTGGTCGATTTCTACCCGGCACATGGCCTTCTTCGTGCCGCGATTGACGATCTTGAATTTGTCGATCAGCGACACCGAATCGAGCACGCCGAAGCGCGGCGACGTGATCTGCATGGCATTGGCCTGCAAGCGGGTCAGCGAGGCCTCGGCCTTGTCGTAGTAGTGGCCGTTGATCGGCCAATCGAGATCCGTTAGCAGTTGGTACATCGAGAAGTAGACCGGCTCGCCAACAGGGAAGCGTTTCGCGTACTCAAGCACCTGTTGCCATACAAGTTCATCGTCGTCCGCGCGCAGCTCGACACCCGTAAAGGTGATAAGCACGTCGTTGTTGTAGTGGTAGATGGCCTTTTGCTCGTAGGCGAGCCGTTTCTGGCGCTTGTTGCGCACCGTGAACAGCGCCGAGCGGCCATAGTCGTTCGGCATGGCGCGCATGTCATCGTCCCACGGCGCGAGGTCGAACAGCGAGAGCTGCGCCGCCTTCACCTCGTCCGAAGTGCGCTGAATCAGGGCTCTTTGCTTAGCCTCGCTGACCTTCGCGCTCACGTCCTCGACTGCGCTGCTCTTCGTCGCTCTCTTTTTGGTCGTCATGCTCGTTCCCGGTTGCTTCTTGGCCGGCTTGGCGGCCTCGGTCGGCTCGCTCGCGCGGGGCGCAGCACGCAGTGCATTGCGCAACGACTCGGCAGTCGAAACCAGTACCGGCGCGGTCTGTCCCGCGCGCGCCTTGGCCGTCTTGGCCGCAACCTCGGCCGCCGCAGCAGGGTCGATGCCGCGGTCGATCAGCGTTTTTTTGAATTCTTCTTCGTTGAAGGGCTGCGTCATGGTTTCGCCTGGTTTGCCTATCGTCCGTGAGCCTCAAGAATAACGCCCCGGTCAGGGCCGGGGCGCTGGATTACTCGTCGGCTCCTTGCTGGCCGCCTGGTGCTTTGGTGTTGAGATATTGCACGTAATCGGCCACAAAGTCTTGACCGTATTGGGTTTCACCGTTTTTTTCGTACTTCGTATTTTCGATATGCCCCTCGACAAAAACCGATGAGCCTTTGCCGAGGAACTTGCCGGCGTTCTCGGCCTGGCTGTCCCAGAGCTTGACGCGAAAGTAATTCGTCTTTTCGCGCTTCTCGCCCGTCGCCCGATCCCGCCATTCGTCGTTGACAGCAATATCGAACGTCCCGAGGGTACGATTGTCACTTCCTATATACCGAACCTGTGTGTCGCGGGTAAGATTACCGATAAACTGGAATTTGTTGACGCTCATCGTAGGCTCCTTGTCTGAGGAAACTATAATTTAGCTAAACACATTTCGCGGGTCAAGAACTTTAGCGGCTAAAATTTTCGGTCGCACAACAAGAGGGCGAAACGCCACTGTGTACAACGTCATCTTCTTTACGAACATCCTGCGTTTGCTGGACGAGCGCGGCATGACAAAGCAGGAGCTGTCCGAAAAGGCGGGCATCTCGATTTCCTTTCTGTCCGACCTGACCAACGGGAAGGCGAACCCCTCGCTCAAAATCATGGAGGCTATAGCCGAGGCGCTGGGCGTCCCCCTTACCCTTCTCTTGGAGTCCACCGACCTTGACCGGCACACTCTCGATGCGTTTGCTGGTGGCAAAGCCTCTCAAGGCTTGCCGCCCGGCTACGAGCGCGTCTTTGCCGTGCTGCCCGAGCATCAAGCGTTCATCGTCAAGAAGTGGAGCGAAGCCACGCAGAAGAAGCTGCGTGAGGATTGACTCCAAGAGAAGGGCAGACGTACCGCTTTTTTAGCCGCTAAAAAACCCTCCCTTAGAAGGCCCTCCATTGCGAGGGCCTTTCTTTTTCTGTATGCCGGAAAACGGCATTGGATTGTGCAATCCAATGCGCTACGCATCAGAAACTGTTAAACGAACGCGAGGCTGTTGTCTTCGGTGTTGCGCGTTTCTGCATTTCGGTATATCGTTTGCGCCTGTAATCAGACGAAATAACTCCGAGGGCAAAAACGATGCAGGAAGAAGAAAACCACGCGTCGGTCAATGCGCGTGCCATAGAGAAGCTGCGCCGCGATTTGGGGCCGGTCGTCATGGGGGCGTTGAACGATCCCAAGACCGTCGAAGTGCTTTTAAACGCGGACGGCGGCATCTGGCAAGAACGGCTAGGCGAGAAGATGCGCCAGATTGGCACGATGCCGCCGCAGCGCGCCGAGGCGGTCGTCAAGACGGTGGCTGGCTACCACGGCAAGACAGTGACCCGCCTTAACCCGTTGGTTGAAGGCGAGTTGCCTATCGACGGCTCGCGCTTCGCGGGCCAGCTCCCCCCTGTCGTTGAATGTCCAACCTTCGCGATCCGTAAAAAGGCCGTCGCCATCTTCACGCTCGATCAGTACGTCGAGGCCGGAATCATGACGCCCGAACAGGCGGAAGCCATTCGGGCAGCGGTGAAGGCGCACCGAAACATTCTCGTGATCGGCGGCACTGGATCGGGCAAGACAACCTTGGTCAACGCGATCATTTACGAAATGGTGCAGCTCGATCCTTCGGAGCGCATTTGCATTATCGAAGATACCGGCGAAATCCAATGCGCCGCGTTGAACAAGGTCCAGTACCACACCACGCTTGAAATCACGATGACGATGCTGCTCAAGACGATCCTCCGGATGCGTCCTGACCGCATTCTCGTGGGCGAAGTCCGTGGTGCCGAGGCCTTGGACCTGTTGGACGCATGGAATACCGGCCATGAAGGAGGTGCCGCCACTCTGCACGCAAACGACGAACACGCAGCCCTTACCCGTCTGAAGTCGCTCATCACTCGCAATGAGTCGGCCCCGGACGATATTGAACCGCTTATCGGCGAGGCGGTTCATGTGATTGTCCACATCGCCCGAACCGAGGTCGGCCGCCGCATACAAGGAATCATCGAGATTCAAGGGTATGAAAACGGTCGCTACATCACACGCAATATCTAAGGAGAAATCGAAATGCAATCCAACATGCCCCGTATCAACGTCAGTCATCGCGCCTTGTTCGTTCTTGGTGTCGCACTGCTGCTGTTGGTCGTCGCGCATCCGGCGTTCGCATCGAACACGAGCGGCGGCGGCCTCCCTTTTGATGACTGGTTCACCAAGATTCGCCAGTCCGTGACCGGCCCGTTCGCGTTCACTGCGTCGATTGTCGGCCTTGTCGGTGCGGGTGCAACGCTGATCTTCGGCGGCGACATGAACGGCTTCCTGCGCACGCTCATCTTCATCGTTCTGGTGCTGTGCTTCTTGGTTGCCGCGCAGAACACCATCGCCGCGATCACGGGGCAGGGCGCTGAAATCACGGCGCTGTCGAACGCCCTGGCTGACCGCATTCAAGCGAGGCTCGCCTAATCATGGCCCTGCGCACGATCCCCATTCGTAGGGCCGGGAACAGAGACAACCTTTTCATGGGTGGGGATCGTGAAATGGTCATGTTCACTGGCCTGCTGGCCGCGATTCTCATCTTCGCGGCGCAAGACTGGCTCGCAGCCGGCGTCGGCATTGTCGCCTGGTTCTTCGCCCTCTGGATTCTCCGAAAGATGGCGAAGTCCGACCCCCGGATGCGCTTTGTCTACCTGCGCAATCGGCGGTACAAGCCGTACTACCCGCCGCGCGCAACGCCGTTCCGCAACAACACGGCAGCCCAAGGGAAGCAATACAAATGATCCAAGTAATCACCATCGCTATCGCGGTGCTTGGTGCCGTGCTGCTGGTCTGGTTGTTCGCGCTCGTGCAGCGCGCGAACGCCAATCTGCGGCTCAAAAAGCATCGCTCTAAAGATGCCGGTCTAGCCGATCTGCTCAACTACGCCGCTGTCGTTGATGACGGCGTGATCGTCGGCAAGAACGGTGCATTCATGGCGTCCTGGTTCTATCGTGGGGCCGATAACGCGAGTGCGACCGAAGCCGAGCGCGAGCTTATCTCGTTTCGCATCAACCAAGCCCTTGCGCCGCTCGGCAACGGCTGGATGGTTCACGTCGATGCGGTACGTCGCCCAGCTCCGAGCTACAGCGACCCGAGCCTTTCCCATTTTCCTGATCCGGTTTCGGCGGCAGTTGACGAGGAACGCCGGCAACTGTTCGAGAGCATGGGCACGCTGTATGAAGGCTTCTTCGTCATCAGCCTGACGTGGTTCCCTCCGATGCTGGCCGAGCGCAAGTTCGTGGAACTGATGTTCCATGACGACGCCGACAAGCCCAACAATAAAGCACGCACTGCGCACCTTATCGACCACTTCAAGCGCGAGGTCGCCAATCTCGAAAGCCGTCTTTCGTCGGCCGTCGAATTGGAACGTTTGCGCGGCGTGAAGGTGATGCAAGAGGACGGTTCCACCGTCACGCGCGATCAGCAATTGCAGTGGCTGCAATTCTGCGTGACTGGCCTGAATCATCCGGTGCAGCTTCCGAGCAACCCTATGTACATCGACTCGCTCATCGGCGGGCAAGAGCTGTACACCGGCGTTGTCCCGAAGATCGGCCGGCACTTCATCCAGGTTGTCGCTATCGAAGGTTTCCCTTTGGAGTCCCATCCCGGAATCCTGTCGGCGCTGGCCGAGCTGCCTATCGAATATCGGTGGTCGTCGCGGTTTATCTTCCTCGATCACCACGAGGCCGTCTCCCAGCTCGAAAAGTTCCGCAAGAAGTGGAAGCAGAAGATTCGCGGCTTCTTCGATCAGGTGTTCAACACGAACACCAGCCACGTCGATGAGGACGCGGTTTCGATGGTGGCCGATGCGTCGTCGGCTATTGCGGAAACCAACAGCGGCCTCGTTTCGCAGGGCTACTACACCAGCGTTGTCGTGTTGATGGGCGAGAACCGCGATGACGTCGAACAGGCGGCCCGCCGACTGGAAAAGGCGATCAACGCCCTGGCGTTCACCGCGCGCGTCGAGACGATCAACACGATGGATGCCTACCTTGGCTCGCTGCCGGGGCATGGCGTCGAGAACGTGCGTCGGCCGTTGTTGAACACGATGAACCTGGCCGATCTGCTGCCGACCAGCACGATTTGGACGGGCGAAAATCGGGCACCGTCGCCGCTGTTCCCGCCGAACGCTCCGCCGCTGTTGCATGGCGTGACAAGCGGCAACTCGCCCATGCGTATCAATCTTCACGTCCGCGACCTCGGCCACGGCATCATCTTCGGACCGACCCGGACAGGTAAATCGACCAAGCTGGGCTTGATCGCGTTCCAGTGGCGGCGCTACCTCGGCGCGCGCATCTACGCGTTCGACAAGGGCTTGTCGATGTACCCAACGTGCAAGGCCGCGCGCGGCAGGCACTTCACCATCGCGTCGAACAGCGACAAGCTGGCCTTCGCGCCGCTGTCGCGGCTCGATACGCGCACTCGTCGCGCGTGGGCGATGGAATGGATCGACACGATCCTCGCTTTGAACGGCGTGATTACGACGCCAGCGCAGCGCAACGCGATTGCCGAGGCGATTCTAAGCATGCACAAGAGCGAGTCGCGCACGTTGTCCGAGTTCACCGTGACCGTGCAGGACGAAGCGATCCGCGAAGCCCTCAAGCCGTACACCGTGGACGGCAACATGGGCCATCTGCTCGATGCGGAAGAAGATGGCCTTGACCTGGCCGACTTCATGACGTTCGAGATTGAACAGTTGATGGGCCTTGGCGAGAAGTTCGCGTTGCCGGTCCTGCTGTACCTGTTCATGCGGATCGAGGAATCGCTGAGCGAGGAAGATGCGCGCCCCACGTTGCTGATTCTCGATGAGGCGTGGCTGATGCTGGCTCACCCGGCGTTCCGCGACAAGATCGAAGAATGGCTGCGCTCGATGGCGAAAAAGAACTGCTCCGTGTTGATGGCGACGCAGAGCATTTCCGAGGCCGCGAAGTCCGGCATTTTGGACATCATCACGGAATCGACGGCTTGCCGGATTTTCCTTGCGAACCCGAACGCGCGCGAGGAAAAGACCGCCGAGATTTACGGTCGCCTTGGCCTCAACAATCGCCAAATCGAAATCATCGCGTCGGCCGTGCCGAAGCGCGACTACTACTACGTCTCCGAAAAGGGGCGTCGTCTGTACCAGCTCGCGCTTGGGCCGCTTGCGCTTGCCTTCGTCGGTTCCACCGACAAGGAATCCATCGGCATGATTCGCAAGCTCGAAACGTTGCACGGCGATGCCTGGGTGCATGAGTGGCTACGCCTCAAGGGCCTGCGCCTCGATGACTACGTGAGCCTCAACGACTATGGAGTACCAGCATGAGCGTCAATCTCAAAAACCTTTTCGGGAAGAAGAAACAGCCCGACACCAACACGGCGAATCCTTACGTCAATGCACGGCGCTCGTGGAACAGTCATGTCGGCCAGGTGATGGAGCACGGCCAGATCGGCATTTTCGTCGGGCTGCTTGGCATGTTGATCGGCCTCGCTGCGGTCGGGGGTATTACCTACATCGGCAGTCAGTCCAAATTCATTCCCTTGGTGTTCAACCAGGACGGCAGCGGCAACACGGTTTCGATGACGCGCGCTGACCGCATTCCTGACGCCAAGGTGGATGACTACCGCACCGCCGTTGCTGACTTCATCAGCAATATTCGCCTCGTGACACCGGATGCCGAATTGCAGCGCAAAGCCGTGCTGAAAACCTACGGCTACCTCGCGCCGAGCGATCCGGCCACGATCAAGGCGAACGAGTATCTGAACGGCACGAAGGAAGCCAACCCGTTCAACCGCGCCGCGAACGAGACGGTGAGCGTCGAAGTGAAGTCCGTTTTGCAGCAATCGCAAGACTCCTGGCAAATCGACTGGCAGGAAACCGTGCGGTCGCGCGACGGCTCGCTCAAGGGGCCGCCGTACATGATGCGCGCGCTCGTGACGATTTACCAAAACAAGGATGCGGAAGTGAAGTCCGGTCAGATGTTCATCAACCCGCACTTCATTTTCGTCAAAGACTACAACTGGTCGAAGCAACTTTAAGCCTGGGGCCTCGCTATGAAAAAGACTCTTATCTCCGCTCTGATTCTCGGCATGGTGCCGATGGTGGCACTCGCAGCCCCCGGCACCGATCCGCTGGCCGATCAGTATTTCTCGAAGAACGAACCGAAGCTCACGCCGCAGGAACTGGCCGCTGTCGCCATCGGCAAGAAGTGGCAGGAAGGGCAGGACGTGAAGCCGTTCCAAGGCTCTGACGGTTCGATCAACTGGCCGTACCTGCCGGGCAAGCAATACCCGGTCATGTGCGCTGTCCTGCAAGTCTGCGACATTGCCTTGCAGCCGGGCGAAAACGTCAACGGGATGAACGTTGGCGATCCTCGCTATACGGTGGAACCGGCTGTTACCGGCTCCGGCGCGTCGCAGGTGCTGCATTTGATCTTGAAGCCGCTCGATGTTGGTCTTGATACGACGCTCGTCCTGACCACGGATCGGCGCACGTATCACTTCCGCCTGCGTTCGAGCCGCTCGCAACTCATGCCGTTCGTGTCGTTCACGTATCCCGAAGATGCGATGGCGAAGTGGGACGCAATCAAAGCGCGCGAAGTGAAGGTACGCCAGGACAACACGATCCCGCAGACGGGCGAATACCTCGGCAACCTGGACTTCAACTACACGGTGAGCGGTTCGACCCGCTGGAAGCCTGTACGCGTCTACAACGATGGCCGCAAGACCATCATCGAAATGCCGTCCACGATGCAGCAAAGCGAAGCGCCGGCGCTGCTCGTAGTGCGCAAGGATGGTGGGCTGTTCACCGATGCGGAAACGCAGATGGTGAATTACCGCGTGCAAGGCGACCGCTACATCGTGGACACGATCTTTGACAAGGCGATCTTGGTTTCTGGCGTGGGTTCGAGCCAGGACAAGGTGACTATCACGAGGGGGAATTAATCATGCGCAAATTCGTGATGAGCGCGCTTGTCGTGGCCGGCCTTGCGGGCCTCGCAGGCTGCGCAACGACCGGGCCATACGGCAATTACGCGGCCGCTTCGCTCGATGCCAACAAGACGATGGCCGATGCCACGGTGGCCCAGCTCGTGACGCTGTTCCCGCCTGCGCATACGCGCCTCAACCTCAAGCAGCCGGCCACGGACGCCTACGGCGCTGCTCTGGTCACGTCATTGCGTGACAAGGGCTATTCCGTCCTGGAGTTCGCCCCGCAGGCGCAGCCGGCGTCGGCCGCTTCGGCCGCCTCGGCACCGGCCGCCGCGAGCAATGCGCCGGCGACCAAGGCAACGGCTCCCGGCTTCGATCTGAGCTACGTGGTCGATTCTCCCGAGGCAATGAGTCTGTACCGCGTCACGGTGCAGGTTGGCGCGCAGTCGATCAGCCGGGCGTTCGTGGTTGCCACGAACGGCAAGCTGTATCCGGCCGGTGCATGGGTTCGCAAGGAGTAATGGGAATGGCTGAGAACGATCAAATGTCGCCTGACGCGTCGCCCGGCTCCAAGCCGAAAAGCGGCGTTCGTCGGGTCAATAATCTGCCGCTCATCATCGCGGCCGTGGCCTTGGGCGTGTTCGTGCTGCTGATTGCGATGGTGGCCGTCAAGCGGGCGAACAACGCCGCATCTGTTCAACCGGACACGACCCAAGTGTCGAAGAAGAACACCGACACGAGCGCGATGGCGAATGACGTAGTGGGCGGCCACGGTGCGGGATTGATTCCCCCGACAGCGGCGGCCACGCCTCCGGCCGCGAGCGGGACCGCTGGTGTCCCGATTGCGCCCGTCAACAACCCGGATGCACCGCCTACGCCGCCGCGTCAGGCAAACGGCGCACCGGCCCCTGTCGATCCCGACGAACAGCAGATTCGCATGGCGAAGATGCAACAGTTCCAGGAGGCCGTTAAGGCCAAGACCAAGGTTGCGTTGCCGTATGACGGCGGTTCGGTCGGCACTTCGACAGCGGCACGCGGAGCTGGGGCAACGGCTGCGCCGCAATCGCGCGATGAAATGCTCGCACAGATTGCCAACGTGCGCCGGCAGATGGACGCGAACGCGTCGGGTGGCGATCCGACGAGCGCCTATCAGGCGCAACTGGCGAGGATTCGCGCCGGCCTCGGCGGTGGCGGCTTCGGTGGTGGTGGCATCGGCAGTTCCGACAGCGGCCCGCAACTGCTGCAAACCTCGGCATCGGCCAATAACAAGGACGTGTCGCAGTTCGCGAACAACGGGCAGGGCGACCGATGGAAGCTCGATCAAGATGTGCAAGCCCCGCGTTCGCGTTTCGAGATTCGTGCCGGTGGCGTGATTCCAGGCGTGATGATTAGCGGCATCAACTCCGATCTGCCGGGCCAAATCATGGGTCAGGTGGGCCAGGACGTGTACGACACGGCAACGGGCAAGTACCTGCTCATCCCGCAGGGCACGCGCCTCGTGGGCACGTACAACAGCAACGTGGCCTATGGGCAAAACGCGGTCCTCATCGCGTGGCAGCGGCTCGTGTTTCCCGATGGCAAGGCGCTGGACATTAGCGCGATGCCGGGCGCGGATAGCGCGGGCTATGCGGGCTT
Source organism: Burkholderia sp. SRS-W-2-2016 (assembly GCF_001931485.1). Lineage (GTDB taxonomy): Bacteria > Pseudomonadota > Gammaproteobacteria > Burkholderiales > Burkholderiaceae > Paraburkholderia. Next base: position 27,563 of record NZ_MSDV01000087.1, on the reverse strand, counting down.
CCGCGATCAGGTCAACAACCACTACGTGCGTATCTTCGCCTCGGCGCTGCTCATGTCGGGCGTGACGGCCGCAGCATCGTACGCAACGGATCGCAACAGCAACAACAGCGGCGTCTACAGTCAGCCGACCGCAAGTAGTGAGTTGAGCCAGGCGCTCGGCCAGCAGCTCGGCAACGTGACTGCGCAGATGATTTCGAAGAATCTCAACATCGCGCCGACGCTCGAAATTCGACCGGGGTATCGCTTCAACATCATCGTCGTGAAAGACCTCGATTTCACGAAGCCGTACAAGTCCTTTGATTATTGACGCCAAGGAGACGTGACCATGAAAACGTTCTGGAAAAACGCTTTAGCCGCTAAAGTCGCCGCCCTCGCAGTGGTGTTGCTCGCGGGTATCTCGCAGCCGGCGCAAGCCGGCATCCCGGTTATCGACGGAAGCAACCTGACGCAAAACATCGTCAGCGCAGTTCAGCAGGTCGCGGCCGTCGAGAAGCAGATTCAGCAGTACCAAACGCAGTTGCAGCAGTATCAAAACATGCTGCAAAACACGGTCGCACCGGCCGCCTACGTGTGGGACCAGGCGAGTCAGGTGATGAACAATCTCATGGCGGCGCAAGACACGTTGAGCTACTACAAGAACCAGACCGGCAGCATCGACTCGTACCTGTCTCGCTATCAGGACGTGGGCTATTACCGTACCTCGCCGTGCTTCACGGCTGCGGGGTGCTCGTCGTCGCAGTTGCAGGCCGTACAGGATGCGCAGGCCAACAACTCGGAAGCGGTGAAGCGCGCGAACGATGCCGTGCTGAAAAGCGTCGATCAGCAACAGCAGACGCTGACCAGCGACGCCGCGACCCTTCAAAACCTGCAATCGCAGGCGACGAGCGCGCAAGGGCAAATGCAGGCGATACAAGCCGCTAACCAGCTCGCCAGCGCGCAAACGAATCAGCTCTTGCAGATCAGGGGCATGCTGGCCGCGCAGGCCGCAGCGGCCGCTACACGTGCGTCCAACGACGCCGACAAGGCGGCGCTGACGGCCGCCGCCGATCAATCGTTCCGCTCGGGTAGCTACACGAAAAGCCCGGTTCAAAACTGGTAACGCCAAGGGGAAGTGATGAAACGACTTATCGCGATTGGGTGTGTGTGTTTGGGGAGCGTGCTGCTCGCGTCGTGCGGCAAGCCTGTGCATTCCGTCGATTACTACAAGCAGCACGAGGACGAACGAAAGGCCATGCTCCAAAAATGCACGGCTGACCCGGACCTTGTGACGAGAGACGAGAACTGCCGCAGTGCCGCCGACGCGCAGGCGCTGTCGGGCAGCTACACGCCCAGCAAGCCGCAGAAATGGTGAACCTATGAAGAAGCTACCTGTACTGCCAGTGCTGGCATTGGTGCTGCTGCTGTTTGCCGTGCAGGCGCACGCGCAAACGCCGGTGGACAGCGCGGGCCTGCTGGACAACATCCTCAACCGTTTCTACCAGGTCGCAAGTACCTGGTCGGCCAAGATGGTCAGCTACGCGAGCTGGCTTTTTTGGGGCTTGGTGCTTCTGAGCATGGTCTGGACCTACGGGATGATGGCCTTGCGCAAGGCCGACATTCAGGAGTTCCTTGCCGAGACGATCCGGTTCCTGGCGGTGACGGGCTTCTTCTGGTGGATTCTGACCAATGGCCCGGCTATCGCAACGTCAATCATCAATTCGTTGCGGCAAATCGCGGCCAGCGCGACAGGCCTGGGTAGCACGCTCTCGCCGTCAGGCATTGTCGATATCGGCTTTGACATCGCTTCCAAGGTCGTTGACCAGTCCTCGATCTGGTCGCCGGTCAACTCTGGCGTCGGCATCGTCATCGCGGCGGTGATTCTGGTTGTGCTGGCTCTGGTCGGCGTGAACATGCTGCTGCTGTTGGTGGCGGGCTGGTTGCTGTCTTACGGGGCAGTTTTCCTGCTTGGCTTCGGCGGCGGCCGATGGACCTCCGACATTGCGATTAGCTACTACAAGACGGTGCTCGGCATCGGTATGCAGCTTTTCGCGATGATCTTGATCGTTGGCATCGGCAAGTCGTTCATCGACCAGTACTACGCGGCAACGTCGAGCGGCGCTATCACGATGAAGGCGCTCCTGGTCATGCTCGTGGCGTCCATTGTCCTGCTTGTGCTGGTAAGCAAGGTTCCTCCGATGTTCGCCAGCATCGTCGGCGGTGGTGGTTCCACTGCCGGCATTGGCAGCTTCGGCGCAGGCGCTGCGCTCGGCGCTGCGGCAACCGCGGCCGCTGCGGCGGCGACGGCCGGCGCTGCTGTCATGGCCGGCGCGTCGGGCGCTGCGGGCGGAGCGTCGGCCCTCAAGGCGGCGTTCCAGTCAGCCCAGCAAAACATGGCAAGCGGTGGCGGCATGTTCTCGGGCAGCTCGGGCAGCTCGGGCGGCGGTAGTAGTTCGGGTTCCGGTGGCGGCGTCAGCGCATCGACCGGTGGCAGCGGCGGCTTCATGTCCGCGATGGGGACGGCTGGGCGGTTCGCGGCCGACATGGGATCGAATCTCGCCAAGGGCGCGGGCCAGGTTGCCAAGGATAAGGTCGGCAGCATGGCCGCATCCACGAAAGAGCGCATCGCAGACACCACGGGCGGCAAGGTTGCATCCGCAATCCGTAACAACATGGGTGCATCGGGATCGGACACTGGCAGCGTCGATACCGGCAGCACGCAGCAAACGGCGTCAAGCGCGGCATCCGCGCAAGACAGTTTCGACGGTGACAGCCTGGCAGGCGCTACGCAGGGCGGCACCGAAACGGCCACGAATGATGAGGTGGCTGCGTTCGTGAACAAAAGTCAGCCGAAGTCGGCGTAACGACGAAGGAGTGTAGTGATGAAAAACAAGCTCAAGTTCTTTTCGGTAGTGGGTGTCCTCGCCGGCTCGCTCGTCTGCTCCGCTTCCGTGTTCGCCCAGCAGCAGGGGCAGGAGTTGTCGGGCGATCCGAAACTCGCCTGCGAGGCGATTCTGTGTCTGTCGTCGGGCACGCGGCCCGGCGAGTGCGGCCCGTCACTGAGCCGGTATTTCGGGATCAGCTACAAGTATTGGAGCGATACCGTCAAGGGTCGGCGCAACTTCCTGAACCAGTGCCCGACCGCGCAGGACACGTCCTCGGCCAACATGCCGCAGATTGTCGATAACATCGCCAACGGCGCTGGTCGTTGCGATGCTGCGTATCTCAACGCGAATAACCGGACTGTCGTGCAGAAGAAGATTTGCCCGCAAAACGGCTGGCAAACCGGGGGCAATGCCTGGTGGAATCGCAACAGCGGATGGACGCTGCCCGACGATTCGTGGACCCCGCTCGATGACGGTAGCGGCTGCTACGTCAAGAGCGTTGTAGTCGTCAGCAATGCCAAGCCTGCGCTCTGCTCGGCCTACGCGAACAGCCAGTACACCTACCTCCTTGGCGTTCGATACGTGGGCGATCCGACCGATGGCGGCCATTGGGTCGATGATTCGGCGGGCGGGCAATAACGATGCCTTTCCTCGATCTGCCGCCGCAAATGCAAGAGCGCGTCGTCTGCTCGATCACGGCCGCCGTCAAGTACGAGGTTCCTGCGAACATCGTGCTTGCGGTGGCCGAGCAAGAGGCCGGCAAGCCCGGCCAGTGGGTTGAGAACACGAACGGCACGCAGGACGTGGGGCCGATGCAGTTCAACACGGCCTATTTGGCTGAGCTGCGCAAGTACGGCATCACGGCTAAAGACGTAGCACAAGGCGGGTGCTACTCCTACGATCTGGCCGCATGGCGTCTGCGCGGCCACTTGCGCAACGATCAGGGCGACATTTGGACGCGAGCCGCGAATTACCACTCGCGCACGCCGCAGTACAACGCTGTCTACCGCGCCTCCCTCATCAAGCGGGCCGGCAAGTGGGAAAACTGGCTCGTCGCCCGATTCCCCACGTTCGATGCCACGCAACCCGGAAGCAAGCCCACGGTGGCCGCTGTAGCGGCCGCAGACGCGACGCCAGGGGCAGGGCAAGGTGCAACGGCGACGGCAATAGCAGCGCCCGCCGTAGAGCCTGCTACGCAGCCCGTCCGCGTGGTCAAAACCTCGATGCCGGTTCGGCACTACAACACGGCGGCCGCCGCTGCGCTCGCCGCTGTATTCGCGCCGGCAACACTCAAGCAGGGGGTGAGCAATGGAACAGCTCTCGCTCGTGAGCCGTGAACCGTGGTGGGAGACACCGCCACGGCCAGGGCAGGACGAAATGACGTGCAAGTGGGGTTGGTTGGAACTGTGGTCGGATGGATCGTTTCGGTTCGATGCCAGCAGCCGGCCAACGGACGAGCAAATCACGGCGCGCAAGGGCTGTCATCTTCCGCATGCCTAACTTTAGCGGCTAAATTCGTATGGATAAGAACAATACGGCCGCCGTCGCGGCAATGACTGATAGCCGGCTTTCACTGCCGCGACTTCACATCGCGGACGGCACGCTCGAAGCGTTGAAGTGGCTCGGGCTGCTCCTCATGACGGGCGATCACGTCAACAAGTATCTGCTCAACGATACGGTGCCGCTGCTGTTCGATGCGGGCCGCGCCGTAATGCCGATCTTCGTTTTCGTCCTGGCGTTCAACCTCGCCCGATCTGGCACGCTCGCGCGCGGCGTCTATCAGCGCACCATGCTTCGTCTCGCCATATTCGGCGCGCTTGCGACGCCGGCATTCATAGCTTTGGGCGGGCTGCTTGCCGGCTGGTGGCCGCTCAACATTCTGTTCACGCTTCTGGTACTCACGGCGACGCTGTTTTTCCTCGAGCGCGGCGGCAAGGCCAACGTCCTTGCCGCGTGTGTTATCGCGCTGCTGGGCGGCAGCTCTGTCGAATTTTGGTGGCCGGCGATTCTCATGGGTGTTGCCGTGTGGTTCTACGCGAAGCGGCCCACGGCGACGGCACTGGTTGTCGTCGTGCTGGCCTGCGCGGCGCTGGCCGTCATCAATCTCAACTTTTGGGCGCTCGCCGCTTTGCCGGCGATTGCGGCCGCCTCACACATCGACGTGCGCTGTCCGCGCTGGAAGTGGGCGTTTTATGCCTACTACCCGGTGCATTTAACGGCTCTGTGGCTCATTCGCATACCTATGAGTCACGCGGGCTACCTGTTTTTTTCTTGATAGGGGATCTGATTCATGACGGACGTTTGGAACACCAAGGCGGATGCACTCAAAGCTGCGATTGCCGCCGATATGTCTAAGGCTCTCGGCCGTGAGCCGATCAGCGATGACGCAGTGTACGAAAGCCTGATTTGCAGCTCGGTCGATCACCTGGCGACGTATGCCGGCGACGACTTCGCCAAGCTCACGCGCAATGAACAGCAGGGGATCGTTTCGACGTTGCTGCATCGGCTGAAACCTGATGACGGCATCGAGCTTCACATGGTCGGCAGCGCGCCGGTGTGGCTCCGCGTGGTGCCCGCTGTGGACGGTCGGTTGCCGTCCGACAGGCCGAACAATGGATGGCGATACGTGCGGCTGGACACGATTACCGAGGTCATTCCCGAGGTCGCTATCGGTACGGGCGACGATCCCGATGAATGGCAATACATGCTGTCGATCACGGCCGGCGACAAGAAGTATCACCCGACCGCCGTTCGCTTTCGTGGATCGGCTGTGAACGCGCCGCTCGGCCGCCTGCTGCGCCTGGTGGCTGAGCGCGTTGTTGCGCGCGAGCTGCCGGCAGTCGGCTCGTTCGCCGGGCAAGGGGCGCGTCAGTGAGCGTGCTTGCCCAGCTCCGAACGGCGTTCGGTCGTGCGCGCGAGCTGCGGCAGCTTGACCAAGCGCGCAACTCACGGCCGAGAGGCTGCGAGTTGGTCAGGCTGGATGACGACAAGGCGGTGTGGCGTGTGCCGGTGCCGGGCGAGGATGACCGCTTCATGTCGGCAAAGTCCGGTGGTATCGACCGCGAAAAATTCGTCGTCCAGGTAGACACAGAATTGTTCTATCGAACGTGGCTGGCCGGCACATCTGCATGGGGTAAGCGAGATTCGGCTGATTGCGTGCTGCGCTCTGAAATGCCGGGCGACTACAAGTATCCGCACGCCGTCAGCGGCTTCTCGCAGGGCCGAGACAATCCGGTGCCGCTGGCCGAAGTTAACGCGTGGCGCGACGGCAGCAAGGTCCGCGTTGGGTTCACCAACGGGATCACGCGCACGTTCTGGTTGATCGCAAACCGCGCGCCGGCGTTTCCGGTTGAAGTACGCGGCCGCCAGGCGGCCGAGCTGCTGCACCGCGCGGTCGGATTCGGCGCGGCCCCGGTGTGCTACGAAAAACTGTTTGCGGCCGCGCCGCGCCGACAAACTGCGATGCCGCCAAAGACAGCGCTGGCCGATCCAGTGCGCGAACGAAGCATCGCCCCCAAGATCGAGCCACGATCCGGCCGCACTGGTCCACGTCGAGGTCGTAGTCTCTAGCTCTGGCGCGTGTGATGTTGGTCCCTCGGAAAGTGCCAGAGCCTTTAGCCGGCCGCAGCAATGCGCGCCGGCTTTTTTTTGATTCTTCGCAGCTTTCCGGGGAGACCAGATGCTAAGGCTATAACCGGCCATCTTCGGTTGTTCGTCCATGCCATCGCTGCACCGCGTAGATAAGAACGCTGTTGCCTCGTGTATTATCCTATCCAGGGGGATAGGATATGGTCCGGCGCGGACCTAACTGCCTCCTACGCACACTGGCAACGATCAACGGGGGCGATCATGTGGTCGACAATCAAGGAGTGGTTTGGGTTGGGAGGTCATGACAGCGGTCATGGCAATGGGCATGCACACGCAGACGGACCGCACGGACATACGCACGGCGTCATTGATCCCAGCCTATCGTCGTCGGAACGCGGCATCTGGGCAATCAAATGGTCGTTCGCGATCCTCGCCGTCACGGCCATCCTGCAACTGGTCGTGGTCTTCACGTCGGGCAGCGTCGCGCTGCTGGCCGATACGATCCACAACGTCGGCGATGCGACAACGGCCATCCCGCTGTGGGTCGCGTTCGTTCTCGCCCGCCGCAAACCGAGCGCGACCTTCAACTATGGCCTCGGACGCGTCGAAGACCTCGCGGGAATATTGATCGTCGTCATCATCCTGATCAGCGCACTGGTGGCGGGCTATGAAGCCATCGACCGCCTGATCCATCCGCAGCCCATCACGCAACTCGTGGCGGTCGCGGCGGCCGGCGTCATCGGATTTATCGGCAACGAAGTGGTGGCCGTGTTCCGGATTCGCGTCGGGCGTGCGATGAACAGCGCTGCGCTGATCGCGGATGGTTACCACGCCCGGACAGACGGTTTGACGAGCCTCGCGGTGGTGCTCGGTGCGGTTGGTGTATGGGCGGGTTTCCCGCTGGCCGACCCGATCATCGGCCTGCTCATCACGATCGCGATCTTCGGGATCGTCTGGCAGTCGGCGCGCGCAGTCATCACGCGTAGCCTCGACGGCATTGATCCGGGCATCATCGCGGATATCCGGCATGCAATCGAGCATGTGCCGGGCGTCGAGCAGTTGGTTGACCTCAAGGCACGCTGGCTCGGCCACCGGCTACGGGCGGAGCTGACCATTGCTATTGACCGGAGCCTGAGCGTCGGCCAGGCGAACGGTATTGCGCTCGCGGTGCAGGCCGAACTGCACGCGCATCTGCCGCCGCTGGAAGCCGCGACCGTGCAGTTCGATACGAGCGGCGCGCAGCCTGTTGGCGTACAGCCCGGCGCCGGCGGACATCACCATGCTCCGCAGCCCGTGCAGTTCCAGTCGGAACTGGCCTCGGGAACGCTGCGGATCGTGGATACGCCCGACGGCGAGCGGATGCGTCTGACGGTTGATGTGCATTCGGGCGAATTGAGCGCCGTGGTCGAGATCGCGCGTTCCGGCGGACAGACCGAAACATTGCCGCTGCTGCCGTCAGAAACCGTGCCGGATTGTTTCGAAAGCATCGTCGCGCCGGCCGAACCGCACGAATTCGACGCGGTGCTGCGCCTGTCCGGCTTTGGCCGGCAGGAAAACCTGCCGTTTAGAATGGAGGAGCCCGACGGGCATCACCATTGACTACGGCCGGCCGGTAACCGGCTGGCAATACGCATCGCGGCTGCGAAGCGACAGGTTCAGGAAAGCAATCATGGGTACTCACACAACACATCCGGACATCGTCAAACGGCTGCGGCGCGCGGAAGGCCATCTGAAAAGCGTGATCGCAATGATCGAGGAAGGGCGTGCGTGCGTTGACATTGCGCAGCAGCTTCAGGCGGTGGAAAGCGCGATCACCAACGCCAAGCACACACTCGTTCACGACCATATTGACCACTGCCTCGAACAATCGGTCGGACATGGCGCGCAGACGCCTGCCGAAGCGATTAGCGAACTCAAGGCGATTACCCGATACCTGTAGGATCGGACCGTCCACACGCACTACCTGACTTCATGGCCTCCCGCTTCAACACCCCATTCACCGCGCTGCTCGCCGCCGCGCTATTCGGCGCGACCACGCCGCTCGCCAAGACCCTGCTCGGTTCGCTGTCGCCGTTCATGGTCGCTGGTCTTTTTTACCTGGGAAGCGGCGTAGGGCTTGCGATCGGCATTGCCGTGCAGCGACTTCGGCGCACCGAACGCGAGCGCGAGAACGAAAGCCGGATACATCGGCGTGAGGTTCCGTGGCTCGCCGGTGCGATCGTAGCCGGCGGGGTGGCCGGTCCCGCATTGCTGATGATGGGGCTGGACACGACGCCCGCCGCAACCGCATCGCTGCTGCTGAATCTGGAGGGCGTCTTTACCGCCGTAATCGCGTGGATTGTGTTCCGCGAAAACGTCGATTTCGAGATTTTCCTCGGCATGGTGGCCATTGTCGCTGGTGGCGTCGCGCTGTCGTGGCAACCCGGCGCGACCAGCGTGTCGCCGGGCGCGCTGCTCGTGGCCGCTGCATGCTTCTGCTGGGCTATCGATAACAACCTGACACGCAAGGTCTCGACCAACGATGCGATGGTCATCGCGTGCCTGAAAGGACTGGTCGCCGGTTCGCTGAATCTGCTGATCGCGCTGCTGGCCGGCGCTCACCTTCCGGGCGCGCTGAAAATCATTGCCTCGATGGTGACCGGGTTCGCGGGCTACGGCGTGAGCCTGGTGCTGTTCGTCATTGCGCTACGCAATCTCGGCACCGCGCGGACCGGCGCGTACTTCTCGGTCGCGCCGTTATTCGGCGTCGCGCTGTCGCTGCTGATCTGGCCGGAACTGCCGCCGCGGCTGTTCTGGATCGCTGCTGCATTGATGGCGCTCGGGGTCTGGTTGCATATCCGCGAACGGCACGAACACGAGCACACGCACGAGCCTCTCGCGCACAACCATCGCCATCGGCACGACGAGCATCACCAGCACGAGCACGAATTCGAGTGGGACGGCCAGGAGCCGCATACCCATCCGCATCAGCATGCGCGGATCACCCACACGCATGCCCATTTCCCCGATATTCACCACCGCCACATTCATTGACCGATGCCGCTCAGGCGCTGATGGACAACCGCTACGCACGCGGAAACGGCCGTTGCGTCCACACCAATGATCGGCCGCTCAGGGTCGAGCAGAATCCTTCCCCGCAAATTCACGAAGAACCTTTTTTAGCATGGCCGCACGGTCGAAACGCCACGAGAATTGATTCCGCATAATGAATCGCATGGCAAATGGAAGCGTTACTCTCGGAGAAGTGTCGGCACGCGCAGGTCACATTGAAGTGGCCTGCTCGCGTTGCGAGCGCCACGGACGATATAGCCTGCGGAAGCTGGTCGATTCGCTAGGCGAGGAATTCCCTCTTACTAACCTAGGCTCGCGAATATCAGATTGCCCGAAGAAAAACGCGGCGGTGTGGGAGCGTTGCGACATCTACTATCCGGGCCTTGGCGCGATCATGACGGACGACAAGCCTTGACCTAATCATTCGCGCTCACGCATCGCCCACACACGTTTGACTTGGCTGACGCTGCACGCTGCCAGCTCGGCCGTTTTTGTAATGCTGTGGCCGGCCCGGCGCAGGGCGACGATCCGCGCGTGGGTCGCCGTCCGAGGCGCACGACCTTTGTACTTGCCGGCTTGCCGTGCAATCTCGATGCCTTGCCGCGTGCGTTCGCGGCGATCCTCGTAATCCTCGCGCGCCATCTGCAACGCGAGCTTCAAAAGCATCTCCTGCACGGATTCGAGCACGATCTTGGCGACGCCCTTGGCCTCGCCGGCCAGCTCGGAAAGATCGACCACGCCGGGCACGGCCAGGCGTGCGCCCTTGTCGCGGATCGACGCAACTAGGCGCTCGGCCTCGGCCAGTGGCAAGCGGCTGATGCGGTCGATCTTCTCGGCAATCACGACTTCGCCTGGTTGCAGGTCCGCGATCATGCGCAGCAGCTCGGGGCGATCCGCGCGCGCGCCGGATGCCTTCTCGCGGTAGACGCCGGCGACGTAGTAGCCGGCCGCCTTCGCGGATTTGACGATCTCTTCCTGGCGTTCAATGTCTTGTTGGTCGGTGCTGACGCGCAAATAAATGCGCGCGACGCGGACGGGTTGAGTCATAACTCGGCCAAGTTGGGTATAGGCAATTTGGCCTATCGTAGCAGGGCCGGCCAAAAAAGCGATAGTGCGGCTTAACTTGGCCTAGCCAAAATTCACGCTCCTACTTGTCCGGGGGGCGTGGCGGGCGGCCTTAAAGCGCGCTATAGTATTCATAGGTATTACTTTCGAATAAAGGTGCCACTATGGCGACGACGATCAAGCTCGATGACGACCTGAGAACCCGGCTACAGCGCCTTGCCGGTCAGCGGGACCGTTCGGCGCACTGGATCATGCGCGAAGCAATCACGCAGTACGTGGATCGCGAAGAAAAGCGCGAGGCGTTCAAGCAGGACGCCCGGCGCGCGTGGGACGCCTACCAAGCCAACGGCCTGCATGTGACGCACGAAGAAGCCGACGCCTGGATGGCACAGCTCGAAGCAGGCGAGGATGCGGAGCCGCCTAAGTGCCACGAGTGATATGGACGCCGCCCGCGCTGAACGATGTGCAGCGCCTGTATCGCTTTCTCGCTCCGAAGGATGCGAACGCTGCACGCCGAGCGGTGCAAGCGATTCGCGCCGGCGTAAAAGTGCTCGCGCAGCAGCCGCGTGTCGGTCGCCCGGTCGATGACATGGAATCGGAGTTCCGCGAATGGCTCATCGACTTCGGGGACAGCGGGTATGTTGCCCTCTACCGCTTCGATGGTGAAACAGCGGCCATCTTGGCCGTGCGTCACCAAAAAGAAGCGGGCTACTAAGCAATCGTGCGAACGAGCCGCGCGTCGAAAATTTAGCGGCTAAATTTCGAAGGGCAGGGATGAGCGAAGGGGTTCAACTACTCAACCATGCAGGGCACTCGCTGGCCTGGCTGGAAGCTCTAATTGCGGCGAAGGGGAGCGCACGATGAGCGGCAAGAGCTACGCGGAGCTTGTGGCCGAGCTGGCCGAGCTGGACCGGCAAATCGCAGCGGCACGCGTGCGTGCGCGCAAGGAAGCGATGGCGCAAATCTCCGCGCTAATGTTCGAGTTCGACATTAGGCCGAACGATCTGCGCCGGCCGCGCAACATCAAATACACCGTACAGCCGACGAGGCCGCGCTATCGCGATCCGGCCACGGGGGCGACGTGGACGGGCAGGGGGCATAAGCCAGCGTGGATCGCCGGCAAGGACAAACGCCTGTTTTTGATCGAGGACGAGTAGACGACAAAAGGCCGGGACGAACCCGGCCTTTTTCACGCCATGCACAAGATATGGTGCCCGGTAGCAGCTGCTCGGGCACAACGTCTTGTGTCACATGGTCTGCGCACGGCGGCTTTCGAGCTTCGCGCCCTCGCTCTGGCTGATTTCACCCTTCACGGTGCCGACACCGCGCCGATACGAAACCTCGTAGCACTGGCCGACAACCGGCTCTTTAGCAAACAGGCCCCGGTCGTGTTGCACGATGCCCTTGCCGGAAAGCTGGTAAACGTTGTCTTTATCGACGTGCAGGACCTGACCGCCGAACGTCTGCGGATGGACGTTCTTCGCGGCCTTGGCGGCGTCGGCCAGATGGTAGACCCCACTCGGCAAACCTGCGTCGGGCAGGGTCTTCATGGGGTCGTCTCAGAATTCGGAAAAAATCGTACGCTAAGGGTTGGCCAAGGGCCGTAGTGGTCTGAACTTGCCTGCGCCGACCTTGGCGCTGTTACGCCACAGATAATCGCCGGTCAGGTTGATGTGTTCCCAGCCCAGCGGCGACAGGTATTGCAGTAGCGTGTCGTCCACCAAGTGTCCTTGGCCGCGCAAGGCGCCGGTAGCGCGCTCCAGGTAGACCGTATTCCAGAGCACGATGGCTGCCGTCACCAGATTGAGGCCGCTGGCCCTGTAGCGCTGCTGCTCAAAGCTGCGATCACGGATTTCACCCAAGCGGTAGAAGAACACCGCCCTGGCTAGCGCGTTGCGGGCCTCGCCTTTATTTAGGCCGGCGTGAACACGGCGGCGCAGTTCCACGCTTTGCAGCCAGTCCAGGATGAACAAGGTTCGCTCGATGCGGCCCAGCTCACGCAGAGCGACGGCCAGACCGTTTTGACGTGGATAGCTGCCGAGCTTGCGCAGCATCAGCGAGGCAGTCACCGTACCCTGCTTGATCGAGGTGGCGAGTCGTAAGATCTCCTCCCAATGGGCGCGAATGTGCTTGGTGTTCAGCGTGCCGCCGATCATGGGTTTTAGGGCGTCGTAGGTTTCGTCACCCTTCGGCAGGTACAGCTTGGTGTCGCCAAGGTCACGGATACGCGGCGCGAAGCGGAAGCCCAACAGGTGCATCAGGGCGAAAACATGGTCAGTGAAGCCCGCCGTGTCCGTGTAGTGCTCTTCGATCCGCAAATCTGACTCGTGATACAGCAGGCCGTCGAGCACGTAGGTCGAATCCCGAATGCCGACGTTGACCACCTTGCCGCTGAATGGCGCGTACTGGTCGGAGATGTGCGTGTAGAACATCCGCCCCGGGTCGCCACCGTATTTCGGGTTAATGTGCCCGGTACTCTGGGCCTTGCCACCTGCCTTGAAGCGTTGGCCGTCCGATGATGACGTGGTGCCGTCGCCCCAATTTCCAGCGAAGGGTTGGCGGAATTGGGCGTTGACCAGCTCGGCGAGCGCCGTTGAGTAGGTTTCGTCGCGAATGTGCCAGGCTTGCAGCCACGACAGCTTGGCGTAGGTCGTGCCTGGGCACGACTCGGCCATCTTCGTCAGACCGAGGTTGATTCCGTCGGCAAGGATCGTCGTCAGGAGCAGTGTCTTCTCCTTCGCAGTATCGTTAGTCTTGAGATGTGTGAAGTGCCTTGTGAAGCCCGTCCACTCATCAACCTCCATCAACAGCTCGGTAATCTTCACGTGCGGCAACAGCGCGGCCGATTGGTCGATCAGTGCCTGGGCGGCATCGGGCACAGCCGCATCCAGCGGCGTGATTTTGAGTCCGGACGCCGTGATGAACGCGTCCGGCAGGTCGTTGGCCGCCGCCATACGGTTAGCTGTTGCGAGCTGCTGTTCCAGCAGTGACAGCCGCTCGCCAAGGTACTGGTCGCAGTCTGTGGGCACTGCCAGCGGCAATTCGCTGGTCAGTTTCAGGTGGGCGAATTTTTCGGCGGGCACGAGGTATTCGTCGAAATCCTTGAATTGGCGCGAGCCTTGTACCCAGATGTCACCCGAGCGCAGCGCATTCTTCAGCTCCGACAGCGCGCACAACTCGTAGTAACGCCGGTCGATGCCTTCGTTGGTGAGAACCAGTTTTGCCCAGCGCGGTTTGACGAATTCGGTCGGCGCGTCGGCCGGCACCTTCCGGGCATTGTATGTGTTCATGCCGCGCAGCAGGTCGATGGCATCGAGCACGCTCTTGGCGGCAGGTGCCGCGCGCAGTGTAAGCACGGCCAGGAATTCCGGCGCATAACGGCGCAAAGTGGCGTAGCTTTCGCCGATGCGGTGCAGGAAATCGAAGCCCTCAGGCTGTGCAAGCTTCTGCGCCTCGCTGACGCTGGCGGCAAACGTCTCCCAGGGGAGCACTGACTCGATGGCCGCGAAAGGATCGCCACCGCTCTGCTTGGCATCGAGCAAGGCTTGGCCAATCCGCCCGTACAGGCGCACCTTGTCATTGATCGCCTTGCCCGAGGACTGGAACTGCTGCTGATGCTTGTTTTTAGCGGCATTGAACAACTTTCCGATGATCCGGTCGTGCAGGTCAATGATTTCGTCGGTGACAGTGGCGATGCCTTCGATAGCCAGCGCCACCAGCGTGGCGTAGCGCCGCTGTGACTCGAACTTGGCCAAGTCCGCGGGTGTCATCTGTCCGCCCTCGCGGGCGATTTTGAGCAGGCGGTTTTGGTGTACCTGCCGGTCAATGCCGGCAGGTAGGTCGAGTGCTTGCAAGGTCTTGAGACGCTCAATGTGTTCGAGCATGTGGCGCGAGTTCGGTTTGGTGGGCGACTGGCGCAGCCAGGCCAGCCATGTCGTTTTGCTACCGTCCTTGCGTTTCAGCAAGTCGGCCAACCGCTGACGGTGAACGTCCGACAAGGGATCGGTTAAAACCGCGTAGATGCGCCGATTGGCGCGCGTGCTGGCCTCAGCGCACACGCGTTCAACGACATCCAATGCCGGGACGATGACGTGTTGCGCGCGCAGGAAATCCATCGCGTGCCCCGCGAGCACAAAACCTTTGTCGGTCTTTAAGGCGATTTCAGTCAGCGCATGCACAGTTCGCCGAAATTGGGCCAGGCCGAACGGCATCAAGCCCAGGTAAGTACGCAGTTCGAGCAGATGTTCGCGCCGGGTTTCTTCTCGCTGGGCGTACTGCAGCCAGGATGCCGGGTCGATGCGCAGTTGCGTAGCGACCCACTGTAATAGCGGCGACGGCACGACTGCATCGGTCGCCAATCCTTGTCCCGGGTAGCGAAGCAAGCAGAGCTGGATGGCGAAACCCAGGCGATTCGGATTACCGCGTCGCTGCCCGATCAACGACCGATCGGATTCGCTGAAGGTGTAGTGACGAATCAGGTCATCCTCGGTATCTGGCACAGCTAATAAATTTTCACGGTCTGTGACCGAGAGAATGGAGCGGCGTGGCATGAAGGCGTCTCGTTGAGCGAAATGATCGCGCGGTGTAAATGGGGTGCGGCCAAGGAAACGGACTTTTTCGAAGCTATGCTGTCGCGCGGCCAAAGCGACGCTCGCGCGACCGATACGAGGCAAGCGCCGCATCAAGCGCTGCGTCATCGAAGTCCGGCCAGAATGTGTCGGTGAAGTAGAGTTCGGTATACGCGAGTTGCCATAGCAGGAAGTTGCTGACGCGCTGTTCTCCGCCCGTACGGATGAAGAGATCGGGTTCCGGCGCGTACGCCATCGCCAGAAGTTGCGTGAAGCTGGCTTCGTCGACCGGTACCGGATGTCGGTCTACGGCCGTCTGCGCGAGGAGCTGGTGTACGGCCTGGAGGATGTCCCAGCGACCGCCATAGTTCGCGGCAATCGTCAGCGTCATGCGGGTATTGTGGGCGGTTTTGGCTTCGCCATGCTTGACGAGTTCCTGGATGCGCGCGTCGAACATCGACAGGTCACCCACGACGCGCAACCGGATGTCATTCTTGTGCAATCGCGCCGTTTCGCGTTCGAGCGCCGATACGAACAGACGCATCAGGAACGACACCTCGTCGCTGGGGCGGCGCCAGTTCTCCGAACTGAACGCGAACAGTGTCAGGTATTCAACGCCGCGTCGCGCGCAGGCCTTAACGACCGCGCGAACCGCCTCGACGCCTTTCCTATGCCCGGCCACGCGCGGCAGCTTGCGCTGCGTCGCCCAGCGCCCGTTGCCGTCCATGATGATGGCAATGTGCCGCGGCACAGCGGCCACGTCGAGCACGCGAACAGTCGAACTGGTATAGCTCATAAATCACGCCGAGGGTCCAGGCGGAGCACGCCAGCCCAGGACCATCCTGAAGGCGCTCGTGTGTTCCTTCCTTCACCTTACGTCAAAGCCCTTGCACGTTTGCAAAAATGACAGAATTGTCATAAACCCGTTCGCCTTCTGTACGGGCTTCGTCCGTACCATCCGATTCGATCGAGTCGCTGCGCCAGCGCGCCGGCGAACGCGTCTCCTCGCCTCACATCTAACAAAGAGCGTCAAGAATCGGATGGAAGCCCAGCTTATTCAGCAATTCGGGATGTCCTTCATCGACATCAGCTCGTACGTCGGTTTGACCGCTGCCGGCGTCATGACGCTCAACTTGGTGGTTGGACTGCTGCTTTCGGTGCAGTACAGTCCCGTTGCGCGCTGGCCGTATCGCCGGATACCGCTGTTCAACATCCACAAATGGTCGGGTTACGGCGCGCTTTTCCTTGCGCTGTTGCATCCGGTCTGGCTGCCCCTGGCTCAGGCCGCGAACTTCACCGTGCTCGCCGTCTTCTATCCGGTCGTTGGGCCGGAACAACCGATCATCAACAGTCTTGGCGCGCTGGCGGCGTACGCGCTGATCTTCGTCGTCGCCACCGCTTATTTGCGACAGCGATTCCAGTATGCGTTCTGGAAGAAGCTTCACTACGCGTCCTACGTCGTCATCCTGTCGTTTCTGGTGCACGGTGTGTTCACCGACGCGTCGCTTAAACCCGGTACGCCCGTTGACTTTCTGGATGGCGGCAAACTCTTTATCGAAGCGTGCGCGCTGATCTGTGCCGGCCTGATCGGCTGGCGCATCACGCTCGGACGAAAGGTGCGACAGGCCATTGCGCAAGAAGCGGAGGTGCAGCGCGCCGGGATTGCGCCGACTTGGCACGGCGGGCTCACCATCGCCAAAATTATCGACGTGTCAGCGGATGTGAAGACCTTTCGCCTGAGCCATCCGGGCGGTGCCAATCTGCCGTTTGACTTCCGGCCTGGCCAATACCTGAGTGTGCGCATGAGTGACGGGGGGCAGATCATTACCCGTAACTACAGCATCTCGTCAGCGCCCTATCAGAAGGACTTTTGCGATATCACGGTCAAGAAGCTCAACAATGGGCGCGGTTCGAGCTATCTGCATACCAAAGTGAACGCCGGCGAGTGGCTCGAATGCGTGGGTCCGCGTGGCACCTTCACGTTTTCGGGTTCCGAAGCGACGAGTCTGGTGATGATCGCCGGCGGCATCGGCGTCACGCCATTGCTGAGCGTACTCAAGCACCTGGCTGAGCGGAACTGGCCGCACGACGTCTATTTGTTGTATGCAGTTCGCACCCCGGCCGACATCCTGTTTTACGACGAGCTTAAAAGCGTCGAACAGCGCTACCGCCATTTCAAGCTGCTGATTCTGCCTACCGATATTGACGGTTTCGCGTGGACCGGTCCACACGGGCTGATCGACCCGAAGCATGTCACCGGCTTTGTACCGCACATCAACCATCGGCGCGTCCACCTGTGTGGCCCGGAACCGATGATGGACGCGACCATAGCGATCCTGCGTGGCCTTGGCGTACCCGATGCCCAAATCTACACGGAGTTCTTCGGCAGCAGCGGAGAGGTCGACAGCGATGATCATGCGATCGACGCAACGGTTGTGTTCACGAAATCGGGCAAGTCATGCTTTGTGCCGGCCGGTAAAACACTGCTGGATGCCGCCGAAGAAGCGGGGGCGCTGATCGAGTCATCGTGCCGGACGGGCGCCTGCGGCACCTGCAAGGTGAAACTGGTTGCGGGTCAGGTCAAGATGCATCGCGACGATTCGTTGACCGATCGCGATGTGCGAGAACAATTTATTCTCGCCTGCCAGGCGCGCTCGATGACGAGTGAGATCCAACTCGAAGCCTGAGCGCGGCGCCGCGTTCGTTATCAACAACTGGGATAGGGTATGCGCGAAGCAATTTACAAGGCGAACGTGGCGACGTTGCTGGGGCTGTTCGCGAGCGGCTACGGGGTGGCGTATGCAGACGAATTCACGGGGCAGTATTTAGCGACGGCCAATCTCTCTACCCAGACCCGCCTCGAGCCATCGTTAAATAATCGAGTAACCGCGAACTATGCGCCGAGCTGGATGAAAGGCAACTTCGATTTTCGCATCGAGCAATACACCGAGAATTCGTATCACGGTGTCGATAATGCGATGGTCCGCGAACGCAAGCTCGAGGAACAGATCAACTACAACTACCCGCTCACGGAAAAGATTTACGCAACGGTAGGTATTCTCCACCACAACAACTTCACGTTCACTGACAACTACTACTGGGGCGTCGCGGGGCTTGTGTGGAACGGCGATATCCTGCCGGATACCAACCTGACCAGTGGCGTGCTCGCTGAAAAACGTAACGCGGGCGGGCGGGTGTTCTACGATTTTTCGGCCACCCTCGAACGACGCTTCCTGCGAAAGTATGGCGCCTTCGCAGCCGCGCATATTTACGAGAACCTGGGGGAGTCCGACATCACGCCGACTCACAAGCGCGAGTTCGAGGTGGGCGTCAACTACTACCCGAACAAGCGATATTTTGCCGGCATCTCCTACTTTTATCATCAACAGGTAGGCGATCCGACGGACCGGTTTTCGATGGTGAAACTCAAGCTCGGCCTAAATTTCTAGGCCCAATCTCAACGATTCAGTGTTCCGATAAGGGCTCAGTGGCGGTGCAGCCTTCATCGGCCATCCCCGCTCACGACTTCGTTGACGTGACTCTGCTATCGTCGGAAGTCCTCCGCGCCAAAGGCATTCGACCCACATGACCGTCAACGTCACATCATCCGAGAAAATCAGTATTCCGCGTTCGATCTGGACCCTGGGCTTCGTGAGCCTGTTCATGGACATGTCGTCCGAGCTGGTGCATGCGCTGTTGCCCATCTTCCTCGTGAGTACCCTGGGTCTCAGCGCGACCGCTCTGGGGATGATCGAAGGAGTCGCCGAGGCGACCGCGTTGATCGTCAAGATATTCTCCGGTGCGATCAGCGACTATCTCGGCCGGCGCAAGGGCCTGATCCTGTTTGGATACGGACTGGCCGCCCTGACCAAGCCCCTGTTTCCGCTGGCGACCGTGCCCGCGGTGGCCATTACTGCGCGGCTGCTGGATCGACTCGGCAAAGGCATTCGCGGTGCGCCACGGGACGCCTTCGTGGCAGATGTGGCGCCGCCCGCCATTCGCGGTGCGTGCTTCGGCCTTCGCCAGTCGATGGATACCGTTGGGGCGTTTCTGGGTCCGCTGCTGGCCATCGGGCTGATGTTCCATTTTTCAGACCACATCCGGACGGTGTTGTGGTTTTCGGTCATCCCGGCAATCATCGCGATCGCGCTGATTGCGTTTGGTCTCGGTGAAACCGGCCATACGCCCGCCCGGCGCACCTTCCGGTCGCCGCTGCACTGGCGGTCGCTGCGTGAATTTTCGGCGCGCTACTGGTGGTACGTCGGCATCGGGGCTAGCGTCATGCTGGCACGCTTTAGCGAGGCGTTTCTCGTCCTACGCGCACAGCAAGCCGGACTGGAGCTTGCCTGGATTCCGGGCGTGATGGTGGTCATGAGCCTGGTTTATTCCGTGTCGGCGTATCCGGTTGGCAAATTGTCCGATCGCCTGAATCATCGCGTGTTGCTCGGGATGGGTCTGACGTTTCTGATCGTCGCTGACCTGCTGTTGGGGTTGGGGCATTCGATGCTTTTACTGTTCGTTGGAGTCGCTGTGTGGGGGCTACATATGGGCTTCACGCAGGGCGTCGTAACCGCGCTGATCGCCGAGGCGGCACCACCGACGCTGCGAGGCACCGCCTTTGGTGTATTCAATCTTGCCTGCGGGCTGTGCATGATAGTCGGCAGCACATTGGCCGGCTGGCTCTGGGATCGCTTCGGCTCGCCGACCACCTTCGTGGCCGGCGCGGCCTTGGCCGTCGTGCCGTTGGTCCTCTGCCTGCTCGCGCCACGTCAAACACCGTCCTCAGCGTGAGACGCCCCCTGGCAGCCGGATCGTGAAGGTGGTCCCGAGTCCGGGCCGGCTGGATACCTCGACGTTCCCTCCGTGCAAGGTAACGATTGTTTTTACGATAGCCAGGCCGAGTCCAGCGCTGCCCTCTGAACGGGCGGGGTCGACCTGATAAAAGCGATCGAAGAGATTGGGCAGGTGCTGACTGGCGATGCCTTCGCCGGTGTCGATCACCCGCAACACGACGCCGTCGCCAGCCGTCTGCTGCGCCTGCAGCGTGATGGATTCACCCCTCGTGGTGTGGCGCAACGCATTGGCGATGAGATTCGACAAGGCCCGACGGAGCAACGTGGGGTCAACGGTCAGGATGGCGTCGCCGTCTCGCACAAGTTTTACCCCTCGGTCGTCCGCGAGAGCTTCGAAAAATTCGGTAAGCTTCTCGAACTCTGCGGCTGCCGAGATACGCTGGCGCCGCATTTCGGTTTGCTGATTCTCGGTCCGAGCCAGAAACAGCATGGCTTCGATCATACGGCTCAACGTGTCGTACTCTTCCATGCTGCGCTCGACCAGCTCCTTGTATTCATCGACCGTCCTGGCCCGGCTGAGGGTCACGCTAGCCGCGCTCATGAGGTTGTTCAGCGGTGTTCTGAATTCATGCGCCAAATCCGATGAGAAGCGGGACAGCTGTTCGAAGGAGTGTCGCAACCGCAGTACCATCGCATCGAAGGCCTGCGCCAATTCCAGCATTTCGGCGGGCATCGGGCTATCACCCAGGCGCTCGCTAAAATGGTTTGCATTGATGCGGCCTGCCGCCAGCGCAATGCGCCGCACCTCGTGCAGCTCACGACGAATCCCAAGATAGCCGATGCCGATTGCGGCGAATACCACGCCGAGCCAGACGGCGCCCAGCTTATGCCGGTAGGCGATGAATTCGCGCTCCGAAGACGCCAGATCCATCGCAGCCTGAATGACGCGCGGATGATTCGCGTCGGCGGACGGGGCGAGGGCCGCCATCAACATCAATTCCTGGTGTCGGTTCGGCTGATGCCATCGAACCGACGTGGTCGGCAGACTATCGAGCGCGGATGGTCGGGGAAAGGCGGTCGACGGAGGAGCCATGCCAGGTGTTTCGCTCAGCGTACGGCCGTTCGTATCGACCACCCGAACGTAGATGCCCTTGCGCGAAAGCACGTGCGACTCCCAGCGGGAGGGAGGGGGAACGCGCGTTTGATCCGAATCGGCGCCCGCGATCACCAAGCGGACTTCGCGCACATGCTCGGCCAATGTGGCCTGATCCTGGTCGAGAATGTCGCGCTTCAATGACCAGTAGAGAAATCCGCTGGCAGCAAATTGAATGACCGCAACAGATAACGCAAAAACAACCGTCAGGCGTGTCGCAATAGACCACGATCGGGTCCTATTCATCGCGCACTTCCAGGATGTAGCCGACGCCCCGCACGTTGTGAATGAGTTTCGGCGTGAAGTCCGCATCCACCTTCGCGCGTAGACGACGCACTGCGACATCGATGACATTGGTATCGCTGTCGAAATTCATGTCCCACACCTGCTCGGCTATCTGCGTGCGCGACAGGGCTTCGCCCTGACGGCGCAACAGCAACGCCATCAGGGCGAATTCCTTGGGCGTCAGATCGATCCGCTGGCCGCGCCGGGTGGCTTTCCGGCTCAGTAGGTCCAGCTCCAGATCCGCGATCGTGAGCAGCGTCTCGCGCTGGGCAACCACGCCCTGGATACGCCTGAAAATGACACGAATCCGGGCCAGCAATTCCGAGAACGCAAACGGCTTGACGAGATAATCGTCTGCCCCCAGTTCCAAACCACGCACGCGGTCCTCAACACCATCGCGCGCGGTGAGGCAAAGCACGGGAAGCGTGGGCTTTTGCTTACGAATCAATTCGAGGACAGACCAGCCGTCGATGCCCGGCAGCATGATGTCGAGCACGATGAGGCCGTATTGCTCCGTCAATGCCAGGTGAAGGCCGTCTACCCCGTTTGAAGCGATGTCCACGTGGAAACCGTTTTCGCGCAGGCCTTTTTGCAGATAGGTGGCCGCGTGTTCTTGGTCTTCTATGATCAGGATGCGCATCCGCAAGGCGCCAGAAAAATAGTGAGCCACGATCGAACGGGTGGCATGCGTGTCGCCCGTTATTTTACGCGCAGGGCGTCCCATTCCTGTAACTGGACTTGTCGCGGATTACCGAATCATCGAGGCCCTGGATGTCGCATAATCACTGAATTCGGCGACCGTACATTTTGTACCCACGTCATCTAGATTGCCTCGGCTACCCGAACGATGACCAACGCCGCTGGGATAAGCATTGCTTGGGCGAGGATTGTGCCGACAACACGAGCCCCTATTAATGTCGTAATTGCTCTGCGAAAGCGGCTCTCCGTCACGCGACCTTCGATAACGTCGTCGGTCATGACCGAGATCTGAGGATCGATGATGACGGTGAGAACAATCGTGGCGAATCCGTTGATGACTGACGAAAGGTTCGCGCAGGTTACGCGTAATTCCGGCTTCAGAAAGCCCGCGTACAGCGAAGCAAACACCCCGACTGTCCACAATGCCATCGCAAAAACATTCAACATAATAACCTTCCATGAAACACCTGAAGCTTGCGCCAATTGCGTCACGTTGGTCCGTGATGGAAAGCGAGCACCGTCGCGAAGCTGGGCTATGCCTCCGCGACTAAAAACGTGGAGCGCATGCCGTGGAAGGGAGCGGTTCGCTTGAAAGTGAATGACTGCGCGGCTGAAGTAGCGTTGGAACGTGGGGATAAGAAACGCGCCAACCACTGTAGCTATCGTCGCAGCCAGCAAGAATAGGCGGAAGTCGCCGAGCATACCCTGCTCGACGTGGCGGGCAAGATCCTCCTCGACGCGCTTGGCTAGAAACGGTCCCTGGAACGAGTTTGCCGTGCGTGAGACAAGCGCGATGATTCCGAACAACGAAAACGACACAGCAATGCGCCTTGTGCGAACGCCCGCAATGCGTACAGCATAGGCGAGCGTTGCTATTACATGGATCACGAACGTAAGCGCAATAATTATCAGTAGCTGAGTGTCCATCATCGGCGCGGTAGTTTGAGCTAGTGAAGTCTACAGGACGCCTTGCGTGCCAGGCACGCAGCGCCGTGTCGCATATATTGTAAAACGCGCGACACTCTGCCCCCATCGCGCAAAGCCCCGCCCTATCTAGGCTCGTTGTGTCGCATATCATTGTCGTGAGTGTTAAAATTTCTGCGACATATATTGCGACAGGTGCAGCGTGGCCAAGAAAATCGAAATCGGACCGCTGATCGGCTACGCCCGGGTATCCACCCGAGGCCAGGATCTCGCTCAGCAGCGAGGCGCACTGCGCGAGGCCGGCTGCACCCGGATATTCGAAGAAAAGGTCAGTGGCGCGAAACGCGACAGGCCCGAGCTTGGCCGTCTGCTTGAGCATCTCCGCGCCGGCGATGTGGTGACTGTCACTCGCCTCGATCGGTTGGCTCGGTCCACCCGCGACCTGCTGGACATCGCGGAGCGCATCAAGGACGCCGGCGCCGGTCTGCGATCGCTGGCTGAACCCTGGGCCGACACTACTACTCCGGCTGGCCGCATGGTCCTCACCGTGTTCGCCGGTATGGCGGATTTCGAGCGCTCCCTGATCGTGGAACGCACTACCGCCGGACGGGTTGCAGCTAAAGCGCGCGGCGTGCGCTTTGGCCCAACTCCAGCACTTGATGCTGGACGTATAGCCCACGCGCGCCTGCTTATCGAGCAAGACGGGAAGCCTGTAGCTGAGGTTGCCCGCCTGCTTGGTGTCCATCGGGCCACGCTTTATCGGGCGCTAGAACGATAACGAAAACGCGTCGAGGGGGCGAGTGAACATGAACGCCGGCCACACTGCTAGCGTACGATTTTTTCCGAATTCTGAGACGACCCCTTCATGGTGAGCCACTGGCCTTGCGTGTGGCGGTCGATAAGACGGCTGCCGTTATGTACGGAAACCTTCGTGTCACCTTCGGCGCTGGCTCGGTTCTTGATCTGCATGGTTTTCTCTCCTATCAGATGCGAACGGCGCGCGGTTGGCGTTCCTGCTTACGTTCGTGTTGTTGCTCTTGCTTCTGCGCCTGCTGCTGGCTGCGCACCTGGTGCTTCTCGATGGCCTTGCCGACCGCCGCCTGTACCTGACGTTCGACGGCTTCGACGCCGAGCGTGCTTTTCATGGCGAGGTCGTTGAAGTCGGTGAAGCCCTTCGGATTGGCGGCCTGCTCGCCGGGCGCGAAGATCGGGAAGAACGCAGTGCCGCCTACGGCGCGCGCTGCTTCCTTGGCCTTGGTCTTTCCGGGATTGTTCTGCACCGCCTGGTCATCATCGCCGGCAATCACGATGGGCTTGTCCGGGTATTTCTCGTGCAAGGCCTTCGCAACGGCTTCGAGGTTGCCGGAGTCGAACGCGGCGACGGTGGCATAGCCCAAGGCCTGCGACACTTGCGCTGCGGTGGCATAACCCTCGCCAATGACGATTGCGGGCGCGGCTGCGATCGCATCGAGGCCGCCGATCGGGTGAAAGCAACCCTCTTTCCGGCTCTCCTTCGCGAACCGCTTAGTGCCGTCCTCTTGGATGTATTGCATCGTCCATTGCTTGCCGTCCGCGTCGATGGCCGGAATATAAGTTTTCTGGCCGTCGCGGTCGGTGTACACGCCAGCTTGCGGCGTGATGCCCTTGGCCTCAAGGTAGGGCGTCGGCGCGGCTACTGGCACGAGGTCAGCCATCTGCTTGCCGACACGCTGCGCTGCACGGTCCTGCTCGCGCTGCTGCTGTTCCGCGCGTGCAACCAGCTTCGCGGCCGCCTCGGCCTGCATGGAGGCCTTCTGCTCGGGATCGAGCGAGTAGCCCTTGCTTTTCCACTTCAATTCGATGCCGGTGCGGTTGTTCTTGATGTAGCCGGCCGGGTGCCCGTCGAGCCAGCCGACATAGAAGCCGGCCTTTTCGCCCTTCTTGTCGCCTTCGACTTCGATCCGGTGCTTCTTGCCATCCATGACGGGATGATCGCCGCTCACGACGCATCCCATGCTGCGTAGCGTGTCGGCAAATTCCTCCTCGGGGGAAAGGGCCGGACGTTGCCGGCTCGCGGCTTCCGTAGCAATCCACGGCTTTAACTTGTCGAGGTCAGCACCTGGATTTGCGTACCAGCATTTCGCGGCCTTGTCCCAATCCACGGCCTTATCGCCATTCGGGAGCTTGCCGGCAATGGCCTTGACTGCCTCGCGCTGCTCGAACGCGACGGCAAGCCAAGTCTTTTCCGTCGCCAGGTTCGTCGCCTTGGCTTCCTGGCCGGGCAACCACTGCTTGATCTTGTCGAGGTCAGCGCCGGGCCGTGCGTACCAACGCTTCTCTTGCTTGTCCCAATCAATCGCACACTTGCCATCGGCCAGATTGCCTGCGGCGTGTTTCGCGGCCTCCTTCTGTTTGTACGGTAAGTCGAGCCATACCTTTTCCGCCACGACGTTGCCCGGCACAGATTGCTGTGCCTGCGCAGCTTGGTCACGCTCGTATTGCTCGGCTCGGCGCTGCCAGTCGGGATCGTTCTTCACGGTGGCCGCGTACTCGGCCGTTTTGCGCGCCTCTTTAGCGGCTGAAATGTCCTCGTCAGTGCGGTTCGGATCGCGTCGAACCCGTTCTTCGTGAATGCGCGCAAACGCGGCGGCCTGGTCGTGCTCGTTCTCGATGGCGTAGGCGTCGATCACGGCCAGGCGGTCAGCCAGCTCGACGGCCTGCTGCTCGGTCGGCACGTCCGCAAGCCACTCAAAGGTATTGTCTGCCTTGCGCGCGTACACGCCGAAAAACTGCGGCTCCACGCCGGCATCCTCGGCCCACTGCACCTGACCGTCGCGCTCGATTGCGCCTTTGGTTTGCACGATGCCGGTCCAGTCCCACGGCACGCGAAAACCTAGCGTCTCATCAGTCGTCGCGTCCAGCACGCCTTCTTGGAATCGTCGCGATGGAAAGCTGTCGGCGGTTCGGACAAGGCGCAAGGCCTCCGCGAGCTTTTCGTCAGCGGGTGCGATGCTCGGCCGCTGTATCTCCGGTTGCTGCTGCATCGTTGCCTCCTGAGCCTCACCAATAACCTGTTGCGTCGTTTGCTCCTGAACCTGTTGCTGCTCGAACGCGAGCACGTATTCCTGAATCTTTTCGGCCTCGGCCGCCGCGCGGAAGATTTCGAGCGGATCATCCTGCAGGGCCTTGATCCACGATCCAACATACGCCGCGTGCTGGCCGGGATCGTGGCCGATTCCGAGTTCGTCGCCTAGGATCATGCTCGCAATCTCGGCCCGCAATTCTTCCTTGGCGTAACCCTCGCTCCCGAAGGGATGCGACAAGTCGCGGTCGAGGCGCTGCGGATGGCCCGTCCAGTGGCCCAGCTCGTGCAGCGCCGTCGCGTAATAGTTGTCCGCACTCGGAAACTGGCCCTTGTCGGGCAGGTGGATGCTATCGGTCGCGGGCCGATAGAACGCGCGGCTATGCTCGCCGTGATGGATCGCGGCCCCGGATGCCTGCAAGATGCGCTCGGCGCGCTCCACGGCATCCCATGTCTGCTCTTTGCGTTGCAGCGGCGGCAGGCCGTCAATCTGCTCGGCATTGAATACGGTCGCGAAGAACACGCGCGGCCGCTCAAGCCTCACTTCCTCCATGACTGGCTGCCCCTTCGCGTCGAGAACAGGGCGGCCTTGGTCGTCGGTCTTCGCCTGTTCCTCGGTGAACTTCCAATACTGGATCGGCGTGCCTTTTTCGCCGCGTCGCACTTGTGCGTCAACAGCGGCCGCCTGTTTGTAGGTGAGCCAGCGGGAATCGGTGCGTCCCTGACCCATCAGGTGGATCGCATTGATGCCCTTGTATCGCTTGCCGGTGGTCGGATTCATTGGAATGAACGCGCCGGGCTGGCCCGGCTCCCACGGTCTTTGCCACGGTGCCGTGCCGGCCTTAAGCTGCTCGATTAGCCGTTCGGCAACGACTTCATGGAATGGCTTCTTCGGTTCCATAGGTCGCTCCTGTTGGAACTGTTGGTTCTTATCGGGAAAGTTGCGCTGCGTTCGCGTGCGGTCGTGCAGGCCGTGGGCGACCATGAGCGTGATGCTGTCCAGGTCGTCCAGTCGCATCGGCCGCGTGCGGTCGAGGCAGGTTTCGCGAAAGGCACGCTCGCCGCGCTCGTGAATACCCTCGCGGTTGACGTGTTGCGCCGGCTCGATGCCCTCGCAATACAAGGCAAAGACTTCCTCGGCCTTGATGCTCTCGGATTGGCCGGCGTAGTACGTGTCAATCAGCGCCCACAAGCCGCGCATGGTGGGTTCTTCGCGCGCGGCGCTGATGCCGTTCAGCAGCGCGCTCTTGTCCTCGCTGGTGAACGTGTTGAGGCCGAAATGGCCGATGACTTCATGCCGCAGCGTGGCAGTGAAATCGTCGGCGTCCTCGGCCTTACCGCTGGGTATGTCGCAGCGGCCGGGATGGATGCCGGGGCCGGTGATGTACCCGCCTCGCATGCCATCCATGCCTTGCGCTCGCTCGCCGTACAGTTCCTCTACGGTTTCGCGAATGTAGTAGGCCAACTGCGCGGCAATCGGGTATTGCCGGCAGAAGTCGATGACCAGCGCGCGCG
>NZ_MSDV01000031.1 GCF_001931485.1 Burkholderia sp. SRS-W-2-2016 | reverse complement strand
GGCCAGCAACGAGGGCGAAGGTCAGGATGACTTCGTATTCGAGCTGAGCCGCGAAGAATTCATGCAGTACTTCTTCGACGACCTCGAACTGCCGCGCCTCGTCAAAACCCATCTGATGGCGGTGCCGACGTGGAAAAGCATCCGCGCGGGCTGGGCCGCCGAGGGCACGCCGAACAACATCGACGTGGTGCGCTCGCTGCGCAGCGCGCTCGGCCGGCGCATCGCGCTGGGCGCGCCGCTCGTCAACCATTTGCGCGAGATGGAACGGCAGCTCGAAGAGATGAAGGCCGATCCGGCCGATCGTCGCGACGAGATCAAGCTGCTCGAAGACGATATCCATCATCTGAAAGGGCGCATCTGGCGGATTCCGTTTATCGATCCGTTCGACCTGCGCTACGTCAATCGCGTGAAGCAGCCCACGCCGTCGAGCCAGGCGGTGATGTTCTGCCTGATGGACGTATCGGGTTCGATGGACGAGCAGCGCAAGGATCTCGCCAAGCGCTTCTTCATCCTGCTGTACCTGTTCCTGAAGCGCAATTACGAGCGCATCGAAGTGGTGTTCATTCGCCATCACACGCGCGCCGAGGAAGTCGACGAAGACACGTTCTTCCATTCGACCGAAAGCGGCGGCACCGTGGTGTCGAGTGCGCTCGAACTGATGCGCAAGGTAATGGACGAGCGCTACTCGCCGACTGAATGGAATATTTACGGGGCGCAGGCCTCGGACGGGGACAACTGGACCGACGACTCGCCGAAGTGCCGCAAGATTCTGGCGGATGACATCCTCGATAAGGTGCGGTATTTTGCGTATATTCAGGTGACGCCCGAAGAGCAGAACCTGTGGCTCGAATATGCGCAACTGGCGTTGAGCCAGCCGCATATGGCGATGAAAAAGGTCGAAACCGCCGCGGATATTTATCCGGTGTTTCGCGAGTTGTTCGAGAAGCAGGCGGCGACTTCGTGACCGAACGATTGTTGCGGTGCATGCAGTTGAATCACGACGCGCGCGGCGCATCGTACGGCCAGATGCAGTAGCTGTCGTACGCAGTAGCGCCGCAGCGCAACACAGGCGTGCCGCAGCAGCGCTCGGGGCATGCCGAGGCAGGGGCGACCAGCACGGTAGCGCCCGCGCCCGAGCAGTCCACCGCGCTGCAGCACGGGACACACCGGAACGCCCATCGAAGGGCAAAGGGAAGTCCGTATGAACGTAGCAGATAGAAGACCTCTGCCGTGCCCGTCCGACTGGACCTTCGAATTGATCGAAGAGTACGACTCGCACATTGCCCGTGTTGCGGAGCAATACGAGCTCGATACGTATCCGATCCAGCTCGAACTGATCAGTGCCGAACAGATGATGGATGCCTATGCGTCCGTCGGTATGCCGGTGAATTACCGGCACTGGTCGTTCGGCAAACACTTTCTTTCCACCGAAAAAAGCTACCGTCGCGGCCAGATGGGGCTCGCGTACGAAATCGTCATCAATTCGAACCCCTGCATCGCGTATCTGATGGAAGAGAACACGATGACGATGCAGGCGCTCGTGGTCGCGCACGCGGCCTATGGGCACAACTCGTTTTTCAAGGGCAATTATCTGTTCCGGCTGTGGACGGATGCGCACGCGATCATCGACTACCTCGTCTATGCGAAGAATTACATCGCCGAATGCGAGGAGCGCTTCGGGCTCGACCGGGTCGAGGAACTGCTCGATTCGTGCCACGCGCTGATGAATTACGGCGTCGACCGTTACAAGCGGCCGCAAAAGCTCTCGCTCGAACGCGAATTCGCCGCGCGCCGCGAGCGCGAAGCGTATCTGCAATCGCAGGTCAACGAACTGTGGCGCACGCTGCCCACCCGTCATACGCCGCTGCCCGAGGAAGTCGAGGAGCGCTATCCGCCGGAGCCGCAGGAAAACCTGCTGTATTTCGCGGAGAAAAACGCGCCGCTGCTCGAGCCGTGGGAGCGCGAAGTGATCCGCATCGTGCGCAAGATCGGTCAGTACTTCTATCCGCAGCGCCAGACCCAGGTGATGAACGAAGGCTGGGCGACGTTCTGGCACTACACGTTGCTCAACACGCTCTATAACCAGGGCAAGCTCGAAGACGGCTTCATGATGGAGTTTCTCCATTCGCACAGCAACGTCGTCTATCAGCCGCCGGTCACGAAGCCGTACTACAGCGGGATCAATCCGTACGCGCTCGGCTTTTCGATGATGAGCGACATTCGCCGTATCTGCGAGGCGCCGACCGAGGAGGACCGCAAGTGGTTTCCGGAGCTGGCCGGCAGTCCGTGGCTGCCGGCGATGCACTACGCGATGCGCAACTTCAAGGACGAGAGCTTCGTTGCGCAGTATCTGTCGCCGCATCTGATCCGCGAAATGCGCCTGTTCTCGGTACTCGACGACGACATGCGCGACGCGCTCGAAGTGTCGGCGATTCACGACGACAGCGGCTATCAGTACGTGCGCCAGGCATTGTCGCGGCAGTACGACATGCATCACCGCGAGCCCAATATTCAGGTGTGGGCGGTCAATACGCGCGGCGACCGCAGTCTGACGTTGCGGCATTTCATGAGCGACAACCGCCATCTGTCGTCCGATAGCGACGAAGTACTCAAGCACATGGCGCGCCTCTGGCAGTTCGACGTGTACCTCGAAAGCGTCGACGAAAACGGCACCGTCAGGAAGCGTTATGAATGCCGTTATGTGCCGCCGGCGGTGAGAGTCTGAGCGCCGGCTGAGTTGCGCGCGGGCCCGTGGGTTTCATTTCCTCCGTGGCCCTGATTCGTTCCGTAAGCCCCTGCCAGTCAACGACCGGCGGGGGCTTCGTCTTTATCGCCGCGCGAATTTCGCCCATTCGCCGCGACCCAGGGCTTTCATCAGGCTGGTCTGACAAAAGCCCATCTATCCTTTCATCTGTGTAAAAATCGCGCTCGCGCGACGCCCGCCACCCGGGCGCGCGGAATCAAGGCGGCGCCACGACCGTCCTCCTCGTTTAGATAAGGAAAGACACCAGCATGAACGTCCAAACCGATCAATCCGTCGTCGCCTCCGCGCACGATACCCGCCGGCGCATCTTTGCGATCGTCGGCGCTTCATCGGGCAATCTCGTCGAGTGGTTCGACTTCTACGTATATTCGTTCACCGCGCTGTATTTCGCGCCGTCGTTCTTTCCGAGCGGCAATACCACGACGCAGTTGCTGAACACCGCCGGCGTGTTCGCGGCCGGCTTCCTGATGCGGCCGATCGGCGGCTGGTTCTTCGGGCGGCTCGCCGACAAGCGCGGCCGCCGTACCGCGATGATGGTGTCGGTGTTCATGATGTGCGGCGGCTCGCTGGTGATCGCGATGCTGCCCACCTACGCGCAGATCGGCGCGCTCGCGCCGGCCTTGCTGCTGTTCGCGCGACTGGTGCAGGGTCTGTCGGTCGGCGGCGAGTACGGCACCAGCGCGACCTATATGAGCGAGGTCGCGCTGAAGGGCCGGCGCGGCTTCTTCGCGTCGTTCCAGTACGTGACGCTGATCGGCGGCCAGCTGTGCGCGCTGCTCGTGCTGGTGATCCTGCAACAGACGCTCAGCACCGACGAGCTGAAGGCATGGGGCTGGCGCGTGCCGTTCGTGATCGGCGCGGTGGCCGCGTTGATCGCGTTGTATCTGCGTAAATCGCTCGATGAAACCTCCACCGCGGCAACCCGCCAGAGCAAGGAAGCGGGCACGCTGCGCGGACTGTGGGAGCACAAGAGCGCATTCATGACGGTGCTCGGCTTCACGGCCGGCGGCTCGCTGATCTTCTACACGTTCACGACCTACATGCAGAAGTACCTGGTCAACACGGCCGGCATGCACGCGAAGACCGCGAGTTCGGTGATGACCGCCGCGCTGTTGGTCTACATGCTGATGCAGCCGGCGTTCGGCGCGTTGTCGGACCGTATCGGCCGGCGCCGCTCGATGATCTGTTTCGGCCTGTTCGCGACGCTCGGCACGGTGCCGCTGCTGCACGCGCTGAAAGACGTGACGAGCCCGTTCGCGGCGTTCGGCCTCGTGGTGATCGCGCTCGCGATCGTCAGCTTCTATACGTCGATCAGCGGCCTGATCAAGGCGGAAATGTTCCCGCCGCACGTGCGCGCGCTTGGCGTGGGCCTGTCGTATGCGGTCGCGAACGCGATCTTCGGCGGCTCGGCGGAATACGTCGCGCTGTGGCTCAAGCAGGCCGACATCGAGACGATGTTCTTCTGGTACGTGACCGTGATGTGCGCGATCGCGGGCATCGTGTCGCTGCGGATGCGAGATCCGGCGACCGAAGGGTATCTGCGTCACGAGCCTTGAACGGGTAGCAATGCGGATCGTCGCGCAGCGCACTGTTGTTCTCAGCTGACGACGATCCGCGTGCCCCATGCATGCAGCAGGTCGCGCAAGCTCTCGGCCTGTTCCATCTTCGCGCCGCCGCGCAAATGAATCTGCACCGCGCGGCCGGCGATCCCATCGACCGGTTGCGCGAGCCACAGTTCGATCGCGAGCCCGAGTCCTTCCGGCTGGTTAGCGACGACGGGTTCGATCACGCGCGGCCTGAAACACGCACTGTCTGACATGGCGGCTTACCTCTGGGGCGATGACGGTTCAGCTCATCGTAACCAGTGGCGCGCCCGCGCCCAAGTAAGTATTCCGCGTTTGCTAAGCACGCAATGCGTCAGAAGCAATCCGCGGCCTCTTCGCCGGCTGCCGGCCGCGCTCGCAGCGCGGCGCGCGCGAGCAGCGCCAGATGGTAGTAAAGCCGCGCGCTGAATCCATAGTTGTACGCATAGAGATGCGCGAGCGCGATGCGCAGCCCCGCGCGCGGCCGGCCGTTGCGCGCGTGAATCGACACGACGAGCGGCGCGAGCCGGCGCAGCGCGAGCCGTCGCGAGGGCGCAAGCGGCGCGGGCAAGTCGAGCGATTTGACGAAGCGGTACGCGCTCAGCGGCGCGGCCGCGACCGTGCCGCGCGTGCTGTGCGAGATCGAGGTCGCCGTCTTGCGATACACCGATACGTAGTCGTGCAGATAAAACACCTCGCGCGCGGCAAGGCACAGCAAAGTGCCGAACACGAAATCGCAGCACATGCCGTGCTGGTCCGGATAGCCGATCCGTTTGACGAGTCGCGCATCGGCCATCCAGCCGTTGTTCGGAAACATCTGAATCAGCCCGGTGCGGCCCGCGAGCAGCTGCAGACCCTCGGCTTCGCGAGTCCGCCGGAACGCCGCGTTCAGCCGCGCGCTTGCGGCGTAATCGATCGCGCCCGCATGATTGGCTTCGTACTGGTCGCCGAACGCCGCGTCGAGGTTCGGATGGCGCTGCCATAGCGCGAGCAGTTTTTCGACCGCATCGGTTGTCAGCAGATCGTCGTCGTGGATCAGCAGGATCTTGTCGCCGCGCGCGCGCTCGAACAGGCTCGCGACATTGCGCGCCTGGCCGAGCGGCGGCTGATGATGCGCGTAGCGCACGCGCGCTTCGTTTCCGTAGCGTTCGGCGATCAACTGCCGGGTGACGGTGTCGCGCGAATCGTCGCCGATTACGATTTCCAGTTGCCCGAGGTTTTGCGCGAAGGTCTGCGCGAGGCACGAATCGATGCACTCGACCAGCAGGTCGGGGCGCCCGCAGGTGGGCACGCAGATGGAGACGCGCGGCACCGGCGGCGCGGCGGGAGAGGCAAAAGCTGGCAAACGAGCGGGCAAACGAGCGGGAGATTTCGAGCTGGACTTGAACATTGGCGTCGCCTGTTAACAATCATGAGCGGCAGCCGCACACCGTGCTGCACCCAGCAAGGTAGTCCAATGCAGCGAAAAAAATTCGGTAAAAACCTGGAAGAAATGTTTGCTTACAGAAAGGCGCGCGCGTTCACGCGGGTGGGGCGGCCTGACTGCGACGTGCAGTCAGGCCGAGAGGCCGAGTGCGCAACAGAGAGGACCGGTTAGCCGACCGGCGGCTCGCCTTCGCCGGACTGCTTGCCCGGACGGTCGGCGGGCGACTGCTTGCGGTCGTCGTCGGCGCGCTCGGGCATTTTGCTCTTCGCGTTGTCGCTGTGCACCGCATGGTGCGGGTGCGCCAGATCCTCGGCCGGCTCGCCGCCTGGGCTTTTTGACGCGTTTTTGTCCGGGTTTTTTGCGTCGTTTTTGGCGTTTTCTTTCGATTCGCTCATCGCTGTTCTCCTGGAACGGAATACACAGCGAAGCAGCAGCAAGGGACGGACCTGAGCTATCAGCGCGGCATCGGGTGGAAGGCGATGCGGCCCCGAATTATGCGGCGAACCTCATGTGGCCACCTTCCCGCGGCCACCTTCATGCGGCCACCTTCCCGCAGCTAGTTCACCCCGCGCCATCGCGCGCGGCGCCGCCCGTCAGCGACACGACGAAATCCAGAAACGCCCGCACCTTGGCCGGCGGATGATGGCGCGACGGATACAGCGCATACAGCGGATAGACCTCGTCGCTCCAGTCCGGAAAGAGTTCGATCAGCTTGCCGTTCGCCAGCAGCGACTCCGCGCCGAGCGCGAGAATCTGCGCGATCCCCTGACCGGCGATGCACGCGCTATGCAGCGTGCCGACGTCGTTGACGGTCAGGCGGCCCTGCGGGGTCATCTCGAACTTCTTGCGGCCGCGATGAAATTCCCAGCTGAACGGATAACCGGTCAGCGGATCGCGGAACTTGATGCACACGTGCGAGCCGCCTTCGAGTTCGGCCGGCTGCGCCGGTTGCCCGTGCTTCTTCAGATACGACGGCGCGGCCACCGTCAGGATGCGGGTATCGAGCAGCTTGCGGGCGACCAGGGTGGACAGCGGCGGCTCGCCGAAGCGGATCGCGACGTCGAAGCCATCGGCGACCATATCGCCGAGCTGATCGCGCGTGATCAGTTCGAGCTGCAGATCAGGATGTTTATCGACGAAACCGCCCAGACGCGGGCCCAGCACGAGGCGCGAAAAGAACGGGTCCATGTTCACGCGCAGCCGGCCGCGCACCGCGCTCGCGCCTTCGGCCGCGGACGCCGCGGCTTCTTCGAGGCCACCGAGCAGCGGCACGATCTGTTCGTAGAAGCGCCGGCCTTCGTCGGTCAGCGTGACCGAGCGGGTGGTGCGGTCAAACAGGCGAATACCGAGGCGTGCTTCGAGGCGAGCCACCGACCGGCTCACGCCCGATTGCGACATGTCGAGCGCTTCGCCGGCGGCCGCGAAACTGCCGCAGTCGACGATCGCCGTCAGCACGCCCATGCCGTTCAGCATGCGCTCGTCAAATGGCATCTGGGGTCCCTCGTAGCCGTTGATGCCCGACATGCTAACGCGAAAGTCTGTGCGGATTCACACGCTGACGCGCGAAAGTGACACCCGTTGCACGCGATGGATGAGCCGGTGGCATGAAGCTGGTGGGAGTGATGCTGTCGCGTCAAGCGTGGCGGATGCGCTCAACAACGCGGCGCGGCGCCGCGTGGCGTCGTGTCATGCAGACCGCATTAGAGAGACGTTGCCGGTGCGTTGCCGATGCAGCGCGCGCCACCCGCGACGCACTGCCGTTGAACTCGGAAAAGGTCACGACGTGATGCAGTACGGCGGCCTCCGTTGCAGCCGGGGTGCGTTATCGCGCGCAAGGACGTGTGCAGCACTTCCGCATCCCTAACCGCCACGCATCACACCATCAGCGCCCCGCGCTTTGCGCCGCCTGCCCGCGAATCACCCGCGTGCCGGACGGGTCGTCGAGATGCCGGAAGACCCATGCGGACACCAGCGTGATCACGCCGACGCACACGAACGCGAGCCGGAAGCCCAGTTCGGCCGAGCCCGATTGCGCGTTGAACAGATTCACGAGGCCGCCGCCGATCGACACGCCGAGCCCGATCGCCAGCATCTGCACCATCGAGAACAGGCTGTTGCCGCTGCCCGCGTCTTCGTGCGACAGGTCTTTCAGCGTGACGCTGTTCATCGCCGCGAACTGCATCGAGTTGGCCGCGCCGAACACGGCCAGCACCACGATCTCGACGATCAGCGGCGTGCCGCGCGAAATCAGCGAGAACCCGACGATCGACGAACCGACGATGATCGTATTGACCAGCAGAAACGTGTCGTAGCCGTAGCGGCGCACGAGCGGCGCGATCCAGCGTTTCGCGAGCGTACCGGCGAGCGCGGCCGGCAGCATCATCAGGCCGGAGTGCAGCGGCGAATAGCCGAACTGCAATTGCAGCAGGAGCGGCACGAGGAACGGCACCGCGCTCGAGCCGACCCGGCACACGAGGTTGCCGATCAGCCCGACGCTGAAATTCGGCTCGCCGAACAGCGACAGTTTGAACAGCGGATCGCGGCGGCTCTTTGCATACGGGATGTAGGCGAGCGCGCTCGCGACGGCCAGCGCGAACAGCCCCGCCGACCATGCGGCGCGATGCGTCGGGACCGGCGCGTCGATCGCCAGCGAGAACGCGATCATGCACAGCGACAGCAACCCACAGCCGATGAAATCGAACGGCGGCGGCTCGACGGCGTCGTGCGACGGCAGGAAGCGCTGCACCGCGAAGAGACCCACCGCGCCGATCGGCACGTTGATCAGGAAGATCCAGTGCCAGCTGATCGCCTGCACGAACCAGCCGCCGAGCGTCGGCCCGGCGATCGGCCCGAGCTGGCCCGCGATCGAAACGAATGCGAGCGCCGCCACGTACTGTTCGCCGGACACGCTGCGCAGCACCGCGAGCCGGCCGATCGGCAGCAGCATCGAGCCGCCGATGCCTTGCAGCACGCGCGCGAGCACCAGCTGGCCGAGCGTGTGCGCGCCCGCGCAGCAGATCGAGCCGAGCACGAAAATCAGGATCGAGACGAAATAGACGCGGCGGGTGCCGAAGCGGTCGGCGAGCCAGCCGGAGGCGGGGGTGAGCATCGCCATCGTCAGCGTGTAGGCGACCACCACCGGTTGCATCGCGAGCGGCGCGACGTGCAGGCTATCGGCGATGGAGGGCAGTGCGGTGTTGACGATCGTCGTGTCGAGCGACTGCATGAAGAAGCCGGCGGCGACGATCCACAGTAGCGCGGTGTGGGCGGAATCCTTGGTCATTTTTTCAACGGCGGGCGCGGGGGAGCGGCCTGCAGAGCCGGACGAGCGGAAAGAAGCGGAGCGCCCCCGCGCGGGGGAAGCGGGAATTGCGTCATCTTATTGACATCTCCGTCAATCGGGAACCCCACTAGGATCGTTGACTGTTATCGACTTTGCCGATAAGCAGCGCGACAATGCGACATGCTCAATCCGATCTGGCTCAAAACCTTCGCGACCGTCGCGGCCTGCCATAGCTTCACCGAGGCGGGGCGGCGGCTCTCGCTTACGCAGTCGAGCGTCAGCGAACATATCCGGCGGCTCGAAGAAAGCGTCGGCCGGCGCCTGTTCGTGCGCGACACCCATTCGCTCGCGATGACCCCCGACGGCGAAGCGATGCTCGCGCACGCGAGCGTGATCCTGCAGGCGCTCTCGCGTGCGGAGTCGCAGTTCAAGGCGCCGCGCCTGAAGGGCCGCGTGCGCCTGGGCTCATCCGACGATATCGCGCTCGGCCCGCTGCCGACGGTGCTCGCGGCGTTTCGCAACGCGCATCCGGACGTCGAACTGGAAATCACGATCGGGATGACGGGCCGGCTCTACGAACTGCTCGACGCGGGCGCGATCGATCTGCTGGTCGGCAAGCGCCGGCTGGGCGATAGGCGCGGCGTGCCGCTGTTTACCGGGCGGCTCGAATGGCTCGCGCGCACCGGCACGCTGGTCGATCTGAGTCAGCCGTTGCCGCTGATTCTGGTGGCCGAGCCGAGCGTCACGCGCGCGGTGGTGCTCGACGCGCTCGCGGAGGCCGGCGCGAGCTGGCAGATCGTCTGCACCAGCAGCAGTCACTCGGGTTGTATCGCGGCCGCGCGCGGCGGCCTGGGCATTACCGTGCGGCCGCAGTACCTGGCCGCGCGCGGGCTGGCGCCGCCGTTGAATGCGGCTGCGCTGCCGGGTTTGCCGTCGGTGGAATTCATCGCGCTCGCGGCGAAGCGGCTGAGCCGCCCGGCCGATACGCTGCTGCAATTGCTGCACGACAGCGACCTGCGCGGCTCGTGGGTGGGGGAGTGAAGCGGGAAAGTGAAGCGGGAAAATTAAGCGGGAAAATTAAGCGAAGCAGCAGGAGACGCGTGGCGAGCAGGGGCGCCGCCGCGCGTCTCGGTCAGCGCGCCTGACCGTTACGCCGGCATCTTGCGAAACGCAATCGCCAGCCGGTTCCATGCATTGATCGCCGCGATCAGCAGCGTCAGGTCGACCAGTTCCTCGTCGCTGAAATGCGGGCGCACCGCCTGCCACACCGCGTCGGGCACATGCTCGTGCGACACCAGCGTGACCGCCTCGGTCCACTCCAGCGCCGCGCGTTCGCGGTCGGTGAAAAACGGCGTTTCGCGCCACGCGACGACCGTTGCGAGGCGCCGTTCGGTTTCGCCGCCTTTGCGCGCATCGGTCGTATGCATATCGACGCAGAACGCGCAGCCGTTGATCTGCGATGCGCGCAGCCGCACCAGTTCGGCCAGCGATTTTTCGAGCGCCGATTTGCCGATGCGCTCTTCGACGCCGAGCAGTGCCTTGACGGCGGCGGGGTTGGCTTTGTAGAAGTCGAGACGTTGTTCCATGACAGGCTCCGCAATGTTGGGAAGAAGGGTGAAGCGCTGAACGGGTGCTGCGATCGGTGATACAGACGTGAGCTTAGCCACGCAAATGGAGTTCAGAAATGGCCGCTTTCAGGCAATTTCAGGTGGCCACTTTGAATGCGCCGGCGCGCGCTGCCGAGCATCCTTACCGCCGGCAATGGCATCGTTGCCGCGTGCAAGCCGATTCGGTATGGTGGGCTCATCCACGCCAGCCGCGCGTCGATCCGCCACTCAGGAGAGCTCACCGATGACCACCGCCGCCGACCCGCAAGCCAGCCCGATCCGCACCGATGTCCTGATCGTCGGCGCCGGTCCCGTGGGTCTTTTCGCGGCGTTCGAGGCCGGCGTGATCGGCCTGTCGTGTCAGATCGTCGACGTGCTCGAGCGGATCGGCGGTCAGTGCATCGAGCTGTATCCGGACAAGCCGATCTACGACATTCCGGCAATTCCATCGTGTACCGCGCGCGAACTGGTCGAGCGGCTGCTCGCGCAATGCAAGCCGTTCGACGTGCCGATTCATCTCGAACAGCGCGTCGATACGGTCGAGCAGCGCGACGATGGACGCTGGACCGTGCGCACCGAGCAGGGTCTGGTATTCGATGTCGCGGCGATCCTGCTCGCCGCCGGCAACGGCGCGTTCATGCCGCAAAAGCTCGCGTTGCCCGAGGCGGTGCCGCTCGAAGGTCGTCACGTGCATTACAGCGTGCCGCGGCTCGCCGATTTCGCCGACAAGGTCGTGGTGGTCGCCGGCGGCGGCGATTCCGCGCTCGACTGGGCGCTCGCGCTGCGCCAGGTCGCGCGCCGCGTGACGCTGGTGCATCGGCGGCCCGGTTTCAGCGCGGCGGATTCGAGCGTCGAGCTGATGCGGCGCGCGGTCGACGCGGGCGAGATGGACTTCGTGGTCGGCGCGATCTCCGGGCTGAATCTCGAAGACGGTGCGTTACGTTCGCTGACGCTGCGCAAGCTCGAAGGCGAAGCGCAGCTCGAAGCCGAGCATCTGATCGCGCTGTACGGGCTGGTCGCCGATCTCGGCCCGATCGCGCAGTGGGGGCTCACGAGCCACGGCGGGCGCATCGATGTCGATACGTCGAACTACGAAAGCTCGCGGCCGGGCATCTTCGCGGTCGGCGACCTCGCGAACTATCCGAACAAGCAGAAGCTGATTCTGTCGGGTTTTCACGAAGCGTCGCTGGCGCTGCGCAAGGCGTACACGTACGCGTTCCCCGAGAAGAAACGCGTGCACGTGCATTCGAGTTACGACGCGAAGCTCGCGGAGAAGATTGCCGCGACGGGTTGACGGTGGCCGCGGGCGTCGCGCGTCGCGCAGTTCCGCAGGCTTGGTAACCCGCGCGGCGAGAGTGGGCGGGCGAGCGATGCCGCGATCGACCCACTCACGGCGGCGGCGCGTCGAACGCCGCCGCTTCTACCGGTCGCATCGTTGCGATGCCCGCATTATTTCCCGGCGGGTTCACTCGCGGCGGCCGCAGCGCTCGCTGCCTTCTCCTTATCCTTTTTCTTCGCTTCATGATGGCCGATCGCGCAACCGGCGGCCGCGCCCGCGACCCCGTGATCGCCGGCCACGTGACCGGCGACGCCGCCGACCACCGCGCCCTTGGTGCAGCCTTCGGCCTGCGCGTTGCCATGCATGAAGCCGAGCGCGGCGGCCAACGCGAGCGGCGCGGCGAGGCGGCGGGTGAAAGTCGTGAAGGACTGGTTCATTTGAATCTCCCTGAAATGGCGATCTGAAATGGCGATGTGAAGCGGGCCGCGCGCGGTCACGCTGCGCAGGCCCGGATCTAACGCGGGACCTGCCGCGGGACCTAACGCGGCTAGCAGATGCGGGGCTAGCAAATGCGAGGCCCGGCGTTATAAGCTTCGCGCTTTGCGTACGCAGGAAAGTTCGGTGAACTGCCGAATTGTTCGCCGTCCACCCGCGCACGCCTGGCGAACTCTCCAGCGTCTGTTCGAAACCCGCCAGCCGGCCGGGATCGGGGTTTGCTTCAGATAAAAACTACTTATACGTGCACGCCATGACCCAGTCCGAAGTGAGTTCCTCCAGCGCAACCGACGAGTCCGCCCGCCCTCGGCAACCGGCCGCGGCCGGCGGCGCGCGCGTTCCCGTCAGCGTCGACTATTCGTCGCTGGTGCAGGCGATCTCCGATTACGCGATCTTTCTGCTCGACGCGAAAGGGCACATCGTCAGCTGGAACGCCGGCGCGCAGAAGCTGAAGGGCTACACGGAGAGCGAGATCGTCGGGCAGCACTTTTCGCGCTTCTATACCGAAGAAGCAATCGCGCGCGGCTGGCCGACCTACGAGCTGGAACAGGCGACGCTGACCGGCCGCTTCGAGGACGAAGGCTGGCGGGTGCGCAAGGACGGCACGACGTTCTGGTCGAACGTGGTGATCACCGCGATTCGCAACGCCAGCGGCCAGGTCACCGGCTTCGCGAAGATCACCCGCGATCTGACCGCGCAGCGCGAGTATCTCGAAGCGTTGCGGCAGAGCGAGGAACGCTTCCGGCTGCTGGTCGACAGCGTGAAGGACTACGCGATCTTCATGCTCGATCCGCAAGGCCTCGTGATCAGCTGGAACGCGGGCGCGGCGCGCATCAAGGGCTATACGCACGACGAAATCGTCGGCCGTCATTTCTCGCGCTTCTACGTGCCGGAAGAGGCGGCGGCCGGCAAGCCGGCGCGCGAACTCGCGATCGCGCGGCAGATCGGCACCGTCGAGGACGAAGGCTGGCGCGTGCGTAAAGACGGCACGACCTTCTGGGCCAACGTGATCATCACCGCGGTCTACGACGAGTCGCGCCGGCTGCGCGGCTTCGCGAAGATCACCCGCGATCTGACCGAGCGGCGCCGGCGCGAAGAACTCGAACGGTCGGGCGAGCGCATGCGCGAATTTCTCGCGACGCTCGCGCACGAGCTGCGCAATCCGCTCGCGCCGGTGCGCAACGCGGTCGGGGTGATGCAGCTGGAGTCCGGTCTGAGTCCGGTGCTCGCGCGGGCGCGTGATCTGATCGATCGACAGGTCACGCACCTGACGCGGCTCGTCGACGATCTGCTCGACATCGGCCGGATCATGGCCGACAAGGTCGAGCTGCGGATCTCGCGGGTCGACCTCGCCGAGGTGATCGCGCGCGCGATCGAGGCGGCCCGGCCGTTCACCGATGCGCGCGAGCAGCAGGTGGTCGCGCATGTGCCCGACGAGGCGGTGCAGGTGCGCGGCGACATGACCCGCCTCGTGCAGGTGCTGCAGAACCTGCTGCACAACGCGTCGAAGTTTTCGCCGTCGGGCAGCACGATCGACGTGCACGGCCGGGTCGATTTCCGCATGGCGGTGCTCGAAGTGCGCGATCAGGGGCGCGGCATTCCGGTGCGCTCGCTCGACAAGATCTTCGAGCTGTTCGCGCAGGAAAAGGCGGGCCAGGAGCTCGGCGAGGGCGGTCTTGGGATCGGCCTCACGCTGTGCAAGTCGCTGGTCGAAATGCATGGCGGCAGCATCGTCGCGAGCAGCGAGGGGGCCGGTCTGGGCAGTACCTTCACGCTCAGTCTGCCGCTCGCGTCCGCGCAAGCCGAAGCGGGCGAGGGCGGCGCGGGCGCGGCGGCGGCCGAGATCCAGCCGCTGCGGGTGCTGGTCGTCGACGACAATCGCGATTCCGCCGACAGCCTCGCGATGCTGCTCGAACTGAAGGGCCACGAAGTGCGGCTCGCGTACGACGGCGAGCAGGCACTGCAGATCGCGCCGCGTTTTGCACCGCATCTCGCGCTGATCGATCTCGCGATGCCGAAGCTCGACGGCTATGCAACGCTCGCCGCGCTGCGCGCGATGCCGGAACTGGCCCGCACGATGTACGCGGCGATGACCGGCTTCGGTCATGCGAGCGATCTCGATCGCACGCGCGCGGCGGGTTTTCACGCGCATCTGGTGAAGCCGGTGGAGATGGCGGTGCTCGATGCGTTGCTCGCGCGCGCGGATGCTCGGTTGAGTGGTTGAGCGGTTGAATGACTGTATTGCGTGCGCGCGCAACTGCTTGCTTCGGCCTCGGGTAGCGCGGCAAGCGTTTCACTCTTTCTCAGTGTTCCTCATCTTTTCCTGGTGGGCCGCTCCTGGCGCGCCATGTGCGAGGCCGGCTCACCATGCCGATGGCTTCCCTCCCGCG
Organism: Burkholderia sp. SRS-W-2-2016; assembly: GCF_001931485.1. Classification (GTDB taxonomy): domain Bacteria; phylum Pseudomonadota; class Gammaproteobacteria; order Burkholderiales; family Burkholderiaceae; genus Paraburkholderia. The sequence goes on along the minus strand of NZ_MSDV01000031.1, from coordinate 45,415 downwards.
GCACGCTGCTTGCTGTGACTGAGCATACGTTCCGGCCCGCCGCAGCGCGGCGCGCCGTCCTTCGATCCGGTGCACGGAGGCACGATGCTCGACACGCGCGACCACGCGCCCAGCTTCCCGGCGCAGTCACCGCAACGCTCGCACGAACCCGAAGCGGGGCGAGCGCCGCGCGAGCCCTGCGCAAGCGGCCGTGCCGCGGCGCTGTCACAACCAGCCACGTCGCTCGCTGAGTTTCTGCGCGACGCGCGTTTCGATCCGAACGATCCGTACGCGCTCGGCGCGATGCTCGCGACGCTGATCGCGCACGGCTACGATCGTGAGCCGGGCATGCCGTTGCCGGGCCACGGCCGGACGCTCGCGCGCTGGCGCTCGCTTGCGGCGGTAGCGGCTTGCGATCTGGGGCTCGTCAAACTGTTCGAAGGCCATACGGATGCGCTGGCGATACTCGCCGAACTGGATGGTCCGCCAGCACCTGATGGAAGCCGCTGGGCTGTGTGGGCCGCCGAGCCACCGCAAGCGCGCGTCCAGGCAACGACCCACGTAGCCGATGCCGATCGAACAGGAATCCGAACAATCGACGGCGAACGAGCCGACAGTAAGCGGAGCGGCGGCGAGCACGCCCACGCCGAGCGCCTCAACCGCGGTCACAACCAACTACGTCTGACCGGCACCAAAGCCTGGTGCTCCGGCGCGCAAAGCGTCACGCATGCACTCATCACCGCGTGGCTCGACGACGAACCGGTACTGGCGGCCGTCGCGATGGACCAGCCGTCGATCACGATCGACACGTCGAACTGGCAAGCAGTCGGCATGCAGGCCACCGCCAGCGCCGATGTCCACTTCGACGCCAGCGCGGCGACACTGATCGGCGCATCGCATGCGTACGTGCGTCGCCCTGGCTTCTGGCATGGCGGCGCCGGCATCGCCGCGTGCTGGTACGGCGCGGCCGCGCGGATCGGCGGCAGTCTGCGCGACGCGTGCGCGCAACGCGCCGATCCGCTGCGTCTCGCGCAACTCGGCGCGACCGATGTCGCGTTGCAGTCCGCCGCCGCAGTGCTGCGCGAAACGGCCGCATGGATCGACACACATCCGAACGCCGATGCGCAAACCGCCGCGTTGCGCGCACGACTCGCGGTCGAACAGGCCGCCGACACCGTCATGCATCACGCGACCCGCGCACTCGGCGCCGGCCCGCTGTGCCGCGACGCGCGCTTTGCGCGGGCGCTCGCGGACCTGCCGGTGTTTCTGCGCCAGAGCCATGCGGAGCGCGATCTGGCCGCACTCGGCGAGCAATTGCTGGCGGCGTCGGCGCAGCCCCCGAATCAGCTGTCCTTACCAACGGACACGCAATGGCTGCTATGACGTCCTCCCCAACGAGCATTCGCCAAAGGGTTACTGAGATGAACTCGACGGTGCTGTACTTCGACGAGCTGTATCGCCGCAGCGACGATCCGTGGCGGCTGCGCGAGGGCTGGTACGAACGCCGCAAGCGTTCGCTGACGCTCGCGCTGCTGCCGCGCCCGCGCTATCGCAACGCGTTCGAACCGGGCTGCGCGAACGGCGAACTGACGGCCGAACTCGCAAAGCGCTGCGATGCGCTGCTCGCCGCCGATCTGCATCCGCGCGCGGTCACGCTCGCGCGCGAGCGCGTCGCCGATGCGGCCAACGTGCGGGTCGAGCAGCGCATGGTGCCGCGTCAATGGCCGACCGAGGCCGGGCCGTTCGATCTGATCGTCGTCAGCGAATTCGCGTATTACCTCGATACCGCCGAGCTCGAAACGCTGGCCGCGCGGATCGGCGCGTCGCTGACGACCGACGGCACGCTGCTCGCGTGTCACTGGCGCCGGCCGTTCGCCGAGGCGCGCGAATCCGCCGACCATGCGCACGCGCTGTTCGATGCGCGCTGCAATCTCTCGCGGCTCGCGCATCACGCGGAAGCGGATCTGCTGATCGACGTGTGGTCGCGCGATGCGCGATCGGTCGCGCAACGCGAGGGGCTTCTATGATCGGCGTGATCGTTCCCGCGCATAACGAGGAGGCGCTGATCGCGCGCTGCCTCGCCGCGGTGCTCGAAGCGTCGCGGCACAAAGGACTGGCCGGCGAGGCGGTGCGGGTGGTCGTCGCGCTCGATGCGTGCAGCGATTTTTCCGGCGCGATCGCGCGCGCTTACGGCGTGCAGACGCTGACGCTGAAGGCGCGCAATGTCGGCATCGCCCGCGCGCTCGGCGCGTCGCTGCTGCTCGCGCAAGGCGCGCGCTGGCTCGCGTTTACCGATGCCGACAGCCGCGTGTCGCCGGGCTGGCTGGCCGCGCAACTCGCGCTCGACGCGGATGCCGTGTGCGGCTCGATCGCGGTCGACGACTGGGGCGAGCATCCGCACAGCGTGCGCGAATATTTCCGCAAGACCTACGTGGACGCCGACGGCCACCGCCACGTGCATGGCGCGAATCTCGGCGTCTCGGCGCAGGCATACCGGCGCGCGGGCGGCTTTCCGCCGCTCAAATGCAGCGAGGACGTCGCGCTGGTCGACCGGCTGATCGCGACCGGCGCGCGCATCGCGTGGAGCGCCGCGCCGCGCGTGCTGACTAGCGGGCGCGCGCTGGCCCGCGTGCGCGGCGGCTTCGCCGACACGCTGCTCACGTGGGCGGCCGGCTGAGGCGCCGGTTCTGTACACGCAGGCAGGCCGCGGGGAGGGCGGCAACACGATGAGGGCGAAATCATGATGGACGCGATCTACGTTCTGTTCGGCGAAGGCCGCACGCTCGATCCGTTGCAGATGGGACTGCGCGCGATCGTCATCTTCGTGATCGCCCTGGCGATGATCCGCGTGTCGGGACGGCGCTCGTTCGGGCAGCGCTCGCCGTTCGACTCGGTCGTCGTGATCCTGCTCGGCGCAACGCTGAGCCGGGCGATCGTCGGCGCGTCGCCGTTCATCGCGACGGTGGTCGCGTCGTTTCTGATCGTGCTGTGCCACCGGATGCTCGCGTGGGCCTGCATGCGCTCGCGGCGCTTCGAACTGCTGGTCGGCGGGAGCGAACGCGAGGTCTATCGCGACGGCAAGTTCAACGCGCGCGAGATGCACGCGGCGCTGGTCACGCGCACCGATATCGAGGAAACGGTGCGGCAGAAAACCGGCTCGCGTTCGCTGGACAACGTGGCCGCGGCGATTCTCGAACGCAACGGCGAAGTCAGCGTGATCCGCAAGCGGGCGTGAGCCCGGCCCTTAGCCGCGCCCGCCGCGCGAAATCTCTTCGCCCGCGCCGCGCGGCAGCCGCAGCGTGACCGGGATCGACGCGAACGAGCACAGCCCGACCACCAGAAACGCCGGCCAGAAATCCGACCACATCACGCTCGCATGCCCGTTCAGCGCGCGGGTGATCTGCAGCGCGATCCCGCCGACCGTCACGCCCAGACCGAGCGACATCTGTTGCACGACGCTGCCCAGGCTGGTCGCGCGACCCACGTCGCGGCTCGCGATCTCCGCATAGGTCAGCGAATTGAGGCTGGTGAACTGCAACGCCGGGAAGAAGCCGCCGAGCAGCACGACGACCCAGATGATCCACGTCGGCGTGTGCGGGAAAAACAGCCCGCACGCGGCGATCGCGAGGCCCGACAGCGCCGCGTTGAACACCAGCACCGAGCGGAAGCCGAAGCGGCGCAGCACGCTCGATGCGATCGTGCGCATGAACATCCCGCCGAACGCCGACGCGCAGGTGATCAGCCCCGATTCGAACGCGCTCATCCCGTGGCCTTCCTGCAAGAGCAGCGGCAGCAGGAACGGCAGTGCGCCCAGACCAATGCGGAACAGCGAGCCGCCCAGCACGCTCGCCTGGAAGGTCGGCACCTTGAAGAAGCGCAGATCGAGCAGCGGCAGCGCGACCCGCTGCGCGTACGCGACGTAGATCGCCAGCAGCACCGCGCCGAGCCCGCACATGCCGAACGCGTCGATGGTCGGGATCAGTTCGCCGCCGACCAGCGACAACCCGAGCAGCAGCAACACCGCGCCCGCCGCCGACAGCAGGAAGCCGATCCAGTCGAGCGGACCGGGATCGGGCTCGCGGGTGTTGGCGATATAGCGATTGGTCAGATAGATGCCGAGCAGGCCGATCGGCACGTTGATAAAGAAGATCAGGCGCCAGTGCAGATAGGTGGTGATGAAGCCGCCGAGCAGCGGGCCGGCCGCCGGGCCGAGCATCGCGGGCACGCTCAGATAGTTCATCGCGCGGATGAAGTCGGCCTTTTCGACGACCCGGAAGATGATGATGCGCCCGACCGGCACCATCATCGCGCCACCGACGCCCTGTACGAAGCGCGCGAGCGTGAAGGTTGCGAGCGAACTGGACGCCGCGCACAGCAGCGAGCCGGTCACGAAAATGCCGATGGCGGTGCGAAACACGGTGCGCGCGCCGAATTTGTCGGCGAGCCAGCCGCAGACCGGGATAAATACACCGAGGCCGAGCACGTAGCTCGTCACCGCGATTTTCAGCGTGACCGGATCGCGCCCGAAGTCGCGCGCCATCGCCGGCAGCGCGGTGACGATCACGTTCGCGTCGACGCTCTCCATGAACATCGCGCAGGCGACGATAAGGGGCGCAATCAGAGCTTTCTGGACGACGGTCATGACGGCGGGGGCTGCGGCGAGACGTCGCAGGCAAAGGGGTCATTATTGCACCTGTACGGTGCGGATTGTTAATACGGCTGCGCCCGTTCGTGCCCCTTGAGAATTTTTAACTTCCGCGCGCCGCGGCGGTTGAAATTTGACGCGACAAAGTTAATTTTTTGTTGCAGTGCGCCATCAGAGGACTATAATCGGGTTATTCCTTAGGTAGAAACCCTAGTTTCCCGGAGCCCAATATGAACACTGCATCGACCGCCGTCCGTTCCACTCCCGCCGCCAACACGCTGTTCGGCAAGCTGCGCGCGCTGGCGCTGCATGCGCTGAACCTGCATCTGCAGAACTGCGCGGTGATCGCGGAAGCTTATCGCCGCCCGCAGTAAGCGCGACAGATTCGCCGCCCGGCCTCGCTGCCGCCTCCGATGCCCGCTCCTGTAGCGGGCATCGTGCTTTCTGCCCCGCCATTTTCAATCTCCTTCAGATTCCGGACGCACCTCCCGGCGCGCCTGCGGGCCGCGGCGCCGTTTGCCGCGCCGCGCGCCGCATCGCGCTTCTGGACCTGATTACGGCGAGCGCCTCGAAACCTTGATCCCCCGATTTGCCCGCCCGCGGTGCTCAAGCATTACAATTCCGTCCCTTTTTAGCCCGCAAGCAGGGCCAGATGACAGGGGAATTACCAATCCTGTCAACCTTTTGCACGCTTTGCCGTTATCACTTTGTAATCGCCGCCACAGGCGATCCTCCACGTGACGCTCCGGCGCCGCGACCGCTTTCCCGCAAGGCCCGCAATTGACCATGTTCCGTCGACTTCAACACCGCTTCGCGCAGCCCCGCGCGCTGCTCGGCCATGCCGCGCAAGCGCTGCGCAGCCGGCGACTTCTGTCGCCCGTGCTGGCGCTCGTGATTTGCGGCTTGCTGCTGGTGGTGCTGCAGCATCTGTCGCAGGCGGTCGATTACCGCTCGGTGATCCGCGAGCTGCGCAGCCTGTCGGCGCGCGAGTGGATCGGCGCGCTCGGCGCGACCGCGCTCAGCTATGTCGCGCTGGTCGGCCGTGACGCGGTCGGGCTGCGCTATCTAGGCGCCGGCGTGCCGCGCGCGGCGCTGTGGGTCGGCGCGACCGCCGGCTCGGCGCTCGGCAACGCGACCGGCTTCGGCGCGCTGACCGGCGGGGCGGTGCGCGCGCGGGTCTACGGCGTCGCCGGCATCACGCCCGCGCAGATCGGCCGCATGACGGTGTTCACCAGCGTGTCGCTCGCGCTCGCGCTGGTGCTGATGACCGCGCTCGGGATGGTCTGCCGCGCCGACCAGCTCGCGCCGATGCTGCATCTCACGCCGCCGGTGCTGCGCTGGAGCGGCGCCGCGCTGCTGCTCGCGCTGGCGCTCGCGGCCGCCGCGTGCCGGCGCGAAACCCGGCCGGTGCGCACGCGCTGGCAATGGCTGTCGTTCGATATCCCGGCGCGCCGCGATCTGCTCGAGCAGGTTGCGCTGGCGGTGCTCGACGTGGTCGCCGCCGGCCTCGCGCTGTGGGCGCTGCTGCCGCACGCGAACGTCAGTTTCATCGGTTTCGTCACCGTCTATTCGGCCGCGATGCTGCTCGGCATGATCGGCCATACGCCCGGCGGGGTCGGCGTGTTCGAGGCGGCGATGGTGTTTACGCTGTCCGGCAGCGTGCCGATGCAGCAGATGGTCGCCGCGCTGCTCGCGTACCGGGCGATCTATTTCGGCGTGCCGCTGATCGTGTCGGCGGCGCTGCTGGCGGGCTTCGAAGGCCGTGCGCTGAAGAGCCGTCTGTCGCTGCTGCAGGCCGAGCGGGTGTCCGAACTCGCGCCGCTGTTTCTGAGCCTCGTCACCTTCGTGGTCGGCGGGATGCTGGTGATCTCCAGCGCGACGCCGGCGTTCTGGCAACGCATTCATATCCTGCGCGACCTGGTGCCGCTGTGGGTGCTCGAAAGCTCGCAGATGCTGTGCAGCGTGCTCGGCGTGCTGCTGCTGTTCGTCGCGCGCGGGCTGTTGCGGCGCCTCGACGCCGCGTGGTGGATGACGCTCGCGCTGACGGTGCTGAGCCTCGCGCTGTCGCTGACCAAGGGCCTCGCGTTCGTCGAGGCCGGCGTGCTCGGCACGCTGATCGTGCTGCTGCTGGCCACCCGCAAGCGCTTTAACCGTCATTCGTCGCTGTTCGCCGAGCGCTTTACCGCGGGCTGGCTGGTGTCGGTCGCGATGGTGCTGATGCTGGCCACCTGGGTGATGCTGTTCGCGTTCCGGGACGTGCCGTATTCGCGCGACCTGTGGTGGCAATTCGCGTTCGACGAACGCGCGTCGCGGGCGCTCCGCGCGACGCTGGCCGCGAGCCTGTTCGCCGCGACCTTCTCGTTCTGGCAGTTGCTGCGCCCGGCGCGCGGCCGTTTCGTGAAGCCGGCCCCGGAGGATCTGCACGACGCCGCGCGGATCGTGCGCGCGCAGGAGCGCAGCGATGCCGGTCTCGCGCTGATGGGCGACAAGAGCTTCCTGTTTTCGGAGTCGCGCCAGGCGTTCCTGATGTACGCGAAGAACGGCCGCACGTGGGCCGCGCTGCACGATCCGGTCGGGCCGCGCGAGGAATGGGCCGGGCTGATCAGCAAGTTCGTCGCGCTCGCGCATCAGCACGGCGGCCGCGCGGCGTTCTATCAGGTGCGCGCGAACGCGCTGCCGCTGTATCTCGACGCCGGCCTCACGCTGATGAAACTCGGCGAGGAAGCGCACGTGGTGCTCGACGACTTCGATCTGAAGGGCTCGCATCGCGCGCATCTGCGTTATGCACTCAAGCGCGGCGAGCGCGACGGCTTCACCGTCGAAGTGATCGGCCAGGCCAACGTGCCGGCCTCGCTCGAGACGCTGCGCGAGATTTCCGACGGCTGGCTCGACAGCCGCGACGCGCGCGAGAAAAGCTTCTCGGTGGCCGCGTTCCACGACGAATACCTCGCCGCGCAATCGGTGATGCTGGTGCGCCAGAACGGCGAGCCGGTCGCGTTCGTCACGTTCATGACGACCGACATGAATACCGAGGCGACCGTCGGCGTGATGCGTCACGTCGAAAGCGCGTCGCCGTACGCAATGGAATATCTGTTCACGCAGCTCGCGTTGCATCTGAAACAGGCGGGTTTTCGCTCGCTCAGTCTCGGCATCGCACCGCTTTCGGGCGTGCAACCGACGCCGCTCGCGTCGCGCTGGCATCGGCTGGCCGGCATCGTGTGGCGCTTCGGCGGCCGCTTTTATAACTTCCGCGGCTTGCGTGCTTTCAAGAACAAGTTCCAGCCGCACTGGGAGCCGCGTTATCTCGCGGCCTCCGGTTCGGTCGGCGTGTTCTTCACGCTCGCGGATCTGTCGTTGCTGGCGGGAGGCCGGCGTTCATGACATTGCATCCGTTGTTGCGTCTCGCCGTTGTAGCGAGCGTTCTGAGCTGCGGCGCGCTTGCGCACGCGGCAACTACCACCGTGCCCGGCGGCCGCTACGGCGACGTGCGGGTGACCCGGCCGGAAGGGCCGCTGCGCGGTTTCGTCGTGCTGTATTCGCAGGCGAGCGGCTGGAGCGCGGCCGATCAGCAAAGCGCCGATGCGCTCGCGAAAGCGGGCGCGTTGACCGTTGGCGTGGATACCGCGCGCTACGCTGCGAACCTGAAAGCGAAGCCGGAGGCCTGTCATCAACTGGTCGGCGATGCCGAGGCGCTGAGCCATCAGCTCGAACGGCAGGAGCAGTCGAACCACTATTTCGCGCCGATCGTCGCCGGTACCGGGCAGGGCGCGACGCTGGCGATGCGCGTGCTCGAACAGGCGCCGTCCAATACGATCGCCGGCGCGGTATCGGTCGATCCGGAACCGACGCTCGACGCGCGCTTCAAACCGTGCGCGCCGGACTCGACCGTGATCCGCGACAAGGTGCCGGGCTTCGTCGAGAAGGCCAGCACCGGTAATGCCGATCGCGCGCGTCTGGTTGCACTGGTGAGCCCGCATCTGCAAGCGGTGTCCACCAGCGACGACGACGTGTCCGACCTGCCGCTGATCGAGTTGCCGGCCGCGCATCCGAACGGCCTGATGGCGATCGTGATTTCCGGCGACGGCGGCTGGCGCGATCTCGACAAGACGATCGCGCAGGCGTTGCAGAAGGACGGTGTGTCGGTGATCGGCTGGGACAGCCTGCGGTATTTCTGGAGCGAGAAGCCGCCCGCGCAGACGAGCCGCGATCTCGCGCGCGTGATGCAAACCTACGGCGCGCGTTGGCATGCGCAGCACGTCGCGCTGATCGGCTATTCGTTCGGCGCCGACGTAATGCCGTTCGCGTACAACCGTCTGCCGCCGGAGCAGCGCGCGAAGGTCGCGCTGATCTCGCTGCTCGGCTTCGCGCCCGACGCCGATTTCCAGATTCGCGTCGGCGGCTGGCTCGGCATGCCGGCGAGCGACAAGGCGTTGAAGGTGCGCCCGGAGATGGGCCGTCTGCCGCCCGGGATGGTTCAGTGCTTCTACGGCGCGACTGAAACGGACACGCTGTGTCCGGCACTCGAGAAGAGCGGTGTCGAAGTGATCCGCACCTCGGGCGATCATCACTTTGGTCACGACTACAACGCGCTCGAACGACGCATTCTCGCGGCGTTCAAAAAGCAGAGCGGCGTGCAGGATTAAGCGCCACTGGAACGAGTCGATGCATGGCGGCGGGATTGACAAAGGCCGCCATCTCGACGAAGATCGCCGACATGAACTGCCTCGACATCCGTATTGCGCTGATTATTAGCATCATTCATCGAATGGTGGGTTAGCGCGCGTCGACTTTGCAGTGACCAAGAAACCCGCCAAACGAGGCGGGTTTTTTTATGTCCGCTTTGCTGCCTGCCTCCTGGCGAAACTGCTGCCGATCGCGGCCCTCGGGCTTTCGATCGGAGTCCGATGCTTTCCCGCATCGTCTGTTGCCACGAGGAGCTTGCCTTGCTGTTGACTGAAACCGAACAGGCCGCCGCTGCTGCTGCTGCTGCCGCTGCTGAATGCGTCGCGCCGTCCCACGACTATCTGAAGAAAACGCTCACCGCGCGTGTCTACGACGTCGCGCGCGAGACCGAACTTGAAAGCGCGCCGAATCTGTCCGCGCGGCTGCATAACCCGGTGTATCTGAAGCGCGAGGACAACCAGCCGGTGTTCTCGTTCAAGCTGCGCGGCGCGTACAACAAGATGGCGCATATTCCGGCCGATGCGCTCGCGCGCGGCGTGATTACCGCGTCGGCAGGCAATCATGCGCAGGGGGTCGCGTTGTCGGCGGCGCGGATGGGCGTGAAGGCGATCATCGTCGTGCCGGTGACGACCCCGCAGGTGAAGGTCGACGCGATTCGTACGCACGGCGGGCCGACCGTCGAGGTCGTGCAGTCGGGCGAGTCGTATAGCGATGCGTACACGCACGCGGTGAAATTGCAGGAAGAGCGCGGTTTGACCTTCGTCCATCCGTTCGACGACCCGTATGTGATCGCCGGCCAGGGCACGGTCGCGATGGAAATCCTGAGCCAGCATCAGGGGCCGATTCACGCGATCTTCGTGCCGATCGGCGGTGGTGGACTGGCGGCAGGCGTGGCCGCGTACGTGAAATCCGTGCGTCCCGAGATCAAGGTGATCGGCGTGCAGACCGACGATTCGTGCGCGATGGCTGCATCGCTGAAAGCCGGCGAGCGCGTGACGCTGAACGAAGTGGGCCTGTTCTCCGACGGCACCGCGGTGAAGCTGGTCGGCGAAGAAACCTTCCGCCTGTGCAGCGAATACCTCGACGACGTGCTGATCGTGAATACCGATGCACTATGCGCCGCGATCAAGGACGTGTTCCAGGACACCCGCAGTGTGCTCGAACCGGCGGGTTCTTTGGCCGTGGCCGGTCTGAAGCAATACGCGGAGCGCGAGGGCATCGAGAACCAGACGCTGATCGCGATCACCTCTGGCGCGAACATGAACTTCGACCGGATGCGCTTCGTCGCCGAACGCGCGGAAGTCGGCGAAGCACGCGAGGCGGTCTTCGCGGTGACGATTCCGGAAGAGCGCGGCAGCTTCAAACGCTTCTGCGAACTGGTCGGCACCCGCAACGTGACCGAGTTCAACTACCGGATTGCGGACGCGAATTCCGCGCATATCTTCGTCGGCGTGCAGATCCGCAATCGCAGCGAGTCCGCGCAGATCGCCGGCGCGTTCGAAGCGCACGGTTTCGCGACCGTCGATCTGACCTTCGATGAACTGTCGAAGCAGCACATCCGCTACATGGTCGGCGGCCGTTCGCCGCTCGCGCACGACGAGCGTCTGTTCCGCTTCGAGTTTCCGGAGCGGCCGGGCGCGCTGATGAAGTTCCTGTCGTCGATGGCGCCGAACTGGAATATCAGCCTGTTCCACTACCGTAACCAGGGCGCGGACTACAGCTCGATCCTCGTCGGTATCCAGGTGCCGGAAAGCGAGAACGCGGAGTTCGATCGCTTCCTCGCCACGCTCGGCTATCCGAACTGGGAAGAGAGCAAAAATCCGGTCTACCGGTTGTTTCTTGGCTAATTGACGCGGGCTGAACCCGTATTGAAGCATCGGGGTTTACCTGAAGGGCGAGCGAAGCCGCGACACTAAGCCGCGGCCCGCGCGCATTTTCCGGAAAGCCCCGTCCCGCCTACGTTTGCGGCCGACCGCCGCAAACGAAATTTGACTTCGATCAAACCCTTCTATCTCCCAGCACGATACGGCCTATCCGATTTATCGCGTTGCGGGATACCCGCCGCGATCGTCACACTGAGCGCAAATTTCATCACCGCATTCAGGAGACAATTCATGCGCACTCAAGTCGGCATCATCGGCGCCGGTCCCGCTGGCCTGCTGCTTTCCCATCTGTTGCATCTGCGCGGCATCGACTCGGTCGTGCTCGAAACGCGTACCCGCGAGCAGATCGAATCGACGATTCGCGCCGGCGTGCTCGAACAGGGCACGATGGATCTGTTGACGCAAACCGGCCTCGGCGAGCGCATGAAGGCCGAAGGCGCGCTGCATCACGGCTTCGAACTCGCGTTCGAAGGCAAGCGCCGCCGCATCGATCTGACCGGTCTCACCGGTCACGCGATCACGGTGTACGCGCAGCACGAAGTGATCAAGGACCTCGTCGCCGCGCGCGTTGCGGCCGGCGCGGAACTGCGCTTCGGCGTGTCGGACACGTCGGTGCACGGCATCGATACCGACAAACCGTCGATCCGCTATCGCCACGAAGGCGCGGAGCACGAACTGCAATGCGACTTCGTGATCGGCTGCGACGGCTCGCAAGGCGTCGCGCGCAACGCGATTCCGCAGGCACTGCGCCGCGACTTCGAACGCGTCTATCCGTTCGGTTGGTTCGGGATCCTGTGCGAAGGGCCGCCGTCGTCGGATGAACTGATCTATGCGCGTCACGAGCGCGGCTTCGCGCTGATCAGCACGCGCTCGCCGAACGTGCAGCGGATGTACTTCCAGTGCGATCCGAAAGACTCGGTCGAGAACTGGTCCGACGACCGCATCTGGGCGGAACTGCATGCGCGCGCCGATTCGCACGACGGTCAGCAGATCGTCGACGGCAAGATCTTCCAGAAGAACATTGTCGGGATGCGCAGCTTCGTGTCGACGACGATGCAGCACGGCCGCCTGTTCCTCGCCGGCGACGCCGCGCACATCGTGCCGCCGACCGGCGCGAAGGGGATGAACCTCGCGGTCGCCGACGTGAACGTGCTGAGCAAGGCGCTCGATGCGTTCTACAAGGAAAACCGCACCGATCTGCTCGATCGCTACAGCGAAACCGCGCTCAAGCGCATCTGGCGCGCCGAGCATTTCTCGTACTGGATGACGAGCATGCTGCACCGGATTGATGGCGCGAGCGAATTCGAACAGCAACTGCAGGTGGCCGAGCTCGAATACGTGACGACCTCGCGCACCGCGGCGACCGTGCTGGCGGAGAACTATGTCGGCGTCGCCGGCGCGCAGATGCAGGCCGGGCTGTAAGTCATTCCTGTCACACGCCGACGCTCGGGACCGCTAATTGATCGACAGGTCCCGATGCGCGGCAGCCTGAAATTCCGTCGGCGTGACGCCCGTCTGCTTGCGGAAATAGCGGCTGAAATACGCCGAATCCTCGAAACCGAGCGCATGCGCGATCTGTTTGATGCTCGAGCCCGAGTACACCAGATCGCGCTGCGCCTCGCGTATCAACTGATCATTGACCAGCGACAGCGGCGAATGGCCGAGTTCCTCGCGACAGATGCGCCCCAACTGCGCGGCGGTCACCCCCAGTTTCTCCGCATAGAAATCGATCGGCTGATGCTCGCGCACGTGCGCGGCGATCAGTTCGCGTAGCCGTTTGAGCTGCGCGGCGCGCCGGTCGTTGACGCTCGCGCCGGTGCTCGACGCGGCATCGGTCAGACGCGCGACTTGCACAAAAAGTGCAATCATCAGCGACATGCCGGCGGCGATATGGCCGCGCGCGCTACCGCGAAATTCCTGCTCCAGCAAACCGAATAACGGCATCAGCGTGCTTTCGCCGACCGCCGGGCGCACCGGGATCAGCGCGGGCCGCTGCAGCACCGGCAACAGCCCCGGCGACACCACTTTCGAAATCGACTCCAGCGCCCGCTGCGCGGCGGTGATCACGAGACCGTCGATCTCCGGCGAAAACACGAAGCCATGCACCGTTTGCGCCGGCAGCAGGATCAGGCAGGGCGCGGTGATCGGCAGTTTTTCGCTTTCCACCAGCACGTGGCCGCTGCCGCTGCGGATATAGAGGATCTGCAGCAGCGCGTCGTGGCGGTGCGCGGCGATCTGCCAGTCGTTCGGGCGGCTGCGCTCGACGATCCATTCGAAGTTGAACGCATCGAACCACGGCGGCCGGGCCGACTCGCCGTACAGATCGTAGTTAGGGATTTTCCTCATGCGGTTTTGTCTCCTATGTTCGAATTGTCCTGCGATGCGCTGCCTTTGTCCAATTTTCGGCTGACCCGCGTGGCTATACTTTTTTCCATCAGAGGCGTGGTCGGATAGCGCGGTGGAACATCCCGCGCAGCAGCAGTTACGGCCGCGATAACAGTCACGGAGATTTGGAGGACTAAGCAAATGAATCGGCAAACGGAACAGCACGCAGGCGAGCGCGACGGCCGCCACTGGCTCGGACTCGAAGGCAAGGTGTGTGTGGTCAGCGGCGCGGCCGGCGGGATCGGCAGCGCGATTGCGCAGGTGCTCGGCGCCGCGGGCGCGCGCATCGCGCTGCTCGATCGCGACGAAGACAAGTGCGCGACGCTCGCGCAGGCGCTGAACGCGAGCGGCGTCGAAGCGCTCGCGGTGGGCTGCGATATCGGCGATATCGACAGCGTGCGCGGCGCGGTCGCAAACGTTGAAACGAAACTCGGCGTCGCCGACGTGCTGGTGAACAACGCGGGTCTGCTGCGTCCGGGCGGTATCGAGGAAATCGGTCTCGACGCATGGAACGCGATGCTGCGCGTGAACCTGACCGGCTACATGCTGTGCTCGCAGCAGTTCGGTCAGTCGATGCTCAAGCGCGGCTCGGGCGCGCTCGTGCACGTCGCGTCGATTGCCGCGCGTGTGCCGCAAAGCTATAGCGGCGCGTACAGCGCGGGCAAGGCCGGCGTGCTGCTGCTGTCCAAACAGATCGCGGTCGAGTGGGGCGCGCGCGGCATCCGCAGCAATGCGGTGTGCCCGGGCATGATCCGCACGCCGTTGTCGGCCGCGTTCTACGAGCACGGCGACATCGAAGCGCGCCGCAGCGCGATGACCGCGAGCCGCCGCATCGGCGAGCCGAACGATATCGCCGACGTGGTCGCGTTCCTCGCCAGCGAGCGCGCCGCGTATGTGAACGGCGCGGAGCTGATGGTCGACGGCGGTCTCGAAAGCATGCTGATGGACCTCGTGCCGCGGCCCGGCTTCGAAGCCAGTCAGGCCGCGCAAGCGACCCAGGCCACCCGTTGAGTCCGCACGCAAGGAGACCATCATGAGCAATGCAACCAGCAACACGACGCTCAGCTGCGACGTGCTCGTCATCGGCTCGGGCGCGGGCGGTCTGTCGACCGCGATCACCGCGCGCAAGCACGGGCTCGACGTCGTCGTGATCGAGAAGGAGCCGTTCTTCGGCGGCACCACCGCGTTTTCGGGCGGCGTGCTGTGGATTCCCGGCAACCGTCACGCGAAGAGCAACGGCGTCAGCGACACCCGCGAAGCGGCGCTGACCTATATGCGCAACGAAACCGGCGCGTTTTTCGATGCCGACGGCGTCGACGCGTTTCTCGACACCGGCCCGGAAATGCTCGACTTCTTCGAGCGTGAGACCACCGTCAAATTCGTGCCGACGCTGTATCCGGACTATCACCCGAACGTGGGCGGCGGCGTCGATATCGGCCGCTCGGTGGTGGCCGCGCCGTTCGACGCGCGCGCGCTCGGCAAGGACATCACGCGGCTGCGTCCGCCGCTGAAGACGATCACGTTCATCGGCATGATGTTCAACTCGTCGAACGCGGACCTGAAGCACTTCTTCAATGCGACCCGTTCGCTGAAGTCCGCGCTGTATGTCGCCAAACGCCTCGCGAGCCATCTGAAGGATCTCGCGCTGTACCGGCGCGGCGTGCAGATCACGAGCGGCAACGCGCTGGCCGCGCGGCTCGCGAAATCCGCGCTCGATCTCGGCATTCCGATCCATACCAACACCGGCGCGCGCGAGTTGAGCGTGACCAACGGACGAGTGAGCGGGGCGGTCGTCAACGGGCCGGACGGCGAAATGCGCATCGTCGCGCGACGCGGCGTGGTGCTCGCGTGCGGCGGCTTTTCGCATGACCTCGCGCGCATCAAACGCGCGTATCCGCATCTGCAGCGCGGCGGCGAACACGTGTCGCCGGTGCCGCGCGGCAATACCGGCGACGGGGTCGGCATGGCGGAAAAACTCGGCGCGCGGGTCGCGATCCGTTATCCGCAGCCGGCCGCGTGGATGCCGGTGTCGCGAGTGCCGATGCGCGACGGCAGCGTCGGCGTGTTTCCGCACCTGGTCGACCGCTACAAGCCGGGCGTGATCGGCGTGACGCGCGCGGGCAAGCGCTTCACCAACGAGGCGAATTCGTATCACGACGTCGGCGCCGCGATGATCGAGGCCTGCGCGAACGAGCGCGAAACCGCGATGTGGCTGATCTGCGATCACGCGACGATCCGCAAATACGGGCTCGGTTATGCGAAGCCGGCGCCGGTGCCGCTCGGCCCGCTGCTGCGCAACGGCTATCTGAGCCGTGGCAACACGCTCGCCGAACTCGCGCGGAACGCGGGTCTCGACGGCGCGGCGCTCGAAGCGACCGTGAAGCGCTACAACGCCGACGCGGCGCGCGGCGAAGACCGCGAGTTCGGCCGCGGCACGACCTCGTTCAACCGCTATCTGGCGGATCCGGAGCACAAACCGAATCCGTGCGTCGCGCCGATCGGCAACGGTCCGTATTACGCGCTGAAGGTCGAGATGGGCGACCTCGGCACCTTCGACGGCATCTCGACCGCGGTGACCGGCGAAGTGCTCGACGAAGCGGGCGCGCCGATCGACGGGCTGTACGCGGTCGGCAACGATCGCGCCAGCGTGATGGGCGGCAACTATCCGGGCGCGGGCATCACGCTCGGACCGATCATGACGTTCGGCTACATCACCGGCCGCAACCTGGCCGGCGTGAACGTCAGGAACACGAAGCAATCGCAGCGGGCCGACGCCCGCGCCACCGAAACCGTATTGAGGGCCGCGTCATGAGCCAGGGCAAACCTTTCGTCGACCATCGCATCTACACGATCCGCCCGCGCGGGATGGCCGAATTCATCGACGTGTTCGACCGCCTCGCGATGCCGATCCAGGTCAAGTACCTCGGCGCGCCGGTCGGCTTCTATATGAGCGATATCGGCGCGTTGAACCAGGTCGTGCATCTGTGGGGCTACGAGAGCATCGCCGATTACGACCAGCGCCGCACCGCGCGCGATGCGGACCCGGAATGGCCCGCGTATCTGCAGGCGTCCGCGCATCTGATCGTCGCGCAGGAGAGCCGCATCATCCGGCGCGTCGACTTCAAGACGCTGGCAATGCTGCGCTAACGGCAACCGCGAGCAGGGAGACGGGCATGAACGAATCGACAGCGCGCGTCGCGATCGTCACCGGCGCGGCGAACGGAATCGGCTGGGCCTGCGCGCGGCGTTTCGCGCAGGACGGCTTTAGCGTGGTGCTCGCCGATCTCGATGGCCGGCGGGCCGCTGAACGGGCAGCCGAACTGGCGGACAGCCAGACTGATGCACCCGCCGGCGCGCATCTGGGCATCGGCGCGGACGTGGCCAGCGAAGCGGATGTGCGCGCGTTGATCGACAGCTGCGTCGAGCGCTATGGAAGGCTCGACGTGCTCGTCAACAACGCGGGTAACGCCGATCAGCCGCATCCGACCGTCGAGCAGAACGTCGACGCATTCGACCGCTTGCTCGGCATCCACGTGCGCGGCACTTTTCTCATGTGCCGCGAAGCCGGCCGCGTGATGCTCGCGCAGCGGCGCGGCGCGATCGTCAATCTCGGCTCGATCGCGGGGCTCGCCGGCATTCCGGCGCGCAACGCGTACGGCGCGGCGAAGGCCGGCATCGTCGCGATGACGCGCTCGCTCGCATGCGAATGGGCTCGCGACGGGATTCGCGTGAATGCGGTGGCGCCCGGTTATGTCGCGACCGAACTGGTCGAAACGCTGCAGCGCAACGGCCAGATGAATCTGCAAAAAATCGAACAGCGTACGCCGATGGGCCGTCTCGCGCGGCCCGACGAAATCGCCAACGCGATCGCGTTTCTCGCGTCGGACGCGGCGAGCTACGTCACCGGCAGCGTGCTCAGCGTGGACGGCGGCTGGCACGCGTTCGGCGCGGCGTCCGCATAGACGCCAACGCGTGCTAAAGCGCGACACAGCGCGCCGCAGCGCGCCGCAACGCCGGCCGCCGCGTTTCACGCGGCAAGCAACGCACCGGCCATTTAGATAGCAATCCAAATAATAAAAAAACCTCGTCATTTCATGGAGACATCGCAATGAAGCAGCCTCAACGCGGCGGGGCGTCGACCCCACGCCAACCCGAACGCACGGTCGACGTGCAGGCGTTTATCGACGCCCAGCGCTTTTCACCGTTTCAATGGATGATCCTCGTGCTGTGCTTCCTCGTGGTCGCCGCCGACGGTTTCGACACCGCGGCGATCGGCTTCATTGCGCCGTCGCTGGTGCAGGAGTGGGGCATCGCGCGCAGCGCGCTCGGTCCGGTGATGAGCGCGGCGCTGGTCGGGCTCGGCATCGGCGCGCTCGCGGCCGGACCGTGCGCGGACCGGATCGGACGCAAGACGGTGCTGGTGCTGTCGGTGTTTTTCTTCGGGCTATGGAGTCTCGCGGCGGCGAAGGCCACCACGATCGAATCGCTGACCGTGCTGCGCTTTTTCACCGGTCTCGGGCTCGGCGCGGCGATGCCGAACGCGGTCACGCTGATGTCCGAATACGCGCCGGCACGCATCCGCGCGGTCGCGGTGAACGCGATGTTCTGCGGCTTTTCCGGCGGTCTCGCGCTCGGCGGGATCATGTCCGCGTGGCTGATTCCGCATTTCGGCTGGCATAGCGTGCTGGTGGCGGGCGGCGTCGGGCCGATCGCGCTGACCGTGCTGTTGCTGCTGATGCTGCCGGAATCCGCGCAATTTCTCGCGGTGCGCAAACGCGCCGATCAACGGATCGCGCGCATCCTGCAACGGATCGCCCCGCAAGCCGAGCTCGCCGGCAGCCGCTTCACGTCGACCGACGTGCGTCGCCGGCCGGGCAACACGCGCGGCCAATGGGCGCTCGCGATCATCCTGTCGGGCCGCTACCGCTTCGGCACGCTGATGCTGTGGCTCGCGTATTTCATGGGACTACTGATCTATTACCTGCTGACCAACTGGCTGCCGACGCTGTTCAAGGACACCGGTTTCTCCGGCGAAAAGGCCGCGTTGATGACCTCGCTGTTTCCGCTCGGCGGCATTCTCGGCAATCTGTGCGTCGGCTGGGTGATGGACCGTTTCGCCGGCCATCGGGTGATTGCGTTCACTTATGTGCTGGTCGGCGCGCTGGTGCTGCTGGTCGGGCTCGGCGTCGGCCATCAGGTGTGGCTCGGCACGCTGATCTTCCTGACCGGCACCGTGGTGACCAGCGCGGTCACGTCGATGTCGGCGCTCGCGGCGAGCTTTTACCCGACCCGCGCGCGGGCTACCGGGGTCGCGTGGATGCTCGGGATCGGCCGGGTCGGCGGGGTTGCCGGTGCGCTGGTCGGCGCCGCGTTGATGGGCCTGGGCTGGAAGTTCGGCTCGGTGTTCAGCCTGCTCGCGGTGCCGGCGGTGATCGCGGCGGCGGGCGTGCTGTTGATGATGCGGCGCGTGCCGCTCGGTGAAGACGCGGCGGCGGGCGATGTGGCCGGCGCGGTCGCGATCGATTGAGACTTGCGGTAGCAGTAACGGCGCGCGCTCACAGCGCGCGCAGCAACGCCATCTCGTTGTGCAGCAGCGCGAGCAGATCGTCGTCGCTCGGTCGCGTGCCCCAGTGGCGCGCGCCGGCGACCGACGCGATCGCGATCCACGAATGCGGCGGAAACCATTCGCGCAGCAGCGTGCCGTCCTGACGCAGACACAGTTGGCCGGTCAGTTCGCTGTATTCGGCGCAGATCAGCGCGCCGTCGACGGCCGCCGTCACTTTTCTCGGATCGTTGCGAACCACGTCGTCGCTCCTGTCGAAAGGGTGGCGCGAATGCCGGCGTGGCATGGCGGCGTCGGCGACGCCGCCAGCCATGCATCAACGGTCGTGACCGTGGCCATGCCAGCCGTTGTCATGCCGGTCGCCATGCGGGCCGCGCGCGTCGCGCCAGTCGTCGCCGCGACGGCGTTCCCACTCGTGACGCTCCCAGTCGCGGCGTTCCCAATAGCGATGACCATCGTAGTAGCGATCCTCGTACCAGCCCGGCTGGATCACCACCGCCGGCGGCGGAGGCGCATACACCGGGGCGGGCTGCACGTAGACCGGCGGCGGGGCCGCGATCACCGCGGGCGCGACCGCGATGCCGGGCACGCCGATGTTCACGCCGACGTCGACGTGCGCGAACGCGGCCGACGAGGCGCCGATCGCGAGACCGGCGACCAGCGTCAGCGGGAGCCAGCGGTTGCGTGAATGACTCATGATTGTTCTCTGTATCGTGGTGGAGAGTAGTAGTGACTAGCGACGTGCGCCGCTATCAATAACGGCCGTGGTCGTAATGGCCGCGGTCGTGGTCGTGATAGTGGGGACCCGGGCCGTCCGGAACCACGATGCAGCCGCTCAAGCCACCGCCGAGCGTGGCGGCCAGAATCATCAGTGCAAAAATCTTTTTCATCGATTACTCCCTGTGCCGGTATCACCGGTCATGTTTTGGCGTGTCGTATAAAGCGCTTCGTGCGAACCGCCTTGGTTTGACCCGAACTCTACTGAGCGGCGCGATTACCGGTGTGTTTGTGTGTAACAGGACGTGTCGATACGCGGCGGCGGCAACGCGACGACATGCGCGCGGCGCGCGCATCGGCAAAAGCGCGCACCTGACGTGTCGAAATGACAAACGCGGGTTAACAGGTCCGGCAAACCCTTGAAGCGGTTATGAAAAAAAGCGGCTGTGGGGCGATGCCGTGCGAATGGATCGCGCGAAGTGCCGTTGCATCGAGCGCTGAAAAAAGCGGCAAACGCGCTTTATAGGCGGATGTATCGCGCGGATACATTCGGTTGCAGACTGGGGGCGGAGCGGGCCGCACGCATTCGCGCGCGGCGTCGGAAAGACACGACACGGGTCGCGTCATCAGCTTCTCTTAAGCTGCGCTCCGGTAGCTAAAAAGCGCGGCGCGCGCGGAGCTTACTCGGTGGCCGCCGGTTCGCGCGCGGTCGCTTCGCGATAGCCGAGCCGCGTCGAAATCGCGAGACCCGCCTGTTTGAGCAGCGCGACGTAATGCGATTTCGTATCGGCGCCGCAGCGCATCGTCGGAAACGAAATCGACAGGCCGGCGATCACGCGGCCGAAGCGGTCGAACACCGGCACCGCGATGCATTGCAGACCTTCTTCCTGCTCCTCGTTGTCTTCTCCGTAACCCTGTTCGCGCACGCGCGGCAGAATGCTCAGCACCGCTTCCGCGCAGGTCAGCGTCTTTTGCGTCGAGCGGCGAAATTCGAGGTGCGAGAGCACTTCGCCTGCATCGGCTACGTCCATCCACGCGAGCAGCACCTTGCCGATCGCGGTGCTGTGCAGCGGATTGCGCCGGCCAATGCGCGACTGCATGCGCAGCCCGTAGTCCGCATCGATCTTGTGGATGTAGATGATCGCGTCGTCGTCGAATGCGCCCAGGTGTATCGCTTCGCGCGTCATCTGGCCGATGCGGCGCATTTCGATGTCGGCCTCGCGCACGAGGTCGACGCTCTCCAGCGCTTTCGCGCCGAGTTCGAACAGGCGGATCGTGAGGCGGTAGCGCTCGGTCTCGACTTCCTGGGTCACGTAGCCGAGCGCCTTCAATGTCTGGATCACGCGATGCACGGTGGTCTTCGACATGCCGAGCTGTTGCGACAGCTCGCTGATGCCGATCTGCCCGCGCTCGCCGATCGCGCCGAGAATCGCGAACACCCGCCCGATCGACGACGCCGATTCGCCGCGCTCGCCGCCGTCGGCTTCGAGCGCTGACGATGCGTCGTCCGCAGCCTTGCCGCGCGGTTTGCCGCGAGCGTTGTTTTTCTGTGTTGCCGTTGCCGCCATGTCCGTGATTCCCTGTCTGTGCCCACCCGCGCGGTCGAACGAGAATGCCGGCGCGAGAGCCGAGAGCATAGCGCGTTGGCCGCGATTGTTGGAGCCACGCGAACAACCGCGCGAACAACCGCGCGAGCTAGCGCGCGAGCCAGCCGCCATCCACCGCCAGTGTATGCCCGTGCACGTAGTCCGACGCGGCTGAAGCGAGAAACACCACCGGCCCGGCCAGATCGTCGGGCTCGCCCCAGCGGCCGGCCGGAATGCGGCCGAGAATCTCGTCGTTGCGCTGCGCGTCGTCGCGTAACGCGGCGGTGTTCGCGGTCGCCATATAGCCGGGCGCGATCGCGTTCACGTTGATCCGCTGCGCGGCCCATTCGTTCGCGAGCAGACGCGTCAGACCGAGCACGCCGCTTTTCGATGCGGTGTACGACGCGACCCGGATGCCGCCCTGAAACGACAGCATCGACGCGACGTTGATGATCTTGCCGCCGCGGCCCTGCCGCACGAACTGCCGCGCGACCGCTTGCGACAGGAAGAACAGGCTCTTCAGGTTCACGTCCATCACCGCGTCCCAGTCGGCTTCGCTAAATTCGAGCGCGTCCTCGCGGCGGATGATGCCCGCGTTGTTGACCAGCACGTCGATATGGCCGAACGCTTCGAACGCGGCGCCGACGATGTCGTCGAGCGGCGCGGTGCTCGCCAGATCCGCGCGCACGTCGGCGAAGCGGCGGCCGGCGGCCTTCACGCGCGCGGCGGTGTCGCCCGCGTCCGCGCGGCTCACGCCGACGATGTCGCAACCGGCCGCGGCGAGCGCGACCGCCATGCCGGCGCCGAGCCCGGTGTTGCTGCCGGTGACGATGGCAACCTTGCCGCTCAGATCGAAAGTGTTCACGGTGTTCAAACTCATCGGGTAGTCGGGGGAGGGTTGCAAAGCAGTGCGAACGAGGTGCGCATGGGTGCCAGGCGGCTCAGCGCAGCTCGGCGGTCTTCAGGTGGTCCATGTCGCCGAACACCTGGTTTTCGCCGACCATCCCCCAGATAAACGTGTACGCGCGCGTGCCGACGCCCGAGTGAATCGACCAGCTCGGCGAGATCACCGCCTGCTCGTTGCGCACGACGAGGTGCCGGGTCTCGCGCGGCTCGCCCATCATGTGAAAGACCGCGGCGTCGTCGGCGACGTTGAAGTAGAAATACACCTCCATGCGGCGCTCGTGCGTGTGGCACGGCATCGTGTTCCACAGGCTGCCCGGTTCGAGCCTGGTCATCCCCATCGACAGCTGGCAGGTCGGCAGCACGTCCGGCACGATGAACTTGTAGATCGTGCGGCGGTTGCTGGTGGCCGCATCGCCGAGCGTTTCGGGCGATGCCTGCGCGAGCGTGATCGTGCGGGTCGGATAGCTGGTGTGCGCGGGCGCGCAGTTCAGATAGAACTTCGCCGCGTGAGCGGCATCGGAGCAATCGCTGCCGAACGCAATCGACTGCGCGCCCTTGCCGATATAGATCGCCTCTTCACGGCGCACCGGATAGCGGGTGCCGTCGACATCGACCCAGCCGTCGCCGCCGATATTGATCGCGCCCAGTTCGCGCCGCTCGAGCAGATAGTTGACGCCGATCGACTTGCCGAGCGAGGAGGGCACCTCGACCGCGCGCTCCACCGGCCACACCCCGCCAACGATGATCCGGTCGATATGGCTATAGGTGAGCGTGAGCGCGTCGCGCTCGAAAATCCGCTCGACCAGAAATTCCTTGCGC
Source organism: Burkholderia sp. SRS-W-2-2016 (assembly GCF_001931485.1). GTDB lineage: Bacteria > Pseudomonadota > Gammaproteobacteria > Burkholderiales > Burkholderiaceae > Paraburkholderia. The sequence continues at coordinate 22,249 of NZ_MSDV01000031.1, read as the reverse complement.
AGAGCCGTCGTATCGAGGGTCTTCGCGTAGTCGCTGTTGATCGCCTGTCTCACTTCCATGTTGTCGTTCTCCGCCGTGCCGGCACGCGCCGTGTGCCCAGACTGTAACGCAGGAATTCGCATTTCGGAACACCGGTCCGAAAATGTTGCCTGGCAGAATCAATGGCGACAAGGCTTACGGGGAGGTAACGGGTAAACGATAGTCCGAGATGCATCAATAAAACGGAACGACGTTCCTTTTGCGATGCTATATTGCGCCGGACAGGGAGAGCCCGGCGCAGAACGGGACATCACCGCGGGTCAACCACCCGACAACGGGACGTGACAGTCCAAGGAGGAGGCATGAAGATCAAGAAGGCCATCGACCGCATTCCCGGCGGGCTGATGCTGGTGCCGCTATTGCTCGGCGCCTGTGTGCATACGTTCGCGCCCGGCGCGGGCAAGTACTTCGGCTCGTTTACCAACGGGCTGATCAGCGGCACCGTGCCGATCCTCGCGGTGTGGTTCTTCTGCATGGGCGCGACGATCGATCTGCGCGCGACCGGCACCGTGCTGCGCAAGTCGGGCACGCTGCTCGTCACCAAGATGCTGGTCGCGTGGATCGTCACGCTGATCGCCGCGCGCTTCATTCCGGTCGACGGCATCAAGACCGGGCTGTTCGCCGGGCTGTCGATCCTCGCGGTCACGACCTCGATGGACATGACCAACGGCGGCCTGTACGCGGCCGTGATGCAGCAGTACGGCACCAAGGAAGAGGCGGGCGCGTTCGTGTTGATGTCGGTCGAATCGGGGCCGCTGATCAGCATGTTGATTCTCGGCGCGACCGGCGTCGCGTTCTTCGAGCCGCGGCTGTTCGTCGGCGCGGTGCTGCCGTTTCTGGTCGGCTTCACGCTCGGCAATCTGGATAGCGAACTGCGCGAACTGTTCGGCCGCTGCGTGCATCCGCTGATTCCGTTCTTCGGCTTCGCGCTCGGCAACGGCATCGACCTGAACGTGATCGTCACGAGCGGGCTGCCGGGGATTGTGCTGGGGCTCGGCGTGATCGTCGTGACCGGCATTCCGCTGATTCTCGCGGACCGCTGGATTGCCGGCGGCAATGGCGCGGCGGGGCTGGCGGCGTCGTCGACGGCGGGCGCGGCGGTTGCGAATCCGGCGATCATCGCCGACATGATTCCGAGCTTCAAACCGCTGGTGCCGGCCGCGACCGCGATGGTGGCGACCGCCTGCCTCGTGACCGCGATCCTCGTGCCGATCCTGACCGCGTTGTGGGTGCGCCGCCATCATGCGCGCGATGCGCTGAAAGAGGAGTTCGCGACCGCGCAGGCGCCGCTCAACGAGCGGGACGCGCACGTCTGATTGAAGGGTGGGATAGGAGAAGCCGGCTCGCGTTGACGCGCGGGCCGGCTTTGTTTTGTCTGGGCGTTGATGCCGCCGAGCAGCTCGGTCTGCGGCTCAGTACGCTGCTCGGTGTGCTGCTCGGTGTGCTGCTCAGTACGCTGCTTAGTGGCCGCTTAGGGGCCGCTCAGTACGCCGCTCAGTGACCGCTTATGGCCCCGCTCAGCGCGCGGCGAGCTTCGTCTCTAACATCGCCTTCACCGAAGGCCATTCGTCGTCGATGATGCTAAAGCGCACCGAGTTGCGCTTGCGGCCGTCCGGCATGATCCGCTCATGCCGCACCACGCCTTCCTGTATGGCGCCGATACGCAGGATCGCCGCGCGCGATTTTTCGTTCAGTTCGTCGGTGGTGAACTGCACGCGCACGCAATGCAGCACTTCGAACGCGTGACGCAGCAGCAGATACTTCGCTTCGGTATTGACGGCCGAGCGCTGCGCCGACGCGGCGAGCCACGTATGGCCGATTTCGAGCTTGCGATTCGCGCGATCGATTTTCCAGAAGCGCGTGCTGCCGACGATCCGGCCCGTGGAGGCAGTCGCATCACCCGACGCACCACCCGCATCCCGCTCACGCCGTACGATCACGAACGGCATCACGGTGCCGGCCGCGCGACCGGCCAGCGCGCTGGCGATATACGCATCGATAGTCGCGGCGCCGGGCACCACGGTCAGCTTCATATCCCACAGCTGTCCGTCGGCGGCGGCTTCGACGAGCGCGGGCGCGTGCTCTTCACGCAGCGGCTGGAGTTCGACGCTAGTGCCGCTCAGCGTCGGTTGCATCGAGGTAGCGGAAAGATCGTTCATGGCAATAAAAAAGGTCCGCGAGCGATAGGCTCACGGACCTGGCAGATCGATTAACCCAGCGCGAATCGAAGCGTGCGCTGCAACGGCGCGAGCGGCCTTCCAGCAACCGTCGCGCCGTTCGTCAAGCGGCTGCTTAAGCCGACATCACCGTGACCGCCTTGGTCACGAGATACGCTTCCATCGCTTCCGGACCGCCTTCCGAACCGTAGCCCGAATCCTTCACGCCGCCGAACGGCATTTCCGGCGTCGGCGTGGCCGGCTGGTTGATCCACAGCATGCCGACTTCCATCTGCTGCGACAGCATGTGGACGTTGGCGAACGACTTCGTGTAAGCGTAGCCGGCCAGACCGTACGGCAGGCGGTTCGCTTCGGCGATGGCCTCTTCGAGCTTGTCGAAGCCGCGGATCGCGGCGATCGGGCCGAACGGCTCGTTGTTGAACACGTCCGCTTCGAGCGGCACGTCGGTCAGCACGGTCGGCGCGAAGAAGTTGCCGGCCGAACCGACGCGCTCGCCGCCGGTCGCGATCGTCGCGCCGGTCTTGCGGGCATCGTCGATGACCTTGGCCATCGCGCTCAGACGGCGCGCGTTGGCGAGCGGCCCGAGCGTCGTGCCTTCGGCGAGGCCGTCGCCGATCTTCAGGCTTTCAGCGTGCTTGACCAGCGCGTTCGCGAACTCTTCGCGGATGCTGTTGTGCACGAGGAAACGCGTCGGCGAGATGCAGACCTGGCCCGCGTTGCGGAACTTGGCGGCGCCTGCCGCCCTGACCGCGAGCGCGACGTCCGCGTCTTCCGCGACGATCACCGGCGCGTGGCCGCCCAGCTCCATCGTTGCGCGCTTCATGTGCGAGCCGGCCAGCGCGGCCAGCTGCTTGCCGACCGGCGTCGAGCCGGTGAACGTGACCTTGCGGATCACCGGATGCGGGATCAGGTACGCGGAGATTTCAGCCGGATCGCCGAACACGAGGCCGACCGTGCCGGCCGGCACGCCGGCTTCGACGAACGCCTGCAGCAGCGCCGCCGGCGAGGCCGGGGTTTCTTCCGGCGCCTTCACGAGGAACGAGCAGCCGCAGGCGAGCGACGCCGACAGCTTGCGCACCACCTGGTTGACCGGGAAGTTCCACGGCGTGAAGGCGGCGACCGGGCCGATCGGCTCTTTCAGAACCTGCGATTGCGCGGCGAGGTTACGCGACGGCACGATCCGGCCGTACACGCGGCGGCCTTCGTCGGCGAACCATTCGATGATGTCGGCCGCGGCCAGCACTTCGATGCGCGCTTCGGCGAACGGCTTGCCCTGTTCCTGCGTCATCAGGCGGCCGATGTCGGCGGCACGTTCGCGCACCAGCGCGGCGGCCTTGCGCATGATCGTTGCGCGCTCGTTGGCCGGCACTTTGCGCCATGCTTCGAAACCGCGTTGCGCGGCTTCGAGCGCACGGTCCAGATCGGCGATGCCGGCGTGCGCGACCTTGCCGATCGCTTCGCCGGTGGCGGGGTTGATCACGTCGAGGGTCTTGCCGCTGGCGGCGTCGCACCATTCGCCGTTGATCAGAAGTCGGGTATCGGTGTAGCTCGAGATGGCCATGCTGGGTTCCTGTGGATGGGAAAAACAACAGGCCGCGCGGTCGTGAGCCCGAGGGCGACAGACCTGCGCGGCCATCAATGAATGCCGATAACGCTTATCTTATCTGATTAAGGGATAACCTACCGGAGGCCCACCGCGCGCGCGGGCACGGCATGCCGCTTGCTCGTTCACCGGTACCGGTCTGGCTTTTGCGGGTCAGGCCGGGCGCCGCGTCATCGCGCACGCGTCGGACCCGCTGGTCCGGTTCCCTGACTCGAGGCCGGTCAGCGCCGCTGCCGGCCGGTTCGGCGCGTTCGGTTGAACGCGGCGCGCCATCTAATCAACCGCTCAATTTGCGCATCCAGAGGACATCGACATGCCAACCGGAAAAGTGAAATGGTTCAACGACGCGAAAGGCTTCGGTTTCATCACCCCCGATGACGGCGGGGAAGACCTGTTCGCCCATTTTTCGGAGATCCGTAGCGAAGGCTTCAAATCCTTGCAGGAAAACCAGAAGGTCAGCTTCGAAATCAAGCAGGGGCCGAAAGGCAAACAGGCGGCCGATATCAAACCTGTGTGACGCCGTGGGCGCCGCTGCCGCACGCCGGTCGCGGCGCCTGCGATCCGGTTCGCATCGCGACGCCTACCACAGCAAAAAGACAGCAATACGCGACGCAAAACAAAAGCGCGCAACGGTGCCGCTCGCGCCGAGAACGCAGTATGATTCCTCAGGTTTCCTTCAGCTTTGTTTCGTACTATCCGCTTCATCCGCGCCCGCTCGGGCAGCAATGATCCCGAAAGTTTCCGACAAAAACTGAAAGCGCCGATCCGGCTTGCTGGAGTCCTGATGAAAACTCTATTTTTGCAGGCCCCGTCATTCGACGGCTTCGATGGTGGTGCAGGTTCGCGCTACCAGGCAAAACGCGAGGTCAAGTCTTTCTGGTATCCCACCTGGCTAGCACAGCCGGCCGCATTGATCCCCGACAGCCGTGTGTTCGATGCCACCGCGAATGGCGCGTCGGTCGAAGCGACGCTCGAACTCGCGCAGCAGTACGAACTTGTCATCATCCACACCAGTACTCCTTCGTTTCCCACCGACGCGCTGTTCGCGCAGCATCTGAAAGAGCGCAAGCCGTCTATTCTGATCGGCATGGTCGGCGCCAAGGTTGCGGTCGACCCGCATAACTCGCTGACCGCGACCGATGCGATCGACTTCGTCGGCCGCGAAGAATTCGATTACACCTGCAAGGAAGTCGCCGAGGGCGTGCCGTTCGCGCAGATCAAGGGCTTGAGCTATCGCGCGCCGGACGGCTCGATCGAGCACAACGAAGCGCGGCCGATCCTCGAGAACATGGACGAGCTGCCGTTCGTCGCGCCGATCTACAAGCGCGACCTGACGATCCCCAACTACTTCAACGGCTATCTGAAGCATCCGTACGTGTCGCTGTACACCGGCCGCGGCTGCCGTTCGAGGTGCACGTTCTGCCTGTGGCCGCACACGGTGGGCGGCCATCGCTACCGCGTGCGTTCGGTCGAGCACGTGCTCGAAGAGGTGAAGTGGATTCGCGACAACATGCCCGAAGTCAAGGAGATCATGTTCGACGACGACACCTTCACCGACTTCCGGCCGCGCGCCGAAGAAATCGCGCGCGGGATGGGCAAGCTCGGCGTCACGTGGTCGTGCAACGCGAAGGCGAACGTCCCGTATTCGACGCTGAAGATCATGAGGGAGAACGGCCTGCGTCTGCTGCTGGTCGGCTACGAATCCGGCGACGACCAGATCCTGCTGAACGTGAAGAAGGGGCTGCGCACGGATATCGCGCGGCGCTTCGCGAAAGACTGCCGCTCGCTCGGCATCAAGGTGCACGGCACCTTTATTCTGGGCTTGCCCGGCGAGACCCAGGAGACGATCCGCAAGACCATCGAGTACGCGAAAGAGGTCAATCCGCTGACCATCCAGGTGTCGCTCGCGGCGCCGTATCCGGGCACCCGGCTCTATAACGAGGCGGTCGAAAACGGCTGGCTCGCGGAGAACAAGGTGATCAATCTGGTCAGCAAGGAGGGCGTGCAGCTCGCCGCGATCGGCTACCCGCATCTGTCGCGCGAAGAGATGTATCACCAGCTCGAAAACTTCTACAAGCGCTTCTATTTCCGGCCGTCGAAGATCTGGGAAATCCTGCGCGAAATGTTCACCAGCTGGGACATGATGAAACGGCGTCTGCGCGAAGGCGTCGAATTTTTCCGCTTCCTGCGCGCACACGAGGCGTGAACGCCGCACATCTGGCCGCCGTCACGCTCGCTTGCGCGTGCGCGGCGGCGGCTGTGATCGGCATCGGCTACAGCGTGCTCGCGAGCACGTTAATAGGACGTTTCTTCGCGAAACGCGTGGACGAGCCCGCGAGCTATCCGCCCGTCACCATCGTCAAACCGCTGCACGGCACCGAGTGGACGCTGCTCGACAATCTGTCGAGCTTTTGCGCGCAGGACTATCCCGGGCCGGTGCAGTACCTGTTCGGCGTGCACGATTCGGCCGATCCCGCGTTGCAGGCGGTCGAGCAATTACGCGCGTTGTATCCGCGCGCCGATATCACGGTGGTCGCCGATGCGCGTCTGTACGGCCCCAACCGCAAGATCAGCAATATCCTCAACATGCTGCCGCAGGCGCGCCACGACGTGCTGGTGTTCGCCGATAGCGACGTGAGCGTCGCGCCCGACTATCTGCGTTGCGTGGTCGGCGCGTTGCAGAAGCCCGGCGTCGGGCTCGTCACCTGCGCGTATCGCGGCCAGCCCGATCCGGGTTTCTGGCCGCGACTCTCGGCAATCGCCACTAACTACCAGTTCCTGCCGGGCGTCGTGATCGGACTCGCGTTCGGCCTCGCGCGGCCGTGCTTCGGCCAGACCATCGTGATGCGGCGCGACACCTATGAACGGATCGGCGGCTTCAGGCCGTTCGCGCACCATCTCGCCGAGGACTACGCGATCGGCAAAGCGGTGCGCGCGCTCGGCGAGGAGGTCGAGATTCCGCCGTTCGCGATTGCCCATGCGTGTGTCGAAACGCGCGCGACGCAGCTGGTCGCGCACGAGTTGCGCTGGAGCCGCACGATTCGCCGGATCAATCCGCTCGGCCACTTCGGCACCGCGCTCGTGCATCCGCTGCCGTTCGCGCTGCTTGCGCTCGCGCTGTCGGGCGGCGCGATGTGGACATGGCCGCTGCCGCTGGTTGCGCTCGTCGCGCGGCTCGCGCTGAAATGGCGCACCGATCGAGCGCTGCGCCAGCCGTGCCGCGACCTGTGGCTGCTGCCGGTCTGGGACCTCGTCGCGTTTGCGATTTTCGTCGCCAGTTTCCGCTCGTCGCGGGTGATCTGGCGCGGCTTCAGCTTCAAGGTCGACGGCGACGGGATGCTGTCGGCGGCACGGGACGACTAACGATGAAGCATTTCGGTCGCGCCGCCGCGCTGGTGGGTTTGCTGCTATCGCTGTGGCTCGTATGGCGCGAGGATCCGGGCGCGGTGTTCAATGCGTTGCGCGCGGCCGGCGCCGGGCTCGTGATCGCCGCGCTCGCGCACGTGCTGCCGATGATCGCCAACGCGTGCGACTGGCGCTCGCTGATTCGCGGCGCGAACCGGCCGGGTCTGGGCAAGATGCTGCATCTGGTGTGGGTGCGCGAATCGGTCAACAGCATGCTGCCGGTCGCGCGGATCGGCGGCGAACTCGTGTCGTACCGGATGCTGCGGCGCTGGGGCGTGAAGCCGTCGACGGCGGTCGGCAGTCTGATCGTCGATATGCAGCTCACTGTGATCAGTCAGCTGATGTTCACGCTGATCGGCATCGGCTTTCTGTTCGCGCATGCGCAATCGGGCGCGCTGCGGCTCGCCGGCCAGCTCGCGTGGGGCGTGGTCGCGCTGACGCCGGTGCTGCTGCTGTTCGGGCTCGTCCAGCATGCGAATCCGTTCGAGCGCATCACGCGCGTGCTGAACCGGATGACGAGCGGTAAGCTCGCGGCGCTGGTCGGCCAGTCGGTACAGATCGATCAGGCGATCAAGGTGATCTGGCGGCGGCGCGCGGTTGTGCTGCGCTATCTGTTCTTCTGGCAGCCGCTGCAATGTCTGCTGACCTCGCTCGAAATCTGGCTCGCGCTGTATTTCCTCGGCGCGCGCGTGACCTTCGTCGAGGCGGTCGTGATCGAGTCGCTGATCCAGGCGATCAGCAGCGCGGCGTTCTTCGTGCCGGGCGGGCTCGGTGTGCAGGAGGGCGCGTTCATTCTGATCGGTGGCGCGCTCGGGATCGATCCCGCCACCTCGCTCGCGCTCGCGGCCGCGCGACGGATTCGCGATCTGCTGATGTTCGTGCCGGGGCTGATCGCGTGGCAGTTCTCGGAGTCGTCCGGCGGCGGGGCCGCAACGCGGGCGGTGCGCGCGGAACTGGCCCCGCAGCGCTCCGCTCGCGGTCACGCCGAGCGGCAACGCGAGCGGCGCTGACGGCGGTAATGGCGGTAATGGCGGTAATGGCGGTAATGGCGGTAATGGCGGTAATGGCGCAGGCAAGAGTATTTGTTTCATCCCACCGTTAATGCGTGTGCCGATAAGCAGGAAACGACACGCTGACCGCGAGCCCACGTTCGCCGATCCCCGCGCCGAGCTGCACGCTCGCGCCGAAATGCCCGGCGATCCGTTCGACGATCGACAGCCCCAGTCCGCTGCCGGTCGCCTGAGTGCCGGTCGCGCGAAAAAATCGATCAGTGAGCCGCTGCAGATCGTCCGGCGCGACGCCGGGACCGTCGTCGCGCACGCTCACCACGACGCGTCCTTCGGCCTGCCGCACCGCAACCTCGACGGTGCCGTCCGCGCGCCCGTACTTGATCGCGTTATCGAGCAGATTGTCGAGCAGGATGCCGATCAGCACCGGCTCCGCATCGATCTCGGCGAGCGGGTCGCCGCTCAGCATCACGTTGATGTTTTTGCGCTGTGCATTGCGCTGGTTCGCCAGCAGCGTGTCCTGCGCGATCGCGGCCGGCTTTAGCGCCGCGGTCGGCAGCTTCTCCTGCGCATCGAGCCGCGCGAGCAGCAGCAATTGTTCGGCGAGCCGCGCACTGCGATCGACGCCTTGCACCACGCGTTCCATTGCGAGCCGCTGCAACGCGACGTCCGGTTCGGCCAGCGCGACCTGGGCCTGCACCTTGATCGCCGCGAGCGGGGTTTTCAGTTCGTGGGCGGCGTCCGCGGTAAACGCGCGCTCGCGTTCGAGCGAATGAGCGAGGCGCGCGAGCAACTGGTTCAGCGCATCGACGAGCGGGCGCACTTCGAGCGGCGCGCGCGCGATCCCGACCGGTTCCAGCCGGTTCGCGTCGCGCGCACGGATCGCCGCCGACAGCACCTGCAACGGCGCGAGCGACCAGCCGATGCCGAGCCACACCAGCAGCGCGAGCACCGGCAGCGCGAGCAGCGTCGGCCGGGCCAGCCGGCTGGCGACGCCGCTGACCAGATCGCTGCGCGTATTGGCCGGCTCGAACACTCTCACGCTATGGCCGGACGCGCTGTCGCGCAGCGTGAACGAGTGATACATCTGGCCGCCGAGCGTGAGGTCCCGCGCGCCGCTCGCGGCCGGCAGCGGCAGATCCCATGCGTTCAGCGCGCGTAGTTCCGGGCTGCCGGCCAGAATCTCGCCGTTGGCTGCGCGCGCCTGGAAAAGGGCGTCGCGCGGCAGCGTGTCATCGTCGTCGAGATCGTTTGCGCCCGGGTCGCCGCCTTTTTCTTCTTCGCGCACGTCGATACGCGCATTCGCGAGCGTGGTCAGGTTGCTCTTGTCGAGCAGCGCGAGCATCTGCGCGAGTTCGGCGAGCCGCGCCTGTTCCCACGCATCGACTTCGTGGCTCGCCTGCCGGTAGCTGCTGACGAGCGCGACGCCCCACACCGCGACGATGCTCGCCAGCACGAGCAGCGACAGGCGCCGGCGAATCGACGGACCCATCACTCTTTCTCCATCACGTAGCCGATATTGCGCACGGTCCTGATCAGCCCGGCGCCGAGCTTCTTGCGCAGATTCGATACGTGGACCTCGATCGCATTGCTTTCGATTTCTTCCTGCCAGCCGTACAGCGTTTCCTCGAGTCGCGAACGCGATTGCGGAATGCCGAGGTGGGTCAGCAGCTGCAACAGGATCGCCCATTCGCGCGAGGTCAGCGCGACGCGAATCGCGTCGAGTTCCACCGTCTGCGCGGCGGGGTTCACTGTCAGATTCTGGTAACGGATCAGATCGATACTGCGACCTTGTGCGCGGCGCAGCAGCGCGTGGCAACGCGCGATCAGTTCGGTCAGATCGAATGGTTTGCCCAGGTAATCGTCGGCGCCCGCGGCGAGACCGCCGACCCGCTCGACCACCGTGCCTTTCGCGGTCAGCACCAGCACCGGCACGTGGCGGCCGGCATCGCGCCAGCGTTTGAGCAGCTCGAGCCCGCTCACCAGCGGCAGGCCGAGATCGAGGACCACCAACGCGTATTGCGTAGTGTCGAGCGCGAGGGCGGCCTGCTGACCGTCGCGAGCCCAGTCGACTGTGAAGCCGGCCTGACGCAGGCCCGCCTCGACACCGCAGCCGATCAGCTCGTCGTCTTCCACGAGGAGTACACGCATGGGATGAACATTCCGTTGATTGTTTGATCGCGTCACCGCAGCCGCGGCGATGCGCGCTGCAAGTGTGGTCACGCCGTTCGTTAGCTCGTTTATACCGCGCGTTTGCTTAAGGTTTCCTTCAGATCGAATCGATACTATCGTCAAGCAGTCGACGGGTGTCGCCCGCGCCGCGCGCATGCACCCATGCAGCGTCAGCGCATCGCAATCAGATAGTAAGGACTTCGATGGATTGGCGGAGCCGTCACGCATCCGTCACGTCACGAGACCACGCTTGAGGCACGTTATGAAGCCAGTCACCGTCGACATGTTGCGAGCCCATCTGCTGGTCGCTTCGCTTACCGCCGCGCTTGCCGAACTGTTGCTGTGCGTCGCGCTGCCGCTGCTGCCGGTCTCCGAGAATTTTTTCGCTTCGATGCCGTTCCGGCTGGGCGCGCTTGCGTTGATCGTCGGCGGCGTGTTCGCCGCGCGCGAATTCGCGCAGCTTGCATTCGACTTCGCGGTGCGGCGCGCGTATGCGGAGCCGGCCGCGCCGGCAGAGCGGGGCGCGAGCACGAGCACGGTCGCGCTCGCGGCCGATTGCCCGCAACGTTGGCTGGTGGTGCTGCATCTGCGTCTGACCGGGCAGGCGTTCGTGCTGGCCGGCCGTTGACGGACCGGCGCGATGGTGGCGCACGCATTGACGATCGGTGAATGGGTGCTGCTGGCCGGATGCGCGAGCGCATCGATTTACACGCTGGCCGCCGCGCTGGCGATGCCGTTTTTCACCGCGCGGCATCGCTCGATGCATCATGGCGGCCGCTACGCCGATTGCTTTCTCAATCCTTCGTTCAATCCAGGCGCGAATGCCGCGGGTTTCGCGCAACCGTTCGCGCCGCTCGCCGATCCCGCGGTCGGCGTCGTCACCTGTCTGTATGTGGTGCGTGGGGTCGGCGGCTTCTGGCCGCGGGTCGGCGCGGCGCGGCCGGCCCGTCACCGAAAACAGCCACAAAACAGGCACAATCGTGCAGCGAAGCGGCGCCGGTCCGCGGCGTAAGCCGCCGTAAGCCGGCGTTAAGCCGCGCGCCGGGATAATGCGGCGCAATACTGCACGAAGGAGAGGCCATGCGCCTGCTACTGGTCGAAGACGACGAGATGATCGCCGAATCGGTGCTCGGCGCGATGCGCCGCGCCGGCTATGCGATCGACTGGGCCGAGGATGGCCGCGCGGCGGAACTGTCGCTGGATAACGACGTGTACGACCTCGTGCTGCTCGACTTGGGTCTACCAAAGAAAGACGGCATCGACGTGCTGAACGCATACCGCCGCAACGGCGGCGCCGCGCCGGTCATCATCCTGACCGCGCGCGACGCGATCGACGAACGGATTCGCGGCCTCGACGCCGGCGCCGACGACTACCTCGTCAAGCCGTTCGATCTCGACGAACTGGCCGCGCGGATTCGCGCGCTGCTGCGCCGGCGCACCGGCCAGAAGCAGCCGGTCTACACGCACGGCGAACTGGCGCTCGATCCGGCCGCCCACGAAGTCACGCAGAACGGCGCGCCGGTTGCACTGGTGCCGCGCGAATTCGCGCTGCTGCAGGCGCTGATCGAGGAGCCCACGCGGGTGTTCACGAAGACCGAACTCGAAGAGAAGCTGTATGGCTGGGGCGAGGAAGTCGGCAGCAATACGATCGAAGTGCATGTGCACAGCCTGCGCCGCAAGATCGGCGCGGAGCAGGTCGTGACGGTGCGCGGCGTCGGCTACCGGCTCAAGAGGTGCGGATGACGTCGATTCGCCGCTGGCTGCTCGGCTGGCTGATTTTCGGCACGGCCGTGGCCTCGGCGATCGCGGCGTACGCGATTTTTCATACCGCGCGGCTCGAAGCGAGCGAACTGTTCGACTACGAGTTGCGCACCGTCGCGCTGTCGCTGCCGGCGAATCTGAGCGGCACGGGCGACGGCGAAGCGCCCAGCCCCGATCTCGGCGATCTCGCCGACGACCGCATCCTGATCCAGATCTGGGACCGCGCGGGCAAGCCGATCTATCACTCCGGGCAGGCGCCGGTGTTCGACCGGCTCGCGCCGGGTTTCAACACGGTGCGCAACGCCGACTCGCACTGGCGCACCTTCGGCGTCGCGCACGCGGACCGCTACGTGCAGGTCGCGCAGCCGGTGTCGGTGCGCGAGGACCTCGCGCTGCATCTGGCGTTGCATACGCTGTGGCCGCTCGGCGTGCTGCTGCCGGTGACGATCGTGCTGGTGCTGCTGGTGGTCGCGCGCGGGCTCGCGCCGATCGGCGGACTGTCGCGCGCGCTCGCCACGCGCACGATCGATTCGCTCGAACCGCTGCGGCTCGACGGCAGCGTGCCGGTCGAAATCCGGCCGCTGGTCGAGGCGCTGAACGATCTGCTGCAACGCCTGCATACCGCGTCGCAGGCGCAGCGCACCTTTATCGCCGATGCCGCGCACGAACTGCGCTCGCCGCTCGCGGCGCTGAAGCTGCAACTGCAGGCGGCCTCGCGCGACGGTTCGCTGAAGGGCGAAGGCCAGACGCTCGAACGGGTCGAGCAGCGCGTCAATCGCATCATCCATCTGGTGCAGCAACTGCTGACGCTCGCGCGCGAAGACGCGCAGCCGGTCACGTCGATGGTGCCGGTCAGCCTGCGCCGGATCGGTGAGCAGGCGGTCAGCGATCTGTCGCTGCTGGCGGAGCTGCGCGAAATCGATCTGGGCCTCGAATGCGAACAGGCGCGCGCGCCGTCCGATGCGTACACGGTGCTCGCCGAACCGCATGCGCTCAGCGTGCTATTAGGAAACCTGATCAACAACGCGATCCGGCATACGCCAGCGGGCGGGCGCGTCGACGTGGTGCTCACGCGCAGCGGCGAGCGCGTTGGAATCGACGTGGTCGATAGCGGTTCGGGGATCGCGGAAGCGGAACTCGAACGGGTGTTCGACCGCTTCTATCGCGGCGACGGCGCGAAGGGCGAGGGCAGCGGACTGGGTCTGGCGATCGTCGCGCGGATCGCCGAGCGCCATCAGCTCGCGCTGTCGCTGCGCAATAACGCCGGCGCGCCCGGTTTGCGGGTCAGCGTGAGCGGACTGCGCGAGCCGGCGGCGCACGCGCCGGTGGCCGCCGCCGGCTAGGCGGGCTTACTTTATTTAGCTATGGGTTGTCACGAGCGGATTGGCGCACGCTGCTACAATCGCGTCTTTACGAATCGACAGATTGGTTGTGCACTATGGGTTTCGAACAACTCGCTGAACTGAAGAAGCAACTGGCCGCCGCGCGTGCCGCCGCCGAATCCGGTGGTAAGTCCGAGCGCAAATCGGGCGGACGGCCGGCTTCGAAGTCCGCTGGCAAGCCGGCCGCCCAGGCTGGCTCGAATCCTGCTGCCAACGCCGCCGCGAAGTCCGGTGAGCGTGCCGCCGCAAAGCCGGCCGGCAAGCCGGCCGCGAAAACCGGCGGCCGTCCGGACGGCAAGCCGGGCGCGCGCCCGGCGCATCGGCAGCAACAGCGCGGCGCGGCAAACGCGGCGCCGGCGGCCGATGCGAAACCGGTCGATCCGGTGGTGCGCTCGATCGGCCGTCTGCAAAAGCGTTTCCCGGTGGCTTTCCCGAAGAATCCGGCGCCGAAGCTGCCGCTGAAGATCGGCATCTTCGAAGATATCGTCGCGCATGCGAAGGAGTTGTCGCTTAGCGAAGCCGAGCTGCGTGACGCGATCAAGACGTGGTGCCGGGGCGGCCGTTACTGGAAGAGCCTTGTCGAAGGCGCGGCGCGCGTCGATCTGAACGGTGTCGAAGCCGGCAAGGTCACCGCGCAGGAAGCGGCGGGCGCGCAGCGTCTGCTCGCGCATCGCGCGGCGAAGGGCGCGCAGAAGGCTGCTGAGGCGGCGCCTGGCGCTACCGCTGCGCCGGCTGCCGGCGATGCGGCTGCGCAGGACGCAGTGGCGGCTGGTGACGCACAAGCGGAACCGCAAGCCGATGCAACCGCGGCAGCCGCCGAACCGGCGAGCCCGCAGGCTGACGCCGCGCAGGCCGCGCCGCAATCCGCTAACGACGCAACCAGCGGCGACACGGACAACGCCGCCAACACGCCGGCTCATCCGCAGTCCGGCGCCGCGGCCAACGCGTCCGCATCCACGCCCTCCCAGGCCTGAGTTCCCAGGCCTGATTACCCAGGCCTGAATCATCCCCGCGCCTGACCCCGCGCGGCCTCTACTACGAGGCCGCGACGGGCCGCGCAGCCGACAGCCGGTTGCGCACGAATCCCACATGTTCGCGCAACACATAGAACGCATCCGCGTAGGCAAGCGGCATCCGTAACCGGTTCAGCGCCAGTTCGATCTCGTCGAGCCGCGCGAGCAGGTCGGTGCGCTCGTCGTCGGTCGCGCCGGCCAGCGCGTGGCGTTCGATCGCGATCAGCGAGCCGTAATAGCGGTAGATCCGCGAACGCACCCGCCACCGATACAGCGCCGGAATCACCCGCATCGCCGGCACCAGCAGCACGGCGACCGGCAGCAACAGCACGAGCGTGCGGTCGCCGATACTGGCGAGCCAGAACGGCAGCGTCCGGTACAGAAAACTCTTGCCGGTCCGGTAGTAGCGCTGCGCGTCCTCGCTGATCTGGTATTCGTGCGCGACCGGATTCGGAAACTGGCCGGCGCGCTGCAACAGCCCGGCAGTGCCGTGCACCTCCTGGGCCGCCTCGATCAGCAGATCGGAGATCGCCGGATGCAGCGTGCGGCGCGCGACCAGTTCGACGGTCGGGCTGATCAGATGCACGGTGTCGGGCGGAATGCGCCGCTTCAGATCGAGCACGCCGGGCGGCAGGTCGATCTGGTCGAGAAATGGAAAGAGGCGCGTATACGCGCTCGCTTCGTCGAAATTCATCACGCCGATGCCGGGCACGCGCAGCAGCCGCAGCATCAGGTCGCGCGTGGTCGAGTCGCCGCTCAGGATCGCCGCGTCGACTTCGCCGGCCACCAGCTGGGTGGCCGCCTGCAGGCCGTCGGTCGGCACCAGCGTGGTGGCGTCGCCCGGTTCGATGCCGTTGGCCGCCAGCAGTTGCAGCGCGAGCAGGCGGGTGCCGCTGCCTTCGCGGCCGACCGCGATCCGTTTGCCTTCGAGTTGACCCAGCTGGGTGAGCTCGCTGCCGCGAAAGAACACCACGACCGGCACATAGAACACGCTGCCGAGCGACATCAGCGACGACGTATCGAGCCCCGCCGCGACCCCGCCTTGCACCAGCGCGATATCGACCTTCTGTTTGGGGTCGAGCAGCCGCTGCAGGTTCTGCACCGAGCCGTCGGATTCGAGCACGTTCAGATGGATGCCGTGGCGCGCGAGGATCTTTCGATACTGCTGCGCGGCGGCCGCGAACGAGCTGTCGCGCGGACCCGCGCTGATCGTCAGCGTGCGCGGCGGCGCCGGATTGACGACCCACACGATCAGCACGACGACCAGCGCGATCAGCAGCGCGGTGACGAAATAGGGCAGCACGTGGTCGCGCCATTCGGCGCGCGTATGCTCGCCGGCAAAGTGCGGAGGACGTGGGCGCTGCGCGTTCATGGAGACTCCGTGGCGAAAGCCGGGTTGCGGCATTGTCGCCTGCGCGCGGCGGCTTTGCCGTCGGCAGTTTGCTCTATTGACCGGCGCTCGCGCGAGGTTTCTATCGCGGCCGGCGGAGTCTGCGCCGCTTCAGGCCGTCCACTTCGGCCGCCCGATCGCGAACATCGACGCCGCCGCGAACAGCGCCGGAAGCGCGATCACGGTGAACATGGTCGGGCTGCTCCAGCCCCACGCGAGCATCCAGCCGCCGACCATCGAGCCGAAGATCGCGCCGATCCGGCCGACCCCCGACGCCCAGCTCACGCCGGTCGCGCGGCAGTGGGTCGGGTAGAAACCGGTGGCCATCACGCTGATGCAGACCTGCGAGCCGCTGACCCCGCAGCCGGCGAGGAACACCGCGAGACCCTGCACGAGCGGCGACTGGGCATGGCCGAACGTGAAAATCGCCACCGCGCCCAGGCAATACGCGGCCGCGACCACCCGGCTCGGATTGAGCCGGTCCATCAGATAGCCCATTCCCAGCGCGCCGGCGAAGCCGCCGGTTTGCAGCAGCGCGGCGATCAACGCGGCCTGTTCGAGCGGCAGTCCGCGTGCGCGCAGCACTACCGGCAGCCAGCTTTGCAACAGGAAGATCATCAGGAGTCCCATGAAGAAGGTGCTCCACAGCAGCAGCGTGCCGCGCAGATTGCCCTGTCTGAACAGATCGACGACCGACACTCCCGCATGCGCGGGCGCCTGGCGCACCGTGAAGGCCTTGCCGTCGTCGAGCGACACGCCCGGCGCGAGACGGGCGATCACCCGCGCGATCTTCGCGCGCGGCGCGCCTTTCTGCACCAGATAGCGCGGCGATTCGGGCAGCCACAGCAGCAGCGGGATCACCAGCGCGAGCGGCATCAAGCCGCCGGTCACCAGCACGCCGCGCCAGCCGTAGCGCTGCATCAGCAGCGCCGCGACGCCGCCGCCCAGCGCGCCGCCGAGCGCGAAGCCGCAGAACATCAGCGTGAGCAGCGTCGAGCGGCGCCGTGCCGGACAGTATTCGGCGGTCAGCGTGACCGCGTTCGGCCATGCGCCGCCAAGTCCCAGACCGGTGACGAAGCGCAGCGCGACCAGCACCTCGAACGACGGCGCGAACGCGGACGCGAGGCACGCGAGCCCGAACCACGCGACCGTCGTGATCAGGATCGTACGGCGTCCGAAGCGATCCGATAGCGGCCCGAACAGGAACGCGCCGAGCATCAGGCCGAGCAGGCTCGCGCCGAACACGGGCGCCAGCGCGGTCGGCGCGAGCGCCCACTGGTCGCGGATGCCGGGTGCGATGAAACCGATCGACGAGGTATCGAAGCCGTCGAGCGCGACCACGAGGAAGCACAGCGCGACGATGCGCAATTGGTACAGCGACACCGGGCAGGCGTCGATGAATTCGCGGATGTCGCGGGTAGCCGCCGGATCGGCGGGGGTAGCTTGCTGCATCGGTTGTCTCCTGATTATTCGTGGCGTTCTGGCGGGTGGGCTCAGGCGATCGCGGTCGGATACGGACTCGTGTCGCTGAGCGCGAGCATCGTGCGGCCCAGCCGTTCCATTGCCTCCGCCTTGTGCTGCGCGTAGGCGGGCTCGGACCAGAGATTGCGCAGCTCGTGCGGGTCTTCGGCGAGGTCGTACAGCTCGCCCCAGGTCTGGCCGTCGTACAGGCTGAGCCTGAAGCGGCCGGTTTGCAGCGTGCGCACGCGCGGGCGCGCCGCGAAGCCGAACAGCTGGCGCTGCGCTTCTTCCTCGATCAGCACCGCGTCGCGCCAGTTGTCGGGCGCGGCGCCCGCCGGCTCGTGGGCGGCGTCGATCAGCGGCAGCAGCGACGCGCCCTGAATGCCGTTGAACGGCGCGACGCCCGCGCGTTCGAGCACGGTCGGCGCGAGATCGGCCGACGAGCACAGCGCCTGGCTGCGCGCACCATCGCCGCCGGCTTGCGGGTCGTGCCACAGGAACGGCACGCGGATGATGCTCTGGTAGTGGATCGGCCCTTTCCACAGCAACTGGTGATCGCCCATGTAGTCGCCGTGATCGCTGCTGAACACCACCACGGTGTTGTCGGCGAGACCCAGCGTTTGCAGATGCGCGAGCACCTTGCCGATCATCGCGTCGATGAAGCTGATCGAGCCGTAGTTCAGCGCGATCGCTTCGCGCGCCTCGCGCTCGGTGCACGCGAACAGCGCGGGCGTGTGCTTGACGGCCGCGCCGCGCTCGCGCTCAGCGTGCAGCCACGCGACATGCGGCGGCAGCGCGCGGCCGGCGACATCGAACGATGCGGGCAGCCGCACGTCTTCCGGCGCATACATGTCCCAGTAGCGGCCGGGCGGCGTGAACGGATGATGCGGGTCCGGAAACGAGCACTGCAGGAAAAACGGCTTGTCGCCGCGCGCATAGCCGTCGAGCATGCGCATCGTCTGATCGGCGATCCACGCGCTCGGGTGGCACTCTTCGGGCGCCTGCGTGCGCCACGCCTGGCCCGCGTCGGCGAGCACGTAGCCGGGGCTCGGCAGCGCGTGCTCGCGGCCCACCCGCGCGGCGACGCCCGGATGCTCGCGTTCGAGCCAGCGCCGGTAGTGGCCGCCGGCGGTGTCGCCGTGGTCGATCGCGAGCGCGACGTCGTCGAAGCCGTAGTAGGGCAGCGCCATCTCGTGCGCGGCCGACGCCTGCCACGCCGGCGCCCATTCCTGGTCGTAGCGGCCGGCGTCCTCGCGCATGGCCGCCGGGCGAAAGGCCGGCGCGCCGGCTGCGGGCCAGACCGCCGCTTTGCCGGTCATGTTCTGCAGATGACCCTTGCCGGCCAGCGCGGTGCGGTAGCCGGCGTCGCGCAGCTGATCGAGGAAGGTACGGGTGCGCAGCGACAGCGCGATGCCGTTGTGGCGCACGCCGTGCGCGGACGGCCAGCGGCCGGTCAGCAGCGTCGCGCGATTCGGCATGCAGACCGGCGACGCGACGTAGCAGCGCTCGGCCAGCCAGCTCCGCGCCGCGAGGCGATCGAGATGCGGGGTGCGCACTTCGCGGTTGCCATAGGCGCCGAGATGGTCGGCGCGGTGTTGATCGGTGATGAAGAACAGGAAGTTGGGCTGGGCGTTCATGTCGGACGGGATCGGTTCGGGTGTGCGGCGCGGGTCGGCAACGCAGGTTGACGTGAGGCCCAGTATAGGTTGCGATTCATTTTCAATTCTTGAATAATAAATTCCGATCTATATCGATTTTGCAATGAAAAATCTGAACGAAATCCTGCTGCGCCGGCTTCGTATGCGCGACCTCGAAATCCTCGCGGTGATCGGCCGCACGCGCAGTCTGAGCCGCACCGGCGAGCGCATGGCGATGACCCAGCCGGCGCTGTCCAAATGGCTGCGCGAGCTCGAGGAAGTGGTCGGCTTCGCACTGTTCGAGCGCACCACGCGGCGCATCGCGCCCACACGCGGCGGCGAGATCGTGTTGCAGCACGCGCAGCGGATGCTCGGCGATCTGCAACGCGTGAGCGCGGATCTGAGCGCGCTGCAGGCGGGGCTCGGCGGCGTGGTGCGGGTCGGCGCGCCGTCCGCGATCGCCGCGGTGCTGCTGCCGGCCGCGGCCGGGCAGTTGATCGACGCCGAGCCGCGCCTGCAGATCCAGTTGCACGAGGGCACCGTCGATGCGTTGCTGCGGATGCTGCAACTACGTGAACTCGATCTGGTGATCGGTCGTCTGGATGCCGAAGCATTGAATGCCGGTTGCCATCACGAGCATCTGTACGACGGCCGCGTGTGCGTCGCCGCGCGGGTACGGCATCCGTTGCAGCGCCGTCGGCGGCTCGGCTGGAAGGACACGCTCGGCTTTCCGTGGATCGTGCCGCCCGCGTCCTCGCCGATGCACGCGAGTCTCGAAGCGGCGTTCGCGCAGGCCGGGCTCGGCATGCCGGCGGCGTTCATGTCGTCGGCGTCGATCCTGATCAACAAGGCGCTCGCGCAGCAGAGCGACTGTCTGTTCGTCGCGTCGCTGCACGTGTTGCAGGAACTGGAGCGGGCCGAGCCGGACGCGGTGCGCCATTTGCCGTTGTTCGTCCCCGGCGTCGCGCCGGGCGTCGGCATGCTGTGGGCCGACGACGCGACGCCGGGTGTCGCGGTATTGATGGATGCGTTGAGGAATGCCGCGCGGCAATTGGCGGGATAATGCGCATGCCGGACTAAAACGAGTCTGAAGCGGATTTAGAGCGGGGCCTTAAAAAATCGAGCGAATACGGAAATTAGCCTGATTTAATTGGAATAATCAAAAGCAATCAGACAAGGCTTATTTTATTAAATCGTTGCCGATGCGCATCGGATTTTGCAAAGCGTGACAGTTAATCGGCTCTGATTCGGCTATGGTTGAGCCCGGTATTGATCCGCGGCGCCACACGCAAGCCACTTATTTGCACCCGCCCGACGCACGAGTCACGGCTCGCGCCCGTGCCGCTCGTGTCTGCGCGCGTCCCCGCGGGAATACTCGAAGCGCGGTTCGATCTATTCGCAACTAATGCGGTCCGATCGAAAAGCTATCTAAATTCCGATTTTTCGTGGGATTTCTCCGTTGAAAACATCTAACAGATCAAGCGTGCTGGTGCTGGCCATTATTGCCGGCGCATTGAGCGGTTGCGCGACCGAATCGTCGCAGACTTTGCCGGTGCCGGTAGTCGCTAGTGCGCACACCCCTTATGCGGGCAAGCCGGTGCCTATCGCACTCGGCAAATTCGATAATCGCTCGAGCTATATGCGCGGGCTGTTTTCCGACAATGTCGACCGTCTCGGCAGCCAGGCGAAAACGATCCTCGTCACGCGTTTGCAGCAGAGTCAGCGCTTTAACG
The DNA here is from genome assembly GCF_001931485.1 of Burkholderia sp. SRS-W-2-2016. Taxonomy (GTDB): domain Bacteria; phylum Pseudomonadota; class Gammaproteobacteria; order Burkholderiales; family Burkholderiaceae; genus Paraburkholderia. The sequence goes on along the minus strand of NZ_MSDV01000031.1, from coordinate 1,469 downwards.
TGCTCGACCGCGACAACCTCGCCGAGATCAGGCAGGAAGCCGCGCTGCTGAACCAGCCGCAGAACCTGAAGGGCGCGCGCTTCGTCGTGACCGGCGACGTCACCGAGTTCGGCCGCAAGGAAGTCGGCGACCAGCAGCTGTTCGGCATCCTCGGGCGCGGCAAGAACCAGATCGCGTACGCGAAGGTGAGCCTGAACATCGTCGATACGACCACCTCCCAGGTGGTGCTGTCGAGCCAGGGCGCGGGCGAGTTCAGCCTGTCGAATCGCGAGGTGATCGGCTTCGGCGGTACTGCGAGCTACGACTCCACGCTCAACGGCAAGGTGCTCGATCTGGCGATCCAGGAAGCGGTCAACCATCTGGTCGAGCAGGTCGACGCGGGCGCGTTGAACGCGGCGCGCTAAACGCGCGGCATCCGCTTGACGCGATCGATCCACACGCGCTGCCACGCCGCAGCGGATAAAAAACCACTCACGTTTTTGCCAATGAAAATCACCCTCACGAATCGCGCGTGGCTGCCGCTCGTCGCGCTCGCCGCATTGCTCGGCGGCTGCGCGGCGCAAAAGCCCGTGTCGCTTTATCAATGGGACGGCTATCAGCCGCAGGTCTACGAATACTTCAAGGGAAAGTCGAGTCCCGAACAGCAGATCGACGCGCTCGAAAAAGCGCTGCAAACGATCGGCGCGAAGGGCGCGACGCCGCCTCCAGGTTTTCATGCGCATCTGGGCATGCTGTACGCGAGCGTCGGCAAGGGCCAGGAGGCCGAGCAGCAGTTTGTCGCCGAGCGGCAGCTGTTTCCGGAGTCGTCGACTTACATGGACTTCCTGCTGAAGAAGAAGTCCGCCCGACCCTGAGAGCCACGCCATGCTGAAACTGATTTCCCTGAAGCTCGTCGCGGCGCTGTCGATTCTCGGCCTGTTCGCCGCGTGCGCGACGCAGCCGCGTCACGTCGATTACACCGCGTTCAAACAGGCGCAGCCGCGCTCCATTCTGGTGTTGCCGCCGGTCAACGACACCACCGACGTGAAGGCGTCGGAGGGCATGCTGTCGCAAATGACCCAGCCGCTCGCCGAAGCCGGTTACTACGTGATTCCAGTCGCGCTGATGGAGGAGACCTTCAAGCAGAACGGGCTGACCGCGCCGGCCGATATCGAACAGGTGTCGCCGGCCAAGCTGCGCGAGATTTTCGGCGCGGACGCGGTGCTGTTTTCGAAGATCACGCAGTACGGTTCGGTCTATCGCGTGATCGACTCGACCACGGTGGTATCCGCGTCGGCGAAGCTGGTCGATCTGAAAAGCGGCGACGTGCTGTGGCAGAAAATCGCCACCGCCAGCGGCAACGAGCTCGGCGGCATGTCGGTCAATGCGGGCGGCATGATCGGCGCGCTGGTTCAGGCGGCGGTCAAGCAGGTTGCGCATTCGCTGTCGGACGAGAGCCATGCGGTCGCCGGCCTGACCAGCGGCCGGTT
>NZ_MSDV01000007.1 GCF_001931485.1 Burkholderia sp. SRS-W-2-2016 | reverse complement strand
TCGCGGATGAAGAACACCGGCGTGTTGTTGCCGACCACGTCCCAGTTGCCTTCCTCGGTATAGAACTTGATCGAGAAACCGCGCACGTCGCGCTCGGCATCGGCCGCGCCGCGCTCGCCGGCCACCGTCGAAAAGCGCATGAACAGCGGCGTTTCCTTGCCGACCTGCGCGAAGACTTTCGCTTTCGTGTAGCGCGAGATGTCGTGCGTGACCTTCAGCGTGCCGAAGGCGCCCGAGCCCTTCGCGTGCACGCGACGCTCGGGAATCACTTCGCGATCGAAGTGGGCGAGCTTTTCGAGCAGCCATACGTCTTGCAGAACGACCGGGCCGCGCGGGCCGGCGGTCATCGAATTCTGGTTGTCGGCGAGCGGGGCGCCAGCGGCATTGGTGAGCTTACGTTCGGACATGTTTCCTCCTCGGCTTGTCCAGCCTTGAACACAGGTCGGCGCCTGAGCTGTGTGAATACGGGATCGGGCGATCCCTGGAGGAAACTATATCAACCCTATCGATTATCTATATTTGATAAATTCTATCTATGCGATAGGGTTTGCGCCCTTTTTTTGAGACTTGCGATCCGGCCGGGCTCGGCAAGCCCGGCGCGGCTGCGGGCCGCGGCGATCTGCCGCCGGCCCCCTACCGTTCCATCAGTTGACGGCGGCCGGCAGATCGAGCTTCTTGACGCCCGGCAACTCGCACGCGGCGATCGCCTCGCAGATCGCCTCGATCGCGGGCATCCGCGTGAAGCTCTTGCGCCATGCGAGCACGACGCGGCGGTCCGGCACCGGCTCGTCGAACGCGACGTAGCTGAGCAGCCCCGCGTCGATCCCGCCCGCATGCGGCTTCACTTCATGCACCGACATGCGCGGCAGCACGGTAATCCCAACGCCGCTCGCAACCATGTGGCGAATCGTTTCAAGCGACGAGCCTTCGAAGGTCTTCTGGATCCCGTCCGCGTTCTGCGAAAACCGCATCAGCTCCGGGCACACGCCGAGCACGTGATCGCGGAAGCAGTGACCGCTGCCGAGCAGCAGCATGGTTTCCTGCTTCAGATCGTCGGGATCGATTTTCGGGCGGCTTTCCCACGCGTGCCCGGACGGCAGCGCGACGACGAACGGCTCGTCGTACAGCGGACGCAGCATCAGCCCGGTTTCGGGGAACGGCAGCGCCATGATCGCGACGTCGATTTCGCCCTGCTTGAGCAGCTCGATCAGCTTGAGCGTGTAGTTCTCCTGCAGCATCAACGGCATCTGCGGCACGCGCGCGATCATCTGCTTGACCAGCGTGGGCAGCAGATACGGTCCGATCGTATAGATCACGCCAAGGCGCAGCGGCCCGACCAGCGGGTCCTTGCCCTGCTTGGCGATTTCCTTGATCGCGAGCGTCTGCTCGAGCACGCGCTGAGCCTGCGTGACGATCTGTTCGCCGATTGGCGTGACGCTGACCTCGCTGGTGCCGCGCTCGAAAATCTGCACGTTCAGCTCGTCTTCGAGCTTCTTGATGGCGACGGACAGCGTGGGCTGGCTGACGAAACACGCTTCGGCCGCCCGGCCGAAGTGCCGCTCGCGCGCTACCGCCACGATGTATTTCAATTCGGTGAGCGTCATTCGGGGATCAATCAGTATGAAGGATTCGATAGGTTCTAGTTATACACCTATAGGGTCGGTTCGCCAACCGCTTCGCCAACCTTTTGACCGTGTGACGCCAAACGTTTAGCGCCGCACGACGACAAAACGCAAACCGGCCGCCGTGTCACGCCTTCAGATACTGCTCGCGCGCGCCCAGCCAGCGCGCCAGATGCTGGAGCACCACCTCCGGGTATTGCTCCAGCAGCGTGGCGGCGGCCTCGCGCGCGGGGTCGATCAGCCACTGGTCGTTTTCGAGGTCGGCGAAACGCAGCATCGCGGCGCCCGACTGGCGCGCGCCGAGAAACTCGCCCGGTCCGCGAATCTCGAGGTCGCGGCGGGCGATCTCGAAGCCGTCGGTGGTCTCGCGCATCGTCTGCAAACGGGCGCGCGCGGTCATCGACAGCGGTCCGGTGTAGAGCAGCACGCACACCGACGCGGCGCTGCCGCGCCCGACCCGGCCGCGCAGCTGATGCAACTGCGCAAGGCCAAAGCGCTCCGCGTGCTCGATCACCATCAGCGACGCGTTCGGCACGTCGACGCCCACTTCGATCACGGTCGTCGCGACCAGCAGCTGGATTTCGTTGCGCGAGAACGCGTCCATCACCGCGGCCTTTTCGGCCGGCGCGAGGCGGCCATGCACGAGGCCGACCCGCAACTCGGGCAACGCGGCCACGAGGGTTTCGTAGGTTTCGACCGCGGTCTGCAGTTGCAAGGTCTCGCTTTCCTCGATCAGCGGACACACCCAGTACACCTGGCGCCCGGTCAGCGCGGCCTCGCGCACGCGGCCGATCACCTCCTCGCGGCGCGCGTCGGACACCAGCTTGGTCAGGATCGGCGTGCGGCCGGGCGGCAGCTCGTCGATCGTCGATACGTCGAGGTCCGCGTAGTAAGTCATGGCGAGCGTGCGCGGGATCGGCGTCGCGGACATCATCAGTTGATGCGGCTGGAAGTCGCTCGCGCCGTCGGCCGCGCCCTGGGCCTTCGCGCGCAGCGCGAGCCGCTGCGCGACGCCGAAGCGATGCTGTTCGTCGACGATCACGAGCCCGAGCCGCGCGAACTCGACCGCGTCCTGGATGATCGCGTGCGTGCCGATCACGAGTTGCGCGGTGCCGAGCGCGGCCGCTTCGATCGCCGCGCGCTTCTCCTTGGTCTTCAGACTGCCCGCCAGCCACGCGACGCTCACGCCGAGCGGCTCCAGCCAGCCGCGCAATTTGCGCGCGTGCTGCTCGGCGAGGATTTCGGTCGGCGCCATCAACGCGGCCTGGTAGCCGGCATCGATCGCCTGCGCGGCGGCGAGCGCCGCGACGATCGTCTTGCCGCTGCCGACGTCGCCCTGCAACAGCCGCTGCATCGGATGCGGCTGGGTCAGATCGAGCGCGATTTCGCCGCCGACCCGCTCCTGCGCGGCCGTCAGCGAAAACGGCAGCGCCTTCAGCAGACGCGCGACCAGCGCCGACTCGTCGCCGAGCTTGCGGCGCGGCATCGCCGGCGCGGCGCGGGTGCGGCGCTCGTCGTGCGCGCGCTTGAGCGACATCTGCTGCGCGAGCAACTCTTCGAATTTGATGCGCACCCACGCCGGATGGGTGCCGTCGATCAGCGCGGTCTCGTCCGACTGCGCGCCCGGATGATGCAGCGTGCGCACCGCGTCCATCAGCGACGGCACGCCGAGCGGTTCGAGATGCTCGCGCGCGACCGGCGCGGGCAACAACTCCGGCAGCGAGGTGCGCGACAACGCGTTGTCGATCGCCTTGCGCAGATACGCCTGCGACACCCCCGCGGTGCTCGGATAGACCGGCGTCAGCGCCTGCGGCAGCGGCGTGTCTTCATCGACCACGCGCACCGCCGGATGCACCATCTCCATCCCGAAGAAACCGCCGCGCACGTCGCCGCGCACGCGCAGCCGCGCGCCGAGCGCCATCTGCTTGACCTGCGAGCCGTAGAAGTTCAGGAAGCGCAGCACCAGTTCGTCGCCGTCGCCATCGCGCAGCTTCACCAGCAACTGGCGACGCGGCCGGTACGCGATCTCGTTGTCGAACACCACCCCTTCGGTCTGCGCGATGCCGCCGGGCAGCAGATGGCCGATCGGCGTCAGCGAGGTTTCGTCCTCGTAGCGCATCGGCAGATGCAGCACGAGGTCGATGTCGCGGTTCAGGCCGAGTTTGGCGAGCTTGTCGGCGGTTTTGACGGGGGCTTTCGCCGCGGGTTTGGCGGCGGCTTTGCTCGAAGATCTGGATTTGGCGGCGGGTTTGCCGTTTTCGTTGGCGGCTGCGAGTTGTTGCGCCGGGTCGTCCGGATCACTCGCGCTCGCGCCGCCACCCGCGCCGCCCACACCCTCTCTCACCTCATCCTCGTCCGTCTCGCCTCGCGCGCCGCGGCGCCGCGGCGCGTCTCCCGCTTCGAGGTTGGCAACGGACAATCGGCGGTCGGACAAAGGCATGGGCTGCTTCGCAAGTACAATATCGGCTGCTGTCGAAAAAAACGTCGTGCCGCGCTGCGCGCTGTCTCGCACGCAGGACGCGGCACAGGACAGGGCGCACGGGCCGCTTCGGCGTCCCGCCATCATAGCCGCCCGACTCCGGCTTCGGCTCAATTCCGTCCCAATTCGCTCCCAGTCGTTCGCATGTTTACGCTTTCCGATTTCGATTTCGATCTGCCGCCCGAGCTGATCGCGCAAGTCGCGCTGCCTGAGCGCAGCGCGAGCCGTCTGCTCGAAGTGGACCACGCCGGGGCCCCCGATGGCGCCGCGCGCCTGATCGATCGCCGCTTCACCGAGTTGCCCGCGTGTCTCGCGCCCGGCGACCTGCTCGTCTTCAACGACACCAAGGTGCTGAAGGCCCGCTTCTTCGGCCAGAAGGCCAGCGGCGGGCGCATCGAAGTGCTGGTCGAGCGCCTGACCGGCGAGCGCAGCGCGCTCGCGCAGATCCGCGCGAGCAAGAGCCCGCAGCCGGGCACCACTGCGCGTCTGGCCGATGCGTTCGACGTCACCGTCGGCGAGCGCGTCGATCAGTTCTACACGCTGCACTTCCCGGACGATTGCCTGACGCTGATCGAGCAGTACGGCCGCCTGCCGCTGCCGCCGTACATCGAGCACGATCCCGACGCGACCGACGAAACCCGCTACCAGACCGTGTTCGCGCAGAACCCGGGCGCGGTCGCCGCGCCGACCGCCGGCCTGCACTTCGACGACGCGCTGCTCGCGAAGCTCGACGCGCAGGGTGTCGAACGCGCGACGCTGACGCTGCACGTCGGCGCGGGCACGTTCCAGCCGGTGCGGGTCGAGAACATCGCCGAGCACAAGATGCACAGCGAGTGGTATCACCTGCCGCAGTCGCTGGCGGACCGGATCGCCGCGACCAAGGCGCGCGGCAACCGCGTGATCGCGGTCGGCACCACGTCGATGCGCGCGCTCGAAGCCGCCGCGCGCGACGCCGAAGCGGCCGGCCGGCCGCTCGCCGCGACCAGCGCGGAAACCGACATCTTCATCACGCCGGGTTACCGCTTCCGGGTGGTCGACCGGCTGGTGACGAATTTCCATTTGCCGAAGTCGACGCTGCTGATGCTGGTGTCCGCGTTCGCCGGCGTCGAGACGATTCGCGCGACCTATCGTCACGCTATCGAGCAGCGTTACCGCTTTTTCAGCTATGGCGACGCGATGCTGTTGACGCGGCGCGACGTTTGAATTCGGCCCGTGAGTGCGGCAATCGAGCCCGATGCCTGAATGCGACGGCGGCATGCAACGCCTCTAACGTGCCGCCTCGGCGTCCCGCTCGAATGCGCCGTTCGGATACGCGCCGTGGCGGTACGCAAAGCAGCACCGCAGCACTACACGGTTAGTAGTTTTTTTAGGCAGTCCCCCAGCCGCCGCGCTCCCCCGCAGCGGCATTTCCTTATCTGCGCCGGTGTCGATCCGGTGTTAGCGCTTTAGCGCTTACTCCGGTCCCATGCAAAGCATGTTTTCCGGTAGCACAGGAGTTACTCAATGACCCTGGGTCATCCCACGCAGCAACCCGCTCACGAGCGCCCCGCAAACGGCCTCAAATTCGAACTGCTCGGCACCGACGGCCTGGCCCGCCGCGGCCGTGTCACGCTGAATCACGGCGTGGTCGAAACGCCGATCTTCATGCCGGTCGGCACCTACGGCACGGTGAAGGCGGTCCAGCCGCGCGAGCTCGACGAGATGCACGCGCAGATCATCCTCGGCAACACCTTCCACCTGTGGCTGCGCCCGGGCCTCGAAACCATCGAAGCGCACGGCGGCCTGCACGGCTTCATGGGCTGGAAGAAACCGATCCTCACCGACTCGGGCGGCTTCCAGGTGTTCTCGCTCGGCGACCTGCGCAAGATCACCGAGGACGGCGTCACGTTCGCGTCGCCGATCAACGGCGACCGGCTGTTCCTGTCGCCGGAAGTGTCGATGCAGATCCAGAAGGTGCTGAACTCGGACATCGTGATGCAGTTCGACGAATGCACGCCGTACGCGACCAACAACATCCCGACCTCGCACCAGGAAGCGGCCGAATCGATGCGCATGTCGATGCGCTGGGCGCAGCGCTCGATCGACGAATTCCAGCGCCTGGGCAATCCGAACGCCCTCTTCGGCATCGTCCAGGGCGGCATGTTCGAGGACCTGCGCGACGAATCGCTGGCCGGCCTCGCGGAGAAAAACTTCCACGGTCTGGCGATCGGCGGCCTGTCGGTCGGCGAGCCGAAGGAAGACATGATGCGGATCCTGAACCACATCGGCCCGAAGCTGCCGGCCGACAAGCCGCACTACCTGATGGGCGTCGGCACGCCGGAAGATCTGGTGGCGGGCGTCGCGGCCGGCGTCGACATGTTCGACTGCGTGATGCCGACCCGCAACGCGCGCAACGGCTGGCTGTTCACCCGTTTCGGCGACGTCAAGATCCGCAACGCGACCCACAAGAACTCGCTGCGCCCGCTCGACGAACAATGCGGCTGCTACACCTGCCGCAACTTCACGCGCGGCTATCTGCATCACCTGCACCGCGTCGGCGAAATCCTCGGCGCGCAGTTGAACACGATCCACAACCTGCACTACTACCTCGAACTGATGCAGGAAATGCGCGATGCGATCGACGCGAAGATGTTCGACGCGTTCCGCAAGCGTTTTCACGAGGACCGCGCACGCGGCGCCGTACCCGCGTCCTGAGCGCGCGGCGCGCCGATTGAACTGAACAATCCGCGCGTCGCGACCCAGTCACCGCGCATAAACCTTACACTTCACTTTCGCCGGAACCGCATCGAGTGCCCAAATATTGCTCGATGCAGGCCTTTAAACGGTTGATCGCAAAGCCGATTCGCCGTGCCGGCGCGGGTTCGGCCGGTGGTAGAATAATCGGCTGAATTTTTTGTTAGTTTTGACTGATAACGGAGAGACCAACGTGTCGTTCATTTCCAATGCCTATGCTCAAGGCGCTGCAGCAGGTGGCATCGAATCAAACCTGATGAGCTTCCTGCCGCTGATCCTGATGTTCGGCGTGCTGTACTTCATCATGATTCGCCCCCAGATGAAGCGCCAGAAGGAACACCGCAGCATGCTCGCCGCGATGGCCAAGGGCGATGAAGTCGTGACCAACGGCGGCATCGTCGGTAAGGTGACCAAGGTGGGCGAAGCCTACGTCGGCATCGAAATCTCGGAAGGCACCGAAATCACCGTGCAAAAGGCAGCGGTTACGACGGTTCTGCCGAAGGGCACGATCAAGTCGCTGTAAGGCCTGCTCTCCCGCGTCCGGCGCGGCCTCGCGGCCATTTCAGGCAGTCCCGCTGAACTGACCGCGCTCATCGCCGGGCGCATCGCATCCAAGCCAACCTCCCGTTGGACCACTCATGAATCGCTACCCCCTCTGGAAATACGCCGTGATGCTGGTGGCTCTGGTCATCGGCCTCGTGTACACGCTGCCCAATCTGTACGGCGAAGCGCCGGCGGTGCAGGTGTCGAGCGGCAAGGCGACGGTCAGGCTCGACGCCACCACGCTCGCGTCGGTCGAAGCCGCGCTCGCGGGCAATCAGATCAAGCCGACTGCAGTCACGTTCGATAACGCGCAGAACAACGCGACCATCCGCGTGCGTCTCGCGGACACCGACACGCAACTGCGCGCGAAGGATCTGCTGCAGAAGTCGCTGAACAGCGACCCGAACGATCCGCAGTACATCGTCGCGCTGAACCTGCAAAGCGCGTCGCCGAGCTGGCTGACCGCGCTGCGCGCGCTGCCGATGTACCTCGGTCTCGATCTGCGCGGCGGCGTGCACTTCCTGCTGCAGGTCGACATGGCCGGCGCACTGAACAAGAAACTCGATTCGGACGCGTCGGACGTACGCACGATGCTGCGCGACAACAACGTGCGCGACGGCGGCGTGAATCGCGTGAACCAGTCGGTGGTAGTGAATCTGGCCGATCAGGCCACCGCGGACGCGGCGCTCAAGCTGCTCAGCCGCGGCGTCAGCGAATTGCGGTGGACGTCGCAGCCGAATGCCGGCGCGGACGGCGGCGTGCAGCTGGTCGGCACGTTCACGCCGGAAGTGCAACGCTCGGTGCAGGACGCCGCGCTCAAGCAGAACATCACCACGCTGCATAACCGCGTGAACGAACTCGGCGTGGCCGAGCCGGTGATCCAGCAACAGGGCTCGGACCGCATCGTGGTCGAGCTGCCGGGCGTGCAGGACACCGCGAAGGCGAAGGACATCATCGGCCGTACCGCGACGCTCGAAGCGCGCCTCGCGGACCCGGTCAACACCCACCCGAACCCGAACGATCCGGTGCCGCCGGGTGACGAACTCTTCACCCAGGGCAACCAGGTGCCGGTGCTGCTGCGCAAACAGGTGATCTTCACCGGCGACCGCATCATCGACGCATCGGCGGGCTTCGACGAGCATCAGCGTCCGTCGGTCAACATCCGTCTGGACTCGGCCGGCGGCCGCGCGGTGCGCGCGGTGTCGCGCGACAACATCGGCAAGCCGATGGCGATGGTGCTGTTCGAACGCGGCAAGGGGGAAGTGCTGACGGTCGCGACGATCCAGTCGGAACTGGGCGACCGCTTCCAGATCACCGGCCAGCCGACCCCGCAAGCGGCCGCCGACCTCGCGCTGCTGCTGCGCGCCGGTTCGCTCGCCGCGCCGATGGAGATCATCGAGGAACGCACGATCGGCCCGAGCCTCGGTGCCGACAACATCAAGAAGGGCTTCCACTCGGTCGTGTGGGGCTTCGCGGCAATCGCCGTGTTCATGATCGCGTACTACATGCTGTTCGGCGTGATCTCGGTGATCGGCCTTTCCGTCAACCTGCTGTTGCTGGTCGCGGTGCTGTCGATGCTGCAGGCCACGCTCACGTTGCCGGGTATCGCCGCTATCGCGCTCGCGCTCGGTATGGCGATCGACGCGAACGTGCTGATCAACGAGCGCGTGCGTGAAGAACTGCGCCACGGCGCGCCGCCGCAACTGGCGATCCAGAACGGCTACGCGCATGCATGGGCGACGATTCTCGACTCGAACGTGACCACGCTGATCGCCGGTCTCGCGCTGCTCGCATTCGGCTCCGGCCCGGTGCGCGGCTTCGCGATCGTCCACTGTATCGGCATTCTGACGTCGATGTTCTCGGCGGTGTTCTTCTCGCGCGGCCTCGTCAACTTCTGGTACGGCGGCAAGAAGAAGCTGAAGTCGCTGTCGATCGGTCAGGTGTGGCGTCCGCAGACGGCTACCGCCGGCGCCAGCGCTTATCTGGAAAACGACGACGCCGCGACCGACACCGCGCAGGCCATCGCCAACGCGCAGGCCAGCTCGAAGTCCGGCGTCAAGCCGGCCGCGAAGGCAAACGCCGCCTCGCAGGCTCGCGGCAAGCCGACCGTGCGTCGCCGCAACACGCCGGGCACGCCGCCGGATGGCTCGACGCCGCAAAAACCGGGTTCATCCCGCTGAGTCCCGGAGAACAAGACCATGGAATTTTTCCGTTTCCGTAAAGACGTTCCGTTCATGCAGCGCGCGTTGATCTTCAACGCGATCTCGCTGCTGACGTTCCTCGCCGCCGTGTTCTTCCTCGTGCATCGCGGGCTGCATCTGTCGGTGGAATTCACCGGCGGTACCGTGATCGAGGTGCAGTATCCGAACGCGGCGCCGCTCGACCCGGTGCGCAACACGCTCGGCAAGCTCGGCTATGGCGACGCGCAGGTGCAGAACTTCGGCACCGCGCGCGACGTGCTGATCCGTCTGCCGCTGAAGGAGGGCCTGACGTCCGCGCAGCAGAGCGAACAGGTGATGGCCGCGCTGAAGACCGATACGCCCGACGTGCAGTTGCAGCGCGTCGAGTTCGTCGGTCCGCAGGTCGGCAAGGAACTCGCCACCGACGGTCTGCTCGCGCTCGCGTGCGTGGTGGTCGGTATCGTGATCTACCTGTCGTTCCGCTTCGAATGGAAGTACGCGGTGGCCGGCGTGATCGCGAACTTGCACGACGTGGTGATCATTCTCGGCTTCTTCGCGTTCTTCCAGTGGGAGTTCTCGCTGTCGGTGCTGGCCGCGGTGCTCGCGGTGCTCGGTTACTCGGTGAACGAGTCGGTCGTTATCTTCGACCGGATTCGCGAGACCTTCCGCCGCGAACGCAAGATGAGCGTGATCGAAGTCATCAACCACGCGATCACCAGCACGATGTCGCGAACCATCATCACGCACGGCAGCACGCAGATGATGGTGCTGTCGATGTTCCTGTTCGGCGGCCCGACGCTGCACTACTTCGCGCTCGCGCTGACGGTCGGTATTCTGTTCGGTATCTACTCGTCGGTGTTCGTCGCGGCGGCGCTTGCGATGTGGTTCGGCATCAAGCGTGAAGACCTGATCAAGGACAAGAAGGAACGCGTCGATCCGGACGATCCGAACGCGGGCGCGCAGGTTTGATGCGCACGTAGATTGCGGCAACAAAAAAGGCCGGTTCTCGCGAACCGGCCTTTTGCGTTTACAGCGCTGTTACCCGTCTCCTGCTCGCGGCCCTTTTCCGTCCTAGCGGAAACCGAGCTTGCGCCGCGCTCCAATCAACGCGCTGATACTCACCAGCGCGGCGAACATCACGTAATAGCTCGGCGCCGCCTTCGAACCGGTCGCGCCGATCAGCCACGCGATGATGAACGGCCCGAACCCGCCGAAGATCGTCACCGCGATGTTATAGGCGAGCGACATCCCGGTCGTGCGCGTCTGCACCGGGAAGATTTCCGACAGCAGCCCCGGCGTCGCGCCGAAGTAGCCGCTGACGAGAAAGCCGAACAGGATCTGCCAGACGATCAGCGTGCCGAAGCTCGGATGCGCGATCAGATACAGGAACGCCGGATAGACCAGCACCAGCAGCGCCACCGCCGCGGCCAGCATGATGCGCGTGCGGCCATGCAGGTCCGACAGGTGCCCGACCACCGGCGAGAACACCATCTGCATCACGCCGGTCACCGCGATCGCGGCAAACGCGACCGACGGCGCGAGGCCCAGCTGCTTCACCCCATAAGTCGGCATGAACAGCACCAGATACGACGACACGGTGCCGAGCACGACCACGCCCATCGCGATCACGAGCCGCAGCTTCTGCGTCGCGAAGGTATCGCGCAGCGGCGTCTGGGTGGTTTCGGCGGCGAGAAATTCGGGCGTTTCGTCGAGCTTGCTGCGGATATAGAACGCGACCGGGCCGATCAGCAGACCGAAGAAAAACGGCACGCGCCAGCCCCACGAGTTCATCTGCTCCGGTGTGAGCGTGCCGGTCAGCAGCGCGCCGAAGCCGGCGGCGAGCAACGTGGTCAACCCCTGACTGGCCATCTGCCAGCTCGCGTAGAAACCGCGCCGCCCCGGCACGTGTTCGGCGAGAAACGCGGTCGCGCTGCCGAACTCGCCGCCGGCCGAGAAACCCTGCATCAGCCGCGCGATCACGAGGATCACCGGCGCGGCAAGGCCGATGCTTTGATAAGTGGGCAGAATCGCGATGATCAGCGTGCCGCTCATCATCAGCAGGATCGACAGCGTCAGCGCCGCCTTGCGGCCCGCGCGATCCGAGTACGCGCCGATCACGATCGCGCCGAGCGGGCGCATGAAGAACGACACACCGAAGGTGCCGAGCGTGAGCAGCAGCGACACCGTGTCGTTGCCGGCCGGGAAAAACAGCCTCGAGATGGTCACCGCGAAAAAGCCGTACACCACCAGATCGAACCATTCGAGCGCGTTGCCGATCGAGGCGGCCACCACCGCGCGCCACGAGTTGTGCCGGCTTCCCACGACGCTTGCCGCTGTCGTTGCATTCATCCAGATCTCCTGTCCCGCGCGAAATATTTATCGACGCGCGCGTGCGACACGCGCGCCGGCCGCACCGGCTACGCGCTCCACCGGCACACTCCAGCGTCTATTTAACTGAAAAAATAAAAGCGGCGCGAGCGGCAAATAATCGGCGCGCGTCCGGCGGCGCACAAGGCGTTCGGTACAGGCGAAAAAAAACCGCTTCGTTGCGAGCGCAACCGAAGCGGTTCGTGGTGCGGTGCAGCGCGGCGGCTGTCCGCCCGGAATTACTGCTGCTTGACGCCTTCCGACTGGATGTTCAGACGCGTCAGCATGCTGAAACCGTACTTCGAGCCGAAGTCCATGCCGAAGTCGCTGCGGTTGAACTCGGTGCTCGCCTCGACGCCGCACACTTCGCGCTTGAGCACCGGATGCTGCATGCACTTGAACGAGTCGATCTTCAGATTGACCGGCTTGGTGACGCCGCGGATCGTCAGATTACCGATCACTTCGACCGGCTTGTCGCCGTCGAACTTGATCTGCGTGCCTTTGTACGTGACGCTCGGATACTGCGCGACGTCGAAGAATTCGCCCGCCTTCAGGTGGTCGTCGAGTTTCGCGTTGCCGGTCTGCACCGAGGCCGGGTCGACGGTCACGTCGAGCGTGCCGGTCTTCGCCGCGCGGTCGAGCGTGACGGTGCCGGTGGTCTTCGTGAACTTGCCGCGCCACGTCGACAGACCACCGAAGTGATCGGCCTCGAAGCTCGGATAGGTATGGGTCGGATCGAGCATATAGGTATCGGCGGCGAATGCGCCGAACGACAGCGACGAAGCCAGCGCGCCAACAGCGATCAACATGGACGTTTTCAATTCGTGCTCCTGTATTGCGTTGAAAATCGCGGTGCAACCTGGGTTGCAACAACCGCCGCGCCCCACGCGGCGCGGCCTGCTTCACGAACGCCGCACGCGTTACTTGTGCGCGGCGACGAGGTGAAATTTGATGACCACTTCATCGGCGACGACCGACGTGTCCTTCCACTCGCCGGTGCCGATGTCGAACTGCGAGCGTTTGATCGGCAGCGAGCCGTCGAAGGTCTGCGTCGCGCCCTGCTGGGTCACGGTGACCGGCACCACGACCGTCTGCGACTTGCCCTTGATCGTCAGCTTGCCGGTGACCTTGAACTGGTTGCCACCGGCCGGCGCGATCGCGCTGGACACGAACGTCGCGTTCGGATACGTCTTCGCGTCGAACCACTCCTTGCCGCGCACCTGCTCGTTGTAGCTTTCGTCGCCCAGGTCGTAGCTGGCGACGTCGATGTTCAGCTGCGCGCTGCCGGCGCTCGGTTTGGCCGGATCGAAGCTGACCTGAGCGGTGAACTTGCCGAACTTGCCCTCGACCGGCACGTTCATCTGCTTCGACACCGCGCTGACCGAACTCTTCGCGACGTCGACCTGGGCGAGCGCCGCGCCGGCCATCGTCAGCGACACAGCCGCGACCGCGGCGAGCATGGAGCGATAAAACGGAACCTTCATGGCAGTCCTTATTTGAGGAAAGGGAGCATGCGCGACAGCAGCCCGTCGCGATCGACCAGTTGATGCTTGAGCGCGGCCAGCACATGCAGCGCGACCAGCACCAGCAACGTGTAATTCAGCGCGATATGCACGGCCTTCAGCACTTCCTTGAGCTGCGGGTCGGGCGCGATCAGGCGCGGCAGCGGAATCAGGCCCAGATAGACGACCGGCACGTTGGCCGCCGAGCTGTACAGATAACCGGAGGCCGGAATCACGACCATCAGCGCGTACAGCAGCAGATGCGTGAGATGCGCGGCGCCGCGCTGCCAGCCGGGCATGCGGCGCGGCAGCGGCGGCGCGGCGTGGGTCGCGCGCCACAGGATGCGCAGGATCGCGAGCGCGAACACGGTCACGCCGATCCATTTGTGCCAGGAGAAGTAACGCAGCTTGGTGGGCGTAAAGCCCGGGATGTCGGTCATCACCCAGCCGAGCGCGAAGCCGCAAACGATCAGCAGCGCGATCAGCCAGTGAAACGCGATGGCGGTCCGCGTGTACGACTCCTGATTACCGAACGAGGGATTGGGTGTCATGACTGATCAACGCAGGCTGATAGAAGTTAACGGCGCGGCCGACCCGGCTATTCCGCGATGCCTGCAACGCCGGCGGCGCGCGATCCGACTTGCATCGATCGCGCCGAACCGCCAGCGCACAGGCCAAGGGCGCCATGCTACCCGAAGCGCGCCGGACTGGCTGTAGCGGCCAGAACCGGACGGGTCCGATTTTTGCGGCAGCGCGCGACGGATTCGACCAGGCGACCGCGCACCAATTGGGGACAAGGCGGTCCGAAACGCCGTGGTGCGCATCGCACGCGCCCGCCGCCGCGCCGTGGTTGGGCCTTTCGCGCTGTTGCGCGGGGCCGCGTTTGGTACTATTGCTCCCACTTTCGCCCGACTTTTCTCAAAAAACGGACCTTGCCGCTCCGCCGCTCAAGTCACTCAACCACGTCGTCACGCAGCCAGCCGCATGGAACATGACCATCTGATCGCGTGCCATGAATGCGACACGCTGTTCCGCAAGCCACGGCTTGTCGGGCGCACCACCGCGCGCTGTGCGCGCTGCGGCGCATCGCTCTATCGCGGCGTGTCGCGCAAGCTCGACGCGATCTGCGCGATGACTCTCGCCGCGCTGATCACGTTCGTGATCGCGCAGGGCTTTCCGATCGTCGAACTCGAGACCAACGGCATCACCTCGCAGACCACGCTGTTCGGCGCGCTCGTCGCGCTATGGGGCGAGGACATGCAGATCGTCGCCGTGATGGTGTTCTGCTCGACGGTGCTGTTCCCGCTCACCGAACTGGTCGCGTTGCTGTACGTGCTGGTGCCGCTGCGCGCCGGCTACGTGCCGCCGCAGTTCAACCGCGTGCTGCGCGCGATCCAGTTCGTGCGGCCGTGGGGGATGATCGAAGTGTTCATGCTCGGCGTGCTGATCACGATCGTGAAGATGGTCAGCCTCGCGCGCGTGATTCCCGAAGCGGCGCTGTTCGCGTTCGGCGCGCTGACGCTGATGTTCGCGGTGGTCGTCACGTTCGATCCGCGCGTGCTGTGGGACATCGCCGACGAACTCGGCGCGCCGGACGAGGCGCCGCTGCCACGCTCGCAGGCGGACAGCGCCGCGCTCGCGGTCGGCACGCCGGTGCCGCAGCCTCAGCAGCAGCCGGACGCTCCCCCCACCCCGCGCGAAGGATGACCCCGCGATGAAATACGTCACCGCGAAACGCGCGGGCCTCGTGTCCTGCCATTCGTGCGGCCGCGTCGAACCGCGCATCCGCTCGGTCGCGCCGCAGCATTGCAGCCGCTGCGGCGCGCACCTGCACTCGCGCAATCCCGACAGCCTGATGCGCACGTGGGCGCTGCTGATCGCCGCCGCGCTGCTGTATATTCCGGCCAACCTGTTGCCGGTGATGCACACCGCGTCGCTGCTCGGCGCCGAGGACGACACGATCATGAGCGGCGTCGTCTACTTCTGGACCTCCGGCGACTGGCCGCTCGCGGTGATCGTGTTCGTCGCCAGCATCATGGTGCCGATGCTCAAACTCAGCGTGCTGGTGCTGCTCACCGTGACCGCGCAGCGCCGCTCGCGCTGGCGTCCGCAACAGCGCACCACGCTGTACCGGATGGTCGAGCGGATCGGCCGCTGGTCGATGCTCGACGTGTTCGTCGTCACGCTGACCGTCGCGCTGGTGCGCTTCAAATCGCTGGCCGTGATCACGGCCGGACCGGGCGCGATCGCGTTCGGCGCGGTCGTGATCCTGACCATGATGGCTTCCATGCAATTCGATCCACGGCTCATCTGGGACCCCGTGGAAGGCAGCACCCCAACCCCTCAGGATTCCAAACATGACTAGCCCGCAAGGACCGACGCCCGCTTCCGGTGACGCGCCGCGCAACGATTCGAACGGACCCAGCCTGCCGCCCCAGTTGCCCGACCCGGAGATCGAACCGCGCAGCCGCTGGCTGCCGTCGCTGGTCTGGGTGATTCCGCTGATCGCCGCGCTGATCGGCATCGCGCTCGTGATCCGCTCGGTCAACGAACGCGGCCCGGTGATCACGATCAGCTTCACCAGCGCAGAAGGGCTCGAGCCGGGCAAGACCCAGGTCAAGTACAAGGACGTGACGGTCGGCGCGGTGAAGACGATCACGCTGTCGCAGGATCTGTCGCATGTGCTGGTCGAGGTGCAGCTGACCAAGCAGGGCGGCAAGTTCGCGGTCAAGGATTCGCGCTTCTGGGTGGTGCGTCCGCGGGTCGGCGCGAGCGGCGTGTCGGGTCTGACCACGCTGCTGTCGGGCGCGTATATCGGCGCGGACGCGGGCCGCTCGGGCGATACCGCCGACAACTTCGTCGGCCTCGAAACCCCGCCGCCCGTCACCGGCGACCAGAAGGGCCGCCAGTACGTGCTGCACGGCGACTCGCTCGGTTCGATCGACATCGGCTCGCCGATCTTCTACCGGCGCGTGCAGGTCGGCCAGGTGGTCGGCTTCTCGCTCGACAAGAGCGGCACCGGCGTGACGATGCAGGTGTTCGTGTCGGCGCCGTACGACCAGTACGTCGGCACCAATTCGCGCTGGTGGCATGCGAGCGGCGTCGATCTGCGGCTCGATTCGAGCGGCTTCAAGCTGAACACGCAATCGCTCGCGACGGTGATCGTCGGCGGTCTGTCGTTCCAGTCGCCGCCCGGCCAGAACATGGGTCCGCAGGCGCCGAACGACCAGACCTTCCGGCTCGCGTCGGATGAGGCGGACGCGATGCGCGAGCCGGACGGCGTGCCGCTGCGGGTCGTGATGAACTTCAACCAGTCGCTGCGCGGGCTGTCGGTCGGCGCGCCGGTCGACTTCCGCGGCATCGTGCTCGGCCAGGTGACCAACATCGGCATCGACTACGATCCGAAAACGCGCGGCTTCACGATGCCGGTGACGATGAACATCTACCCGGATCGCCTCGGCAAGCGCTTCCGCGAAAACGCGCCGGCGCCGGGTACGCTCGCGGGTCAAACGATGCTCGAACAACTGGTCAAGCACGGGCTGCGCGGCCAGCTGCGCACCGGCAACCTGATCACGAGCCAGCTGTACGTGGCGCTCGACATCTTCCCGAAAGCGGCGCCGGCCAAGGTCGACGTGACCAGCGATCCGCTCGAGCTGCCGACCATTCCGAACACGCTCGACGAATTGCAGCTGCAGGTCGCCGACATCGCGAAGAAGCTCGACAAGGTGCCGTTCGACCAGATCGGCGACAACCTGAACAGCGCGCTGAAGAACGCCGACCGGCTGTTCTCGCGACTGGACAAGGAAGTCGTGCCGCAGGCGCGCGATACGCTGTCGGCCGCGAAACAGACCTTCAGCTCGGCCCAGGCGACGTTGCAGCAGGACTCGCCGCTGCAGTCCGACGTTCATCAGGCGTTGCAGGAACTGACGCGCACGTTGCAGTCGCTGAACGCGCTGTCGGATTACCTGGAGCGTCACCCCGAATCGCTGTTGCGCGGTAAATCAGGAGATAAACCATGATGTTTGCCCGGCTCCCCCGCTCGCCGCGCACGCTTGCGCGCGCTGCCGCGCAGGTCGGCGCGCTGGCCGCGGCGATCGCGCTGGCCGCGTGTTCGTCGCCGTCGAGCCGCTTCTATACGCTGGGCGGCGCAGCTAACGCTGACGGCGCGGCGCCGGCCGTCGCCCGCACCGCGAGCGCGCCCGCGTGGCTGATCGAAGTCGCGCCGGTCAACGTGCCGCCGCAGGTGTCGAGAAATCAGCTGGTCGTGCAGACCGGGCCGACCCAGGTGCAACTGCTCGAACAGGAGCGCTGGGCTTCGCTGCCCGGCGACGAGATCCGCCGCGCGCTGTCGACCGATCTGACCCAGCAGCTCGGCACGCTCGACGCGTTCGGCACCGCGCGTCCCGACGACGTCGCGGTGTACCGGATCGCGATGAACGTGCAGCGCTTCGAATCGTGGCCGGGCTCGCACGCGTTGCTCGACGCGGTGTGGAGCGTGCGCGCGGTGCGCAGCAATGCGGTGATGACGTGCCGCAGCGTGGTTAGCGAGCCGGTCGGCGGCGGTTATGACGCGCTGGTCGATGGGCACCGGCGCGCGCTCGAACAGGTGTCGACGCAGATCGCGGCGGGCGTGCGCGCGATGGTGGCGGCCGCGGGTGGCGCGACGGGCGCAGGGCGTTCGTCGGCGGCCGGCAAGGCGGCTTCGATTTCGGTGCCGCCGTGTCCTTCGGCGGCTACTTCCGCAGCAGCTAACTCGGCGGCCAACCCGGCAACCAACCCGGCGGCCAACTCCGCGGCCAGCGGCGCCGCCGGACCCGGCGCCTGACAGACCCGGTCGGCGCGGGTCAGACGAACACATGATTACTTGTGCTTCCTTTGATCTGCGTCAATTTTTCTTGCAACGTCGTGCAAACGTTGCATGCTGTACGCGAGTCAAAGCCCCTCCGGCAAAAGCCGTTGCCCGCCCCTGTTGCCGGGCAACGCGCGACGCGCTCCCCAACCTCCACCACGATGCTCGCCCGCGTGCGACCGAGGCGCGGCTGTCCGCCGCCTCGACCCCGTACCCGGGCGAGCGTGTGAGCAGGAAAAACCCATGTTCGACTCAATCAAACGAATCATAAAAAAGTGGCGTGCGTCGCGTGACGGCGGCCATCAGCTCGACGCGCTACTGGCGATCGCGGACCGCGACGCGCCTTACGCGGAACGCAGCGCGTGGCTGATCGACCTCGCGCACTGGATTCGCCGCGGTAACGCGGTGCGTGGCGGCGCGAACGCGCCGACGGCGGCTGCAACGGGCGCAGCTTCCGCGCCTGCCTCGACCGCCGCGGACGAGACCGTCAACGCGGCGAGCACGGCAAACGCGACGCACGCCGCCGCCAACCCCGCTCCCATCAAAGCATCGATCCCCGCCCACACGCGCATCCGCTACCTGCTGCACGTACTCGACCGCAACCCCGCATGGAAAGCGAATGTCGCCGGCATCCTGCGCGCGCTGCTGCGCGAAAGCGATGGCCTGTCGCTGCTGTGCGACGCCGGGATGCCGGTCCACTCGGGGCTGGTCGGCGCGGTGTTCGAGCGCGTCGAGGCGGCGCTGATCCCGCCCGCGCCGAACCGTCGCGAGCTCAGCGCGATCGTCACGCTGATGTTCGGCTCCGAGCGCGACGCCGACTGGATCGACTCGCTGCCCACCGATCTGCTGGTGCGGATTCACGCGCTGTTCGACTACGCGCGCGACACCGACGAAGCCGGCGACAGCACCCCGTTCTCGCTCGATCTGCTGGCCGCGCTGCACAACCTGACCTGCCAGATCAGCTCGACCGGTCTGTCGCAGACGGTGCGCAGCCGCCTCGGCGGCAATCACGACACGAGCGACGAGCACGACGCTCACGACGAGCACACCGATCACGGCACCGACACCGCCGACATGCGCGTCGCGATGGAAAGCCAGCCGTTCTACCGCCTCACCCGCGCGATGCTCGCGCTGGAGACCGCGCATCAGGCGTACACGGCCGGCGGCCCGCAGGAGCCGCTACTGCGCGAGGTCAACTATCTGCGTCTGCTGCTCGACGAATGCCGCAGCGCGACCGGCAACGTGTTCGCGCATCTGTATCGCAACGGCGTGAGCGTCGATATCGTGTTTCAGGTCGAGCGGATGCGTATGCGGATCGAACGCGCCGAGCATCTGCTCGATGCGTGGATGGCCCAGCACGATCCGCACGCGGGCGCGCGCCTGACCGCCGAACTGGTGCGCGCGAACCTCGCGAGCCAGAGCGTCGCGCACCTCGCGCGCAGTAATTTCTCGCTGCTCGCGCGCAAGGTGGTCGAGTACAGCGCCGACACCGGCGAGCACTACATCGCGCGCGACCGCGCCGAATATCTGAAGATGATGCGGATGGCGGCCGGCGGCGGCCTCGTCACGGTGGTCACCGTGTGCGTGAAATTCGCGATCACCGGCGTGCATTTCCCCGCGATGTTCGAAGGCCTGCTGGCCGGCATCAACTACGCGGCCAGCTTCCTGCTGATGCACTTCCTGCACTTCTCGCTCGCCACCAAGCAACCGGCGATGACCGCGCCGACGCTCGCACGCGAACTCGACGGAGTCGGCACGCCAGCCGGCGTCGACAGCTTCGTCAGTTCGGTGACCGCGCTGATGCGCACCCAGGCCGCCGCGGTGCTCGGCAACGTGCTGCTGGTGTTCCCGGTGTGTCTCGGCGTCGATCTGCTGTGGCACGCGCTGTTTCACACCGACCTGATCTCGTCGGACAAGGCGCTCGCGACGCTGCGCTCGTTCTCGCTGCTCGGGCCGACGCCGTTCTACGCGGCGCTGACCGGCGTGCTGCTGTGGTCGTCGAGTCTGCTGGCCGGCTGGGCCGACAACTGGTTCATCCTGCACCGGGTCGGCGACGCGCTCGCCTACAACCGCCGCCTGCGCCTGACGCTCGGCGCGGCGGGCGCCGCGCGTCTCGCGCGCTTTTGCCGGAGCAACGTCGCCGGGGTGGTCGGCAATATCACGCTCGGCCTGATGCTCGGCCTCGTGCCGGCGATCCTGACCGCGTTCGCGTTCAGTTTCGAAGTGCGGCACGTGACGCTCAGCGCCGGTTCGATCGGCGTCGCGCTCGGCGTACTCGGCCCCGATGCGCTGAAGTTGCCGGCGTTGTGGTGGGCGGTGGCGGGCGTCGCCAGCATGGCGATTCTGAACGTCGCGGTCAGTTTCGCGCTGGCGTTCTATATGGCGGTCAAATCGCGCGACTTGCGGCGCAATGCGGTGCGCTCGCTGCGCGGCGCGATCTGGCAACGGCTCAAACGGCGACCGCTGGAACTGGTATGGCCGGTGACCGGGCCGGCGCACCCCGACCGCGTACAATAGCGCCTTATTCAACGCCTTCCGGCAACCTAATGTCCTTCGATTTCTTCCTCCCCTGCCCGCGCGGTCTCGAAGCCCCGCTCGCGGCCGAACTCGCCGAAATTGCCGCCAGGCATCTGCACGGCGCCGCCTTCACGGCCGGCGCCCAGGTGCCCGGCGGCGTGCATTTTCGCGGCGGCTGGGCCGCCGGCATGGCGGCCAACCTGCATTCGCGCCTCGCGAGCCGCGTGCTGCTGAAAATCGCGCAACGGCCGTACCGCAACGAGCAGGACATCTACGCGCTCGCGGTCGAGCAGCGCTGGGAGCAGTGGTTCTCCGCGCACGAAACGCTGCGCGTCGACGTCACCGCGATCAAGTCGCCGCTGCGCAGCCTCGAATTCACGACGCTGCGCGTGAAGGATGCGATCTGCGACCGGCTGCGCGAAAAGAGCGGCGCGCGCCCGAGCATCGATACCGCGATGCCCGACGTGCGCGTGTTCGCATTCCTGACCGCGACCGACTGCACGCTGTACCTCGACACCTCCGGCGACCCGCTGTTCAAACGCGGCTGGCGGCTGGACAAGGGCGCGGCGCCGCTGCGCGAAAACCTCGCGGCGGGGATTCTGCGCCTGACCGGCTGGCAGGCCGGCACGCCGCTGTACGACCCGATGTGCGGCAGCGGCACGTTCCTCGCGGAAGCCGCGCAGGTCGCGCTGAATATCGCGCCGGGCGCCGAGCGCCAGTTCGGCTTCGAGAAGCTCAAGCAGTTCGATTCGAAGGCCTGGCGCGAGCTGAAAAACGCCGCGCTCGACGCGAAGAACGCCGCGCGCGGCTCGCGCGCCGATCTGCAGATTTTCGGCAGCGAAATCTCGATCAACATGCTCGATAAGGCGCGCGCGAATTTCGAGCGGGCCGGTCTGCCGCAGATCCAGCTCAAGCAGCTCGACGCGCGCGACATGACGCCGCCGAGTTCGGCGCCGGGCATTCTGGTCGCGAATCCGCCGTACGGCGAGCGGATCGAAGTGCGCGGCCGCAATGCGCGCGGCGAGTTGCGCGAAGACCGCGGCAATCGCGAGCAGCGCGACGACGGCTTCCGGCGGATTCAGGAAGAAGCGCCGGACAGCGAGTTCTTCCAGCTGTTCGGCAACGCGTTGAAGCAGCGCTTCACCGGCTGGCACGCGTTCATTCTGACGTCGGATCGCAAGCTGCCGGGGCAACTGCGGCTGCGCGAATCGACCAAGACGCCGCTCTTTAACGGCGCGCTCGAATGCCGTCTGTTCCGCTTCGATCTGATCGCGGGCAGCGTGCGGCAGCGGCCGCAAAGCGATACGCCGGCGGGCTAAGGCCGGCGCATTGCGGGCGCGCTGCGTCGTTGTCGCGCAATCTACGACAACGACGCACGCGCTTCACACTCCGCTTCAAATTCCGCTACAAATTCCGCTTCACACTCCTCTTCACACCAGCGGCGAATCCGCCGTCATCCCCCGCACGGGCGTGGCTTGCGACTGCAACGCCTTAGCCTCCGCATCCGCGCGACGCAGCGCAGCCGGCAGCAGCGGCACCAGCGCGAGTCCGAGCAGCGACGCCAGAATCGCCACAAAGAATCCCGACGACGCATTGCCGGTCGCGGATTCGGCGAGACCATACGCATACGGTCCGACGAACGCGCCGATCAGCCCCAGCATGTTGATGAACGCGAGCCCGGCCGCCGCGCCGAAGCCGTGCATACGGCCCATCGCGATCGTCCAGTACAGCGTCAGCACGCCCTTGCCGAAGAACGCCAGGATCGCCAGCAGCGCGATCCGCACCAGCAGCGTCGGCACCAGCAGGAACAGCACCGAGCCGGCGATCAAACCGAAAGTCAGCAGCCCCAACAGCAGACAGTCGCGTTGCAGCCGGCGCTGGATGCGCGGCACGCCCAGCACGCCGATCACCGATCCCACGCCAATCGCGCTCGACAGCGCGCCGACCAGGAACGGCGTCTTCACATGCATCTGCTGGACGATCGCCGGCGTGAAGAAGATCAGTCCGATAAACGCGATCTGGTTGAAGAAGTAGATCAGGCCGATCAGCGTGACGAACGGCTTCAGCAACGCCTGCTTGAGCATCGCCAGCGTGATCTTGCCCGCGTGTGCATCGCCGCCGTTCGAGCCGACCGCGCGCGCGGTCAGCGCGTCGGCTTCCTGCTTCGACAGCCAGCGCGCGTCGTGCGGACGCTCCGGCAACTTGAACCACAGCAGCACGCCGACGAGGATCGACGGCACGCCTTCGGCAAGAAACATCCATTGCCAGCCGTGCAGACCGAGGTTGCCGTCGAGCTGCATCAACGCGCCGCCGACCGGATTGCCGATCAGCAGCGCCATGGCCGGCGCGGTGTAGACCCAGCCGACCGCGATCGAGCGGTCTTCCTGCGCGAACCACAGCGTGACCATGTACATCAGCGCCGGAAACAGCCCCGCTTCGGCCGCGCCGAGCAGCATCCGCATCACGTAGAACGAGCTCTCGCCTTGCACGAACATCATCGCCGCCGACAGCGCGCCCCACGTGATCGCGATCCGCACGATCCAGCGCCGCGGACCGAAGCGGTGCGCGGCCAGGTTGCTCGGCACTTCGAGCAGCGCATAGCTGAGAAAGAAGATGCCGGCGCCGAACCCGTAGGCGGCGGCCGACAGGCCGAGGTCGATCGCCAGCTGGCTCTTGGCGATCGATACGTTGGTGCGGTCCAGATACGACAGCAGGTAAATCAGGCACATCAACGGAATCAGACGCAGCATCGCTTTGCGCGTCGCCGCGCGATGCAGCGCATCGGCCGGTGCGGTGATGGGGGTACTCATCGAGAATGTCTCCAGCTGTATTCGAATAATGGTTAGAGCCGTTGGGCGCATGGCCCGGGGCGGCGCGCGGCCAGCCGGCTTGCGGCTCCCGTGCGGCGACGCCGCCTGCCTTTTCGTTGCGAGAGAGAAAAGGCCGCTGGCGAATCGACGGCAAGCGCGCTTGCCGTGAAGCGCACTTTGAAGGGATCGCCGGCGATTGACAAAGACCTTTTTGCGATGGAAAGCCATGCCCTGAAGGGATAGCTCGCGCGCGCGTATGCCGGAATTGGCTGGGTGGGGGTGGATTGCCGTGCGTTCGCACGCGGGGTTGCCGCGCGGTCGCCGGGCGAGGATCGCGTACGCGGCGAGCCGGGGCCGGGGCCGGGGCCGGCTCCCGCGCCTGGCCGCTATTCGCGCCTATTCGTCCGGCGTCGAAAGCTCCGTGGCGGGCCCGCCATCGCCGAGCCACGTCGCGTACTCGCGCCACGCGCCGTTGACCACCAGCTCGCGCACGTTGTCGCGCACGACATCGGCCATCGTGCGCACCAGCCGCGACGCACGCTGCTCGCGCAGCGTCGCGAGCGACACGGTCGAGCGGATCGCCGGCCGCTCGATCGGCAGCGCGCACAGTTCGCCGCGCTCCACTTCCTGCTGGATCGCGGTGTAGGTCAGCAGCGAATAGCCGAGCCCGCGCTTCACCAGCGCCTTGGTCAGCGTCACGCTGTCGACCTCGAGCACGATCCGCAGATGCACGCCGTGCTGCACCGCCGCCTGTTCGAGCACGCGGCGATTCGCATGCGGAAAGCCCGGCACGATCAGCGGCAATTCGGCGAGATCGCGGATCCGCAGCGGCTCGCCGCCGCGTCGCTCGATCACCGTGTCGTCCGGCGGTCCGACGATCACCATCGTTTCGCTGCACAACGGCAGCACGTCGAACGCTTCGAGCGCCGGCTGGTTGTAGACGATCGCCAGATCGACGCGGCGATCGAGCAGCCATTCCTGCAGCGAACTGCTGAGCCCTTCGCGGATATGCAGCCCGACCGCCGGCCAACGCGCGCGGAACGCCTCGACGATCGGCGCGGACACGTGCACGCCGATCGCCGGCGGCAACCCGAGCGCGATATGGCCGCTCAGCCGGTCGCCCGATGCGCGCACCTGCTCGCCGGTCTGCGCGACGAAGTTGATGATCATTTCCGCGCGTTCGAGCAGTTGCGCGCCGCCGCTCGTCAGCCGCACGCCGCGGCCGTGCCGCACGAACAGCGCGGTGCCCAGTTCTTCCTCGAGCTTGGCGATCTGCCGGCTCAACGCCGGCTGCGCGACATACAGTTCCGCGGCCGCGCGGCTGAAGCTGCCCACCCGCGCGATATGCACGAACGAGCGCAGTTCCTTGATTTCGATGATGGTCTCCCAGGACGCTCGCGGATACGCACGCGAGCTATGCTTTTGCGGCATAGATTCCCATCAGAAAAAGGTTTTTGTCAATAGCTCGCACGCGCGGCACAGTATCGAAAACCGGAGACATCCCTTCTTGAACTCGTTTTCAGAGCCCTTTACGCCCGTTACGCCGCTGTCCGGCACGGATAGCAATCAGGCATGGATCGACGCGTCGGGCGTCAGTTTGCGCTACGCGATCGATGGTTGCGCGGCGCAGGCACCCACACTCGTGCTGATTCATGAACTCGGCGGCAGCATCGCCAGTTGGGACGCGCTCGTGCCGGCGCTGCAAACGACGCGGCGCGTGCTGCGCTACGACCAGCGCGGCCACGGCGAATCGGAAAAAGTGCGCGGGCGCTTTTCGCTCGCCGATCAGGCGGACGATCTGCGCGCGCTGTGCGACGCGTTCGCGCCGCAGCAGCCGTGCTGGCTGATCGCGGCGGCGGCCGGCGCGGCGATCGCGGTCGAGTTCGCGGTCCGACATCCGGCGCGCGTCGCCGGCATCGTGATGTGCGCGCCGGCGCTCGACGTCGACCCGGCGCGGCGCAGCTATCTGCGCGATCGCGCGGAACTGGCGCGGCAAGACGGCATGCGCGCGATCGTCGACGGCACGCTCGCGCAGTCGTGGCCCCCGGTGTTGCGCGACGACCCGCATGCGTTCGAGCGGTATCGCGCGCGGCTGCTCGCCAACGATCCCGTCGGCTATGCACACGCCAACGACGCGCTCGGCGACATCGACCTGAGCGCGCAATTGCCGGCGCTGCGCTGCCCGTGCCTGCTGCTGGCCGGCGAGCACGACCTCCAGCGCCCGCCTGCGCGCGTCGCCGCGCAAGCCGCGCAAATTCCGGGCAGCGTGTTCGCGACGCTGCCGGCCGGTCACCTGATGGCGTTGCAACGCCCGGCGCAGTTGCTCGATGCGATTCGCGGCTTTATCGACGGAGGCCGCCGATGAGCGAAGCCATTCGACCCGCGTTGCTGATGGTGGCGATGGAGCCGCCCGCGTCGCTCGAAGAGGAGTTCAACGACTGGTACGACACCGAGCATTTTCCGCAGCGGCTCGCGCTGCCGGGCTTCGTGTCGGCGTCCCGCTGGGCGTGTATCGACGGCTGGCCGCGCTGGCTCGCGCTTTACGATCTCACGTCGCCCGATGCGCTCAATAGCGCTGCGTATCGCAGCGTGTCGGGCGCGCAGTCGACGCCGTGGAGCCGTCGCGTGTTGCCGCGCACCGTGGGCCGCTCGCGGGTGGTGGCGGTCGGACTCGATGGCCAGGACCATACGCAGTACGAACCGCGCGAGGTCTGCCGGCTGCTTGCGATGAGCGTGGCGTTGCCGCAGGACGCGGCAGCGAAATCGGCAGTGGCATTGGCCTCAGAAGCATCCGCATCCGCGCAGGCAATCATCGCCGCGGTCCGCGAAGCGCTGACCCCACGCGGCGACCTGCTGCAACTGCGCGGCTTCGTTGAGGATGACCAAACACTGTGGCTGTTCGCGAGCTTCGACTCGCCGGCCAGCGCGACGCTCGCCGCGCAGATCGGCCGGCCGTGCGGCGCGAGCATCAGGAGCTTCAACGTGTACGTGCCGTACCGGCGCAGCAGCTACTGACCGTGCAGCAACGCGCTCATGCAATAACGCAATAGCGCAGGAATGCAGTAGTGCAGCAACGCGCCGCCGCGCCCGCCCGCGGCAGCGCGAAAACATAACGATTGACGGAGACACAGATGGCCCAACTCAGAAAGCTGCACGTGCAGGTGCTGCTAGCGCTGCTGTTCGCGGTCGCGCTCGGCGTGCTCGCGCCGGCTACCGCAATCGCGATGAAGCCGCTCGGCGACGCGTTCATCGCTCTGCTGCGAATGCTGCTCGCGCCGATCGTGTTCTGCACCGTCGTGCATGGGATGTCGCACGTGCAGGACATGCGCAAGCTCGGCCGCCTCGGCGCGAAAACGCTGATCTACTTCGAGGTGGTCAGCACCTTCGCGATGTTCGTCGGCCTCGTGCTCGTCAACGTGTTCAAACCCGGCGCCGGCATGCACGCGACCCACCTCGAAAGCACCGGCAAGATCGCGCAGTTCGCGGCGTCGGCCGCGCATATGACGGTGACCGATTTTCTGCTCGGCATCGTGCCCGGCACGCTGGTCGGCGCGTTCGCGGCCGGCAACATTTTGCAGGTGCTGTTCATCGCGATTCTGGCCGGCATCGCGTTGAATCTGTCGGTGGGCCGCGATTCGATTCTGCTGCGCGGCGTCGGCGAAGCGCAGCGCGTGCTGTTCACGATTCTCGGCTTCATCATGCGGCTCGCGCCGCTCGGCGCATTCGGCGCGATGGCCGCCGCGGTCGGCAACTACGGCGGCGCGACGCTGCTGTATCTGATGAAGCTGGTGCTGCTCTACTGGGCCGGCTCGCTCGGCTTCGTGCTGCTGGTGTTCGGCGGCATCACCGCGTCGTGCGGGGTGTCGATCTTCGCGGTGCTGCGGCTGATCCGCGAGGAACTGCTGCTGGTGTTCGGCACCGCGTCGGGCGAAGTCGCGTTTCCGCGGCTTGTCGAAAAACTGCCGCAGGCCGGCTGCGACGAAATGGTGGTCGGCTTCGTGCTGCCGGCCGGCTACAGCTTCAATCTCGACGGCACCGGCATCTATATGGCGATGGCGGTCGGCTTCATCGCCCAGGCCACCGACACGCCGTTCTCGATCGGCCAGCAGATCGCGTTGCTCGGTGTGCTGATGCTGACCTCGAAGGGCGGCACGACGGTCGCGGGCGGCGCGTTCATCAAGCTCGCCGCGACGATGGAATCGGTGCGCGTGTTGCCGCTCGGCGGGCTCGGGCTGCTGTTCGGGATCGACCGTCTGATGGCGACCTGCACCGCGCTGACCAACATGATCGGCAACACGGTCGCGGTGATCGCGCTGGCGAAGTGGGAACACGCATTCGACGCCGACGCGTTTCGCGCATGGCGCGAGTCGCGGCCGGCGGCGTCGCCCGCTGTCGGTTCACGCGACGACGCGCACCAGAAAAACCCGGCGGCGCTAGCCACGCAGCGCTCGTCCAGCAAATAAGCACCACCCCTCATTTCGATCTGTATCACGCAACTGAAGGAACTTCGATGAAACGCATTGCCGATCTCGATCCCGCGCAGATGACTGACGCGCAACGCAGCGTCTACGACGCGATCGCCAACGGTCCGCGCAAAGGCGTGCGCGGACCGCTCGCCGTGTGGCTGCATCGTCCGGAACTCGCGCAGCACGCGCAGGCGCTCGGCCGCTATTGCCGCTATGACACGACGCTGCCGCCGCGGCTTTCGGAACTGGCGATCCTCACGCTCGCGCGGGTCTGGGGTTCGGAGTACGAATGGTTCGCGCACAAGCCGATCGCGCTCGAAGCCGGCGTTAGCGCCGAGATCGTCGAAGCGATCCGCACGCATGCGCAGCCGCACTTCACGCAAGCCGACGAAGCGCTGGTGCACGCGTTCCTGACCGAACTGCATCGCGACCGCAAGGTCTCGGATGCGCGCTACGCCGAGGCGGTCGAACTGCTCGGCGAAGCGGGCGTCGTCGACCTCGTCGGACTGGCCGGTTACTACACATTGATCTCGATGACGATCAACGTCTTTCAGGTGGCGCAGCCCGCGGGCGTGCCGAACGAACTCGGAGAATGAAGCAGATGAGCAAACGACTCGAAAACAAAGTGGCAATCGTGACCGGCGCGGGCTGCATCGGTCCGGGCTGGGGCAACGGCCGCGCGGTCGCGGTGCGCTTCGCCGAGGAAGGCGCGAAGATCTACGCGGTCGACCGCAATCTCGACGCGATGCAGGAAACCCTGGAGCGGGTGCGCGCGGTCGGCGGCGAGGTGGTCGCCGCGGCCTGCGACGTCACCGATAGCGCGGCGGTCGCGCAAATGGTCGAAGGCTGCGTCCAGCATTTCGGCCGGGTCGACATTCTGGTCAACAACGTCGGCGGCTCGGCGGCGGGCGGCCCGGTCGCGCTCGACGAAGACAAATGGGACGCGCAGATCGCGCTGAATCTGAAGAGCGTGTACCTGACCTGCAAGCACGTATTGCCGGTGATGGAAGCGCAAGGCGCTGGCGCGATCGTCAATACCTCGTCGACCTCCGGGCTGCGCTGGACCGGCGCCGCGCAGGTCGCGTACGCGGCGTCGAAGGCCGGTGTGATCCAGCTCTCGCGCGTGGTCGCGGTCGAATACGCGAGCAAAGGCATCCGCGTGAACACCGTGGTGCCGGGGCAATTGCATACGCCGATGGTCGAAGCGCGGCTCGCCGGCCAGCGCGCGGGCGGCGACGTCGATGCATTGCTGAAGCAGCGGCTCGCGCGGATTCCGCTCGGCTTCATGGGCGACGGCCGCGATACCGCGAACGCGGCGTTGTACCTCGCGTCGGACGAAGCGCAATTCGTGACCGGCACCGAAGTGATCGTCGACGGCGGCATGACCGTGCGCTGCGGTTAAGGGGTAACAGCAATGACCGTTCTGAAAAACTCCGACGCGCCGCTCGCGCATCCGCGCACGCCGCTGCTGCAACTGCCGGCCGGCAGCTGCGATTCGCACTGCCATATTTACGGACCGTTCGACCGCTATCCGCTGCCCGACGAGCGCAGCTTCAATCCCGCGCTCGCGCCTGAAACCGCATTGCGCGCGTGGCACGAACGCTTCGGCTTCAGCCGCGCGGTGATCGTGCAGAGCCAGGGGCACGGCTTCGATCACCGGCCGCTGCTCGACGCGCTGCGCGTCGGCGCGGGCCGCTATCGCGGCGTCGCGCTGGTGCGGCCGGACGATCCGGAATCGCTGATCGCCGACTACGACGCGGCCGGCGTGTGCGGCGCGCGCTTTCACTTTCTCGCGCATCTGGGCGGGCGCACCGATCTGAACGTGATCCGCAACGTCGCCGCGAAGATCCGGCCGTTCGGCTGGCATGTGGCGATTCACGTGGCCGGCGACGATATCGTCGAATACGCGCCGTTCATCCTGTCGCTCGACCAACCGGTCGTGATCGATCATATGGCGCGGCTCGATATCGGCGCGGGTCCCGACGGCGCCGCGATGAACGCGCTGCGCCAGCTGCTCGACAGCGGCCGCGTGTGGGTGAAGCTGAGCGGCGCCGATCGTCTGTCGAAAGCCGGGACACCGTTTCACGACGTCGTGCCGGTCGCCCGCGCGCTCGCCGATCACGCGCCGCAACGCGTGCTGTGGGGCAGCGACTGGCCGCACGTGAACCTGCACGGTCCGATGCCCGACGACGGCGATCTGACCGACCTGATCGCGCAAATCGTGCCGGACGAGCAGCAACGCCAGCAATTGCTGGTCGATAATCCGCGCGAGTTTTTTGGCTTCGAGTAACACCGAGTAAATCCCATGTCCTCATCCCCGTTGTCCGCCGCGCCACTTGCCGGCGCAGCCGAGAGCGCGCTGCAAAGCGCGTCGCGCAAGAACCTGCTGCGGCTCGTGCCGCTGCTCGCGATCGGCTACTTCTTCAATTACATCGACCGCACCAACATCGGCTTCGCCGCGCTGACGATGAATCACGATCTCGGCCTGACGAACAGCCAGTTCGGCGCGGCGGCGGGGATGTTCTTCATCGGCTATTGCCTGCTCGAAGTGCCGAGCAATCTCGCGTTGTATCGCTTCGGCGCGCGTCGCTGGCTCGCGCGGATCATGATTTCGTGGGGACTCCTGGCGAGCGCGTGCGCGTTCGTCGGCGGCCCGACCAGCTTCTACGTGCTGCGGATTCTGACCGGCGCGGCCGAAGCGGGCTTCTTTCCGGGCGTGCTGTTCTATCTGTCGTGCTGGTTCCCGGCGCGCAACCGGGTGAAGATTCTCGCGTGGTTCCTCGTCGCGATTCCGCTTTCGTCGGTGGTCGGCGGACCGCTGTCGGTCGCGATCATGACGATGGACGGCATCGCCGGATTGCGCGGCTGGCAGTGGCTGTTCCTGCTCGAAGGACTGCCCGCCTGCGTGCTCGGCGTGCTGACCTTGCTGTTGCTGCGCGACCGGCCGCAGCAGGCAAGCTGGCTGACCGAAGACGAGCGCGGCGCGCTGATCGACGCGCTCGAACAGGAGAACGCGCGCATTGCCCAGAAGAACTTCGGCGCGGCGCTGCGCGATCCGAAGGTGTGGATCATGACCGGCATCCTGTTCAGCTACTGGATCGGCATCAACGGGATCGCGATCTGGCTGCCGCTGATTCTGAAAGGACACGGCCTGTCGAATATGCTGGTCGGCTTTCTGTCGGGCTTGCCGTATCTGATCGCGGCGGTCGTGATGATCGGCTGGGCGCGCTGGATGGACCGCTCGGGACGCCATGTGCTGCACCTCGTCGCCGCGTGCCTCGTGGCGGCGGTCGGGCTCGGCTTCTCGGTGCTGTTCGATGCGCTCGCACCGGCGATGGTCGGCATCGTGCTCGCGGTGATCGGCCTGAGTTCCGCGCGGCCGGCGTTCTACAGCCTGCCGTCGCGCTATCTGAGCGGCGTCGCCGCGGCGGGCGGGATGGCCTTCATCAACGCGACCGGCAGCCTCGGCGGTTATGTCGGACCGTGGATGGTCGGCGTGCTGAAGGACGCCACGCATTCGTTCTTCGCGGGGATGGTCGCGATGTCGGTGATGCTGGTGGTCGCGGCGGCGTTGTCGGTGTTGCTGATCGTCGTGACGAAGGAAACCTGATCGACGAATCCTGACAGACTCACCGCCCTGCTGACACCACGCTGTCAGCAGCACCCCCGCACACTCCTTCTCACGCCATCCGGCGCTGAACCGGCCTACTGCCATCCGAAGGAGAGTGTCATGTCCGCCTTGCCCAAAGTCGTTGCGTGGTTCGAGATTCCGTCCGTCGATTTCGACCGCGCGGTGCGCTTCTACGAAGCCGCGTTCGCCACCACGCTGAACCGCCAGGAGTTCGGCGGCCAGCCGATCGCGGTGTTCAAGTACGAGGAGCCGGCCAGCGGCGGCGCGATCGTTCATAACCCGGCGCTGAAGCCCGTCGCGGGCGGCGTGATCGTCTACCTGAACGCGCAGCCCACCGTCGACGCCGCGCTCGCGCGGATCGAAAAGGCCGGCGGCAGGAGCGACGGGCCGGTGATCAAGCTGCCGCAGGATATCGGCTACATCGCGTTCTTCACCGATAGCGAAGGCAACCGGCTCGGCCTGCATTCGCTGACCAACTAGGCAACGGCCGCGCGAAGCTCGAACGCCCGCCGTCGCAACGGAAGCGCAGGCCATCATGCGGCGCTATCATCGCGGGACCGTCCCCCTCCTCCTCTACCCGACGCCCACGATGACGCGCCGCGCCGACCGCCTGTTCCAGATCGCCGAGCTGCTGCGCGGCCGCCGTCTGACCACCGCGCGGCAACTGGCCGACTGGCTGAACATTTCGCTGCGTACCGTCTATCGCGACGTGCGCGATCTGCAATTGTCAGGGGTGCCAATCGAAGGCGAGGCGGGCATCGGCTACCGGCTGTCGCGCTCCGCGAGTCTGCCGCCGCTCACCTTCACCGCCGACGAACTCGCCGCGCTCGCGGCCGGCGCGCGGATGCTCGAATCGTGGGGCGGCGCCGGCTTCGCGAGCGGCGCGCGTGGGGCGCTCGCGAAAATCGCATCGGCGATGCCCGCCGACAAGCGCGCGACGCTCGAACGGCTGGCGATCTTCGCGCCGTCGTTTCATATCAAAGGGGATTTTGGCGCGCAGCTCGACACGCTGCATCGCGCGATCGACGCCCGTCACGTGGTGCGCTTCGCGTACATCGACGCGAACGGCGCGGCCACCGAACGGCGCGTGTGGCCGCTCGCGCTCGCGTACTGGGGTGCGCGCTGGACACTCGGCGCATGGTGCGAACTGCGCGGCGACTTCCGTAACTTCGGACTGGAAAAGATCGACGCGCTCGAAGTACTCGAAACCTATCCGGATCAGGAAGGCAGACGGCTCGCCGATCTGCTGCGCCACGTGAACGCGAAATCGCGCTAGGCAAAAAAAATCGCGGCGTGGGGCGCCGCGATCCTGTTGCGAGTTAGCCGCAGCGAAGGCCTTATTCGACCGCCTTCACCATATCCTCGATCACCTTCTTCGCGTCGCCGAACACCATCATCGTCTTGTCCATGTAGAACAGGTCGTTGTCGAGCCCCGCGTAGCCGGCGGCCATCGAACGCTTGTTGACGATCACCGTGCGCGCCTTGTACGCCTCGATGATCGGCATCCCCGCGATCGGCGACTTCGGATCGTTCTTCGCGGCCGGATTGACCACGTCGTTCGCGCCGAGCACCAGCACCACGTCGACCTGACCGAACTCGCCGTTGATGTCCTCCATCTCGTAGACCATGTCGTACGGCACTTCGGCTTCCGCGAGCAGCACGTTCATATGCCCCGGCATCCGCCCGGCCACCGGGTGAATCGCGTACTTCACCTCGATGCCCTTCTCGACCAGCTTGTCAGTCAATTCCTTCAGCGCATGCTGCGCGCGCGCGACCGCCAGACCATAACCCGGCACGATCACCACGGTCTCCGCGTTGCCGAGCATGAACGACGCGTCGTCGGCCGAACCCGATTTAACCGGACGCTGCTCCGCCGAGCCGCCCGCCGCCGCGCCCGGCTCGTTGCCGAAGCCGCCGAGGATCACGTTGAAGAACGAGCGGTTCATCGCGCGGCACATGATGTACGACAGGATCGCGCCCGACGAGCCGACCAGCGAGCCGGCGATGATCAGCATCGGATTGTTCAGCGAGAAGCCGATGCCCGCCGCCGCCCAGCCCGAGTACGAGTTCAGCATCGACACGACCACCGGCATGTCCGCGCCGCCGATCGGGATGATGATCAGCACGCCTAACACGAACGCGATGATCGTCATGATGATGAACGGCAGCCACGACTGCGTGAGAAAGAACAGGATGCCGAAGCCGACCATCGCAATGGCGAGCATCAGGTTGATCAGATGCTGGCCGCCGTAGGTGACCGGCGCGCCCTGAAAGAGCCGGAACTTGTACTTGCCCGACAGCTTGCCGAACGCGATCACCGAACCGGAGAACGTGATCGCGCCGACGAAGGTGCCGATAAACAGCTCGATCCGGTTGCCGAACGGCAGGAAGCCCGGAATCGGGTAGTCGGGATCGGCGAGGCCGAACGCGGCCGGCTCCGACACCACCGCGTACGCGATACACACGGCCGCCAGACCGATCAGCGAGTGCATCGCCGCGACCAGTTCCGGCATCTTGGTCATCTCGACGCGCGCGGCGACGAACGCGCCGACCGCGCCGCCGACCACCAGCCCGAACAGCAGCAGACCGAGCCCGAGACCCAGGTTCGAGCCGAGCACTTCGGCCTGGCGCGAGATCAGCGCGATCGTGGTCAGGATCGCGATCGCCATCCCGACCATCCCGAAGGTATTGCCGATGCGCGCGGTCTTCGGATTGGACAGCCCCTTGAGCGCCTGGATGAAGCAGACCGAGGCGACCAGATACAGCAGCGTGACGACGTTCAGGCTCATTTACGCACCCTCCTTGCCGGCCACCGGGAGCTTCTTCGGTTCCTTCTTCTTGAACATCTCCAGCATTCGTCTGGTGACGAGAAAGCCGCCGAACACGTTGACCGCCGCGAGCGCGACCGCGACCGTGCCGAAGAACTTGCCCGCGCCGCCGACCGTGAGCCCCGCCGCGAGCATCGCGCCGACGATCACGATCGCCGAAATCGCATTGGTCACCGCCATCAGCGGCGTGTGCAGCGCGGGCGTGACGTTCCAGACCACGTGATAGCCGACGTAGATCGCCAGCACGAAGATGATCAGATTGATCACGGTGTGATTGATGACTTCCATCGCCGCCGCCTCCCTATGCCTTGCGCGTGACCTGACCGTCGCGCGCCAGCAGCGTGGCCGCGACGATGTCGTCCGCGAGATCGATGTTCAACGTGCCTTCCTTCGTGACGATCAGCTTCAGGAAGTCGAGCAGATTGCGCGCGTACAGCGACGACGCATCGGCCGGCACCATCGCGGCCAGATTCGTATAGCCGACCAGTTGCACGCCGTAGCGCACCACCACCTGATCCGCTTCGGTCAGCGGACAGTTGCCGCCGCGCCGCCCTTCGTACTCCGCGCCGCGGCCGGCTGCGAGGTCGACCAGCACCGAGCCGGGTTTCATCGCCTGCACGGTTTCGACCGAAATCAGCGTCGGCGCCGCGCGGCCCGGAATCAGCGCGGTCGAAATCACCACGTCGGCCTGCTTCGCGCGCTCGTGGACCAGCGCCGACTGGCGCGCGAGCCAGGACGGCGGCATCGGCCGCGCGTAGCCGCCCACACCCTGCGCGGCCTCGCGCTCTTCGTCGGTTTCGTACGGCACGTCGAGAAACTTCGCGCCAAGCGATTCGATCTGCTCCTTCACCGCCGGTCGCACGTCCGACGCCTCGATCACCGCGCCCAGCCGCTTCGCGGTCGCAATCGCCTGCAGGCCGGCCACACCCGCGCCGAGAATCAGCACGCGGGCGGCCTTCACGGTGCCGGCCGCGGTCATCAGCATCGGCATGAAGCGCGGATAGAGCGTCGCCGCGAGCAGCACCGCCTTGTAGCCGGCGATGTTCGCCTGCGACGACAGCACGTCGAGGCTCTGCGCGCGGGTCGTGCGCGGCGCCGCTTCGAGCGCGAACGCGGTCACGCCGGCCTCGGCGAGCTTGCCCGCGTTGTCGGCGTTGAACGGATCGAGCATGCCGACCAGCGTCGCGCCGCGCTTGAGCAGCGGCAGTTCGGAATCGGTGGGGGACTGGACTTTGAGGACGAGGTCGGCGCCGAACGCGGTGGCGGCATCGACGATTTCCGCGCCGGCCGCCGTATAGGCGTCGTCGGGAAAGCTGGCGCCGGCGCCGGCGCCGCTCTGGAGGGTCACCCGGTGGCCTTGCGCCACGTACTTCTTGACCGTTTCGGGCGTCGCGGCCACGCGGGTTTCATGCGCGCGCGTCTCGGCTGGCACTCCGATGTGCATCGTGGTTCCTCCTCGACTTCCTGTTTGACGACAGAGCTGCCGACGAGGCACGCCGGCTTGCAAATGCAACGGCTAACGCAGGCCCCACTGTAACCGAAAGCGCCACGGCGCAAAAATCGGGGTCAATGCTGGGGTGCGGGGCGTCTGCCGGCGGGTCCGGCAGCGGCCGCCGGCCGGTTCCGGCACCCGCTCCGACCGGCCCTGGCGCGCCCGCCGGCCGCTCATGGTGCGGCGCGGCCCGCCGCCCGGCAGGCGCCGCCCATAACCGGTAAAATGCGCAGCCATGAAACCGGAAACCTGGCTGCCGCACGTGACCGTCGCGGCGATCGTCGAGCGTGACGGACGCTTCCTGCTGGTCGAGGAACACACGTCCGCCGGCTTGCGCCTGAACCAGCCCGCCGGCCATCTGGAGGCGGGCGAAACCTTGCTGGAAGCGGTGATCCGCGAAACGCTCGAGGAAACCGCCCACCCGTTCGTGCCCGAGGCCCTGGTCGGCATGTACATGACCCACTTCGAACGGCCGGCCCGCGAGGGCACCACGTACCTGCGCTTCACCTATTGCGGCGCGGGCGGCGACGCGGACCCCGCGCTCGCGCTCGACGCCGATATCGTCCGCACCGTGTGGATGAGCGCCGACGAACTGCGCGCGTGCCCCGAGCGGCATCGCACGCCGCTGGTGATGCAATGTATCGACGATTACCTGGACGGCCGGCGTTTTCCGCTCGACTTCGTGCATACGCATTCGGTCGGGCCCAGACGGTAGAAGCCAGCGGTAGAACCCAGGCAGTACGAGCGCGGACAGAACCGCGGCGCAATCATCCAGTCATTACGGCAAGGCCGCCACGCGCGGCCACCCCACAGATCCACGCAGTGATGCAGCACCCAGTGAGTACCTTATGAGCAAGCGTAAAGTCGTAGTAGGCATGTCGGGCGGCGTCGATTCGTCGGTTACCGCGTGGCTGCTGAAGGAACAGGGCTACGACGTGGTCGGCCTGTTCATGAAGAACTGGGAAGACGACGACGACAGCGAATACTGCTCGACGCGGCAGGACTGGATCGACGTGGTGTCGGTCGCGGACCTGATCGGCATCGACGTCGAGGCGGTCAACTTCGCGGCCGAATACAAGGACCGCGTGTTCGCCGAATTCCTGCGCGAATACTCGGCCGGCCGCACGCCGAACCCGGACGTGCTGTGCAACGCCGAAATCAAGTTCAAGGCCTTTCTCGATCACGCGATGTCGCTCGGCGCGGAAACCATCGCGACCGGCCACTATGCGCGCGTGCGTGAAAACAACGGCCGCTTCGAGCTGCTGAAGGCGCTCGATCACACGAAGGACCAGTCGTACTTCCTGCACCGGCTGAACCAGGCGCAACTGTCGAAGACGCTGTTTCCGCTCGGCGAGATTCCGAAGACCCAGGTGCGCGAGATCGCCGAGAAGATCGGTCTGCCGAACGCGAAGAAGAAGGATTCGACCGGCATCTGCTTCATCGGCGAGCGGCCGTTCCGCGACTTCCTGAACCGCTATCTGCCGACCAAACCGGGCCCGATGAAGACCACCGACGGCAAGACCGTCGGTGAGCACATCGGCCTCGCGTTCTACACGTTCGGCCAGCGCAAGGGCATCGGTCTGGGCGGCAGCAAGGACGGTAGCGGCGAGCCGTGGTTCGCGGCCGGCAAGGACATTGCGAGCAATACGCTGTACGTCGCGCAGGGCCACGATCATCCGTGGCTGCTGTGCAATACGCTGGTAGCCGGCAATACCAGCTGGGTCGCGGGCGAGCCGCCGGCCGAAGGCTTCGCGTGCGGCGCGAAAACGCGCTACCGGCAAGCCGATGCGGCGTGCACCTTCAATGCCGCCGCAGGTACGTCCGCCATCGGCGACGGCCTGTTCGAGCTGAGCTTCGAAACCGCGCAGTGGGCAGTCACGCCGGGCCAATCGGCGGTGCTGTACGACGGCGACGTGTGCCTGGGCGGCGGCATCATCGAACGCGCGGTGACCGGCCAGCCGGCCGAGTTGCCGCAGGATCAGCCGGAGCCGCAAACGCGCGCGCAACGGCGCAAGCAGGCGCACAAGCGCGCGTCTGGCCAGCCGCAAGCCACGCGGCAAAAAGCGGCGCTGCTGGGCGAGCGTTGAGCGATGCGCAACGGCGAGCGCGGCGGACCGGGTGGCTTCGGCACACGCCCGCCGCTCGCCGCGCCGGCCGCGCTTGCCGCGCTTGCCGTGCTTGCCGTGCTTGCCGTGCTTGCCGTGCTTGCCATGCTTGCCATGCTTGCCATGCTTGCCATGCTTGCCATGCTTGCCATGCTTGCCATGCTTGCTGCGCTTGCCGTGCTTGCTGCGCTTGCCGTGCTTGCTGCGCCTGCCGTGCTTGCTGCGCCGGCCGTGCTTGCTGCGCGCAGCGCCTTCGCTTCACGTTCCGGTGCGCCACTCGCCGCACCCACGCTGCCCGCGTCACTTTCCCCGTTCACACCCGCTTCACTTTCGCATGCGACTGTTGGTGATTCGCACGCCTTAGCTTCGGACTTCCCACGTCCGCACACTGCGCGCTCGCGCCAACGGGCGCCGCGCCTTTCGTCTGAAGTGCGCCGTCCCGTGAGCCGCGACCGCCAGTTTTCCTTCGCGACGGATTCCGCCCGCGCCACCCGCGCGGACGCTCCCGCCGCAACGATCTTCATTGCACTGGAGTCCCCATGTTTTCTCGACGCTATCTGGCCATGTGGTGCGCGATCGCACTGTTCGCAGCCTGCGCCGCGCTCGCCGCGACGCATCATCTGTCGTGGTTCTGGATCATCGTGCCGGTCGCGCTCGTCGCGCTCGGCGTGTACGACCTGAAGCAGGAACGCCACGCGATCCTGCGCAACTACCCGCTGTGGGGCCATCTGCGCTTCATCTTCGAATTCATCCGCCCGGAAATCCGTCAGTACTTCGTCGAAAACGACACCGACGAAAAACCGTTCTCGCGCGCGCAGCGCAGCATCGTCTATCAGCGCGCGAAGAACGACGTGGACAGCCGGCCGTACGGCACCGAGCTCGACGTCAAGGCGATCGCGCACGAATGGATCAGCCACTCGCTCGCGCCGACGAGGCTCGACGGTCACGACTTCCGCATCGTGGTCGGCCCCGATCGCGCGCAGCCTTATTCGATGTCGATCTTCAACGTATCGGCGATGAGCTTCGGTTCGCTGTCCGCGAACGCGATCATGGCGCTGAACCTCGGCGCGAAGAAAGGCAACTTCGCGCACGACACCGGCGAAGGCTCGATGTCGAAATACCACCGCGTGCACGGCGGCGACATCATCTGGGAGATCGCGTCCGGTTACTTCGGATGCCGTAACGACGACGGCACCTTCAGCGCCGAGAAATTCGCGAAGCAGGCCGCCGAGCCGCAGGTGAAGATGATCGAGATCAAGCTGTCGCAAGGCGCGAAGCCGGGT
Organism: Burkholderia sp. SRS-W-2-2016; assembly: GCF_001931485.1. GTDB lineage: Bacteria > Pseudomonadota > Gammaproteobacteria > Burkholderiales > Burkholderiaceae > Paraburkholderia. The sequence goes on along the minus strand of NZ_MSDV01000007.1, from coordinate 22,143 downwards.
CACGGCGGCGTGCTGCCGGCCGCGAAGATCACGCCGGAAATCGCCGAGACGCGCGGCGTGCCGATGGGCCGCGACTGCATCTCGCCGGCCACTCACTCGGAGTTCTCGACGCCGCGCGAGCTGCTCGAATTCGTCGAGCGGCTGCGCACGCTGTCGGGCGGCAAGCCGACCGGCTTCAAGCTGTGCATCGGCCATCCGTGGGAATTCTTCGGCATTGCCAAGGCGATGCTGGAAACCGGCATCCTGCCGGACTTCATCGTTGTCGACGGCGCAGAGGGCGGCACCGGCGCGGCGCCGCTCGAATTCACCGATCACGTCGGCGTGCCGTTGCAGGAAGGGCTGCTGCTGGTGCACAACACGCTGGTCGGGATCGGCCTGCGCCAGCGCATCCGGATCGGCGCGAGCGGCAAGATGATCACCGCGTTCGATATCACCAGGACGCTCGCGATCGGCGCGGACTGGGTCAACGCGGCGCGCGGCTTCATGTTCGCGGTCGGCTGCATCCAGGCGCAGACCTGCCACACCGGCCGCTGCCCGACCGGCGTCGCGACCCAGGACCCGGTGCGCCAGCGCGCGCTGGTGGTGCCGGACAAGGCGGACCGCGTGTTCAGCTTCCACCACAACACGCTGCATGCGTTGCAGGAGATCATCCAGGCCGCGGGGCTCAAGCATCCGGCCGAGCTGCGCGCGCATCACATCGTGCGGCGGGTGTCGTCGCATGAGGTGCGGCTGATGTCGGAGCTGCTGAAGTATCTGCAACCGAACGATCTGCTGAACGGCAACTATCGCTATTCGCTGTTCGAGAAGTACTGGCCGATCGCGCAGGCCGATTCGTTTTCGCCGAAGGTGGAGCTGGCGGCGAGCTGAGCCAGCGCCGCCGACTCCAAGGCCGCAGCCGCCGCAACGCACTCAGCGGCGGCGCCGGCCCGGCGGCGGCAATCCTGCCGCCCGGCCGCGGCGGTCAATCCCTCACCTGTCGCCCAAAAACCGCACCCCGGCCCGCCCTCCCCCGCAAAACGGGCCGTCCCGCTGTCCTTTCCGCTAAAATCTCGGGTTTAGCACTTCGCTCCACGGCCGCCTCGCGCGCTCCGGCGTACGCGGCACGGCCCCATGCCCGAAAGGCACTTCATGCTCACGTTTCAGCAAATCATCCTGACGCTGCAGTCCTACTGGGACAAGCAGGGTTGCGCGTTGCTCCAGCCGATCGACATGGAAGTCGGCGCGGGCACGTCCCACGTCCATACCTTCCTGCGCGCAATCGGCCCCGAGCCGTGGCGCGCCGCCTACGTGCAGCCGTCGCGCCGCCCGAAAGACGGCCGCTACGGCGAGAACCCGAACCGTCTGCAGCACTACTACCAGTACCAGGTGGTGCTCAAGCCGGCGCCGGAAAACATCCTCGACCTGTACCTCGGCTCGCTCGAAGCGCTCGGCTTCGACCTGAAGCAGAACGACGTGCGCTTCGTCGAAGACGACTGGGAAAACCCGACGCTCGGCGCGTGGGGTCTGGGCTGGGAAGTGTGGCTGAACGGCATGGAAGTGACCCAGTTCACCTACTTCCAGCAGGTCGGTGGGATTGACTGCAAGCCGGTGCTCGGCGAAATCACCTACGGCCTCGAGCGCCTCGCGATGTATTTGCAGAAGGTCGAGAACGTCTACGACCTCGTCTGGACCGAGTGGGAAGAGCAAGGCCCGAACGGCCCGGAACTGCGTCGCCTGACCTATGGCGACGTGTACCACCAGAACGAAGTCGAACAGTCCACCTACAACTTCGAGCACGCGAACGTCGACCTGCTGTTCACGTTCTTCAACAGCTACGAAGCCGAAGCGAAGCGCATGATCGAAGCGCAGATCGCGCTGCCCGCCTACGAACTCGTGCTGAAGGCCGGCCACACGTTCAACCTGCTCGACGCGCGCGGCGCGATTTCGGTCACCGAACGCGCGGCCTACATCGGCCGGATTCGCGCGCTGTCGCGTCTGGTTGCGCAGGCTTACTACGAATCGCGCGAAAAGCTCGGCTTCCCGATGCTCGGCAATCCGGTGCACGGCGTGCCCGGCCTCACCACCGACGAGCAGGAAGCCGCGATGCCCGCGTGGGCGCCGCCGCTGAAAGTCGAACGCAAGATCGATCAGGACTGACGAGAATTTCACCTCATGACTCAATCTCAACACGCTACCCTGCTCGTCGAGCTGCTGACTGAAGAACTGCCGCCGAAGGCCCTCGCGCGTCTCGGCGACGCGTTCGCCGAAGGCATCGTGCAGCGCCTCGCGGCGCGCGACCTGATCGACGGCGAACCGTCGTTCGAACGCTACGCAACGCCGCGCCGCCTCGCGGTGACGATCCACAACGTGCGCGCGGTCGCGCCGGAAAAACACGTGCGCGAAAAAGTGCTGCCGGTCTCCGTCGCGCTCGACAAAGACGGCCAGCCCACCGCGCCGCTCGCGAAGAAACTCGCCGCGCTCGGCTTCCCCGACTTCTCGGTGAACGACCTCGAACGCGCGCAGGACGGCAAGGCCGAAGCGTTCTTCCTGCGCTACGCGGCACCGGGCGCGACGCTGGCCGACGGCCTGCAAGCCGCGCTCGACGAAACGCTCGCCAAGCTGCCGGTCGCAAAGCCGATGACCTATCAGCGCCCCGACGGCTCGACCGTGCAGTTCGTGCGCCCGGTGCATCGCCTGACCGCGCTGCACGGCGAAGAAATCGTGCCGGTCAGCACACTCGGCATCGACGCCGACGACACCACGCTCGGCCACCGCTTCCTGTCCGAAGGCTTCGTGCAGATCCAGCACGCGCAGTCGTACGCGGAAACGCTGCAACATCGCGGCCGCGTGATCGCGAGCTTCATCGAGCGCAAGGAAGCGATCCGCTCGCAACTGCTCGCGCTGGCAGGCGAAGACAAGGTCGTGATGCCGGACGCGCTGCTCGACGAAGTGACGTCGCTGGTCGAATGGCCGGCCGTCTACGAGTGCCGCTTCGAGGACGAATTCCTGCAGGTCCCGCAGGAATGCCTGATCCTGACGATGCAGACCAACCAGAAGTACTTCGCGCTGACCGATGCGAACGGCAAGCTGCGCTCGCGCTTCCTGATCGTGTCGAACATCGAGACCGATACGCCGAACGAGATCGTCGAAGGCAATGAACGCGTGGTGCGCCCGCGTCTGGCCGACGCGAAGTTCTTCTTCACGCAGGACAAGAAGAAGCCGCTCGCCGAGCGCGTGCCGCTGCTCGCGAACGTCGTCTATCACAACAAGCTCGGTTCGGCGCTGCAACGCGTCGAGCGTCTCGAAGGTCTGGCCGGCGCGATCGCCGCGCTGACCGGCGCGGACGTGACCCTCGCCAAGCGCGCCGCGCGCCTCGCGAAGGCCGACCTGATCACCGACATGGTCGGCGAATTCCCCGAGCTGCAAGGCACGATGGGCACGTACTACGCGCGCCACGACGGCGAGCCGGAAGAAGTCGCGCTCGCGTGCTCGGAGCACTATCAGCCGCGCTTCTCCGGCGATGCGTTGCCCACCACCGCAACCGGCACCGTCGTCGCGCTCGCCGACAAGCTCGAAACGCTGGTCGGCATCTGGGGCATCGGCCTGCAACCGACCGGCGAGAAAGACCCGTTCGCGCTGCGCCGTCACGCGCTCGGCGTGCTGCGGATTCTGGTCGAGAAGCAACTGCCGGTCGACTTCGTCGAACTGCTGCGCGCCGCATACGCGCAATTCGCCGGCGTGCCGAACGTCGCCGATTCGACCGCCGCGATCTACGAGTTCAGCATGGACCGCCTGCGCGGTCTGCTGCGCGAACGCGGCTACGCGGCCGGCGAGATCGACGCGGTGCTGGCACTGAACCCGACGCGCCTCGACGACATCGTCGCGCGTCTGGATGCGGTGCGTGAGTTCGCGACGCTCGCCGAAGCGGCATCGCTCGCGGCGGCCAACAAGCGCATCTCGAACATCCTGAAGAAGTCGGAAGGCGTGGGCAACGGCGCCGTGCAGCCGGCGCTGCTGACCGAAGCGGCCGAGCAGGCGCTCAACGCGCAGCTCGAGCAGGTCACGCCGCGCGTGCAGTCGCAACTGGCCGCGCGCGACTACACCGGTGCGCTGACCGCGCTCGCCGCGCTGCGCGAACCGGTCGACACGTTCTTCAACGACGTGATGGTCAACGCCGAAGATCCGGCGTTGCGTGCGAACCGTCTGGCACTGCTCGGCGCGCTGCATCAGCAGATGAACTGCGTCGCCGACATTTCCCGACTCGCCGCCTGAGCATCGCGCCATGCCGAACAAGAAAGTGGTGATTCTCGACCGCGACGGCGTGATCAACGCCGACTCCGACGCGTTCATCAAGTCGCCGGACGAGTGGGTCGCGCTGCCGGGCGCACTCGAAGCGATCGCGCGCCTGAACCAGGCGGGCTATCGCGTCGCGGTCGCGACCAATCAGTCGGGCATCGGCCGCGGTCTGTTCGACATGGACGCGTTGAATGCAATGCACCTGAAGATGCACCGCGCCGCCGCCGCGGTCGGCGCACGCATCGAAGCGGTGTTCTTCTGCCCGCACACGGCCGAAGACCATTGCGAATGCCGCAAGCCGAAGCCCGGCATGCTGAAGATGATCGCCGAGCGCTTCGAGATCGATCCCGCGCAAACGCACGTGGTCGGCGATTCGCTGCGCGATCTGCAGGCGGGAGCGGTGCTCGGTCATCCAGTGCATCTGGTGCTGACCGGCAAGGGCCGCAAGACGCTCGCCGCCGGCGGCCTGCCCGAAGGCACGATCGTGCACGACGACCTGCGCGCGTTCGCGCTGGACTTCCTCGCCGACGCCCAGGAGTAAGCCGGCACCCTCGCGTACCGCGCGCTCCCTACCCCCAATCTTTACGCCGATGCGCACACTCCGCTCCCTGCTGCTGCTGATCTATTTCGTGCTGGTCACGGTGCCGTACGCAACCGCGTGCTTCATCGCGTTTCCGTTCCTGCGCGCTGAAAACCGCTACTGGATGGCGGCCGGCTGGTGCCGCCTGACGCTGTGGACGGTGCGCTGGCTGAACGGCATCCGCTATCGGATCGAAGGTTACGAGAACCTGCCCGACGGTCCGGCCGTGCTGCTGTCAAAGCACCAGTCGGCGTGGGAAACGGTGGCCTTTCCGGCGCTGATGCCGCGGCCGCTGTGCTACGTGTTCAAGCGCGAGCTGCTGTACGTGCCGTTTTTCGGCTGGGCGCTCGGCATGCTGAAGATGGTTCACATCAACCGCAAGGAAGGCAAGTACGCGTTCGAGTCGGTGATCAACCAGGGCAAGACGCGGATGGCCGAAGGCGCATGGGTGATCATGTTCCCGGAAGGCACCCGCACGCCGACCGGCAAGCAGGGCAAGTACAAGACCGGCGGCGCGCGCTTCGCTGTCTCGGCCGGCGCGCCGGTCGTGCCGATCGCGCACAACGCGGGCCGCGTATGGCCGCGTAACTCGTTCCTGAAATATCCGGGTATAGTCACGGTGTCGATCGGCAAGCCGATCGACACGACGGGCCTCACGCCCGATGAAGTGAACAAGCGCGTCGAGCAGTGGATCGAAGCCGAAATGCGCCGCATCGATCCCACTGCTTACCGCTCGGCGGCCAACGATTCCGCCGCCGCTCCCATCTGACGCGCCACGCCCCCGCGGCGTGTTGCGCGAAGCGAAGCCGATGCAGAAGTCTCCCACGCCGCAACCCGCCGCGGCGCTCGAAAACCGGCAACTCGATCTCCCGCTCTTCGCCGAGCCGGGGTCGACATCGTCGTCTCCATCACCTGTGTCGTCCGCGCCCGGTTCGCCCGGCGCGGCGGCGCCGACCATTCAACCACCCGCGTCGCCGCTCGCGCCGGACGGCAGCAAGCTGCGCAGCCTGACCATCGGCTCGCGCACGCTGCACTACGCGCTCAAGCGCTCGGCACGCCGCTCGATCGGTTTCGCGATCGACAGCACCGGCCTCACGATCACCGCGCCGCGCTGGGTCACGCTCGCCGACATCGAAAACGCGATCACCGAAAAACAGCGCTGGATTTTCACGAAGCTGATCGAATGGCAGACTCGCGTCGAGCAACGCGCGTTGCCGAAGATCGAGTGGAAGGATGGTGCCGAAGTGCCCTATCTCGGCCAACCGGTGCGCGTGACGCTCGGCGCGCCGCGCGGGATGCTCGCGTTCGATCCGGCGCAGGCCATGCTGCAATTGCCGCTGCCGTCGCAGGCCGATCCGCAGCAGATCAAGGACCGCGTGCAGGGCTGGCTGCAGGGCGAAGCGAAGCGCCTGTTCGGCGAACGGCTCGCGATCTACGCGCAGAAGCTGGGGGTCAATTACCGGACGTACGCGCTGTCGTCGGCGGCGACGCGCTGGGGCAGCTGCTCGAGCGACGGCAAGATCCGCCTGAACTGGCGGCTGATCCACTTCCCGCTGTCGATTATCGATTACGTGGTCGCGCACGAACTCTCGCATCTGCGCGAGATGAACCACAGTCCGCGCTTCTGGCAGACCGTCGAATCGATTTTTCCGGAATTTCGCGAGGCGCGGCAGACGCTGAAGTCGCATCCGCCGGAATTGCTGCCGACGCTTTGACGCGGCGGTGACAGAGGGACGGCGGTGACGCGTATCCACCCGCGTCGCCCGCCGCTCACATCACTTTTTCTTCTGAATGAATTCGATCTTGTAGCCGTCAGGGTCCGTGACAAATGCGATCACGGTCGTGCCGTGCTTCATCGGACCGGCTTCGCGCACGACGGTGCCGCCCTGCGCCTTGATCTTGTCGCACGCGGCGTACGCGTCTTCCACTTCCACCGCGAGGTGGCCGAAACCGCTGCCGAGGTCGTACGACGGCGTGTCCCAGTTGTGCGTCAGCTCGATGACGGTGCCGTCGCGTTCGTCGCTGTAGCCGACGAACGCCAGCGTGAATTTGCCGTCCGGATAGTCTTCGCGGCGCAGCAGTTTCATGCCGAGCAGTTCGGTGTAGAAATTAATCGAACGATCGAGGTCGCCGACGCGGAGCATGGTGTGAAGCAGGCGCATTGCGCACTCCCTGTTGTTGCTGAATAACGAGACCGTAAATGTACCCGGAATCGGGCACCGTTGCAGGACCTGGCAGCATCCCGCGTGCCTTGTAGCGCGGCCTGAGTGACCGGTGCGGCCGGCGGACATTACTCGGCACGCAGGCAGGTTTGCTATCGTATGCGTCTGTCGCGCGAGCGCGTCGTGCACGCCGCTCGAACATAACGTCCTAATACATTCTCGCGTCCCCTACACCGCCCATGAGCACTACCACCGCCTCACCCGCGCGTCGCGCCCCCGATAGCTTCGCCATCCTGCTGATGATCGGCTTGTGCGCGATCTGGGGACTTCAGCAGGTCGCGATCAAAACCACCAATGTGACGGTGCCGCCGGTCTTTCAGGCGGGGCTGCGCTCGGCGATCGCGTCGGTGCTGGTGTGGGCGTGGGCGCGCTCGCGCGGCACGCCGCTGTTTCGCGACGACGGCACGCTCGGCGCGGGGCTGCTCGCCGGTGTGCTGTTCGCGGCCGAGTTCATCTGCATCTTTCTCGGCCTCACGCTGACGAGCGCGTCGCGCATGGCGGTGTTCCTGTACACCGCGCCGTGCTTCACCGCGCTCGGTCTGCACTGGTTCGTCGACGGCGAACGGATGCGGCGGATCCAGTGGCTCGGCATCGGCGTCGCGTTCGCGGGGATCGCACTCGCGTTCGCCGACGGCTTCCTGCACACGGGGGCGGGTTCGGCTGCAACGCCGGCTACGGGCGCGCCGCACGGCTCGACGCTCGCGGGCGCCGCCGGCGATGCGCTCGGCGTGCTGGCCGGCATCGCATGGGCGGCGACCACGGTGGTCGTGCGCGGCTCGCGCCTCGCGCATACGAGTGCGAGCAAGACGCTGTTCTATCAGCTGGCGGTGTCGGCGGTGGTGCTGCTCGCGCTGGCGCTCGGACTTGGCCAGATGCGGATCGAGACGGTGACGCCGCTCGCGCTCGCGAGCCTCGCGTACCAGGCGGTGGTGGTCGCGTTCGTCAGCTATCTGTTGTGGTTCTGGCTGCTGACGCGCTATATCGCGTCGCGGCTGTCGGTGTTTTCGTTTCTGACGCCGCTGTTCGGCGTGACCTTCGGCGTGCTGCTGCTCGGCGAGTCGTTCAGCACGCGCTTTCTGGTCGCCGCGCTGCTGGTGTTGAGCGGGATCGCGCTGGTCAACGCACCGGCGAAACGGGCCGCTGCCTGACAGCTGCCCGTCGCGGCGCGAGACTTACTCCGCCGCCCCCGCCGCACTTGCCGCCACGGCCTGCGCGACGCTCACATACTCGGCGACCGGCACGTCTTCCGCGCGGCGTTGCAGGTCGAAACCGAGCGCGTCGAAATCCACCGTGTCGCGAAACGCCGACAGCGTATTGCGCAGCATCTTGCGACGCTGCGAGAACGCTGCCGTCACCACTTCGCCGAGCACCTTTTCGTCGACCACCGGCAGCTCGTGCCGCTCGTACGGAATCATCCGCACGATCGCCGAATCGACTTTCGGCGGCGGCTGGAATGACTCGGGCGGCACGTCGAGCTGCTTGTCGATCACGTAGCGGTACTGCAGCATCACCGACAGCCGGCTGAACGCCTTGGTGCCCGGCTCCGCGACCATCCGCTCGACCACCTCGTTCTGCAACATGAAGTGCTGATCGATCACCTGCTCGGCGAACGTCGCCAGATGAAACAGCAGCGGACTCGAAATGTTGTACGGCAGATTGCCGACGATGCGCAGCGACGCCTTCTCGCCCGGCGCCGCGAGCGAGCCGAAATCGAACGCGAGCGCATCGCCCGCGTGCAGTTCGAGCAGATCGCCGAACTTGGTCTTCAGGCGGCCGATCAGATCGCGGTCCAGTTCGACCGCATGGAGCGGCGACTCGGGCGTCGCGAGCCGCTCGATCAGCGGTTCGGTCAGCGCGCCGAGTCCCGGTCCGATCTCGACCATGCGCTCGCCGCGCTGCGGCCGGATCACGTCGACGATCGAATCGATCACGCCCATGTCGACCAGAAAGTTCTGACCGAAACGCTTGCGCGCGAGATGGCCCTGGTGCCGGCCTTGCTGTCTGCTGGTGGACATCGAAGAAAGAAACGCTAGAAAGAAAACTGCTTGAGAAAAGGGAAACCGCGGAAAACCGCGCGATGCGCGAACGGCCCGCTCACAACACGAGCGCCGTCAGCTCCCGCGCCGATGCCGTGCCATCGACACTGCGGTATCGATCGCGGCGATCAGGCTGCCCGCGTCGGCGCGGCCGGTGCCGGCCAGATCGAGCGCGGTGCCGTGGTCGACCGAGGTGCGAATGATCGGTAGTCCCAACGTCACGTTGATGCCTTCGCCGAAGGTCGCGTATTTGAGCACCGGCAGGCCCTGGTCATGGAACATCGCGAGCACGCAGTCGGCTTCGTCGAGATAGCGCGGCTGGAACAGCGTGTCGGCCGGATACGGTCCGCGTGCGTCGATGCCCGCACCGTTCGCCTGCTGCAACGCCGGCGTGATCACGTCGATTTCCTCGCGACCGAGGTAGCCGTTTTCGCCCGCATGCGGGTTCAGTCCGGTCACCAGGATGCGCGGCGCGGGCAGACCGAAGTGCTGACGCAAATCCTGATCGATGATGCGCAGCGTGTCGACGAGGCTATCGATCGTCAACGCCGCCGACACGTCCTTCAACGGCAGGTGGGTGGTCGCGAGCGCGACCCGCAGCGGCCGCTTGCCGGTGCCGGCCAGCATCATCACCACGCGTGGGGTATGAGTGCGTTCGGCCAGATATTCGGTGTGACCGGTGAACGGCACACCGGCATCGTTGATCGTGCTTTTTTGCAGCGGCGCGGTGACGATCGCGTCGAAGCTGCCGGCCACCGCGCCGTCGATCGCCGCATCGAGCAGATCGAGCACATAGCGGCCGTTCGCGGCATCCAGCTTGCCCGCCCGCGCCGGCGCGCCGAGCGCGCGATGCCCGACCCGCACGCGCGCACCGCCACTGAGCAACGCGGCCCAGTCGACGCCGACCGCGCGCGCCCGTTCGGCCAGCAGCTGCGCGTCGCCGAGCACGGTGAACTGCGCGTTGGGCCAGTGCGCGGCCGCGCCGGCCAGCGCCTGCGCGGTCAGCTCCGGACCGACGCCGGCGGGCTCGCCGGTCGTGATCGCGATCCGCAGCGGGCGTTGGACGGACGGGGCGGCGCTGGTCATTAGCTGATTCCGCTTATTGAGCGCCCATCACGCTGGGCTTCACTTCGACGTACGCGGTGTCGCGCAGCTCGCGCAGCCAGTCGGCGTAGGCCTGCTCCGCCTTGCGCTGGCCGATCGCCTGACGCGCGAGGTCCATCTGCTGCGAGATCGAGCCTTCCGCGTCGCGGCGGCCCAGCACCTGGATCAGGTGGTAGCCGTATTCGCTGCGCACCGGCTCGCTGATCTGGCCGTCCTGCAGCGAGTTCATCGCGCGCTCGAACTCCGGCACCGTCTCGCCCGGGCTGATCCAGCCGAGGTCGCCGCCTTGCGACGACGAACCGTCCTGCGAGTAGGTGCGCGCGAACTTCGCGAAGTCGCCGCCCGCGGCGATCTGGTTACGGATGTCGAGCAGTTTCTGGCGCGCTTGCGGCTCGGACTGACCGTCGCCGACGCGCAGCAGGATGTGGCGCACGTGCGTCTGCACGAGCTTCGGCGCATCCGCGCTGGTGCCCTGACCGGCGCGGCGCTCGACCAGACGGACGATTTCGAAACCGTCGTTGGTGCGGATCAGCTCCGGATTGACCTCACCCGGACGCAGTGCCGACGCGGCCTTCACGAACTCGGGCGGCAGCTTCGCCGGCGCGAGGAAACCGAGATCGCCGCCGTTCTTCGCAGCATCCGGTGCCTGCGAGTTCGACTTCGCGAGCTTTTCGAAACTGGCCCCGCCCTTCGCTTCGGCGAGCAGGCCTTCGGCTTTCTTCTGGGCCGCTTCGATGTCGGTCTGCGCGGCGTTCAGCGGCGCTTTCACGAGGATGTGCTGGATCCGCAGGTCGTTGGTCTGACCGGCATTCGGGCCGCGCTGGCTGGCGATGTAGTTCGCGACCTCGGCGTCCGACACCGTGATCTTGCTATCGACTTCCTTCTCGCGCAGACGCGACAGCGTCAGCTCGGTGCGCGCATCGCCGGTGAACGTGCTCCAGGGCACGCCCTGCGCCTCGATCCGCGCGCGGTACATTTCGAACGTCATGTTGTTGGCTTGCGCGAGACGCTCGAGCGTACGCTGCACCGCCGCGTCGTCGATGTTGATGCCGTCTTCCTTGGCCTTCTGCAACTGGATGCGTTCGAGCACCATCTGCGTGAGCACCTGCTGGCGCAGCTGGTCGAGCGGCGGCACCGGCGCGTTCTGCTGATTCAGGCGGTGCGTGATCAGGCTGACCCGTTCTTCGAGTTCGCGCCGCGTGATGACACCGTTGTTGACCACCGCGGCGATGGTGTCGACCGTCTGGCCGCTACTGCCGCCCAACGCCTGCGCCTGTGCCGGCGCAACCGGAAGGAAAGACGCCGCGCCGACGAGAGCCGCCGCGAGCGTTGCCAAGCGAAGCTGTTTGATGATTGCCACAGATACTCCAATGATGTCGGGCGCTTCGCCCGTCTTTTCGCATGCCATGAATGACCGCGCGAACGTCATTCGTAATTGGTGAACCGCGACTCCGGCGGTGGCGGCGGCGGCAGCGGCGTATAACCGGCCACACTGCTGCGGAACGCGGTTATCAGTCCGTTGTCGACGCTCGACAGGCCCTTGAACGTCAACTGCGCGAGAAATCGCGTACTCGACTGATTCTGTCCCGACGTGTTCAGGCCGTTCGCATAGCGTTGCAGACCGGCGCCGAGGGTCCAGCAGTCCGCGTCGTATTGCAGCCCGACCAGACCGTCGACGATCCGGTGACCGCCGAGGTCGTAATTGAAGCGCCCGACCCCGAACACCCGGTGCGTCAGCGGCCATTGCCCCGAGATCACGATCTGATTGATCGGCTGGTTGTCCAGCGTGGTGTTCGCGCGGGTGTAGCGATAGCCGACGTTGAGCACCTTGCCGGTCGCGGGGCTGAAGCCGAAACCGACGCTCGTTTTCACGAGCTGGTTGTTGTCGGCATTATATTGGAACGCCGTTTCCGACGCGAAACCGGCGCCCAGCTTGACGGACGCGCCGACGATCAGGTCCGAATGGGTCGCCTGGGTGCTGGTCTGACTCGGCTGCAGCGTGACGCGCTGATCGCGGAAATAGTACTGCTGCGCGATCACGAAGCGCGCGCGTTCGTCGCCCGTCGCCGGGTTGATGAAGCGGGTGGTCAGGCCGGCGGTCAGACGGTTCGCATCGGCGATCCGGTCGTTACCGACGAAGGTGTTCGGCGTGAAGATTTCCGCCAGACCGAAGTCGGACTCGGCGGTGTCGAACAGCGGCGCGTTGTCCTGATTGCGGTACGGCGTGTACACGTAGTACAGGCGCGGCTCCAGCGTCTGGATATAGTCCGCGCCGAACACCCGCACCGAGCGCTCGAAGATCAACCCGGTGTCGAACGTGAAGGTCGGAATCGACTCGGTGAAGTTCTTCTGCGGATTCGGCACGCCCGCGAGGTCAGTGCCGATGTTGTTCAGGTCGTATGACGCGAAGTGCCATTGCACCTTCGGCGTGACGAAGTAGCCCGGCCCGACCACCGAATACGACAGGTACGGGTTGAACATCACCCGCTGGCCTTCGCTCATGTCCGCGGTGGTGATGCGGAACCGCGTGTAGTCGGCCTCGGCGCCGAAGTCGAAACCGCCGACGTTGTACTTCGCGTACTTCACGTTCAACTGCGGCTCGCGGCCGTACGGCGCGATCGACGGCTCCAGCGTCTGCCAGTGCTGCTCGCGCGCGAGCACCGACCACGGGCCGTTGTTATACGTCAACCCGGCTTCCTGTTGATACAGGAGCTGGGTGCCGTTCATGAACTGGTTGACCGACGACGACAGATCTTCCGGATAAGTGTTATCCGAAACCTTGTTGTAGTAGATGTAGCCGCCGAAGCCGTTACCGAAGTTCTGGTTGTGCTGGATGTACAGCGCGTAACGGTTGGTCTTCGTCAGCCGGTCGTCGGGCAGGAACTCGCCGGTGATCGAGCCGGAGTACGTCGGCGACAGATAGCGGAACGCGGCCTGCAACTGCACGCCGCGCTTCGAGATCAGCCGCGGCGTGAGCGTCAGGTCGCGGTTCGGCGCGATGTTGAAGTAATACGGTACCGACAGCTCGAAGCCATTGGTCGAGCTCAGCGAAAACGTGGGCGGCAGCAGCCCGCTGCGCCGGTCGCCCGACAGCGGGAACGACAGCCACGGCGACGCGAACACCGGCACGCCCTGGAAGAACAGCACGCTGTTGTAGGCGACGCCTTCGTCCGCGCCGGTGTCGAAATCGAACTCGCTGCCCTTGATGTACCAGGCCGGATTGTCCGTGCACGCGCACGCCGTATAAGTGCCCCTCGTGAACACCGAGCGCTCGGCGTCGAGCAGGTCGACCCGCTCCGCGCTGCCGGAGCCGCCCGTCACGTTGAAGTGGTACTTCGGCGCGGTCATGAACCCTTCGGTCGAATCGACGCGCAGGTGCGCTTCGGGACCGATGAAGGTATTGCCGGTATTGGTCACGTGGACATTGCCGTACGCGTCGGCCATGTCCGTGTCCTGGTCATAGTGCAGCGCGTCGGACTTGATCACGGCCGTGCCGTGACGCACCTCGGCCGCGCCCTTGACCGCGAGATCCTGGTCGATCGTGCCGGCCGCGTGCTCGCCGAGCACGAAGGTGGCGGGCCGCTGACCGCTTTGCAGCGGATGCTCTTCGAGCTGCGGGGCCATCTGCATGCCCCACGGCGGATCGATCGGTTGAGGCTGCGCAGCTTCCCCCGCCAACTGGGCGTGCGCAAGCGCGGGCATCAGACCCGGAACGGCAACGAGCGCCGCGACGAGCCGCCGTTTGCGCGGCACTACTGCACAGGAGGGAGTGGAATTGGAAAGCTGTCTGGGCGGCATGTATCGTTTGGCGAATCGACCCGTGAGCCAGCCTTGCCGTCGTCACGATCCACCGCCTGCGCACCGCGACCGCGAGAGTCGGCTGCACATCTGGATTCACTATTTGCCGATGCTAAGGCGGGCGGTAAAACGCAACACGCAAAAGCTGGCGTGTGAGTCGCGTCAAAAAAGTCGTGGGGTATTATATGGCAAGACGTTGCCCCCAAGAATTTGCCGCCGGTTTTCATGACGCTGCCCGCCACCCAAGACCCTCAAGACACCCGTCTCTCCCTGCTCAAAGCCTGGCTGCAAGGCCACGCGGCGCATCATGCGCTCGAGCTCGACACCCTCGTCGCCGCCTCTTCCGACGCCAGTTTCCGCCGCTATTTCCGGCTCGCCGGTAAGGCGCCGCAAGGCAACGGCGCGGCCACGCTGATCGCGGTCGACGCGCCGCCGCCGGAAAAATGCCGCGAATTCGCGCAGATCGCCGAACTGCTCGCAGCCGCCGGCGTGCATGTGCCGCGCGTGCTGGAAGTCGATTTCGACGCCGGCTTCATGCTCGTCACCGATCTGGGCACCGCGTCGTACCTCGGCGCGCTGACCGACGCGCAGGCCGCCGGCGACACCCGCCGCGCGCGCACGCTGATGCGCGACGCGCTCGACGCGCTGATCCGCTGGCAACTGAGTTCGCGCGAAGACGTGCTGCCGCCGTTCGACGAAGCGTTCCTGCGCCGCGAAATGGAACTGATGCCCGAGTGGTTCATCGGCCGCCATCTGGGCCGCGAGGTCGACGAAGATACTCGCGCGCTGCTCGATCGCACGTTCGCGCTGCTGGTCGCGAGCGCGCGCGCGCAGCCGCAAAGCTTCATGCTGCGCGATTTCATGCCCCGCAATCTGATGATCGCCGAACCGAACCCCGGCGTGCTCGACTTCCAGGACGCGGTGTACGGGCCGATCACGTACGACGTGGTGTCGCTGCTGCGCGACGCGTTCCTCGGCTGGGACGAGGAGTTCGAGCTCGACTGCTTCGTGTACTACTGGGAGCGGGCCAAAAAAGCCGGCCTGCCGGTCGACCCGGACTTCGGCGAGTTCTACCGCCAGCTCGAATGGATGGGGCTGCAGCGCCATATCAAGGTGCTGGGCCTCTTCTGCCGGATCAACTACCGCGACGGCAAGGCGCATTACATGAACGACCTGCCGCGCTTCATCGGCTATGCGCGCAAGGTGGCGGAGCGTTATGCGCCGCTGCGCGGCTTCGCGAAACTGCTCGACGACCTCGAAGGCCGCGCGCAGGAAGTCGGCTACACGTTCTGAGCGAGCACGATGTCTATCAAGAAAGCGATGATTTTCGCCGCCGGGCGCGGCGAGCGCATGCGTCCGCTGACCGACGCTTGCCCGAAGCCGTTGCTCGAAGTCGGCGGCCAGCCGCTGATCGTGTGGCAGATCGAACGGCTCGCGCGGGCCGGGATCACGAGCATCGTGATCAATCATGCGTGGCTCGGTGAGCAGTTCGAAGCGGCGCTCGGCAACGGTTCGCGCTGGGGCGTCGAGTTGCGCTATTCGGCCGAGCACGACGCGCTGGAAACCGCCGGCGGGATCGCACAGGCGTTGCCGCTGTTGACCGACGGCGGCGCGGATCAGCTGTTCGTCGCGGTCGCCGGCGATGTCTACACCGAGTTCGATTACGCGACGCTGCACGCGCATGCCGACCGTTTGCAGGCGTTGCCCGAGCCGGGCATGCATCTGGTGATGGTGCCGAATCCGGCGTTTCACCCGAACGGCGATTTCGGTCTCGTTGACGGCGTGCTGTCGCTCGATACGCAGCCGCGTTTCACGTTCGCGAGTTTCGGGCTCTATGACACGCGGATGTTCCGCGATCTGCCGCGCGGCACGCGGCGCGCGCTGAGCCCGTACTACCGCGAGACGATCGCGCGTGGGCTCGCGAGCGGCGAGCTTTACGAAGGCTTGTGGGAGAACGTCGGAACTCAGGCGCAGTTGGAGGCGCTGGATCGGGTGCTGCGCGCGCGTTGACCACGGGCGCGGCCGCCCAGCTCACCGCGCGCCGGTATCCGCGCCGACTTCGCCGCTCACCGCCTCCGGCGCATCCGGCGGCACCGCCGGCGCCTGCGCCGCGCGCTGCTGCAACGCCCACATCTGCGCGAACAGTCCATTCGCGCGCAGCAATTCCGCATGCGTGCCGCGCTCGACGATCCGCCCCTTGTCCATCACGATGATCTGCTGCGCGTGCACGACCGTCGATAGCCGGTGCGCGATGATCAGCGTCGTGCGTTCGCGCGCGATCACGTCCAGTTCGTGCTGGATCGCGCGCTCGGAGCGCGAATCGAGCGCGGAGGTCGCTTCGTCGAACAGCAGGATCGGCGGATTCTTCAGGATGGTCCGCGCAATCGCGACCCGCTGCTTTTCCCCGCCCGACAGCTTCAGCCCCCGCTCGCCGACCGGCGTGTCATAGCCTTTCGGCAAGCTTTCGATGAACTCGTGAATATGCGCGGCGCGCGCGGCGGCGATTACCTCGTCGCGGCTCGCCGACGGCCGGCCGTACGCGATGTTGTAGTAGATCGAATCGTTGAACAGCACGGTGTCCTGCGGCACGATGCCGATCGACGCGCGCAGCGAATCCTGCGTGACGTCGCGAATATCCTGCCCGTCGATCCGGATCGCGCCGCCGTCCGCGCGCTGCAGATCGTAGAAGCGGAACAGGAGCCGCGCGAGCGTCGACTTGCCCGAGCCGCTATGGCCGACCACCGCGGTCGTCGTGCCGGCTGCGATCGTGAAGCTGACGTCGTGCAGAATCTGCCGCGTCGGTTCATAGCCGAAGCTCACGTGCTCGAAGCGCACCTGCGCGCCGCTCACCTGCAACGCTTGCGCATCGGGTGCGTCGGGCACTTCCTGCGGCGCGCCGAGCAGCGAGAACATCCGGTCCATGTCGGTCAGGCTCTGCTTCAGCTCGCGATACACGACGCCGAGAAAATTCAGCGGAATATAGAGCTGCAGCATGAACGTGTTGATCAGCACCAGATCGCCGAGCGTCAGGCGCCCGGCCATCACGCCCTGGGTCGCGCGCCACAGAATGAACACCAGACCAGTGCCGATAATCGCCTGCTGGCCGAAGTTCAGCGCCGACAGCGAGCGCTGCGACTTGATCGCCGCGGTGCGATAGCGCTTCAGGTTCTCGTCATAGCGGCTCGCCTCCCACTCCTCGTTGCCGAAGTACTTGACGGTCTCGTAGTTCAGCAGCGAATCGATCGCGCGCGAGTTCGCCTTCGAATCGAGTTCGTTCATCGTGCGACGGAAATGCGTGCGCCATTCGGTGACCTTCACCGTGAACACGATGTACACCGCGAGCGCGGCGAACGTGACGATCGCGTAATAGGCCTCGTATTTGACGACGAAAAAGCCCAGCACGAGGCCGACTTCGACCAGCGTCGGCAGGATGCTGTACAGCGAATACGAAATCAGCTGGGTAATGCCGCGCGTGCCGCGTTCGATATCGCGCGACATCCCGCCCGTCTGCCGCTCCAGATGAAAGCGCAACGACAGCCCGTGCAGATGACGGAACACTTTCAGCGCCAGTTGGCGCACCGCGCTTTCGGTCACCTTCGAAAACAGGATCTCGCGCAGTTCGGTGAAAAACGACGTGGACAGCCGCACCACCGCATACGCGACCACCAGCAGACCGATCCCGCCGAGCAGCACGATGCCGGGCGCGTCCTGCGCGCGGCCGAGCGCGGTCAGATGCTGGACCGACGCGAGGCTGTCGACGATCCGCTTCATCACGATCGGCACGCCGAGATTGGCGACCTTCGCGCCGATCAGGCAACTGAGCGCGAAGCCGACGCGCCATTTATAGGTGGCGAGATACGGCAGCAGCGACAGAATGGTCTGCCAGTCGTTACGGGGCTGGGTGGAAATCGGCGAGGGTTCGGACGGCAGGGCGCGGCGCATGGATCTTCGGGGGAGAGTGTGGAATTGCCGGAGTTCGCAGCGGCGCGGGGTGGCTCGAAGGGCCTCGGCGACCCGCGCGAAACGCCCGGCCCAAAGGCCGCCGCGCCACGCGGGAGGCGCGCTTCACTGGGCGCTTTCCCGTACAATTCCTGATCCCGGTATTGTCGCAGAAGCCGGCTGGCGGCGCTTTTCGTGGACTGGTCATCGCGTGCCGCCAGCGCGCCTCGCGCGACACGCGACACTGATACGGCCGCGCCGGTCCGGCCACTACAACAATCACCACGCAGCACTCACCCCGCGTGAACCCGAATCCCAAGGATGTCCCGATGAGCGATCTTCTTCAACTTCCGTCCAAACCCTGCGCGCTGCGCGTGATGCCGCAGCCGTCGGATGCGAACATCCACGGCGACGTGTTCGGCGGCTGGATCATGGCGCAGGTCGACATCGCCGGCTCGATTCCGGCGAGCCGCCGCGCGAACGGCCGGGTCGCGACGATCGCGGTCAACTCGTTCCTGTTCAAGCAGCCGGTGTTCGTCGGCGATCTGCTGAGCTTTTACGCGGACATCGTGAAGACCGGCAATACGTCGGTCACGGTGTCGGTCGAGGTCTACGCGCAGCGGATGAGCCTCACCCAGGAAGTCGTCAAGGTCACCGAAGCCATCCTCACCTACGTCGCCACCGACAGCGATCGCCGCCCGCGCGCGCTGCCGGTGCTGGACTGAGCAAGTCTGATTTGCCCCGCGTCCGGGGTCCGGGCGCTCGCTGTCGATCTTCGAACGGGAACGCGATGAAACTGATTGGAATGCTCGACTCGCCGTACGTGCGGCGCGTCGCCATCTGCATGAAGCTGCTCAAGCTCGAATTCGCTCACGAATCGATTTCGGTGTTCCGCACTTACGAGCAGTTCAAGGCGCTGAACCCGGTCGTCAAGGCGCCGACGCTGCTCACCGACAACGGCACCGCGCTGATGGATTCGACGGTGATCCTGCAGTATCTGGCGACGCTCACCGGCCCCACCCCGCTGTTCCCGACCGCGCCCGAGGCCGCCTTGCGCGCCGCGCGTCTGACCGGCCTCGCGCTCGCCGCGAACGAAAAGGCCGTGCAGATCGTCTACGAACGCAATCTGCGGCCGGCCGAGAAACAGCATGAACCGTGGCTCGAGCGGGTTCGCGCGCAACTGTTCGCCGCTTTCGATGAACTCGAACGCGAGCTGGCCGCCGCGCCGTTGCCCGAGCGGCAGGAGCAGTTCACCGCAGCGGAAGTGGCGGTTGCGGTCGCGTGGCAGTTCACGCACATGATGCTGCCGGAGATGATCAGCAAGGCCGCGCATCCGCAACTGGAGCAGTTTTCCGCGCATGCGGAAAGCCTCCCGGTATTCAAGGACACGCCGCCGGAATAAGCGGCAGTTGACGCCGAACCGAAGCAAAACAGGGCGCCGCGTGGCGCCCTGTTTTTTTATGCCGGCTCCGGCTCCAGCTCCCGCACCTGGCCGCCGTGCAGCAGCTCGGAAATCGCCTCGGTCGATAGCGGCTTCGCAAAGTAAAAGCCCTGCATCTCGTCGCACGCGCGCGCTTTCAGGAAGTCGAGTTGCGCCGACGTCTCCACGCCCTCGGCGATCACCTGCAGCTTCAGCGAATGCGCGAGCGCGATGATCGCCGAGGTGATCGTCTCGTCGTCGCCGCAGATGCCGATGTCCGACACGAACGAGCGGTCGATCTTCAGCCGGTCGACCGGGAAGCGCTTCAGATAGCTGAGGCTCGAATAGCCGGTGCCGAAGTCGTCGATCGCGAGGCCGATGCCGAGCGCGTGCAGCTCGTTGAGCATCGACACCGCCTCCTCCGCGTTGCGCATGATCGTGCTCTCGGTCAATTCGAGTTCGAGATACTTCGGTTCGAGCCCGGTTTCGGCGAGCACCTGCATCACCAGCTTGGCGATATCGCGCTGCTGGAACACCCGCGCCGACAGATTCACCGACACCCGCGCGGGCGGCAGCCCCTGCTGCTGCCACGCCTTGTTTTGCCGGCACGCCTCGCGCAACACCCACTCTGACAACGGCCCGATCAGCCCGCTTTCCTCCGCGAGCGGAATAAACGACGACGGCGGCACCAGCCCGACCTCCGGGTCGTGCCAGCGCACCAGCGCCTCGATGCCGACGATCTGGCCGCTGCCGATATCGACCTGCGGCTGATAGTGCAGCAGGAATTCGTTGTCGCGCAGCGCGCGGCGCAGCCGGCGTTCGAGATTCAGGCGCGCGCCCGCGCTCGCGTTCATCTCCGGCTGATAGAACTGGAACGTGTTGCGGCCCATGTCCTTGGCGCGGTACATCGCGACGTCGGCCTTCTTCATCAATGTTTCGGCGTCCTCGCCATCCTGCGGGAACAGACTCGCGCCCATGCTGCAGCCCACATACAGCTCGGTGCCGTCGAGCCACACCGGCTCCGAGATCGCCGCGCGCACGCGCTCCATCCACGCGATCAGCGACTGTTCGTCGACGGTGTCGGTCATCACGATCACGAACTCGTCGCCGCCGTGGCGCGCGACCGTGTCGCTGGTGCGCGAGCAGCGCGCGAGGCGTTCGGCGACCACGCTCAGCAGCCGGTCGCCGACGCTGTGCCCAAGGCTGTCGTTGACGTTCTTGAAGCCGTCGAGATCGAGGAACACGACCGCGACGCCGCTGTGATGCCGCTGCGCGATCACTAGCGCATGTTCGAGCCGGTCGCGCAGCAGATTGCGGTTCGGCAGCCGGGTCAGTTCGTCGTAATTGGCCTGATATTCGAGCTGTTCCTGATAGCGCATCAACTCGGTCACGTCGTTGATCACGCCGATGTGATGGGTGATCACGCCTTCGGCATTCGGCACCGGCGCGATAAACAGCTGGTTCCAGAATAGTGCGCCATCCTTACGATAATTGCGCACCACCGCGCTGACCTCGCGGTTCGCCGCGAGCGCCTCGCGGATCAGCGCGACGCCTTCCTGATCGCGGTCGTCGCGTTGCAATACGCGGCAGTCGTGGCCGATCACCTCGGCCGGATCGTAGCCGGTGATCCGCATGAACGCCGGGTTCACGTACTCGATCAGATTGCCCGCCGGCGACGGCGCGGTGATCAGAATCGCGTTGACGCTCGCGTCGAGCGCGCGGCTTTGCAGACGCAGCGCGAGATCGGCGCGCTTGCGTTCGGTGATGTCGGTGTACGAACCGAGCACGCCGATCACCTGACCGTCGCCGTCGGTAAACGGCAGCTTGCTCGTGACCGTGGTGCGATGCTCGCCGTCGATCACGAAGTCGACCTCGAAGTTCATCTTCGGCACGTTGGTGCTGACAACCTCGCGATCGTGCTCGTTCAGCAGCGACGCGAACGCGCGCCACGGCAACTCGGCGTCGCTCTTGCCGACCACCTGCTCCGGATACGCGAGCCCCGCGTCGCGCGCGAACGCCATGTTGCAGCCGAGATAGCGCGAATTGAGGTCCTTCCAGAAGATCCGCTGCGGGATGTTGTCGATCACCGCTTCGAGCATCTGGCTCGACCGCAGCGCCTCGGCTTCCGCGTTGATCTGGTCGGTGACGTCGTCGGCCAGCACGAACTGCGCGTCGCAGCCGGCGAAACTGAGCGAGTGATACGACACGTTGACGCTGATCTGCGAGCCGTCCTTGCGCCGATGCCGCCAGATGCCCGCCATCGTGTGACCCTGGCGCAGCGCGGCGCTGCGCTGCAAATGCATTTCGAGGCGCCCGATCTCGGCGCTCGGCCGGATCGCGCGGATCGTCATGTTCAGAAACTCGCTTTCGGTGTAGCCGTACTGCTGGATCGCGGCCGCGTTGACGGCCAGAAAGCGCAGCGTGTCGCGATCGAAGATGTACATCGGCAACGAGTGATCGTCGAACATGCTGCGAAAGCGATCGTCGTTGCGCACCAGCGCGCGGACGCTGCGCAGCTTTTCGCGCGCGCTGCTCTCGCGCACGCCGAAGGTCAGCAGCAGCAGCGCGCTGCCGGCCAGCATCGCGACGATCAGCACGAACAGTGCGCGCTCGCTGTCGCTGGCCGAGCGCGCGAGCGAGTTCTGGAGCGCGCGGTTTTCCTCGTCGCGCAGCACCGCGAGCGCGGCTTCGACGCGTGCGAGCGCGGGAGCGAGGCGCAGGTGGGTGGGTGCGGCGGAGGTGGGGGTGTCGGTCGCGGCGGTGCGCGCG
>NZ_MSDV01000072.1 GCF_001931485.1 Burkholderia sp. SRS-W-2-2016 | reverse complement strand
CCCCCGCGCCCCCCCCCCGCCCGGCGCCGCGGGTGCCTGCTTTTGTGGTTGCTCGCGAGGTTCTGCTGGCTCGGCTGGTTCGGGGGGGGCGGGTGGTTCGGTTGGTTCGGTTGCGTCGGTTGCGTCGGTTGCGTCGGTTGGTTCTGTGGTCTCTGCGGTTTTTGCGGTTTCGGCGGCTCTGTTGCTTGCGTTGCTTGCGTTGCTTTCCGTGCTTTCAGATGCTTCGGCCGCTCCAATGTCACCGGCGGTTTTTATGGCTTTTGCGCCTTCGGCCATTTCCGCCGAGCTACGGCCAACATCGACCTCGGTCGCATCAGCGGCCCCGATCGGCGTTGTCGCTTCGGAGGCTGCGCAATGCGCTTCGATCCCGGTAGTCGCGGCGCGTGCTTCCGCGTGACTGCACCGCCCCACTTCCGACAAATCCGGCCAGCCATCGCTGCCGACCAGCGGCACGAACCTCACGTCGCCAAACGTCTCTTCGTCGTAGTCGTTTTCGCCCCGCCGCACGACCTTCACGAGCCGCTGCCGGCTCGGGCTGCCGCCGACCGGCATCACTAGCCGACCGCCGGGCGCGAGTTGCGCGCGCAGCGCCTGCGGCACGTACGGGCCGCCTGCGGCCGCGATGATCGCGTCATACGGCGCGTGCGCGGCGAGACCGACCGTGCCGTCGCCGATATGCACCTCGACGTTCGCATAACCGAGCCGCTGCAAACACTCGCGCGCGGTCTCGGCGAGCGCCGCATCGCGTTCAATTGAATCGACGCGCGCGACGATTTCCGCGGCAATCGCCGCCGCATAACCCGAACCCGTGCCGATATCGAGCACCCGATCGCCCGGCTGCAACTGCGCAGCCTCCAGCATCTTGCCGACGATGAACGGCTGCGAAATCGACTGCTCTCCGCCGATCGGCAACGGCGTGTCGTCGTACGCGAACTCGCGCACGTCGGCGGGCACGAACGCGTCGCGCGGCACGTGCCGCATCGCCGCGAGCACGCGGGCATCGCGCACACCGCGCTGCGCGATCTGCCGCTCGACCATCCATTCGCGTGCTTCGTCGAAATCGCTCATCGCAGCCCCCTGCTGCAGCGCCTGATGCGACCCGTTAAGAGGCCAGTTCAAAAACCCGGAGGGAGATTTACTCGGTGAGCAACCTGCGCACCTGGTTATTTCAAAAGGACACGTGTCGCCCGCGTTCGCAGGCCACGCGATTCGTTGACCTAACTCAAATCTAGGACAAATGACACCCAAAAATCATCCTTCGCCCATTTAATACGTCCGGGCTAATTGTTAGCGTTCTCGCTCCCCATCAAAGAGAGCGATTCGGGATGTCTTATCAAGATGATTCAGACGGCCTGCGCATAGTGCTAAGTGCGCCGCAGTTGGCCGCTGTGTTGGCCCGTCAGTCGATCAGCCAGACAGAGATGCTGACTAATCGGCTTTGGGGCGGTCTGCAGGTGGTCGGCGGTGTTTTAGAGATGGTTGGTGCGGCAGCGCTTTGTGTGCTGCCCGAACCGACGATGGCGAGCAAAGCCGGTTGCATCGTGTTCGGTGCGCATGGCTCGGATACGGCGGCCGCAGGTTTGCGGCAAATGTGGACCGGGTACGACACCATCACACTCATGCAGCAGGGCACCAGCAAGCTGGCTCAGACCATGAAGGCCGGGCCGGAGATGGCGAACCATATCGCCGTCTCGCTCGATCTGATGGTGCCGTTCGGCTTTGCGGGGTCTATCAAGGCGGCGCGGGCGGCCAGTATTACGCGTGGCCGGATCGACCTGCAGATGCATGAGGCGAAGGCGGCGCAGCCGAGTCTCGGTGGACATACACTTCTTAAGCATGTTGGAAAAGATGAGGCGTGGCTTCGGGGGCGGTTGAAGCGTGAACCCAGGAGGGATGTCGTATCCTCATTTATAAACGTCGAAGAGGCACAACGCGCCATTTCAGAGGCAATGCACGCGAATGCCGCGATAATTACGGCGTGGGCGCGATCACCAAATCGAATCAACCGAAAAGAAGTAAGAAAAGTCGTTTCCGGCAACAGTGGCTACGGAGTGACGCGGGCTACTGGCAAGCTTACCAACATGAACGAGGTGGTCGTTATGCTGAAGTATGAAACGTATAACGGCATGCCGTTTTACATCGTCACCGCATATCTGAAATGAGAAGTATATGATCTATGAAAAGTATTACCCTGCAATGGAACACTTTTTTCACATTTACTTTGGCCAGGATTTCGATCTTTTTGGTGACTCGATTCAAGAAATTGTCGAGTGTTATAAAAACGACGCCCCGCGCCAGTATCCGGAACTAACCCGTGAAATAGACGCCTATAGGAAGGAACACCCGAATGATCTGGCAGTCGCGTTCAAAGAAAAATATCTGTGCGCCTTTTCTCCTGAACCAGACGGCTACACGATAGTAACGTTTCTTGACGAGGTGCAGCGCCTGCTGCGCGAATGATCCGTGGGTCGCCGGCGTCAGCTGACCCTGGCGACCCTTCGTCTCAGGGAACGTCGGCGACGGAGTACCCCGGAAATCTGACATCCCCTATTACGTCTTGACCGCGTTCCTACGATGAGACAAACAATGATTTCTTCAGACCGCTATCCAGAAATGGAGCATGTTTTCGACATCTATTTTGGGCAAGACTTCGATCTGTTCGGCGAAACCGTTCCTGAAATAGTCGCCTGTTACAAGAAAGATAGCCCTCACCACTATAAAGACCTGATCCGCGAAATAGCCTCCTTCAGAAGCGAACATCCCGACGACCTCGATATCGCTTACGAACATTTTCGACGAGGGTTTCGCCCCGAAGGGGACGGCTACACGGTCACCTCTTTCTTCGACGAGATTCAGCGCCTCCTGAAAGATTGATCAACGTATCCCAACGACGACGCCAGTGACGTGTGGCCGACGCACCCGGCGTCGATTTTCATCACCGGGGCTTAGATTGGCCCTCATACGCCCCGAGCGATCTTCCCTCCGCGACGGAGCAGGCCACACGGCAACGCCGAATGAGACAGCAAATGGATTCCATCGATCGTTATCCAGCAATGGATCATTTTTTTATGATCTATTTCGGCCAGGACTTCGACTTATTTGGGAGGACGGCTTCCGAGATTGTCGATTGCTACAAGGAGAACTCCTCTCATTGCGTTCAAAACCTGATTCATGAAATCGACTCCTACAGACACCAACACGCAGATGATCTTGCTTTTGCGTTCGAGCACACATATCTGACGGAATTTTCCCCCGAACCGTGGGGCTACACGGTCACGTCATTTCCCGATGAGATACAGCGTCTTCTGCGCGAATGATCAGTCTGTCACCGACGTAGGTTTCCCTGCTGAATCTTTGAGCGCGACGAAGCGGACGCGGCGGCCGCGCTGCGCCGGAAAGCTGAAGCGTCAAACATCGAGCACCGCGCACGGCACACGCCCCACGACGCGCGCCGCCCATCCCAACCCGCGCAAATACGCCGCATCAGCGCGAGCATCGACGGGGCCTCAGCAGCGCCGCGCCCGCGCCTCATCCAAACTTTCGCCACCTGATCACTTCGCCCGCGCCCGCTTACTGCGCGGAGCGGATACCGATGCTGGCTCCCCGCCGCCGCCCGGCATCTCCTGCAATTGCTGTTCGGGGGCGATACGCGCGCCGCGATCACGCTCGGCCGACTGATCGATCGACGCGGGAACCGCACCGTCGCCATCGCCCGCGCCCTCCGCCTCGATCTGCCGGCGCGCCTCTTCCCAGTGATCGTCGGCCTTGCCGTCCGGCGACGGATCGTTTTCCCAGATGTGATACGCCCGCGTCCGAATGCGGGCTTCGAGGTCCTTATCCATATGCAGTTCTCCTGAACGTAACGCGGGCATGAGCAGCGGCCGAATAACCGCCACGCAACGTCACGCGGCTCGCGCGACATGACGGCGAGCGACAGGTGAGCAATACATATTCCGCAAGGAACGGGGACGCGGATTCCGGCTAGCGGTCCGCGCCCCCCGCGCGCTACGGCGCCATACCAACCTGACTGCCGCCGTCGGCTGACTGCTGCGTACAGACGATCGCCGTGAGGATCAACGGAACCACTGAATGAACGACGGCCGTGCTCCCCGCGTTCGTAAGAAGACGCTTGACGGTATCGGCCGAGCCGCGCACCACCGCGCCGTACACCGGATGCGCGGAAGCTTCGCCTGCACCAACTTTGAACAGCGGGTCGTCGGGCTGGTAGCCGAACACCGCATGCACCGGCAGACCGAATGCGGTCAGATTTGCACCGTTAGCGGGCCGGTACGCGTTCACCGAATTGGGCTCGACGCGCTGCGGCGGAGTTTTGATCGAATGTGCATCGACCAGCTGGGAAACGAAATCGTGCGCCGTTTCCGAGCACGCCAACTGATCGTCCAGCGTGACGCTCCACGCGGCAGATGGAAAAACTGCAAGGACTGCCAGAATTCCGGAGATGAGTCGCATAACGGAAATCCTTCACCACGTTGCAACGGCTGATTGTCGAAACTGTCGCGCGTCGGCGGCGGCCGAACACATCGTCGAATTTTCTCGCCCCAGCGAATTCAAGCATTTACCGTACCAGACGGCCGGCGAGCGAGCGCTTCACAGTTCCGGGAACGATGTTACCTGTCGATTGTGACGACGGCCACAGTGACGAAGGGGATGATCCGCGAGGAGGCGAGCGCCGCGCGGATGGATGCGCCGCGTTCCGGTCATGAACCGGCGCGGGCGATAGGTGGAGAAATGGTGGCGCGACGCCTGCGCGTCACGCTTCGGGACAGGCGAGATCGGCGGCGACGATGCGCGCGCCATACTCTTCGGCGGCCAGCCGCGCTTCCTCGATGCTTTCGAACGGGCCGACTTCCGGCGCGCCGTCGAACGGGAACAGACGGCGGCCGTCGGCTTTGCGGCTGACCAGCAGATCGGCGTAGAAGCGGCCATCGCAACTGCGTCGCGCGGTGACGAAAACCGAAAAGTCGTTGCGCGACATCGCAACGCTCGGCGAGCATCGCGTCAGTTTCAGTTTTCTCCTCGACATGTCGGTTCCCTGCCTTACATCCAGCTTGGTGTGGGGGCTTCGTCTCCTGCCAACGATGGTAGTGGAGTCCGCGACGCTGCGTTCGTCCATAACGATGCACTTTCGGACACCCTATTGCGGCGAAGCTTTCAATACGGCGTCGCATTGTGCGATGCACCGAAGTCCACTTTTGACCCGGCCCGGATCGCATCGACCGGCGCTTCGTGCTACGGGGATCGGCGGCGCGATTGCTCCGGCCGGCCGATACCAGCGACCACGCCCACGCATTAGCTTCATCCCAGTCCCACTAAAACCCAATCACGTCTTATCGCCGACCGCCCGGCTACCCGCCTGGTCGAGTTTGCTTTGCAGCGCTTCCTTGCGCGCGGCGATCTTCGTGCCGAGCCCTGCGAGATCGAGCCCGGTGCGCCGCAACGCGGGAAACAGTTCGCCCTCCTCTTCTTCTACGTGATGCTTCACGAGTTCGGACATCACCTTGAAGGTCGCGTCGAAGCCCTTGTCGCCGGCCTTCAGCGTTTCGAACCGCGCGATCAGCGTCTTCACCAGGTAGTGCTCGACGAACGCTTCGTCGACGTCGAGCTTGTCGTCGTCGGGCAGCGCCTGCTGCGCGGCCGGGTACAACAGTTCTTCCTCGATGATCGCGTGCATCGTCAGTTCTTCGCACGCGCGCTGCGCCAACGCGGCCTTTGCTTCGAGCGTCGCGCGTTCGTCGCCGCGCTCCTTGCCGAATGCGTCGAACAGTTTTTCGACCGCGCGGTGATCGGCTTCGAGCAGCGCGAGCGCGTCGGATGTGGTAACGGTATCGCGGCCGCCGGCGGTTTTGGTGTTGTTCATGGCAATTCCTTGAGAGAGAGTTGCCCCGGTCGAGCAAACGCTATACCGCGCTCGGCCGCCGCGAGCGACAGCGGGCGAGCGCTGTCCGCGCTACCGATGTAATTGCGGCCCGCGAACGTGCAGATTTGACGCATCGGCGCCGGCCCGCGCGCCGCCAAAACAGCGGCTTCGCAACCCCAGAAGCTGAGCCACGGCAGCCCTCCCGCGGCATGCCGATTGCTCATATTTACCTATACGGCAAAAACCGCCCATCACGTCCCGGAGCAAATTTGACCCATCGTGACTTCATTGCTATCGGTACGTCATCGGGCGGCGTCGACGCCCTCCGTTCCCTCGCCTCCCAACTCCCTCGCGACCTGCCCGCCAGCATCGCGATCGTTCTGCATGTCGGCGCGCACAGCAGCATGCTGCCCTCGCTACTCAATACCGCCGGCCCGCTGCCGGCCACGCATGCGCGCGACGGCGACGTTTACGAGCGCGGCCGCATCTACGTCGCGCCACCCGATCAGCATCTGGTGGTCGAAGGCGGCCGCCTGCGCCTCGTGCACGGCGCGAAGGAAAATTTCGCGCGCCCCGCAATCGATCCGCTGTTTCGCAGCACCGCCACGCAACTGGGCGAACGCGCGATCGGCGTGGTGCTGACCGGCCTGCTCGACGACGGCGCGGCCGGCCTCGAAGCGATCCAGGCGTGCGGCGGCACCACCGTCGTGCAACACCCGGACGACGCGTTCGCCAGCGAGATGCCGCTGCATGCGGCCCCGTTCGCCGATCACGTGCTGCCGCTCGCGGCACTCGGCGCGTGCCTCGTCGATCTGACCGACGGCCGGCTCGGCGGAGCGGCCAAAGGCGACCTGGCCCGCCGCGCAGCGGTAGAGCGTGCCGGTATCGAGCAGAAGGCATGGATGAGCGAGTCGCTGCCGGTCGAAGAGCTCAAGCAGATCGCCACCCCATCCACCTACACCTGCCCCGAATGCAACGGCACGCTGTGGCGCCTGAACGATCCGCATCTGTTGCGCTACCGCTGCCACACCGGCCATGCGTACTCCGCCATGTCGCTGCGCGAGGGCCGCCGCCGCGACGTCGAGCATTCGCTGCGCGATGCGCTGCGAGCACTGCGCGAACGCGAAATGATGAGCCGCGAAATGAGCGAGCATTTCGGCCGGATCGGCGCCGTCAACGCACAGCAGCGCGAGAAAGAAACCGCGCTGCGTGCGCGCGCCGCGGCAGGATTTTTGCAGTCGATGCTGTTGGAAACCTGATCTCATGCGGGATAATAGTGATCTGCGCGACCGTGCCATAGGCCCGGCCACCTGTAAAAATACAGCGCGAGACACTATCCTTTTTCCCAAGGACCAGCAGCCATGTCAAAAAAGCGGGCGCAGACGTTGCCGAGCCAGTCACTCCATCCGATCGTCGGTATCGGCGCATCGGCGGGGGGGCTGAACGCGCTCCTGGAATTCTTCGACGCGCTGCCCGCCCACACCTCGATGTCGTTCGTCGTGGTCGTCCATCTCGCGCCGGACCACGAAAGCAATCTGGCCTCGCTGCTGCAAAAAGCGACCAGCATGCCGGTGGTGGCGGTCACCGAGGCCACCCACATCGAGCCCGATCACGTCTACATCGTCGCGCCATCGCGCGAACTGACGATGGTCGACGACTATCTGCGCGTCACCCCGCAGCAGCACGAAGAGGGCCGCCGCGCCAGCATCGACGTATTCTTCCGCACCCTCGCCGAGGCCCATCGTTCGCGTGCGATCGGCATCGTGATGTCGGGCGCCGGCTCGGACGGCTCGGTCGGGCTCGCGCGCGTGAAGGAAATGGGCGGCATCACGCTCGCGCAGGATCCGGCCGAGGCCGAATACGACAGCATGCCGCGCAGCGCGATCGCAACCGGCGCGGTCGACTTCGTGCTGACCGCCGCCGAAATGCCGCAACGGCTGCTGGATCTGTTGTCGACCGCGCGCGAAATCCAGCTGCCGGCCGCGCAGAACGAGGAGCGCGAAGAAACCGCCGTCGACGAAACCGCCGAGCGCGCGCTGCGCGAAATCATGGTGATCCTGCGCACCCGCACCGCGCACGACTTCCGGCATTACAAACGGGCCACCGTGCTGCGCCGGATCGAGCGGCGCCTGCAGGTGAACGGCATCACCGACCTGCAGTCGTATCGCGATTACCTGCACATGCATCCGGAAGAAACCTAGGCGCTGCTGCAGGACATGCTGATCAGCGTGACGAACTTCTTCCGCGACAAGGAAGCGTTCGACGTGCTGGAGCGCGAGGTGCTGCCGCCGATCTTCGAAAACCGCGGCGAACAGGATCGCATTCGCGTGTGGTCGGTCGGCTGCGCGACCGGCGAGGAAGCGTATTCGATCGCGATGCTGCTGCAGGAGCGCTCGCTGAAGTCGCCCGAGGGCGTGTCGTTCCAGGTGTTCGCGACCGACATCGACGAACGCGCGATCTCGTTCGCGCGCACCGGCCTGTACCCGGACTCCGTCGCCGCAGACCTGTCGCCGCCGCGGATTCGCCAGTTCTTTACGAAAGACGCCGCGCACTACCGGATCAAGAAGGAGCTGCGCGAGCACATGCTGTTCGCGCATCACAACGTGCTCAGCGATCCGCCGTTCTCGCGGCTCGACATGATCTGCTGCCGCAACCTGCTGATCTATCTGGATCGCGAAGCGCAGATCGAAATCCTGAAGATGTTCCACTTCGCGCTGCGCCCGGGCGGCGTGCTGTTTCTCGGCAGTTCTGAATCCGCCGACAGCGTCAGCGCGATGTTCAGCGTGATCGACAAGCGCAACCGCATTTACCGCGCCAACATGGCGGTGCGCGGCGACACGCCGGTGCCGGTCGCGATCTCCGGCACGATGAGCGCGCGCCCGCTCGTCACCACCGTGCAGCCGCCCGGACGGCGGCGTCTGTCGTTCGGCGATCTGCATCAGCGGCTGGTCGAGCAATACGCGCCGCCTAGCGTGCTGGTCAGCCGCGAATCGGAAATCGTCCATCTGTCCGACCGCGCCGGGCGCTTTCTGCAGTATTCGGGCGGCGAGCCGTCGCACAACATCGTCGCGGTGGTGCGGCCCGAATTGCGGCTCGAATTGCGCACCGCGATCTACCAGGCATTGCACACCAATCGCAGCGTCGAGGCGCGGCGCGTGCGTATCGAGCGCGACGGCCGCTCGTACTTCGTCAATATGACCGCGCGGCCGGTGCACGATCCCGAGGCCAACGCCGACTTCGTGCTGGTGCTGTTCGACGAAGTCGAAGACAGCATGGGCAACGCCGAAATCGCGTCTCCCGACGTGCAGAAAGACCCGATCATCAGCCAGCTCGAACGCGAACTGCAACGCACGAAGGAACAGCTGCAGTCGACGATCGAGCAGTCCGAAACCTCGACCGAGGAACTGAAGGCGTCCAACGAGGAATTGCAGGCGATCAACGAAGAGTTGCGCTCGGCGACCGAAGAGCTGGAAACCAGCAAGGAAGAGCTGCAGTCGATCAACGAGGAGCTGACCACCGTCAACGCCGAGTTGAAGTCGAAGGTCGAGGAAACCGGCAAAATCAACGACGACCTGCACAACCTGATCGCCGCGAACGACATCGGCACGATCTTCGTCGACCGCAATATCTGCATCAAGCGCTATACGCCGCGCGCGACCGACGTGTTCAGCATCATCCCGTCGGACATCGGCCGCTCGCTGCTCGACATCACGCACCGGCTCGAATACGACAAGCTCGCCGACGACGCGGCCGAAGCGTTCGATTCGCTGCGTTTAATCGAGCGCGAGCTGAAGAGCAACGACGGGCGCTGGTATCTCGCGCGCTTCGTGCCGTATCGCACCACCGAAGACCGCATCGACGGCGCGGTGCTGTCGTTCATCGACATCACCGGGCGCCGCCAGGCAGAAGACCGGCTGCGTGAAGGCGAGCGGCGCATGCGGATCGTCGCGGAAGGCACCAAGGATTACGCGATCATCACATTCGACGAGAACGGCATCATCAATAGCTGGAACGCGGGCGCGGAGCGGATTTTCGGCTACCACGAAGCGGAGATGATCGGCCAGTCCGCCGACATGCTGTACACCGAAGAAGACCGCGCCGGCAACGTGGCGCAGCGCGAATTCGCGGAAGCGCGCCTGAACGGCCGCGCCGAAGAAGAGCGTTGGCATCTGCGCAAGGACGGCACGCGCTTTTTCGCGAGCGGTGTGCTGTCGCGTCTGGACGAACCCGGCATCAGCGGCTTCGCGAAGATCACCCGCGATCTCGGCGAGTTCGCGAACGACACCGCGTCGGGACGCGGCACCCACGTCGAAACGCTGCGCGCGGCCAGCGAGCGCGACGCGCAGCGGCGCCGCGACGAGTTTCTCGCGGTGGTGTCGCACGAACTCAAGCATCCGCTCAATCTGATTTCGGCGAGCGCCGAGCTGATCGCGCGGTCGCCGGAAACGCGCCAGAACCTGAACGTGTCGCGCGCCACGGACACGATCCGCCGCACGGTGATCGGCCAGGCGCAGATCATCGACGACCTGCTCGACATTTCGCGGGTGCGGACCGGCAAGTTGTCTGTCGTGCGTACCGTGGTCGATATGCGCGACATCGTGCATCGCGTGTGCAGCGCGGTGCAGGAAGACGCCGCGCAGCGCGGCATCACGCTGCGCGTCGCGATGGCCAACACGCCGGTGATCCTGCACGCGGACCTCACGCGAGTCGAGCAGATCGTCTGGAATCTGATCAGCAATGCGTTGAAATTCACCCAGCACGGTTCGATCGACGTGTCGTTGCAGGCCAACGATCACGCGGAAGCCGTGCTGCGCGTGAGCGATACCGGCGCCGGCATCGAGCCCGCGCTGCTGCCGCATATCTTCGATATGTTCCAGCAAAGCCGCGATCCGGGCTCGCGCCGGGGCGGGCTCGGCATCGGCCTCGCGCTGGTGCGCGACCTCGTCAATCTGCACGGCGGCGCGGTGCGCGCGGAGTCGGATGGGCTGGGCCGCGGCGCGACCTTCACCGTCACGCTGCCGACTCACCGCACCGCGATGCATGCGGACGCGGGCGCGGAAATCGTCGCGGACTCGCTGAAGGGGCTGCGCATCCTGATGGTCGACGACGACTCGGCAACCGTCGAAACCTTCAGGCTGCTGCTCGAAACCGAAGGCGCCGAGGTCCGCACCGCGACCAGCGGCGACGAAGCGCTGACGGTAATCAACGGCAATGCGCCGGACGTGATTCTGTCGGATATCGGCATGCCGGGGATGGACGGCATCGAGTTCATCGGCAAGCTGCGCGGCATGCCGGGGATGGAAGCGGTGACATGTATCGCCGTCAGCGGCTTCGGGCAGCAGGCCGATATCAATGCGACCGAAGCTGCCGGTTTCGATGCGCATCTGAAGAAGCCGGTCGTGCTCGAGGATTTGCTGAGTATCGTCGCGCGGGTGCGGCGCTGAGGACGCGGTTCGGTCGCGCGACGCGCACCATTCGCACGGTGAACGTGCTCATCTCGTTGCTTCCTCAAGTCGGACGCACGTCGACCGGCAGGACCATCGGGCTCTCGTCGGAACCCTGCGCCGCTGCAAGATCCTGACCGCGCGACTCACGCGAGACACCCACGGCGATCAATGCGGGCACCGCCATGACGATCGCGTAGCCCGCGACGAAAGCCGCCGATCCGGTGAAGCTGACCAGCAGGGTCCCGACGATCGGCGCGATCGATCCGCCGAGCACCGACGCAAGCTGATAGCTCGTCGACATCGCGGTAAAGCGCACGCGCGTCGGGAAGAGTTCGGCCATGTAGGCGGCCATCGGTCCGAGAATGACGCCGTGGAAGGTGAGACAGGCGATCAGCGCAAATTGCAGATGCAGGTAGTTGCTGCCCGGCGAAAGCGTGAACAGGGTGCAACTCGCAACAGCGGCGCCAAGCAGACCCACAATCAGCACAGGCCGACGTCCGACCCGATCCGACACGTGCGCGGCCATGAGGATCACGAACACTTCGATTGCCGATGCCCACATCAGCGCGGACAGTGCCTGCTGGCGGCTGAAGTGCAGATAGCCGATGGCTAGCCCGAGAACGAATGTCGAGAAGAGATACAGAAAGGTGTTCTCCGCGGCCTTCACGAAAAACGCCTTGCCCATTTGCCGCCAGTTACGCGCGCAGGTCTCGCTCAGCGACGCGCGCTCAACCGTCTTGTGCGCGGCGGCAAGTTCGGCGAATGCCGCCGACTCCTCGACCCGCCGACGAGTCCAGAAACCGACGATAACCAGCAGAGCGGAGATGAAGAACGGAATGCGCCACGCCCATTCGACAAACGCCGAATCGCCATACACTTTCTGCACCATCCCGATGACGAACGCAGTCAGGACATTGGCGAGCGGCCCGGCGAACATCGTGAAGCTGGTCCAGAAGCCTCGTTGCGCACGCGGCATCGACTCCGCGATCATCAGGATCGCACCCGTGGCTTCGCCGCCCACCGCGATACCTTGCAGTATCCGCAGCAACACGAGCAACAACGGGGCGGCCAGACCAATCGATGCATAAGTCGGCAACAGGCCCACCGCGAAGGTGCTCAGACCCATCATCAACAGGCTGACGACCAGAGTCTTGCGGCGACCCACACGGTCGCCGATCAACCCGAACACGATGCCGCCCAGCGGCCGCGCAATAAAGCCGACCGCGAACGTCGCCAGTGACAGCAGGGTTGCGGCGAGCGGGTTACCCACCACGAAAAACTGCTTGTCGAATACCAGTACGGCACACGCGGCAAAGGCGAAAAAGTCATACCACTCGAGCGTGGTGCCGATGGTACAGGCGAACATCAGATTGGCACGTTTCTTTATCACCTTCAGTCTCCGGTCTAGTTATAGCTGTTGCGCCGTCTGGCCGGCCGCGCTGCGCCGGCCGTCGTCGTCGTCGTCGTCGTCGTCGTCGTCGTCGTCGTCGTCGTCGTCGTCGTCGTCGTCGTCGTCGTCGTCAAAGTTCGAGAATCAGTCGTTCGCCGCCGCATGCGCGCGAGCAGCAGGTCATCATGCGATCGTTGGCCTGCCGTTCCGTTCGCGTGAGAACCGTGTCGCGATGATCGACCCGGCCTTGCAGCACCCGAACCTCACACGATCCGCACAAGCCCTCGCGGCAGTCGCTCTGCACGTCGATGTTGGCGTGCTGTAACGCATCGAGCACGGTCTGGTCGGCCGCCACGGTGAGCACCAGGCCCGAGTCCTTCAGCTCCACGTCAAAGGACTGCTCTTTCGACGGATCGAGCACCGTCTTCGTCGCCGCGAAATGTTCGATGCGCAGAGCGTCCGCCGGCCAATGCGAGCAGCTGGATGTCAGTGCGTCGAGCATCCTCGCGGGTCCGCAAGCGTAAATGTGCGTGTCGTCGTCCGCCTTGGCGAGGAGCGATGCGAGATCGTTGCGAGAGCCCTCCTCCGACACATGCACATGCAGACGCTCGCCGTGCAATGCGCTCAGCTCGTCGAGCATGGCCATCGACGCCCGGCGCGCTCCGCTGTAGTGAATCACGTAGCCGCTACCCCGCGCCCTGGCCTCACGCGCCATCGCGCTGATCGGCGTGATGCCGATTCCGCCGGCGATAAACACGGCGCGCGTCGCCTCTCCAGTAAAACGGAAGTGATTGCGCGGCCCACGAATGTGAAGCACATCGCCCGCCTCGACGTTCGCATGGACCCACGCCGATCCACCCCGGCCCTGCGGCTCATGCAGCACGGCGATCTCGAACGCGTTGCGATCTTCCGGGTCGCCGCACAGCGAATACTGCCGGGACAGGCCAGTATTGCCGCATGCAACGTCGATATGCGCACCCGCCGTCCAGCGCGGCAGCGGCCGGCCATCGGCCGAAACCAGACGCAGATGCGCAATGCGATCCGCGCACGCCGTTACGCGCTCCACTCTCACCGCGCGGCTAACGGCATGCGATGACGGTTCGCCGATACGCACCGGCGCGCGCGCAGCGAGCACTGCCGGGTCGTGGCGCTCGGGATTGAGCGCGGGATCCCACTCGACGTACAGATGTTCTGGACCGCGAAACGATGTGTTGGGCACGTACGTGAAGCTTTGTTCGGCGAGCTTCATGTGTGGGAGCCGGCGCGCGAACTCTCCCAGGAAAATCTGCATCTCCATCCGCGCAAGGTTTTTGCCCATGCACTGATGCGAGCCATAGCCAAAGGTGAGCTGATCGCTCGCGTTCTCGCGACGAATGTCGAAGAAATCGGCATCGACGAAGCGCGCCTCATCGTGATTGGCGGACGAGGTGACGATCAGCAGCTTCGAGCCGGCCGCAAGCGCAACGCCGCCTACGACGACATCTTTGGTCGTGAGACGCCGCCATGCGGCCACCGATCCGTTGTGTCGCAAGCACTCTTCAACCGCGTTGGGGATGAGACCCGGATCCTCGCAGATGTCGCGCCACGCCTGCGGATGCTGAAGCAGCAATTTCATCGCGTTGGCGGTCGCGTTGGCCGTCGTCTCGTGCGCGGCAACGATGCCCGCCATCATCATCGAATGAAGATAGGAGTCAGTCACGACCTCGGGCATGTCTTTCTGTTTTCTGATGCCGTATTGCATCCAGCCCGGGCCGGACGGATCCTGGCGCATCTTGTCGAGCACCTTGCCCGCGTATTGCCAGAACTTGCCGACCGCGTGAGCCACCGCCACCTGCTCCTCCGGCTTCGGACGTCCCCACGTATTCACCGTGTGGGCAATCGAGTATTCGCGCAGCGTGTCCATGTCCTCTTCCGGCACGCCCAGAAAATGCAGCGCGACCGTGAGCGGGACTTCCCAAAGCATCTGATCGACCAGATCCGCCCGGCCGTTGTCGATGAAGCGGTCGACGTATTCACTGGCGAGCTTGCGCACCATCGGCTCGTGATGCTCGAGCTCAGCGGGCGTGAAGGGATCGAGCAACGCGCGCCGGCGCGGCATGTGCGCGGGTTCGTCTTCGTTGACGAGCGTGCGGTTCAACGCGAAGCCGTACGACTCGAGGACCGCGGTCGCCTCGGGACCGGTCGGCGTGATCTTTTCCAGCGCGATTGACGGACTGAACGTGATGTTGTCGCGAAAAATCGCCTTGATGTCGTCGTAGCGGGTGACGACCCAGTAGCCGAGCTTTGGGCTGAAGAATACCGGCTCCTGCTCGCGGGACCAGCGT
Organism: Burkholderia sp. SRS-W-2-2016; assembly: GCF_001931485.1. Classification (GTDB taxonomy): domain Bacteria; phylum Pseudomonadota; class Gammaproteobacteria; order Burkholderiales; family Burkholderiaceae; genus Paraburkholderia. Next base: position 46,879 of record NZ_MSDV01000072.1, on the reverse strand, counting down.
ACGTACTCCGGTGGATCCTGCTGATAGCCGTCCTCGAACGGGTCGAACGCGGCGGCGCGCGCGCTCACCGGACAACCATTGGGCGCGACTTGCGCAACGTCCGAAACGGCATGGAAGGGGCACTTTGACGACGCTGCGTCACGCGCATTCGAAGGCATGGTTCGCTCCTGTGCGATACTATTTGCGTAACTATAGTACGCATTGCGTAATTCAACGACTGGGGTTAAGCCTGGGCACCGCATCGCCTGGCGCGCCTCGGCTAAGATCACGCCTATGAAAACAGTTACCGAAATCGAGAAAATCGCGCCGGCCGCGCGGGATCGCCGCCAGCGTGTCCAATCGGCGTCAACCGGCTTGCTGGTGCTGAAGGAACTGGCCGCGTCGGGCGGGCGCGCAACCCTCACCGCGCTGGCCGCGAGACTCGGCGAAAATCCCGCCAAGGTGCATCGCTATCTGGCGAGCCTGATGGAAGAGTCGTTTGTGACGCAGGACAAGGGGACCCAGCAGTACGTCTTGGGGCCGCAATGCATCGCGATCGGCCTCTCGGCCATGCGCATGGCCGATCCGATCCGTCTGGCGGAACCGTCGCTGATACGCTTGCGCGAGCGCCTCGAAGTGACCTGCTTCGTAGCGATCATGGGCAATCGGGGACCGACGATCATGCGCTTCGAAGAACCCGGCTTGCCCGTGACGGTGAACGTGCGCGCGGGCTCGGTGATGTCGCTACTTTGGTCCGCTACCGGAAGGCTTTTTCTCGCCCTGCTCGATGAAAAGCGCGTGCGGAAACTGGCGGAAGAAGAACTGGCTGCCACGCCCGCCGAACTGCGCGCGCAACTCGACGGCGTCGATCCGATTGGTCAATTGCAGCGCGAGATTCGGGCTGCCGGTCTGGCCGTGGTGCACGACACGAACCTGAAAGGCATCAGCGCAGTCTCCGCACCGCTATTCGATGCGAACGGACACATCTGCGGGGCAATCACAGCGTTGGGCGCAACGGGCGGGTTCGACGCGTCGCCGGACGGTCTTATCGCCAACGAGTTGCGCCACGAAGCCGCGAAGATCAGCGCGGAATTGGGCTACCAGGCGTGATTGCGTCGGTGGAACCTCATTGCCGACAGGCGTGACCCGGCTGCGGCAGGAATAGCCCCCTTCGCCGCGGGTCGCGACGACATTCGCGCGGTAGACAGACGAGTGGCACGCCACATGCTCGGCGCCGTTCTACACCGCCACGAATCCGTCACCGCCCCTCGAATGCCCATGACCACCCAACCCGCAGTCTTCATCGACATGGACGGCACGCTGCTCGAAGACGTGCCCTACAACGCCGACCCCGCGCTGATGCGTTTCGCGCCGGGCGCGCGCGAAGGGCTCGCGCTGCTCGCCGCGTATCCGCTCACGCTGTTCGTGATCAGCAATCAGGCCGGCGTCGCGCTCGGCAAATTCGACGAGGCCGCGTTGCTCGACGTCGAAAACCGCCTGCAGCACATGTTTGCCGAATGCGGCGCGAAGCTCGCGGGCGTGTATTGGTGCCCGCATCATCCGCAAGGCAGCGTCGCGCGCTACGCGCTCGCCTGCGATTGCCGCAAGCCCGAGCCGGGCATGCTGCTGCGCGCGGCGCAGGAGCATCGACTCGATCTGGCGAACAGCTGGTTCATCGGCGACGTTCTCGACGACGTCGAAGCGGGCAATCGCGCCGGCTGCCATACCGTGCTGCTCGACAACGGTCACGAGACCGAATGGCGGGTCGGCCCGCAACGCGTGCCCGGCATGCGCGCCGCCAATCTGCACGAGGCCGCGCAACACGTGGTGCTGCACGGGATGCCGGCGGGCGCCGCCGCGCGCCGCAAGGGAGCGATCCAATGAATGCGCCGCTGCTGCATGGCGGTGTCACCGCGCGCCGCAGCCGTGCGGACTCCGAAGAGTCCGGCTGGGGTGTGGAAGCGCGCTCGTTCTCGGATGTGTCGGTGGTGGTGCCCACCTACCGGCGCCCGGCGATGCTCGCGAACTGTCTGCGCGCGCTGTGCGCGCAGCAACTGGCGCCGGACCGCTACGAGATCGTGATCTGCGACGACGGCCCCGACGACGCCACCCGCGCATGCGTCGAACGCTTCGCTCGCGAACAGGCACCGCGCGGCCTGGAAATTCTGTACGTGCCGGTGACCCGCACCCAGGGGCCGGCCGGCGCGCGCAACGCGGGCTGGCAGCACGCGCGCGCGTCGCTGATCGCGTTCACCGACGACGACACGCTGCCCGACCCGCACTGGCTGAGCGCCGGGATCGCCGCGCTTTCGCACGGCGCGGCGGCGGCAGCCGGCACGATCGTCGTACCGCTGCCGGCACTGCCGGAACTGCCGACCGATTACGAAGCGGACACCAGCAGCCTCGCGCGCGCCGAGTTCGCGACCGCGAACGTGTTCGTCACGCATGCGGCGCTGGTCGCGACCGGCGGCTTCGACGAGCGCTTCACCTGCGCGTGGCGCGAGGATTCGGACCTGCAATTCACGCTGCTGAGCGTGGGCGGCAAGATCGTCCGCGCTTCCGACGCGATCGTCGTCCACCCGGTGCGGCCCGCGCGCTGGGGCGTGAGCATCGGTCAGCAGAGGAAGAGCCAGTTCGACGCGCTGCTGTATCGCAAGCATCCCGAACTGTTTCGCGCGCGGATTCGCTCGCGGCCGCCGCTGCTGTATTACGCGATCCTCATCGCCGCGCTGGTCGCCGTCGGCGGGATGTTCGCGCAGCAAGCGGCGGTGGCGACAGCGGGCTGGCTCGCATGGTGCGCGCTGACCGGCTATTTCTCGGTGCTGCGGCTACGCCGGCGCAACCACGGCTGGCGCCACATCGCCGAGATGGTCTGGACCTCGATCCCGATTCCGTTTCTATCGATCTTCTGGCGGCTGTACGGCGCCATTCGTTTCAAGGTGTTCTTTCCTTGACTGCATCGTCGCTGCCGGCGGCGCTCGCGGCGCGCTGGATCGTCGTATCGTCGTGTTGCGTCGTGTTGCGCGCGCGAGTTGCTCGGGTGGGAGCCAACTACTTCACTTGCGGCTACGGAAAAAAAGAGCGGCCACAAAGGGCCGCTTGGGGAGCAGTGCCGCGGAGGCCGCTCAAAAGCCATGCCGCGAAGGGCGAACGGGCAATGGCATTTCTATAAGCGTTTCAGCGGCGCGCGAAGCGGCGCCGCCATCGGCAACCGGCTACTTCGTGCGCCTACACGCGCCGGATCGGCGACTCGGTGTCGCTCATCAGCACGGTCATCGGTCCGCCGCTCAACGCGGCCGAAATCACCGCGAGACGATCGGGCGGGCAATCGACCAGATCCACGCTCAGCGATTCGCGTCCGCCCGTGCAGTTCACATGCGCGGACCAGCCGCATACCTGGGCTCGCTGTTCGATCAGACTTTTCCAGACTGCAATCACGCGTAGCGATCCGGGGCTCGCATAGACAGTCAGACGTTTCACTTTCACGGCTGCAACACGGCGACACGCCGCGCCTCGTTCCGGTCAGATGGCAATCGACAGGCGTGCGTTGAGATTAGTCCGACCAGCTTTCACTGCAAAGCATCATGCTTCGTCCGTAACGGCAGCGTTACGGACATAGGCGGACGGGTTGGCGCGCGCGTTGCTATGCGGACGCCATCGCGGGAATATCAACGGAAATTACGCGGGTTGCGTATCGCCGCGAATCCGCATCACGGTCTGGCGCGACGTGCCGAAGCGGCGCGCAACTTCACTGACCGACTGGCCACGTCCGAGCGATTGCAGCACGCGCTCACGCTGCTGTTCGGACAGCGACGGCGGTCTGCCGGTGTGCTTGCCGTTCGCGCGCACGGCCGCGAGGCTGTCGCGGCTGCGCAGGCTGCGGCAGGTCGCATCGAGCCGCACCAGCGCGCGCAACGCCTTCACCGCCGACGGCTCCGGCCGACCCGCGAGATCGGTATGGCCTACCTCGACGCATTTCAGCGAGACGGCCGCCTTCCGGCACTGCATCACGGTGGCGAGGATGTCGCGCGCGTTGCAGCCGAGCGCGGCCAGTTCGAGTACCACCAGCGTGTCGCGCGGCGCGAGCCGGCGAATCAGGCTCTGCAGTTCCGGCCGCTCGCGCGCCGGCAGATAGGTCGGCACATCTTCGTTCGCGAGGCGCGCGAGCGTGACCATATAACCGGCCTTGTCGAGACGGATCAAAGCCTGCTCGCGGCGCACGGGATCGTCTGCGCCGAATAGATAAATATGTACTTTTTCCACGTCGCCCTTTCACGTAGTCGCAATCCGCGATGCGCGGCGCTCACGGCTGCCGCTGGCCGCCCTGGTGCTGCGGCGGTTTCTGATTCTGCTGTTGCTGTCCGCTTTCCCGGGCCGGTTGCGCGGGGTTGGCCGGTTGCCGATTCGTGTCCTTCTCGGTACTCATCTCGTTCTCCTATTCAAGGTGGCTAACTAACTGTCGAGGTCAGGACCATCGTGAATAGTTCGCAACGAGCGTTCCCGGGCGGCCAACTTGCAAATACCAACCTGCAAATGCCAATAAGCGCGCGCACGGCTCACGGAATTCACGCATGAATTACGGGTCGAGCGCAATCGCTTTCCATACCTAGTACGTGAGATAAGCAGCCGTGATCGGCGTCGATATAACTGCCGTTATACAGCGCGTGGGTCAGCGTGATAGCCAGTTCGGAGAGGCCGAAGGCTCCCGTGAGATGGGCCTGTGCGAGGCCCTCATTTACGGGGTCGGCAGTTGATGACCGGGCGGCGGGAAGTTGTCGAGACCGGTTTCGAGCACCTGCAACCGCTGCATCAATTCGCCCTTGTGCCGCTGCAGCAGCGTCAACTCGCGCCGAAGCGTGGCGAGCGCCTCGCGCAACAACGGCTCGTCGCCGTCACCGAGGCGCTGTTCCATCCTGACGAGGGCCGCGCTGCGCACCCTGATCTCGCTGCTCACGCTGATCGCATCCGCGAGCACATCTTCTATGCGTACCGACATCGTCTCCCTCACCGGGCAAGTTTTTCACTGCGTTCGAATGACCTCACCGCGACCTAGGTTCCGGCTTGCACCCGCGCCGGGCGCGCTTCGTCCGGCGCGGGGCCGGAGGGAAAAGAGCGGCTAGCCGGCACGCGGCACGATCGCCATGAGCGCTTCCGGAGAAACGCTGTCCCCGAAATTCGCGGGGACGACGCAGTATAGAAACAAGGCGGGACAGCGCGAACTGTCCGTAAATGCCGGCTAATGGACAGCGGGGAGTTCGCGCGCCGCGCTCAGCGAGCGGATGCGGATACCTACTCAGCGAGCGGACGCGGTCACGCGCACCGGAATCGACTTCGCGCCCGGCACCTTGCTCTCCTTCGCGTAATGCCATAACGGCAGCAGCGGATTGCACTCGGGGTAAAAGCCGCCGATGCACCCCTCGGGCACGTCGAACGACATCACGCTAAAGCCGTCAACGCGACGCTCGACGCCGTCGTCGGCAATCGTTTCGAGGGCGATCCGGTCGCCCGCCGCGAGTCCGCGTTTTGCCATATCGGCGGGGTTCATCAGCACGACCATCCGCGAGCCCTTCACGCCGCGGAAGCGGTCGTCGAGGTTGTAGATCGTCGTGTTGAACTGGCCGTCGCTGCGCAGCGTCATCAGCCGCAGGGAACCGGGCTCGCGCTCGGGCATGTCCGGGTCTTCGCCGAGCGCCTCGGGCACCATGAATTCGGCCTTGCCGCTTTTCGTTTTCCAGGTGCGCTCGCGCGCCGGCAGCGGCCGCACCACGCCGCCCGGTTTCCACATGCGCGTCTCGAAGTCCTCGAACATCTCCGGCCACGTCTTGCCCATTTCGACGCGTACCCGCGTGTAGTCGTCGCGCCACGCGTCCCAGTCGACGGTCGAGCGCTCGCCGAGCGTCGCCTTCGCGATCCCGGCGACGATGAACGGCTCCGAGCGGAGGGTCGGCGCGGCCGGTTCGACCACGCCGTGCGAACCATGAAAACACGCGGTGCTGTCTTCCATCGACACCGCCTGCTCGCCGCCCGCCTGCCGGTCGATCTCGATGCGACTCAGACACGGCAGCATGTACGAGCGCTTGCCGGGCAACAGCTGGCTGCGATTGAGTTTGGTGGTGATATTGACGGTCAGCGGCAGTGCCGACCATGCGGGCTCGATCCGGTAGCGGTCGGGCACCGAGCGCACGAGGTTGCCGCCGAGGTTGACGATTGCGTTCAGCTTGCCGTCCAGCAGCGCCTCGAACGCTTCGACAGTATTCATCCCCTTCTCGCGCGGCGGTTCGAACAGGAACTGTCTGGCTAGCTGATCCAGCGGCGCAAGTTCGGGCTTTTCGGTGATGCCGACCGTGCGCTGTCCCTGCACGTTCGAGTGCCCGCGAATCGGCGACGGCCCCGCGCCCGGCTTGCCGACATTGCCGCGCAACAGCAGCAGGTTGACCAGCATCCGCACGTTCTGCACGCCCATCCGGTGCTGGGTGAGTCCCATCCCGTAATGGGCGGTCACCGCATTGGCCTTCACGTATTCGTCGGCGGCCTCCTGCAGCGCCGCGCGCGGCAAGCCGCTGACGCGTTCGATATCGTCCCAGCTCGCATCGCGCGCGTACTGCGCGAAGCTCTCATAGCCATTCGTATGCTCGCGGATGAACTCGCTATCGACCACCCGCGGCGCGCCCGCGCTGAGCGCGCGATCGTCGGCCTCGATCACCAGCTTGCAGATGCCGAGAAGCGCGGCAGTGTCGCCGCCGGTCTTAACCTGGTGGTACTGAGTGCTGATCTGCGTATCGTGCGGCGTCAGCATATCGACCGCCGACTGCGGGTTCGCGAAGTGCAGCAGCCCCGGCTCGCGCAGCGGATTGAACGTGATGATCGGCACGCCGCGTTTGCGCGCGTCCTGCAGGTGATGCAGCATGCGCGGGCTGTTGGTGCCGACGTTCTGGCCGAAGAAGAACATCAGATCGGTCTTCTCGAAGTCCTCCAGCATGACCGTGCCGACACCGACGCCGATCGCTTCCTTCAGCCCGACCGCCGTGCTTTCGTGGCACATGTTCGAACTGTCGGGCAGATTGTTGTTGCCGTACATACGCGCGAACAGCTGCAGCATGTACGAGGTTTCCAGCGACGCGCGCCCCGACGTGTAGAACACCACGCTGGCCGGATCGAAGCCGCGCAGCTCGGCGCCGATTTCCGCGAACGCCTGCTCCCACGCTATCGGCACATAGCGGTCCGTGGCCGGGTCGTAGCGCATCGGCTCGGTCAGGCGGCCCGCGTCCTCGAGATCGTGGTCGTGCCATGTCGCCAGCTCGCTGACCGTATGGACTTCGAAGAAGTCGGGCGTCACGCGTTTCGCGGTGAGATCCCACGCGGTGGCTTTCGCGCCGCTTTCGCAGAACTCGAAAGTGTGCGGATCGGCCGGTTTGGCCCACGAACAGCTCACGCACATGAAGCCGTCCGGCTTGTTCTGCCGCATCAGCACCTGGCTATTCGCGAGCGGCACTTTCTCCTGCAGCAGGATCGACGTGACCGCTTTCAGCGAGCCCCACCCGCCCGACGCATACGGATACGCGTCGCTCTTTTGCTGTTTGCTCATGGATCCACCCTTCGTCGATTACATACATATCACGACGTGATGGATCAGCACGCAGCGTTCCCGGCTGGGAGCCCGCGCTGCGTGCGGTGGAGATTACTTCGGCTTATAGGAGAACTTCTGACCGCCGACACTTGCCTCGTACATCAGCCCACCCTTGGCCACGGTAAAGACCGCCATGCCTTTCCGGTAGACGCCCGCCGTTTTGGCGTCGTTCTTGCCGCCGCTGACATTGGCGGACGTGCCGGTCGAGCCCGTCTTTGCGCCCGCGGCCGCGGTGATCGCGATCGCATTGGCATCCGCGCCGAGTTCGAAGTTGCCGTCGGTGAATTCCTTGAGCGCCCGTTCGTCCTCGAACAGAATGAGTTCGCTGTACACCTGGCCACCCAGTTGCAGGCCGACGGTGAGCTGAGTCATCGTCGCATCGCCGATATAGTTTCCTTGCTCATAGACGCGGCCCTTGCCGCGCGCGCCTCCGATCCCGGCTCCTCCCTTGGCGATCTTCGGAAACACTGCGTACGCATAGGCACTTTGCAGAAACGTGCCGCTTTCTCCCGCATTCTTGAATAGCTTGAGTGTCTCCGTATATTCGTCGGCCCGCGCGACGGAAACAGGCAATAACAGCAGGATTGCGAGCATCAACATCAGACGTTTGAGCATCACATGTTCTCCATGAATTGGTCGCATTCAAACACTGCCGTGGAGTATTCGCCTACCATCCGCGACTGAGCGCGGTATTGCTGATCGTGCGCAAACAATCGTATCGGTCCGGCCGCGCAAATAAATGACAAAACCCAGGCTGCAACGAACAGTTCGCGCGATAGCGCCGCCGCGTGTCAAAACGCGGTGTGGAAAATCATCTGCTTACTGCCTATATTGCAAAGCGGGCTCGAACGGTATGCGTTTCGTGAGCGAAACTAACCGTTTAACGAATTAGAAATCGGAACTCTTTCAACGGTACGGACAATGGGGGTGTATTAAGCGGGTTCATTGCGTCGCGACGAACAGATCGAGGAGGTAATACCGAAATGAAATATCCCTTTTTCGTCTCCGTGTTGGCACTCGCCGCGTGCGCGAGCCCAGGTCCAGAACAAGGCAGCTCCATCGGCCAAAGTCAGCAGCCGCCCGCCGCGGTCGCGCGCTGCATCGCCACGGGTTGGGCAAACGCCTCACAGCAGACGGTCTACATGGAGCATCAACTCGCCGGTGACCGCTCTTTCAACGTCTATGTACCCGGCCAGCGGCCACCCGGCGGTGCGGCGGCGCTGGTGCGTCCGAACGGCGCCGGTTCGTCGGTCGGATTCCGGGGCGAGGGAGGTGCCGCCGCCGGTTCGGTGAGCAAATGTCTATAGGCGTACCCGTATAAAAAGCGCACGGTGTCCATCGCAAAGCGGATCGCTATCGCTGCGGTGCGCAGCAGCGGAACCTGCGTTGCACTCGGACGAAACACATGTTTGCCCGGCCGCTTGGCGCATTGGTCGTTGCGTGCGCCGTTACCGCATGCGTCGCGCCTGCGTCGACGACCCCCGCGTCCGACTACAGAACGCGCGCCGCCACGCGTAGCGAGAACGGCATCCGTGTGTCGGCGGCGGCGCTTTCATCGGACGAGAGTGCCGCCGCTTATGGTGTCGCGCTCGCCAGCAAGGGCGTCCAGCCGGTCTGGATCGAGGTGCGCAACGACACCGACGTCAGCTATTTCCTGCTGTCGCCGGGAATCGATCCGGATTTCTTCGCCGCGTCGGAAGTCGCCGAGGCATTTGCGCAGCACGGTCACCGTGAGCGTGCCGCCGAACCCGACGCGCGCTTTCGCGAACTGGCCTTCCATAACCCGGTATTGCCCGGGCGCACCACATCCGGCTTCGTGCTGACCCAGCTACGCGAAGGGGTCAAGGTCGTGCAGGTGGATCTGGTCGCGAGCCGGCGCGCGCTCACGATGCCGCTGTTCGTGACGGTTCCCGGCTTCCAGGCCGACTACAAGACCAGCGAAGTGTTCATGCGCGAGCTGTATCCGCGCGAATCGATCGTCGACTATACGGACGACGAAGCATTGCGCACCGCGCTCGAAGCACTGCCCTGCTGCACCTCCAATGAAGGCGGGACGAAGAACGGCGATCCGCTCAATCTGGTGATCGTGGGCGGCCTCGACGACGCGTTCCCCGCGCTGGTGCGGCGCGGCTGGACGCCGACAGAGGAAAAATGGACGGGCGCCATCATGAGGATGGTGAGCGCGGCGCTGGCCGGAGAGCCCTACGTGAACGCGCCGGTCAGCGACCTTTACCTGTTCGGACGGCCGCAGGATCTCGCGTTGCAGAAAGCCCGCGACACGATTCACGAACGCAACCATCTGCGGCTCTGGCTAAGCCCGTTTCGATACCACGGCAAACCCGTCTGGGTCGGTCAGATCAGCCGCGATATCGGCGTTCGGCTCACGATTCACACACCGACGTTCACGACGCACAAGATCGATCCGGATGTGGACGAGGCGCGCAGCGCGCTCACCGAGGATATGGCGTATTCGCAGAGCCTGATGAAGCTCGGCCTCGTGAAGGGAGGCCCGGTGGCACCGCCGGACGCGCCGCGCGAAAACCTGACGACGGACCCTTACTACACCGACGGCTACCGGATGGTGCTCGTGTTCGACCAGAAGCCCACCTCGCTGGCGGGCATCGTCTTTTTCCCGTGGCACACGTCGGCTGCTCGCGACAGTTCTCGCGCGGGAGCCGACCGATGAATGCGTCGCGGCGGGTATATCGTCTGGTCGGATACCCGGTGTGCTGGGTGAGCCTGTGTTTCGCGCTGGCCGGCTGCTCGACGTGGCAAAGTCCAGCTAGCACCGACGCTTCGCCGCTGCGCGCGCGTGCGGTAACGGCAAGCGGTCGCGATGTGCGCGTCAGCGCGGCAGTGCTCGGTTCCGACGACAGCAAGCGCATGTTCGGCGCCGATCTGAATGCCGCCGGCATCCAGCCGGTGTGGATCGAGGTCGTCAACACGAGTTCGCAGCCGTTATGGTTGCTGCGCACGGGCACCGATCCGCGCTACTTCTCTCCGCGCGAAGTAGCGTGGTCGATGCATTCGCTACTCGGCGGTGCAACCAACGCGCGGATGGACGAGTACTTCGACCAGCTCGGTTTCAGAAACCCGATTCCGGCCGGCGCGACACACTCGGGACTGCTGTTCACGAACCCCGATCGCGGCACGAAGCTCTGCAACATCGATCTGTTTGCCGACAGAACGCTGATCGCCTTTTCGCTTTTTCTGCAGGTGCCGGACGATGCCGGCAATCCGCGCTTTCACGAGACGCTGTTCCACTATGCCGATGCCGAGGTCTCTGACTACGACGACCTCGACTCCCTGAGAGCCGCCCTCGAACGCCTGCCGTGTTGCGCGACCGATGCCGGCGCAACCGCGCCGGGCGATCCGCTCAATGCGGTGTTCGTCGGTCCAATCGACAACATCGGCGCGGCCTTCGTCCGACGCGGCTACCACAACTACAAGCACGACTTCGATTTCGCGCAGCGGCTGTACGGACGCGAGCCCGACATCGTGCTGCGCAAGCGCGAGCCGGTCGGCGCACCGGCAACCCGGCTACGCGGCTGGCTCGCGCCGGTCCGTTTCCGCGGCCAGGCGGTCTACGTCGCGCAGATCGGCCGGCCCGTCGGCGGACGCTTTACGTCCGGCGAGCCCGCGAGCGGCGCGCTGCAAGCGGACGTCGACGAAGCCAGAAACCTGCTCGTGCAGGACATGGTGTATTCGGGCGGGCTGGAGCGGCTCGGCTTCGTGTACGGCGTCGGTCCCGTGCCGGCCTCGCATCCGCGGACCACGCTCGACGGTTCGAGCTGGCACACGGACGGTTTGCGAGCCGTGCTGTTTTTCGCAACGCGGCCGCTCGGACTGGCGGACGTCGAATTTCTCGATTGGGTACCGTACCTGCATCCGGCCGACCAGGAAAAAGCCAAGGAGAAAAGCGATGAACGCCGGTGATCCGTGCGCCGACTCGCGAAGTGAGCGGCGGCGCACGCATGCCCGCGCGCTTCGCGCGTTGCGGGACGCCGCGCTCCGCGTCGCGCCGCTTGCGCCGATTGCGCCGATTGCGCTGTGTGTCGCGCTCGGCGCGTGCGCGAGCAAACCGCTGGTCCCGTATTCGACCGACACGCCGCCGCTGGTGCTGGTCCCCGCTTCCTATGCCGGCGTGCACGACGACCGGGGACGCTTTCGCGAAATCTATTGCGCGGTGCTCGCGGCTCGCGGACCCGGGCTGCCCGACTACCGGCCCTGCGAAGACGCCCTCACGCGCGTGGGTAGCGAGCCGGCCGGCTCCGGTCGACCGGTCGAGTTGGGTCAATCCGGCCGGCACCTGGTCGCGGCGATCGTCGCCGGTATCGGTTACGACTGCTTCAAGGCGTGGCTCGATCCGCCCGGCAGCGTCGCCGCGCATTTGCGCCAGTTCGGTTACGACGCGACGGTGCTTCAGGTCGATGCGTTATCGAGTTCCGCGCATAACGCGCGCGAGATTCGCGATGCGGTAATGGCGATGCCCGCGCAGCCGGGGGCTGCGCGTCTCGTGTTGATCGGTTACTCGAAGGGCACGCCCGACATCATGGAAGCGCTGGTCGCCTATCCGGAGATCCACAGCCGCGTCGCGGCGTTCGTCAGTGTGGCCGGCGCGGTAGGCGGGTCGCCGCTCGCCAACGACGTCGAGCAGTATCACGCGGAACTCTTGCAGTACTTTCCGGGCGCTCAGTGCACCGAAGGCGACGGCGGCGCGGTGCAGAGTCTGCGGCCCGCCACGCGCCGGGCGTGGCTCGCGCAGCATCCTCTTCCGGCCGATCTACACACCTACTCCATTGCGACATATCCGCAGCCGGCCCGCATCTCGTCGATTCTCGAATCGAGCTATGACAAACTCGCCCGCATCGATACGCGCAACGACAGTCAGGTCATCTTCTACGATCAGATCGTGCCCGGCAGTGCCTTGCTCGCGTACGTGAATGCGGATCACTGGGCGATTGCGGTGCCGATTGCGCGGACCCATCCGACCGTGGGCGCACTCTTCGTCACGCAGAACGCTTATCCACGGGAAGCGCTGACGGAGACGATCCTGCGTTTCGTCGAGGAAGATCTCGCGTCTTTGCCGCGCTGAGATCCGCCGGCCGGAATTTTTCTATTCGTCCATGCGCCCATTCGTCTATTCGCCCATGCCCGGCAATCTTCATTCAGAAAGGCGCGTCAATGATAAAACCATGCTCCCTGTCGCCCCGGAATCCGAGTTCTTCATACAGCATGTGAGTCAGATCCCGTTGCGTGCCCGACAGTAGAACGACCTTGCAGCAGTCCAGATGCCACGCGACGTCCAGCGCGAACGCCAGCATTTGTTGTCCGATGCCTTTGCGCTGAAACTGCCCGGCGGTCACCACGTATTCGAGCAGTCCAATCGGCCTGCTCGCGCGTCCGATATTCGCCAGAAGCGCCAATCGGCAGGTGGCGACCACGCGCTCGTCGAGCCGCGCGACGATCAGCCGGAGGTGCGGTTGGCCGAGCAGGCTTGCCAGCGCTTTTTCCGCTTCTCCGCGGGCATAGGCGGGATATTGCGGTCGCAGCACCGCGTAGAGCGCCAGCAGGTCATCGAGATCCGAAACCGTCGCGAAGCCGAACTCGATGCTTGCCATGACACTCTCCGTTCGTTCAAACCTGTCTGCCTGTCACGGGGATGCTGCTGCGACCGTCTGCGCGTTTCAGTTTAGGTATACGGAGCCGTCGCGGCGGCTGCATTTTCAGGGAGTCGTGGAAAACCACTGGTGTACTGACTATATTGAAACCACCTCCCGCAACGACACGCAGTAATTCTGTAATTCAAAGGGGGTTCTCGACATCCGCCGCCGCGCGTATCGATCCGCGCGGGCGGATACGAACTGGCGGGCAACGTGGCGGGATAAGACGAAGCGCAACCGGACCTAACATGCGGTTTCTATAACGAAGATGAAATCATGGTGATCCGGAATGTCAGTGAGTTTTTCGGCAGGATCTTTTTTCAGCGCTGCTTTTATCTGTTTATCGTGCTGATGCTTTTTATCTGCGCCGCGCCTTTCGTCGAACCGACTCCGATCGGACGTTTTGCGATCAACTGCGCGAACGCATTTATTATCATTGCCGCCGTCGCGTCGGTGGGGCGATCGACGCTGTCGTTCACGATCGCCGTGCTGCTCGGCATGCCGGCGCTGGCGTATCAATGGATTGCGATCGCGGGCACCGATCCGCATGCGATGGCGAAATCGTGGGCGTTCGGCGCCTTGCTCTATGCGACGACGATCGCCTATCTGCTGCGCTACGTGTTCCGTCGCGAGGTGATGACCGCGGACAAGCTATTCGGCGCCGCCTCGGCCTATCTGTTGATCGCCGTGTTCTGGTCGTTTCTCTATGCCCTGATCGCGTACTTCTACGCGGGCTCGTTCGCGCTATTCGGCAATGCCGCGTCGTTGACGTTCTACGATCTCGTCTATTTCAGTTTCACCGTGCTCACCAGCACCGGCTTCGGCGATATCACGCCGCTCAGCCGTCAGGCCCGCGGAGTCTGCGTAGTCGAACAGATTGTCGGCGCGCTCTTCGTGGCCATTCTGATTGCGCGGCTCGCGGGGGTTTATCCGCCGCGCGAGGAACTCGGCAAATCCTGACTCGGCCGGCAAAAAAAAGCGACCAGCCGTTATCGGGCATGGTCGCCACGCGCCGCCCGGGCTCCCCGGCGCCGTTACTCCGCGAACAGGTCCGGCCCGAACACCTCGTAGTGAATCTTCGACTCGTGAATATCGAGCGCCTTCAACGCATCGTGCTGGATGCGCATGAACGGCACCGGTCCGCAGATGTAATAGTCGGCGTCGGGCAGCAGAATGTCGTTGCGCAGCTTGCCCAGATCGACGAAACCCGCCTGATCGTAATCGGCGCCCTGCACGTCGGTATCGAGCGGCGAATCGTAGAACACGATCGCGCGAAAGTTCTTGTGCGTCGCCGCGGTCTGGCGCAGACGGTCGCGCATTGCATGCACCGCGCTGTTGCGCGCGCCGTGAATGAACACCACCTGGCGCCGCGGGTCCTGAATCGCGCGCTTGAGCATGCTGACCATCGGCGTCAGGCCGACGCCGCCGCTGATCAGCACGAGCGGCGTCGTCGCGTTGACGTCGATATAGAACGTGCCGAACGGCGCGGCGAGTTTCACTTCGTCGCCGACGCTCACGTGCTCGTGCAGCAACGACGACACATAGCCGGGCGGCCGCGTCGCGTCGCCGTCCTCGCGTTTGACCGAAATGCGGTACGTGTAGCCATTCGGAATATCGGACAGGCTGTACTGACGAATCTGTTGCAGGCCGAGCGCGGGCACGTCCACCGCGATGCCGATGTACTGCCCCGGCTCGAAGTTGGCGACCGGCTGGCCGTCTTTCGGCTCGAGAATGAACGACGTGATCACGCTGCTTTCCGGCCGCTTGTCCTTGACGACGAAAGTGCGCCAGCCGTTCCAGCCGCCGAGTTGCGCGCCGCGGCTCTCGCGCAGTTCGCTTTCCATCCCCATCAGCACGTCGGCCAGATTGCCATAGGCCTGCGCCCACGCGGAAATGATCTCGTCGGTCGCGGCGTCGCCGAGTACTTCCTTGATCGCGCCGAGCAGATGTTCGCCGACCACCGGATAGTGCTCCGGCTTCACGTCGAGGCTCGCGTGCTTGTTGGCGATATTGCGCAGCACCGCGGCGAGGCTGCCCGGGTCTTCGATGTTCTCCGCGTACGCATACACCGCGCGCGCGAGCGCCTCCTGCTGCTGCCCCTGCTCCTGATGCGCCATGTTGAATACGTTCTTCAGCTCCGGATGCGCTTCGAACAGCCGCGTATAGAAGCGCGAGATGATCGCGTAACCGTGCTGGGCGAGAACCGGCGCGGTGGCTTTGACGATGTCCTTTGTTTTCTGCGTAAGCATTGCTGTCCTCCTGCGCTAAGGCGACTGGTTGACTGGCACCCGGGGGCGGCGCGAATCGGATTGCGGCCGCAAAGCGGGCACTTCGGGAGCGTTTATTCGCGACTTACACGAACGGTATGGTGGCACTTCCAGATGCGCAAGTCGCCGCCTTTTATCCGCCCTCGCCGCATCGCGCGAACTGCCTCTGTCCGGAACGCTCGCGGTTCGGACAGGCCCTCGCCGGCGCGCCGCCGCCGGCCCCACCAGGGCCGCGAAAAACGCGCCGAAGCAACGCTGTCCCAGCGTCCATCAACCTGTCCGCTGAGCACGGGTTACGGACATCGGCCGCCGATGTACGCGGGCACCGCCCCCAGCGTATTCTTGACCCCGCATTTTGAGATAACGCGTGAGCCGGCAGGAAACAGAAAAACAGCACCGGCGCCCCGAACCTGGAGGTTCCGCACGTAATTAAAAACTTCAGGAGACGACATGCTGAGCCCCCACGAATTTGCGGTACTGATGCTGGTCAGGGCGTCGCCCGACCAGACCGATGTCACCCGCGCAGAGTTCAGCGCACTGCTCGACCTGCAACTGGTGGCAATGGAGCACAGCGCGTCGGGCGTGCATCGCCCGCGCGTGACGAATCACGGCGAATCCCTTCTGCGAAACATGATGCGGGAACGTTGACCGGCGCGCCGGCCGACTGCCCTCGCGACGCTGCGCGAACGGGCGGCATGGCCATCCGCCCGCTCGCGACAGGCACAAACGTGGAGAGCAATTCAGTGAAATCCGTGCGCAATATCAACGACGCGGCAAAGGATCTGGCACACATCGGCGCCGTGGTGCTGCGCCTCGAACAGCTGGCGCACAGCCAGCGAGCCGACTGGCAAACCACGGTCGTGACCTTGCCGGAGTACTGGCGCGCGCGCGTCGTCGCGAACGCGGCGATCTCGCCGGCGCTCGAACCGCAGGTCCGCAGCCTGCTGGCGCGGCTCGAAGCGATCGAGCGGCTCGGCGAACCGCGCGGTTAGCGCGGTTAGCGCGGTTAGCGCGGTTAGCGCGGTTGATCGCGCTGGGCGCGATCAGTGCGCTCCGTGCGCTCGATGCGCGCCGGCGTCAGGCCGCCAGCTTCAGCGCCTGCGCGAAGTCGGCCAGCAGATCGTCGATATCTTCGATGCCCGCCGACAGCCGCAGCATGCCGTCCGAAATCCCCATCGCCTTGCGGGTTTCCGCGCCGGCTTCGAAGAAGATCGTCGGCGCGACCGGAATGATCAGCGTGCGCGTGTCGGCGAGACCGGTCGCCTTGATCGGCAGCTGCAACGCGTTGACGACGTCGATCATGCGCTCCGCATTCAGCAGTTCGAACGACAGTAGCCACGACGCGCCCTTGAACAGCTTCTGCGCGACCTCGTATTGCGGATGGCTCGGCAAGCCCGGATAGAACACCTTGCCGATCGCCGGGTGGCCTTCGAGAAACCTGGCGAGCGCGAGCGCGTTGTCGCTGCTTTGCTTCACGCGCAGCGCGAGCGTTTCCGCGCCGAGCGCGATCGAATGCGCCTGCTCGGACGACAGCGACCCGCCCATATCGCGCAGACCCTTCTTGCGAATTTGCAGCAGACCCTGTTCTTTGGCGGCCGAACGGCGATAGTCGTCGGCGATGTTCGGATACGCGCTCCAGTCGAACAGGCCGGTATCGGTGACCGCGCCGCCGAGCGCCGCGCCGTGGCCCGCGATCGTCTTCGTCAGCGAGTTGACGACGAGACTCGCGCCGACCGCCTTCGGCCTGAACAGCGCCGGCGACGTGATCGTGTTGTCGACCACGTACGCGAGGCCGTGCTCGCGGCACAGCGCGCCGATCCCTTCGAGGTCGGGAATCTGCGTGCCCGGATTGGCGATGGTCTCGACGAACACCATCCGCGTGTTCGGACGCACCGCGGCGCGCACCTCGTCGATCGAGCAGGCGTCGACGGTGGTCACTTCGACGCCGAGCGTGCGCAACGTGCCGAACAGGCTGTTGGTGTTGCCGAACACGTAGCGGCTCGCGAGCAGGTGGTCGCCGGCGCGCAGCAGCGTCAGAAAGGTCGCCGTGATCGCGGCCATCCCGGTGCTGAAGCAGACCGTGCCGACGCCTTGTTCGAGACTCGTGATCTTGCGTTCGAGCGCCGCGGTGGTCGGGGTGCCCTGGCGCGCGTAGTTGAAGCCGCCTTTCTTGGTGCCCTGGAACACGCCGATCAGATCCTCGACGCGCTCGAAGCCGTATTGCACCGAGGTATGAATCGGCTGACGCACGCCGCCGTGCTCAGAGCCCGCGATCCGGTCGCCGTGAACGATGCCGGTGGTAAAGCCTTGTTTGTCCATCCCTTCTCCGCTGTCTAGTCGATAACGTTCGGCCGCTGAGCGTGAGTCCGCTCAGCGCGCCTGCCAATCTTCGGCGCGGCCCGCCGCGCCACCGAAACCCGGTGGGCGCGCCGCGCGCGCCATCCCGATATTCTCCCCTGGATCGCGCGCGCGGGTAAGTTTGACCTCGTATGAGCGGCGGCCGGCGACAGCGGGCGGCGGTGGCGGCGGGCATGGCGGAGGTGGCAACCCGCGAGCCGACTCGTGACGCGCGCCCGGCAGGGTCGGCGTGCGCCCCCCGGCCTCGAGGAGAACAGCCATGTCCGATAACGCTTCATCTCGCGAAAAGCCGCCCCGAACACGACGCGATGCGCGCTACGATCGCCAGGCTGCGCGCGATGGGCCCGGAACGCGCCGCGTACGATGGCCTGTTTCAGCAGTTGATGCGCGAGGTCGTGCATCACGTCGTCGACGGTATGGTCAATGCTATGCCCGGGTGTCTGACTGACAGCGAGTGCTTGTCGTTATCAGTAAATTTTATTTTTGGCAAACCACATTCGGATGCGTTCGGCAGCAGTAATGCCGTTGTCCAGGACAGCCTCAGCTTCGATAAAGAGCATGAGGTCTGCTTCCGGACACGGCGTACCAAGCATGAAGTAAGTCATATAGAGCATCCGCATGCAGACTCGTCATCGTCTCACCCGTCCCTTCTCCGGATCGGAAGACGGCCACAGCAAGATGGCCTTCCAGCGAAATATCGCGCAGCAGGTCGGCAGGCAGTGGCAACAGCATGTCCTTCGTACGTGGAGTCCGTGCACTGCTTCTCTTTCGTTTCATGGTGTCGGCTACTGCGGCAATCCGATCCGCTGCTGCTCCTGGGCGATGAAATCGGCGGCGATGCGGTTATAGGCAGCGGGCTGGACATCCTCAACATTGCCCACGGCGAAATACTCGCCGGCATAGACCGCGCCGTTGTACTCGACGTAGCTCGCGCTACCACCACCCGGCGCGAGATAGCGGTAACCACCCAGACTCTGGATCGTGCCCCCTGTACTTGGCTGCAACTGCTCAAGCGAACTGAAGCCGTTGCTGCCCGTCGAAATGTTGAACCACAGATGGGGTGTCAGCACCTTTTCCGTATGCTGGATCATCTGCGCGCCGGCCGGCAGGGGCGTCGTGTCCTGCCCTAGCAGGGCGTAAAGGCCATTCGTCGCGGGCCCCCTGTCGTTTGCCAGAGCCTGTCCGAGAGGCTGGCCAGACACGTCCTGCGACGTTAACGTGATCTCGTACAGGGGCGCGGACATGCCGTTCATGCCGAACTGAAATCCGTTCGCCGTTTTGCTGAAGAGGCGGGCATTGTCGCCAATGTCCGTGTAGGGCGTGTTGTTCGATGTAAAGAGACCCTCCGCAGTGATATAGCCCTCCCTGTAGTACTGCTGTGTGTACGGTCCGGCGACAGCTGCGGTTGTCTCGCTGAAGACCGTATCCGAAACGGCGTTCACACCGAAAGACGTGCGCCCGGTGGCAACAGGTTTGCCCGCGTTCCAGTTGGCGCCGAACTGGTAGTAGCCCGAACCGCTGCTGTTCAGAAAGATACTGTCGAACAGGCTCACGGCCACCGCGCCCGGCGCAGCGTTGCTGCCAGCCGCATCGGCGTTACCGGTAATGCCTGTCGCAGGATCGCCATCCCCGCCACCACCGCATGCAGTGAGCGCCATGGCCGTGACAGCAGCCAGCAAGGCATGACGCGTCAGTGCCTTCGAACAGATCAATCGACTTTTTGTGAGCATCAACCACTCCTTTTTAAATGATCCTGGCCGGACAGACGACAGCCAGAACGTCCACGTGAAAGCGGGATCAGAACTGCGCAGTCAACTGGAAGCCGACCGTCACGCGCGCAGTGGGGAAATCCGACGGCTTGTAGATCGGCGTCCCGGCAAACAGGTCATAGACGAGCGCACCGGCTTTTGCCGATACGCTGCCGCGCACACCAATGACCGCGCCTGCCAGTTGCGTACCGGTGAGATACGCCGCGCTTGGGCCAAACACATGGCCATAGTCGACGCCTGCGTACAGTGCCTGCCCCGTCGATCCAACCGGTAGCTGCAGTTCGTTGCGCCAGAAGAAACCGCGTTCGGCCGCGAGCATGGTTTCGCCGTCGAAGCCACGCACCGTGTAGCGGCTGCCAATGGTCAGGTCATCGATATAGTTCAGCGTATTGTTCGTGAACTGCCCATGCACGCTCGTCACGTAGCGCAATGGCTGGCTTGCAATCCTGAATGGCACCGACAGGTTCGCGTCGAGCACGGCCATGTGAAATCGGTACGTTGGACCGCCGCCCACGTAGTCAGGTCCATGAAAATCGGGCTCTGCCCCGAGTCCACCCACACCCTGGCGGTACGCGAGAGTGCCGTCGAACTGCGCATTGCCAAAGTAATGACGATCGGTTAGCGCGGCCTCGATGAAGGTGTTGTTGCGGTGTTGCTGCGGGATATCGGTGTCTTCAATGAAGCTTTCACCGAAACGCTTCGTCAGACGGAACTGCGCACCGAGCACGTTGTTCTGGCTGCGCATCAGGACACGCGCCAGCTTGAAATCGACGGTCTGCGAATTGCCACTCGACACGAAGGTCTGGTTAGCGCCCGCGATCTGCTGATAGTACGTGTTCGTGTAGGCCGACAGCGTGCCGGTCCAGTAGCCCCACGGGACGGAATAGAAGCCATTCCAGCCGTGGGAGCCGAGCGTCTTGTCGCCGAATTCGAGATCCTGCGTTACGCCCACGTTGAAAATGTCGTTCAGGCCGAGGGGATTGTCGATACCGACGCTCAGGCTGCCTTGCAGTTTGCCGGTGGCGCGCGTGCCGGAGTTGTCGATGGATGCGACCACCGTCCACGGCTTCGTGCGTTTCACCGAAATCACGACGTCGCTTTCGCCGGGGACCTCGGTCGGCACGATCTGCATGTCGACGTCCTGGCTCGGGACACGTTTCATCTGTTCGAGGCCCTGTTCAAGATCGCGCAGGTTCAGCAGATTGCCGTCGCGAGTGGGGAAAGCGGACTTCCAGCTGCCACGCGTATCTGGATCGGCGAAGCGGATCTGCCTGATCACGCCTGGCACGAGCGCGAATTTCATCGCACCGCTCGACAGATCCTGCTCGGGCAGCAGCACTCGCGTCGTGATATAGCCGCGACTCAAAATCTGTTGTTGCAGCGCCTTGGTGAGCATATCGACACCCTGTTTGCCGATGCATTGACCGCGGTAATGGTCGAGCCATTCGCGCACGAATGCGAAGCGGTCCTGCGGGAGCGCGGATGCTCCCTGTTTCCGTACTGCGTCCGGCAATGTCGCCGGCACATCAAGCACGAACGAGTCAATGCGGAAGCACGGCGTTTCGGCCGGCAGTTCGGACCAGCCAGAGGCGCGCGCGACCGTCGAACGCACCGAAGATGCATTGACAGTCGCGTCACGTTCCTGCGCACTGCGTTGCTGCTCGACCTGCTGGTTTTGCTCTGCGTTTGCGCGTGCCGCGGCCGCTTTGTCCGCCGGTGTGGGCGTGGGCGTTTGCTGCGCGAAGGCGAGCGATGCCAAAGCTGTGAGCGGCAGGGCCGCCAGCCTTCTTTTAATTTCCATTGGGATAGCTGTTCTACTTACAAGGGATAATCGGCACGTTCGCCGAGCCGACGCTATACGAGGAGCGTAGAACGCCTTACCCTCGATGGGCTTCGAGTTCGATTTTCTTCAATACGCCCGTCTTCTCGTCAAAATAGAAATTTGCCGACTTGCTTGTGCCCGTTGGGACTGATGCAAACCCGACGATTACGTACGCGGTCGATTTATACGAGTAAGTCCAGACCTCCATCGACCCGGCAGTAATCTTCTTATCGGGCGGACCAAATTGGCCAACCACGTCATCTCGGGTCGTGACCTCGAGTTTGAACTGATCGACCAGTGACTCTTGTGTCGCGTCCTCAAGCTTCATATTCCCCGTTCTCTGACCAGAACTGAAAGCACAACCAGTCATTCCCGCAACCAGCACAGCGATTACAATTATCTTATTCACAATACAATCCAATTAAAAACTAGCCTAACTAACCCAAGATCAAAATGGCGGGGCATTCAAATTGATTCAACGGCATTCCGCCCGCAACAAATCGCCGAAGACGGAAATGCCTCCGCCCACCAGCGCACCACTCAAGCCCGCCAGCACGTTTGACGTCACATTGCCCAGCGTCATGGAGCCGGTCGCGCTGCCGACCTCATCGGCCAGAACATTCAGCTTTCCGGCCAGCGCCGACGACATCCCGGCGCCCGCCGCTCCCGCCGCCGCCGAGCCAATCCGTCTCCCGCAAGACCTCCAAGCATCACGCCACCGGCAACGTGCATCCCCATGCGATCTGTCACGCCTCTGCTCAGATCGAACGACTCTACAAACGGCAGACCCGACCGCGGCCAAGGTTGACTATCATTGATCGCCCTCGCTGGAAACTGAACGACTACGCTCCTCCTGTTTCATCGCGCGAAATTCCTTGATCAATTGGTATGTCACCCCGCCGAACAGAATTACGTAAAGCGGCACTCCAGCCAGTGCAGGTCTCCAGCCGGAACCATGAGCGACAGATATTGCCAATGCCACGGCAACCACTCCAATGGCGCCGGCGTAAGCGATTAGCGCTCGAAGAATCAGTTTCTTGAGCTGCTTCTCATACTCGGTCGAAAACGGTTTCATTTGCTTGCCTCACCTTGCGTTACAGCATTCTGTATTGGTCCCGCTGCACCTTGAATCAAGTTATTCAAGAAGTTGCCGACAGAACCAGGAAACATAGCCTTCACCATGCTTCCCGTTGCAGCAGCTCCAGTGGCAAAGCCAGCAGAAATATCTGAACTACTTCCCGTCATCCCCGCGGTGCCAAACGCCCCCACCCCGGCCACAGCCGCGTTATATCCGTTGGCTCCTATTTTTCCGGCCAGTCCCATTCCCGAAATTGCAGCATCACCTATCGCGAAGGGATACGTTAGACCGCCAACGACCCCAGCGATATACGAGTTCGTAAAGCTTGGCGCGTCCTTTGTAAGTCCTGTTGCATAACTGTAAACGCTCCCCGCGAAATCAAGGCCACCTGCAAGCCCAGCTGCTATTAGCGCATTAGGGCCGAGAGCGGTTACTGCTGCAGCCGGGGCCCCATAAATAGTCACTGTCTTTAAGTTCTCCGAAGCCAGCGCAGCATTGTCGCCCTGAGCGTGAATCGCCGCATTCAGCGTCGCATCGCTGCACTGCGCGCCCGCACCGCATACGCTCGACACAAGATCCTTGCCCATTCCGAACGGGTTGCCTGTGCCGCCCTTGCCATCGGCGTTAGTGGTGCTGCGGTTAACAAGGTTCCACGCAGCCAACCGGAGAAATTCCCCTCTTCGATCAACTTCATTGTTTCGCCCCATTCGGATTAAAAATCGGATTCGATTTCTGGGTTATCCAATTTTGAATCGTTGTCGCAACCGAAACATCGCATCGACTCCTTTCGACACGTCGACACGAATCCGTTGGTGCAGGCGAACGATAATGGCAACCCGCCAGCGACTCATGCGCCTGACGACGCTC
The DNA here is from genome assembly GCF_001931485.1 of Burkholderia sp. SRS-W-2-2016. GTDB lineage: Bacteria > Pseudomonadota > Gammaproteobacteria > Burkholderiales > Burkholderiaceae > Paraburkholderia. Next base: position 23,449 of record NZ_MSDV01000072.1, on the reverse strand, counting down.
GCCCAGACCCGGCAGGGACAGGCGTATACCTACCTTCTTCCCATGACTGCGCATTGCAGGCAGGTGGCTTGAACACGCCAGCTTCGAACCCGGGCAGCGCGTGAAGATCGAGGTCCAGTTCGGCAGACTCGTCATAACGTCAAACTGAACAAAGTTTCAAACAACAATCCTAGCTGCGGGCCGGGATTGTTGTTTATGATTTTCTCACTTTTAGCCAAGTTATCAGTGTGAAGCTTGCCGCAATAGTGAGCGAAATCCAGACGATCGCACCAAGCCCCCCCCATCCAACAGAGTATTGCAAACCATTAAATATGGCATATGTATAGCGGCTTCCGACCCATACAATTGAGCATGCAAAAAACCAAATGCAAAAAGTACATAAAAAAACGGCGGCCAATTTACCGATCATTTCTTGTTTCCCGCTTGCTGTACTCCATTAGTCGCACCTTGCACAATCTCCTGCAAAGTGCCCCCAGTGAAGCCGCCACCGATGACGGCGGTATTGTTGGGGTTAAAGAGATTGTATCCGCTCCCTGCCCATACTCCGCTGCCAGCCCAAGAGCCAGCGTTATTGATCGTCGGCTTCATTATTGAGTTAATCGTGTTTGCCGTAACCGAACCGGCGCCATAACCCACCGAGCTGAACACGCCGCTCGTGATGGCAGCACCTACGACGCTGTCATTCTTCCCTTGTAGGATGTTATTTAGCCCAGTTGTCGTGGCACCGCCAAATGTATTGACGCCTACATTCCAAAGCAAACCGCCATACGAACCCGCGACGCCTGTGCCAAATGCTCCTGCCACATCGACCAGATTGACACCTCCGTTCTGAATGTATTGTGATCCTGCGTTAATCCCCGCGCTGATTACGCCCGTGCCCATCGGAGAAGTCAGAGCGGCAGAGCCCAGCGCCCCTACCGAACTGAAGATCGGGGCTCCCGGAGCAAGCGCCACCGCAGCCGCAGTACCCGCAGCAGCAGCACCGTAAATGGCCACGGCCTTCATGTTCTCCGAGGCCGCCGCTGCATTGTCTCGCTGTGCCTGAATTGCCGCATTCAGCGTCGCATCGCTGCACTGCGCGCCCGCACCGCATACGCTCGACACAAGATCCTTACCCATACCGAACGGGTTGCCTGTGCCGCCCTTGCCATCGGCGTTAGTGGTGCTGCGGTTATACAGGTCCGCATTCGACGCCGTAAACGCGCCCATGCCCCCACCCACCAGCGCACCGCTCAACCCCGCCAGCACATTCGACGTCACATTACCCAGGGTCATGGAGCCCGTCGCGTTGCCGATCTCATCGGCCAGGCTATTCAGCTTCCCGGCCAGCGCCGCCGACATTCCGGCGCCGGCTGCGCCGGCCGCCGCCGAGCCAATTCCACCTCCGGCAAGACCTCCAAGCAACGCACCACCCGCGACGTGCAGCCCCACGCGATTCGTTCCGCCTTCTGCCCAGGAATCCGCCTCCGCCTGGTACTTCGCGTAGCTCTCCATATCACCGGAAGCTTTGGCCGCGTCCGCCGCTTTCTGGGCAGTCTCCTGTTTGGAATCCGCGTACGCCGCAATCCCCTGCGCCACTACCTGGCCGGCCGCCTGCGCCGCCGCCATCGTATCCGCCTGCTGGTTCAGGATGTGGTTCACATCCGGCGTGTTCGAGACCGTACCATTCGTATCCGTCGTGTCACGATTCAGGGCGGCCACATCCTGCGTCTGATGCTCGCCGTCGGTGATATTGATCGCTCCGGCGCCGATCGCACTGCGCGTGGTCGCGCTGCCGTCGCCGTTCTCGTTCAGGAGCATCGGCACCGCACCGCCGGCGCCGCTCACCGATCCCGGCCCAACCGACTTGCCGGTGCTCCCCACACCCGCGCCAACACCGATGCTCCCACTCGTCGCACTGTAATGTGACCGGTTCTCGATATCGCTGTAGCTGAGCGTGCCGGTCGTCAGCGAATTCTTCGACGCATCCGCATCGCTGGCAATCACCGCGCCTTTCAGGTCCGTGTTGCCATTGACGTTGATATTGAACCCGCCGCCACCCGCCTGGATACCCGCCTGCTCCTTGACCTGGGCATAGTCCGAATCCGCATGGCCGTTCTGTGCGCTGAAACTCGCGCTGCCGCCGGCCTGGCTGATGCTGAAACCACCGCCCGCGCTGCTCTGGTGAGCGGTGCTCGCGGTCGTATCCTGCACGCTCTGGACGTTCAGGTTGCCGCCAACGTTCGCTGTGACCGTGCCGCCGTTCACGTTCGAGCCGATGATGTTCGTATCGCCGCCGCTCACGAGCGTCACACTGTTCGCACCCGTCACGTGCGTGTTGTTCTGAATTGCGGCGTCGCTGTTCGCATCTCCATGTGCATTCGACATCGACGCCGACACCCCGAAGCCCTGCGTGCCCCACGATACGCCCACGCTCGCGCTGCTCGACTTGTTCGTGCTGGCGGTTGAATCGGTATCGGTGGTGTTAAGCAGGTTGACCTGGTTCTTAGCAGCAAGCACCACGTCATTCGCGCTCACGTTCGAACCCGCAACAGTGAGATTGCCCGATCCCGCCGTGCCGTCACCGGTTGCAACGAACGAGGCCGTGCCGCCAGCCTGTACCGTCGAGCCGGTATGCGTGGTCTGGTCCTCGCTGGACGTGCTCTTGCTCTGACTGCTGCCGAAGCTCAGTTGTGCGCCGATCGACGGCGCATTCGGACCTTTGGCACCATCGAGCAGCGCCTTTCCACCTACCGCGGCCATCCCCGCGTTGCCACCTGCCGCGATCGCATGCAATGCCGTTGCGCGGTCGTCGCTCTTGCCGCTGGCAAGGCTCTGCCCCTGTGCAACTGCACCGTTAATCGCATCGCCCACACTGCCTGACAGGCCCAGCGTAAAACCGGTCTGTTTGACCTCATGCGTTTCATCTGAATGAGCGGTATTGGTTGCAGCATCGATGATGACGTTCGCGCCGGTGCCCGTCACGTCCTTCGCGGCGATGAGGTCGCTGCCCGTCACATGCAGATCTTTGCCCGCGGCGATGTTCAGACTTCCTTCGAGCGAACCAACGGTGCTGCCCGTGTTCGTCACCTGCGACGTATTAATGGTATCGGTCTGCGTCTTGCTGCCAACCGAGATAGCGATTCCGCCGCTTGTACCGAATCCCGACTCGTGTTTCTGGTAGTACGTGGACGTACTCTGCGTATCCTGCGACGTCGTAATGTTGACGTTGCCAGCAGCGGCGAGATTCACGTCGTTCGTGCCCGCGACCGTCGAGCCCTTCACGGTCAGGTCCTTGCCCGCATTGATGTTCACGGTATCGCCTGACACGGTACTTGCCACGCCGATATTGGCCTGCGTGCTCTGCACCGTGTCCGTGGTCGATCCGTGAAACACGCTGCCGCGCTTCGATTCGGTCGACACGTAGCTGTCATGCTGCTCGCGGGCTTCGTTCAGCGTGACGTCGCCGCTTGCGGCGATGGTCGCTGCTCCCGTGCCGGCCAAGAGTGTCGAGCCGGTCAGCGTCACATTGCCCTTGTCGACATCCCCGCTGACCGCCCCAAGCGTCGCATCACCACCCGCCGTAAAGCTCGTCCCCACGGCCCGCTCGTCGTACGTGTGATCGACTTCCTTGCGGGTTTTGCTATCGGCAGCGACGTTGTCGTATTTCGCGGTATCGGTGACCGTGGTCGCCGTCAGGTCACCGCCCGCAACAACCGCCATATCACCGCCGGCCGTCACCGTCGCGCCCCTGAACGTTGCGTCGTTGCCGCTCTGTATCGCCAGACCGCCACCCGCGGAGATCGCGCTGGTCTGGTTGAGGACAGTGCTCTCTTCCCAATGATGCTGGTCGTTCTGCGCCAGCGATTGCGACGTGGTGGACTGCACCGCATCAACCGTGATGTCATGACCGGCGGTGATCTGCGCGTCACCGCCCGCGCTGATATTCGCGCCGCGCACGGTCAGGTCATTGCCCGCTGCAATCACCATGTCGCCGGTCGATGCAATCGTGCCCTGCGCACCGAGCAGCGTCTGGCTGACCTTGCCGTTGCCGGCCGCCGAACTCACGCCGCCCGTATCGACCAGTGTCGTATTGACGATATCGTGACCGGCCAGCACCGCCACGCGATTGCCGCTGATCATGCCGGACGCGTTCACCACGTCGTTGGTCGCGGAAACGACCGTGGTTCCGTCCGTACCGCTGCTGCCGATGGTGCCGCCGCGGTTCAGGATGTCCGTCGCGCTCACCACCGTCTGCGTACCGCCCTTGATCACGCCGCTGTTCGTCGCGCTGCCCGTCGCGTGAATCTCCACGTCATCGGCGGAAATCAGCGCGCCGGTCGCTTGCAGGTCGTTCGCATGGGTCTGCGCGAGATACACGACCGGTGCGAGCACCTGCTGGGTCGTGCCGTCCGGTAGGGTCACGGTCTGGCTCACCAGCCAGACGATATCGCTGGTCAGCGCATCCATCTGCGCGGCCGTCAGCGCAATACCAGGTTCAAGCCCGAACTGCTGCGCGACGTTCACACCGTTCGTCATGAGCGCGGTGTACTCGTCCAGGTTGTTCGTATAACCCTGGAGATACACGCGGCCTGTCAACTGTGTGATCTGCTCGCGGATCAGCTGTTCTTCGTACATGCCGTCGCCGAGGCGCTTCTCGACGCTCTGCGGATTCAGCCCCAGCTGCTGCAGCATGTAGTCGCTGGAGATAAAGCTCGTATAGCTCGTCAGCCGCGGATCGGTCACGACCAGATAAGCCGCGCCGGGTGCGCTCTGATAGCTGTACAGGCCGCTCGAAGGCAGCGTGATGTTCAGCGCGCCAGTGCCGCTCGCGACCGTTTGTGGGGCCTTGACCTGCTGGCCAGCCAGAGCCTGGTTCGCGCCGAGCGTACCGCCCGTTGCGCCCGTCGCCGAGCTCGCGGCCGCGACATTCGTATTGTTGATGTCGGTGCCGACGATCTGGACCGCGTTATTTGCAATGATGGTGCCGCCGGTACCGCCAATCGCGACAGGCGCCAGCACGATCGACGGCTCGGGTACCGTCCCCACGTCCTGGGTGATGTTCTCGTTCCATGCGTAGGTCGACACGATGTCCTGGCGCTGGTACTGGTACAGCGTCTGGCCGATGTTGTTGACCGTGGTGCCGCCGTAGTTGCCGGTTCCGTTGCCGATTTCGCCGTCCTGCTGGCTCGCGCCGATCTGGATCGACCCTCCCGCGGCGATCGCGCTATGCACGTTGTTCAGCGTGCCGACATTCGCGAGCGTCAGGTTGCCGCCTGCAAGCAGCTGACCCTGCTGCGCCTGCGGGCCGGCGATCTGGTCCTGCTGCGTGGTCGTTGTCGTATCGCGCGCAATCTCCACGCGCTGGTAGCCATTGTGTCCATCGCTGCGCACCGGATATTCGGTCGCGGGATCGTAGTTGATGTTCGGGTCGTAGGCGTCCCAGTAGGTCACCGTGACCGAGCCGTCGGAATTCGTCGTGGCCGTGTTGTACCAGATCGTCTGCTGGACACCGTTCGCGTTCACGACGAGCGCGCGGTCGGTTGCGTTCGGCCCGGAGGTTTCCGAAACGACGTCCGAAGCGGCGTAGGTCGCCGTGAGCGGCGTCTTGTAGGGCCCCGACCACACCGCATCACCACAGCCCGCATTCCCGTCGCCATTGCTCGGCGTACAGGCCATGTACTTGCTGCGCTTGGTCTGGTGAACCGATTCGACATCGGTCGTCACGGTCTCAACCGTCGGCGCGGGCCGCGAGTTGGTCAGCGTCTGCGTGGCGACTTCGATGTTGCCCTGCGCCTCGATGGTGGACTGGTCGTTCGTGACCGACTGGCTGCGGTTGGCCAGCAGACCGTTCGCGTCGCGTGTGGCGTCGGCGGCGATGTTGATATCGCCGAGGCTGAAGATATTGGCGCCGCCGGTGTTCGAGATATCGCCGCCCGAATACAGATTCACGTCGGACGCCGCCGCGATGATCGCTGCTGCGCCCGCGTTGACAATCGCCTGACTGCCGTTGAGCGTGACCGTGTTACCGATGATGGTGGCGGTGTTGGTCAGCGTGGCGCTGTTCGTCGTGACGGTATCGCCTTCGATGCGGCCTTCGTTGGTGATCGCGTTTGCCGCGTTCACGGTCGTGCTGGACGAATTGAGGTCGGCGCCCGCCTGATTGTCCACATTGGCCGCGTTGACCGTCAGCGCATTGACCGCGCCCAGGGTGCCCTGATTGGTAAAGTTGCCCGCGACCGTGAAGCCCAGATCGTGATTCGCCTGGATCAGATTGGCGCTGTCGAGCGTGTAGTCGCCATTGATAGTCACTGTGCCGTCACGGCCCGCCACGATGCGGCCGTCGCCGCTCAGCTGGTTCGTCGTGACGCTCAGGTCTTCATCGCTGCCGATCGCACCACCCTGGTTTGCCAGGGTGCCGGCCGTGATGGCGACGCTGCCGCCGCTGCCGTTGTCATTACCTATCCGTCCCGACGTGTTGTCGAGCGCCGCCACGTTCAGACCGAGCCCACCGTTGGCGTGGATCGAACCGTTCCGGTTCACGACCGTCGCGCCCGTCTGGTCGAGCGTCAGGTTATTCGCGCCCGAGAGCGTGCCGCCAGTGTTATTGACCGTCTCGTTCAGCGTCAGGTCGTGGCCTGACACGATCTGCGCGCCGTCCGTGTTCGACAGCGTCTGCGCCTTCACGGTCACGTCGCCGTTGCCGCCGATGGTGCCCGCGCCGCTCACGCCGCCCGTGTTGGCGTTCGTGATATTCGCCGCGCTAACGGTCGTCGCACCCGTGCCGACATTGGCGATACGGCCGTTCGTGTTGTCCACCGATGCGCCCGACACCTGCAATGCCGTAGCCGCGCCGTCGGATTCGATCTGGCCGCCGGTATTGACGAGCGCGCCGGATGCCTGCACCGATACACTGCCGCTGCCCTGGATCAGACCCGTTGAATTGTCGAGCGAGTTGCCGGACTGGACGGTTGTCGCACCGGATGCGGTGACCGTGCCGCCCGCATTGTTGATGCTGCCTGCCGCGACGGACACACCACCGTTGCCCCCAATCAGTCCGTTGCCGGTGTTCGTGAGCGCGCCGCTGGCGCTTACTGTCGTAGCCCCGGTGCCGCCGTTCGCGAGTGTGCCGCCATCGTTCGCAATGCTCTGCGCTGACACGTCAAGGACGTCGTCAGCCTGCACCACGCCGCCCGCGTTGTTGAGCGTGCCCGTGCCGGTTATCGCTACGTCGCGTGCGCCGACATAGCCGCCTGCGCTGTTATCGAGCGAGGCCACCTGCAACGCCGCGGACGATTGCCCGGCCAGCGTCCCTCCCCGGTTCGATACCGCGCCGCTGTGAACATCCAGCGCCCCATTCGTGGCGATGGTGCCGCCGTTGTTCGATAGCGAACCGGTGGTAATGGACAGCGCGCCGGTGCCGGAATCGGTAATACTGCCGCCGTCATTGATCAGCGCGGCGGGTGTGAGCGTGAGACTGGCACTGTTGGTCGCCAGCGATCCGTTCGTGTTGTCGAACGTGCCGGATACATTGACGGTGGTCGGCCCGGTGCCGGTCTGCGTGAGCGTGCCGCCGCGATTGATGAGGTTCGCAGCCGCCAGCGATAGCTGCGACGCGTTGAGTGTCGCCGCACTGGTGTCGAGCGTTTGTACGGCGGAAACATTGAGCGCGCCATTCGCAGCGCTCTGGCTGCCCGCCAGTGTGACGTCGCTGCCCTGCAGCGTGGCATTGCCACCCGCCACGTTCAGGCCGGTGGCATTGAGCTGGCCAGAAGCCGATAGCGACAGCTCGCCGCCATTGCCCACCGTGCCGTCACCGCTCACCCCTGCGCCGAGCGCGCCGGTCGAACTGATGGACCCGGCGTTGACCGTCGTATCCTGTTGCGCCGCCAGCGTACCGCTATTGGTCAGCGCGCCGGCTGCGCGGACAACGGCATTCTGCTGCGCGTAGACGGTGCCGGTGTTCGCCACGCCTGCTGCGTTGATACCCAGATTGCCGCTTGCGGTCATCCTGCCCGACTGGACGAGCTGGCCTGAAGTCGTCAGCGTAAGGTCACCGGCCTGAGCGGCGATCGTGCCGGCATTCGCGACCCCGACGCCATACTCGTTGCCTACCAGGACGATACGGTTCGCGTACATACCGCCCAGCTGGCTCACATCGATCGACACGCCCGGCGCCGCGCCATTGCCTGCGACAGGCGTCGCGGCCAGCGTATCGTGATTCACCTGGTTTGCGCCGGTGACGACGTTCAGGGTATTGGCGTAAATCTTTGCGTTGGCCTGTACCGCCCGGGAAATCAGGTCCACCTGATCGATATCCGATGCGTCGAAACCTTCTCCCTGCACCGAGATTGCGCCGCCCGTTACATTAAATCCGGTCAGGTTGCCGGCCGCATCGAGCATCGGCGTCCCGGTGGTGAGAATGCCGCGCGTGGTATTGATGAAGCCGCCGCCATCGACGACGATGCCCGAGCCGTTTGCGACGACGACTTCGGCCTTGTTCCCGGCCACCTCGATGAAGCCGCGCAGCTGACTGGGCGAATTGCTGTTGACCTGGTTGAGGATGATCCGCGCGGACTGGCCTGGCGCGAGATTCGAATTGCCGTTGATCATGCCCGCCTGCTGCGTCTGCACGATGGTCGGGGAATTGTTCAGGATGGCGCCGGGCTTCTGAACGTCGAACTGCGAATACGTATTCACCGACACACCCGCACCGCTAGGGGTGTTGATGTTGACCTGGGGCACCCCGTCGGCGGTACTGATGACATTCGGCGCGTGCGCACCGCCACCGACCACCTGTGCTTCAACGAGCGATGGCACGACGCCGAACGTCAGCAGCGCGGCAAAGGCCGCCAGCCGCATTGAAAACAGCGAGAGGGAGGGCGCTGAAGAGACAGTGGTCTCGCCTGCATTGTCTTTGCGTGCAGCGCTTGCGGTCTCGGCGACTGCAACGAGCATACCCCGGCATCGGCTGTAGACCAGCCGAAACATCTTCGTATTCATTTTCTGTAGCGATTATTCTTTTACCGGGGCGAAAGTTATCGCAGAAGCGAGATTTTATGGAGTTAACCAATGTCAATTCCTGAAAGTTAATAAGGGGAATATCCAATTCGGATTTATCCGAAAGACAGATTTGCTTTTTTAATATCACCGAAATGAGTGGTCAGGTATCCATCGAGCTGACGTAGTGAGTGTCCGGCCGGGAGAAGTGGGGGAGTTCGATAGCGCGATCCCGAAGGTGTTCTCGGCGTTCGGATTTTGCTTCTGCAGAACGCCGTCTCCAAACCCGCGATAGCCGTTCCAATATGCGTCGGTGCGTTTCATTTCTCAGATCTCCAGTACCAGGTAGTTTGGGATGCAATACGGGGCTGAAAATAATCAGAACGGCGAGGAAACGATTCTGTTGCCCGACGCGGAGCGCATGCTGAAGAGCGAACTGCAGACGCTCGGCACGCGGATGACCCGGCGCCGGCTACAACTGCTCAGCGAGCGGCCGCAGGAAATCGCGCTCAATACCGCCGGCACGTTCCCGATCGCGACGCTGCTGCTCGGCACGACGCTGCTGCTCGCGTTGCGTCAGTGTCTGCTGGGATCGCGGCGGGGGTGTGGGGGCGGCGCCGGGACGCGCGTTCTTACGACTGAGCGTTGGGCCGCAGCGCGCGGCGCGGCGCGCCGCCTCGCACGGCAATCCTTACACTCTGTTTCACTTTGTTGCAAATCGCCGGCAAGCCCGTCCGGCAAGGCTTTGCGGGTTTCGCCGCAGCGCGGACCCGCGGACGGCGCCGCCGCCACGGTGAAGATTTCAGCGACCCGACCGTTAAGCAGTCAACAGGTGAGGAACAGAGCGATGAAGATCGAATCCGGCAACAACACGTACGCGGTTTTGCAGAACGGCGCACCACGCGCGACGAACCCCGGCGATGAGAACAGCGGCGCCGGCGCGGTGCCGCCAGTGAACGCGGCCGGCGCGCAAACCCAGACGGTGGATCTGTCGTCGACGTCGTCGCTGCGCACGTCGAGCGAATCCGATATCGATACGGCGGCGGTCGAGTCGATCAAGGCCGCGCTGCGCGACGGCAGCTACCGGATCGATGCGGGCAAGATCGCCAACGGCATGCTGAGCAGCGCGCGCGATCTGTTGCAAACGACAGGCCGCTGAGCGGCGGCGGCACCCCGCGTGGCGCGAGCGCTGCCGATCCGAGCACCGGTTTACCGCACCTGCTTCGCGAGTTCCCGCAAGCTACGACCCGCATCGAGCCACACGTCGCGCGCAAACTTCGCGCGCCGTTCGACCAGTTGCCGCGCGCTGCGCATCTCGCGACCGAGGTTGATCGTGATCGCGCCGCTCAGCGCGCCGTGTTCGTCGAGCCCCAGCAGCACGCACGGCGAGCCGTCGAGCTGGCCGCGTACGAGCCAGTGCGGCGCGGCCATGTCGCCGGCGAACTGCACGTTCAGGCCGCACTGATCGGTCCAGAACCACGGCGCGGCGTCGGCTTCGCCGGCGACGCCGAGCATCGCACGCGCGGCGCCGATCCCCTGCTTCTGCGCGTTCTCCCATGTTTCGAGACGTCGATAGATGCCGCTCGCCGCGTGTTGCCGGCTCGCGACGTCGCCGGCCGCGTAGATGTGCGGATCCGACGTGCGGTAGTTGGCATCGATTGCGATGCCGTTATCGATCGCAAGGCCCGCCGCTTGCGCGAGCGCGGTGTCGGGTTGCGCGCCGATTCCGTAGATCACCGCATCGGCCGCGATGCGTGTGCCGTCCAGCAAGCTCAGCACGATCTCGCTGGCCTCGCGGATTGCGTCCACCAGCGTCGCGCCGAAATAAAAACTCACGCCGCGCGAGCGATGCACGTCGCACAGAAACTCGCTCAACAGCGGCGGCGCGCAACGTCCGAGCGCCGAGCCCGCGGCTTCGATCACCGTTACTTGCGCGCCGAGTTCGAGCGCGCTCGACGCCAGTTCCAGACCGATCACGCCCGCGCCGACCAGCACGATCCGCCGGCCCGGTTGCAACTCGCTCGCGAGCCGGCTTGCGTCGTCGAGCGTGCGCAGCGTATGCACATTCGTCTTCAGCGCGTCGAGCAGCGGCAGTCGCCGCGCCCGCGCGCCGGTGCACAGCAGCAGCTTGTCGTAGGCGATCGTGTCGCGATTGGCCAACGTCAGCGTGCGCGCGGCGCGATCGAGCGCGACCACCGGCACGCCGAGCCGCAATGCGATGCGCTGCTCGTCGTAGAAGCCGTCCGCGTGCACCGCGCAGCGCGTTTGCTCCGGCTCCAGCAGCATCCCCTTCGACAACGGCGGCCGCTCATACGGCGCATGCGCTTCATCGCCGATCAGCAGCACGTCGCCGTCGAAACCCTGGCGCCGCAATTCGGCCGCGGCGTTCGCGCCGGCCTGGCCCGCGCCAACAATTACATAAGTAGAACGATTCATCGATTCAACCTGCTAATTCAAACCGCTATCCAAACCGAGGCAAGACCGATGCGAGCACACATCACAGATGCAGCCCGCCCGCCACATGACGGATGCCGCGAATGCCGAGCCCCGCATCGGCATTGATCATCACGCCGCTCAGCACGCGATTGTTCGCGCGTGACGCGAGCATCACGTAAGGCCCGGTGAAATCGGCCGGTTCCGGGAAGAACTGCAGCGGCAGGATGCTCGCGATCGCATCGGGCGAGCGCGAATCCATGATGCGTTTGTCCTGCTGGCCGAGCGCGGCCGGTCCGCGCAGATCGCTGGCCATTCCGCACGGACCGACGCCGTTCACGCGCACTTTCGGCGCGAGTTCGTACGCGAGCTGACGAATCACGCCGACCGCCGCATGCTTGCTCGCGGTGTAGAGCGGACCGCCGCCGCCCGGATAGAACGACGAGTTCGACAGCGTGAAGATCATGCTGCCCTCGCTGTCGAGCAGCGCGGGCGCGGCGGCTTTCGCGCCGAGCAGATAGCCCTTCACGTTGATCGCGAACAGTTCGTCGAAACCGCTCGCCAGTTGTTCGGCCGGCAGGTCCATGAGACCGGCCGCGTGGTCCCAGATCGCCGCGTTGCCGACGAAGGTATCGAGCGAGCCGAAGCGCGCGAGCGTCGCGTCGACCGCGCGCGCGTTGTCTTCGTGCGAGCGCACGTCGCCTTCCACAGCGACCACGGCGTCGCCGAAGCGCTCGTTCAACGCCGCGACTTTCTCCGCCGAGCGTTCGAGCACGCCGACCCGGCAGCCTTCGTGCAGGAAGCGCTCGACCAGCGCGAGACCGAGCCCCGAGCCGCCGCCGGTGATCAGCGCGACCTGGCCCTGCAGCCAGCCGGCGCCGCTCGCCGCGTGTTGCGCAGCTTGCGTATTTGTCGTATCCGCCGCGCTCATGCCGCCGCCTCCGGCACGTCGACGTAAATCTGGCCGTCGAGCAGCGCGACCGGGAAGGTCTTGAGCGCTTCGGTGGCCGGCTGGCACAGCGCCGCGCCGGTCTTCAGGCAAAAGCGCGCCGCATGCAACGGACATTCGACCGTGCCGTCGTCCTCGACGTACCCTTCGGACATCGACGCATTGCCATGACTGCAACGGTCGGCCAATGCGTACAGCTCACCATTCGAACGGAACACCGCGACCGCTTCGCCGGGACCTTCCACCTTGATTGCCTCGCCATCGGGCAATGCGCTATCCGCGCAAACGAGAATGCGTGTCATGGGATTCGCTTCAGAAAAGTACGCTGAGGTTGTGTGAATTAAGAGTGGCCTGATCGAGCGTGATTTCGCGGCGGCAGATCTGCCAGCCGGCCGCGTTGTCAGCGCGACGCACGCGGTCGCAGCGTTTGCCCGCGTAGATCGTTTCGTCGCGCTCTTTCTGCGAGCGGTACAGCAGGTAGTTCAGGCGCACGTCGAAGGTGTCGGCCTCATCAGTGGCGTTCACCACCACGTTGGTCACCAGGTGGCGGGTGCGCGACGGCGGCTCCTCCGCCCACGCCATCCCCGTTTCGAGTCGCGCGATACGGCGCTCCAGTTGCGCGTACGTGTCGTTGAAAATCCACGTGGTCGGCGGCTGCACGCTGCGGCGGCGGTCGCGCGTCTGCGCGTTGACGGTGGTGCGCATCGAGTAGTGGACGTCTGCCGCCATCAATGCGAGCCAGTCGCGAAAACGCCAGTCGTCGAGCAACTCGGCCTCGCGATACAGGAACTGTTCGATCTCGTGATGCAGTTGCAGCGGCACCGCGGCCGTGCGCGTCAAAGCGGCTTCAGTCATGCTTGAGCACCTCCTGTTCGTACGCGCGGGTGCGCTCGAGCACTTCGTCCCAGCTGTCGCACGCGAGCAGATCGGCCCAGCGGCGATACATGCCGCGCGCCGCGGTCTCCGAAAAAATGTAGTTCGTCATCCCAGGAATGCCGTCGTCGCGCACTTTCTCGTTGCCAAGACCCATTTCGACGATCAGCTTGGTCGAGCGCGCGCGCTTGCCGCGCAGCACCTTCTGGATTTCGACCCAGTTCTCCGAGTCGTCCTGCTCCAGAAAACCGGCCGGTCCGAACGCGCGCGTCGCGCTGCGCTCGAACGCCTGCTTGACCTCATCGGACGCGTCTTTGTCGGCGATGCAGAACGCCCACACCTCGACCTGATTCGGCCCGCGCGGATGCCAGACGCGCAGCGTCGCGGTGCCGTTCAGCCAGGACATCGTCGGGAACATGTTGTTGTGGCCGGCGAGGCGCAGCGCGCGCACGCTGCCCAGACGCGCCTCGACTTCCGGATAGGTGTCGCGGAAGTACTGCGACACGACGCCGTCGACCCACACGTTCGCGTCCGGGTTCTCGGTGAAGAAAAAGCCGCTGCCGTGGCCGGCCTGGCCGTATTGCAGCGCGTCCTTCGCGGTCTCCCACACCGGTCGCGCGGTCTGGCCGGCGCCGAGCGCCTTGCCGGCGTCGCCGCCGTCGCCGCCTTCGGCCGCGCCCTCCGCGTCGCCCTGCTTCGCACCCAGCACCTGCACCGCCGACGCATGCGAATACAGCGCGTGATACTGATCGCTCGCGAACTGCTCGGCCGGAAACTTCCAGTTGCAGTCGATCACCCACTTATGCACGCCGCCGACGATCTCGGTGCCGCCCGGCCGGCGATCGAGCACGCCGTCCAGATACCACGCGATATCGCCCATATACGCTTCGAGCTCCGGCGCGCTCGCGTCCCAGTTGCCGAAAATAAGCCCCTTGTATTCGGCGACGCGGGTCACTTCCTGCAAGCCCAGCTGCTTTTTGCACAGCCCCTGCGGATACGCGCGCGCTTCGAGCGGCACATCGACGAGCGCGCCGTCGGTGCCGTACGACCAGCCGTGATACGGACACGTGAACGCGCGGGTATTGCCGCAATCGGCGTAGCTCACGCGCATCGAGCGATGCCGGCACTGATTCAGGAACGCCTTGATCGAGCCGTCTTTCTGACGCACGACGATCACCGGGTCTTCGCCCATGTAGGTATTGAAGTAGTCGCCGGCTTTCGGAATCTGGCTGACGTGCGCGAGAAACAGCCAGCAGCGGCCGAAGATGCGCTCCAGCTCCAGTTCGTACAGTTCGGGATCCGAATAGATCGACGCTGCGACCCGGCCGGTGCGCGCGTCGACGAGCGCGTCGAAATCGATCGATTTCTGAGACATTTGGCGTCTCCTCCACAGGAGGTTTTTAGGTGGGGTGTGGCGCCAATGATCGGTTTCCGAGCCTACGCTGTAAAATATTTTGTTTGTTTGGATTAAGACATTTCAACGATAACTGAACGAGTCGCCGAGGAAGCCCGCCGATGGAACTGAGACACCTGCGCTACTTCATCGCCGTCGCCGAGGAGCTGAGCTTCACGCGCGCGGCCGAGCGTTTGCGCACCGCGCAGCCGTCGCTGAGTCAGCAGATTCGCGATCTCGAAGAACAGGTCGGCACGCAGCTGTTCGAGCGCACGCGCCGCAAGGTCGAACTGACCGAGGCTGGCAACGTGTTTCTGATCGAGGCGCGGCTCACGCTCGCGCAGGCCGAACGCGCGGTCACGCGCGCGCGGCACGTAGGCCGCAAAAGCAGTTCGACGGTGACGATCGGTTTCGTGCCGGCCGCCGAGGTGCGGATCTTTCCGGCGATCCTGCCGCGTCTGCGGCTGCGCTTTCCGGAGTTGAACGTCGAGTTGCGCAGCATCCCGACCTCCGAACAGGAGCAGATGCTGCTCGACAACGAGATCGACGTGGCCTTCATGCGCAAGCCGATCCGCTCGCCCGATCTGCTCAGCGAAGTGGTGCTGCGCGAGCCGATCCTCGTGGTGCTGCCGGTCGCGCATCCGCTTGCGCGCTACAAGCGGATCAAGCCCGCGCAGCTCGACGGCGAGGCGTTCATCAGCACGCATCCGCTTTATTCGGGCGACGTGTACGACGTGGTCGACGGTTACTTCCGGCAGCACGGCGTGCAGCCGAAGGTGATTCAGGTGGCCAGCAATATCCTGTTGAACCTGAACCTGATCGGCATGGGACTCGGCTTCGGGCTGCTGCCGGGCTACACCGCGTCGCTGACCAACCCGGCGATCTGCACGCGGCCGCTGGCGGGCCCGGTGCCGGAGATCGAACTATTGATGGCGTGGCGCGCCGGCAACCGCTCGCCGCAACTCGACGGGCTGCTCGAACTGGTCGCGCATCATGCTGACAATGCGGGTGACGTGAACGACGATTGAGCGGCGCGGCCTCGCGTCAACCCGTCAGCTTGTCAGCGGCTGCCTTTGCAAAGCGATGCGGCCAACGCGGCGTCGAGCTGGTTAGACGCGGTGCCGAACAGCTTCGCGAGCAGATCGCCGATCACCGGCAGCGCGGCGATTCCGGTCGGCTTCAGCAGTTGCGCGAGCTTCGATCCATTCGCACCGTTCCCGCCATTCGCCCCAGCAGGCAACCCCGCACTCCCCGTGCCCTGCGCCGCGACGATCGCGACGTTCTGCATCATCCCCTGATCCTCGTGATCGAGGATATGGCAGTGCATCACGAACTGGCCGGTGAAATCCTCGTAACGCGTGCGCAGCACCAGCGTATAGCCCGGTTTGACGAACACCGTATCGCGCAGCACGTCGCGCTGCGTGCAGTACTCGGCGTCGCCGGTCGCGAGTTCCGCCTGCGTGCACGCGCCGGTCGAGTCGTAGATCGACTGCCCGGCCGGGTTCAGCACATCGGCGACGCGAAACGGATTCACGTGGATATGAAACACATGACCGCCGCCCGCGACGGTCGCGCTGACGCGCCATTCTTCGAGCGTGCCGAGCGTCGCCGTATGGTCGATGCGGCTCATGTCATAGAGCCGGTCGTTGATCACGAAATGCGGCGCGCCCGACGACGTATCCACATCGAACGCGACCGGCACGGTGCGCGCCGGCACGCCGTCGGTGACGCGCGGCGGCGCGAACGCGCGGGTGTCGAGCCGGTTCAGATCGGCCAGCACGTCGCGCGGCAGATTCTGGTTCGCGTCGACCAGCTGGTTGCGCACGTATTGCCAGTACTTCGAATGACCGAGACCGTCGTCGACATACGCGGGGATGTTGGTGCCCGGCCCGACGCGCGCGAACGCGAGCAGGCGGCGGTCCTTCACGCTCGCCGAGTGGCGGCGGAAATTGATCGTCGCGGCGGCGCTCGCCGCTTCGTCGAGGATGCAGTAGAGACCCGGCTGCGGAAACGCGACGAGCACGTCGCTGCGATAACCGGGGTCGAGCGTGTTCACGTCCTTCTCGACCATCGACGCGCGCGTCAGCCCATCCACCGCGATCTCCACCTGCTTGACGGTTTCGCCGTTGCACAGCGCGTCGAGCGTGGTCTGTTGCGCGCGGCCATGCGCGGCGCTCAATCTCGACGCGGCCGCGCGCGTCGCGCTGTCCACGTCGCCGGTGCTCAACGCGGGCGAATCGGCGAGCCCGAGCGCCGGCAGATTCGCGCGCACGATCTTCACGTTGATCGTGTCGCGATTGCCGCCGTGAATCATCCGCCAGCGACGGATTTCGCCGGCCGGCACATAGCTCGCGACGCCCGGAAACACCGGCTGCACAACGCCGTTGATCTGCGTATAGCGGCCCGAAATCGCCCACGTGCTGTTGAACTCGCCCGCATGGCCGGGCCGTGGATCGGCGACGAAGTTCAGCTGGTTCGTGTAATTGCGGATTTCGCCGACGCCGCCCGGCGGACACACCCAGGCCTGGGTCGCCGGATTGGCGAGCGGCGCGCTCGCCGTCGCGTTGTCGAAACAGCCGTATTCGATCTGCTGGAACAGCATTACGTGCTCGCGAAACGGCTGCTGCCGTTCACGCCGATGCAGGATCGTATCGATGTCCGCGATCCCGCCGTTCGCCGCGCGCGCGGCTGCCGTGCGCGAGCCGCGCACGATCAGCACGCCGGCCATTCCGCTCGACACGTCGATCGCGGTCGAGCCGTGCTGGTGCGAGT
The DNA here is from genome assembly GCF_001931485.1 of Burkholderia sp. SRS-W-2-2016. Taxonomy (GTDB): domain Bacteria; phylum Pseudomonadota; class Gammaproteobacteria; order Burkholderiales; family Burkholderiaceae; genus Paraburkholderia. Next base: position 6,050 of record NZ_MSDV01000072.1, on the reverse strand, counting down.
GATACCAGAAGGTGCCGGCCGGATGACTGGCGGGAATCTCGAAGCGATAGTCGAAGCTCGCGTTCGGCGCGACGCTGACCATCACGTTGTCCGCATGACCGGACGGCGACACGTGCAGCCCGTGCGTGTGCAGATTGGTCGTGTTGAAACAGTGCGGCGCCGCCGGGTCCGGATTCGGCGGACAGGTCGCCGGGCTTTCCGCGGGCAGCCGGTTGTTCAGCGTCACGTCGAGCCGCATGCCCGGTTTGACGCTGAGCGTCGGGCCGGCCGGACAGCCGTTGTACGAGCGCATCGACACGGTATCGAACGAATTGGTGTCCGGGTTGAACAGCCGATAGTTCGTCATCCCAACGGTCAGCGCGAGCGCGCCCTGTTTGCCGTCGAACGTATAGCCGCTCACGCAGCGCTGCCGCGCGAATACCGACGCGAGCCCGCCGGTCGAATTCTGCGCGGCATTGTCGGCAAGCGCTTCGGCGCTCGCGCTGAGATCGGCGAAGTCCTGCGCGGCCGATAGCGCCTGCGCGGACGCGCCATGACTGAACGACAGGCCAAGAACAACCAGCGCCCCTACCCATAGCGAAGACAACCGCATAAAACCGCTCCCCCTGTGGACCTTCGGTCCTGTTCTATTTTTCGATCGGGATGGCGGCGCGTGCCGTGCGCGCGCCGCCGTTCCCGTTCAATGACCGGCGCCCTGATCGAGCGCCGCCGCGCGCAGCGCGTCGCCGCTGTCCGGAAAGCTCTGCTGGCGCAGATGCGCGAGCTGCGCCGCGTAGTCCTGCGGCGTCAGCCCGGCCCGCTCCAGCTGCGCGCGTTGCGCTTCGTAGCTCGCGTAGCGCGCCTGCCAGTCGTCGGCGTCCCGCTGCATCTGCACGACCCGTTCGGCGGCAGCCGAACCGAGCGTTTGCGCGACCTGCGCGCGCAGTTCGTCGGCCGGCACGTGCTGCTTCTGCAATTGCGCGACCGTCTCGATCGCGGCCTGCTGCGTGCGCGTGCGCTCGCGAGCCTCGCGTTCGGGTTCGGGCAGCGCTGCATCGAGCGCCGCCAGACGCGCGCGCTTGTCCGCGTCGCTCAGATTCGGATCGGACGTGATGCGTAGCCGCGCGAGGTCGTCGCGTTGCTCGCGCAACTCGTCGCCGAAGAACGCGTCGCTCCAGTCGCCCATCACGCGGGTCGCCAGTTCCGCGCGCTGGTCGATCGTCTGCTGCAACGCGTCGAGGTCCGGCTTGCCGCTGACGCTGCCGGCCATGCCGGCCGGCGCCGTCAGTTGCGCGCCGGCCGCGCGATACGCGCTGTAGCGCTGCCACACCGCCAGCGCTTCGCCGGCCGCGGGCGTGCCGTCCAGTTGCGCGGCGAGCGCGCGGCGCACCAGCGCGTCGATCGTGCGCGGTGTTTCGTTGTCCTGCGCGGTCAGGAAGTAGTCGAAGAAGTCGCGCACCGCGCGCGTATGGGCCAGGTGGCCGCGGCCATCGAGCGGCAGCCGCGGCGCCTCGGTGCCGGCCAGCGACGCCGGCAGCGCCAGCGACGGCGCGTCGGGCTCGCTCGCGGCGGCATCGACCGCAGACGCCGCGAGCGGCGCCGCCGGCTCGTCGTCCGCGAGCGCCGGCGCGTCGTCGGCGCGCCCGGCCAGCAGCACCCACGCGACGATGCCGGCGGCGATCGCGCCGCCCACCGCGAACAACACTTTCCAGTCAGTTTCGGCGCGCGCCATCGTTACACTCCGGCGCTGCGCAGACGGTTCGCGTGGGTGCGCAGCACCATGACCGGATCGGCCGCGTTCAGCCCGCGAATGCCGAGCAACTGGTTGATCGCGTCGAAGTGATTCCACTTGTAGCTGGTGCTGATCACCGAGCCGTACAGCGAGCTGCACGTCGACACGAAGCCGTCGTTCGCGCCGGCCTTGCTCTTGGCCATGATCAGGCCGGCAACGCCGAACACGGGCGTCGACACATCGAGCGCGGCGGGGTCGATCAGGCCGAGGCTGGTATCGAGCACGCCGGTCACGATGCCGAACACCGAGAGCGGCTGGAACGCGTTGCCGCTCCACGAGTACAGCAGATGCGTGTTGCCGTTCACGCTCTCGCTGGCCGCGCCGGTCTTGCACGAGCCCTGCTTGCCGAGGCCGGCGCTCGGGAACAGCTGGTTGAACGACGCGGTGGTCTTCGTGCTCAGCGCGTTGAGCGCCGCGATCGCATCCTGGTTGGTGTTGTGGGTGTCGCTCGACAGCACGCCGAAGATGTTCAGCACCGAGCCGAACACCGGCGTCGCGATCCCGGTCGGGTCGAGCTTCAGCGCGTCCAGCACGAAGTCGGCGAATTCGGAGCCGCGATGCGGGGTCGCGATCGTCGTGACCGACGCGACCAGTTGCGGCGCGACCGCGGCGACGTAGCGCGAGGTCGTACCGCCCTGGCTATGGCCGATCAGGTTGACCTTCTGCGCGCCGGTGACCGCGAGCACCTGCTTCACGTACGCGAGCAGCTGTTCGCCGCGGCCGTTCGCGCCGAGGTCGCTCTGGAAGCCGGACAGATCGGCGACGTAGACGGTCGCGCCGTGGCTTTTGAGGTCGGCCTGCATCCCGTACCAGTACGGCAGCGCGCCGAAGTAGTTGGCGGTGCCGGTCAGCCCGTGCACGAGGATGATCGGGTAGCGGGTCTGCGCATAGGTGCCGGCGGCCGCGCTGGTGCCCGCGTGCGCGGGGACGGCGGCGACGCCAAGGCCGGCGCCGAGGCCGAGCGCGAGCAGCGCGGCCAGCAGCGTATCGCGCGCGCGGCCGGCGATCCGGTTGCGCAGGGAACGGACAGTGGAACTGATCTTATTCAAAGCTAGGGTCTCTCAGGGTGGATGAATTGGGTGGATGAATTAAGGGATTGCTGGATGCTCACGTCAAACATTCGGACAGCGCCGCCGGGCGGCCGCGCGCGCAACGCGGTGCTGCCACCAGACGAACAGCGGCGCGCCAACGATCTCGAGCGCGGTGAAGCCGACGAACGGCAGAAACGGCAGGCCGAGCGCGAACAGCGACAGCAGACGCCCGATGCCGCCGATAAAAATCATCAGCCACAGCGCGCGGAACAACGCGGTTTCGCGTTCGATGCGCGGCACCACCCAGAACGCCGCGAGCCCGAGGCCGAGCCAGACGCCCGCGTAGAAGCGCAGGTTGCTATCGAGCGTCGCGTCGTGCGGCAGCGCCAGCTGCGCGTACAACGGATCGCCGACACCGGTCATCGCGACGAGGCCGCTGACGGTCGGCACCACCGCGAGGATCGCGGTCGCCACCTGCAACATGCGCCGGCCCGCGCTGCCGGGGTTGCCGTTGGGGTTGCCGGCGCGGTTGCCGGTGGATCTGCCAGCCGCCTCGCCTGGGATGTGCTCGCTCATTCGCTCTCTCCTCCGTGTCGTTGCTGAAGTTGTTGAATCGTTGCCGCAATTGCCTGGTAAAACTCATCGATAAAAACTGGCCAGCACCTGCACGCTGCGCGCCTCCGACATCGCGCCGAAGCGGCTCCACGCCGGACCCACCTGGGTCTGCACCTGCACCGCGACGTCGAAGCTCTGGAAGCGCCGCCGCAGTTCGGCCCAATACTGGCGGCCGCCGCCCGCGTCGGCCTGCACGAACGCGGACAGATCGAGACCGCGCATGCCGAGGTTGCGCCACATCGCCATCACGAACAGCGCGTGGCGGGCCGGCAGTTCCTGCGAGGTCACCGCGGTCTGCACCGCGTTGCCCCACGCGGCCGGATTGCTGGCCGCGAGCGAGCGCCATTGCGCGGCGCTCGCGCCCGCCGCATTGCTTTGCAGCTCCGCGGTCAGCGACAGATCGACCGGCAACGTCCACGTCGCGCCGATCGACGAACTCGCGCGAAACGCGGTGTCGTCGATCCCGTTCGCGCGGCCGATCAGCGAGCGGCGCCGCCCCCCGGTCCACTCCGCATACGCGACCACCGAATTGCCGAGCAGCACGCTGAGGTTCTGGCCGAACTGCGGCGACTGCCCCTGCTGACGGTAGATCAGCCATTGCGGCTGCACGCTCGCGCCGAGCCGCTGACTGCCGAGCAGCTCCCAGCGCTCGACGCCGTTGGTGCGCTGCAAATCCGACGACGCGTTCGGGTTGCCCGGCAGGCTGCGGCTCGCGAGCCGCGGCGAATACGTAAGCGACAGCGAGCCCGTATCCCACAGCTGTTGCGCGCGCACCGCGACGCTGCCGAGCCGGTTGGTGCGGCGGCTGTCGGGATCGGGACGCACGTCGGTGGTGATCGCGCCGGCGCCGAAGAAGTCGGTCGGGTTGTAGCCGATGCCCGCGCCGATGCGCGCGTTGATCCGGCCGACGTCGAGTTGCTGCAGCGACGACAGATGCCAGCTGACATAGCCCTCCTTCACCAGCGGTACGTCGCGATGCGATTCGGCCTGCGCGGACAGCGGATCGAAACGGTCGTAGCGCGCGGCGAAGTTGACGACGAACGCCGAGCCGAGCGCCTGCGCGTACTGGAAATCGACCGACAGCTGGTTGCGGGCCGAGTGCGTGCCGTCGCGGCTGCCGCTCGCGCGCAGCGCTTCTTCGATCGCGACCTTCCACGGGCGCGAGGTTTGCACCGGTGTGTCGGGGGTCGAGTCGGCGAGTTTCAGGGCGGCGTCGGTGGCGTCGGGGATCGCGTCGGGGATCGCGTCGGCGGTGCTCGGGGCAGTGCTCGCAGTAGCGTCCGCCGCACGCGTCGTGCTTGCCGCTGGCTGCGCGTCCGTGGCGACAGTGTTCGCCGTAGCATCCGCTGCGCGCGTCGCACCCGCCGCCGGCTGCGCATCCGTGGTGGCAGTGCTCGGCGAAGCATCCGCTACGCTCGCCACGCCCGCCGCGTGCTCCGCGTCCGTGGTGGCTGCGCTCGTCGCAGCATCCACTCCGCCCGCTCCGTCCTCCGCGCCCGCCGCGCCGACTGTCCCCGCCGCATCGAGCGGCTCAATCTCGGCCGCCATCGCCTTGCCGCACGCGAACGGCCAGCACGTCGCCATCCACAGCGTCGCCGCGGGCGCGAGCGCCCGCACCGCGCGCCGCGTCATTCGGCCTTGAAGCGCTGCAGCGAATCGCGTTGCAGCCACGCATCGGGAATCTCACGCCACGCGTAGCCGGAGAAACGCATCACCGTGACCCAGCTCGAATCGAGGCCGTCGATGATCACCGTCTCCGTCGGCCGCTCGACGCCGAGCTCCGACGTATAGCGGCGATAGAACGCGGTCTTCAGCAACCGGTCGCTCTCCGAGTAGAACTTCGCTTTCACCGGCCGGCTATTGCTCGCATCGAGCCACATCTCGATGCGGTGATACGTGAGCCCCGCCGACTGGCCGGACAACGACAGCTTGTAGCAATGACGGGTCTGCCGGTCGCCGTCGGCGACATCCTCCGCGCCGATCAGCTTCGCGGTGTAGTCGTGCGCGAGATTCACCGTCACCACGTCGCCGTTGGCCGCCTGGCCGAGCAGCCGCTGGTCCGGCGAGATACGGATGCTCGCCTGGTTGGCCGGATCGTAGAACCACAGATCGTTGCCGTTTTTTAGCATCAGCTTGCCGGCGTCGCGGGCCGGCTCGACGAAGCGCACCAGCGTGCGGAACGCGCCGCCGGGCGCATCGGGCTTCGAGTAGATGGTCAGCGCGTTGCCGTCCACCTGTTTGCCGCCGCGATACTCGGTCAGCGTCGCGTTCAGCACGAACGAGCCGGCCGGCGTGCGGATCGCGTCGCTGTCGCGCAGCAGCTTCTGTGGATCGGGCGCGTTCTGCGTGCTCTGCGCATGCGCGGCGGGCGCGGCGAACTGAACGGCGACGGGAACGGCAAGTTGAACAGCGAGGGAAACGGCAACGAACAAACGGCGCACAGGCGAACTCCAGAAATTGCAGCAATGACGAAACGGACAACTAACTACCTTCGAACATGACGCTCGAACATGACGCTCGAACATGACGCTCGAACATGACGCTCGAACATGACGCTCGAACATGACGCTCGAACATGACGCTCGAACATGACGCTCGAACATGACGCTCGAACATGACGCTCGAACATGACG
>NZ_MSDV01000016.1 GCF_001931485.1 Burkholderia sp. SRS-W-2-2016 | reverse complement strand
CGTACTGACGATGATTAATCCGTCTTTCGACAGACAAACCTTCCTCTAATACTGTGTGAGGCTTTTGATACTTTTGCCATACGGCGATTCCGAAGAACCACCGCTGCATTCCGCATCAAGTGCCCACACTTATCGGCTGTTAATTTTTAAAGATCGATTCGCTTACTTCGCAGCGCCTTGGCGCCGCTTCGTTTGCGTTGCTGCATCAGCAGCAGAGAGACGAGATTATGAAGAACTTTCATCGAATCGTCAACAGGTTTTTATCAACTTCTTAACCTGCTTACGTCGCTGAAGCCCGCACCACTTAAGGCTCTCCCGCTTCCCCGCGCCCCGGTGTCCGGAGCACGAAAGAGCGAGATTCTAGTCGCCCCAACTCAAAGTTGCAAGTGCCATCCTCGGGTTTTCCTCAGGGCGCCTTCCCGACCTGACCCGCATCGTCCGCAGCCGGCTCTTTCAGTTGAGATGGCAGCTTTGGAGCAGCGGACGTACCGATAGTCCAGTCGTGCAGCACGGTATAAGCGACCGCAAGCAAAGTCGGGCCGATGAAGACACCCAGAAAGCCAAAGGCAAGCGCGCCGCCAAGAATGCCCAACATCACCAGGATCAGCGGCATATCGCTATTTTTGCCGATCAGGATCGGCTTGATAACGTTGTCAGCCATGCTGACGACCAGCACACCCCAGATGACCAGAAAGATTGCCCATCCCGTCTCGCCACCCTGGTACAGCCAGATGGCCGCAGGCAACCAGACGATGACCGGGCCGCCCGGCACCACCGACAGGAAAAACGTCGCCAGCCCGAGCAACGCGGGCGCCGGCACGCCCGCAATCCAGCATCCGAACGCAGCCAGAACCGCCTGAACCAGCGCGGTACCAAGAATTCCGTAGACGACGCCCTTGACCGTGCTACCCGCGAGCGCAAGCAGGTAATCGGCGCGCTCTCCCGCGATACGCCGCATGCCCGCATTGAGCCACGCAGCCGCACCCTCGCCCCCGGTATAAAAGAAAAACGCCAGCACGATACTCAACGCCAGCAGACCCAGCCCATGCGTGACCGCAAGCCCAGCGGCCAGAATCCACTTACCAGCGGGCGCCGCCAGGGTGCGCAGCTGCGCAATCAGTTCCGAATTGCTGCTGGTCACGCGCTCCCAGAACGCCTCGATGCTAGATCCGACCAGCGGAATCCGTTGTACCCACGACGGCAGATCGGGCAACCCCGATTCGAAGAGTCTCTGCACCAGCGCCACGATGTCATGAACATGCGCGCCGAACGCAAAACCCGCATAGACGAATGGTCCCAGCACGACGACCAGAATGATCAGCACGATCAAGGTCGCGGCCAGCTTGCGGCGTCCGCCGACCGCGGTTGCCAGCCGCCGGTAGAGCCCCCAGGAGCTGTAACTAAGGATGGCGCCCCACAGCAGCGCGGTCGTAAACGGCGCCAGCACCAGTAACGAACCACCCACGAGCACAATCAGCGCGAATACCGCCGCAAGCCGTTCGATCAGTTGGTCCGATTTCACGATGGATCTCCTATTGCGCCAGACCGTGGCAATCAATTGACATACGCCTGTCAGGCGCCGCTGGACGCCGCCAGTATAGAAGCGAGTCGGGCGTCCGGGGATGTCTTATACCATCAGGCCAAGGCGCTGTGCGTCGCGAAAGATCGCGCGAGCGACGCATCATTTTTTGAGATGAGAGCACGGCGATCGAGCCGAGATTGTCGATCAAACGGTAGAGCGTCCCGGAAAAGACTAGAATATAAGGTTCCGTGCCCCCAATTTTTCCGGATTTATGCGCTCGCGAATCGCTAAACGACTCCCTCCCGACGCCGACAAGCTCGTCGGTCTCTCGCTCGCGCTTTTCGCGTCGGGTAGCCGCACCGAAGACCGCTTCTGGGAAGCGAAGCTCGATGCGCTGCTGGCCAAAATCGTGCGCAACGCCAACCAGACCACGTTGGATGCCGCGCTCGACCATCTTCAGCAAAATCATCCCGATGCCTATGGCGCGCTTGCCGACATGGCGGAAACGCATAGCGAATCGTTCGTGATCGAACACGAAGGCGTGGCTTACGAGGCGCTGCTGATCGCCGCGCCGGTACTTGCCTGGACCCGCTACGTGATTCCGTCCGGTCCGCTCAAGGCCGATGCCGCCGACGCTTTGCGCGCCCACCTGCACGCGCATGTGCTCGCCGGCAACACCCGCGTCGCGATGGCGCCGTTTCTCTACAGCATCGACCAGTTGCCGCGACATCATGTCGAAACGTGGCGGATCACCCAACAACTTGCACAGGCGGCAGTCGCCGGCGGCAACGCGAAGCTCAGTTTTGGCGAACTGCCGGAGACCTCGCCGATTCTGGCCGATCCGCGCTTCCTGCTGGCGGTGGTTGCCGCACCTGTCGGCGCCGCGACCTTCCGCTGGCAGGAGGAAGAGCACGGCAACCGGATCGAGCGCAGCCAGTGCCTCGAGCAGTGGGCCACGCAAGGCGGTGCGAATCTCTCGCTGGTTCTGCCGGGCTGCGAATTCGAATGCCTGCTACCGGACGCGTACTACTCCGCCTGTCGCGATGCGGACGAAAGTGTGCGCCCTCACACCGTGCGGACCGCCGTGCGTTATCTGTTCGACACAATTGGCGCCGCTCCGCAGGACCTGCGCGCGGTGGTCGCAGGCTTCGGCGAACGGCGCATCGACGAGTACCGTGTCGGCTTCACGCGCCGCGGCAGCAACGACGTGATTTACGGCGTCGTGTGGCCGCTTTATGGCCGTGAAAACGGCGAGCCGGGTATCGATGAAGAACCGCAGGAAGTCACCGGTTCGGACGACCCGCTCGAGGAGATCGTGGCACTGCTCAAGGAGACCGGAATCACTGAAGTCCGGCGCCACGCGGGCCGCTTCGAGCCCGAATATTGCGACGACTGCGGCGTGCCGCTGTATGCCGATCCGCTCGGTGAAATCGTCCACGCGGAGATGCCGGAAGACGCCGAGCCCGCACAACCGCATTTCCATTGAGTTGCGCTTCGCGCATCTCGTCTTATCGCAAAAGAGCCCCGCCGATGCGGGGCTTTTTTGTTGTTAAAACCACGCATCCTATGCCTTTTGGCCAGCCGTCAAATCGAAAGGAATTTGTCATCATAGGGACGGTGACGCATCGCCGTGCATGAGTCAGTGTTCACGGTCACCCCGGTGCGTCGCGCAATTTTGCCGACCTACTGGAGACACGCATGCGCTTCTCGATTCTCAATTCAAACGCGGAACGACGTGATGGACTCAAGGCCTTGCTGCGCCAAATCGACAGAGTGGCGCGTTTCACCGAAGCCGACGACTGGCGCCTACTCGTCCGCCCTTTCAAGCGTTACTGGCCCGACCTCGTAGTGATCGACTGGGAGGACTGGATGACGGTGGCCGATGTCCGCAAGCTGCTCAGCTACTACCCCGGTTTGCGGGTCAGCGTGCTGACCGACGGAACCCTGCCCGAACTCGTCCGCACGTTGATGGACGAAGGCGTGCTCGGCGTCGTACCGCGCGATACCGATCCTTGTCTGATCGTGCGCGCGCTCGAAATGGTCGTGCTCGGGGGTCACTATGTGCCGCCCGGCGCATTGGCGCTCGATCCTCCGTTGCCGCCCGATACCGCGATCCGCCCATTCGATGTGTACAACCTCCCGCCGCGTCGCAACAAGCTCACAAGCGTGCTGTCGCCGCGCCAGGAGCAGATCATGCGCTGCGTGCATATGGGCAGCACGAACAAGATGATCGCGCGCACGCTCGGCATTGCGGAAGGCACGGTCAAGATCCACCTGACGAGCATATTCCAGCAACTCGGCGCGCCCAACCGCGCCGCCGCGGTCGCGCTCTACAACGGCTGGCTGACGAACCATCTGCAGGTGTTGCGCAATAGCGGTGACGACAGCGCGCGCCCGGTCAGACGCGGAGAACCGGGCCCCGTTCCGCTGCGTCACCCAAGGCGCATGCAGTTCGAATATCCGTTGCCCACCAGCGACACCAGCACCGCGCTGCCGATGGCCGCCGAGCCGCCTACGTCCTATGGCGACGCACCTCAACCCACCCGCAAGCCGAAGTCGGTCCCGCCAGGTTCCACCTGACGTCAGCCATGATGCGCGCCTGCGTTCGCAGGCACGCATCCGCGCAGTGTGAGCGGCCGCTGGCATGGAATCCGCTCACACCTTTTGTCGTCCAACGAGTAATATGAGACTCATGGGTTTCCTCTACACACCGCTTCCGTTCTGGGCCGCTGTCGGTGGCTGGATTGTCACTGCGATGGTGGTCGCGCTCGCGCTGTGGAAAAACCCTTTCAAAAGACTTCAGGACGGCACGCTTCAGCACGTCTGGCTCGCGATCATCGTCGCGGTATCGGTGCTGTGGGCGAGCAACGCCTGGCTCGACGACGGCACCGTGATGCACCTGCTCGGCGCTACCCTCGTCGTCACGCTGTTCGACTGGGGACTAGCGCTGCTCGCGATGGCGATCGTCACGGGCCTCGCCGCGGTCGTGTTCGACGCGCCGTGGCAAGGCATCGCGATCACGTTTCTCGTGTACGGCGCGTTGCCGGTCGGCATCTCTACGCTGCTTCAGCGCATCTGTACCGCGTGGCTGCCGCGCAATCTGTTCATGTTCATCTTAGGCCAGGGCTTCGTCTCACCTGCCATCGCCGTGGCGCTGACCGCCGCGGCGGCGCTCGGCATCCATATCGCGCTATCCGACGGCTCCATGACCGTGGTGCCGGCCGGCTACGCACTCAGCGTGCTGCTGCTCGCCACCGGCGAAGCATGGTTCACCGGCATGGCGACGGCGCTGATCGCGGTCTACCGTCCCGCGTGGGTCACCACGTACGACGTACGGCGCTATCGCCTGGGCGGCCCGCGCACCTGAAATTTCAGGCTTTGGTGCGACCCAACGCGTATCTGTGATAATCACCGCGTGGCCGTGCGGCGCTCACGAGGCGTCCCCAGGACAAGACAAAAAATTTGCAGCAAGATTGAACTCAACCCTTCCGCGGGGCATCTTATTTGCCTCCTTCCCTCCCATTCGCATCTAAAGAACTAGATGGATCGCACCAACGTACCGCGCCGATTGCTGCGGATGGTCGGCCGGTTGGCAGCCTGTGCAGCGAGCCTCTCGCTGCTTTGCACTGCTCCCGCATTCGCCGATCAGCTCGAGCAGCACAACGACCTCGTCAACAGATTCATTAACGGCATGCACGCGGACCCGCTCGTCGCGGACTGCGCCGCGCACGGCAACTTCGTCGCGAGCACATCGACCGCGTTCGACCACGTCGAATTTCCGCCCAGTTCGTTCGATAGCGCTCACTCGTCGGTCACGCCGTGGAACGATTCGTTCGACGAAGGCAAACAGCGTGTCAAGGTGGACAGCATCGTTACCGTCGAGGGCGTCGGCGTACGTCAGAACAACTCGGGAGAGCCGGCCGATCTGAAATTCCGCTGCGGCTACGTCGGCTCTCAGATGCTCGCCTTCAGCTGGAACGACCCGGTGCCGCCGAACCGCTCGCATAGCGCGTCGAGCAAGCACAAGGGCAGCAAGGGCAAGCACGCGGTAAGCGGCAAAACCACGAAGAAATCGTCGAAGGCGAGCTCCGGCAAGTCGTCGAGCAAGTCAGGCAGCAGCGCAGCGAAGAAGAAGAGTCACTGACGCCCGGGCGCCGCTCGGTTCCGACCGATCGGCCAGTCCGCCAGCCCAATAAAAACGAGGCACCCACAGTTTCCTGTGCGTGCCTCGTTCTTTTTTGCATCAATCCCGCCCGATCAGGCGAACGTCTCCACGTGTCGCAAAATGGCCTGCAGCATCGCGGCGCCCAGCGACGCGCTGCGCTCGCCGTTCCAGCCTACCCGCTCGTCGGGCAGATTCGCGTTGTCCTTGAACGGCATCTCAAGCGTCAGCGACAGACAGCCGAATTCGTTGCCGATGTACTTCGACGCGAGTTTCAGCGCGTCCTCGCGATACTTGCTCGCCGCGTAGCCGTACCTGTCCTGGAAGTCGGGGCTCGCATGCTTGAATGCCTCGATGAACGCCTTCTGTTCGCGGCCCTGCTGTTCCGTGAAGCCCGGCAGCATTTCCGAACCCGCGACGAACACATAAGGCAACGCCTCGTCGCCGTGGATATCGAAGAACAGGTCGCAGCCGGTCGCGTGGATCGCGTCGCGCACCACCAGCACCTCGGGGCTGCGCGCGGCGTCCGGTTCCATCCATTCGCGATTCAGATTCGCGCCGGCCGCATTGGTGCGCAGATTGCCGTGCACGCTGCCGTCCGGATTCATGTTCGGCACGATGTAGAACACCGCGTGGTCGTAAAGCTTGCGCGCGACCGGATCGCCCGCCCAATCGCCCCAACCGACGAGCCGCTTCACCAGCCCTTCGATAAACCATTCGGCCATCGTCTCGCCGGGATGCTGGCGCGCGATCAGCCAGATCTTCTTTTTCGGCGCGGCGTTGGCGGCGTCGTCCGCGAGCGGCGTGGCGAGCGTCAGCAGCGAAACCGGCCGTCCTTCGACCGTCTTGCCGAGTTCGCTCAACGACGCATGCGGCATCTGCTGCACCGCGCCGAGAAACTCCGAATGGCGCTCTTCACTGTACGGCTCGAAATACGCGTAGTAGATGCTGTCGAAATCGGGCGTATGGTCGATCGTCAGCACGTTGCCGTCGTACGAGGTCGGCACGCGGAACCAGTTCACGCGGTCGTAACTCGCGACCGCCCGATAGTCGCGCCAGCCTTGGGCAAACGCGCACGCCGCCGCATTCTCGAAGCTCATCACGCAACGTGCGCCCGCCGCGCCGGCGAGCCGGAAATAGAACCACTGCGCGAACTCGGCATGACTGTCGGGCCGCACGCGCAGGCGGATATTGCCGGCGTCCTCGCAGGACAGCACGTCGATCGCGCCGGCATCGAAATTACTCGTAATCGATATGGTCATGAAATCCTTCCCTCTCCGGGTTGCCAACGGCTGCCCGCGCGCAGCTAAAGAGCGTGGGCGGCACGCTTATTCGGCGATGCGCCGGCGAAATACGTAAGTGGAATCGTTCGAGGCCTCGGCGCTGAACGCGTAGCCTTCGGTATCGAAGTCCTTCAACTGCTCGGGACGCTCGAGCCGGTTTGCCACCGCGAAGCGCGCCATCAGACCACGCGCGCGCTTGGCATGGAAGCTGATGATCTTGTAGCGACCGCCCTTCCAGTCCTCGAACACCGGCGTGACGACCGGCGCGTCGAGCAGCTTCGGCTTGACCGACTTGAAGTACTCGCCCGACGCGCAATTGACGAGCACGCGCTCGCCCGCCGTATTCTTCTGCAATTGCGCGTTCAACGCCTGGGTAATGCGCTCGCCCCAGAACGCGTACAGATCCTTGCCGCGCGGATTGGCGAAACGCGTCCCCATTTCGAGCCGGTACGGCTGCAGCAGATCGAGCGGACGCAGCAGACCATACAGACCCGACAGCACGCGCACGTGGTTCTGCGCATAGTCGAGATCGGCCGACGACAACGTCTTCGCGTCGAAGCCCTCGTACACATCGCCATTGAACGCGAGCACCGCCTGCTTGGCGTTGTGCGTGCCGAATTGCGGCGACCATTCCGCGTAGCGCTGGAAATTGAGGTGAGCAAGCTGATCGGAGATGCCCATCAGCGACGCAATCTGTTGCGGCGACAGCCGGCGCAGATCGCTGATCAGCTCGGCGGCGTCGTCGACGAAATCGGGGATTGTGTGTTTTTTGACGTGCGGCGGGGTTTCGTAGTCGAGCGATTTGGCCGGCGACAGAACGATTATCATAGAGGCTTGCATGCAGGCACGCCGTGCCTGGTGGTCAAAGACTGAAAGCCCGATTGTAACGAATGCCCGGTTCCCACGTCTCAAGCGGCGCGTTGCGCGTCGTGCTCGATTCCAATGTGTGGATCGATATTCTCGTATTCGACGACCCGCACACGCGGCCGATCGCGAGCGCGCTCGAAAGCGGCGCGCTCAGCGCGCTGATCGACGCGCGCTGCCTCGCCGAACTCACGTACGTGCTCGACTATCCGCAGTTCGCGCATCGCAACGTCGACAAGGCTGCCGCACTCGCGGTGGTCGCGCGACTCGCGCAGATGGTCGAGGCGCCGCCGCCCGCCGACGACAGCGCGCACGCGCGGCCGTTGCCCCAATGCAAGGATCGCGACGATCAGAAATTTCTCGAACTCGCGCATACGGCGAAGGCCGACTGGCTGGTTTCGAAGGATCGCGCGGTGCTGAAGCTCGCGAAGCGGATCGCGCGCGATTTCGGCTTCCAGATCGCGCAGCCGGCGCCGTTCGTCGCGGCAGCCGGCATCGCGCAGAACGCCGGCAGCGAAACCGTCACCGGGTAGTAAATGCGGCGAGCGGCCAACCGCCGTAAAACCCGCGGCGCGCACAGCGCATCGCGATTCCCTACAATCAGGCTTCGCGCTACGCCACGAACGCGCTTCGCTTCCGACCAACCGGCCACTCATCGCCCTGCTACGAACCACGCCATGAACGCACCGCACGACACGCCCACGAGCCCCACGTTTCCATCTCGCCTGCCGAACGTCGGCACGACGATTTTCACCGTGATGAGCGCGCTCGCCGCGGAAAAAGGCGCGGTCAACCTCGGCCAGGGCTTTCCCGACTTCGCGTGCGATCCGAAGATCGTCGACGCGGTCGCGAACGCGATGCGCGACGGCCACAACCAGTATCCGCCGATGGCCGGCGTGCTGCCGCTGCGCCAGGCGATCTCGGACAAGATCGCGAATCTGTACGGCCGCCGCTACGACGCCAATAGCGAAATCACGGTGACGGCCGGCGCGACCCAGGCGCTGCTGACCGCGATTCTGTGCACCGTGCATCCGGGCGACGAAGTGATCGTGATCGAGCCGACCTACGACAGCTATCTGCCGTCGATCGAACTGGCCGGCGGCAAGCCAGTGTTCGTCACGCTGGAAGCGCCCGATTACGCGATTCCGTTCGACCGCCTCGCCGCCGCGATCACGCCGAAAACGCGGCTGATCATGATCAACACGCCGCACAATCCGACCGGCACGGTCTGGCGCGCCGAAGACATGCGCAAGCTCGAGGAGATCGTGCGCGGCACCAACGTGCTGATCCTGTCCGACGAGGTGTACGAGCACATGGTCTACGACGGCGCGCCGCATGAAAGCGTCGCGCGTTATCCGGAGCTCGCGCAGCGCAGCTTCGTGGTGTCGAGCTTCGGCAAGACCTATCACGTAACGGGTTGGAAAGTCGGCTACGTGGCCGCGCCGGCCGCGCTCACCGCCGAATTCCGCAAGGTCCATCAGTTCAACGTCTTCACGGTCAACACGCCGATGCAGATCGGTCTGGCCGACTATATGAAAGACCCGGCGCCGTATCTGGACCTGCCGGCGTTCTATCAGAAGAAGCGCGATTTCTTCCGCGCGGGTCTCGCAAATTCGCGCTTCAAACTGCTGCCGTGCACGGGCACGTATTTTCAGTGCGTCGACTATTCGGCGATCAGCGATCTGCCGGAAGCCGAGTTCGCGCAGTGGCTGACCGGCGAGATCGGCGTCGCGGCGATTCCGGTCTCGGCGTTCTATCACGAGGCGCACGAATCCGGCGTGGTGCGCTTCTGTTTCGCGAAACAGGAAAGCACGCTGGCCACCGCGCTCGAACGACTCGGGCGACTGTAAGAGGCCCCGCGCGATGTCACGAACGAAGCACCGTTCCTTGCCATCGCGCGTTGCGGCACCGGTGCGCGCCGCCTGCCGGGGCGAGCGGCACCGGGCCTGCTTCACCGCATCACGACGCCCGTGCCGACGCCGCGATATAGGCCTTGCGGTCGTCGGTCACACGCTGCGCGGCGGGCCGTGCATTGACCGTCTTCACATAGCTCTTCCAGTCGATCCCCGCCTCGAGCAGAAAATCGCGGCCGTAAATGGCCTGCGTCGCCATTCCCACCAGCGGCAGGCTCACGAAACCCGCCGCGTCCGCCACGCCGAACTGCTCGCCGCACAGATACGGCGCGAACTTCGCGATCCGCCTGAAGCCGGCGATGTGATGCATCAGCAGCTTCTCCACCCGCCCCTTCGTCGCGTCGCTGACGGTGCCGCCGAAAAACGCTTCCTTGTACAGATTGCGCGCGGTCAGTTCGAGATGCACATCGACGAAGAAAATCATTTCGCGCTCTTTCGCGGCGAGCCACGGATCGGCGGAGAAAATCTGCTTGTCGGGAAAGCGCGCGGCCAGATATTCGACGATGCATTGCGATTCGCACAGATCGCCGTGCTCGGTCTGCAGATACGGCACCTTGCCGAGCGGCGAATGCTCGAGCAGCGCCTGCTCCTGACTCGGTATCACCAGCACTTCTTCGAACGGGATGCCGTGCTCGAGCAGCACGAGCTTGACCTTGTTGTAATAGTTCGAGAGCGCGAAACCGCACAGCTTGATCATCCGGTGTCTCCTTTTCACGTTGTTCGAGACCGCGCGTCGAAGTCGACTCGGCGGCATTCGAGCAAATCATCCAGTAAATTGCACGATCGTGCTATTCTAAAAAAACCATGGAGTCGAGCATCACAATGAACTCTCGCAATTTCAGCATCGAGACCATCGGCATTGTCGGCACCGGCGCAATGGGCCGCGGCATCGCGCAGATCGCGGCGCTCGCGGGCCTGCGCGTGCGGCTGTACGACACCAACCCCAGCGCCGTCGGCGCCGCGCGCGACTACCTCGCGGAGACTTTCGCCAAATTGACCGCCAAAGGCAAGCTCGAGCAGTCTCGCTCGCTTGCCGCGCTCGCCAATGTCAGCGGCGCGCAGAACGTCAGCGAGCTGGTCGGCTGCGACCTGATCGTCGAGGCGATCGTCGAAAGGCTCGACGTCAAGCAGGCGCTCTTTCGCGAACTCGAAACCGTCGTTAGCGGCCGCTGCATTCTCGCGTCGAATACGTCGTCGCTGTCGATTACCGCCATTGCCGCGGGCTGCACCGATCCGTCACGCGTGGTCGGTTATCACTTCTTCAATCCGGTACCGCTGATGAAGGTCGTCGAAGTGATCGACGGGCTGCGCAGCGATCCCGCGGCCGGCGACGCGCTGATGGATCTCGCGCGCCGCATGGGCCACACGCCGGTGCGCGCGAAGGACATGCCGGGCTTCATCGTCAATCACGCGGGCCGCGGGATGAATACCGAGGGTCTGCGGGTTGCGGGCGAAGGTGTCGCGAGCTTTGCGGACATCGACCGCATCATGCGCGAGCAGGCCGGCTTCCGGCTCGGGCCGTTCGAGCTGCTGGATCTGACCGCGCTCGACGTGTCGCATCCGGTGATGGAGTCGATTTATCATCAGTTCTACGAAGAGCCGCGCTATACGCCGTCGCCGATCACCGGCACGCGGCTGATGGGCGGTCTGCTCGGCCGCAAGAGCGGCGAAGGTTTTTATCGTTACGTGGACGGCAAACAGCAGGTGCCCGCCGAAGCGCCGGCGCCGAGCGCCTTGCCGGCTAGCGTGTGGGTCAGCAAGCGCTATCCGCAGGCGTATGACGCGGTCGTGCAACTGGTCGGCAAAGCCGGCGTGAAGCTCGACGAAGGTGCGACGCCCGCGGCTGATTCGTTGATCGTCGTCACGCCGTTCGGCCATGACGCGACCACCGCCGCGGTCGACGAAGCACTCGACGCGAGCCGCGTGGTCGCCGTCGATACGCTGTTCCCGCTGGTCGGCGCACAGCGCCGCACGCTGATGACCACCCCCGCCACCACCCGCGCCGCGCGCGATCAAGGGCATGCGCTGTTCGCCGCCGACGGCGTTCCGGTCACCGTGATCCGCGACTCGACCGGCTTCGTCGCGCAACGCGTGGTCGCGACGATCGTCAACATCGGCTGCGATATCGCGCAAAAGCAGATCGCCACGCCGGACGACATCGACCTCGCGGTCACGCTCGGGCTCGGCTACCCGCGCGGGCCGCTCGCACTCGGCGATGCGCTCGGCGCCGGCACGATCCTGACCATCCTGCGCAATATGTGCAGCGTGCTCGGCGAGCCGCGCTATCGTCCGTCGCCGTGGCTCGCGCGGCGCGCGCAACTCGGTCTGTCGCTGAAGCAGCGCGACGCGGCGGACACGCAACCGGAGAATCAGCAATGAGCGCCGAACTGCTCGCCTCGCGTCCCGTCGGCAGCGAATCCACGCTGGTCCTGACGCTCTCTAACCCCGGCGCGCGCAACGCGCTGCATCCGGACATGTACGCGGCCGGCATCGAAGCGTTCGACACCGTCGAGCGCGATCCGTCGATCCGCGCGGTCGTGATCACCGGCGCCGACAACTTCTTTTGCGCGGGCGGCAATCTGAACCGGCTGCTCGAAAACCGCGCGAAAGATCCGTCCGTGCAAGCGGACAGCATCGACATGCTCGGCGAGTGGATCTCGGCGCTGCGGCTGTCGTCGAAGCCGGTGATCGCCGCGGTCGAAGGCGCGGCGGCAGGCGCCGGCTTCTCGCTCGCGCTCGCCTGCGATCTGATCGTCGCCGCCGATACCGCGAAGTTCGCGATGTCATACGCGCGGGTCGGTTTGACGCCCGACGGCGGCGGCTCGTGGTTCCTCGCCCAGGCGCTGCCGCGGCAGCTGGCCACCGAAGTGCTGATCGAAGGCAAACCGATCGGCGCCGCGCGTCTGCACGAACTCGGCGTGATCAACCGGCTCGCGAAAGCCGGCACCGCCCTCGACGGCGCGCTCGCGTGGGCCGACGAACTCGGCGCGATTTCGCCGAACTCGGTGGCCCGCATCAAAGGCCTGATCGCCGCGGCCGGCACCCAGCCGCTCGCCGATCATCTGGTCGCGGAGCGCGATAACTTCGTCGCGTCGCTGCATCACCGCGACGGTCTCGAAGGCATCAGCGCGTTTCTCGAGAAACGCGCGCCGATCTACAAATAAGCGAGGAGCGAGCCGCCCGACATGCCCGACTACCAACTGCCGAAACGTCGCCGCATCTTCCTGATGCGCCACGGCGACGTCACCTACTTCGACGACTCCGGCCGCGCGATCGATCCGGAAACCGTGCCGCTGAACGCGAACGGCCGCGACCAGGCCAGCGCCGCGGGCCGCGTGTTCGCCGAGCAGCGCGTGCGCTTCGATCGCGTGATCGTCAGCGGCCTGCCGCGCACGGTCGAAACCGCGCGCCGCGTGCTCGCCGAAACCGGCCAGCAGATCGAGGTCGAGATCGAACCGGCGTTGCAGGAAATTCACGGCGGCCGGCTCGGCAGCATTGCGCCGAGCGATATCGAGGCGGCGTTTCTCGGGGTGTTCGACGGCATCGTGCCGGAAAGCACCCGCTTTCTCGACGGCGAAACGATCGGCGAGCTGTTCGATCGCGTGCTGCCGGCGGTCGCGGCGCTGCGCGAGGATACGTCGTGGGACACCGTGCTGCTGGTGCTGCACGGCGGCGTCAATCGCGCGATCCTGTCGCACGCGCTGACGGCCGGCGGCCGCACGTTCTTCGGCCACCTGTCGCAGGCGACCGGCTGCATCAATGCGCTCGATGTCGGCGCCGCGCCGCGCGACTGGGTGCTGCGCATGCTCAACCATTCACCGCCGTCGCCGCTGCATCGCGACGTTCGCAACACCACGATGGAAATGCTCTACGCACAATTTATTCGATACCAGCGTAGTTGACACCGAACTGGAGGAGACACATGGCGCAGGCCACGCAGACCGGCGAACCGAGCCGTCGACCGGATTACTCGGCGTTCGAGGGCACCCGTCCGGTCAACGAGCGGCAACGCTTCGACCACGACGCACTCGCCGCATGGCTGACCCGGCACGTCGACGGTTTCGCCGGGCCGCTCACGCTCGAGCAATTCGCGGGCGGACAATCGAATCCCACTTTCAAGCTGATCACGCCGTCGCGCTCCTACGTGATGCGCGCGAAGCCCGGGCCCGCCGCGAAGCTGCTACCGTCCGCGCATGCGATCGAGCGCGAATACCGCGTGATGGACGCGCTCGCCGGCACCGACGTGCCGGTCGCGCGGATGCTCGCGCTGTGCGACGACGAAAGCGTGATCGGCCGCGCGTTCTACGTGATGGAGTTCGTCGAGGGGCGCGTGCTGTGGGATCAGTCGCTGCCCGGCATGACCCCGGACGAACGGGCGGCGATCTACGACGAGATGAATCGCGTGATTGCGGCGCTGCATAGCGTCGACGTGCAGGCAGCCGGCCTCGCCGACTACGGCAAGCCGGGCAACTACTTCGCGCGGCAGATCGGTCGCTGGAGCAAGCAATATCTCGCGTCCGAGACCGAGCCGATCGACGCGATGCATCGGCTGATCGACTGGCTGCCGCAGCATATGCCGGTGGAAACCGGCGAACGTGCGTCGGTCGTACATGGCGACTACCGGCTCGACAATCTGATCTTCGCGCGCGACGAACCGCGGGTGCTCGCGGTGCTCGACTGGGAACTGTCGACACTCGGCGATCCGCGCGCCGATTTCGCATATCACTGCATGGCATGGCACGTCGACCCGGCGCAGTTCCGCGGCATCGCCGGGCTCGACTGGGCAGCGCTTGGCATTCCTGATGAAGCGCAGTATGTCGAGCGCTACTGCAAGCGCACCGGCTTCGAGATTCACGGCGACTGGAACTTCTATCTCGCGTACAACATGTTCCGTATCTCCGCGATTTTGCAGGGCATCATGAAGCGCGTCGTCGACGGCACCGCATCGAGCGCGCAGGCACTCGACGCCGGCCGGCGCGCGAAGCCGATGGCCGAACTGGCCTGGCGCTACGCACAGAAAGTTCGCTAAACACCCGTTATCCGCGAGGACCCAGATGAATTTCGATTACACCCCGAAGGTTCAGGCGTTGCGCGAAAAACTGCTCGCCTTCTTCGACGCGCACATCTATCCGAACGAGCAGGCGTTCTATGCCGAGATCGCGCGCAACCGGCAAAACGGCAATGCCTGGCTGCCGACCGAGCTGATCGAGCAACTCAAACAGAAAGCGCGCGACGCCGGCCTGTGGAATCTGTTCCTGCCGCAATCGGAGCGCGGCGCCGGCCTGACGAACCTCGAATACGCGCCGCTGTGCGAGATCATGGGCCGCGTGCCCTGGGCGCCCGAAGTGTTCAACTGCAACGCGCCCGACACCGGCAACATGGAAACGATCGAGCGTTACGGCAGCGAAGAGAACAAACGCGAATGGCTGGAGCCGCTGCTGCAAGGGCAGATTCGCTCTGCATTCCTGATGACGGAGCCGGAGGTGGCGTCGTCGGATGCGACCAATATCCAGACGCGTATCGTGCGCGATGGCGATCATTACGTGATCAACGGCCACAAGTGGTGGTCCTCGGGCGCCGGCGATCCGCGCTGCAAGGTCTATATCGTGATGGGCAAGACCGATCCGGACGCGCCGCGCCATCAACAGCAATCGATGATCCTCGTGCCCGCCGACGCGGCCGGCATCACCGTGCATCGCCCGCTCACGGTGTTCGGTTACGACGACGCGCCGCACGGCCATATGGAGATCACGCTCGACAACGTGCGCGTGCCAGCCAGCAACATGCTGCTCGGCGAAGGCCGCGGCTTCGAGATCGCGCAGGGCCGCCTCGGTCCGGGGCGTATTCACCATTGCATGCGGCTGATCGGGCTCGCCGAGCGCGCACTCGAACTGATGGCGAAGCGCTCGCTGCAACGGGTCGCGTTCGGCAAACCGGTCGCATCGCATGGCGTCACACAGGAGCGTCTCGCGGAAGCGCGCTGCATGATCGAGCAGGCGCGCCTGCTGACGCTGAAGACCGCGTACATGATGGACACCGTCGGCAACAAGGGCGCGCGCGGCGAGATCGCGATGATCAAGGTGGTCGCGCCGAATATGGCCTGCCAGGTGATCGACTGGGCGATCCAGGCGCACGGCGGTGGCGGCGTCAGTGACGACTTCCCGCTCGCGTATGCGTACGCGTCGGCACGCACGCTGCGTTTCGCCGACGGTCCGGATGAAGTGCATCGCAATGCGATCGCGAAGCTCGAACTCGCGCGTCATATGGATGCGGGCGCCGCGGCTCGGGTGGAAATGCCGGTCACACGTGGTTGATTTGCGTTTCAGAGCGCGCGTTCTGCGCGCGCTCTGCCCCGCTGGTGCGCTCAGCAGCATCGCGCGATCTATGCTCTAATTTTCGTCAATAGCGGCGCCCTCCTTGCGGCGCCGCTTTCACGAAAGGAGCCAGGATGATCGACGTCTATAGCTGGGCGACCCCGAACGGGCACAAGGTTCACATCATGCTCGAGGAAACGGGCCTGCCCTACACCGTGCACGGCGTGAATATCGGCGCCGGCGACCAGTTCAAGCCCGAATTTCTCGCCATCAGTCCGAACAACAAGATCCCCGCGATCGCCGATTCAGACGGTCCGAAAGGCGCCGACGGCCAGCCGTTCGCGTTGTTCGAATCGGGCGCGATCCTGATTTATCTCGCCGAGAAAACCGGCAAGTTCCTGCCGACTGACCCGGCCGCGCGCTATGCGGTATTGCAGTGGCTGATGTTCCAGATGGGCGGCCTCGGTCCGATGCTCGGGCAAACGCATCACTTCCGCGTCTATGCGCCGGAGCAGATCGAATACGCGGTCAACCGCTATACCAACGAAGCGCGGCGGCTATATGGCGTGATGGATACGCAACTCGGCAAGACGCGCTATCTCGCCGGCGACGACTATACGATCGCGGACATTGCCGCGTTTCCGTGGACCCGCTCGTGGCAGAACCAGGGCATCGAACTCGATTCGCTGCCGAACGTGAAGCGCTGGCATGAAGAGATCGCCGCGCGGCCGGCCGTGGTGCGCGGTGTCGATGTGCTCGCGTCGGCGCGCGTGCCGCTGATGGACGACAAAGCGAAAGAGATGCTATTTGGCGCGACGCAGTACGCGAAACACTGATCCTGAGCACTCGCGCTGGTATGGGCTAGAGCGAGACGTTTCAAAACAAGGCGCGAGCGGCATGTATGCCCGCTCGCGCTTTTTTGTTGCCCGCGCGCCCGATGCAATCGGCGTGATCAGCGCACTCGGCGCGCTAGAAATAGTGCCGCGTAACGAACTCCGCGACGCACACCGGCCGCTCCCCGCCCTGCCGCTCGACGGTCACGTTCCATACGACCTGTACGCCGCCGTTGTCCACATCGGTCACCGATTCGACCGCAAATTTCGCGCGCAGCAACGAACCGACCAGCACCGGCGACATAAACCGCACGCGATTCAGCCCGTAGTTGACGCCCATCCGCTGCTGCAGCGACACCGTCTTGCCGAGCAACGCCGGAATCAGCGACAGCGTCAGAAAACCATGCGCGACCGGACCGCCGAATGGCGACTCACGCCGCGCCCGCTCCGGGTCGATGTGAATCCATTGATGATCGCCGGTGGCATCGGCGAAACGGTTGACCTGATCCTGATCGACCGTCAGCCATTCGCTGGTGAGCGGCCCCGCGCCGATCAGTGCGCGCAGAGCATCCGCATCGCCGAACCTCGCGGCTTGCGCCGCGCTCGCCGTCATGCCGCGACTCCCGGCTTGCGCAGCCCGAACATGCCTTTCGTGCGCACGGTGATCACAAGTTCGCCATGCTGATTAATGCCCTCCCAACGGGTCGACACGATCCCGCGATCGGGCTTGCTCTCCGACACGCGCTTGTCGACCGTGACCGTCATCATCGTGATCGTGTCGCCGACGCGCACCGGCTTGAGCCAACGGATTTCGTCGATGCCGGGTGAGCCCATCGACGTCGACCCGGCGAGCACGTTGCGCACCAGCATGCCCATCATCACCGAACAGGTGTGCCAGCCGCTCGCGACCAGACCGCGGAACGGCGATTCGGCCGCCGCCGCTTCGTCCAGGTGAAACGGCTGCGGGTCGAACTTCTGCGCGAACTCGACGATCTCGTCGCGCATGAACGTGTGTTTGCCGACTTCGCGGCTCGCACCGACTTCCAGGTCCTCGAAACTGATTCCCATCGTCCAGCTCCTTTATGCGGTTGAACACTCCACTCAGCCTTCGATGCTGGCGAAGCCGGGCAGCGACGCGAAGCGTGCGAGATGATGATCGACGTCGCCGAGCGTGGTTTCGATGATCGCAAGGCGCTTGAACAGATGCGCGGCCGCGACCTCGTTCGTGACACCCATGCCGCCGTGCAACTGCACCGCCTGCTGGCCGACGAAACGCGCGGCCTGCCCAACTCGCACTTTCGCCGCGGAAATCGCGCGACGACGCTCGTCGGGGTTGTCGCTCGCGTAGCGCATTGCGGCCAGATACGTGACCGAACGCGCCTGCTCCGCGTGGATCAGCATTTCGACCATCCGATGCTGCAACGCCTGGAAACGCGCAATCGGCTGGCCGAATTGCTGGCGGGTCTTCGTGTAGTCGACGGTTGCGTGGTTCAGCGCGTCGAGCGCGCCGATCGCCTCCGCGCACAGCAACAGCGTGCCGTAGTCGGCGATCTGTTCGAGCGCCGCCGCGCCCGCGTGCTGGCCACCAAGCCGGCGCGCCGGCGTGCCGCTGAACTCGAGCGTTGCGGCGCGCTGACCGTCGATCGTCCGGTACTCGGTCACCTTGGCGCCGGCCGCATCGCGCGCGACGACATACAGCGCGATCTCGCCGTTCAGGCGCGCCGGCACGATCCAATAGTCCGCCTGCGCGCCATGCAGCACGACCGACTTGGTCCCGCTCAGCGTCGCCTCGCCGTCCTGCGAGCCGCTCGCGCTGGTCGCCACATCGAACAGATCGTAGCGTGCGTGCGGCTCGTGAAACGCGACCGCGAGCCTGCACTCGCCCTGCGCCGCGCGTTCGAGCAAAGCGGCATCGGCGCCATCGCCTGTGCCGGCAACCCGGAGCGCTTCGATGCCAACCGCGGTCGCCCAATACGGCTCGACGACCAGCGCACGACCAAGCTCCTGCATCACCACCAGCATGTCGATCGGCCCGCCGTTAAAACCACCGTGCGCCTCCGGCACCGGCAGCGCGGTCAGACCCAGTTCGGTGAACGCGGCCCAGTGCGTAGCCGACACGCCCGCGTCCGAGCTCACGATCGCCTGACGTGCCTCAAAGCCGTAATTCTTCTCGAGATAGCGGCGCAGCGCGTCGGCAAATTGCTGTTGTTCGTCGTTGAAAGTGAAGTCCATGCGCCGCTCCTCAAAGTCCGAGAATCATCTGCGCGATGATGTTCTTTTGAATTTCGTTCGAGCCGCCGTAAATCGACGTCTTGCGGAAGTTGAAGTAGTACGCGGCCAGCGGCGCGGCATCGTCGTCGCCGGCGAGGCTGTGTTCGTGCTCACCTTCGAGGAACGGTACGTCGAACGGCGCGGCCAGCGGGCCGACCGCTTCGAACATCAGTTCGGTCAGCCCTTGCTGCACCTCGGTACCTTTGATCTTGAGCATCGATGCTTCCGGCCCAGGTCCGCGCCCGCCCGCCTCGTTGGCGACCACGCGCTGCACGGTGACTTCGAGCGCCATCAGCTCGATTTCGAGATTCGCGACCTTCGCGGCAAACACCGGATCCTGCAGCAGCGGCTTGCCGTTCTTTTTCTGGTTCAGTGCGACGCGCTTCAGGAACGCCAGTTCACGCTTGGACGCGCCGACGCGCGCAATCCCCGTGCGTTCATGCCCGAGCAGGTACTTCGCGTAAGTCCAGCCGCGATTTTCCTCGCCGACCAGATTCTCGACCGGTACCTTCACGTCCTCGAAAAACACTTCGTTGACCTCATGGTCTTCGTCGAGCGTGATGATGGGCCGCACTGTGATGCCGGGGGTTTTCATGTCGATCAGCAGGAACGAGATGCCCTCCTGCTTTTTGGCGCCGCTATCCGTGCGCACAAGACAGAACATCATGTCGGCATACTGGCCGAGCGTCGTCCATGTCTTCTGGCCGTTGACCACGTAATGATCGCCGACGCGCTCGGCGCGCGTGCGCAGCGACGCGAGGTCGGAACCCGAACCCGGCTCCGAATAGCCCTGGCACCACCAGTCGGTGCCGTCGAGAATACGCGGCAGGTAGTGACGCTTCTGCGCGTCGTTGCCGTATTTCATCAACACCGGCGCGACCATCGACACACCGAACGGCAACACGGACGGCGCGCCGATGCGCGCGCACTCCTCTTCCCAGATATGCCGCTGCGTCGCATCCCAGCCCGGGCCGCCATACTCGCGCGGCCACGCGACCGCGGACCAGCCTCGCGTGCCGAGCAGCTTGTGCCAGCTAGCGAAATCTTCGCGGGAAAGACGTTTGTGATTGAGGACCTTGTCGCTCAGCTCGCGAGGCAGATTCGCTTCGAGCCAGGCGCGGATGTCGGCGCGGAACGCGTCTTCGGCGGGGGAATAATCCAGATTCATACGTAGTGTCTCCTGGCCGCCACCAACCGGCGCCACGGACCCACTACGTTATTGCAGCGGTTCCTTCAGGGCAGCCGGGACCGGCAGCGGCATCACTTCGATGCCTTCCTCGACCAAGGCACGCGCATCTTCCGGTGTCGTGACACCGCGAATATTGCGTGCGGGCGCTTCGTTGTAGTGAATGCGCCGCGCTTCCTCGGCGAAGCGGTCGCCCACGTTCTCGGTCTTTTCCAGTACCTCGCGCAGCGTGCGCATCATCTGCGCCTGCATTTCGTGCACGCCGGCCGGCACCTTCGGCTCGGCCGCACCCGACAGATTCAGGCGCGGCGCCGACGGTAACCGGCTCACTTCGTTCGCACCGCAGATCGGACATTGGACGAGCTTGCGGGACTGCTGCGATTCGAAGTCGTCAGTCGAAGCGAACCAGCCTTCGAACCGATGGTCATGCGGACACTGTAAATCGAGGACCTTCATGTGGAATCAGGGCTTGCGTGCCAGTTTAGCGCAAAATGAAAATTTGTGAACGATCGTTCGTAAAATTTATGATCGACGCGCCAGCGCCAGTTGCAGCAGAGAAAAGATGGCGTGGGTGCGCGATTTTAACGCTTTGCGCAAGCGGCTGCCGAAGGTGGGAGAGAGTACACGGGAGGGCACGCGGGTCGCATCCGTTTGCTTCCGGACAACTGACGAGACGACGCGAATCTGTGTGGCTGGGCGAATCGGGGACAGCGCTTTCAGCGGCCGCGGCCAGCGTTCATCACGCGCCTATGCGAGCAGATTGCCAAGCTGGCGGCTCACCCGCGGCTCGATCTGCCGCGCCTCTTTCGCAAGATTGATCTGCTTGGCCAGTCTGGCAACGTCCACCACGTCCGCCTTGATGTCGTATCCGCCGCGCGAAGTTAGCCAGTCGAGCACGTCCGACAGATGCCACACCGACGCACTGCCCTCGTGAACCGCCGGCGGGAATTCGGTGGCGTGGCTCAGCATCAGTTTGCGCATGTTTTGTCGCGACACCCCCACCACTTCCGCCACGTCGGTCAGACCGACGAAGTCGGGCCCTGCCTCGACGAGCTGTGCCGACGGCACGGCGCGCTTCACGTTCTTGAGGGCGCTCGTCACCGCCTCGAACGCGGTAGCGCCTTCGCGGGAAAAAAGCAGCGCGAGCCGCCCCGGTTGACCGACGCCAACCGTGGCATCGTCGCACCCCGCGTCGCCCAGACGCTCGACAACTGCGTCGGAATCGCTGTCTTCCGCAGCAAGCCGATATTTCAACGTGAATACATATTCCATGGAGGACTACTCCTGCCTTCGTTCAACCCAGGTTTCCGCACGCGATGCGCGACACCATGCCCACTACCGCCGGGCGCTGCAGTTGTCGACGATGCGCCGTAAATGCCAGGCGTGATTGCCCGGATTCTTCGGCGTACTCCAGACACTCGATATGCAGAACTCGCCGACATGCGCTCTGGCTTCAATTCTCTGGCGGCGAAGGTGCAGACGGTGCTGGACAAAGACCCGTATGGCGGGAACATCTTCCTCTTCAGAGGAAAGCGCGGCGATCTACTGAAGGCGTTTTATTGGTGCGATGGCGGACTATGTCTGTTTGCGAAGCGTCTGGAGAAAGGCCGGTTTGCCTGGCCACGCTCCGACAGTGGTGTCGTTGCACTGACAACAGCCCAACTCTCGCTGTTGCTCGAGGGTTTCGATTGGCGACAGCCACTTGATGCTGCGCGACCTCGCACCGCTTTGTAAATCATTGTCAGGTGCAATCCATTGAGGGGGAAGAACGCTCGTAAACTGTCCCTATGGAATCGATCTCGATCACGCTGCCCGACAACATCGATGCCCTGAAGGCATTGCTGATTGAGCGTGAAGCGCAGGTTGACGAACTACGGGAGCAACTCTCGTCGCGCGCTATCGAGATCGAGCATCTGAAGTTGACCATCGCGAAGCTGCGCCGCATCGGGGCGCTCTACAAGATCGAGGAGCAGATTCGCGGCAAGCCGCCAGACGAGCGTCGGCGCGTGCGCCAGACGAGCGTCGGCGCGTGCGCCAGACGCACGCCGTGCCGCTGCTCGACGAGATGAAGCGGTGGTTCGACGCGACGCTTATCACGCTCTCTGGAAGTCCGACACGATGAAGGCGATTCGCTATGCGCTCAATCGCTGGCCGGCGCTCGTGTATTACTGCTGCGATGGGCGCGCAGAGATCGATAACCCGATCGCGGAGCGTGCCCTGCGCGGAGTCGCGCTGGGTCGCCGCAACTATCTGTTTGTGGGTGTAGACTCCGGCGGCGAACGCGCTGCCGCCATCTACAGTCTCATTGGGTCAGCGCGCCTGAACGGCCTCGATCCCGAGGCATATCTCGCCCACGTGCTCCAGCGCATCGCCGATCATCCGGCTAACCTCGTCGACGAATTGCTGCCGTGGAACGTCGCATCGTACTTGCCCGCTTCGGTCAAAACGGTGCCGATTCGATAGCCCATTTGGGCCGTTGGTCGACAATGTCCCGTACAGGAAGCAACAAAGGACTCCAGATTGCGATGAAAATTCGACCTAAGACTCGTACTGCGGCAAGTGTTCTTGCCGCAGTTCTGATTGGGCACAGTGCGTTCGCAGCACTCCATAAAGAGCCTGTTATTGAAACAACTGAGTCTTCCAGTCCTCCCTGGTTCGCAAGAACGGCTGGCAATACATTGGTCTCAGTTACCCTGCCTCCAACGTTGTTGCCTCGGGATATGAACGCGGCAAACTCGATCAAGGCTGAAGCGGGCGGGTTCAAGCCGGCGCGCTATTCCTTTCCGGACGCTACGGTTCCACGATCCGTACTCCACAACCTCACTCGTGTTTATGCCTACGATCGTCGACGAGATGTACCGATCGTCTCCTCGGCGGGAGATTGGGTAATTGCGGAATACTACCTGGCAGGATCCCATATACCGCGCTCACGCTTCCGGCTGCTGGGCGATCAGGTCCAACGTCAGGAGGAGTTGGACCGGACTGGTCGAACGACCAAAATCATCGCGATCGGCTGGGCGCCACGGACGGCCCCCGATGACGACGCGGTCGACACGTCGGAGTTAGGGGAACATCCGGCGTGGATCCGCGTGTTCAGTGTTTCACCATCTAGAAGGAAGACGCTTGTTGCGATAGCCTGGCGAACGAAGCGGTTCGCAACTGCATCCGCCGCCGATCGAGCGCCGGACGACAGGGATCTCGTCTTTGGGCTCCCTGATGGCGAAGTAAGGTGGCAGACGAAGAACGCCTTTCTCAAGGCCAACAACATCGACCTTGGCGCCAGAAAACTCTCTGGAATGGCTAAAGCGGCAAAGTCTTGATTACCGATTATCGGCGAACTATTACAACAGCAATCGGTGCGCTGCCATAACGAATACACCGCATCGTCAAGACGGCATTGATCGCGCGCTTACGGTATCTATCGTTCGTATTCCAGAATGAAGCCAACGATAGCCGCCTCGGTCGGAAGGCTCATACTAGCGGTCTGCCGGCGATGCGGCGAGACAGCTAGACGGCATAGGCACAGTCCTATTTTCAGGCGTACAAAAAGCGTGTCCTCAATGACAAAGCCCCTGCCGGTCATCGACCGGCAGGGGCTTCTTGTACATCTGTGCGAATCGGCTATCGATCCGCGGCGAAACTATGCCGTCTCCGGCTCCGCGGTCGGCCACGTCCCCGCGAGAACCTTCTCGAGCCAGAACGTACCGATGATCGTCTTCACGTCGGTGATCTTGCCGGTACGCACCCACTCGGACACCTCTTCCACGCTTGCCGTGAAGAGTTCAAGAAACTCGCCGTCGTCGAGCTTGCGCTCGCCCTCGGTCAAGCCGCGCGCGAGATAGATGTCGATGAATTCGGTCGAATACGAAATGATCGGGTGGA
Source organism: Burkholderia sp. SRS-W-2-2016 (assembly GCF_001931485.1). Lineage (GTDB taxonomy): Bacteria > Pseudomonadota > Gammaproteobacteria > Burkholderiales > Burkholderiaceae > Paraburkholderia. The sequence continues at coordinate 39,166 of NZ_MSDV01000016.1, read as the reverse complement.
TACGCGTCAGGTACACGTACTCGCTCGCGGTATAGCCAGTTTCCTCACGCAATTCGCGCACCGCGCAGGCGAGCGCCCCTTCGTCCGGATCGAGCTTGCCGGCCGGATACTCGACCATCACCTTGCCCATCGGATAGCGATACTGGCTCTCGAGCAGCACACGGCCGTCGTCGAACAGCGGAATCACCATCACGGCACCCGGATGCTGAACATATTCGCGGGTCGCCTGCTTGCCGTCCGGCAAGCGAACCGTATCGAACTTGACCGTCATGAACGGCCCTTGATGGACCGTCTTGCTGTCGATGCAAGTCTCGGTTAGCGCGGCGTCGTGATTGGGAAGCTCAGCCATATGCGGACCTCTGAACAGCGTGGCGCGCGCGACGGCGGGGCGCCGTCAGCGGCGTTTGACGAGATATTGGAAGGTGAAGCCGGGGAAGGCGAACACGACGAACAGCGCAAACGTGATCGCGTAGAACTGCCAGCCCTGTTCGAAGCGGTTGCCTGCGCGTGCTTCGAGCAGAAAGCCCAGCGCGCCGACCACGAAATACAGCACGATCAGCTCGGCGATCCGGAGCCACGCGCTTTTCTTCGCCGCCTTTAACGGCACGGCGGCGAAGAGGCGCTGATTCAGGAACGGCACGTTGGCGCCAACCAGCGCCAACAGCACGATAAACCAGCCCGCAGCGGACATCAGAGCAGCAGCGTGTGCTGAATCGCGGTCAGACAGGCGCGCAGCAGCGGATCCGGCACGATACCGAGCACCAGTACTGCCACACCGTTGAATGCGAGCAACGCGCGCGTGCTCGTGTCGGCGGTGATCTGCGACTTGTCCTGCGGCTCGTCGAAGTACATCAGCTTGACGATACGCAGATAGTAGAACGCACCGAACAGCGACGTGATCACGGCCAGCACGGTGAGCCAGGTCAGACCGGCGTTCATCGTTGCCTGCAGCACCGCGAGCTTCGCGTAGAAACCGACTGCCGGCGGAATGCCCGCGAGCGAGAACATCATGATCATCATCACGAACGCGAACACCGGGCTGCGCTGATTGAGACCCTTGAAGTCCTCCAGCGTGTCGGCTTCGAAATCACGCCGTGCGAGCAGCATGATGACGCCGAACGTACCGAGCGTCGTGATCAGGTAGACGATGCTGTAGAACATTGCCGAACCGTACGCGCTAGCAGCACCGGTGGTCTTCTGGTCGACCACGCCGGCGAGCAGGCCGAGCAGCACGAAGCCCATGTTCGAGATCGCCGAGTACGCGAGCATCCGCTTGATGTTGCGCTGGACGATACCGGTGATGTTGCCGACGATCAGCGACAGCGCCGCCAGAATCACCAGCATCTGTTGCCATTCGACTGCGAGCGGCAGCAGACCCATCACGAGGAAACGCAGGCCCCATGCGAACGCCGCGACCTTCGGACCGCCGCCGACGATCAGCGTCATTGCCGTCGGTGCGCCCTGGTACACGTCAGGCACCCACATATGGAACGGCACCGCGCCCATCTTGAACGCCACGCCGGCCACGATGAAGATCACGCCGAACAGCAGCACGGTCGGATCGTAGTGGCTCGTGCTGATCGCCTTGAACACTTCGTTCAGGTCGAGCGAGCCGGTCGCGCCGTACAGCATCGAGATACCGTACAGCAGGAAACCCGAAGCCAGCGCGCCGAGCACGTAGTACTTCATCGCCGCTTCGTTCGACGCCGGCACTTCACGGCGCAGCGCGATCACCGCGTACAGCGACAGCGACATCAGTTCCAGACCGAGGTACAGCGTCAGGAAGTTGTTGCCCGAGATCATCACGATCTGGCCGAGCAGCGAGAACATGCCGAGCAGGAAGAAGTCGCCGCGGAACAGGCCGCGGTCTTCGAGGTAGCGGCGCGAATACACGATCGACACCGCGTAGCCGAGCGACACCACCGCCTTCATCACGTTGGCGAACGGATCGACCACGTACATGTGATCGAAGAAGTAATGCACTTGCGGGTCGAACGCATTCATCGCGAACCAGATCCCGGCGACGAGCGTCGAGAAGAATGCGATGAAATACGTAGTACGACGACCGGCCTGGCCGACGAACGTGTCGTTGAGCCACGCGATCACAACGGCGAACATCACCAGTGCGTCGGGCAACAGAGCAGTCATAGGGGCGTTTTGCATGGTTTTAAATTCCTCCGCTCGTCGTTACTGAGCCAACGGCAGCTTCGATTGAGCAACGTGAGAGAGGAGGTTTTCCACGGATACGTGCATCACATCGGTAAAGGGCTTCGGATACAGGCCCATGAACAGCGTCAGTGCGGCGAGCACTGCCAGCATGAAAAATTCGCGGCGGTTGATGTCGACGAGGCTCTTCACATGGTCGTTCGCGACCGCGCCGAAGTACACCCGCTTGTACATCCACAGCGTGTAGGCCGCGCCGAGAATCAGCGTGACGGCCGCGCCACCGGCGATCCAGAAGTTGTACTGGACAGCGGCGAGAATCACCATGAATTCGCCGACGAAACCCGAGGTAGCCGGCAAGCCGCAGTTGGCCATCGAGAACAGCATCGCGAACGCCGCGAACTTCGGCATCATGTTGACGACGCCGCCGTAATCGGCGATCTGGCGCGAGTGCATGCGGTCGTACAACACGCCGATGCTCAGGAACATCGCGCCCGACACGAAACCGTGCGAGATCATCTGCACGATCGCGCCTTCCACGCCCAGCTGGTTGAAGATGAAGAAGCCGAGCGTCACGAAACCCATGTGCGCGATCGACGAATACGCGACCAGCTTCTTCATGTCCGACTGCACCATCGCGACCAGACCGATGTAGATCACCGCGATCAGCGACAGCGTAATCACGACCGGCGCGAGGAAATGGCTTGCATCCGGCACGATCGGCAGCGAGAAGCGCAGGAAACCGTACGCGCCCAGCTTCAGCATGATCGCCGCCAGCACGACCGAGCCGCCGGTCGGCGCTTCAACGTGCGCGTCAGGCAACCACGTGTGCACCGGCCACATCGGCACCTTCACCGCGAAGGCCATGAAGAATGCGATAAACAGTAGTACCTGCGGCGTCATCGCGATCTGCGCGTGCTGCCACGTGGCGAGGTCGAACGAACCCGTTTCGTTGTACAGGTAAAGCAGCGCGACCAGCATCAGCAGCGAGCCCATCAGCGTGTACAGGAAGAACTTGAACGCCGCGTACACGCGGTTCGCCCCACCCCACACGCCGATGATGATGTACATCGGAATCAGCGTCGCTTCGAAGAACACGTAGAACAGCATGCCGTCGGCCGCGCTGAACACGCCGACCATGATGCCCGACAGGATCAGAAACGCCGCGAGGTACTGGCCGACGTTCTTCGTGATCACTTCCCACGCGGCGATCACGACGATCACCGTGATCAACGCGGTCAGCACGACGAACCACATCGAGATGCCGTCCACGCCGAGGTGGTACGCGATATGGAAGCGCTGGATCCAGCTCGCCTGCTCGACGAACTGCAGGTCGGCGGTGCTCGAATCGAAACCGGTGATCAACGGCAGCGTGACGATAAAGCTCAGGACCGAGCCGATCAACGCGACCCAGCGCGCGGGCGCCGGGTTCTGGTCGTTGCCGATCGCAAGGACCAGCAAACCGAAAAGGATCGGCAACCAGATCGCGATACTGAGAATCGGATAAGCGTGCATTAGTGTCCCTCGCCTTATTTGCCGCCGAGCGTTACAAACAGGGTCAGGAGCCCCAGCATGCCAATAATCATGGCGAACGCGTAGTGGTAGATGTAGCCGGATTGCAGGAAGCGGATCACGCTCGCGAACCAACCAATAAAGCGTGCGCTACCGTTGACGATACCGTCGATCACGACGACGTCGCCTTCCTTCCACAGACCTCGGCCAATCGCCACCGCGCCCCGTGCAAACACGACTTCGTTGATCTTGTCCATGTAGTACTTGTTATCGAGCAACGTATAGATCGGGCCGAATGCGCGCTTGATGACAGCCGGCAGATCCGGACGGACCAGATACAGGAACCACGCGACCACCACGCCGGCGAGCGCGAGCCAGACCGGCAGACCCGACACCGAGTGCAGGCCCATCGACGCCCAGCCGCGGAACTCTTCCGCCATCTCATGCAGAGCCGGATGGTTTTCGCTGATGTAGATCACCTTGTCGAACGCGACGCCGTGCTGGAAGAAGTCGCCGAACAGCATCGGGCCGACCCCGATCGCGCCGATCACGATCGACGGGATCGCCAGCAGAACCAGCGGCACCCACACGACCCACGGCGTTTCGTGCGGCTCGTGCGCGTGGTCGTCATGACCGTGGCCATGTGCGTCGTGACCGTGCGCGTCATGCGCATGCGCCGCGGCTTCCGCACCCATCGGCGATTCCGGATGCTTCGGACCGCGGAAGCGCTCCTTGCCGTGGAACACCATGAAGTACATACGGAACGAATAGAGCGCGGTCACGAACACGCTGGCGACCACCGCGAAATATGCGAAACCCGAACCCGGCAGATGCGACAGCTTCACCGCGTCGATGATCGAGTCTTTCGAATAGAAGCCCGAGAAGAACGGCGTACCGATCAGCGCGAGCGAACCGATCAGCGACGTGATCCACGTGATCGGCATGTACTTGCGCAGGCCGCCCATGTTGCGCATGTCCTGATCGTGGTGCATGCCGATGATCACCGAACCCGCGCCGAGGAACAGCAGCGCCTTGAAGAACGCGTGCGTCATCAGGTGGAACACGGCGACCGAGTAAGCCGACGCGCCGAGCGCGACCGTCATGTAACCGAGCTGCGACAGCGTCGAGTACGCAACCACGCGCTTGATGTCGTTCTGGACGATGCCGAGGAAGCCCATGAACAGCGCGGTAATCGCGCCGATCACCATCACGAACGACAACGCCGTATCCGACAGTTCGAACAGCGGCGACATACGCGTGACCATGAAGATACCGGCCGTCACCATGGTTGCCGCGTGAATCAGTGCGGAGATCGGCGTCGGGCCTTCCATCGAATCGGGCAGCCACACGTGCAGCGGGAACTGTGCCGACTTACCCATCGCGCCGATGAACAGGCAGATGCAGGCGACCGTCAGCAGGCCCCAGTCGGTACCCGGAAAGCTCAGCGCCGCGAGTTCGGTACGCTTGGCGAAGACGTCGCCGTAGTTCATCGAACCGGCGAATGCGAACAGCAGACCAATGCCCAGCAGGAAGCCGAAGTCACCGACGCGGTTCACGAGGAACGCCTTCATGTTCGCGTAGATCGCGCTCTCACGCTTGAAGTAGAAGCCGATCAGCAGGTACGACACGAGACCCACCGCTTCCCAGCCGAAGAACAGCTGCAGGAAGTTGTTGCTCATCACGAGCATCAACATCGAGAACGTGAACAGCGAGATATACGAGAAGAAACGCTGGTAGCCGTCGTCGTCGGCCATGTAGCCGATCGTGTAGATGTGCACCATCAGCGACACGAAGGTCACCACGCACATCATCATCGCGGTCAGCGAGTCGACCAGGAAGCCGACTTCGAGCTGCGTCTTGCCGATCGACATCCATTGATAAACGGTCGCATTGAAGCTCGCGCCGTCCATCACCTGGAAGAACACGATGGCAGACAGGATGAACGAAACAGCGACGCCGAGGATCGTGACCGAATGCGCACCCGCTCGCCCTACCGCCTTACCGAACAGGCCTGCGATGAGAGAACCGGCAAGCGGTGCCAGCGGAATTGCCAACAGCAGGTTTTCATTAAGTATCGTGGACATAACCGCTTTTCCTGAAATTAACCTTTGAGCTGATCGAGATCCTCGACATTGATCGTGTCGAGACTACGGAACAGGGTCACCAGAATTGCGAGACCAATCGCTGCTTCGGCTGCCGCAACCGTCAGCACGAAGAAGACGAAAATCTGGCCGTGCACGTCGCCCAGGTAGTGCGAGAACGCGACGAAATTGGTGTTCACCGCGAGCAGCATCAGTTCGATCGCCATCAGGATGATGATGACGTTGCGGCGGTTCAGGAAAATGCCAACGATGCTGATCGCAAACAGGATCGCGCCGAGGACAAGGTAATGGGCAAGGCTCAACATGATTTCTATCTCCTGTCCGCTCAGCTGTTCTTGGCAGGCGCCGAGTCGGCTGCCGCTGCTGCTGCCGCTGCTGCCGCCGCAGCCGCGGCTTCTTCCGCCGCGATGGTGGCCGCGGTTTTTTCTGACGGCATCTTCACGACGCGCACGCGGTCCTGCGCGCGCACCTTGACCTGCTCGCTGACGTTCTGTCGCTTGCTGTCCTTCTTGTGGCTGGTGGTCAGCGCGATCGCGGCGATGATCGCGACCAGCAGAATCAGGCCGGCGACTTCGAACGCGAAGATGTAGTCCGTATAGATGATCTTGCCGATCATGCGCGTGTTCGACCAGTCGCCCATGCCGGCGGCGGCCGCGGCCGTGTCGTGCAGTGCGGTGGTGGTCGCGCCGTAGCCGTGCCACAGGATCAGCGCGGTTTCGATCACGATGATCGCGCCTACCGCGGTGGCCATCGGCACGAAGCGTTTGAAGTCCTTACGCAGCACGTCGAGATTGATGTCCAGCATCATCACGACGAACAGGAACAGCACCATCACCGCGCCGACGTAGACCAGCACCAGCAGGATCGCGAGGAACTCGGCCTCCAGCAGCATCCAGATCGCCGCTGCGTTGAAGAACGCCAGCACCAGAAACAGTGCGGACGATACCGGGTTGCGCGAGGTGATCACCTTCAGCCCCGAGACAACCAGGAGCAGCGCGAAGATGTAGAACAGTACGGTCGTGAATTCCATGATTACCGGTTCATCGTTAGGCCATCGTCAGGCATTGTTCTTTGGCACGCGTGATGAGCAGAAGCGGACAAACCGCCAGAACCGCCACACAGGTGCGCCGTGCCGCGATCCACCCGGACCGCGGCGCTCGGCCTGACAGCAGGCCGTGTTACTGCTTTTACTGCCGCTAATACAGCATCAACGGAACAGCGCTTCAACGATACGGTGCGTCGGCTGCCTTGTTGGCGGCGATCTGCGCTTCGTAGCGATCGCCGACGGCCAGCAGCATGTCCTTCGTGAAGTACAGGTCGCCGCGCTTCTCGCCGTGGTACTCGAGAATGTGCGTCTCGACGATCGAGTCGACCGGGCAGCTCTCTTCGCAGAAACCGCAGAAGATGCACTTGGTCAGGTCGATGTCGTAGCGCGTCGTGCGACGGGTGTTGTCCGCGCGGGTTTCCGATTCGATCGTGATCGCGAGCGCCGGACACACCGCTTCGCACAGCTTGCATGCGATGCAGCGTTCCTCGCCGTTTTCATAACGGCGCAGCGCGTGCAGACCGCGGAAACGCGGCGAGATCGGGGTCTTTTCTTCGGGGAACTGCACGGTGACCTTGCGCTGGAACGTGTAACGTCCGGTCAGCGCGAGACCCTTCAGCAGTTCCGTCAGGAAGAAAGTCTTGAAGAAGTTTTGGATTGCGGTCATAGGTTCATCCGCCCTTTATTTCCAGATGTTCAACGGCGACATGATCCAGAAGCCGACCACCACGAGCCACACCACGCAGACCGGAATGAAGACCTTCCAGCCCAGACGCATGATCTGGTCATAGCGGTAGCGCGGGAACGTGGCGCGTGCCCAGATGAACACCGACAACAGGAAGAAAACCTTCGCGACGAGCCAGACGATGCCCGGGATGAATTCGAGGAACCCGAACGGTGCGCTCCAGCCGCCAAGGAACAGCGTTGCTGCCAATGCCGAGATGACGATCATGTTGATGTACTCGGCGAGGAAGAACAGCGCGAACGCCATACCCGAGTAATCGATCATGTGACCCGCGACGATTTCCGACTCCCCTTCCACCACGTCGAACGGGTGGCGGTTCGTTTCGGCGATGCCCGAGATGAAGTAGACGACGAACATCGGCAGCAGCGGCAGCCAGTTCCACGACAGGAAGTTCAGGCCGTGCGACGCGAAGAAGCCCTGCTCCTGCGAACCGACGATACCCGACAGATTCAGCGTACCGGCCGTCATCAGCACCACGACGAGCGCGAAGCCCATCGAGATTTCGTACGAGACCATCTGCGCGGCGGCGCGCATTGCGCCGAGGAACGCGTACTTCGAGTTCGACGCCCAGCCGGCCAGGATCACGCCGTACACGCCGATCGACGAAATCGCCATCGCGTACAGCAGACCCGCGTTGATGTCGCCGAGCACCGCGCCCGCCTGGAACGGAATCACCGCCCACACCGCGAACGCCGGCACCACCACCATCACCGGTGCGACCAGGTACACCCAGCGGCTCGCTTGCGCCGGCTGGATCACTTCCTTCAGCAACAGTTTCAGCACGTCGGCGATCGGCTGCAGCAGACCGCCGGGGCCGACGCGGTTCGGACCGAGACGCACGTGCATCCAGCCGATCAGCTTACGCTCCCACAGAATCAGGTAAGCGACGCACAGCAGGATCACGACGGCCACCACCAGGATGCGCACGAGCGCCCACACCGTGGGCCATGCCACACCGAGAAGCTGGGCGCCGCCCGAGTTGATCGTATCGAACAAGCTCATTTACGCCTTCTCCACCACCAGTTCACCGAACAGGCTGCCCAGCGCTGCACCGGCAGGCGTAGCCGCCGATACGCGGACGACCGTCTCCGCAAGATTCGCATCGCGCACGGCCGGCAACTGCACCGCTTGCTCGCCCTGACGAACGCGTACTGCGTCGCCCTCTTTCAAACCCAGTTTGTCGAACAGCGCAGCCGGCAGACCGACCGCGTTCGCGGTACGGGCCGCCGCGGTCAGATGCAGCGACTCCGCGCGACGCACGAGCGCGTCGGCATGGTAGATCGGCACGTTTGCAACACGCTCGAACTTGCCTTCAGCCGCCTTCGCAAGCTTGCCGCCCGATACCGCGACACTGGTGCGGTTCGACAGACGTGAACTCAGCTCGCCGTCGCCCAGCGCAGCCGTGCGCACTTCTTCGACCGTGTCGTATTCGAAGCCCGGCACGCCGAGCAGGCTGCCCAGCACGCGCAGCACCTTCCACGCCGGACGCGTGTCGCCGAGCGGGCGCACGACGCCGTTGAAGGTCTGCACCGTGCCTTCGGCGTTGACGAACGTACCGCCCGTTTCGGTGAACGGTGCGATCGGCAGAAGCACGTCCGCGTATTCCGCACCGGTCTGGAACGGCGACATCACGACGACCATTTCAGCCTGCTTCAGCGCGGCAACTGCCTGCGCCGGATTGGCCGTGTCGAATTCCGGCTCGAGATTCAGCAGCAGATAACCCTTGCGCGGTTGCTCGAACACTTCGCGTGCGTTCAGGCCGCCTTCGCCCGGCAGCGCGTTCACGAGGTGCGCGCCGACCGTGTTGGCCGCTTCGGTGAGCAAGCCCAGCGTCGCGCCGGTTGCCTCGGCAATCCATTGCGCGGCCGCGTGAATCGCTGCGAAATCCGGATGACGGACTGCTTCGTTGCCGAGCAGCACGAGGCGATTTGCGCCCGTGGCGAGCGAGTTCGCGACCTGCTTGTGTGCGTCGCTCGGCTGCGCACCGGCGAATGCGTCCGGCAGCGCAACGCCCTTTGCTTCGCCCACTGCGCCAGCGATGCCCGCGAGCGCGTCGAGCCATGCCGACGGCGCCGCGACCAGGCGCTGCGCCTGTGGGATCATCGCGTCGTCGTTGGTTGCCTGGATCAGCGAGAGCTTCGAACCACCACGTGCAGCGAGGCGCAGACGCGCGGCGAACAGCGGATGGTCACGACGCAGATCCGTACCGATCACGAGCGCCGCATCGATATTCGACAGTTCGGCGATCGACGTGCCGAGCCACGGCGCACCGTTGACGGGCGCCGAGAAATCGGCCTGGCGCAGACGGAAGTCCACGTTCGGTGTGCCGACCGCTTGCGCGATCTGCTTGAGCAGGAACAGTTCTTCGACCGTGCTGTGCGCGCTCGACAGAGCCGCCAGCGCATTCGCGCCGTGATCGCCCTTGATACCCTTCAGACCCTTGACCACGTAATCGAGCGCGGTCTGCCAGTCGGTTTCGACCCACTGGCCGCCCTGCTTGAGCATCGGCTTGGTCAGACGCTCGGGGCTGTTCAGGCCTTCGTACGAGAAGCGGTCCTTGTCCGAAATCCAGCACTCGTTGATCGCTTCGTTTTCGAACGGCAGAACCCGCATCACGCGATTGTTCTTCACCTGCACGACGAGGTTCGCGCCGACGGAATCGTGCGGGCTCACCGACTTGCGGCGCGACAGTTCCCACGTCCGCGCGCTGTAGCGGAACGGCTTGCTGGTGAGTGCGCCGACCGGGCACAGGTCGATCATGTTGCCCGACAGTTCGGAGTCGACCGTCTTGCCGACGAACGACGTGATTTCCGAGTGCTCGCCACGGCCCAGCATGCCGAGTTCCATCACGCCGGCGATTTCCTGGCCGAAGCGGACGCAACGCGTGCAGTGGATGCAACGCGACATTTCTTCCATCGAGATCAGCGGGCCGACGTTCTTGTGGAACACCACGCGCTTTTCTTCGCTATAGCGCGACGACGACTTGCCGTAACCGACCGCCAGATCCTGCAGCTGACATTCGCCGCCCTGGTCGCAGATCGGGCAATCGAGCGGGTGGTTGATCAGCAGGAATTCCATCACGGCTTGCTGGCCCTTCACCGCCTTTTCCGACTTGGTGCGCACGATCATGCCGGCCGACACCGGCGTCGCGCATGCGGGCACCGCCTTCGGCATCTTCTCGACATCGACCAGACACATCCGGCAGTTGGCCGCAATCGACAGCTTCTTGTGATAGCAGAAGTGAGGAATGTAGGTGTCGACCTTATGCGCAGCCTGGATCACCATGCTGCCTTCAGGCACCTCGACTTTCTTGCCGTCTATTTCCAGTTCAACCATGATGGTCAATCTTCCTTAACCTGTTACCGCTCAATCGTTCGCCTGTTCATCGCCTGCTTTCGGGCGATGAATCCTGCGGTTGAGGTGTTCGTCCGGGAGTTATCCGCCGGCCAACCGTATCGGCCCGACTCAGGCCGCCACGGTTTCCGATGCCGCCGCCGTGCCGGCATGACCGCCGACGAGACAATGCTTGTGCGCGACGTGGTATTCGAATTCGTCCCAGTAGTGCTTGAGCATGCCGCGAACCGGCATGGCCGCCGCATCGCCGAGCGCGCAGATCGTACGGCCCATGATGTTTTCGGCGACCGAGTTCAGCAGATCCAGGTCTTCCTGGCGGCCGAGCCCGTGCTCGATACGATGCACGACGCGATACAGCCAGCCCGTGCCTTCACGGCAAGGCGTGCACTGACCGCACGATTCTTCGTAGTAGAAGTACGACAGACGCAACAGCGAACGCACCATGCAGCGCGTCTCGTCCATCACGATCACCGCGCCGGAGCCGAGCATCGAGCCCGCCTTCGCGATCGAGTCGTAATCCATGTCCGTCTGCATCATCATGTCACCCGGAATCACCGGTGCCGACGAACCGCCGGGAATCACGGCCTTGATCTTCTTGCCGCCGCGCATGCCGCCGGCGAGTTCCATCAGCGTGGCGAAAGGCGTGCCGAGCGGAATTTCGTAATTGCCCGGACGTTCGACGTCACCCGACACCGAGAAGATCTTCGTGCCGCCGTTGTTCGGCTTGCCGATCTCGAGGTAATTCTGCGGACCGATCGCGAGCAGGAACGGCACCGCCGCGAACGTTTCGGTGTTGTTGATCGTGGTCGGCTTGCCGTACACGCCGAAGCTCGCCGGGAACGGCGGCTTGAAGCGCGGCTGGCCCTTCTTGCCTTCGATCGATTCGAGCAGCGCGGTTTCTTCGCCGCAGATATAGGCGCCGTAACCGTGGTGCGCATGCAGCTGGAACGAGAAGCCCGAGCCCATGATGTTGTCGCCGAGGAACCCCGCGCGACGAGCTTCTTCTAACGCTTCTTCGAAGCGTTTATAGACTTCCCAGATTTCGCCGTGAATATAGTTGTAGCCGACCGTGATGCCCATCGCGTACGCACCGATCGCCATGCCTTCGATCAGCGCATGCGGATTGAAACGCAGGATGTCGCGGTCCTTGAACGTACCCGGTTCGCCTTCGTCCGAATTGCAGACGAGGTATTTCTGGCCCGGGAACTGACGCGGCATGAAGCTCCACTTCAGACCGGTCGGGAAGCCCGCACCGCCACGGCCGCGCAGACCCGACGCCTTGACGTCGGCGATCACCTGCTCGGGCGGAATCTTTTCTTCCAGAATGCGGCGCAGCTGGGCGTAACCGCCGCGCGCCACATAATCTTCGAGATGCCAGTTGTCGCCGTTCAGGCCGGCGAGAATCAGCGGTTTGATGTGACGATCGTGTAAAGCCGTCATTTCGAAAGTTCCTCGAGCAGCTGGTCGATCTTCTCGCGGCTCATGAAGCTGCACATGCGATGGTTGTTCACCAGCATCACCGGCGCGTCGCCGCACGAACCCATGCACTCGCCCTCTTTGAGGGAGAACTTGCCGTCGGGCGTGGTTTCGCCGAAGTCGATGCCGAGCTTCTGCTTCAGGTATTCAGCGGCGCTTTCCGAGCCGCCGTCCGGGCCGAGCTGGCACGGCAGGTTCGTGCAAAGCGTGATCTTGTATTTGCCGACCGGCGAGGTCTCGTACATCGTGTAGAAAGTCGCTACTTCCTGCACGGCGACGGCCGGCATGCCGAGATAATCCGCGACGAACTGCATGAGTTCGGGCGACAGCCAGCCATGCTCTTCCTGAGCGGTGGCCAACGCCGACATCACGGCGGACTGTTTCTGATCGGCGGGGTACTTCGCGATCGCACGATCGATTTCTTTCAGGCCTTCAGCTGAGATCATTTTCAGACACGACTCTTTCAATTCCTACCGAACGAAAACCTGTCGCTCACGTCATACTGCGACAGACCCGGCGTTCCTTTGCTTGACGCGCGTGGGCGGTGCGATGACCGCGGACGCACGTCGCTGAATACGTCCTAGCGATCCACTTCGCCGAACACGATGTCCTGCGTGCCGATGATCGTCACGGCGTCGGCGATCATGTGACCGCGAGCCATTTCGTCGAGCGCGGACAGGTGCGCGTAACCCGGCGCGCGGATCTTCAGGCGATACGGCTTGTTGGCGCCGTCCGAGATCAGATAGATGCCGAACTCGCCCTTCGGATGTTCGACCGCGGCGTACGCCTCGCCTTCCGGTACGTGGAAACCTTCGGTGAACAGCTTGAAGTGATGGATCAGATCTTCCATGTTCGACTTCATGCCGACACGCGACGGCGGCGCAACCTTGTGATTGTCCGTCATCACCGGGCCCGGATTCTTACGCAGCCACTCAATGCACTGTTTCGCGATGCGCGTGGATTGACGCATTTCTTCGACACGCACCAGATAGCGGTCGTAGCAGTCGCCATTCACGCCAACCGGAATGTCGAAATCGAGCTTGTCATAGACTTCGTACGGCTGCTTCTTGCGCAGATCCCACTCGATACCCGAGCCACGCAGCATCGCACCGGTCATACCGAGCTGCAACGCGCGCTCGGGACTGACCACGCCGATGCCGACCAGACGCTGTTTCCAGATCCGGTTGTCGGTCAGCAGCGTTTCGTATTCGTCGACGCACTTCGGGAAGCGCGTGAAGAAGTCGTCGATGAAGTCGAGCAGCGAACCCTGACGGTTCTCGTTCATCTTCGACAATGCCTTCGCATTGCGGATCTTCGACGCCTTGTATTGCGGCATTGCGTCAGGCAGATCGCGATAGACGCCGCCCGGACGGTAGTAAGCCGCGTGCATCCGTGCGCCGGACACCGCTTCGTACACGTCCATCAGATCTTCACGCTCACGGAACGCGTACAGAAACACCGCCATTGCGCCGACGTCGAGCGCGTGCGCGCCGATCCACATCAGGTGGTTCAGCACGCGCGTCACTTCGTCGAACAGCACGCGAATGTATTGCGCGCGCACCGGCACGTCGATACCGAGCAGCTTTTCGATGGCCATCACATAGCCGTGCTCGTTGACCATCATCGACACGTAGTCGAGACGGTCCATGTACGGCACCGACTGGATGAACGTCTTGCTTTCGGCGAGCTTTTCAGTCGCGCGATGCAGCAGACCGATGTGCGGATCGGCGCGCTGGATCACTTCGCCGTCGAGTTCGAGCACGAGGCGCAGCACACCGTGCGCTGCCGGGTGCTGCGGGCCGAAGTTGAGCGTGTAGTTCTTGATCTCTGCCATGACGTTCTCTTAGTGTTTCAGACCGCCATAGCGATCCTCGCGGATCACGCGCGGCGTGATTTCCCGCGGCTCGATCGTCACCGGCTGATAGACGACGCGCTTCTCTTCCGGGTCGTAACGCATTTCGACGTAGCCGGAAACAGGGAAATCCTTGCGGAACGGGTGACCGATGAAACCGTAGTCGGTCAGAATGCGGCGCAGGTCCGGGTGACCTTCGAAGACGATGCCGTACAGGTCGAACGCTTCGCGTTCGTACCAGTTGACCGAATTCCAGATTTCGACGGCGGACGGCAGGATCGGCATATCGTCGTCCGGCGCGAACACGCGCAGACGCAGACGCCAGTTGTTCTGCACCGACAGCAGATGCAGCACGGCCGCGAAACGCGGGCCGTCGTAAGCGCCATCGGCATAGGTTTGATAGTCGACGCCGCACAGATCGACGCACTGCTCGAAACCGAGCGAGCGGTCGTCGCGCAGACGCTTTGCCACGTTGAGGTAATCGCCTGCCTTGACGACGATCGTCAATTCACCGATCGACTCGGTCACGCTCGACAGGAGGCCGCCAAAGGCCGCCTCGAGGTTCGCTTTCAGGGTCTCGAGTTTGCTTGCCATATTGTGGGGAAGGCGTTTGCCTTATTGACGGGCGATGGTATTGGTGCGGCGAATCTTGGCCTGCAGCTGGATCACGCCATACACCAGCGCTTCCGCCGTGGGCGGACAACCGGGCACATAGACGTCGACCGGAACGATCCGGTCACAGCCGCGCACTACCGAATACGAGTAGTGGTAATAGCCGCCGCCGTTCGCGCACGAGCCCATCGAGATCACCCAGCGCGGCTCCGCCATCTGGTCGTAGACCTTGCGCAGAGCGGGCGCCATCTTGTTACACAGCGTGCCGGCGACGATCATCACGTCCGACTGACGCGGACTCGGACGAAACACCACGCCGAAGCGGTCGAGGTCATAACGGGCGGCACCCGCATGCATCATCTCGACAGCGCAGCACGCAAGACCGAACGTCATCGGCCACAGCGAGCCGGTACGCGTCCAGTTGATCAGTTTGTCGGCCGTCGTGGTGACAAACCCTTCTTTCAAGACCCCTTCGATACTCATTTGCTTTCCACTCCAGACGGGGTGACAAGCCTGGCCACCCGCGTAAACCGGCGATTAATTCATCATTCCCAATCGAGGCCGCCCTTCTTCCAGATGTAGGCGAAGCCAAGCAGGAACTCGAGCAGGAAAATCATCATTGCCATGAAACCAGCCCAGCCGATGTCGCGCAGGGCCACGCCCCACGGGAACAGAAACGCCGTTTCAAGGTCGAAAATGATGAAGAGAATGGCGACGAGGTAGTAGCGCACGTCGAACTTCATGCGCGCATCTTCGAATGCTTCGAAGCCGCACTCGTACGGTGCGTTTTTCTCGGTATCGGGCTTATTGGGACCGAGGATCTTGCCGATACTGACCAGTGCTACGCCTAAACCGGTGCCCACAATAAGGAACAGCAAAACGGGGAAATAGGCTGCGAGGTTCAAGACAATCCTCAATCGGTTGGTTCTGAGTGCCGTCAGGAGCATAGCACCCCTGACGCGAAATCACTTCCTCAACACGCATAACGCAAACTAAACCACGCGCAGAAGTGAAAATGCCAGCCGAAGCGAAGCAAGCGGCTGGCATTTAGATAACATTTGGTGCCGACGGCGAGACTCGAACTCGCACAGCTTTCGCCACTACCCCCTCAAGATAGCGTGTCTACCAATTTCACCACGTCGGCACTATATGCAATCCGGGAAAACAACTTGTAAAACCCGCGAATCGCTTCAAGACTTAGATTGTAACTTGTTTAAACAGATTGTTCAACGCACAAGAGCGCGCCGAACGAAAATTTATTTCGGCACGCCAGTCGCCGGAACCGATGCGGGCGAAGCCGGTGCTGCAGGCGATGCGGCCACCGGAGCCGAGCCCGCCGCCGGAGCGGAAACCGGCGATGCGGCGACCGGCGCTGTTGCAGCCACGCCCAGCACGCCTGCGGAAGGCTTCGCGTGATACGCACCGAGGTAAGTCAGCGCCAACGTCGTGATAAAGAACACAGCAGCGAGGACCGCCGTGGTACGCGACAGGAAGTTCGCCGAACCGGTCGCACCGAACAGACTGCCCGATGCGCCACTACCGAAAGCCGCACCCATGTCGGCGCCTTTGCCGTGCTGCAGCAAGACGAGTCCGATGACCCCAAGCGCCGACAGCAACTGAACGACGATAATCAATGTTTTGAAATACAGCATTACACTCACCTGAGTCTTTATTTAAGCGCGCCGCACACGGTGTGTTGCGCGAAATGGAGTCACCTTCGCCAAGGCGCCCTGCTTAACCGACGACGCTTGCGGCCGCCTTGCAGATTGCCAGGAAATCCTGATCTTTCAACGACGCGCCGCCGATCAGGCCACCGTCGATATCGGGCTGACGGAACAGTTCTTCCGCGTTGTCCGGCTTCACGCTACCGCCATACAGAAGGGGCACGTCAGCGGCACCCTTCGCAGCGAGACGCGCACGCAGGAATGCATGCACCGCCTGCGCCTGCTCCGAGGTCGCACTCTTGCCGGTACCGATCGCCCACACCGGCTCATAAGCGACGACGAGACGCGCCGCTTCCTCAGCCGACAGCTTCTCGAGCACTTCGTCCAACTGGGCACCAACGACCTGCTCGGTCGAACCAGCTTCGCGCTCTTCGAGCGTCTCACCGACACAGACAACCGGCGTCAGACCCGCCTCGAGCGCACGCTGCGTTTTGACCGCAACCAGCTCGGCGCTTTCGCGGTGATACGCGCGACGCTCCGAGTGCCCAACGATTGCAAACGTGGCGCCGAAATCGCTCACCATCGGCGCAGCCACTTCACCGGTATAGGCGCCGTGCGTGAACGCGGAAACGTCCTGCACGCCCCACACGACCGGGCTACCTTCCAGCAACGACTGCGTCTGCGCGAGATACAGGCTCGGCACGCAAACACCGACGCGCACCGCGGCAGGCAATTCGCCCGCGCCCTGCGCGATCGCCTGCAACAGCGTTGCGTTCGCGGCGAGACGCCCATGCATCTTCCAGTTACCGACTACCAGTTTGGCTCGTTGTTGTTTCGACATCGTCTCGTGTTGTCCTGTCTTGCATGCCCTGCCGGCGGACTGCGCTCGCGGCTTTTGGCTGGCTTCTGCCTGATTGCGCGAACAGCCCGCCCGTCGGACGTGTCCGGCGTGCGCAAAACACGCCATTTTACTGTGCGGGGTGGATCGGGTCAAACCGATGGAGTCAAGCGTCCTGACCCCACGTGAGCACGATCTTGCCGACGTGCGTGCTGCTTTCCATCAGCGCATGCGCCTCGGCCGCCTGCGCGGCGGGAAACACCCGATGCACGACCGGCTTGATACGACCCGCTTCGAGATGCGGCCACACGCGCTCCTTCAGTTGCGCGGCGATTTGCGCCTTGAATTCGATCGGCCGCGGGCGCAGCGTCGAACCCGTCAGCGTCAGCCGACGGCGCAGCACCTCATTCAGATTCAGTTCGGCCTTCGCGCCACCGAGCAACGCGATCAGCACGATGCGACCGCCATCGGCCAGCGCCGACAGTTCACGCGGTACGTAGCTGCCCGCGACCATGTCGAGGACCACGTCGACGCCGCGATCGTTGGTCAGCGACTTGATCACTTCGACGAAGTCTTCGGTCTTGTAGTTGATTGCGCGTTCGGCGCCGAGTGCTTCGCAGGCGCGGCACTTGTCATCCGAGCCGGCGGTGGCGAACACGCGAAAACCGAGCGCATGCGCAATCTGGATCGCCGTCACGCCGATGCCACTCGAGCCGCCCTGCACGAGCAGCGTTTCGTTCGCCCCGCCCTCGCCGCGGCCAAGCTGCGCGCGATCGAACACGTTGCTCCACACGGTAAAGAACGTCTCCGGCAGCGAAGCCGCCTCGACGTCCGACAAACCGGCCGGCACCGGCAGACATTGCAACAGCGGCGCGCTCGCATATTCCGCGTAACCGCCGCCCGCGAGCAGCGCGCACACGCGATCGCCGATCTTCAGACCGAACGGGTTGTTCTTCTCGTCGATCGTTCCGCCGACGATCTCGCCCGCCACTTCCAGCCCCGGCAGATCCGACGCGCCCGGCGGCGGCGCATAGCCACCCTTGCGCTGGAACACGTCCGGCCGGTTGATGCCGGCCGCCGCCACCTTGATCAGCACTTCGCCTGCCTTGGGCTGCGGCATCGGCCGCTCCGCCAGCTTGAGGACTTCCGGCGCACCGAATTCGGTGATTTCGATCGCTTTCATCTGCGTCAACTCCAAGAGTGGATTGCGTTGCCTACCCGATATCCGTCAGCCGCCAGCCGCGTCGCGCGTTCATTCGAATCCGCAACGCAATCCATCCTGCATGAAAAACGGCCGGCGCGCATAACGCAACCGGCCGTTTGTCCGTTACCGCATTACTGCGGGTTCGGTTCGCCTTGCGGCGCGTCGTTCAGCAATGCCTTCGCCGACAGACGCACGCGACCCTTCTCGTCCGTCTGGATGACCTTGACCTTCACTTGCTGGCCATCCTTCAGGTAGTCGTTGATGTCCTTGATGCGCTCGTTGGCGATCTCGGAGATGTGCAGCAGACCGTCCTTGCCCGGCAGGATGTTCACGATCGCGCCGAAATCGAGCAGCTTGAGCACGGTGCCTTCGTACACCTGGCCCACTTCGACTTCCATCGTGATCGCTTCGATGCGACGCTTCGCTTCGGCCATGCCTTCGCTGTTCGTGCTGGCGATCGTGACGACGCCGTCGTCCGAGATGTCGATCGTGGTGCCGGTTTCTTCGGTCAGCGCGCGGATCACCGAACCGCCCTTGCCGATCACGTCGCGGATCTTTTCCGGGTTGATCTTGATGGTGATCATGCGCGGCGCGTAGTCCGACAGCACCGTGTTCGCGCCCGACACCGCCGAGGTCATCTTGCCGAGGATGTGCATGCGGCCTTCCTTCGCCTGCGCGAGCGCGACCTGCATGATTTCCTTGGTGATGCCCTGGATCTTGATGTCCATCTGCAGCGCGGTCACGCCCTGCTCGGTACCCGCAACCTTGAAGTCCATGTCGCCGAGGTGATCTTCGTCGCCGAGGATGTCGGTCAGCACCGCGAAGCGGTTGCCTTCGAGGATCAGGCCCATTGCGATGCCGGCGACGTGCGCCTTCATCGGCACGCCGGCGTCCATCAGCGCGAGGCAGCCGCCGCACACCGAAGCCATCGACGACGAACCGTTCGACTCGGTGATTTCCGACACGACGCGGATCGAGTAGCCGAATTCGTCGGCGCTCGGCAGGCACGCGACCAGCGCGCGCTTGGCGAGACGGCCGTGACCGATTTCACGGCGCTTCGGCGAACCGACGCGGCCGGTTTCGCCGGTCGCGAACGGGGGCATGTTGTAGTGGAGCATGAAGCGCTCGCGGTATTCGCCTTCGAGTGCGTCGATGTTTTGTTCGTCGCCCTTCGTGCCAAGCGTCGCGACCACCAGGGCCTGCGTCTCGCCGCGCGTGAACAGCGCCGAGCCGTGGGTACGCGGCAGCACGCCGGTGCGGATTTCGATCGGGCGCACGGTGCGCGTGTCGCGGCCGTCGATACGCGGTTCGCCGTTCAGGATCTGGGTACGGACGATCTTCGCTTCGATGTCGAACAGCACGTTGCCGACGGTCGCCTTGTCGGCTGCCGCGGTACCGGCTGCCGCCGCGTCTGCCTCGAGCTTCGCCGAGGTCGCTGCGTAGACCTCCTTCAGTTTGGTCGAACGAGCCTGCTTGTCGCGGATCTGGTAAGCGGCGAGCAGATCGGCTTGCGCCAGTTCCGTCACGCGCGCGATCAGCGCTTCGTTCTTCGCTGCCGGCTGCCAGTCCCACTCCGGCTTGCCGCCTTCGCGGACCAGTTCGTGGATCGCGTCGATCGCAATCTGCATCTGCTCATGACCGAACACGACCGCGCCGAGCATCACTTCTTCGCTCAGCTGCTGCGCTTCCGATTCGACCATCAGCACCGCGCGTTCCGTACCGGCAACCACGAGGTCGAGCGCCGATTCCTTCATCTGCGGACGAGTCGGGTTCAGCACGTATTCGTTGTTGATGTAGGCCACGCGAGCCGCGCCGACCGGGCCGTTGAACGGCAGACCGGAGATCGCGAGCGCCGCCGACGCGCCGATCAGCGCGGGGATGTCGGCCGGAATTTCCGGATTCAGCGACAGCACGTGGATCACGACCTGGACTTCGTTGTAGAAGCCTTCCGGGAACAGCGGGCGCAGCGGACGGTCGATCAGGCGCGAGATCAGCGTCTCGCCTTCCGACGGACGGCCTTCGCGACGGAAGAAGCCACCCGGGATCTTGCCGGCGGCGTAGGTCTTTTCGAGGTAATCGACGGTCAGCGGGAAGAAGTCCTGACCCGGCTTGGCGGTCTTCGCGCCGACCACGGTCGCGAGCACCACGGTGTCTTCGACGTCGACGATCACCGCACCGCTCGCCTGGCGAGCGACTTCACCGGTTTCGAGGCGGACGTTGTGCTGTCCCCACTTAAATTCTTTGACGATCTTGTTGAACATAGTCATTGCTTTTCCTCATCGTAATGCCGCGCGGACCGGAAGCGGCGCGGCAACGCCGGGACCGGCGCCACATGGGAAGAGTCGTGTTATGCCATTCCAGAGAGCCACGCGCCGGAACCGCTTGCGCGCGAACCGCTGGAATGACACAAAACTCCGCCCTGAAGCCCGGCCATGTTTCTGTCATTGCTGTACTGCGTGTTCTGCTACGGGTACTGCCTTGTCTGGATACGCCGGGCAAACCGGCCTGCACCGCGTATCGCAGGCGCCGCGCGCATCACATGAAGCGCACCGCGCAAAAACAAAATGCCTGTATCAGCGATAACTGACACAGGCATCTTGCTGAACGACTGGCCGATTACTTACGCAGACCCAGCTTCTCGATCAGGCTGCGGTAGCGATCCGCGTCCTTGCCCTTCAGGTAGTCGAGCAGCTTGCGGCGGCGGCTCACCATGCGCAGCAGACCGCGGCGGCTGTGGTGATCCTTCGTGTGCTCCTTGAAGTGAGCGGTGAGTTCGTTGATGCGGGTCGTGAGCAGCGCGACCTGAACTTCGGGGGAGCCGGTGTCGTTGGCTGCGCGTGCGAATTGCGCGACGACTTCGGATTTCTTGCTGGCGTCAACTGCGGACATGTCGATTTCCTTAATAACTGAACAGGCGGTCACGGAAGAAAGGCCGTGCCGTGGAATACCCGTGCTTTTTCACAATTTACTGCTGCTTTGTTGCTGCCCGTTGCCGGCCGGGTTTTCGACTGATGCGAGACCTTGCCCGATAACGGGACGCGTATTGTAGCACAGGCGCTTTGCGCCGCGAACCCGCGACCGGCGCGTCGATTACGGCCGCCGCATCCGGCACACGGTCGGCAGCACCGTACGCTCGGGCGGCAGCGCGAGCACCGTACGGAAGCCATAGCCGGAGCCTTCGTTGTCGAAGCGCACGCCGGGCGTGCCCGCCTTGTCCATCTCCATCACATAGAGGGGCTGGATCAGTTGATGGTCGTCCGCGCGCATCCACGATGCGTGAAAGCCATTGTCGAAGCGGATGCCTTCGAGCGCCTTCGCGACCGCGGTCGGATCGGCGCTGCCCGCGCGGTTCATCGCGGCGGCCAGCGTTTCGATCATCAGCGGCATGCGCAGCACCGGATAGTCGTCCTGAGCCGCCGGGAAGCGCGCGCGGAACGCCGCGTACCACGCGTCGGAGGCCGCGCCGCCGGCGTTCGGATGCCAGTCGGCGACCGCAATCACGTGGCCGACGCCCGCGTCGCCGAGCGCGGCGGGCGCGCCGAGGCTGTTGCCGTAGAACGTGTAGAACTTGATGTCGAGGCCCTGTTCGCGCGCCGCCTTCACCAGCAGCGTCAGGTCGTTGCCCCAGTTGCCGGTGATCACCGCGTCGGCGCCGCTCGCGCGAATCTTCGCGATATAGGGCGCGAAGTCCTTCACCCGGCCGATCGGATGAAACTCGTCGCCGACCACGGTGATGTCCGGGCGCTTCGCGCCAAGCGTCGAACGCGCGAGGTTGCTGACGTCGTGGCCGAAGCTGTAGTCCTGGTTCAGCAGATAGACCTTCTTGACCGCCTTGTCACGCTGGATCACGTCGGCCAGCGCGACCATCCGCATGCCCGCGTGCGCGTCGAAACGGAAGTGCCAGAAGCTGCAGCTCGCGTTGGTCAACGCGGGATCGTCAGCGGAATAGTTGAGGAACAGTTCGCGGTTATCCGGCTCGCGGCTGTTCTGCTTGTCGATCGCGCCGAGCAGCGCGGCGGCGACCGCCGAGCCGTTGCCCTGCAGGATGTAGCCGATATGGCGGTCGGCGGCCGCGCGCAGCTGCGTCAGCGCCTCCTCGGTGCTGCCCTTGCTGTCGAGCACGACGAGTTCGAGCGGGTGCGCGCCGTCCGCGAGCTTTACGCCGCCGTGCGCATTGACCTGCTCGACGCCAAAGCGCAGATTGCGCTCGACCGCCGCGCCCGCGTTCGCGAACGGCCCGGACATCCCTTCGATCAGCGCGAGACGGATCGGCGCGCCGGCCGGTTTAGCCGCCGCGGGGGCCGGCGCGTTCGCCGCCGTAGTCCCGGCCGTGGCCGCGCTCGCCACCTGAGCGGCGCCAGCCGCCAGCGCCATCGAAATCGCGGTCAGCGCAAGCGCCGCCGTCCGTTGCCACATCGCCATCATGGGTCCCGCCTGAATCTTTCGAAGCGCGGATCATAGGACGCCGCACAGGGAATAGGCAAGCCGGCGCGGCCGTTCCCGTTGCGAGGGGCGCCCGCGAGCGGGCCGCGCCCCCCGCGCACCCGCACTCCGCGCGGTTCTTTTGCCGTAACGCATGTCAGAATATTGCGGCTCGACGAATAACAACCGCTACTCGAACGCCTATCGGAGGAATCCATGCCGAACCGCCCTCACCGCACGGCGGCCTCTGTCGCAACACCGGCCGGCGCCCATCTGCGCCGCGCAGCGCTAGTCTGCCTGAGCGTGCTCGCGCTCGCGGGCTGCGCGCAGCCCTGGCAGCAATACAGCCAGGGCGCGGACGCGTCGACGATCGTCGCGCGCCTCGGTCCACCGCGCGAAGTCTACGATCTGCCCGACGGCGGCAAGCGCCTGATGTGGCCGACCCAGCCGATGGGCGAAACCACCACTGCCGCCGACATCGACGCGGCCGGCAAGATCGTCACCGTGCGCCAAGTGCTGCAGCCCAACGAGTTCTACCGCGCCGAGATCGGCAAATGGACCCGCAGCGACGTGCTGGTCAATTTCGGCCGGCCGGTCGAGACGTCGTACTTCCCGCTGATGAAGCGCGAGGTCTGGACCTATCGCTATCTCGAGGACAACGTCTGGTACATGCTGTACAGCTTCTACTTCGACGACCAGGGGATCCTGCGGACCACGCAGAAAACGCCCGACCCGCTGCACGACCCGGATCGGCGCAGTCTGTTCTGAGTGACGCTAGCATTTCTTCTGCGCAGGAAAAAAATTTAACAAAGCCGCCTTTCACAGGTGGCTTTTTTTATTTTTTTAACATTAACGCGAATTTTTATATGACTCTCGTCAATTATTTTCTGGTAGAAAGCTGATTGTAATTTTTTAGTCGACCGCGGTTTGCCTCCAGCTGCATGGTCACAGTCGTGCCCGCAAACCGCGTCGACGTGTCTTTCTAACGGGAGTCGCTCCGATGAACCGTCCCAAACAATTACTGGTTGCCAACGTCGCGTGGGCGCATGAAACCGCGACGCGCGATCCGGGCTTTTTTAGCGATCTGGAACGTGGGCAGAATCCGCACGTGCTGTGGATCGGCTGCTCGGACAGCCGGGTGCCCGCCGAAACGATCACCCATTGCGAGCCCGGCGATCTGTTCCTCCATCGCAACATCGCCAACCTGTTCGATCCCGCCGACGACAACTCCGCCAGCGTCCTCGAATACGCCGTACGGGTGCTCAAGGTCGGCCACGTGATCGTCTGCGGCCACTACGGCTGCGGCGGCGTGCGCGCGGCGCTGCTGCCGCCGAACCCCGAGCTGCCGCACGTGAACCGGCGCATCAAGCCGCTGTGCGCGCTCGCGACAGCGCACCACGCGGAGCTGGCCGGCGAGCCGACCGAATCGAAGCGGGTCGACCGGCTGGCCGAGCTGAACGTGCTCGAACAGGTGCGCCAGCTGCGCGCGCATCCGATCGTGCGCGAAGCCGATCCCGCGCCGCTCGTGCACGGCTGGGTCTTCAAACTCGACGACGGGCGTCTGAAGGTGCTGACCTCCGGCTACGCCGCCGACGACGCGATGACCTGCACGACCACCGCCCATAGCGCGGGCTAGCAGCCCGCCGCGCATCACCCATTCCTGTTCCGTTCGACCCGCGGCGAGCGCCGACAGCGCGATCGTTCGTCGTCCGCCGCCCTACCTCCGGTACTTCGACACCATGAACACTGAACGCTTTTTCCCCTCGCTCCAGCGCGATCTGCTGGCCGGCACGGTGGTTTTTCTCGTCGCGTTGCCGTTATGTCTCGGCATCGCCCACGCGTCGGGCGTCGATCCGTTCGCGGGTCTCGTGTCCGGCATCATCGGCGGGCTGGTGGTGGCGGCGCTGAGCGGCTCGCGTCTGAGCGTGAGCGGGCCGGCCGCGGGCCTCGTCGTGATCGTCGTCGACGGCATCGCGCGGCTCGGCAGCTTTTCCGCGTTTCTGCTCGCCGTGCTGTTGTCCGGCGTGCTGCAGTTCGGTTTCGGCATGCTGAAGGCCGGCCGGCTCGCCGGCTATGTGCCGTCGCCCGTCATCAAGGGGATGCTGGCGGCGATCGGCGTGCTGCTGATCGTCAAGCAGTTCCCGGCCGCGCTCGGTCTCGGCGACGCAGACGCGGTCGCGCACTCGGCGGCCGCGGTGGCCACGCCATTCGGCTCGATCTCGCCGATGGCGATCCTGATCGCGCTGCTGTCGCTCGCGATTCTGGCCGGCTGGGAAACCCGTGCGCTGCGCCGCTTCGCGCTGGTGCGCCTGCTGCCGTCGCCGCTCGCGGTGGTGCTGCTCGGGATCGGCACGACCCTCGCGCTGAAGTTCGTCGCGCCCGCTTTTGCGCTGCCCGCCGAAGGTCTCGTCGCGTTGCCGTCGCTCGGCTCGCTGGCGGCGCTACAGTCCTCGATCGAATCCGCCGACTTCGGCCCGCACTTCGCGCAACTCGCCAATCCCGACATCTGGCGCGTCGCGATCACGCTGGCGATCGTCGCGAGTCTCGAGACGCTGCTGAACCTCGAAGCGGTCGAGCAGATCGACCCCGAGCGGCGTCACGCGCCGCCCGATCGCGAGCTCAAGGCGCAGGGCGTCGGCAATCTGATCGCGGGCGTGCTCGGCGGCCTGCCGATCACGTCGGTGATCGTGCGCAGTTCCGCCAACGTGTATGCGGGCGGCAAGAGCCGGCTGTCGGCGATCGTCCACGGTGTGCTGCTGCTCGTCAGCGTGTTCGCCCTCACCGGGATCATCAACCTGATTCCGCTCGCCTGCCTCGCCGGGATCCTGATCTTCACAGGCTTCAAACTCGCGAAGCCGTCGCTGTTCGTCGCGATCGCGCGACAAGGTTTCGCGCCCTTCGCCCCGTTCATCGTCACGCTGGTCGGCGTGCTCGCCACCGATCTGCTGATCGGCATCGCGCTCGGTATCCTGTGCAGCGTGCTGCTCGCGCTGTACGCGAACCTGCGCGGGCCGATCGTGCTCGCGCAGCACGGCGATCACTATCTGCTGTCGTTCCGCAAGGACGTGTCGTTTCTCGGCAAGGTGCCGTTCAAGCGCTATCTGCAGCAGATTCCCGACGGCGCGACCGTGATCGTCGATGCGACCCGCGCCGATTTCGTCGATCACGACGTGCGCGAGCTGCTCGACGATTTCGTCGCCGCGGCGCCGCGCCGCGAGATCGCCGTCGAGGTGCGCTATCAGCCGCGCGCACAGGCCAACGCGGAGCGCGGCTGGTGGCTGCGCAGGACCGCGTCGGAATAGTCACCGCCAAGTAGCGGGCAACAAAAAAGCCCCGCGCCAGAGCACTGGCGCGGGGCTTTTTTTATCGGGCTGGAAACGCGAGCCGACGCGCTGCTCGCGCGCCACCTTGCGTCATTGCACCGGCATTACACCGGCATCACTCCGAACGCTGCGGATTGAGTTTGTCCGCATTCGAATACAGCTTGTTGAGCGCCGAGAAATACGCCTTCGCCGACGCCGCGACGATATCCGGATCGGTGCCGACGCCATTGACGATGCGCCCGCTCCTCGACAGCCGCACCGTCACCTCGCCCTGCGCCTGGGTGCCGGTCGTGATCGCGTTCACCGAGTACAGCAGCAGCTCGGAGCCGCTGCCCACTTCCGTTTCGATCGCGTTGAGCGTCGCGTCGACCGGGCCGTTGCCGCGCGCCTCGCCGGTGATCTCCTTGCCCTCGACCGAGAACACGACCTTCGCGTGCGGCTGCTCGCCGGTCTCCGAGTGCTGCGCCATCGACAGGAACTTGTAGTGCTCCTTCTCGTGCGCTTCCGCCGATTCCTCGTTGACGATCGCGATGATGTCTTCGTCGAAAATCTCGGCCTTGCGGTCGGCCAGTTCCTTGAAGCGCGCGAACGCGGCGTTCAGTTCGGCTTCGCTGTCGAGCGCGATGCCCAGTTCCTGCAGACGCTGCTTGAACGCGTTGCGGCCCGACAGCTTGCCGAGCACGATCTTGTTGGCGGTCCAGCCCACGTCTTCGGCGCGCATGATTTCGTAGGTGTCGCGCGCCTTCAGCACGCCGTCCTGGTGGATGCCGGACGCGTGCGCGAACGCGTTCGCGCCGACCACCGCCTTGTTCGGCTGCACGACGAAGCCAGTGATCTGCGACACGAGCTTCGAGGCCGGCACGATCTGCGTGGTATCGAGACCGACGTCGAGGCCGAAATAGTCCTTGCGGGTCTTCACCGCCATCACGATTTCTTCGAGCGAGGTATTGCCCGCGCGCTCGCCGAGTCCGTTGATCGTGCACTCGACCTGGCGCGCGCCGCCGATCTGCACGCCCGCGAGCGAATTCGCGACGGCCATGCCGAGGTCGTTATGGCAGTGCACCGAGAACACCGCCTTGTGCGAGTTCGGAATGCGCTCGCGCAGCGTCTTGACGAGCTGGCCGTACAGTTCCGGCACGCCGTAGCCGACCGTGTCCGCGATGTTGATGGTGGTCGCGCCCTCGGCGATCACGGCCTCCAGCACGCGGCACAGGAAGTCCATGTCCGAGCGGCTGCCGTCTTCCGGCGAGAACTCGACGTCGTCGGTGAACTTGCGCGCGAATCGCACCGCGAGCTTCGCCTGCTCGAACACCTGCTCCGGCGTCATGCGCAGCTTCTTCTCCATATGCAGCGGCGAGGTTGCGATGAACGTGTGAATGCGGAACTGGTCGGCCGGTTTGAGCGCGTCGGCGGCGCGCTGGATGTCCTTGTCGTTCGCGCGCGCAAGCGAGCAGATCTTGCTGTCCTTGACGAGGCCCGCGATCGTCTGGATCGCGTCGAAGTCGCCGTTCGAGCTCGCGGCGAAACCGGCCTCGATCACGTCGACCTTCATCCGCTCGAGCTGCTTCGCGATGCGAATCTTTTCTTCCTTCGTCATCGACGCACCGGGCGACTGCTCGCCGTCACGCAACGTGGTGTCGAAAATGATCAGTTTGTCGGACATGTCGGGCTCCTCGGGAGTCGTTCGGATAGGGGGACGGGGTTGGTATTCGAAGAATTGGCGCGGCCGGCGGACAGCAGCGCGAAGGCGGGAACAATGCATGTTGGCGCGCCGCAGCGAACGCCGCGGCAGTCAGGCTTCATCGGCCACGCGGACGCACTTGATCCGACGACTATAGCGAGATTCCAGTGGCCATGCAATGCGCGTCCGGGCGCCCTGAAAACGCCGTACGACGCCGATCCGCGACACCTGCCCCCCCCCCCGCCGGCAACGAAAAACGGCAGCCCGAAGGCTGCCGTTTTCTGGTGTTGTGGCGAGGAAGCGCCGCTCAGGCCGTGACCCGAAATGTCACCGGTCGTGCGACATCGAACGCGCCGGATTGGCTTTGCCACGCACCGCCTGATACGCCCAGAACACATAGCCGGACAGGCCGTACAGCACGAACAGGCCGAACAGCATCAGCGGCGGATCGGACGACACCAGCACGAACGCAACCACCACCAGCAGGATCACGCCGAACGGCACCCGGTGCCGCACGTCGAGCGCCTTGCCGCTATAGAACGGCGCGTTCGACACCATCGTCACGCCCGCATAGATGGTCAGCACGAACGCGACCCACGGCAGCCAGACCAGCTTCAGCGGCACGCGGTTGTCGGTGGCGAGCCACACGAAGCCGGCGATCAGCGCGGCGGCGGCCGGGCTCGGCATCCCCTGGAAGAAACGCTTGTCGACCACGCCGATGTTGGTGTTGAAACGCGCGAGCCGCAGCGCCGCGCCCGAGCAGTAGACGAACGCCGCGAGCCAGCCCCAGCGCCCGAGGTCCTTCAGGATCCACTCGTACATCACGAGCGCGGGCGCAACACCGAACGACACCATGTCCGACAGGCTGTCGAACTGCTCGCCGAACGCGCTTTGCGTATGGGTCATGCGCGCGACGCGGCCGTCCATGCCGTCGAGCACCATCGCGACGAAGATCGCGATGGCCGCGATCTCGAAGCGCACGTTCATCGCCTGCACGACGGCGAAGAACCCGCAGAACAGCGCCGCGGTGGTGAACGCATTGGGCAGCAGGTAGATGCCACGCTTTCTGAGGAACTGCTGGCGCTGCGCGCGCCGGCTCTCGGCGACCGGCGAGTCCGTCACCACCGGCGGCTTGTTACGGCGAAACGGCCGCGGCAGCGGACCGCTGCTGCGGGGGCGACGCGGTTTGAATGCGGCCATTCGGACAACCTCCTGTATGCCGCTTTACAGCTCGGCGAGGATCGTCGACGACGCCGACACCTTCTCGCCGATCGACACACGCGGACGGCTGCCGACCGGCAGATACACGTCGACGCGCGAACCGAAGCGGATGAAGCCATAGCGCTGGCCGCGGGTCAGCGGCTCGCCTGCACGCACATAGCAAAGAATGCGCCGCGCGATCAGACCGGCGATCTGCACCGACGTGACCGTCTGGCCGCCGGCCATCTCGATCACCACCGCGTTGCGCTCGTTTTCGGTCGACGCTTTATCCACCGCCGCGTTCAGATACGCGCCCGGGAAGTACTGGACCTTCGAGATCGCGCCGTCGACCGGCGAGCGCTGCGAGTGCACGTTGAACACGTTCATGAACACGCTGATCTTCAGCGCTTCGCGATTGGCATACGGATCGTGGGCGGTTTCGACCGCGACGATGCGACCGTCGGCCGGGCACAGCACCGCGTTGGCCTGGGTCGGAATCGGCCGGGCCGGGTCGCGGAAGAACTGCACGACGAAGATCAGCAGCAGCCAGAAAATCCACGCAATGCCGAACCCCGCGAACGCGTGAACCAGCAAGGCAACAACGGCCGCGATGGCGATGAACGGCCAGCCTTCTCGCGCGATGATCGGATGAGGGTAATTCATGGATTGGCTTCTGTGTTTTTGGAGGGTAGCCCCCCTTCCTCGCGGAAAGAGGGCCCCCTAAGAACCGTACGTGCGAGTTTCCCCGCATACGGCTCAAATCTACAAACAAAGCCCGGTCTTAGGACCGGGCCGGCTTAGTTACCGCAATTTTACCTGCGTGCGCCTGCTGATGGCAGTGCGGGTGAAGCAGAACCCTGTTCGAGAGAGCGTCCGTACCACCATGCATCCGATACTCTAGATGATGGTCATGCCAGCCGGTCTCCTTTGTCAGGGCACAGCCACAATGCGAGCAAAGCCCGTCTTGCGACATATACAGCGAAACCCATTGCTTCCGATAACGCATTGAGTGTTCCATGCGCGCCTGTCGCAACTGTTCGCCGTACTGCTCCCACTCAGGATCAAAGGGATTGAATGCTCCTTTGACCTTTCTGTGTCGCTTAATTTCCGTACCGCTAAGTTGGTACAGGCTAAGCAACCCCTTACTACCGTCGTCACGAGCTACAGGAACAGCGAACACCCAGTTTCGATTGCCCTCCGAGTGAAAATATTTCTTTTTCACCCAGTCGGCATTCTTGTTCAGGTGCCGCCTCGTCGACCACCGCCAAAGTCTTCGGAAAATCAAAGACTCCATGCGGCTGTATGCCTCTTTGGCGACCACGGGACTGTGATACTGCGCCCAGCCTCGTAGCATCGGGTTCAGCAGTCGAATCAGATTCTCCTGCTTCACCGTCTTGTGACCGCTGATCGTATCCGCCACCTTGCGATAGAACGTTTGCACGTTTTTCTTGCTCGGCTTGATGAGCAGAGTCCCCGAATACTTACGGAAATTCCACCCCAGGAAATCGAAGCCCGAATCGATGTGTGTGATGCGCGTTTTCTCCTCAGACAGTTGCAGACCTCGAACGGCAAGGAATGCTTCCACCCAAGGTCGGACTTCCTGCTCCAGCAACTCTTGCGAGTCACCGGTGATCACGAAGTCGTCCGCGTACCGCACTACATTGACTTTAAGCTTGTTGGCTTTTGCGATCCCAAACTTCGCACTAAGGTGCGCCAGCAGTTCTCGCTCCAGCCCGTTCAGCGTCACATTCGCCAGCGTCGGAGAAATGATCCCTCCTTGCGGCGTACCGGCCTCTGTCGCCTGAAGCTGCCCCTTGTAAATCAGGCCAGCTTTCAGCCATTTCCGGAGGATTTCCTTGTCCATAAGGACATGGGTTTCCAGCCAGTTGTGGCTAATATGGTCGAAGCATCCCTTGATATCCGCCTCCAGCACCCAACGGGCTGAGCCCTTTTGGGACATGGCGACGAATATCTGTGACATGGCGTCAGCCGTCGAGCGGTTTAACCTGAACCCATAAGAGTTCGGGTCGCTCGTCGATTCCGACACCGGCTCCAAGGCCAGCAGATACAACGCTTGCATAGCCCTGTCCCGCATGGTCGGAATTCCCAGAGGGCGCTCCTTTCCATTGGCCTTGGGGATAAAGACTCTCCGTAAAGGCAGAGGCTTGTATCCACGCCGCTTCAACCTGCCGACAGCAAGCCATCGGCTCTCAGGCGAGTCCCAAAGTTCGCGATCGACTCCAGCCGTTCGCGCACCCTGATTCTGCGTAACACGTCGTACCGCATACAGCTTTGCGGACAACGTGCGGGTCAACATCCGTTGCAGGGCTCTCCCCCTGCGCCAATTGCCTTCCCGCGTCGCCTTCGCAATTCGAATCTGCATCCCTCTCACGTTCCGTTCAACCCGCCGCCAATCTACGGCGTACCAGTTGTCCGGCGCGTGGGAAAGCGCAGATCCGTCCTTTCGGACAGATACTCTCATGCTGCTCTCCTACTCGAAGAAGTGAATCCCGAGCGGAGAACAGATCGCCCCTTGCGGGAGCGATCTGCTCCCGCAAGGGGGTTAAAAACATATGCTGACGGTCCAGAAGCCCGACAGCAATCATCTTCCAGCTAAAGGGTTAGTCAGCCATCTTGCGACGGTAGACCAGACGGAAGTCTGCCCGCTTTCGCGTGAGGTAATGTCCCAACCCCTATCCGACCCATTACAGACCGGCTTTCGCTTTCTCCGTCATCCCATACCTGCACAATCAACAGCGTCCCTCACGGTTCGCCTGCCAGTCAAACTGCGACCGGCAACCATACAGGCTTACCACGTTCCCGGCATGTCACACGACTGACTTAGGTTCTGCCTATTCCCCGGCGGTCCGATGACGACGTAACCCGAATTTACAGCGGGTTATCCGACCGCACACCTGTTTGGTTGATGCCTGTCAGCAGCTTTGGCACCGTCCTACTTACGAGGTTTATCAGCAGTTCACTTGCATTAACCGTATCAGCCAGCCTAGCGCCTCAACCCCTTTGCTGCTTGGAGTCTCTGAGTAAATGCCTCGCGGCATTCACGCACCCACTACTTCTGGGGGCTACATTGTCAGAAGAGCTTCACACCCCACCGTTGCCAGTGACGCATGTCTTCGTAGGCTACTGCTGGTCGTACAGCAGGTTCAATTCACACGCCATGCTGCTGACGTGCTCGAACAATGACACACCGAGCTTGCGCTCGTGCTTGCAGCGATCCGTTGCCCAGAGGCTCGGGAGTTACATACAACAATCCGCTTTGTTAGCGGTATTGAAGCCGCTAACTCGGCGGAACCTGACGGTAATCAGGTCAATGCAAATGCGGGCGAAGATACAAGTATCGACGTCCGCCTACGGCAGCGATTCCAGGCAACTTCACCAAGTCTCGCTTCGCTACACAGGGGTGGCCTCAAGGTGCCACCAAATGGGACGGCTTTCGCCGTCCAGTCGATGCGACGCGTGTCGCACGTAAAACCGTAGGATAGCAAAAGCCGCCCAGGGTTCAGCACCCTTGGACGGCTTTTTGACTCATCCGGCCGCCATGCGAACGCAGGGCGCCGGATTTCGTGGCGTGAATACGCTTAGTTCTTCGACTGGTCGACCAGCTTGTTCTTCGCGATCCACGGCATCATCGCGCGCAGCTTCGAACCGACCTGTTCGATCTGGTGCTCGGCCGTCAGACGGCGGCGCGATTGCAGCGTCGGTGCGCCGGCCTTGTTTTCGAGGATGAAGCTCTTTGCGTACTCGCCGGTCTGGATGTCGGTCAGCACGGCCTTCATCGCCTTCTTCGTTTCAGCCGTCACGATGCGCGGACCCGTCACGTACTCGCCGTACTCGGCGTTGTTCGAGATCGAGTAGTTCATGTTCGCGATGCCGCCTTCGTAGATCAGGTCGACGATCAGCTTCAGTTCGTGCAGGCACTCGAAGTACGCCATTTCCGGCGCGTAGCCAGCTTCGACCAGCGTTTCGAAACCAGCCTTGATCAGGTCGACGGTACCGCCGCACAGAACAGCCTGTTCGCCGAACAGGTCGGTTTCGGTTTCTTCGCGGAAGTTCGTTTCGATGATGCCGGCACGGCCGCCGCCGTTTGCCGCTGCGTACGACAGAGCGATGTCACGCGCCGCGCCCGACTTGTCTTGCGCAACTGCGATCAGGTGCGGCACGCCGCCACCTTGCGAGTACGTGCCGCGAACCGTGTGGCCCGGTGCCTTCGGCGCGATCATGATCACGTCCAGATCCGCGCGCGGGATCACCTGACCGTAGTGCACGTTGAAGCCGTGCGCGAACGCGAGGGCTGCGCCCTGCTTGATGTTCGCGTGCACTTCCTTCGCGTACACGTCGGCGATCTGCTCGTCCGGCAGCAGCATCATGACGACGTCCGCGCCCTTGACCGCTTCCGCGACTTCCTTGACCTGCAGGCCGGCGTTCTCAGCCTTGCTCCACGATGCGCCGCCCTTGCGCAGACCGACCGTGATGTTCACGCCGCTTTCCTTCAGGTTCAGCGCGTGCGCATGGCCTTGCGAGCCATAGCCGATGATGGTGACCTGCTTGCCCTTGATGAGGGAGAGATCGGCGTCCTTGTCGTAGAAAACTTTCATGTCGGTTCCTTGGCTAAATTCGATGATTCAGAGAAATTCAGGTACTGCGAATGTGGTACTACGGCCGGGCTGCCTGATGCCGTGCCGCCCGGCTGTGCGATCGTGACGTTAAACCTTCAGAATACGCTCGCCGCGACCGATGCCCGAGCTGCCCGTGCGGACCGTTTCGAGAATCGCCGTGGAGTCGAGCCCCTCGATGAAGGCGTCGAGCTTGTCGCTCGCCCCCGTCAGTTCGATCGTGTAGGTCTTTTCGGTGACGTCGATGATGCGGCCGCGGAAAATATCCGACATCCGCTTCATTTCCTCACGTTCCTTGCCGACCGCCCTCACCTTGATCAGCATCAGCTCGCGTTCGATGTGGGCGCCCTCGGTAAGGTCGACCACTTTCACCACCTCGATCAGGCGGTTCAGATGCTTCGTGATCTGTTCGATCACGTCGTCCGAGCCAACGGAGACGATGGTCATGCGCGACAGCGAACGGTCTTCGGTCGGAGCCACCGTCAAGGTTTCAATGTTGTAGCCGCGTGCCGAAAACAGACCCACCACGCGCGAGAGCGCGCCCGGTTCGTTTTCCAGCAGCACAGAAATGATGTGTCTCATGTTTCGCTTCTTCCAGATGTTGTGTCGATGTCTGCGAGCGGCGCGGCGCCGCTTCGTCCGCCCCCGCCTTTCGTGAAGGCGCGCATGACGAAGCCGGCGCCGGGGTTACCCCGGCGCGCCGTCGTTATAGATCTTCCGAACCCAGCAGCATCTCGGTGATGCCCTTGCCGGCCTGGACCATCGGCCAGACGTTTTCGGTCGGATCGGTCTGGAAGTCGAGAAACACGCAGCGATCTTTCAGGCGCAGCGCTTCCTTCAGCGCCGGCTCGACGTCGGCGGTGCGCTCGATACGCATGCCGACATGACCGTACGCTTCGGCCAGCTTAACGAAGTCGGGCAGCGCATCCATATAGGAATGCGAATAACGCTTGCTGTATTCGATCTGCTGCCACTGGCGGACCATGCCCAGATAGCGGTTGTTCAGCGACAGGATCTTGATCGGCAGATCGTACTGCTTGCAGGTCGACAGCTCCTGAATGCACATCTGGATCGAGCCTTCGCCGGTGATGCACAGCACGTCGTCGTCCGGGTGCGCCATCTTCGCGCCCATCGCCGCCGGCAGGCCGAAGCCCATCGTGCCGAGGCCGCCGGAGTTGATCCAGCGACGCGGCTTGTTAAAGCGGTAGAACTGCGCGGCCCACATCTGGTGCTGGCCGACGTCGGAGCAGACGAACGCGTTGCCGTCGGTCAGCTCCCACGCCTTTTCCACCACGTACTGCGGCTTGATGATGTCGCTCTTGCGATCGAACTTCAGGCAGTCTTTCGAGCGCCAGCCTTCGATGTCCTTCCACCAGTCGGCGAGCGCCGCGGTGTCCGGGCCATGCTCGGCCGTCTGCAACTGCTCGATCAGTTCCTTCAGCACTTCCTTCACGTCGCCGACGATCGGAATGTCGACCTTCACGC
Source organism: Burkholderia sp. SRS-W-2-2016 (assembly GCF_001931485.1). GTDB lineage: Bacteria > Pseudomonadota > Gammaproteobacteria > Burkholderiales > Burkholderiaceae > Paraburkholderia. Next base: position 3,854 of record NZ_MSDV01000016.1, on the reverse strand, counting down.
GCTTGGAAATGGAGGAAGGATCGATGTCGATATGGATGATCTTGCGCGGGCGCGACGCGAAATGGTTCGGATCGCCGATCACACGGTCGTCGAAGCGCGCACCGATCGCGATCAGCACGTCGCAGTGCTGCATCGCCATGTTGGCTTCGTAAGTACCGTGCATGCCGAGCATGCCGAGGAATTTCTTGTCGCTCGCGCGGTAGCCGCCCAGACCCATCAGCGTGTTGGTGACCGGATAGCCGAGCAGGTCGGCGAACTGGTTCAGCTCACGCGCCGCATCCGCGAGGATGATGCCGCCGCCGGTGTAGATGTACGGGCGCTTCGCCGACAACAGCAGCGACACCGCCTTGCGGATCTGACCGGAGTGGCCCTTGGTGACCGGGTTGTACGAGCGCAGCGACACGCTCTTGAGCGGTTCGTACTGGCAAGGCGTCTTCGACACGTCCTTCGGAATGTCGATCAGCACCGGGCCGGGACGGCCGGTACGGGCAATATAGAAAGCTTTCTTGACGGTGGCGGCGAGATCGCGCACGTCCTTCACGAGGAAGTTGTGCTTCACGCAAGGACGCGTGATGCCGACCGTATCGCATTCCTGGAAGGCGTCCTGACCGATCGCGGCCGTCGGCACCTGGCCGCTGATCACGACCATCGGAATCGAATCCATGTACGCGGTCGCGATGCCGGTCACCGCATTGGTGACGCCGGGGCCGGAGGTGACGAGACACACGCCGACCTTGCCGGTGGAACGCGCATAGGCATCAGCAGCATGCACGGCGGCCTGTTCGTGGCGCACCAGCACGTGCTGGAATTTGTCCTGCTTGTAAAGCTCGTCGTAAATGTAGAGTACCGAGCCGCCGGGATAGCCCCAGATGAACTCGACGTCTTCGTCGGCCAGTGCCTTCATGAGCACGGTGGCGCCGATAGAGTCTGCTTCGTGTGGGAGGGTCGTATCCGACGTGGAGAATTCCGCGCTGGGCATATTCATTGTTTGACCTTTCGAATTTTCGGCAAAAAATTGATCGGGTGCTCTCTGCCGGGCTCGTGACTCGGGTTCAAGCGGCGCGTCCAGTTGACAGGCGGGCTTCTTGGGCCGCACCTCAATTGAGACAACTCACTTATGTTGCGAACCAGCGACAATAGCGGGAGACGCGCGCGCGGTCAAGCAAATATTGCCTCGTTCTTGCGCAGCGCAACACGCAATCGGGCGCAATGGCCGCGGTTGTCAGGCAAACGCAAGCCAGTACAGGTTTCGCCCCTCGCCGCGCAAAAGTTTGTTAGCATCCGCGAGTTTTACGACATTTTTCGACCGATTACGCGCACGCTTGCTGCGCCGACCCCCAACGGATGGCATCAGACAAGGAACTCGCCGATTTTCTGGCGGGCGTCGAAAGGCGCGCGTTCAAGCAAACGGTCTACGCCGTACGGGACGACGACGCGTCGCTCGACATCGTGCAGGACGCGATGATCAAGCTCGCCGAAAAATACGGCGACCGGCCGGCCGCGGAATTGCCGCTGCTATTTCAGCGTATTCTGCAGAATGCGATGCATGACTATTTCCGTCGTGCGAAAGTACGCAACACGTGGGTCACGCTGTTCTCGTCGCTGGGCAATTCGGACGACGACGAATTCGACCCGCTGGAGACCTTCGAGGCCGAGGCCGGCTCGGCCGGCGCCGAGAGCAACGAACGGAAGCTGGAGCGCGAACAGGTGCTGCAGTTGATCGACGACGAAATCCAGAAATTACCGGCACGTCAACGGGAGGCGTTTCTGATGCGTTATTGGGAGGATATGGATGTCGCCGAGACTGCCGCCGCAATGGGCTGCTCCGAGGGCAGCGTGAAAACGCACTGCTCGCGGGCCACCCACACGCTGGCGCACGCGCTCAAGGCGAAAGGAATTACGCTATGAGCTCCGTCGAAAACACAGAACTCGAGTTCGCCCGCCAGGTGCGCCGCGCGCTCGATGAAAATACCGCCAACCTCCCCCCCGCCGCCGTCGACCGGCTCGCCGCGGCGCGCCGTGCCGCGCTCGCGCGCAAGAAGCCCGAACCAGTCAGCGCGCCGGTGTTCGTGCCGACGTTCGCCGGTCTGCCGGGCGGCTTCGGCAGCGCGCCGCAAGGCGACGCCGAGCCGCGCCGCCGCTCGCCGCTGCGCCGTTTTGCGCTCGCGTGGCCGCTGGCCGCGCTGGTGGCGAGCCTGATCGGCATTGCGTACTGGGAAGATCACCAGCGCACCGCCGAACTCGCCGATATCGATGCCGCGATGCTTAGCGACGACCTGCCGCTCAATGCCTACCTTGACCACGGCTTCAACGCGTATCTTTCACGCGCCCACTAAGCGGGAGATTGTTCGGGTGAGCTACAAGCGCGGCCTGGCCGTTGTATTCGGATGCACGATTGCGGCCCTGGTGTCGTTTGCCGCGACGTACCCGCGCTTTCACCCGAGCCCCGCCGCCGCGCCGGGCCATGCGGCCGGCGCCAATCCCGCCGCACCCGCCGCCGCTCCCGCACTGTCAGTCGAATTGCCCGGTCTGCCGGGCAGCAACAGCCCGCTCGCGTGGACGCGGCTGTCCGCGGCCGAGCACGTCGCGCTGGCGCCGTTCGAAGCCCAGTGGGATTCGTTCAGCGACGAGCGCAAACGCAAATGGATCAAGATCGCGTCCCGTTACGCGAAGATGTCGCCCGAGGCGCAAAAGCGTCTGCATGAGCGGATGAGCGAATGGGTCGGCATGACGCCCGACCAGCGGCGCGTTGCGCGCGAGAACTATCAGGTTTCGAAGGAGTTGCCGCGCGAAGCACGCCAGAACGCGTGGAAGGCGTACCAACAACTGACCGACGAACAGAAGGAGCGGCTCGCCGCGAGCGAGCGCAAGCGCCGGCCTAGCGTCGTCAGCGCGCCGCCGTTGGGGCGCAACGAGATCAAGGGCATCGATCGCATCGTCAACGCACGCGAGCATGGCGCAAGCGGTGTAGCGGCGGCCAGCGCCGCGGCGGCTGCGTCGGCGCCGGGTGCCGCGGCATTGCCGTCGCCGCCCGCGATTCCCGCCGCCGGCAGTTTCGTGCCGGCTACGCCGGTGCCGGTGTCGCCGGCCGAGGCGCCGGCCATTTTCAACGGTTCCTGATCCCACCTCCCTCGTGTCGCAACCGCTCGCTACCCCGACTTTGTCCAACTCTATGCCTGACGGCAGCGTGCCCACCGTGCGGCGGCGGCTCGCCGCGTTGCTTTACGAAGCGGTGATTCTGTTCGGCGTGGTGTTTCTCGCCGGCTATCTGTTCAGCACGCTCACGCAGCAGCGCAACGGTCTCACGCATCACAACCTGCTGGCCGGCTGGATTGGGCTCGTGGTGGGGGTGTATTTCGTGTGGTTCTGGACCCACGGCGGGCAGACGCTGCCGATGAAGACCTGGCGGTTACGGTTGGTTGGCGCCGATGGCGCGGGGATTTCCGTTGCCCGCGCGATTGGGCGGTATCTGCTCGCGTGGTTGTGGTTTTTGCCGCCGTTGGCGTTGCATCCGGTGTTGGGGTTGCGGGTGCCGCAGACGCTTTTGATTTTTTGTTTGTGGTTTTTGCTTTGGGCCGTTGTTGGAAGGTTTGATTCGCAGCGGCGGTTTTTGCATGACCGGTTGGCGGGGACGCGGGTCGTGATGGTTTTGCGCTGAGCGCGCTGGGCTTTTTTTCGTCGTTCACTTTCGGCTGCTGGTGGTGCTCGGGCGGTGTTGGCCTTTCCTTGTTTTGTTGTCGGTCTATTGGCGTTGCCCCTGTGCGGGGCGGCACCGACGGGGGTGTCAGGATTTCCGTGTTTAAGGCGGGTTGAGTAATTACACGGAAGGCCGAACGAAACGATCTGCGTAAAGA
>NZ_MSDV01000025.1 GCF_001931485.1 Burkholderia sp. SRS-W-2-2016 | reverse complement strand
AGATGTGTATACGCGACAGGGCCGCGCCTGCTTGCGCGCGGCGCGGACCAGCGGGGGGAGCGCGTTACGACTTCTTCGGATCCTTCGGCGCCGGTTTCTGCGCCGGCGCGGGAGCCGGCCGGCCCGGACCGGCCGCGTGCATGTCCGCGCGCATATCGGCATGCTGCGGCTGCGGGTGGCCCGCCATCGTCGGGGCGGGGCTCGGCGGCTGTCCGTGACCGGCCATCATCGGCCCCGGCGCCGGGCCGCCCGGACGCCCGAGCGGCGGATGCGCGCCGCCGGGGTGTCCTTCGCCCGGACGCTCGCCGCCGAACCCATGCGCCGGCAGATGGCCGTCATGGCTCGCCATCACGTGATGCAGCTCGTCGCGGCGATGAAACACCTCCGCGCGACGATCGCCATGCGCATAGAACTGACGATGCCGGATGCCGTCCGGGCCGGCCGCCCAGATATAGGTATCGCCGCCGACGATCACGACGTCGCGATCGACCACATTGGCGACGTACACATCGGCCGGCATCGGCTGATAGACGGGCTCGACGACGACGGCCGGCGGCGGCGTCAGCGCGCTGACGATCACCTGGTTGACGCGGTTCGGATCGATCACGAGCTGACCTTGCTCGTTGGTCGCGCAGCCCGCCAGCAGGGTCGCGCCCGCAGCCGACGCCAGTAATGCCCTGGTAATGGTATTCAACTTCTTTCCCCGGTTTGTATTGATTATTTGTCGAACGACGGTTTATTAACGACCGGGACTTAATGTTCTTGATATGCGAATCTGGATTGATGCGGATTCAATCATTACGCCGTGTTACAACACAAAAGCAATTGGCCGGACGGGCAAAGCGGATTTTATGCACTCGGAATGAATTAAAACAAAACCGGCTTGCCTGTTTGATCTGCGCGCGACAAGCCGGGCAATGCGCGGCGCGTGCCGCGTTATTGCCTGATTCAATTGAAAAAGTGCGGTGAAGCGGAGGGAATTTTCAATGCGCGGCCAAGCCCGCATATGGGTTGAAAGGCAAGCCTGCGCGCGAGCCTAATTGCCGCCCGCCTTACCGTCTTTAGAACCGGCCTCGTCCCAGTTCATCCGGTGGCGCTTCACGGTCTCGGTATGGCGCGTATCGTCCTCGGTGTGCAGATAAAGACTGGTCGTATTCAGCGACACGTGGCCGAGATTGTCGCGGATCGTGCGCAGATCGACGCCGCCGTCCGCCTGGTGCGAGCCGGCCGTATGGCGCAGCCAGTGCGCGGACGCGCGTTCGAGTTCGTCCGCGCGATCGGCGAATTCCGGCCCGCGCGCGCGCAGCCACGTCGCCGCGCCCGCGAAGATGCCCTTGATCGCGTCGTGAATCGCCGAGCGCGACAGGCAGCGGTTGCGGCCCTTGAACGGCAGCACCAGCGGGGTGTCCTCGGAGCGGCCCGGCAATGCGGCGAGCCCGTTCGTGGTCCGGTAGCTGCGCAGCTCCTGGATCAGCTCGCCCGACACCGGCACGATCCGCTCCTTGTCGCCTTTACCGAGCGTCTCCAGCCACCATTGATCCTGCCCGTCGGCGCCGAGCCGGCGAAAGAACTGGCCCATCTGCCCGCCGGCGACTTCCGAAATGCGCATCCCCTGCAGATAGAACAGCGTGCTCAGCCAGCGGCAGCGCGCGTAGTACGCGCGTTGCGCATCGCTGTCGCGCGGCAGTTGTTCGACGAACAGTTTGACCTCGTCCCACAGCGAGATCGACAGATAACGCGTGACGCGCGGCGCGGAGCGCTTCGCGCGCTGCCGCAGCAGCGCCATCGGATTGCCGCGCAGATAGCCGGCGTTGACGAGCCACGTGAACATCGCGTTCAGGATGATCAGCGCCTGGCGCTGGCTGGCCGCCGACAGCGGCCCGTTGAACGGCCGCCAGCGCTCGTCGCCGCGCGCGAACTTGCCGCCGGTGGCCGACACCCAGCGCGCGGCCGGCTGCGGATCGGCGATGAACGCCTTGAACAGCAGCAGGTCTTCATGGGTTAGCGACGACAGCGGCTTGCCGAGCTGCACGACCGCCCACAGCAGCAGCCGCTCGGCTTCCTTGCGGTAGTTGTCGAAGGTAGTCTTGGTGTCGGCGTAATTGGACAGCCATGCGCGCACCGCGTCGAGATCGTTGCGGGCCGACAGTTGGGAGTTTTCGAGCGCCCCGCGATTGGTGCCGTCGCGGCCGTCGAGCAGCTCCGGCACGACGAGCGATTCGACGGGCCGGACGGTGGCGAGCTCAGCGTGAGAATCGACGTGAGAAGCGGCTTGGGACACGATTGGTAAAACTCCTTGGGGCCGACGCACAACCATCTTTCTGCTGGCGAAACGCGAAACCCTATCACACAGCGGACTGCGCCAGGCGCAAATCGGCGACTCACACTCGGGCTTAAGCGCACGATCCGGCAATCCGCTTTACAGTGTCAGCCGCTATCGCGTGGGTGGGCCGTCAGCCATAGTCGGCAACTATGATACGGATTACCGTATTCAATTCTATTGAAGTTTGGACTCGCCTATATTCGAATACGATTAGCCCGCGGCTGATGCTATCCGACGGACACGCCAATAAAATTTCCCACGAACCAGGATCCGCCCACGATGAATTAACTCAACAGTCACTAACTTCGCATAAGCGCACTGCCGAATATTCATCGCGTTGGCAGGCCTGCAGAATCGTTAAATTGCCATCTGGGCGACGCATCATGGCGATGCCCAGCAAGTGTCTTGCAGAGGATCGGAGTCCAGCGGCGCGGTAGCCGTTCCGATCGATAACGGAGACATCCTCCAAAGGAGAGAACGCATGTCAAACGAAGCAAAGTGCCCGTTCGTCCATTCCGCCGGCGGCGGCACGACCAACCGCGACTGGTGGCCGAAACAGTTGCGCCTAGATCTGCTGAGCCAGCATTCGAACCGCTCCAACCCGCTCGACAATAATTTCGATTACGCCGAGGCCTTCAGGAGCCTCGACTTCGCGGCGCTCAAGAAGGACCTCGCCGAACTGATGACCGACTCGCAGCCGTGGTGGCCGGCTGACTTCGGTCACTACGGCCCGCTGTTCATCCGCATGGCGTGGCACAGCGCCGGCACCTACCGGATCGGCGACGGCCGCGGCGGCGCAGGGCGCGGCCAGCAGCGGTTCGCGCCGCTCAACAGCTGGCCCGACAACGTCAGCCTCGACAAGGCGCGCCGGCTGCTGTGGCCGATCAAGCAGAAATACGGCCAGAAGATTTCGTGGGCCGACCTGCTGGTGCTGACCGGCAACGTCGCGCTCGAAACGATGGGTCTGAAGACCTTCGGTTTCGGCGGCGGCCGCGAGGACACGTGGGAACCGGATCAGGACGTCTACTGGGGCAATGAAAAGACCTGGCTGGGCGGCGACGTGCGCTACGGCAAGGGCGCGGCCGGCAAGGACGACGACGAAGGCGTGATCGTCGCGGATGAGGAAATCCACGGCAAGGAACAAAGCCGCACCGACCCGCCGGGCCGCAATCTGGAAAACCCGCTCGGCGCGGTGCAGATGGGCCTGATCTATGTGAACCCGGAAGGTCCGGACGGCAACCCCGATCCGCTCGCCGCCGCGGTCGACATCCGCGAAACCTTCGCGCGGATGGCGATGAACGACGAGGAAACGGTCGCGCTGATCGCCGGCGGCCATACGTTCGGCAAGACGCACGGCGCGGGCCCGGCGGATAACGTCGGTCCGGAACCGGAAGGTGCCGGTCTCGAACACCAGGGGCTCGGCTGGAAGAACAGCTTCGGCACCGGCAAGGGCGGCGACACCATCACCAGCGGTCTCGAAGTCACGTGGACCGCGACGCCGACCCAATGGGACAACAGCTTCTTCGAAACCCTGTTCGGCCACGAGTGGGAACTGACGAAGAGCCCGGCGGGCGCCAACCAGTGGGTCGCGAAGAACGCCGAGGCGACGGTGCCGCACGCGCACGACCCGTCGAAAAAACTGCTGCCCACGATGCTCACGACCGACCTGTCGCTGCGCTTCGACCCGATCTACGAAAAGATCTCGCGGCGCTTCCTCGCGAACCCCGACCAGCTCGCCGATGCGTTTTCGCGCGCATGGTTCAAGCTCACGCACCGCGACATGGGGCCGGTCGTCCGCTATCTCGGCCCGGAAGTGCCGTCCGAAGAACTGCTGTGGCAGGATCCGATTCCGGCCGTCAAGCATGCGCTCGTCGACGACAAGGACGTCGCCGCGCTGAAGCAGAAGGTGCTCGCGTCGGGGCTGTCGGTCGCGCAACTGGTGGGCACCGCGTGGGCGTCGGCATCGACGTTCCGTGGCTCGGACAAGCGCGGCGGCGCTAACGGCGCGCGGATCCGGCTCGCGCCGCAGAAGGACTGGGAAGCGAACCAGCCGGCCGAACTGGCGAAGGTGCTGAAGGTGCTCGAAGGGATCCAGAGCGAGTTCAACGGCGCGCAGTCGGGCGGCAAGCAGATCTCGCTGGCCGATCTGATCGTGCTGGCGGGCGGCGCGGGCATCGAGAAGGCGGCCAAAGACGCCGGCCAGCAGATCACCGTGCCGTTCTCGCCAGGCCGTGGAGATGCGTCGCAGGATCAGACCGACGTCGAATCGGTCGGCGCGCTCGAACCGGCCGCCGACGGCTTCCGCAACTATCTGCGCGGCGGGGTGCGGGTGCCGGCCGAAAAGCTGCTGATCGACAAGGCCCAGCTGCTGACGCTGACGGTGCCGGAAATGACCGTGCTGATCGGCGGTCTGCGCGTGCTGAACGTGCACACCGGCAGCGAGTCGCATGGCGTGCTGACGGACAAGCCCGGCACGCTGACCAACGACTTCTTCCGCAACCTGCTCGACATGGGTACGGAATGGAAGCCGTTGTCGGCAGCCGCGGACGTGTTCGAAGGCCGCGATGCGAAGACCGGTCAGAAGAAATGGACCGGTACCCGCGTCGATCTGGTGTTCGGCTCGAACTCGCAGCTGCGTTCGCTGTGCGAGGTGTATGCGAGCGGCGATGCGCAGGAGAAGTTTGTGCGCGACTTCGTGGCCGCGTGGACCCGCGTGATGAACCTCGACCGCTTCGACCTCGCCTGAGCGGTAGCGTGACAGCTGCCGTTTTCGTGCAGTTGTCGCCGGGCGCGCGGCGCTAGTCACTAGTCGCTCGCCCGGCAGCGATGCCTGGTACCAAACGGTGCGATTGCCGGTAACCCGGCGAGCGCACCGTTTTTTTATGGCGCGCAGCTAGCGTCAGCGAAATAAAAAATCGCCAACAGGGGTAGGAGAAAAAATAGAAATGACGACGTCGACATCGACATGAGCGGCGAGCCCTGTCCGTATCCGGTCGTCGCGATGCTCGAAGCGATGCAGGCGTTGCCGCGCGGCCAGGTGCTGGAAGTGCTGGCGGACTGCCCGCAGTCGATCAACAGCATTCCCGCCGACGCGACCCGCGCCGGTTATCGGGTGCTCAAGGTCGAGCAGCAGGGACCGACGATCCGCTACTGGATCGAATGTTGATGTTTTCTTCCACGTAGCGAGGCATTTCGCCGCTACCGTTGATCGGCATCGTTTATCGAGAAGGGATCGGATAAAGAACAAAACAGCTTTTGGGGGTTTCGGACCTGTCTTATTTCGGTCGGGGGCGTGACAGTCCAGAATCGCGTCGCTGCTTAAAGCGGCGACCCTTTCTACCCCCAAGGCTAAAACATGTCGAAAAAACACCTTCTCGCAGCCGCGCTGGTAACTCTTCCGGTTCTCAGCTTCGCTGCGTCCACCAACACCATCAACTTCCAGGGCGAAGTCTCCGATCAGACCTGTTCGGTCGCGATCAACGGCAACGCCGCCAATCCCACCGTTCTGCTGCCGACGGTCTCCGCCGCCTCGCTCGCCACCGCCGGCGAAACCGCGGGCCTGACCACGTTCTCGATCGGTCTGTCGGGCTGCATGGCGCCGACCACCACCGCGCAGGCCGCCAGCACCGTGTTCGTCGGCAATCAGGTGACGACCGCCGGCAACCTCGGCAACACCGGCACGGCCACCAACGTCGCGCTGCAACTGGTCGACCCGCAAACCCCGGGCACCCCGTTCGATCTGAGCGGCGTGAACGGCTACGCGGCACCGGGTCTGAGCATCGCGGTCGGCGCGACTTCCGCCAGCTATGACTACGGCGTCCAGTACATCACCGAAACCGGCAGCGCAACGGCCGGCTCGGTGCTGGGCAGCGTGCAGTACTCAGTTAGCTACCAGTAACGCAGGTAGTCCGATCGCGCGGGTCTGTCCGGCCCGCACGATTCGCATTACGAACTAATTCCCCAGCGGCAGGGGCTGCCGCGAATTTCTCAAAAGTGTTCCGATGAACCAGCGAATTCGAGTACTGGCGCTCCTTCTTGCGCTCGTGTCGGGCAGTGCCGCCGCGAGTGTCGTGATTCCCCATACGCGGGTGATCTATTCAGGCGATGCGCGCGAGCAATCGCTGCAGTTCACCAACGAAGACGATAGCCCGAGCGTGATGCAGGTATGGATCGACAGCGGCGATCCGAACTCGACGCCCGAGAAGGCCGATGCGCCGTTCGTCGTGACGCCGCCGGTGTTTCGCATCGAGCCGAAGGCCGGGCAGATGGTGCGCGTCATGTTCACCGGCAGCGCACTGCCGCAGGACCGCGAATCGGTGTTCTATCTGAACACGCTGCAGATTCCGTCGCAGCGCGCCGAGTATGCGGACAAGAATCAGATGCTGATCCTGCTGCGAAACCGTCTGAAGCTGTTCTATCGGCCGACCGGGATCGCGGGCAACGCGGCCGACGCGCCGGGCAAGCTGACGTTTCGCGTCGACGCGAAGCGCGGCGCGCCGCAACTGGCGGTGAGCAATCCGGCCGGCTATTACGTGACGGTGCTGAGCGGCACGGTCACGTGCGGCGCGACGAGCGCGACGTTCAAGGGCGACATGCTGAGCCCGCGCGGCGACGCGACGTGGCCGCTGAGCGGCGGCTGTGCCAATGCCAGCCAGGCCCGCTCGGTCAGCATCGAGTACGTCGACGACTACGGCGCGATCCGCAAACTCGAGCGCTCGCTGGAGAGTGGCAGCCAGGTGCGCTAGGTGGGCGTACGTGCACGGGGGCGCGCGTCCGGCTCCGGACACCTGCCGCGCCATGTTCCGCTCGCGCTGCTGGTCGCGGCGCTCGGCAACGCGTGGGCCGTCGAGGCCGCGCCGGTCGCGACGGCGGCATCGGGCGAGCCCGCTCGCGCGAGCGCCGGCGATGCTCCCGAGGCGGCCGGCGACGACGCGTACCGCTTCGACAGCCGATTGCTGCTCGGCTCGCCGCTGCGCGTGACCGATATCGAGCGCTTCAACAAGGCCAATACGACCGAACCCGGCACCTATGAAACGGACCTCTACGTCAACGACGTGTTCTTCGAGCGGCGCACGATCGAATTTCGCAAGAGCGCGAACGCGCAGGTTCAGCCGTGTCTGAGCGACACGCTGCTCGACGCAGCCGGAGTGCTGGTCGGCAAAGGCGATGACGCGCGCGGTGTGCGCGCGGCGGCGGAAGAGACCGGTGCGGACAGTGCGCAGGCCCCCGCGGCGGCTGATACCACCGCGGATCACACCTGCGTCGCGCTGAGCGAACGCGTGCCCGGCGCGAACGCGAGCTTCGATCAGGCGCGGCTGCGCCTGAACCTGACGGTCCCGCAGGCACGGATGAAACAGGTCGCGCGCGGCTCGGTGGATTTCAGCCAGCTCGACGCCGGCACCACCGCCGCCTATTTCAACTACGACACCAACGCGTACACGTCATCGTCGTACGGGATTCGTTCGGACTCCCTGTATACCGGCATCAACGCCGGCCTGAACGTCGGGCTGTGGCGCTTTCACGAGCAGGCCGCCTATACGTGGTCCGGCAGCGGCGGCGCGCATCAGAGCAGCTGGAACAATATCCGCGCGTACGCGGAGCGGCCGCTGCCGCAACTGAACAGCCAGATCACGCTGGGGCAAAGCTTCACCGGCGGCAACCTGCTCAGTTCGGTTGGCTACACGGGCGTGCACCTCGAAACCGACGACCGCATGTTGCCCGAGTCGATGCGCGGCTACGCGCCGGTCGTCAACGGCGTCGCGCGCACCAATGCGCGCGTGATCGTCAGCCAGAACGGCAACATCATCTACCAGACCTCGGTCGCGCCGGGCCCGTTCGCGATCCGCGATCTGAATCCGACCAGCTACCAGGGCGATCTGTCGGTTCAGGTGGTCGAAGCGGATGGCCAGGTCTCGACGTTCTCGGTGCCGTTTTCGGCGCTGCCCAATTCGTTGCGGCCAGGCGTGTCGCACTACAGCTTCACCGCCGGCCAGGTGCGGCAGGTCGAGGGCAGCAGCGCGAAGTTCGTCGATCTGACTTACGAGCGCGGGCTGACCAACCTCGTGACCGCGAACGGCGGCCTGCGCGTGTCGGATCGCTACCAGTCGGTGCTGGGCGGCGTGGTGCTCGGCACCCGCGCGGGCGCGTTCGGCGCGAACCTCGCGTGGTCGAATGCGCGCGATGCGAACGGCCAGCCGGTCAACGGCTGGCGCAGCTCGCTCAACTACAGCCACACGATCCAGCAGACCGGCACCACGCTCGCGCTGGCCGGCTATCGCTATTCGACCCGCGGCTACCGCGATTTTCTCGATTCGATCGGCTCGCAGGCCGCCGCGGAGCGCGGCGACGCGTGGAGTTCGACGACCTACCAGCAGCGCGACCAGGCGACCGTTAACATCAATCAGACGCTCGGCGATTACGGCGCGCTGTCGCTGTCCGGCGCGTTGACCAGCTATTACGGCGGGCGTCCGCGCGATACGCAGTTCCAGTTCAGCTACAACAATCACTACCGCGCGATCAGCTACAACCTGTCGTTCATCCGCCAGAAGTCGAGCGCGCTGTACAGCACCGGCATGCCGAATCTGGTCGCGGGCAACAGCCCGACGGTGACGTCGGCGGATTCGTCGAATTTGTACATGCTGACGGTCTCGATTCCGCTCGGCAATAGCGCGTCGGTCTCGGGCAGCGTGGCGAGCGGCACGCGCCAGGGCACCTCGCTGCAAGCGTCGGTGAGCGGCACCGTCGACGACGCGAAGACGCTCAGCTACGGGCTCAGCGCGTCGGCGCAGACCGACAACGCGGCCCGCACCGCGAGCGCGAACCTGCAGAAGAATTTCTCGAGCGTCACCGCCGGCGGCAGCTATTCGCAGGGCAACGGTTTCTGGCAGGCGGGCGTGAATGCGCGCGGCGCGGCGGTGCTGCATCCGGGCGGGCTCACGCTCGGCCCGTATGTCAGCGATACGTTCGGCGTCGTCGAGGCGAAGGGCGCGGAAGGTGCGCAGGTGCGCAACGGGCTCGGCGCGAAGATCGACCGCTGGGGTTTCGCGATCGTGCCGTGGCTGACGCCGTACCAGTACAACGACGTCGCGCTCGACGCGAAGGGCATCAACCAGAACGCGGAGCTGACCACCAATCAGCTGCGGGTCGCGCCGTACGCGGGCTCGATCGTGCGGCTGCGCTTCGATACGCGCACCGGCCACGCGCTGCTGATCGAAGCCACCCAGGCGGACGGCACGCCGTTGCCGCTCGGCGCGAACGTGCTCGACGGCGATGCGCATGGCGCGGTGATCGGCGTGGTTGGACAGGGCGGCCTGGTGTACGCGCGGGTGCCGAAAGAAGAGGGCACGGTGACGATCAAATGGAGCGACGACGAAGGCGGCACGTGTTCGCTGCCGTATCGGGTCGCGAAAGAGGATCGGCAGGCGCCGCTGATTCGGGTCGAAGGCGCGCGCTGCGTGGCGCCGGCGAGTTCGCTGCAGGCGCTAAACGACGCGGGCGGCAGCGGCAGCCACTAGCTGCCGGCAATGGCCACACGAGTGGCCACATCGGCCGCCTCCCGCTAGCGGCGGGCACAGCGGCGTGATCGATAGTTGAGCAACGCCTGACAACAACCGGGCGACGAGTGACGGATAAGGATATGTCGAGATTCAACGGACTATGGCAACGCGGCGCGCGCTGCTGCTTCGCAGTACTGCTGATCATGGCCGGCGGCGCGCTGCCGGCCGCCGCGTGGGCGGCCACCGGCTGCTACAAGATCACCGGCCGCACCACGTCGACGACATCGGGTTCCTACACCGACGCGAACCTGGTCGTCGGCAGCTGGAGCGGTTCGACCGACACGTCGGGCGCGAATGCCTATCCGATGACGGTCAACGTCAATACGCCGCCGTTCGTGCCGGATGGCACGCTGCTCGGCTCCGGAGTGTCGGCGGTGTACAACCTCGGCAACAACGGGGTGGGTTCGTACAGCCCCGAACGGGTGCTGTTTCGCTGCTCGCCGGATGCCGCCGGCACGATGTACGAGTACTTCGCGACCAATGGCGACAGCACCTACGCGGGCGCCACCGACATCAGCGGCACCTCGGGGATTCCGGGCACCTACACCAGCTATTACAAGGGCATCGTCTCGCGCGTGACCAACGTCACGACTGGCCAGTACGTGACGCGCTACTACCAGGCGCGCGCGCTGACGGGACTCGACACCGACAGCCAGGGCTGGTTTCTCGTCAAGGCGAAGAACTTCAGTCAGTACCGGCTCGAACTGTTTCAGTGCTCGGCCTGCAATAGCGGTTCGAGTTCGGGCACCGGCAAATGGGGCCAGTCGCAGCCGATGGCCTATGTCGCGTTCAAGGGCGGCGCGAGCGGCAGCCTGATTTCGTCGGGGCTGTCTGTCGGCGCGGACTCGAAGAGCGTGTATTCCGGCTGGTACGGCTCGTGGCCCGGCTCGATCAATCCGTACGGCAACGTGATCGTGCGACGCGCGGCGACCTGCGCGGTACTGAACACCACGCCGACGATCCTGTTTCCGACCATGACGATCTCCCGTCTGCAGGCGGGCGAATCGGTGCAGCGGCCGATCACGATCCGGGTGGAGTGTCAGAGCACCACGCCGTCGGGGCTGTCGTCGTTCGTCAGCGGCACCGCGGCGAATCAGACCGCGCTCGGTATTCTCGCGGCGCCCGGCAATGCGCAGAGCGCGACTAGCGAAGGCCTGACGACGAGCGGCACCGGCGTGACCTATCTGCTGTCCGACGGCTACGGCAGCGACCCCAGCGTGGCGACCGGCGTTGGCGTCGCGTTGTCGCGACCGGGCGGCAGCGCGCTCAATCTGCTGACCAACCAGTACGTGACGACCGGCGGCGCGGCCGACGGCTGGGACCCGGTGCTCAACGATGCGACGCAAACCGGTTCGAGCAGTACGACGAAGACCTACACGCGCAATATCATGGCGACGTTCAAGTCGTTCAAATCGAACGTCACTGCGGGGCGTTATAACGCGACCGCGCAGGTGATCGTACGGGTGCAGTGAACGTGATGAAAGCGATGATTTCTGTGGGGCGGGGCGGATTCAACCGCTTCGTTCGTCTAGGCCGCGCGCTGCTGCTGGCCATCCCGCTCGCGGGCACGATCGCGCCCGCGTTTGCCGGCGTCACGCCGGAAGTGTCGCGCGTGATCGTGCACGCTAAGGAAAACGAAACATCGGTACAGCTGTTCAACCTGAACGACTATCCGGTGCTCGTGCAGGCGTGGGTCGACGACGGCGCGATCGACTCGGTGCCGCAGGACGCGAAAGCGCCGATCATCGCGTTGCCGCCGATCTTCCGCATGAACCGCGGCGAGCAGACCAGCCTGCGACTGCTCAACACCGGCATGCCGTTGCCGGCCGACCGCGAGTCGCTGTTCTGGCTCAACCTGTACGAGATTCCGGCCACGCGCGCCAACGAAGCACCCGACGCGCAACAGGTGACCGTGATGATGCGCACCCAGTTGAAGGTGTTCGTGCGTCCCGACGGTCTGCGCGAGCAGGCGGACGCGCTGCCGGGGCGGCTGGAATTTTCCGCGCACGGCACGGATCGGCTGCGGCTCGATATCTATAACCCGACGCCGTATCACGCGACGTTCGGCAAGATCCACGCGAAGCTGGCCGGTGCCGACGAGGCGTTGCCGGTCGAGATGCTGGCTCCGCTGAGCCGCACGTCGGTGGTGTTCGACAAGCTCCACGGCGTGCCCGGCGACGACGTGGAGATCGCTTTCGCGCTGATCGACGACGACGGTAATCCGGTCGGCGGCGAGCGGCGGTTGAAGCTCGCCGCTGCCGGTCAGTGACCGGCGCGGCTTCCTGCCACCTTCCATCGACACACCTCCCGGCCTCGGCCGGCGGCGCAGCCTCAAGCACCAGGCACTCGAAAACTATCTGTCTACCGACGCCCCGCGCACCAGCACGCAGCTGACGCTGGTCGTGGACGTCGCGACCGGCTATCTGCAGCCCGCGACAGGTCCGCTGATCCACCGATTCTCCGCGCGATACCGTGCAATTCGGCTCGCCGTGTTCTACGCTATGCGGGGCTCGCGCATCGGGCTGTATCGCGACGAGCCGCAAACGATCTCCGATAACAACTCAGGAAGCGTGGCCATGACAAGCGAAACGAAAGATTCGGTGGACCGACGAGGCTTCATGAAAACCGCGATTGCGCTGGTCGGCGCGACCTCCGCGCTCGCGACCCAGGCCGGCACCGCCTATGCGCAGCAGCAGGGCGCGAACGCGCCGGCCGCGGGCGCGGCGCCCGGCGGCACAGCGGGCACGGCCGGCACCGTCTACACCGGCGACGTGATCGACGGCAAGAAGGTGATCAGCGCGCTCGACGTCAACGACCTGCCGCCCGGCACGACGCACAAGTTCTATTTCCAGGGCGTGCAGATGCCGACCGGCCAGCACTGGTACGTGTCGGTGGTCGTCGTGCGCGGCGCGAAGCCGGGCAAGCGCGTCACGTTCGTGAGCGGCGTGCACGGCGACGAAATCAGCCCGGTCCATACGATCCACAGCGTGCTCGCGCAGCTCGACCCGGCGAAGATGTCGGGCACCGTGCTGGCGGTGCTCGACGTGTCGCGTCCCGCGCTCGAATCGATGGAGCGGCGCTGGCCGAATTCGGGCCGCGGCATCGACCTGATCGACATCAATCGCGAATGGCCGGGCAACGAGAACGGGCCGAGCGCGCCGAGCCGCCATGCCGGTCTGCTGTTCAACCGGCTGCTGCGCCCGAACACCGACTACGCGCTCGATTTCCATACCGGCACGACCGGCATGGAGGTCACCTCGTTCAACCTCGCGCGGATGGAATTGCCCGAAGTGCGCGCGATAGCCGGGCTGTTTCCGATCCGGCAGATCTTCGACAACCCCGCATACCCGACCCTGCTCGCGAACGCGCTGATCAACGTCGGGATTCCGGCGATCACGCCGGAGATCGGCGCCGCGCGCGTGCTCGATCTGCAGATGATTCCGCTGTTCGTCGAAGGCACGCTGAACGTGCTGAAACGCTATGGCGTGATCGCCGGACCGATGGGGCGCACCGGCGCGGACGTCGGGATTTTCGTCGGCAATAGCGGGCATGCGGTGATGAGCACGCATGGCGGCTTCGTCGAGTTGCTGGTGAAGCTGAACGACCACGTTACGGCCAACCAGAAGGTCGCGATCCAACGCAATACCTTCGGCGAGGTGGTCGCCGAATATACGGCCGGGGTCGCCGGCGAGGTGGCCGGGCTGCGCACCGATGCGACCGCCGAGCCCGGCATTCCGCTCGTGATGATTCTTTATCAGAGTGCCGGGCACGAGCAGCCGCAGGACTATGTGGAGTGATGTAGTCCGGCGCGCCGGCGCCTGGCAACGCGCCCGTTAACACGCGGTCACCCCGCGCTTCCTTCCCGCATCAGCGCCGGCCGCGCGGCCGGCGCTGTGATCTCTGCTCCGCCGCTATCCGTCAGACCGCCTGTCTGACGCGACCTTTTATCAACTCCCTGTGAGAAAAAATCGCAGCGACCGGGTGTTTACGCCTATGTCGTCGCGCGTGCTCACGATGGTCTACTCATCACACCAGTTAGGCCATCCAGCATAGCGGGAGGACACGTGAACGTTACAGATCCGGCGGCCATCGAACGGTCGGCCATTCGTAAGGTGTCGTGGCGACTCGTGCCGTTCGTCGCCCTGATGTTCTTCATCAACTTTCTCGACCGGACCGCGATCTCGTTCGCGGGGCCCAACGGGATGAGCAAGGATCTCGGCCTGAGCGCCGCGCAGTTCGGGCTCGCGGCGGGCGTGTTCTTCATCGGTTACATCGTGCTGGAGATTCCCAGCAATCTGGCGCTGCACAAGTTCGGCGCGCGGCGTTGGCTGGCCCGCATCATGGTCACCTGGGGCGTCGTCGCGTTGCTGTTCACGTGGGTGAGCAGCGTCAACGGTCTGTATGCGCTGCGCTTTCTGCTCGGCGTCGCCGAAGCGGGCTTTTTCCCCGGCGCGATCCTGTTTCTCAGCATGTGGGTGCCGGCCCGGCATCGCAGCCATATCCTCGCGCTGTTCTATCTCGCGCAGCCGCTGACGATCGTGATCGGCGCGCCGGTCGCCGCGCTGCTGATCGACGCGCACGGTCTGTTCGGCCTCGCCGGCTGGCGCATCATGTTCTTCGGCGTCGCGATTCCGGCGATTCTGGTCGGCGTGATCGCGTGGTTCTATCTGACCGACAAGCCGTCGCAGGCGAAGTGGCTGTCGGCCGCCGAGCGCGACTGGCTCACCGGCGAGCTGGCCGCCGAGGAACAGCGCAAGGTCGCGAAAGGCGCGCTCGTGCAGCACGCCAGTCCATTCGCAGCCCTGACTAATGGCCGCGTATGGCTGTTCTCGCTGATGTACTTCGGCCTGATCTATGGCCTCTATGCGCTGGCGTTCTTCCTGCCGACGATCATCGGCGGCTTCGAGACGCGCTTCGGCACCCACTTCAACGTATTCCAGAAGGGCCTGATTACCGCGATCCCGTATCTGCCCGCGGCGATCGTGCTGTTTCTGTGGAGCCGCGATGCGACCCGGCGCGGCGTGCGCTCGTGGCACATCTCGGTGCCGGCGCTGATCGGCGCGGTGAGCGTGCCACTCGCGCTGCAGATGGGCTCGCCCACTGCGAGCATCGCGATCATCACTGTCACCGCCTGCGCGATCTTCGCCGCGCTGCCCAATTTCTGGGCGCTGCCCGCGCGTTTCCTGTCGGGCGCGGGGGCCGCGGCTGGCATCGCGCTGATCAATACGGTCGGCAATATCGCGGGTTTCGTCGCGCCGTACGTCACCGGCATCGCGAAGGATGTGAGCGGCTCGTATCAACTGCCGATGCTGATCGTCGGCGCGATGATGCTGATGTCCGCCGTGCTCGCGCTGGCGCTCGGCCGCACCAGCAGCCGCGCCGCGCTGGAGCCGGCGCAGGCGCATTGAGATTGACGTGAATCACGGTGCCGGAGCCGCGGCTTCCGGCGCACCTCGACAACTGAAGGAGACACAGGATGAAAGAGAAAATCGCGTTGTTCGGCGCGGGCGGCAAGATGGGCGTGCGGCTGTCGAATAACCTGCTGAAGTCGGACTACCGGGTCGCGCACGTCGAGCCGGGCGCGGCCGGGCAGAAGCGTCTGAAGGACGAACTGGGCCTCGACGTGGTGTCGGCCGACGCCGCGCTCGACGGCGCCGACGTCGTGATCCTCGCGGTGCCCGATACGCTGATCGGCAAGCTCAGCCATGAAATCGCGCCGAAGCTGCGGCCCGGCACGATGGTGATGACGCTCGACGCGGCCGCGCCGTTCGCCGGCCATCTACCCGATCGCAAGGACCTCACGTACTTCGTCGCGCATCCGTGCCATCCGGTCATCTTCAACTACGACACCGACGAGAAATCGCTGCACGACCACTTCGGTGGCGCGCATGCGAAGCAGTCGATCGTCAGCGCGCTGATGCAGGGGCCGGAGGAAGCGTTCGATCTCGGCGAAGCGGTCGCGAAAGTGATCTACGCGCCGATCCTGCGTTCGTATCGTTTGAGCGTCGATCAGATGGCGATTCTTGAACCCGGTCTGTCGGAAACGATCTGCGCGACGCTGCTGTACGTGATGCGCGAGGCGATGGACGAAACGGTGAAGCGCGGCGTGCCGGAGCAGGCCGCGCGCGACTTCCTGCTCGGCCATATGAACATTCTGGCCGCGGTGATCTTCAACGAGATTCCGGGCGCGTTCTCCGATGCGTGCAACAAGGCGATCGAGTTCGGCAAGCCGCGGCTGATGCGCGACGACTGGAAGAACGTGTTCGATCGCGCGGAGATTGCCGAAAGCATTCGCCGTATTACCTGAGCGTTGCGCCGGAGTCCTGACCAATGACCGAAGCCACCGCCGCGCACTGGCCCGACGGCCTGCTGCTCGCATACTACGGCGACGATTTCACCGGCTCGACCGACGCGATGGAAGCGCTGAGCGCGGCCGGCGTGCCGACGCTGCTGTGCCTCGACGCACCGACGCCCGAGCTGCTCGCGCGCTTTCCAGGCGTGCGCTGCGTGGGCCTTGCCGGATCGTCGCGCGGGCGCAGTCCGCAATGGATGGACGACGCGCTGCCGCGCGCGTTCGCAAGTCTCGCCGCGCTCGGCGCGCCGATCCTGCAATACAAGGTCTGCTCGACGTTCGATTCGTCGCCGGAGACCGGCTCGATCGGCCGCGCGATCGATCTCGGCGTCAAGCAGATGCCGGGCCGGTGGTCGCCGATGGTGATCGGCGCGCCGCGGCTGAAGCGCTACCAGGCGTTCGGCAATCTGTTCGCGGCGGTCGACGGGACCGGCTACCGGCTCGACCGCCATCCGACCATGTCGCGCCATCCGGTCACGCCGATGAACGAAGCGGACCTGCGGATGCATCTGGCGCGGCAGACCCAACGTGAGATCGGTCTGATCGACTTCGTGCAGCTCGCGTCGCCGGAGGCGGCCGACGCGAAACTCAATGCGCTGATGCACGACGACCCGCCGGTCGTCATGATCGATGTGCTCGACGAAGCATCGCTCGCGGCCGCCGGGCGGCTCGTGTGGGAGCAGCGCGGCGCGGGCGTGTTCACCGCGTCGTCGTCGGGCTTGCAGTATGCGTTGGCCGCGCATTGGCGCGCGCTGGGACTCGTGCCCGCGACGCCTTCCTTGCCGGTGGCCGCCCCAGTCGATGCAATCGCCGCGGTCAGCGGCAGCTGTTCGCCGGTGACGGCCGGGCAGATTCGTTGGGCGCGCGAGAACGGCTTCAAGGTCGAGCGTCTCGATCTGCGCCGCGCGCTCGACGCCGACACCCGCGAGGCCGAGGTGGAACGCACGGTACAACTAAGCATCGATGCGCTGTCGCGCGGCCAAAGCGCGCTGGTATTTAGCGCCGAGGGCCCGGACGACGCCGACGTACTCGGCTTCGACGAGATCGCCGCGAGCGCGCGGCTCACACGTTCGGAGGCCGCGCGGCGCGTCGGCGAAGCGCTCGCCGACGTGATGCTGCGGATCCTCGAACGCACGCAAGTGGAGCGCGTGGTGGTGGCCGGCGGCGACAGTTCCGGCGAAGTCGCGAGCCGGCTCGGCATCGCGGCGTTGAGCGTCGCGGCGGGGATGGCGCCCGGCGCGCCGCTGTGCCGCGCATGGTCCGACCAGCCGGCGCGCGACGGTCTGGAGATCGTTCTGAAGGGCGGCCAGATCGGCGCGGCGTCGTTCTTCGGCGCGGTCCGCGCGGGGCGGCTTCTGGAATAATGGCGCTTTCTTCGACGCGAGTCATTGACGCGAGCAACAGGCATGGCCGAAACGATTCAGCGGCGCAAGCTGTACCAGGAAGTGCTGGACCGGCTGATGGAGCGCATCCAGTCGGGCGCGGTCGCGCCCGGCGAGCAACTGCCGTCCGAGCGCGAACTGATGGAAACCTACGGCGTGGGCCGGCCGGCGATCCGCGAGGCGCTGCAAACGCTGGAGCGCGCGGGCATCGTCGAAATTGCGCACGGGGAGCGCGCGCGGGTCGTCGTGCCGACCGCGCAAAGTCTGATCGCGCAGATCGCGGTCGGCACGATGCATCTGCTGCGCACGCAGCCGGACATGCTCGATCATCTGAAAGCGGCGCGGCTCTTTCTCGAAACCGGCACCGCGCGGATGGCGGCCGGCTGCGCGAGCGACGCCGATATCGACCGCCTGCGCGCGCGGGTCGACGCGCAGCGCGCGGCGCTCGACGATCGCGATGCGTTTGTCGAATGCGATATGGCGTTTCATCGGGAGATCGCGGCGATCAGCGGCAATCCGATCTATCCGTCGATCGTCGAATCGATTTTCCGCTGGGCCGCCGAATACTACCGGCCGATGGTTCGCGCACCCGGCGCCGAGCAACTGACGCTCGCGGAGCACGAGCGGATCGTCGAGGCGATCGCGAGCCACGACGGCGAGGCCGCCGCGCAGGCGATGCACGCGCATCTGAGCCGCGCGAATACGTTGTATGGGAAGCTGATTCTTTCGTAATCCGGACGATGCGGGTCCGGGGTTCAACCCGGCACCTGCAAGCGTGCCGCGTCGCTTGTCGCCTCGCTTGCCGCCGCGTTTTCGGTGCTCGCCAGAAACGCGGTCATCTCCTTCAGACTCTCGTTCATCTCAGCGGTCAGCCACTGCTCCAGCTGCTTGACCTCCGCATGCGCGCGCAGATGCGGCGCGACCCACAGCACCAGCTGACGCGGCCCGCGCACGAAGCCGAATGGCGCGCACAGCTTGCCGGAAATCAGATCGTTCATCACCAGCATCTGCGGCACGAGCGCGATGCCGAGCCCGCACACGGCCGCCTGAATCAGCAGATAGAAGTGATCGTACGCGCCGGCCGCTTCCTGCGGCACCGCGTCGAGCCCGGTCGCGGCGAACCAGTCGGACCACGCTTCGGGTCGCGTTCTGGTGGACAGCAACGCCGCGCGTTCGAGGTCGCGCGGCGTTGCAAGACCGTGCTGCTGCGCATACGCGGGCGAACACACCGGGCCGATCCATTCGTCCATCAGTTGGCGCGTGATCGCGTCTTTGGGCGGCTCGATCGTATTCGCGCGAATCGCGACGCTGATCTTGTCGCGCACGAAATCGATCTGGTCGTAGTTCATGTTGAACTGCAATTCGGTCTGCGGATAACGCTGATGAAAACCCGCGATGCGCGGAATCAGCCAGTACATCATCACCGACGCCGAACACGACAGCGTCAGCGGCTCGGGCTTCAGTTGCTCGATGCTGGCGTCGATCAGATTGAACGCGGCGGTGAGCCCTTCGGCGAGGCGCGCGCCTTCGGGCGTCGGATCGGATGCCTGCGCGGAGCGCACGATCAGCGTGAGCCCGAGCGTTTCTTCGAGCGCCTTGATCTGCCGGCTGATCGCGCCGTGCGTCACGCACAGTTCGTGCGCGGCGAGCGTCATGCTGCGCAGCCGGGCGACGGCTTCGAATGCGCGCAATGCGTTCAGGGAGGGGCGTGGGGTGTGCATGAATGTCTCCTTGGGCGGGCTTGCAGCCGGCCTCGGCGGGTCCCGCTAGCGTATGAGATTTTCTCACAGCCCGGCGAGAACAAATCGATTGTCCCGCCGTGGCGCTGTGACTAAAGTGCAGACAGCTCTGATCGACAAGGAACCCATCGTGACCGAACGCATCCACGCGACCTACTGGCTGGAAACCGGCGTCGACCCGCACCAGGCCGCCGACGTGATCGCCGGCGAGCAGTCGAGCGGCACCTTCGTCGCGCTGCCCAACGAGACGCCGGAACTGAAGGCGCGCTCCGGCGCGCGGGTCGAGCGGCTGGAGGTGCTCGGGCATAGCGATACGCCGAGTCTGAGCGGCGCGGCACAGTCGCAGCGCTACACGCAGTGCATGCTCGAGTTGTCGTGGCCGATCGAAAACTTCGGCGCGTCGCTGCCGAATCTGATGTCGACGATTGCCGGCAATCTGTTCGAACTGCGCCAGGTATCGGGACTGCGTCTGAAGGATCTGCAACTGCCGGCGTCGTTCGCGGCCGCGTATCCGGGCCCCGCGTTCGGTATCGACGGCACGCGCAAGCTGTCCGGCGTCGAACGCGGTCCGCTGATCGGCACGATCATCAAGCCGAGCGTCGGGCTCTCGCCCGAGGAAACCGCCGAGCAGGTGAAGGAGCTGGTCGCGGGCGGCATCGATTTCATCAAGGACGACGAACTACAGGGCGACGGCCCGCATTGCCCGTTCGACGAGCGCGTGCGCGCGGTGATGCGGGTCGTCAACGATCACGCGCAGCGCACCGGCAAGAAAGTGATGGTCGCGTTCAACCTGACCGGCGAGCTCGATCAGATGAAGCGCCGCCACGACCTCGTGCTCGAACACGGCGGCACCTGCGTGATGGCGGTGCTCAATTCGGTCGGGCTCGTCGGTCTCACCGAATTGCGCCGCCATAGCCAGTTGCCGATTCATGCGCA
The DNA here is from genome assembly GCF_001931485.1 of Burkholderia sp. SRS-W-2-2016. Classification (GTDB taxonomy): domain Bacteria; phylum Pseudomonadota; class Gammaproteobacteria; order Burkholderiales; family Burkholderiaceae; genus Paraburkholderia. Next base: position 45,109 of record NZ_MSDV01000025.1, on the reverse strand, counting down.
TCGCGCGGGCTGGGGTTATCTGACGCGCTGTGAAGCGCTCGGCTGGGACTACGCGCCGTGGCAAAAAATCTGGCGTCTGGCGGGCGCCGATCATCTGCACGTGAACGGCCTGCGCAACAAGTTCAGCGAACCGGACGACAGCGTGATCGCGGCCGCGCGCGCGGTGCTCGCGCCGGCACTGGACGCCGCGCCGATGCGCGCGATGCCGGTGTTCAGTTCGGGCCAGACCGGATTGCAGGCGGCCGACACGTATGCGGCAATCGGCTGCGCGGATCTGATCCATACAGCGGGCGGCGGCATCTTCGGTCATCCGCAAGGGGTGGCTGCCGGTGTCGAGGCGTTGCGCGAAGCGTGGGTCGCGGCGATCGAAGGGGTGCCGCTCGCGCGTCACGCCGAACGCAATCGCGCGCTGGCCGGCGCGCTCGAATTCTGGAAGTGACAGGAACAGCAGGATGCAGTGCATGACGTAGCTGGACCCGATAACGAAACACATAGGAGACAGATCATGAAAGCATCGAAGCGCTTGTTCGCCATCGCGTTGACCACGCTCGCGGTCGTCGGTACGACCAGCGCGCACGCGGCCGGCCTGATCGCCATCATCACCCCGTCGCACGACAATCCGTTCTTCAAGGCCGAAGCCGATACCGCCGATGCGCGCGCGAAAGCGCTCGGCTACAACACGATCGTGCTGGTCCACGACGACGACGCGAACAAGCAGTCGCAACTCGTCGACACCGCGATCGCGCGCGGCGCGAAGGCGATCGTGCTCGACAACGCCGGTTCCGAGGCGTCGATCTCCGTGGTCAAGAAGGCGAAGGACGCGGGCATTCCGTCGTTCCTGATCGACCGCGAAATCAACGCGACCGGCATCGCGGTCTCGCAGATCGTGTCGAACAACTATCAGGGCGCGCAGCTCGGCGGCCGCGCGTTCGTGAAGGCGCTCGGCGAGAAGGGCAACTACGTCGAGCTGGTCGGGCGCGAATCCGACATCAATGCGGGGATTCGCTCGAAGGGCTATCACGACGTGATCGACCAGTTTCCGAATCTGAAGATGGTCGAGCGGCAATCGGCGAACTGGAGCCAGACCGAAGCGTACCGGGTGATGGAGACGATCCTGCAAAGCCATCCGGACATCAAGGGCGTGATTGCCGGCAACGACACGATGGCGATGGGCGCATCGGCCGCGCTGAAAGCGGCGAAGCGCCCGGACGTGATCGTGGTCGGCTTCGACGGCAGCAACGACGTGCGCGACGCGATCAAGCGCGACGAAATCCGCGCGACCGTGTTGCAGCCGGCCGCGCAGGCCGCCAACGAAGCGGTCGAACAGGCCGACAAGTATCTGAAGACCGGCTCGACCGGCAAGCCCGAAAAGCAGCTGATCAACTGCTCGCTGATCACCAAGGCGAACGCCGGCAAGCTCGACATGTTCGCGCTGCGCTGATCGCCGGCCACCGCGCGCGGGCCGGGGGGCCTTCGCGCGGCGCGGCGGGCTTTTCAACCGGTGTGGCATGAGGTGAACCATGAGAGGTTGCATCTGCGGCGTGCTCGTCGTGATCGCGATGAGCGGCCCACTGGCCGGCTGCAAGCTGGTCAAGCACGACGCTCAGGCGTCCAAACAATCGCGCGATGGATATGCGTCGGCCGGCTTCGATCCGAATGCGATGGTCGCGTCGATGTGGGCGACGAAGATCGTCCCCGATGTCGAGAAGCGCGCGACCGACTATCCGGCGCTGCGCGACGCGATCGGCGCGGACGCCGACGCGGCGGGCCGCAAATACGGCTATCGCGGCAAGGACGACAGCGCGCCGTGGAATTTCCCGACCAAAGTACACGGCAAGATCGTCGAAGTCGATACGCAGTCGAGCCAGGGGACCATCGGCATCGACGTGGACGGCGACGGCAAGGTCGACGTGGTCGTCGATATCGGTCCGACCGTGCTCGGCACCACGCTGCGCGACTCGCTCGACTTCATCTCGTTCGAGAGCTTTCGCAATCAGATCGAATACGCGCAGTTCGGCACCGCGCTCAATAGCTATGCGGCTACGCACGTGATGAAGCCGCTGCCGCGCGACGGCCTGAAGGGCAAGGAAGTGACGGTGACCGGCGCGTTCTCATACGACTCGTCGGCCGAGCAGCCCGAAGTCGTGCCGCTCGCGATCGCGCTCGGAGACAAGCCATGAGCGCGACACCGGTGAAGGACGAAGTGATCCTGCAGGTCGAAGCGGTAACCAAGGTCTACCCGGGCACGATCGCGCTGAAAGAAGCGAACTTCGCGGTGCGGCGCGCGGCCGTGAACGTGCTGGTCGGCGAGAACGGCGCGGGCAAGTCCACACTGATGAAGATCATCGCCGGCGCCGAGAAGCCGACCTCGGGGCGATTGATACTCGACGGCGAGCCGATCGAACTCGAAAGCAGCGCGCATGCGTTGCAAAAAGGCATCGGCATCGTCTATCAGGAACTCAATCTCTTTCCGAACCTGTCGATCGCGGAGAACGTGTTCATCGCGCACGAGATCACCCGCGCGGGCGTGCATATCGATATCGATGCGCAGCGGCGTCGCGTGCGCGAACTGCTCACGCGTCTCGAACTCGATCTGAGTCCGGACACGCTGGTCGAGGATCTGCGCATCGGCCAGCAGCAACTGATCGAAATCGCGAAGGCGCTCGCGCACGACGCGCGTGTGCTGATTCTCGACGAACCGACCTCGGCGCTGAGCGCGGCCGAAGTCGAGGTGCTGTTCCGCGTGATCGCCGAACTCAAAGCGCAGGGCGTCGCGATCGTCTACATCTCGCACCGGCTCGAAGAGCTGATCCGGATCGGCGACTACATCACGGTGCTGCGCGACGGCCGCATCACCGGCCAGCAGCCGATGGCGCAAGTGGACGTGCCGTGGATCGTGCGCCAGATGGTGGGCCGCGATACCAAGGACTTCTCACGACCGATCGGCCACGCGCGCGGCGGCGAAGTGCTGTGCGTGCGCGATGTAACCCTGCCGGGCAAGACCCACGGCTTTACCGTCGATCGTGTGTCGCTGACGCTGCATGCGGGCGAAATCGTCGGTATTTACGGGCTGATGGGCGCGGGCCGCTCCGAATTGTTCGAATGCATTCTCGGCTGCCACCCGCAGGCGAGCGGCGAAGTCGTGCTCAACGGCAAGCCGTTGCAGGGCAAACCGGTCGCGGGCCGGGTCGCGGCCGGCATCGCGTTGATTCCCGAGGACCGCAAGACCGATGCGCTGCTGCCGGTGCTGTCGATCGGCGAGAACATGACGATCGCGAGCCTCGCCGAATTCGCGCGCGGCTTTCATATCAACGCCGAGCGCGAACAGAAATCGATCGGCCAGTACATCCGCGAACTCGCGATCAAGGTCGCCGACTGGCGGCTGCCGGTCAGCTCGCTGTCGGGCGGCAACCAGCAGAAGGTGGTGATCGCGCGGGCGCTGATGACCACGCCGACCGTGCTGCTGATGGACGAACCGAGTCGCGGGATCGACGTCGGCGCGAAGGCGGACATCTTCAAGGTGATGCGCGATCTGGCCGTCAAAGGGCTCGGCATTCTATTCGTTACGTCGGATCTGGAAGAGGTGATGGCGCTCTCCGACCGCATTCTGGTGATGTCGAACGGGCGGCTGACCGCCGAGTTCGACGCCGCCCATGCGACGCAGGACGCACTGGTCGCCGCGTCGGCGATCGGCCATCGCAGCGCGCACGCGAGCGCATCCACCGACACAATCACTGCATGAGGGAGAACCGGATGGCGATCATCATGAAGGGCGAGGCACCGGGCGCGAGTCTGAGCGAGGCGCCTTTGCTGTTGCTGTTGAAACTGCGCACGTTCATCGCGTTGTTCGCGGTGGTGATTTTCTTTTCGTTCGCCGCGCACAATTTTCTGAGCTGGGAGAACCTGCTGATCATGTCGCGCCACGTCGCGCTCAATGCGTTTCTCGCGATCGGCATGACGTTCGTGATCGTCGCGGGCGGGATCGATCTGTCGGTGGGCTCGATCGTCGGGTTGTCGGGGATGGTGGCCGGCGGGCTGCTCCTGAATGGCATTCCGCTCGGCAACGAATACACGCTGTTTCTGAGCGTGCCGGAGGTGATCGTCGTCGCGTTGCTCTCCGGCGTCGCGGTCGGCGCGATCAACGGGCTGCTGATTACTCGCCTGAACGTCGCGCCGTTCATCGCGACGCTCGGCACGCTGTATATCGCGCGCGGCGCCGCGCTGCTGTCGTCGGGCGGCCAGACGTTTCCGAATCTGACCGGCAATCCGGACTATGGGACCACCGGTTTTCCGGTGCTTGGTTCGGCGACGATCGCCGGAATTCCGTTGACGATCTGGCTGCTGGTCGCGGTCGGCGCGCTGGCCGCGTATATCGCCGGGCGCACGCCGCTCGGCCGGCAGATCTACGCGGTCGGCAGCAACGAGCGCGCCGCGCAACTGTCCGGCGTGCGGGTCAATCGCGTGAAGATGTTCGTCTATATGTTCTCCGGCCTGTGCGCGGCGATCGTCGGCCTGATCATCGCGTCGGAGCTGGTCGCGTCGCATCCGATGAGCGGCGAAACCTTCGAGCTGAACGCGATCGCCGCGGCCGTGCTCGGCGGCACGTCGATGTCCGGCGGGCGCGGCAAGATCGGCGGCACGATCATCGGCGCGTTTGTGATCGGGATTCTGTCGGACGGGCTCGTGATGATGGGCGTCAGCGCGTTCTGGCAGACGGTGATCAAGGGCGTGGTGATCGTCGCGGCGGTGGTCGTCGATCAGATCCAGCGGCGCGTGCAGCAGCGCTTCGCGTTGCAGAAGCAGGCGGCGACGGGGGCGTGAGCGATGCGGGCAGCGGCGCGGGCAGCGATGCGTATGGCGGGCGGAAAAATCATTCATAAGGAGAGCGGAACGTGTTCAAAGGCGCGCTGATCGGCTGCGGTTTCTTCTCGCGTAACCATTTGCACGCGTGGCGCGGTATCGACGGCGCGCGCATCGTCGCGCTGTGCGACGCGGACGAAACGCGGCTTCATGCGGCCGGGCGCGAGTTCGGGATCGAGCGGCTGTATACGGATGCCGCGCGGATGCTGGAAACCGAGCAGCTCGATTTCGTCGATATCGCGACCACGGTGGCGAGCCACCGGCCGCTGGTCGAGCTTGCGGCGCGCGCGCGAGTCGCGGTGATCTGCCAGAAGCCGTTCGCGCGCTCGCTCGACGATGCCCGCGCGATGGTCGACGCGTGCCGCGCGGCGAACGTGCCGCTGATGGTGCACGAAAACTTCCGCTGGCAAAGCGCGATCCAGGCGGTCGGCGCGGCGTTGCGGCGCGGCGAGATCGGCCAGCCGTTCTGGGGCCGAGTGTCGTTTCGCTCGGGCTTCGACGTATTCAGCGGCCAGCCGTATCTGGCCGAGGGCGAGCGCTTTATCGTCGAGGATCTTGGCATTCATGTGCTCGATATCGCGCGCTTTCTGTTCGGCGATGTGACGCGGCTCTACGCGAGCACTGCACGCGTGAATCCGGCGATCAACGGCGAGGATGTCGCGACGGTCATGCTGACTCACGGGCCGGGCGTGACCAGTATCGTCGATTGTAGTTACGCGACGCGGCTGCCGCGCGAGCTGTTTCCGCAGACGCTGATCGAGGTGGATGGCTCGGCCGGTACGCTGCGGCTGTTCGCCGATTACCGCTTGCAGATTCATAGCGCGGCGGGCACCGAAACGCGCGACGCGACGCCGCCGCCGCTCGCGTGGGCGAGCGCGCCGTGGGAGGCGATCCAGGGCAGTGTCGCGAGCATTCAGGCGCATTGGGTCGAGTGCCTGCGCGGCGGTGTCGAGCCGGCGACCAGCGGGCGCGACAATCTCGCGACGCTGGCGCTGGTCGAGGCAACGTATCTGTCGGCGCGCGAAGGGCGCAGCGTCGAGATGACGGAGCTGCTCAGCGCCGGCACGCGGGAGGCGCGATGAGTGCGGAGCTCGCGGTCCTGCGCTACGGCACCACACAAACCAACGAAGCGGAGCGTTGCCTGCGGGCCGGCCCGTGGTCGGCGCTGCTGGTCGATGGCGCGTTGCGCGAGATCCGCTATCGCGGTGTCGAAGTGATCCGCTCGGTTGCGTTTCTCGTGCGCGACAAGGATTGGGGCACCTGTCGGCCGCTGCTGGACGGCGTCCAACTGAACGAGGACGAACACGGCTTTCGGATCGCGTATCGCGCGCAATGCGCGAATCCAGATGGCGATACTCTGGACTACGATTTATCGATCGTCTGCGCGGCCGATGGCGCGCTGCGCTTCGACGCATCGGTGACCCCGCGCGACGCGTTTCTGACCGCGCGCTGCGGCTTCTGCGTACTGCATCCGATCGACGGCGTAGCGGGTGCGCCCGCGCGAGTCGAACATGGTGACGGCACGCAGGAGCACGCGGCGTTTCCTGAATTGATCGATCCGTGGCAGCCGTTCATGGACATCCGCGCGATCGAGCACGATCTGGCCAGTGGGCTCACTGTGCGCTGCGCGTTCGCCGGCGACGTGTTCGAGATGGAGGATCAGCGCAACTGGTCCGATGCGTCGTTCAAGACGTATTCGCGGCCGCTCGCGCTGCCGTGGCCTTATACGCTCGAAGCGGGGGCCACGCTGGGGCAGAGCGTGACGCTGAGTGTCGCTGAGCGCGGCGGGGCGCTTCAGGGCCTGGCTTATGCGCCGTCGCTTCCCACACGGAACGATCTCGCGACGATCACCGTCGATCTCGCTCGGGAAGCGCCAGAAGCAATGCCCGCGCTCGGCATCGCGATTGCCGCAAACGAAATCGACGCGGCGCTCGCGCATCCGGAACTGCTGGCCGAACTGGCTCCGCAACAACTCACGTTGAGCTTCGATCCGCTCGCGGGCCACGGCCTCGCAGAATTGCGCAAATTCGCCGCGTTGCAGCGGCAGGCCAATGTCGCCGCCGTGCTCGAATACGCGCTGCCCGGCATCGACGAACCGCGCCGCGAACTCGACGCGCTGGCCGCGCTGATCGAGGCCGCAAAACTGCGGCTCACAGGCATCGTGGTCAGTCCGTCCGTGCATCGGCAGTCGAATCCGCCGGGCAGCGTCAGCCCGCCGTGTCCCGCGCTCGACGACGTCTATCGCGCCGCGCGCGCCGCCTTTCCCGCGCTCAGGATCGGCGGCGGGATGCTCAGCTATTTCACCGAACTCAATCGCAAGCGTCCGCCGCTGGAGTTGGTCGATTGGGTCACCCACGCGACCTGTCCGATCGTCCACGCGGCCGACGATCGCAGCGTGATGCAAACGCTCGAAGCGATCCCGCACATCACGCGCTCGTGCCGCGCGCTGATCGGCGCGCAACCTTATGCGATCGGTCCGGTGTCGATCGGCATGCGACAGAACCCGTACGGCTCGCGGGTGATGCCTAATCCGCAGCGCGAACGGATTGCGATGGCCGGCTGCGATTCGCGTCAGAGCGCGCTGTTCGGCGCCGCGTGGCTGGCCGGTTACGCGGCGGCGCTCAAGGGCGCGCGGGTCGAGACGTTGACGCTCGGCGCGTTGACCGGGGAGCGCGGGCTTGCGGATGTGACGGCGGGCGCAGGCGTGACGCGCTATCCGCTGTATGAAGTCGCGAGCTCGCTGGCCGCAATCGCGGGTTGGGAAAGGCTCACTGTGACAGCGGCGGAGGGCAGCGGAATCGCTTGCGTAGCCGCGCGCGATGTGAAGGGCCGCCTACGCGTGATGATCGCGAATCTGACTGAGCGCACCCAGTGCGTTCGCCTGCAATTGCAAGGCTGCGACGCGCCTTTCACCGCGGTTATCGTTGATGAAGAAACGCTGCGCGCTGCGGCGCGCGTGGAGGATGTCATGGCCGTGTCCACGCGCGTCGAGCATGCGCAAGCGCTCACGCTCCGTCCGTACGCGTGCGCGTTTGCCGATGCAACTGGCGCGCCGGCCTCGGCCTGACCTGGACGCCGCGCCCACCGGTCAGCACTCAGGCTCGCGGCGCATAGACGTTGCACCAGCCGTCGGCCGCAACGGCTTTGCCCGCGAACATCGGGCACGGTCCCGCCGCATCGGCTGCCGCGCCGGTGTAGAAGCGGCAGTTCGCGCAGCGCTCGCCCGCGTGGTACTTCGGGAATTTCGCGGTGTCGACGCTGGCGGCCTTCGCGCGATAGCCGAGCGACGCGGCCGCCGGATCGCTTTCATCGACGAGAGGCGCGGCGGCCAGCGCATCGCCGGCGCTTGCGAACGCCGCGCACAGTCCGGCGGCCTGGAGAAGAAAGGTTCTGCGATTGCGGGAGATCATCTTGTCGTCCTGGGTGATGTCGTTGCGATGCCGCGAGCGAAGGACGCGGGTGTCGATACCGCGTTCCCGTCGCGCTGCACGGCGCCGTAAAGCAGTGCGAAGCAATCCGGAACAAGCGGCTCAATGCCGCGGCCCCGCGTTCAGCGGCGTTTTCGATGTCTGCGCGGCCTGCGCGGTCAGCTTCGCGTCGCCGGTGTCGTAGCCGTTCGTATAGAGCAAAAACGCCATCAGGTCCGCGTATTCTTCGTCGCTCATCTTGCCGGGCTTGTCGGCGGGCATGTTGGTCGACATGTACTGATAAATGCCGCCGATCGTCAGGTGCGAGTTCGCCGCCGGCGCGAACGACGGGCCGTTCAGCGCCGGCGCGGTGATCCCTTCGAGCTTCTCGCCGTGGCATTTCGCGCACGAATCGGCGTACAGGTGTTCGCCGTGCGCGACCTGGTCGTGATCGAACGACGGCGCGGGGCCGCCGCTGCTCGCCGCGACCTTGAGGAAGCCGCCGCCGGCCGATGCGCCGTTCGCGCGCATGAACTCCGCGCGCGGCCACAGCCGGCTCGGGCCGTCGAGATAGCGCGCCGGAGAACGGGCGAGGGCGAGCGCGGCGTGCCGGGTGGCCGGAGTGGCGGGTGCCGCCGCGCCCGCCGAGGTGCCCGCAGGCAGCATCCAGTTGCGCGTCAACGCGGCGAGCTGGCCATCGTCGCGCAGCGTCGTGAGCGCGGCATCGATGCGCTGTTGCAGCGCCTGCGTGCCGGGCCCCGACGCGAACACCAGATTCCAGTCCGCATACGGCGACTTGGCGAGCGCGACATCGAACTGATGCTGCGGATGCGCGCGCCGGTACGCGACCACCGCCGGATACCAGACGATCGCGCGCTGCGCGCGGCCTTTCGCGAGCGCGTCGACGGTCAGCTCGGACGACGTTTCCAGGTCGAAGCGCGCGTCCTTCTGCTGAACCGCGATCAGTTGCGCGGGACTCGACCAGGTCGCCGCGATCGTGATCTTGCCGTCCGCTGCGGCGACGCTGATCGCTGCCGGCCGCGCGCCGCGCAGTCTGACGGTCACGTAGCCGGAGTGCAGATAGCCGCTCGAAAACAGCAGCTGCGAGTCGGAGCCGTCGGCGACGCTCGAACGCGGAAAGCCCGCGATCACGTCGCAGTCGCGTTGCAGCGACTGGCTCAGTTCGTGAGCGGAGATGCCGTCGTCGCCGCCGTCGTCGTCGATCCCGCGCTTCGCGAAGCGCGCGGTGATGCCCGCGGTGCTCAGCACCGCGCGCGCCACGGCCTTGTCGAGTTCGGCCGACGGGCTGCCGGGCAGCGTGCAGACCCGTACGCCCAGCGCGCCCGGCGCGGCGCTCCGGGTCTGCGTGCCGGCATCGGCGTGAGTTGCGGCCTGAGTTGCAATTCGAGTTGCAGCCTGAGTGGCGGCATGAGCGTGCGCGTGAGCGACGGCGAGCGCGCACGCGAAAGCCGCGTCGGTGAGTCGAAGGTTCATGATGATGCGTTCCTGTGATGGCGGGCTCAGCCGCGCTCGAGCGCGAACACGTAGAGCGTGCCGCCGCGCGGTACGTCCTTCGCGATGTCGGCCATCGGGCCGCCCCAGATCGGATTGGCGCCGCCGTAGCCGGCCAGCACCGCGACGTACTCCTTACCATCGACCTCGAACACCGACGGTTGCGCGATCACCCCGCTCGCCAGTTGCGGGCTTTCCCACAGCACCTTGCCGGTGGCGACGTCGAACGCGTACAGATGGCCGTCGAGCGAGCCGCTGAACGCGAGGCCGCTGGCGGTCGTCGCGACGCCGCCGTTCCACGGCATTTTGGTCCAGTGGCCCCACAGCTTCTTGCCGGTGTTCACGTCGATCGCCTGCAGTTCGCCGAAGCCCTGGCTGCCCGGTTCGGGCTGGATTTCGAAGCCTTCGCCGAGGTAGGGCAGACCCTCCATATAGCTGACCGACTTGCCGGACAGGCTCATGCACGCATGCAGCGAGGGCACCACCGCGATATGGCGTTCGGGGTCGTACGAGACCGACCACCAGTTCTTGCCGCCCAGAAAACTCGGGCACGTGTTGATGGTGGTGCCGGCCTTTGGGAACCGGCTCGCGTCCTGCACCGGCTTGCCGTCGGCGGTGTAGCCGGTCACCGACAGTGCTTTCACGAACGGCTCCGCATAGATCAGCTTGCCGGTCTTGCGGTCGATCGCGTGAAAGAAGCCGTTGCGATCCGCGTGAATGATCGCGTCGTACTTTTTGCCCTTGTAGCTGATGTTCGCGAGCACCGGCGTATTCACGCCGTCGTAGTCCCAGGTATCGTTATTGGTGTACTGGTAGTGCCACTTCAGCGCGCCGTTCTTCGGATCGAGCGCGAGCAATGAATCGGAGTACAGATTGTCGCCGGGACGCAAAGCGGCAAGCCACGGGCCCGGATTGCCGACGCCCCAGTACAGCGTCTGCGTGGCCGCGTCGTAGGTGCCGGTCAGCCACGCGGCGCCGCCGCCGTGTTCCTGCATGCCGTCGGGCCACGTGTCGCTGCCTTTCTCGCCGGCGGCGGGAATCGTGTAGCGCTTCCATAGCGTCGAGCCGTCGTCGGGACTGAGCGCGGCGATATAGCCGCGAATCCCGTATTCGCCGCCGGACGTGCCGACCACGATCGAGCCGTCGAGCGCGAGCGGCGCGAGAGAAAACGCGTAGCCCTGGCCTGGCTCGAACATCTGCTTTTTCCACACCACGTTGCCCGATTGCGCGTCGAGCGCGGCCACTTCGCCGTTCAGCATCGCCACGTAGACGTTCTTGCCGTACAGCGCGACGCCGCGATTCACCACGTCGCAGCAGGCGGTCTTGAACGACAGCGCGTCGAGCTTCGGTTCGAATTTCCACAACTGCTCGCCGGTCTTCGCATCGAACGCGTAGACGTTGTCCTTCGGCGTCGTGACGAACAGATAGTCGCCGTTGACGATCGGCGTCGCTTCGAAACCCTGCTTCAGATCGGCCGGGAATTGATAGCTCCACGCCTGCCTGAGCCCGGCGACATTCGATGCATCGATCTGCTTCAGAGGCGAATGCGACTGACCGCTATAGCTGCGGTAGTAGGTGAGCCAGCCCGGATCGTTCTGCGCTTGCGACAGGCGCTGATAGGTGACCGCCGGATAATCCGGGGCCGCCGATACCGCGGCCATATTCAGGCACATCGCGACCGCGAGCGCGATGCCCGCTCCACTGACAGCCAACCGGCCGGCGGCGGCCGAACGCTTTTTCATAATCGTCTCCTGAGGTGTTTGTCGATGCAGGGCCGGCGGAGGCGTTGCCTCGTTTGTTATGTCGATCCGGTTGCGCTGCCGTTACTGCAAGTCGTATGCCATTTACGCCGATCGAGCCGCGAGCGCGGCCCGCTGGAAATGCGCGAGCGGACGCACTCGCGGCGCCGGCGTTGCATGTGTTGCATCGGGGTACAGCGCGGGCGTTCAGGTGTTGAGAAAAATGACAGTCGCCGACTCGGGGAGAGTCCGCATATCGCGACGCCGATCAATTTGCGCTAATACAGCCTCTCCGATCGAAATCGACGACGCCCGACATGTCGTGCGCTATATCGCGCGTCGCATGTCGTGTGTCGCGATCGCATTGAAAGCGGGTTGACAGTTTCTTTGCCGCTCGATCGGATTGGCCCGGAGCTTGCTAATAAATAAACGAAAAGTCCGAAACGAAAAGTCCGGCAAGGCACTGGGCTTTCCCGGAGGGAGACAATGCACGATCACGTACGTCCGGCCGCCGCTCCGACGGCCATGCGAGCCACCGACTGGCCCGCGCCCGCAATCCAGAAGGCGCACGAACGGTCCGAAACGTTCGGGCTGTGCGCGTCCGCGCGGCCCGATTACGACGTGCTGTCGAAGCCGGGACTCGAACTCAAACGCGAGCAGAACCGCGTGCTATGCGCACACGCGATGCCGGTGATGGAGTCGTTGCGCGAACAGATCGCGAACACCCAGAGCATGATCGTGCTGACCAATGCCGAAGGGCTGATCCTGCATTCGATCGGCGACGACGACTTTCTCGCCCGCGCGGAAAAAGTCGCGCTGCGGCCCGGCGCGAACTGGGCCGAGGACCAGCAGGGCACCAATGCGATCGGCACCGCGCTCGCCGAGCGCTGCGCGATGGTCGTGCACGGCGACCAGCACTATCTGGCGGCCAACCGTTTTCTGACCTGTTCGAGCGTGCCGATTCTCGATCCGTACGGCGACGCGATCGGCGTGCTCGACGTGACCGGCGACTACCGCAGCTATCACCAGCACACGATGGCGCTCGCGAAGATGTCGGTGCAGATGATCGAAAACCATCTGTTTACGACGACTTTTCAGGAAACGCTGCGGGTGTCGTTTCATAGTCGTCCTGAGTTTCTCGGCACGCTGATGGAAGGGATCGTCGCGTTCACCAGCGACGGCCGCTTTCTGTCCGCGAACCGCAGCGCGCAGTTCCAGCTCGGCATGTCGCTCGCCGGGCTGCGCGCGCATACGCTGTCCTCGCTGTTCCAGACCACCAGCGCGCAATTGATCGACCGCACGCGCGCGAGCGCCGATCCGCATCTGATGCTCAATCTGCCGAGCGGCGCGGTGGTTTGCGCGCGGGTGCAGTTCAGGCGCGCGTCGCTCGCCGACGGCGGCCGGCCGGTTGCCGTGCAGCACGCTGTCCGCGCGGCGCCGCGCGAGGAATCCATGCCGACGGCGGCAGGGCTGTCGCGGCTGGGCTATCTGGACACCGGCGATCCGCAGGTCGCCGCGGTGATCGCGAAGGTCCGCCGGGTGATCGGCAAGGACATTCCGATCCTGATCAACGGCGAGACCGGCACCGGCAAGGAACTGCTCGCGCAGGCGATCCACAACGATTCGCCGCGCCATGCGGGGCCGTTCGTCGCGGTCAACTGCGCGTCGATTCCGGAGTCGCTGATCGAGTCCGAACTGTTCGGCTACGAGGAAGGCGCATTCACCGGCGCGCGCCGCAAAGGCGCGCTCGGCAAGCTGTTGCAGGCGAACGGCGGCACGCTGTTTCTCGACGAAATCGGCGATATGCCGTATTCGCTGCAAGTGCGGCTGCTGCGCGTGCTGCAGGAGCGCGTGGTCAATCCGCTCGGCTCGACCCGAAGCATTGCGGTGGACGTCGCGATCATCTGCGCGACGCACCGCGACTTGCGCGAGATGATCGCGCAAAACCGCTTCCGCGAAGACCTCTACTACCGGCTCAATGGTCTCGTGGTGCGGCTGCCGCGCCTGCGCGACCGCACCGATCTGGCGGTCGTGATCCAGAAGATGCTGCTGCGCGAATCGGCCGCCGTCGCGGAGCGCGCACCGTTGCACGTCGCGCCCGACGTGATGGCGATGTTCGAGCGCTGTCCGTGGCCGGGCAACTTCCGGCAGCTCGGCAACCTGCTGCGCACCGCGGCGGCGATGGTCGACGCGGACGGCGAGATTCGTCGCGAGCACCTTCCCGACGACTTTTTCGACGATATGCGCTGCGGCGCCGCGCAGCCTGGCGCGCTGGAGCCGCGCGCGGGGGCGGGCGGTTTCCTGCCGGAAAGCGCGCGGCTGCAGGACGTGACCGTGTCGGTGATCGCCGCGGCGCTCGCGCGGCATGGCGGCAACGTGTCGGCGGCCGCGCGCGAACTCGGCGTGTCGCGCAACACCATTTATCGCAAGATGCCGGCGGTCGAGCCGGGTCACGGCGCCGACGATCTCTGATTGGCGAGCAGCGCTCGCTCGTCGCGCTGTTACACCGGTGTTGCATCGTGCAGCACCGGTGCTCCAAAACTCAACACTGTGACGCTGCCGAGCGCATGATTCCGCAACGCGTTCGTTGCGCTCGCGTTAGCCAATTGAAAGTGTTTTTTAGTGCGCGTGCCGGCGAAGCGCTGCGCGCCAGCCGACTACCGTTCGCGCCGCAAAATCGGCATGCGCTTTGCTTTGAAGGAAACAGCCGCGCATCCGCTGCGGTTTTCATCCGATCCCGAACAAGGAGACAACTCATGCAATGGCTCACCCCGTCGTACACCGAGGTGCGTTTCGGCTTTGAAATCACGATGTATATCGCCAATCGCTAAAGCGGCCGCGGCGCGTCGCCCGCGTTGACCGAACGGCACGCGGGCGACGCACCTTACGCGCTGCGTCGCTCTCCAATCCAGAATCTCTGTTCGATCGCCGAGCCGGTCGAAAAGGCGTGGCCTCTATGAACACCAGCGACGAAGACAGCGGCGTACCGTTGCGGCCGCGGCTGCGAAGCATCTTCAGTCTGCAGTGGGAAGTGGCGCAGGACACGTACGTGCTGCTCCATCCGGAAGGGCGGGTGAAACTGAACACGAGCGCCGGCGCGATCCTCGCGCGTTGCGACGGCCGGCATGAACTCGACGACATCATCGGCGAACTGGAGCGGCTGTATAGCACGGCGGAACTCGCGCCCGACGTCTACCGCTTTCTCGATCACGCGCGCCAGCGCGGCTGGCTGGACTAGCACCTGACGCCTGACGCGGCGCGCGGCTCACAACTGCCGCGTATACGCGAGAAAATCGATAAACGCGCGAGTCGCGGCCGTACGCTGCGCGGTTTTGCTCCACAGCATGCCGACGTCCATGTGCGGAATCGCGGTCTTCAGTTCGCGCGTCTCGATGCGCTTGCCCTCCAGCGACCACGGCCGGAACACCATGTCCGACAAAATCGTCACGCCGAAGCCGTGCGATACGAACGCGCGCACCGCCTCCATCGAGCCGGTACGCAGCATCACATTCGGTTCGAGTT
Source organism: Burkholderia sp. SRS-W-2-2016 (assembly GCF_001931485.1). Lineage (GTDB taxonomy): Bacteria > Pseudomonadota > Gammaproteobacteria > Burkholderiales > Burkholderiaceae > Paraburkholderia. The sequence goes on along the minus strand of NZ_MSDV01000025.1, from coordinate 30,069 downwards.
TTTCGCGCTTCCAGTAGCGCAGCGTCGACGCTTCGCCTTCGTCGACCGTAATCATCACGTAGGGATGCTCAGCAATATCGCGCAAGCTTGGCCGTTCGATGCGGGCGAGCGGATGCGTGGGCGCGACCCACAGCTTGCGCGGCGAGCGGCTCAGGCTGCGATGCTCGAAGCGGCCGATATCGGTCGCATTCGACAGCAGCGCGACGCCGACATCGACATCGCCCGCGAGCACCGCCTGTTCGAGCGCTTCGCGTTCGAGATCGTGCAGTTCGAACTCGACGTTCGGGTAACTCGCGCGAAAGCGCGCGAGCATCTCCGGCAGGAAATAGCCCATCACCGTATACGACGCCGCGACCCGCACGACGCCGGCAATTTCATGCGCGCGCGAACGCGACTTGTGCACGGCGTCGTTCAGCGAATCGAGCACGTGGCGCGCGTGATTGTAGAAATCGTTGCCGTCGAGCGTGATCGTCACGCCCTGCGAATGACGCTCGAACAGACGCGTGCCGAGAATCTCCTCGAGCGCGGCGATCGCTGCCGTGACCGCCGACTGCGACACGTGTTCCCGCGCCGCGGCCATCGATACCTGCCCGCATTCGGCGGTGGCAACGAAATACCTCAACTGCTTCATCGTGATGTCGGCGGCCATCTGTTTTTCAGATATCGGTTTGTTGAAAATGTGATTTTACGATGAACCGGTGCGTTCCTATACTGCGACGATCGATAAGCCAGACAGGAGACAACTCGATGGAATCGGGTGGCCACGCAGCGCTCGCCGCACACGCCGGCGAAGAGCAGGGCGTCACGCTGGAGGACAAATATCTGAAGCCGCAGGGCCGAGTCTATATGACGGGGACCCAGGCGCTGGTGCGGATGCTGCTCGCGCAGAAGGCGCGCGATCAGGCGGCCGGCCTGAACACCGGCGGCTTCGTATCCGGTTACCGCGGCTCGCCGCTCGGCGCGGTCGATCAGGAACTGTGGAGAGCGAAGCAGCACCTCGCCGCCGCCAACATCAAGTTCGTCCCCGGCCTGAACGAAGAGCTCGCGGCCACCGCGGTGTGGGGCACGCAGATGGTCAACCTCGATCCGAACGCGACCGTCGACGGCGTGTTTTCGCTGTGGTACGGCAAGGGGCCGGGCGTCGATCGCAGCGGCGACGTGTTCAAACACGGCAATATCGCCGGCACCTCGCCGCACGGCGGGGTGCTCGTGATTGCCGGCGACGACCACAGCTGCAAGTCGTCGAGCCTGCCGCACCAGAGCGAGCACGCGTTTATCGCCGCGATGATGCCGGTGCTCAATCCGTCCGGCGTGCGCGAGTTCGTCGAGTTCGGGCTGCACGGCTGGGCGATGTCGCGTTACTCCGGCTGCTGGATCGGCTTCAAGACGATCACCGACACGATCGAAACTTCGGCATCCTTCGAAATCGATCCGCTGGCCGTGCAGATCATCATTCCGGACAACTATCCGGTTCCGCCGGACGGCTTTTCGATCCGCTGGCCCGATGCGCCGCTCGAACAGGAAAACCGCCTGCAACGCGAGCGCCTTTACGCGCTGCTCGAATACGTGCGGGTGAACGGGCTCAATCGTCAGCCGTGGCACGCGCCGGCGGCGAAGTTCGGCATCGTCACGACCGGCAAGAGCTATCTGGATACGCTCGAAGCGCTCGCGCTGCTCGGTCTCGACGAAACCGCCGCGGCGGCGGCAGGCATCCGTCTGCTGAAGATCGGCGTGTCGTGGCCGCTGGAGCCGCAGTGCGTGCGCGAGTTCGCCGAGGGCCTCGCGGAAATTCTTGTGGTCGAGGAGAAGCGGCAGATCATCGAGTATCAGATCAAGGAGCAGCTTTATAACGAACCGGTTGCGTCGCGGCCGCGTGTGGTCGGCAAATACAGCGAGGCGGGCGAGTGGGTGAAAGTGCCGAAGGACGGCATCCTGCTGTCGCCGAACGGCGAGCTGGCGCCGGCCACGATCGCCGCGGTGATTGCCGCGCGACTGGCGCGCGTAGCCCACACAGCGCAAAACGAGCTACCCGAATCGGTCGCCCGCTTTCTGCCGCCGGCCGATTGCGCGGCGCACGCGAAGTGGGACCCTGCGTTGCCGGCGCGGGTGCCGTACTTCTGCTCGGGCTGCCCGCACAACACGTCGACGAAGGTGCCGGACGGCAGCCGGGCGGTCGCCGGCATCGGCTGTCACTTCATGGCGATGTGGATGGACCGGCGCACGGAGACGTTCACGCAGATGGGCGGCGAGGGCGTCACGTGGGTGGGGCAGGCATCGTTCACGACGACCCCGCATATTTTCGCGAACCTGGGCGATGGCACGTACATGCACTCCGGTTCGCTCGCGATTCGCGCGGCGGTCGCCGCGGGCGTGAACATCACCTACAAGATCCTCTATAACGATGCGGTCGCGATGACCGGCGGTCAACCGGTCGAAGGCGCGCCGTCGCCGCTGCGGATTCTCGAACAGGTCGCGGCCGAAGGCGTGCAACAGGTTCATCTGGTCTCGGACCAGCCGGAACAGTTCGCGCACGCGAAGCTGCCGCAGGGCACGCGGGTAGTTCATCGCAGCGAGATGGACGCATTGCAGAAGACGCTGCGTGAAGTGAAGGGCGTGACCGCGATCGTTTATGTGCAGACCTGCGCCGCCGAAAAGCGTCGCCGCCGCAAGCAGAAGAAGCTCGCGGACCCGGCGCGGCGCGTGTTCATCAATGATCAGGTCTGCGAAGGTTGCGGCGATTGCGGCGTGCAGTCGAACTGCGTGTCGATCCTGCCGCTGGAAACGGAGCTGGGCCGCAAGCGGGTCATCGATCAGAGTGCGTGTAACAAGGACTATGCGTGCACGGACGGCTTTTGTCCGAGCTTCGTGACCGTCGAAGGCGGCAAGCCGAGGCGGGCCGCGCGCACGCAGCTGGCCGCGCCGACCGGCTTGCCGGCGCCCGCGCCGGTCTCGCTCGAGCGGCCATTCAACATGCTGGTGACGGGCGTCGGCGGCACCGGCGTCGTGACGATCGGCGCGCTGCTGGGAATGGCCGCGCATATCGAGAACAAGGGCGTGCTGGTGCTCGACATGGCAGGGATGGCGCAAAAGGGCGGCGCCGTGATGTCTCACGTGCGCATCGGCGCCCGGCCGAGCGATCTGCATGCCGCGCGGGTGGCGGCCAACGAAGCGGATCTGATCCTCGGCTGCGACATGATGGTGGCGGCCGGCAAGGACGCCATGGCGATGGCCAACCGTTCGCGCACGATCGCACTCCTCAATACCGATGTCGCGCCGACCGGCGCGTTTGCGAGAAACCCGGACTGGCAGGCGTCGCCCGATGCGCTGCGCAAGCAGGTCGCCGCGAACACGCGCGTGGTCGAACCGGTCGAGGCGACGGCGATCGCGACCGCGCTGCTCGGCGATGCGGTCGCGACCAACATGTTCCTGCTCGGCTACGCGTGGCAGAAAGGCTGGATTCCGCTTGCCGAGGCATCGCTGATGCAGGCGGTCGAATTGAACGGCGCGGCGGTCACGATGAATAAAGACGCGTTCGCGTGGGGACGTCAGGCCGCGATCGATCCCGGCATGGTTCGCGAAGCGGCCGGTTTGCAGAAGCTGGCGCCGGTCGTGTTTATGCCAAGGCGGCAGAAGTCGCTGCAACAGATCGTCGAGGACCGCGCCGCGCGGTTGATCGCGTACCAGAACAGCCGCTATGCGGACCGTTTCGATGCGTTCGTGAAGTCGATCGCGGCGGTCGAACAAGGGCGGACCGGTGGCGACGCGTTCACGCGCGAAGTCGCCGTCAGCCTCTACAAGCTGATGGCCTACAAGGACGAATACGAGGTCGCGCGGCTGTACACGGACGGCCAATTCGCGGCAAAACTGCAAGCCGCGTTCGAGGGCGACGTGTCGCTCAAATTCCATCTCGCACCGCCGGTCTTCGCGAAGCGCGACGACGAGGGGCGTCTGATCAAGCGTCAGTATGGGCCGTGGATGATGACGGCTTTCCGGATGCTGGCGAAGCTGAAGATACTGCGCGGCACGGCCTTCGATCCGTTCGGTTACACGAGCGAGCGCAGGCATGAGCGCGCATCGATCGATGAGTTTTGCGCGCTGGTCATGCAGGTAGCCCAGCAGTTGACCGGCGCGAATCTGCCGGTCGCTATCGAACTCGCGAAATTACCGCAGTCGGTGCGCGGGTTCGGGCATGTGAGGCAGAGGAATGTCGATGCGGCTGGTGCGAAGCGGGCGCAGCTTCTGCGGGAATTCGACGGATGCACGGACGAAGTTGTCGAGGCCGCGGCGGTGGCCTGAGTAGCCTGAAGCAACCGCGCGGAACGTCCGGGCGCTTTTCAGGCTCCTGAAGAAGCGCCCGGCGACCGCGTTGCCCCGACGACCGCTCGCGCGCGGCATGCCGCCCGGGCAACAGAGATGCGACTACGCCTGTTTCGTATCGAAGATCAGCAACTCGACGCCCGCCTGCGCGAAGTTGCCCAGGTCCGCCGCGGTCGCCAGGCCGGCGGGCGAGTCGAATGCCGATTTGATCGCGTCGACCGAATCGAAACCCAGCAAGGCCACGAGATGGTAAGGCGAGTCGCCTTGCGCCGACGCCACGGGCCCCGTGCTTATCTCGTAGCTTTTCAGGCCGGGCAGCGTCTTCGCCAGCGGCGCATGGGTCGACGCGTAATAGTCATCGAATGCTTTTGTATCGGCGGGCTTCTTGTAAAGCGCGACGAGTTGGGCCATGGCTGTGTCTCCTGTGAACGGCTTTTAGAGGATGGTGTGGTGCTCGGCGTGCTCCGGTCGGAGCGGATTGCGCGGCGCGCCAGTGCGGCTGCGCCGACGGGTGGCTCGTTGAGTCTATGAAACTTCGCCCGGAGTTCAAGCTTGTTCGGTGTGCTGGCGCGCAGAGTGTCGGGGTACGGTTCAGTCGGGCCGATCAGGAAGCGACATCGACAACGGCGCCTTGCTTTTCCGTTTGCCTTACCTTAGGGTAAGGAGCAACGGAGGTGTCAATATGACAACAGCAACTATCACTTCAAAGGGCCAGGTCACGATTCCCGTGGACGTGCGCAATCAGCTAGGCCTGCAGTCCGGTGACCGGATCGAATTCAGCTTCAACGAAACGACGGGCCGGTATGAAGTCATTCCGGCGACGCGCTCGCTCGCGTCGCTCAAGGGTATCGTGAAGAAGCCCGGGAAACAGGTGTCGATCGAAGACATGAATCGGGCCATCGCCGAGCAGGGGGCATCGGCGCGATGATCGGACTGGACACGAACGTTCTGGTCCGCTACTTCGCCCAGGATGATGCCGCGCAGTCGAAGAAGGCGACGGCGCTGATGGAGTCCCTGTCGGCCGAGCGGCCGGGGTACGTTTCGCAGATCGCCCTGGTGGAGCTCGTATGGGTGCTTGGGCGCTGCTATGGCGTCGAGCGCGAGCAGATGAAGGAGATCATCGACTCGATGATCGGCACAAAGGAACTCGTCGTTGAAGGTGCTGACACGGTGCGAAAGGCGCTGCGCGTTTTCGCGGCGTCCGGGAAGGCGGATTTCGCGGACTGCCTGATCGAGCGCTCAGGATACGCAGCCGAGTGCGAATACACCGCGACTTTTGATGTAACAGCCTCTAAGGCTGCCGGGATGCAGTTAGTCAGGTAAAACCAAAAAATCTTCCCAACGCGGCCCGGCGAACGTCGGGTCAATAAACTTCGCGGCGACGGCCGGCTGGCAGGTTGACTCTTCAAGCTATGCGTCGCTGCGCCGGCATCCATCTCAAACGGGCATCCGCATGCCTGTCGGCGTGGTGTGCAACGTCCATTGCAACCGAACACCCGGGCGCATAGCCGCATCGAGGCAGCCAATTACGGGCTGCATTCGCTAAAAAAGCGTATGACGTGCCGTGCGGCGACCAATTTTCCAACCCCATATCCACTACACGACATTATAGTACTAATGTCGTGTATTTGAACGGTGTGTGTAGTGTATTTATCGTATTACGTTGTATTATCAACATATCGCCATTCCGACAGCCGCCACCACGCCATGACCCTCGAATCCGACATCGAAGCCGCCCGCGAACGCGCGTCCGACACGCAGGCGCTATATCGCGAAGTCTGCGCGTTGCTGTTTTTCCGTTACGGCGAAACGCCGACCGCCAACCGGCTGTATCAGCTGGTGCGCAAAGGCAGCATGAGCGCGCCGGCCAAGGCGTTACGGGATTTCTGGGTCGAGGTCCGCGACAAGACGCGCGTCGATGTCGGCCGGCCGGATCTGCCGCCCGAGGTCGCGACGGCGGCCGGCGAACTGGCGGCCCAGCTGTGGCGTCTGTCGAGCGACGCCGCCCATACCGCGCTCGACGTATTCAGGCAGGACGCGGACGCGCAGATCGTCGCCGCGCGCGAACAGGCCCGCCAACAGGACGAGCAACGCAAGCAGGCCGAAGAACAAGCCGCCCAGGCGGCCGCCGACGCCACCGCGCTGCGCACCCAGCTCGCCACGCTGGATGCGCGCATCGTCGAACTGCAGACGACCAACGAGATGCTGAACGCGCAACTGGCGGCGTCGAAGGAAGAAATCGCCGCGGCAAGCACCGCGCTGAGCGACGCCCGCCGCGATTTCGCCGATGAACTGGCCAAGCTGCGCCGCTCGCACGAACAGAACGAACAGCGGCTGGCCGCCGCGGAAAAACGCGCGTTGCTCGAAATCGAAGCGGAACGGGCGGCGACATTGCGTATGCGCAAGGAATTGCAAACGAGCTTGGAGCGGGTGGCGACGCTGGAAACCGAAAGCCGCGCCGAGCGCGACGCGCTGCGCGATCAACTGGCCGCCGCGAATGCCGAACTGGCCGCATCGAACGCACGGCAGGCGGCAACCGGCGCGCAGCTCGCGGAAAAGGACGCACTGCTGGCCGAGCGTTCGGCCGCAACCGATCTGCTCAGGCAGCGGATCGACACGATGTCCCGGGAAATCGCAGCAGCACGGTCCGCGCCGGCGTCCGCACGCCCTGCCCGCCGCGTCCGCGAAAAAGCCGCGCCGGACCGCGCGCCGGCGGCGTTTTCAGGCGCGCCGTTCGTCAGACGTGCGAGCAAATCCGGGCGGCACAACGAGCGCGACAGCGACTAAGCGACTAAGCGGACCGGGTCACGAATGGAGCCTTTCGGGCGGACGCAACAGCATTCCCGGTTTCCCGCGCTGGCTGGGCGGTAGGCTGACTGGCAAAAAAGTACACGGACAAGTGGCCACCTGAATTTAAGTAAAACCGGTCATTCCAAAGAGCCAATCGAACGTCTAACCTGATCCCATGTTGAATCCACCACAAGGACGCACATCATGAGGATCATGCACGTCGACGCTAGCGCGAAGCGCGAGCGCTCCAATTCCCGCGCGTTGAGCCGCTATTTTCTCGAGCGCCTGCGCGAACAGCACGTCGATTTCGAACTCGATTATCTGGACGTGACGGTCGACACCCCGCCGCACGTCACCGAAGCGTTCGCGATCGCGACCTACACGCCGGCCAACGAGCGTACCGACGCGATGAAGGCGACGCTGGCGTCGTCGGACGCGCTATGCGCGCGGCTGCTCGCCGCCGACGCGCTGGTGTTCGCGATGCCGATGTACAACTGGTCGATGCCGTCGGCGTTCAAGGCCTTTATCGACAGCGTCACGCGCACCGGCCTGACCTACAAATTCGCCGACGACGGCAGCACCGTCGGCCAGCTCGGCCGGCAAAAGGTGTTGTTCATCACGAGCCGTGGCGCGGATCTGCGCGCGGGTTCGCCGTATCAATCGATGGATGCGCTGACGCCGGCGCTCAAAGCCGCGTTCGCTTTTCTCGGCGTGAAGACGCCGGGCTTCGTCGATGCGCAGCCGCTGCAATTCGCGAACCCCGAGGCTCGCGCGGAAGCGCTCGAACGCGCGCGCGCAGAGTTGGACGCGGTGGCCGGGCAATGGGCGCAATGGGCGAAAACCATCGAAGCGGTTGCAGCCGACGAGCCGTTGTCCGAAACCTGTGAGGAGTAAGCAGATGAGCAAGATCAGAATCCGCGGCGTGTTTACAACGGCGCTGCTCGCCGGCCTCACGAGCATGGGCGCATGGCAGTGCGCGTCCGCGCAGACCACCGCGCCGGCCGGCGCCAGCACAAACGCGAACGCCAACGCCAGCTCAGGTCCAGACGCCGCCGCGCCGCACGAAACCATCACCCCTGCTTTCGCGGTACCGATCGCGAACGTGCCGGGCAAGACGATGACCGCGCTGGTCGTCGATTACGCGCCGGGCGGCAAGTCGGGCCCGCATCGGCATGGGCACGCGTTCGTGGTGGGCTATGTGCTGTCGGGGGCGATCCGCAGCCGCGTCGATAACGGCGCCGAGCATGTCTATCACGCGGGCGAATCGTGGACCGAGAAACCCGGCGCGCATCACCGCGTCAGCGAAAACGCGAGCGCGACCGAGCCGGCGAAGCTGTTGGCGATTTTCGTCGCCGATACGAACGATAAAAATCTGGTGACGTTCGACAAGAAGTAATCGATGCGGACCGTGGGCGGCATTGCGCCGCCCTTGCCTGTCGATGCATGCACAACGACTTTAAAACCGCGCGTTAAAAAAACGCGCTCTAAAACCGCGCTTCAAAACCGCGGATGACACTCGAAATCGACCGACGACGCATGCTCGGTCATCGCCGCCACCCCGCTGACGGTCTCCATCCTCACACTGCTTTGCATTCCACGCTGCTCGCAGTAGTCGCGCGCCTGGTTCATCGCGAGTTCGTGCGCGCGCGCCCATGCCATGCGGCCACCGGTTGCGCTCGCGGCGACGGTGTAAGTACCCGGCTTGTCGCTGGCGACCACGTTCGAACTCGACGCGCAGCCGACGAGACTCGCGCACGCGAGCACTGCCGCTGCGAAACTGCGCATCCGCGACATGCTCGACGCCCTCTTCTTTTGCATCGATTCCATCCGCGCGAGCGTTGCATCGCCACGCGATTGCACCGCTGCGGACGGTTCGGGAAGACTGTCTGAATCCTGCTTCAACTTCATTGTGGCACCTGCATTTTTAACCGATTTTCCAATCCCATAATTATCCGTAATAGCTCGTCGAAGATCAGCCGCGCCAACTGAAAACACTGTTGCGTGCCCCATAACAATGGACGCAATTTCGTGCCGTTCGGACATTCGCGATGATCGGACCGTATGGTTCACAAAAGAACTTCCGGAATTGCGAGCGAGCGCCTAGTCTTTATCGATGCCTTTTTCAGCACCCAGGCATATCGATCCGCCTACCCCACCAAATAGCGGCACATACCGGTCACCGAACCGGAGGAGACATCGATGAATCTCGAGGCACGCACCATGCATCGCGTCACGGTCCGGCTCATTCCGTTCCTGATGCTCTGTTATTTCATCGCCTATCTGGATCGCGTGAACGTCGGCTTCGCGGCGTTGCAGATGAACGCGGCGCTCGATCTGTCGACCAGCGCGTTCGGTTTCGGCGCCGGCGTATTTTTTCTTGCGTACTTCTTTTTCGAAGTGCCGTCGAACCTGTTGCTCGAACGTTTCGGCGCGCGCCGCTGGATCGCGCGGATCATGTTTTCGTGGGGCATTCTGGCCGGCGCGATGGCGTTTATTCCGAACATCGCGAGCTTTACCGGGATGTCGCCCGCGCACGTGTTCTACGGGCTGCGGATTCTGCTCGGCATCGCCGAGGCGGGCTTTTTCCCCGGCATCATCTTTCTGCTCACGTTATGGTTCCCGGCCGCGTACCGGGGCCGTGTGGTCGGCTACTTCATGGCGGCGATTCCGCTGTCGACGGTGATCGGCGGCCCGATTTCCGGCGCGCTGCTGTCGCTCGACGGCCGCGGCGGCCTGGGCGGCTGGCAATGGCTGTATCTGATCGAGGCGCTGCCGGCGGTGCTGCTGTCGTTCGTGGTGCTGCTCTATCTGACCGACAAGCCCGCCGACGCCCGATGGCTGTCTAGCGACGAACGCGACTGGCTGCTCGCACGGCAGAAACAGGAGCGCGAGCATCGCGAGGCGGTGCGGCATTTCAGCGTGAAAGAAGCGCTGATCAATCCGCGCGTGCTGGCGATCGCGCTGATTTATTTCGGCGCGAACGCGACCAACTACGGGCTCAGTTTCTTCCTGCCGCAAATCGTGAAGTCGTTCGGCCTCAGTAATCTGCAGACGGGTTTCGTCACGTCGCTGCCGTATATCGTCGGGCTGATCAGCATGATTGTGTGGGGACGCCATTCGGATCGCCATCTCGAGCGCCGCTGGCATGTCGCGATCGCGCTGTTCGTCGCGGCCGGTGGGATCGCGGCCGCGGCCGGGCTCGACAATCCGGTGCAGAAGATGATTGCGCTGTCGATCGCCGGGTTTGGGATTTTCGGCTGTCTGCCGGTGATCTGGACGTTGCCGGCCGCGTTTCTGTCGGGCGCGGCGGCCGCCGGCGGGATCGCGGCGGTCAATTCGCTCGGCAATCTGGCGGGCTTTTTCGGGCCGTTCGCGATGGGCTGGATCAAGGACAGCACCGGCGGCTTCGGCGCTGGGCTGCTATGCCTGTCCGGTGCGGGACTGATCGGGATGGCCGCGGTGTTGCTGCTGCATCACGATTCGTCGCTGGAAACCGCGCATGGCAATCCGCATGCGCGCTCGCCGGGTGAGGCGGGGGTCGCGCGGGGGTAGTCGCGCTCAGTTCGCGCCGTTGCCGGTATTGGCCGCTGCGCCGCCCTGCCCGCCGGCATCCGGCGGCACGACGTCGTCGGGCGTCGGAGTCGGCGCGAGCGCCGCGGCGCCGCCGCCATACGCTTCTCCATCGACGCCGTTGCCGCTCGCCGGCGCTGCCGCCAGCCCGGGCGCGCTGGCCGAGCCCGGCGCCGGCAACAGCGGCGGCAGCGCATGCGCATCGCCCTGCACCACCGACGCCCCCGCCGCGATCTCCGGCACCTCGGTCACAGCCGAGGCCGCCGATGCGGCCGGCTCCGCGGTCGCCACCGGCGCGCGCCGCACGGTTCCGCGCGCACTGACCTGCTTCTCGGGCTGCGCCGGCGTGCGCGAAAACAGCTGCTCGAACCAGTCGCGCAGACGCGCGGTGCGCTCGGCGAACCAGCCCGGCTGCTGCTCGGTATCGAACTTCAGATGGCTGTCCACCAGCCGCGCGCGTTGCGCGCGCTGGAAGAAGTCGCCGACGATCGGCAGCGCGCTATGCGCGCCCTGCCCCCAGTAATCGCTGCGCAGCGTCACGCGGCTGTCGTTGAAGCCGACCCACGCGCCCGCCACCAGCTGCGGCTGAATCAGGATGAACCAGCCGTCCGCGTTGCCCTGGGTCGTGCCGGTCTTGCCGGCGACGTCGCCACGCACGCCGAAGCGCGTGCGGATGCTCGCGCCGGTGCCGCGGCTGACCACGTCGCGCATCACGTCGACCAGCGTGCGCGCGGTATCGGCGGGCAGTTCGCGTTGCGGCGCGGCCGGCTCGAACTGCGCGAGCACGTTGCCGTTGCGATCCTCGATGCGGGTCACCATCAGCGGCTCGACATAGCCGCCCAGGTTCGCGATCGTGCCGTACGCCGACACCATTTCCTTCAGCGTGACCGGGCTGGTGCCGAGCGCGAGCGACGGCACCGGATCGAGCTGGCTGTCGCGCACGCCCATCGCCCGCGCGAGCCGCGCGACCTTGTTCGGGCCGACCGTCTGCATCACCTGCGCGGTGATCCGGTTGCGCGAATACGTAAGCGCGTCGCGCAGGCTGATTTCGCGGCCGCTCGGTTCGTCCTCGTCGCTCGGCTTCCAGATTTCGCCGCCGGCCAGCTGGATTTCGACCGGATTGTCGGGCAGCTTGTCGTCCGGTTTCGCACCCGCCTGGAACGCGGCCGCGTAGACGAACGGCTTGAACGTCGAGCCCGGCTGACGGCGCGCCTGCTGCACGTGATCGAACGGATCCTCGCTGAAGTCGCGGCTGCCGACCCACGCCTTGATCTCGCCGGTGCGCGGGTCCATCGCGAGGAAGTCGGCCTGCACGCGGGTTTTCGTGTCGCACACGTTCTGCACCAGCTTGCGGTCGGCGGACAGCTGCTTGAGCGCGTCGTCGTCGGTCTGGCCGGCGTCTTTGGCCGCGCGGAACTCCGGCGTTTCGCGCAGGAACGCGCGCAGCAGATCCTTGTCCGCCGAGCAGCCGGAATGCGTGCCCCACGCCGAGTTGGCGATGCCCTGCAACTGGTTGCCCTGCAGCTTGACCGCCTGGTTGGCCATCGTCTGCAAGCGCGAGTCGAGCGTCGTGCGCACCACGAGGCCGTCCGAATAGATGTTGTAGTCGTTGCGGTCGGCCCAGGAGACCAGCCATTTGCGCAGCTGCTGCGTGAAGTGCGGCGCGGGTCCGGGCGGCTCGACCTGGCGCTCGAAGTCGAGGCGCAGCGGCTTGCGGCTGAGCGTGTCGTACTGGGCCGGCGTCAGCTTGCCGTACTTGACCAGTTGCCCAAGCACCGTATTGCGCCGCTGCAACGCGCGCTCCGGATTGAGCACCGGGTTGTAGTACGCGTTGCCCTTGAGCATGCCGGTCAGCGTCGCCGCTTCGAGCACGTTCAGGTCGGCCGCGGATTTGTCGAAATAGGTGCGCGCGGCCATCTCGATCCCATACGCGTTGTACAGGAACGGCACGGTGTTCAGATAGGTTTCGAGAATCTCCGGCTTCGTATAGAGCATCTCGATCTTGATCGCGGTGATCGCTTCCTTCAGCTTGCGCGTGAGCGTCGGCGCGCGGCCGATTTCATCGGGGTACAGATTGCGCGCGAGCTGCTGGGTGAGCGTCGAGCCGCCCTGGCGGTCGCCGGAAAACGTGTGCAGCGCGGCCGATGCGGTGCGGCGCCAGTCGAGCCCGAAATGCTGGTAGAAGCGATGGTCCTCGGTCGAGATCAGCGCGTTGACGACGGTCGGCGAAATCTGGTCGAGACCGACCCATTGCCGGTTCGACGGCTTGAATTCGGCGAGCAGCTTGCCGTCGGCCGACAGGATCTGCGCCGGTTGCTCGACCTTCGCCTTGCGGATGTCGCCGATGCTCGGCGTAAACGGAATCAGCAGCAGCACGTACAGCAGGAACAGCGCGGGCAGCGCGGCGAGCCCCCACGCGAAAGTGCGGCGGGTCGGGTGGCGCAGATGCCACCAGCCCTTCGCGAACAGCGGGTTCGCGGCGGTCAGCCCTTTGTCGAGGGCCGCCAGGAATGAGGAGAAAAGACGCTTCACGCTTGCTGTGGTCGGCTGGGAAAGGCGCAATCGTACCAAGATGTGGGGGCTACGCCGATTTTTGCCCGGGTGCGGAGTGCCCCGCGCCGATGTCCGGCCCGCGCGGCGGGGCCACTATAATGTCGCCAATTCCGACAAGAGGTGTTTCATGATCATCAAACCGCGTGTGCGTGGCTTCATCTGTGTATCGACTCATCCGACCGGCTGCGAAGCCAACGTCAAGGAACAGATCGAGTATGTGAAGGCGCGCGGCCCCATCGCCAACGGCCCGAAGAAGGTGCTCGTGATCGGCGCGTCGACCGGCTACGGCCTCGCCGCCCGCATCAGCGCCGCGTTCGGCTCGGGCGCGGACACCCTCGGCGTGTTCTTCGAGCGCGCCGGCAGCGAAACCAAGTCCGGCACCGCGGGCTGGTACAACACCGCCGCGTTCGAGAAGTTCGCGACCGCCGAAGGCCGCTACGCGACCAGCATCAACGGCGACGCGTTCTCCGACGCGGTCAAGGCGCGCACCATCGAAGTGATCAAGCGCGATCTCGGCCAGGTCGACCTGGTCGTCTATAGCCTCGCGGCGCCGAAGCGCCAGCATCCGAAGACCGGCGAAGTGTTCAGCTCGGTGCTCAAGCCGATCGGCCGCGCGGTCAACCTGCGCGGCATCGACACCGACAAGGAAGTAATCAAGGAAACCGTGCTGGAGCCGGCGACGCCGGAAGAAATCGCCCACACGGTCGCGGTGATGGGCGGCGAGGACTGGCAGATGTGGATCGACGCGCTCGCCGAAGCCGGCGTGCTCGCGGACGGCGCGAAGACCACCGCGTTCACCTACCTCGGCGAGAAGATCACGCACGACATCTACTGGAACGGCTCGATCGGCGCGGCCAAGAAGGACCTCGACCAGAAGGTGCTCGGCATCCGCGAAAAACTCGCGGCTAAAGGCGGCGATGCGCGGGTTTCCGTGCTGAAGGCGGTCGTCACGCAGGCCAGCTCGGCGATTCCGATGATGCCGCTGTATCTGTCGCTGCTGTTCAAGGTGATGAAGGAAACCGGCACGCACGAGGGCTGCATCGAGCAGGTCTACGGCCTGTACAAGGACAGCCTGTACGGCAGCCAGCCGCATCTGGACGACGAAGGCCGTCTGCGCGCCGACTACAAGGAACTCGACCCGCAGGTCCAGGGCCGCGTGCAGGAACTGTGGAATCAGGTGACCAACGACAACATCTACGAGCTCACCGATTTCGCCGGCTACAAGACCGACTTTTTGCGTCTGTTCGGCTTCGAGATGAAGGGTGTCGATTACGACGCGGACGTCAATCCGGACGTGCAGATTCCGAATCTGGTGCAGGTTTGATGGTGGTGGTTTGATGTTGCGGGTTTGACGTCGGCGGTTTGACGTTGGCCCTTCGAAGCGCCGGCCGGGTTGCGATCCCGCCGGCGCTTTTGCATTTCAGCGCTTCGTTTCAGCGCTTCATTTCTTACGCTTCATTTCCTGCTTTTCTCCCGTGCTGGCGCCGGCGCCGCACGGAAACGCGCCCTGCAATGCGCGCAGGATTGCCAGTCCGACCGGGAAGTCATCGGAGATGCCCGGGTGATTCGCGAAGAACGCGTCGAGCATCGGATAGACGGTCTGATTGCCGATCGAGAGCGTTTCCGGCGGGCAGAACAGCGGCGGCCGCTTTTGCGAGACCAGATCGCCGTTGGCCCAGCCGAGCGCGTTGATCGTGCCGGTGATGTACGCCGCGTAGATCGAGTCGTTGTCGGCGTGCGCCCATTTTTTGTATTGCGCGGCCGTCATCTCGGCGCTCGCATTCAGAGTGAAGCACGCCGTCAGCAGCGCCAGCGCGAATTTGCTTACCCGCATCGTCGAACCTTCAAGGTCATAGAAGGCCGCCATTGTAGGGGACGCGGGGGGCGGTGCGCAGGATGGGGGTGAGCTTCAAAGCGCCGGGGCTTCGCTGCCGAAAGAGCGCATTGCGGGGTCGCGGTGGCCGATCTCGCTCTATCATTCGTATTCTGGCGGGTGGCCGGCAAAATGCCTATAATAGAGAGGCAAATTGCCAAGGAAAGCCCCGATGCCTACCATTTCCTTCAAGCCCACCGGAACCGGCAACCCACGCCGCGAAGAGTTCGGCCTTCTACAAATGCTGCTCGACGCGCCCGTGAGCAGCGGATCCGACCTCGCGGAACTCGCCGCGGAGCGAGTCGGCGTCGATGTTATCGACCGCCTCGCGGAATACGGTCTGAAGGCGGACGAACTGTCCTTCATCATTCCGCGGCGCACGCTCACTCATCGGCGGCATCAGCAGGAACGCCTGTCGACGGAGGAGTCGGACAAAGCGATTCGCCTCGCCAGAATCGTCGCGCAGGCAACCGCGGCATTCGGCAACCGGGACAAGGCGATGGGATGGCTGCGCAGCGCGCAGAAGCGCTTTAACGGCAGAAGCGCCCTCGAAATGGCGAGCACCGAGCACGGCTCGCGGCAGGTCGAGGAAGCGATCGTTCAGCTCGACGAAGGGTATTTCGCCTGATGGACCTGTGGCGAATCAGTAATTACGCCGATCTGCGAGGGATCGGCGGCTTGCGGGCACCCGGTCGCTGGCACTTTGCCGGCCGACCGGTCGTGTATCTGGCCGAACATCCCGCGGTCGCGCTGCTCGAGACTCTCGTGCATCAGGAAATCGGCAACCCTGCCCGACTGCCGGACAAGTACCAGCTTTTGCGTATCGAAGTACCGGACGGCACCATGCTTGCGGAAATCGCCGACGGCGAAATTCCTGAGAACTGGCGCGACGATCTTCCGTGGACCCGCAATGCCGGAACCGAATGGCTCAACGGTGGCAGCAGTGTGCTGCTCAAGGTTCCCAGCGCGATCTTGCCTTGCGCGTTCAACTATCTGATGAACCCCGCGCATCCTGATGCTTCTCTCCTGAAGATCGGCACGGCAATCGATGTGCGTCACGATCCGCGCATCATGAAGCTGTTAGCGGCGGTTTAAGGCCACGGACGACTCGCGCTCCGTCAGACGCCTCAGCACTCACGGCGTCCCATTCCGGCAATACTCCCGATACCCAGCGCGCTCCGCAAGCCGCGCCAGATAAGCATCGAGCGCCGGAAAATCGTCGTGCCGCTGCGGCGTTTCGAGCCAGCGGTTGGCCGACAGCGCAATCGGAATATCCGCCAAAGAGAACGCCGCCCCCGCGATAAACGCGCCGGTGCGCGCCAGTTGCTGCTCGACGATGGCCATATGCCGCGACCAGTTCGCACAAGAGAGCGCGATCTGCTGCACATCCTGATGCGCGGGCGAGCGCCGCACCAGCGCGAGAAATGCATAGCTCCACGAACGATTCAGCTCGCTCGCCTGCCAGTCGATCCATTGATCGCAACGCGCCCGCGCAAGCGGCTCGGCCGGATAGAGCCAGTCGCCGCGATAGCGGTTCGCCAGATAGCGGATGATCGAGTTCGACTCCCATAGCACGAACTCGCCGTCGCGAATCACCGGCACCATCGCGTTCGGATTGAGCGCGCGAAATTCGTCGACTTCGGTCGAGCGAAAGCCCGAGCCCCAGTCCTCCTGCTCGAATGAAAGGCCCAGTTCCGCGCAGGTCCACAGCACCTTGCGCACGTTGATCGAGGTGGTCTTGCCGAGTATTTGCAGCATCGCGGTGAATGGGTCGGGTCGAGCGGTTGGAGAAAGACAATACACGCGGTTTCGCCGCGGTGTGCGTTGCAAACGGGCAAACGGGCAAGCCGGCAAGCTGTCAGCCGGCTTTCAGCGTCGCCTGTTCGCGGATCATGTCGTACAGCGCCTGGGCCGCCGGCGACAACTGCGCGGTCTTGCGCGCGACCAGCACCAGCGTACGCGACACGGTCGGCTGCGTCAGTTCGATGGTGCGCACGTTCGGATACGCGCCGTGCTGCATCGCGAGCGCCGGCACCACTGCCGCGCCGACCCCTTGCGCGACCAGCCCGAGCGCGGTCGAACTGCGCTGCACCTCGTAGAAAGAACGCAACGCGATCTCGCTCGATGCCAGCGCCACGTCGAGCAGCGCGCGGTTGCCGCTGACCTCGCCGGCAAAGATCAGCGGATACGCCTGCAACTGCCGCCACGCGATGCGCCGCCGCTTCGCGAGCGGATGCGCGTCGTGACAGATCAGCACGTAGCGGTCTTCGGTGAGCGGCACCGTCGCGAGTTCGGGATGATGCTCGCGCGCGATGTTGATGCCGAACTCGACCTCCCGCCGCAACACGGCCTCCTCGACCGCCGCCGACGCGTGATCGAGAATCTTGATGCGGTTATGCGGATAACGCGCCGAATACGCCTGCAGAATACGCGGCAGATACTGCACGCCGACGGTCGGCACGCACGCGATCGACACGTCGCCGCGTTGCGCGATACCGGTCTCGCGAATTTCGACCAGCGCGTCGGCCAGCTCGCCGAGCAGCCGGCGCGCCTGCGGCAGAAAACTCTCGCCGATGCCGGTCAGCGCCATCGAGCGCGTGGTGCGTTCGATCAGCGTCACGCCCAGATAGCTTTCGAGCTTGCGCAGCCGCTGCGTGATCGCGGTTTGCGTGACGTGCAGCGAATCGGCCGCGCTCTGGAAACTGCCGCGATCGGCGATCGCGACGAAAGCCTGCACGCCGAGGGTGTCGATTTTCATAAGAAAAATGAAGCAATCGGAAGCATAAATTCATTTTACTCTGCACCGCGACGCGCCGAGAATGGCCGCACCGAACCCCACAAGGAGTCACGACATGAGCGCAACGGGCACCCGCAAGCAGGCCGACTGGCACGCGAAACAGTACATGCTGTTCGAGAACGAGCGCACCCGGCCGGTGCGCGATCTGCTGGCCGCTGTGCCGGTGGACGGCGCGCGGCGCGCGATCGACATCGGCTGCGGACCGGGCAACTCGACCGAGGTGCTGGCCGCGCGGGTGCCGGGCGCGGCGGTGAGCGGGATCGACAGTTCCGCCGACATGATCGCGGCGGCGCGCGAGCGGCTGCCGCAATTTAACTTCGACGTCAGCGACATTGCGACGTGGACCGCGCGCGAACCGTATGACGTGATCCTCGCGAACGCGGTATTGCAATGGGTGCCCGACCACGAGCAGGTGTTTCCGGCGCTGGTCGACAAACTCGCGGCGGGCGGCAGCCTCGCGGTGCAGATGCCCGACAATCTCGACGAGCCGGCGCATCAGCTGCAGCGCGAGGTCGCCGCGAACGGACCGTGGGCGGCGAAGCTGAAAGGCGTCGAGCGCACGATGCGGCATCGCGCCGAGTGGTACTACGCGCTGCTCAAACCGCAGTGCGCGCGCGTCGACGTGTGGCGCACCGTCTACCATCACCCGCTTGCGGGCGGCGCGGACGCGGTGGTCGAATGGTTCAAGGGCAGTTCGCTGCGGCCGTTTCTCGCCGCGCTCGATGCCGCCGAACGCGACGCGTTCCTGCAACGCTACCGTGACGGGATTGCGCACGCGTATCCGGCGCTCGACGACGGCACCGTGTTGCTGCCGTTTCCGCGGCTTTTCATCGTCGCGACGCGCGGCGAGCGTTGACGGCGGCGCGGGACACGGGGGCGGCATAGCTGGCAACGGCCGCCGAGCGCCCCGCTCGCCGCTGGCGTGCACCACTTTGCGCGCCAGGGTTGGTCAGGAATTGCCGCCCGGGAATTGCGCATGCTAATGTGTGTTGAAAGCGGAGGACGGCGCTCGGCCGCCCTCACCGGGAAGCCATTTACTGCAGCGAGCGTCGCCATGAGTGATGTACGCCAACATCTGAGTCCCCGTGACCGTCTGGAGCTGCTGTGCTGGCTCACATGCGGAAGCCTCGGCGCTTATTACCTGAACGAAGACTGGCCCGACGCGAGTTTTCACGTGCAAGCCGCGCATAAGTGGCTCGACCGGCACTCGCGAGAAGCCGACTGGCTCTGCGTCGCGAAACTGTCGGCGATTGCGGTCGAAATCGCGCGGCGCCACGCGCAATTCGTCGACACCGACTGGGCGCGCGACGCGGTCGAAGAAATTCTCGATACCGACGAACTCGATCCGCAGGCGCGTCTGCTCAAACAGGTGCTTGCCGACTGCCAGAACGCGCTGGCCGATAAGCGGATCGCGGATTAGGTTTTTCTCCGCTGATTGCGGTGGTGTGGGGCCAGTTGATGGCCCTGTTTGCGTTGGTGCGAAGTGACGTGGTGCTTCAATGTTCTGCTTTGACGGCGCGCTTTAGCAAATCGATGCTATTGCGGCGAATTCGAAGTGGAAACACCTGCCGGCGCAAACCACAGCCCAGATTGGTATCGGTAAAATCTGCGCGCCTCTGCGCCTTTCCATCCGCCCTCGCCGCTCACTCCTCAACCGCCGCCTTCAGCTTCAACAACGCCTGATCCCACTGCTGCGAAATCGCGTCCAGCGCGCGCCGCGCCGCATCGAGCCGGGCCGGTTCGAACGCCCATAAACGCTCACGTCCGACCTTCACGTCGTGCACCAGACCCGCGTCGGCCAGCACCCGCAGATGCTGGGTCACCGACTGCCGGGTGATCTCGGTGCCGGCCGTCAATTGCGCAATCGACAGCGCGCTGCCCGCGCACAACGCCGCGATTAACCGTAGACGCGTCTCGTCGCCGAGCGCCGCGAACACCGGCGCGCAATTGCGCGGCGCCCTCGCGGATCCCGCTTTCGTTCCCGCTGTCGTTCCCGCCGTTGTGCGCACGTTCGCGCCACGCGTAGCAGCCTTGCCCGCGCCCCTGCCGGAGGCGCCGGTCTTCGTCGCCACCGCGCGTCGCGAAGTGCCGGCTCTGACGGATGCCGCGCTACCCTTGCCCGACATGTCGCTCGATATTGCCCATCTGCTGTCCCCAGCCGTCGTCGTTCATCCGGAACGCTTCCGTGCGGCGCCCGACCGGCAACTGATCGAAGCCCGACTCGACCACCCGCAGCAGCGTGCCGCCGTCGACCTCGGTCAGATCGAACTCGACCAGCGTGGTGGGTTCCGGCGTGTAGTCGATCGTGATGTCGATCGCGGCCGGATGCCAGCGCCATGACAGATGACGTTCGGGCTCCACGCGTTCCACAAGCACGTCCATCACCAGATGCTCGTAGCCCGGATACGTGATGTGCCCCTGCACGTATTGCCCCTGGACGAAGCGTTTGCCGGTCAGATTCACGCCGAACCATCTGCCGAATTCCTCGGCGTCGGCGAGCGCGCGCCACACCCGTGAGCGTGGCGCGCGCAACAGAATCTGCTTTTCGATGCGATCGGTCGATGTGTTCATATGCAGCCTCCTGGCTGCATATTAGGCACCCGACTCACGCGATGCAAGGAGCTTTCACTCCGTCGCGTGCGCGTGCAGCACGCCCGCTTGCATCGACCATGCCATCCACGGCCGGCGCAGCGCGACGATCGCGAGGAACGCGCAGGCGGCCAACGCGCCGAACGTCGCGAAGCCCATCTGATAGCTGCCGGTGCTCTCCTTCGCGATGCCCATCACGACCGGCAGATAAAAGCCGCCGATGCCGCCCGCCGCGCCGACGATGCCCGACATCAAGCCGGTCCGGCCGGCCCAGCGATGCGGGACCAGTTGGAACGTCGCGCCGTTGCCGAGACCGAATGCAACGTACAGGCACAGCAGCAGCGCGATGCCGTTGGTCAGCGACGGCATCGCCGCGGCGAACACGAAGTCGCCTACCGCGATGATCGCGAGCAACACGGTCAGCGCGCGCACGCCGGACACCCGGTCCGCGATCAGCCCGCCGAGCGGCCGCACCATCGCGCCGGTCGCCGCGAGTAACGCCATGAACAGACCCGCGTCGATCTTCGACAGTTGATAGAGATCGGTCAGCAGCAGCGACACATACGAGGACATCCCGACGAAACCGCCGAACGTGATGCTATAGACGAGCATGATGACCCACGTATCGCGCTCGGCGAGCACCGAACGGTAGCGCTTGGGCAGCACCGCGATCGCGAGCAGCGCGCCGATCACCGGCAACAGCAGCACGCCGGTTCGGCCCGCACCGAACAGCCCCGCCTGGACCAGCAGCACCAGCACGATCAGGCCGACCAGCGTGGTCGCGAAGCTGCCGAACGCGCGCAGCACGCTGCCGGTTTTGACGCCCGCGTCGTTGGCCCAGAAGTACAGCGTCAACGCGGCAATCGCGAGCAGCGGCAACGCACCGCCGGCGGCCAGCTGCCAGCCGTAACGCGTGGCCAGTTGCGGAAACAGGAAGCCGTCGAGCACCGCGCCGATATTGCCGGCCGCGGCGAGCCCGAGCACGAGGCCCTGCACTTTCGGCGGATAGTTGCTGCCGGCCATCGGCAGCGCGACCGCGAAGCTCGCACCGCCGACGCCGAGAAACACGCCGAGCACCAGCAGCGTTTGATACGACGGCACGCCCGGCAGCAACGGCAGCACGATGGTCGGCACCGCCGACAGAAGCACCCCCATCAACGCGATGCGTTTGCCATGCGCGGACTGATACAGATTGCCGAGCGTCACGCGCAAAATCGCGGCCGACAGCACCGGCACCGCGACCAGCAGACCCTGTTGCGCGGGCGTCATCTGAATGCTCTTGCTGATGAACGGTGCGAGCGGTCCATACAGCACCCAGACGGTGAAGCCCGTGTCGAAATACAGAAAGCAGGCGACCAGCGCGCGCCAGTCGCCGCTCTTCAGGGAATGCATCAGGTTTTTCATCAGAGATCCTCACTAAATAGATTGCCTTGTCGACCCGCTCGTCGCCGCCTTGCATATCCTCGCACCGGCAGGTCGTTCAGATTTTCGATCCGGACTTCTTTATGCAAGCCCCATGCCATCCGGGCCCTTGTTTTACGGCTTTTTCTCAATTCTTCAGTGCCCGCGCCAGCTTCACGCAGCGGCTTCAATACACGTCGCGTGCATAGCGCTTTTCGCGCGTCAAACGGCTCACATATTCGAGTGCCTTGTCGTCGCCGAGACCGCCATGCGTCGAGATCACTTCCTTCAACGCGGCATCGACGTCGCGCGCCATCCGGTTCGCGTCACCACAGACGTAGAAATGCGCACCTTCTTCGAGCCATGCCCACAATTGCGCACCGTGTTCGCGCATGCGGTCCTGCACGTAGATCTTGTCGGCCTGGTCGCGCGAGAACGCGACGTCCAGTCGCGTGAGCACACCGCTCGCGCGCATCGCTTCGAGTTCGTCGCGATAGTAGAAATCGGTGGCCGCGTGCTGCTCGCCGAAGAACAGCCAGTTGCGGCCGCGGTCGCCGCGTGCGCGCCGCTCGTGCAGAAAGCCGCGAAACGGTGCGATGCCGGTGCCGGGGCCGACCATGATCATCGGCGTATCGGATTGATGCGGCGGCCGGAAATGCGCGGACTTCTGCACGAAGACCGGCACGTCGGTTTCGCTCGCGCGATCGGCGAGAAACGTCGACGACACGCCTTTGCGATGACGCCGGCCGTTGTTGTAGCGCACCGCCGACACCGTCAGATGCACTTCGCCCGGATGCGCTTTCGGGCTCGACGCGATCGAATACAGACGCGGCTGCATACGCTTGAGCATGCCGGTCAACTCCGTCGCGCTCAGCTTCAGCGGGAATTCGTGCAGCACGTCGGCGAGCTGCTGGCCCCACAGCCATTGCTTCAGATCGGCCTTGCGCGCGGGCGTCAGCAACTCGCGCAGCGTGCCGTTGTCGCTGCGCGATGCGACGAACGCGAGCGCTTCGGCGCTCGGTCGCGCGATCTCGTAGTGCTTGCCGAGCGCATCGGCGAGCCGCATGTCGCCGTGACCGGAAACATGCACCGGCGCGTCCGCGTGCAGTCCGCTGAGCGTAATCAGTTCGTCGACCAGTTCGGGGCAGTTGCTCGGCCACACGCCGAGCGCATCGCCGGCTTCGTATTCGAGGTTCGAGTCGCCGGTTTGCAGCGACACGTAGCGCGTATCCTTCGCGGCGCCGTGGCGGTTCAGACGCAGATTGCCGGTCACGCGCGACGCGGCCGGCCGCGTCTTGGTCGGCACCGTGCCCACCACCGCGTTGATCATCCCGCCCGGCGGCACCGCGTGCAGCGCCGCGTCCGCGGCCTTGATGCTGACGATCACGCTCTCGAGCCATGCGTCGGCGCTCTGCTGATAGTCGCTGTCGCAATCGACACGCTCCAGCAGACGCAGCGCGCCCTGCGCGGCGAGACGTTCGTCGAGGCGGCGGCCGTGGCCGCAGAACTGGTCGTAGTTGCGATCGCCGAGTGCGAGCACCGCGAAGCGCACGCCGTCCAGACGCGCCGCATCTTGCGCGCTCAGTTGGGTCCAGAAGTCCTGCGCGTTATCGGGCGCATCGCCGTCGCCGAAGGTGCTGCTCATCAGCAATACGTATTGCGCTTTCGCGAGCGACGCGAACGGATAGTCGGCCATGCACGCGGTGCGGATTTCGAAGCCCGACTCCATCAGCCGCGTCGCGTAACGCTCGGTCAGCGATTCGGTGTTGCCGGTTTGCGAGGCCCAGAGCAGCGTGACCTTCGGCCGTGCACGGACGATGCGCACGCCGGCTTCGCGCGACTCTTCCATCGGCGCGGGCTGCGGCAATGCGGCGGCTACGGTGCCCGGCGTCGTCGCGCTGCGGCTATAGAGTCCCGCGAGCAGGCCGTCCACGTAGAGGCGCTTCGATGCATCGAACGGCGCGGCGGGCGGCAATACCGGCACGCTGTCGATACCGCTCGCTTCGGCCGAGCGCAGACCATTGACGAAGCCGGCGAGATACGCGCGTTCGGCATCGGTGAGAGAAGGCGCTGGCTCGGGCGGCAATTGCAGCAGGCTCGTAAGGGCTTCGATACGGGGCATGGAGGAGTCCTTGGCATTCGTAGCTGATACTGCTGTCGCGCCGGTCGGCATGCAAAACGTAGCGTCTTCGTCGTCCGGTTGTGCGTCATGCTCGAGCGTCACCGGCGCCAGCGCGACCGCGCAGACTTTCAGTTCGGGCTGCAGCGAGATCGGATCGACCGCGTCGTTGGTCACCGCGTTGATGCACAGGTCGTCGCCGAACACGTCGTTCCAGTGCATCGGCGCGAAGCATTGGCCGGCGCTCACGCGATCGGTCACCACCGCAGGCAACACCGCGCGACCGCGGCGCGAGCGAATCTCGACCGGGTCTTTCGCGCGGATGCCGAGCGCGCTCGCGTCTTCCGGATGAATCTCGACGAACGGTCCCGGGTTCAGCTTGTTCAGCATCGCGACCTTGCCGGTCTTGGTCATCGTGTGCCATTGATGCTGGAGCCGGCCGGTGTTCAGCACGATCGGAAATTCGCGGTCCGGCAATTCGGCCGCGGGTGCGTAAGCGCGCGCGAAAAACGTCGCCTTGCCGTTGGCGGTCGGAAACGCGATGCGCGGCACGCTGCCGTCTTCGCTTTGCCGCAATGTCTGGCTCACGCCGTCGTTCAGGTAGCGCAGCGGATTGCGATCGGCGGCGGCGTCCGCTGCAACCGGCCATTGCAGCGGCGTCTCGCGCAGGCGTCGATAGCTCGCGCCGCGCAGGTCGTAGCCGGTCGCCGGGTTCGCCGCGCGGGTGATCTCGTCGAATACTTCGGCCGCGCTCGCATAGCTGAACGCGTCGGCAAAACCCATCTCGCACGCGATCCGCGCGATGATCCGCCAGTCCGGCAACGCGGCGCCGGGCGGCTCGACCGCCTGTTGCATCAGCGTCAGATTGCGCTCCGAGTTGATCATCACGCCGTCGGCTTCGGCCCACAGCGCGCCGGGCAGCAGCACGTCGGCGTAGCGGTTGGTCTCGGTGTCGAGGAACGCGTCCTGCGCGATCACCAGCTCGGCCGCGCGCAAACCGGCCATCGCGGTCTGCCGGTTCGGCAGCGTCGCGACCGGATTCGTGCAGATGATCCAGCACGCCTTGATGTCGCCGGCGGCCATTCGCGCGAACATATCGACGGTGCCGCTACCCGTGTCGGCTTTCAGCGTGCCGGGCGCGACGCCCCACAACGCTTCGATAAACGCGCGGTCTTCGGCGACGAGCGCCGAACGCTGCCCCGGCAAACCCGGGCCCATGTAGCCCATTTCGCGGCCGCCCATCGCGTTCGGCTGACCGGTCAGCGAGAACGGTCCGCTGCCGCGCCGGCAGATGCGGCCGGTCGCCAGATGCAGATTGCACAGCGCGTTGGTGTGCCACGTGCCATGCGTGCTCTGGTTCAGACCCATCGTCCAGCAGCTCATCCACTCGTTCGCGGAGCCGATCATCTGCACGGCTTTGCGGATATCGTCGACGGCAAGACCGGTGATACGCGCGACGTTTTCCGGCGTGTAGTCCGCGAGAAACGCCGGCATCGCGTCCCAGCCCTCGGTGAAGTCCGCGATGAATTCGGCATCCGTCGTGCCGCTTTCGTGCAGCAGATGCAGCAACCCGTTCAGCAACGCGAGGTCGGTGCCCGGCTTGATCTGCAGAAACAGATCGGCCTTCTCGGCGGTCGCGTTGCGGCGCGGATCGACGACGATCAGCTTCGCGCCGGCCTTTACGCGATCCATCATCCGCAGGAACAGGATCGGATGACAGTCGGCCATATTCGCGCCGCTGACGAAAAACAGGTCCGCGTGATCGAAGTCCTCATACGATCCCGGCGGCCCGTCCGCGCCGAGCGACAGCTTGTAGCCGCTCGCCGCGCTCGCCATGCACAGCCGCGAATTGGCCTCGATATTGTTGGTGCCGATAAAGCCCTTCGCGAGCTTGTTCACAAGGTACTGCGCTTCGAGCGACATCTGCCCGGACACGTAGAACGACAACGCATCGGGCCCATGTTCATCGAGCACGCGACGCAGCCGCGCGGCGGTATCGCTCAGCGCCTGCGCCATCGGCAGCGGCACCGGGTCTTCGTCGCGAGCATGGCGCACGAACGCGCCTTCGAGCCGGCCCGATTTGCGCAGCGCGACGTGAGCCGACTGCCCTTTCGTGCACAGGCGCCCGAAGTTGGCCGGATGCTCCTTGTCGCCGGCGATCTTCACGACCTGGCCGTCCTCGACGTGCAGCACCATTCCGCAGCCGACGCCGCAATACGGACAAACGCTTTTTACGCTGGTAGCAGTCATGCGCGAACCGGATATTCAGGAGCTTTGAGCAATTGCGAAGAATGCGGCCGGGTCAGACCTCGACCATCACCTGGCCGTTTTCGACCCGCGCGGCAAACGCGCTAACCGAATACGCGGGCGTTTCGAGGCATTCGCCGGTGCGCAGATCGAAGTGATGCTTGTAGATCGGCGAGGCCACCACGATGCGCTCGCCGAGGCTGCCGACCAGGCCGCGCGACAGCACCGCCGCGTGCGAGCCCGGATCGAAGTTTTCGATCGCGTAGATAGTGGGCGTGCCGTCGGTCTGAACATCACCGCCGTCCACGTGAAATACCGCGACCTGTTCGCCGTTGATCAGCGCGCAGACGCCAGTGTTCGGCACGATGTCGTCGAGCGGGCAGATCGCGGTCCATGCGCGGGGCAGGCGTTCGTTTTTCATGGCGAGGGCTCCTGTGTGAATGAGCAAAAAAGCTGCGAAAAATGCGGGATAAAACGCGGGTTAAGCCGTCTCAGCAACCACCGGAATCGTCACGAACCGCGCTTGCCGTTCCTCGGGCGTGGCCGGCCGGATCTGCCCGCGTTCCTCGACGAAACTGACGTTGCCGTCCGCTTCGCCGCTGTTGACGAAGTGGCGGAAGCGCTTGCGCGTGTCCGGATCGGTGACGGCCTTCTTCCATTCGCACTCGTAGGTGTCGACCACGTTGCGCATCTCCGCTTCGAGTTCGGCGGCGACGCCGAGCCGGTCGTTGACGACCACGTCGACCAGATACGCGAGGCCGCCTTCGAGGTTGTCGCGCCACACGCTGGTGCGTTGCAGACGGTCGGCGGTGCGCACGTAGAACATCAGGAAGCGGTCGATGTAGCGCACCAGCGTGTCTTTATCGAGGTCCGCCGCGAGCAGTTCCGCGTGGCGCGGCTTCATCCCGCCGTTGCCGCACACGTACAGGTTCCAGCCCTTCTCGGTCGCGATCACGCCGACGTCCTTGCCCTGCGCTTCCGCGCATTCGCGGGTGCAGCCCGACACGCCGAACTTGATCTTGTGCGGCGTGCGCAGCCCCTTGTAGCGATTCTCGAGTTCGACCGCGAGGCCGACCGAGTCGCCGACGCCATAGCGGCACCACGTCGAGCCGACGCAGGACTTCACGGTGCGCAGCGATTTGCCGTACGCGTGACCCGATTCGAAGCCGGCCGCGATCAGCTCTTCCCAGATCAGCGGCAATTGCTCGACGCGCGCGCCGAACAGATCGACCCGCTGACCGCCGGTGATCTTCGTGTAGAGGCCGTATTTCTTCGCGACCTGGGCGACCGCGATCAGGCCGTCGGGCGTCACTTCGCCGCCCGGCATACGCGGCACGACCGAATAGGTGCCGTCGCGCTGGATGTTCGCGAGGTAGTAGTCGTTGGTGTCCTGCAGCGACGCGTGCTCTTTCTTCAGCACGAATTCGTTCCAGCACGACGCGAGAATGCTCGCAACCGCCGGCTTGCAGATATCGCAGCCGAGCCCACGCCCGTGCTTCGCGAGCAGCGCGCCGAAGCTTCGGACTCCTTCGACGCGCACCAGGTGATACAGCTCCTGGCGCGAATACGGGAAGTGTTCGCACACGTGGTTGTTGACGGCCAGCCCCTGCTTTTTCATCTCGGCCTTCATCACCTGGGTGACGAGCGGCACGCAGCCGCCGCACGAGGTGCCCGCGCCGGTCGCGCACTTCAATGCGCCGATATCGGTCGCGCCCGCGCACACGGCGGCGCACAGGTCGCCCTTCGACACGTTGTTGCACGAGCAGATTTGCGCGGCCGCCGGCAATGCCTCGACGCCGAGCGCCGGTTTCGCGTTGCCGTCCGCGTGCGGCAGGATCAGGAATTCGGGCGCTTCCGGCAGCTCGATGCGGTTCAGCATCATCTGCAGCAGCGTGCCGTATTCGCTCGCGTCGCCGACCATCACACCGCCGAGCAGGTACTTGCCGCAGTCGGACACCACCAGCTTCTTGTAGACCTGTTTGCGTTCGTCGCTGAACTGATAGGTGCGGCTGCCCGGCGTGCTGCCGTGCGCGTCGCCGATGCTGGCGACGTCGACGCCCATCAGCTTGAGCTTCGTGCTCATATCGGCGCCCGCGAATTCAGCAGGATTACCGAGCAATTGCTTGGCGACCACGCGGGCCATTTCGTAGCCGGGCGCGACGAGGCCGAACAATTGACCGTGCCACAGCGCGCATTCGCCGACCGCGTAGACGAACGGGTCGCTGGTACGGCATGCGTCGTCAATGACGATGCCGCCGCGCGCGCCGATCTCGAGCCCGCACGCACGAGCGAGGTCGTCGCGCGGGCGGATGCCGGCCGAGAACACGATCATGTCGGTGTCGAGGTGGCTGCCGTCGGCGAACTGCATCCGGTGCGTGCCGGCGTCGCCGTCGACGATCTCCTTCGTGTTCTTCGCGGTGTGCACGGTCACGCCGAGTTCTTCGATCCGGCTGCGCAGCACGCGGCCGCCGCCGTCGTCGACCTGCACCGCCATCAGGCGCGGCGCGAATTCGACCACGTGCGTGTCGAGCCCCATGTCGCGCAGCGCCTTCGCGCATTCGAGACCGAGCAGACCGCCGCCGACCACCGTGCCGGTTTTCGAGCGTTCGCCGCATTCGCGCATCGCTTCGAGATCGTCGATAGTTCGGTACACGAAGCAATCGGCGCGCTCGCGGCCCGGCAGCGGCGGCACGAACGGATAGGAGCCGGTCGCGAACACGAGGCGGTCGTACGGCAGCGTTTCGCCGCTCGCCACCGTCACGGTGCGCGCATCGCGATCGACCGCGACGGCCCGCGCGTTCAGTTTGAGCAGCACGTTATGGCGCTCGAAGAAACCAGGCTCGACCAGCGACAGATCGTCGGCGCTCTTGCCCGCGAAGAACTCGGACAGATGCACGCGATCGTAGGCCGGCCGCGATTCCTCGCCCAGCACGGTGATGTCGAGATCGTGCGCCGGCTCCTGCGCGAGGCATTCGACCAGTTTGTGGCCGACCATCCCGTGACCGATAACGATGATTTTCATGAGCGCGCTGTCCTCTGCTGTCTGGCGATTGCGATGGCGGAAATAAAAACGGCGTCCCGCGAACCCAGCCGATGGCTGAATCCGGGGGACGCCGTTGTCCTGTTCGGTGCTGCTTTGGTAATGCTTCGGTGCTGCTATGGCGCGGCAGCGGTGCTGCACACGCGGCGGACCTGCGTTGGCCCGTTGGCATCGCTTAATGCAAAGGCTGTGCCAATTGTTAAAAAGTAGCCCGCGGCGCCTTACGCGGTATGGGTTTGCGAGGTTATGCGGGGGCGTGGACCGCGCGCGCCGGGCGTCGCGTTTTGATGCGGCGAGGCACAGCGATGGTGCGACGCAGCACTGTGCGCGTGCGCAGGACGAGTGCGACGCGATGGTGCGCGAGCGCGTTTGGCGAGGTGATGGGTGCGTTTCCGATTGGCGTCACACATGGCTTTGCGCGCTGTTTTGCGTGTGGCCCGCAACGACGTGGCGTGGTCCTTGCATGAACGATGCGCAAGCTGATCGCGGCAACGGTGTCGCGATCAGCGAAGCCGGTTCGATGTGAAGCACGCCGCAATGGCGCGGCGCTTCCGGCGGCGGTACGCAGCGATATGCAGCACTGTGCGGCCCCGCCCGGCCCGGCTTCAAACCAGATAACCCGCAATGCAACGGACAACGGCGTCCCCTCGTGAACCGCACGAGCGGACGCCGTTGTCATTTCGCGGCCTCGCAGCGGCATCGCCGAACGAGCCGCGCCCCACGCACAACCGAAGGACACGATGATGACGAGCCTTAGCCCCACCCCCGCCCAC
>NZ_MSDV01000015.1 GCF_001931485.1 Burkholderia sp. SRS-W-2-2016 | reverse complement strand
GCAGCATTGATGGCTTCGGCCGTCATCGGACCGTTGCCGAACTGCTCAAGCAGTTCGGCCGGAATCGCCGGCAGTTGCACCGGCTGGGCTTTCGGTTTGCGAGGCATAAACTCTCCTTGGGAGCATGTTATGCCTTAAACACGAAATTCCTGACAGGCCCGCACCGACCCCCACCCAGTAATAAGAACTTCTCATGACTGTCACGCCGCAGTAACCCGCGCCCTGCCCAATACGGGACATCGCTACTCGCCGCGTGAGCCATGGACCCCAAATCGTCCGCGACTTCCCTGTTCCGTCAGACCGGCCCGAGCGTCGACTCCGTCGCGTTCCGCCCCGCCCCCGGTTCCGCCCAGCACGGCTTGCCGCTGCCGATCACCCCACCGCTCGACAGCGACACCGACCACTCCGACGACGGCCACGCCGACCCGCACCGCTATCGCACGATCTGGCTCTCCGACATCCATCTCGGCTCGAGCGGCTGCCAGGCCAACTATCTGCTCGATTTCCTGCGCCACAACGAATCGGAATACCTGTATCTCGTCGGCGACATCATCGACGGCTGGCAGCTGAAAAAAGGCTGGTACTGGCCGCAAGCCCACAACGACGTCGTGCAGAAAGTGCTGCGCAAAGCGCGCAAAGGCACGCAAGTGATCTACGTGCCCGGCAATCACGATGAAGCCGCCCGCCAGTTCTGCGACCTCGCGTTCGGCGACATCCACGTGCGCGGCGAAGCGTTTCACACCACGCTCGCCGGCAAGCGTCTGTGGATCGTGCACGGCGATCTGTTCGACGGCGTGATCCAGCACGCGAAATGGCTCGCCTATCTCGGCGACACCCTCTACACGATGATCCTCGTGCTGAACCGCTGGTTCAACCGGATCCGCAGCAAGCTCGGCTTTCCGTACTGGTCGCTGTCGCAGTACCTGAAGCACCAGGTGAAGAACGCGGTCAATTTCATCTCGTCGTTCGAGCGCGTGATGACCGACGAAGCGCGCCGGCGCGGCTGCGACGGCGTCGTCTGCGGACACATCCACAAAGCCGAAATGCGCGAGATCGACGGCGTGCTCTATTGCAACGACGGCGACTGGGTCGAAAGTCTGTCGGCCCTCGTCGAGACCTACGACGGCGAACTCAAGGTGATCTACTGGACCGCGCTGCGCGCGCCGCAGGAAAGCACGCACAAAGTCCGCGCCACCGCCTGAGCCCATCTCCCCCACCGCTTCCCCTCCACTTCCACAGGGCCCGCAGCGATGAACAAAGCGATGAAGATCATGATCGTCACCGACGCATGGGAGCCGCAGGTCAACGGCGTCGTGCGTACGCTGAAGAACACCCGGCGCGAACTGCTCGCGCTCGGCCATCAGGTCGATCTGCTGACGCCGCTCGAATTCAGAACGGTGCCCTGCCCGACCTATCCGGAGATCCGTCTGTCGCTGCTGCCGCGCCGCAAGCTGCGCGAACGCATCAGCCAGTTCGCGCCCGACGCGCTGCATATCGCGACCGAAGGCCCGCTCGGCATGGCCGCGCGCGCATACGCGTTGCAGCACAAGCTGCCGTTTACGACCGCCTATCACACGCGCTTTCCCGAGTACGTGCAGGCGCGCTTCCGGATTCCGCTCGCGGCCACCTACCGGTTCCTGCACTGGTTCCACAAGCCGTCGCTCGCGGTGATGGCGCCGACGCCGGTCGTCAAACAGGATCTCGAGAAGTTCGGCTTCACCAACGTCGTGCTGTGGACGCGCGGCGTCGACCTGGAGATCTTCCGGCCGATGGACTCGAAGGTGCTCAACACCGCGCGGCCGATCTTCCTGTACGTGGGGCGCGTCGCGGTCGAGAAAAATGTCGAGGCGTTTCTGCAGCTCGATCTGCCCGGCTCGAAGTGGGTCGCCGGCGAAGGTCCGGCGCTCGCCGAACTGAAGTCGCGCTACCCGCAGGTCAACTATCTCGGCGTGCTGTCGCAGGATGAGCTCGCGAAGGTCTACGCGGCCGCCGACGTGTTCGTGTTCCCGAGCCGCACCGATACGTTCGGGCTGGTGCTGCTCGAAGCGCTCGCGTGCGGCACGCCGGTGGCCGCCTATCCGGTCACCGGTCCGATCGACGTGCTCGGCAACGGCGGCGCCGGCGCGATGCACGAGGACCTGCGCGAAGCCTGCCTCGCGGCGCTGAAGATCGACCGGCGCGAGGCGCGCGCGTGGGCCGAGCGCTTCTCGTGGGCGGCGGCGTCCGCGCAGTTCGCCGCGCATCTGAAACCGCGCCACCGCGAGAGCTATAGCGAGGAGAGCGCCGCCGCCTGAGTGGCGACGCGCGCGAAGCCTCCCATGCGAAGCAGCCAATCCAGCAATCAACGCGCGGCGAGCGGCGAGTTGCAGACGGTCGATACCGCTCCCGATACCGCAAGCGTCGAACCGTTCGACGACGTCCGCGAACCGGACCTGCCCGGGCAGGCCGCGGCGGGGCAACGCATGAACGGCGCGAAGGATGCGACCGGTTCAAACGGTTCAAATGGTGCCAGCGGTGCGAGTGGTACGATCGGTGCCAACGGCATCAGCCCCCCGAACAGCACCAGAATGAGCATGAGCAGTCCGAACGACCTGAGCGCCACGCACACCACGCACACCGCGCGCCACGCTGCCGGCAGCGCCCGCGCCTCGGATCAGGACCGCGCAGAACACCCTGCGCCCGGCCCGACCGTCGACGTCCCCCACGAACCCCTCAGCCCCGACGACCCGCTCGCGCCGCTGCCGTTCAATCCATACAAAGGCAACCGCGGCCTCACGCGCGCGTGGCACGCGATGAAAAATTCGCTGGCCGGTTTCCGCGTGGCGATTCGCGAGGAAAGCGCGTTTCGTCAGGAACTGACGCTCGCCGCGATCCTGATTCCGTGCGGGCTGATCGTGCCGGTCGAGCCGGTGTCGCGCGTGCTGCTGCTCGGCTCGGTGTTGCTGGTGCTGATCGTCGAGCTGCTCAATTCGAGCGTCGAAGCGGCGATCGACCGGATCTCGCTCGAACGTCACGAGCTGTCGCGCCGCGCGAAGGATCTCGGCAGCGCGGCGGTGATGGTTGCGCTCGGCATGTGCGTGATGACGTGGGCGGTGATCGTCGGACCGCTGGTCGTGCACTGGCTGCGCGAGTGGTTGTAAATCTGAACGTCGTAGCGGATCGATCCGCTACGCGTCGCACGCAACCCACGCACATCGATCACGTCGCGCGCCGTCCCGGTAAATGAAAATCCGCATCGGCGGTTGGGTATTAGAACGCTCGGTTTATAATCGTTCGACAGTCTCACGGAACTGCGCGGGTCCCCTGCAATACCGCCCGCGCACGCTGCCCTTTCGAGGGGCCCGCCGCACCGCGACGGGTTCGTGAGCGCTCAACATACCAACCGTATCCGGGTGGACCACGCAGCCGCGGCATGCCGCTACGCGCCCAGCCCGGCATAACCAGGGCCGGACGACATGGAAGCCAAACCTCCCCGCCGCACGCGCGAACGGATTCTCGAACTCTCGTTGAAGCTGTTCAACGAAATCGGCGAGCCGAACGTCACGACGACGACCATCGCCGAGGAAATGGAAATCAGTCCAGGCAACCTGTACTACCACTTCCGCAACAAAGACGACATCATCAACAGCATCTTCAGCCAGTTCGAGCAGGAGATCGAAAAGCGTCTGCGTTTCCCCGACGACCATCGCGCGACGATCGACGAAATGTGGTCGTATCTGCAGTACATGGTCGACTTCACCTGGCGCTACCGCTTCCTGTACCGCGACCTGAACGATCTGCTCGCGCGCAACCGCACGCTCGAGACGCACTTCAAGCAGATCATCAGCCACAAGGTGCGCTTCGCGAGCCAGTTCTGCGAGCAGCTGGTCGCCGACGGCGAAATGGTCGCGACGCCGCAGGAGCTGCAGGTGATCGCGACCAACGTCGGCGTGATCGGCACCTACTGGCTGTCGTACCAGTTCGTGATGAACCCGCGCAAATACAACGAGCAGGAAGCGATCCGCGCGGAACTGCACCAGGTGAGCGTGCAGATCGTGTCGCTGATGGCGCCGTATCTGCGCGGCCGCTCACGGCAGATCTTCGACGACCTCGTGTCGGGCAAGCTGCCCAAGCGTGAGTTTTACGACTACCTGCCGCCCCGGGAAGGCGCCGCGCCGCGCAACGAATCGAAGGATGTTTAAGCAATGAAGGCTGTGTGTGTGTATTGCGGCTCCTCGATGGGAGCCAAACCTGTCTATGCGGAAGCGGCGCGCGCGTTCGGCCGCGCGCTGGTCGAAGCGGATCTCGCATTGATCTACGGCGGCGGCAAGGTGGGCCTGATGGGCGTGATCGCCGATACCGTGATGGCGGAAGGCGGCCGCGCGATCGGCGTGATTCCCGAACTGCTGGTCGACAAGGAAGTCGGCCATAACGGGCTGACCGAGCTGCACGTGGTGCCCGACATGCATCACCGCAAGAAGATGATGGCCGAGCTGTCGGACGCGTTCGTCGCGATGCCGGGCGGCGCGGGCACGCTCGAGGAACTGTTCGAGGTCTTCACGTGGGCGCAGCTCGGTTATCACGGCAAGCCGGTCGCACTACTGAATACCGGCCACTTCTACGAGCCGCTGTTCCGTCTGCTGCAACACACGATCGACGAAGGCTTCATGCGCAAGACCTATCTCGACATGCTGCAGATCGACGCCGACCCCGTTGCGCTGATCGGCAAGCTGCAACGCTACCAGCCGCCTGTCAGCGACAAGTGGGCCGTGGTTCAGAGCGACGCGATCTGAACCACCGCCGCGCCGGGTAATGCGAGCATCGAGCGAATTCCACTCCGAACGATGAGGTTGCAATGACGAAAGCGGTTTTGATCACCGGCGGCAGCCGCGGCATCGGCCGCGCGACCGCGCGTCTGCTCGGCGAGCGCGGCTGGTGCGTCGGTGTGAACTACGTGCGCGATCTGGCCGCCGCGCAGCAGAGCGTCGCCGAAGTCGAGCGCTCGGGCGGCCGCGCGCTGCCGATCGCCGGCGACGTCGCGAACGAAGCCGACGTGATCGCGATGTTCGATACGTTGCAACAGCACTTCGGCCGCGTCGATGCGCTCGTCAACAACGCCGGCATCGTCGCGCCGTCGAGTCAGCTCGCCGACATGGATTTCGCGCGCCTGAAGCGGATGTTCGACGTCAATGTGCTCGGCGCCTACCTGTGCGCGCGCGAAGCGGCGCGGCGCATGTCGACGCAGCGCGGCGGCGCGGGCGGCGTGATCGTCAATGTGTCGTCGGCGGCGGCGCGCCTCGGCTCGCCGAACGAATACGTCGATTACGCGGGCTCGAAAGGCGCGATCGATACGATGACGCTCGGCCTCGCGAAGGAGCTCGGCCCGCAGGGCGTGCGCGTGAACGCGGTGCGCCCGGGCCTGATCGATACCGAGATCCATGCGAGCGGCGGCAAGCCCGAGCGGGCCGCGCAACTGGGCGCGACCACGCCGCTCGGCCGGCCCGGCAGCGCCGACGAAGTCGCCGAGTCAATCGCCTGGCTGCTGGACGACGCGGCCTCGTATGTGACCGGCGCGCTGATCGACGTCTCCGGCGGCCGCTGAACGGCGCCACCACCGTGTGGCCCAGGCGCGGCCCACAGCGGCCGCGCGGTTGTTTTCCTCCGTCGCTTTTCCACTTCCCCTCCCCGCTTTCCGCTGAATTTGCGTCGCTCCGATACGCAGCGAACACAGCCGCGCAGGAATCGGCCGCGCCTGCTCTCCAGCCGTAATCTTCGGTAATAAACCGGCGCTAGAATCGTCCGGTGCGCCTGCGGTCATCGGCCACGCATACAAAAAACACCACTGCGCGGCCGATGCCGCCGCGCATGCCGATAGAGACTTCCATGCAAGAACAGCAGCCCGCGCGCTGGCACGCGGACCATGCGATCACGGCGGCCCCGACGCTGGTCACGTCGGTCACATCGGCTACCTCGAACCCCGCCGGCGGCGGCACGCCGGCACCGCACCCCGCCGACTCAGCCAATACCGCCGGCAGCAGCACCCGGGGCGGCCGTCACGCGCGCGGCCTGCAACGCTGGCGCCGGCTCGCGGCGAGCGAAGCTTTGCTGTGGCTGGTCGCCGTGGCGATCCTGTGCGCCTGGCTGCTGCCCGGCATCCTCGGCCACGATCCGTGGAAGCAGGACGAGACCTACACGTTCGGCATCGTCCAGCACATGCTCGACACCGGCGACCTCGTGGTGCCGACCAATGCGGGCCAGCCGTTCGTCGAAAAACCGCCGATCTACGACTGGGTCGCCACCGGCCTCGCGTGGATGCTCGGCCGCTACCTGCCGCTGCACGACGCCGCGCGTCTGGCGAGCGCGCTGTTCGCCGGCCTGACGGTCTATTACACCGCGCGGGTCGCTCGCCGCGCGCTCGGCGCGGCGAGCTGGTTCGACCTGCGGGTGATCGGCGCGCTCGCGCTGTTCGGCGGCGCGCCGGTCGTCGTCAAACACGTGCACGACATGATGACCGACGTCGCGCTGATGGCCGGCGCCGCGCTGGGCTTCTGCGGGCTGTTCGAACTGGTGCTCGCGCAGCTGCGCGACGATCCGCGCGCCGCCCACTATTGCTCCATAGCGGCAACGCCGCCGGCCCAACCGCTGTCCGCGCGCGAGCGTCGTCACGTGTTACTCAGCGGCGCGGCGATGTTCGGCGCGACCACCTGCGCGCTGCTCGCGCTCTATCCCTCATGCCGCAGCCGCCGCTTCGCCAAAGCGCTCGGCGTCGCCGCGCTGGTCTGCGCGCCGTTCGCGCTGATCTGGCCGGTCTGCTTCTATCTGCGCTCCGAGGCGCTCTTCAAGGTCTGGCTGTGGGATAACAACGTCGGCCGTTTCTTCGGTTTTTCCGTGGCCAAACTCGGCTCCGAAAACGAAAGCCGTCTGTTCGTGCTGCGCACCGTGCTGAGCATCGGTTTCCCGGTCGTGCCGCTGGCACTGGCCGCGCTCGCGGGCGGCGCGTGGCGGCGCTGGCGCGAGCCGGGCGTCGCGTTGCCGCTGCTGTTCGCCGGCATCGGCTTCGCGGTGCTGCAGAGTTCGGCGACGGTGCGCGAGCTGTACATCCTGCCGTTCATCGCGCCGCTCGCGCTGCTCGCGATGCAGGGCGTCGAGCGTTTGCCCGCGCGGCTGCATGCCGGTTGGGACATCGCGAGCCGGGTGCTGTTCGGCAGCGCGGCCGCGCTAGTGTGGCTCGTCTGGTCGATCATGACCAGCGCGGCCGGCACGCATGCATCGCTGCATCGGCTCGGGCGCTGGCTGCCGCTCGACTGGGTGCTGCCGGTCCAGCCGGTGCCGATCGCCGGCGCGCTGCTGCTCACGTGCGGCTGGCTGTGGCTGCTGCCGTCGTTCAAATACGCGGGCAAATGGCGCGGCGCGCTCAGCTGGTGCGCGGGTGCAATGCTCGCGTGGGGGCTCGTCAGCACGTTGCTGCTGCCGTGGCTCGACTACGCGAAGAGCTACCGGTCGGTGTTCCAGCAGCTCGGCGCGAAGCTGGATATCGAATGGAATGACGGCGACTGCATGGCCAGCGTCGGTCTGGGCGAATCCGAAGCGCCGATGCTCTACTACTTCACCCACATCGAGCATCAGCCGGTCAGCGACCCGCACACCACCGCGTGCACCTGGCTGATTCAGGAAAGTCACCGCGACAACGTCGCCGCGCCGCCCGGCGAGTGGCGTCTGTTCTGGTCCGGCACGCGTCCGGGCGATACGGATGAAGTGTTGCGGGTATTCGTGCGCACGCCGGCGGCGGGCACCGTGCGCGGCGACGATTGATCAGGAGGACGGAATGCTTGCGAGTGGCGCCGATCTCAGAACGACGATCCCGGCTCGCGCAGAAACGCCGTTTCCTCGTCGCTCGATATGCGCCCGAGCAGCCCATTGCGATGCGGAAAGCGCCCGAATCGCTCGATGATTTCCGCGTGCCGCACCGCATAGCGGTAGTAAGACCCGGCACCCGGCTCCGCGTCCAGCGCCTTGAAGAGCCGCAGCGATTCCTGCTGGCTCGCCGGCGTTTCGTCGTGTTCGAACGGCAGATACACGAACGCGCGCTGATGCGGGCCCGGCAGCAGCCGGTCGGCGCCGCTCGCGATCATCCGTTGCGCGACTTCGAGCGCCTTGCGATCGGCGGCGAACGCGCGCGCGGTATTGCGATGGCAGTTGCGCGAAAACTGGTCGAGCACGATCACCAGCGCGAGCGCGCCGAGCGGCGTCGCCTGCCAGGCATCGAGCGCGCCGTCGTTGGCCGCGTCGATCAGGTCTGCGAAGCGCTCGCGCAGCATCGTGTCGACCGCGTCGTTGCGGGAGAACCAGAGCTTGCGTTCGGTGCCGTATTCCGGCGCGCCCGGTGCGCCGAACCAGCAGTCCAGCACTTCGCGGGCGCGCGCAGGGAGTGCGGCGTAGTCGGCCGCGAAGTTATATGCGCAAGCGGATTGGGAGCCGGACGCGGATGCCGGGACAGGCACGGCACCGGCAGCTGACGCCGCCGCGGCAGCGCCTACGTCCGCAGCCGGTTTGCCAGCCCCCGCTTCGTCAGCCATTGCGATTGCGCATCCAGTCCGCGGTCTCGAAAAACGAGCCGAGCAGCCGTTCACGCAGCGGCTCGGCCAGACCGATGTCTTCCATCGCCCAGGCCATGCAGCGCAGCCACTGATCGCGCTCGCTCGACGCGATCGCGAACGGCATATGCCGCGCGCGCAGCCGCGGATGGCCGAAGCGGCTGATGTAATGATCGGGGCCGCCGAGCCAGCCGCACAGGAACCAGAACAGCTTGTCGCGCGAGCCTTCGAGCGAGTCCGGATGCAGCGCGCGAATCCCGGCGAAATCCGCCTCGAGATCCATCAGGTCGTAAAACCGGTCGACCAGTTCGCGCACGCGCGCCTCGCCGCCCACCAGTTCGAAAGCGGTCGGCTTCGCCACCGACGCTTCGTCGTTCAAATCGCTCATACCCTGCTCATCAACCAGATAAAAAACTCACGGCGCGCCGCCCGAACGCGCGAACACGCCAACACCCACGCAGCACTCACGCATCGCGCAGCGACTGCAAAGCCGGCCGCGCCAACACGTGCCGCAGACTCAACCAGCCGCCGACGCCCGCGCATGCGATCCCCGCGGCAATCCCCGCCGGCAGCAGCCACGGATCGAAGTCCAGATAGAACTCGAACACCCGCGTGGCCAGCACCGACCCGACGATCTGCGCGCCGAGCGCCGCCATCAGCCCGGCCAGCGCACCGACCGCGACGAATTCGGCGACCTGCACCGCGCGCACCTGCCGGTGCGACGCGCCGAGCGCGCGCAGCAGCGCGGATTCTCGCATACGCTCGTCGCGCGTGCCGGCCAGCGCCGCGTACAGCACCAGCACGCCGGCCGCGAGCGTGAACGCGAACAGGAACTGCACCGCGCCGATCACCTGCTGCAACACCCGCTGCACCTGCGCGAGGATCGGGCCCGTATCGATCGCGGTGAGGTTCGGATAGGTGCCGACGAGGCCGTCGATGGTCGCCTGCCGGTCCGCCGGCAGATGGAAGCTGGTGATGAAGGTGGCCGGGAAATCCTGCAACGCGGCGGGCGGCATCAGCACGAAGAAGTTGACCTTGAACGAACCCCAATCGAGCTTGCGCACACTGGTGACCGGCGCGTCGACCGTCAGCCCGGTCACGTCGAAGCGCAGCACGTCGCCGGGCTTCACGTTGATCAGCTTCGCGAGGCCCTGTTCGATCGAGATCTGCGGCTTGGTCGTGTCGCCGAACCAGTCGCCCGCGACGATCCGGTTGTCGTCGGGCAACTGCGTCGTGTAGGACAGATTGAACTCGCGGTCGACCAGCCGGCGCGCGTCGTCGCCCTTGAACGAATCCGGGTTCACCGCCTTGCCGTTGATCGCGACGAGCCGCCCGCGCACCATCGGCGACAGCGCCACGTCGGCGATCCCATGCGCGTCCAGATAGTGAGTGACCGGGTCGCGCTGATCGGGCTGAATATCGATGATGAACTCGTTCGGCGCATCGGGCGGCGTCGATTTGCGCCAGCCCTGCACGAGGTCGTTGCGGGTCATCGCGATCAGCAGCAGACACATCAGGCCGATGCCGAGCGCGGTGATCTGCAATGCGCTCGCGCTGCTGCGCCGCTCCAGCGATGCCAGCGCATAACGCCAGCCGATCCCCGCATTCACGCGCTCGCTGCGCACGAGCCGCGCCGCGCCCCACAGCGCAAGACGCGCGACGATCGCGAACACCAGCAGCCCGCCCGCGAACCCGCCCGCGACGATCCCGCCGAGCTTCAGCTCGCCCGCCGCGAGAATCAGCAGCCCGGCGAACAGCACGATGCCGAGCGCGTACGCGGCCCACGCGGTGCGCCCCGCCTCGCCCCATTCGCG
Source organism: Burkholderia sp. SRS-W-2-2016 (assembly GCF_001931485.1). GTDB lineage: Bacteria > Pseudomonadota > Gammaproteobacteria > Burkholderiales > Burkholderiaceae > Paraburkholderia. Next base: position 55,632 of record NZ_MSDV01000015.1, on the reverse strand, counting down.
GCGCAGCACCCGCACCGGCGGCACGCGCGTCAACGGCAGCAGCGGCGGCAGCGCGAAACCGAGCAGCAGCACGAGGCCGGCCGCGATGCCTTCGAGCGCGGGCCACAGCGTCGGCTGCGGCAGCACCACGTCGATCAGCCCGCCGAGCCACGTCAGCAGCGCGAGATGGCCGAGATAGCCGAGCGCGACACCCAGCGCCCCGCCGATCAAACCCAGCCCGACGAATTCGAGCGTGAACAGCGCGCGCAGCGCGGCCTGGCTCACGCCGAGACAGCGCATCGCCGCGCAGCTATCCAGGTGCCGGCGCATGTAGCGATGCGCGGCCATCGCGATCGCGACCGCGGCGAGCAGCGCGGTCAGCAGCGACACCAGCGTCAGGAAGTGGCCGGCGCGATCGAGCGTCTGGCGCACCTGCGGCTGGCCGTCCTGCAACGACTCCAGCGCGACGCCGCGCATCTTGCCGCCGTCGACGTGCTGATGCGCGAACTGCGTGAACCGCGCGACCGCGTCGTCCGCACCGGCGACCAGCAGGCGATAGGTGACGCGGCTGCCGTAGGTGATCAGGCCGGTCGATTGCACGTCGTCGGCGCGCAACATCAGGCGCGGCGAGAAGTTGACGAACGAGAAGCCGCGATCGAGTTCGCGCGTGATCAGCGCGCCGATCGTGAAGTTGCGACTGCCTACTTTCACCGTGTCGCCGACCTTCAGCTTCAGCGCGTCGAGCAGTTGCTGATCGACCCACACGGTGCCGGGCGCCGGAATCGCGCTGGCCGGATGCTCGGGCGCGCCAGTCCCTGACGCGATACGCAGCGCGCCGCGCAACGGATAGCCGGGCGACACCGCCTTCACGGCGGCGAGCCGCGACACCGGCTGCGCGCCGGTCGAATTGATCATGCTCGGGAAGATCGCGGTGGTCGCGGTATGCAAACCGAGCCGCTGCGCTTCGGCCGCGAACAGCGGATCGACCGGATGATCGGCGCGCACGATGAAGTCGGCGGCAATCATGCGCCGCGCATCGCGCTCGAGTCCCTGATGCAGCCGGTCGGCCAGAAAGCCGACACTCGACAACGCCGCGACGGCCAGCACCAGCGCCAGCAGCAGCATCGTCAGCTCGCCCGCGCGCCAGTCGCGCGCGCTCATCCGGATCGCCTGGCGCAGCAGATCCGCGCCGCCCAGCCGGCGCGCCGGCACCGGCCGCGCCGCCGCTGTTTTCGGTCCAGCCCCTGCGTCAGCGCGCGCCGTAGAACCTCGTTTTACTTCGCTCAATCGTGCCTGCTCCTCGCAAATCGCGACACCATGTGCGTGGCCATGCCGCGGAAACCGCCCTGCACGCCACGCCACAACCGCGGCAACAGCCAGGCCGCGAGCAGCAGAAAGCCTACCATCAGCACGAGAAAGAGGAGCGGCACGAATAGCGCGAGCAGCACGCCGCCGAACACGAGGCCATCCTCGGCGGTCGACGTGACCACGTTCGACACCGGCTCCGGCGACAGATTGATCAGCGCGCGCGTGCCGGCTTTGGCCAGATGCGCGGTGCCTGCGAGCGTGCCGCCGGCGAGCGCGGCGACCGTCAGCAATGCCGGATCGCCGTGACCGAGCGCGCCGGCCGCGAGCACCGCGCCGGCCGGAATGCGGATGAAGGTGTGGATCGCGTCCCACAGCGAATCGAACGCGGGGATCTTGTCGGCGAAGAATTCGGCGAGCGTCAGCACGGCCGCCGCGCCGATCACCCACGGCGAGGACAGCGCGGACAGCGTATTGGGAAGATGGATCAGGCCGAGACGTTCGAACACGCCAGCCAGCAGCACCGTCAGATAGAGGCGCAGACCGCTGCCCCAGGACAGGCCAGCAGCAAGCGAAAGGGATTCAAGCATGGTCGCCTCCATGCGCTTTGTGCGTGCCGGACACCGACGCGGGGACGGAAAAATCTCTCGCCGAACTCGCCGGAAGCGCCGGCCGGCCGCGTCAACCACACCGCGGACAAGGTCAGGTCGGGTTCTGTCTCATTATAGCCACGTTAATTCGCAGAACGTAGAGCCTTCCAGCGGCGGTGTGGCGCACGCGACAAAGGCTGTCGCGTCAATGACCGGACGACAGCTTCAGCCCGATCAAGCCGATCACGATCAGCGCGGCGCTGGCCACGCGCGCGAGCGTCAGCGCCTCGCCCATCATCACGACGCCGAACACGAACGCGCCGACCGCGCCGATTCCGGTCCACACCGCATAGGCGGTGCCGAGCGGCAACTGACGCATCGCGATCGCGAGCAGCACGAAGCTGCCGAGCGCGGTCACGACGGTGAACACCGACGGCCAGAAACGGGTGAAACTTTCGGAGGTTTTGAGACCGGCCGCCCACGCGACTTCGAGCAAACCGGCGATCAGCAGAAGAAACCAGGACATCGGGACAGCTCCATAAAGAATGGGGCCGTCCCCGATGATCGATGCGAGCGTAAGGTCGTCCTTACGTCGGGAGGGATTATAGCGGAGCGGGATTGTGGCGGCCGGCGGGGCTTATGACCGGACTTACGGCCGGACTTACGGCGAGACCTACGCCGCGCCGACCAGCCGGTAACCGACCCCCGTCTCTGTGACGATATGCTCCGGCTGCGCCGGATCGCGCTCCAGCTTGCCGCGCAGATGCCCCATATAGATGCGCAGATAGTGGTTGCTCTCGACATGCGACGGCCCCCACACGTCGCGCAGCAACTGCCGGTGCGTGAGCACGCGGCCGGCGTGGCGCACCAGCGTCGCGAGCAGCCGGTATTCGATCGGCGTCAGATGGATCGGCGCGCCGTCGCGGGTGACCTTGCGCAAGGCCAGATCGACGGTCACCGCGCCGAAGCTCACCTGCGGCGACTCGTTCGTGCCGCCGTGATTGCGCCGCCGCAGATGCGCGCGAATCCGCGCGAGCAGCTCTGAGACGCCGAAGGGCTTGGTCAGGTAATCGTCGGCGCCGGCATCGAGCGCGGCGACTTTCTCGCTTTCCTGGGTACGCGCCGACAGCACGATCACCGGCAGCTCGCTCCAGCCGCGCAACTCGCGAATCACTTCGAGGCCGTCGGTATCGGGCAGGCCGAGATCGACGATCACCAGATCGGGCTTGCGCGTCGCCGCTTCGACGAGCCCCTGCTTGCCGGTTTCGGCGTCGTACACGGCGATCCCCTCGCCTTCGAGCGCGGTGCGCACGAAGCGGCGAATCTGTTTTTCGTCTTCGATCAGAACGACGGTGATGCTCGGGTCACTCATGGGCGGGTCGGCTCAGCGGGTGGAGATCGGCGGCGGGGTCTTCGCTTCCGTTCTGGACTTCGTCCTGGTTTTCGGCTTCGTGTTCGTCTTCCAGCACATCGGGCGCGTCGGGCGGTGTATTGACCGGCAGCGTGAACCAGAAGCGCGCGCCTTCGACGCCACCGTCAGGGCCGGGCCGGTTCAGCGCGCCGATTGTACCGCCGTGCGCATCGACGATCGCACGGCAGATCGCGAGCCCGAGACCGATGCCCGGTTTCGCCGACTCCTTCTCGCCGCGCGTGAATTTCTCGAACACGCGCGCTTCCATGCCGGCGGGCAGGCCCGGGCCGTGGTCGTCGATCGTCACGCGCACGAACGGCGCGCCGTCGGCATCGATCTGCTGCGCGCCGATCGCGAGCGGCGTGCCGGCCGCGGTGTATTTCGCGGCGTTCTCCAACAGGTTCGAGAACAGCCGCTCCATCAACACCGCGTCGAGGTGCAGCAGCGGCAGATCGGCCGGCAGCGTGACCCGCACCGGATGACCCGCCAGCACGCGCTTGCACGCACGCAGCGCGGCGCCGACGGTTTCCTCCAGCAACGTCCATTGCTGGTTCAGTTGCAGGCGGCCGGCCTGCAGCCGCGCCATGTCGAGCAGATTGGTGACGATGCCGGTCATGCGCAGCGCTTCTTCGTGGATCGCCTCGACGAGTTCGTCGCTGCGTTCGGCGGCGGCCTGAGTCTGTGCTTCGGTTGCTTCATTGCTCTGCCGCGTCTGCGCCAGCATCGACGAAAAGCCGACGATCGTCGTCAGCGGCGTGCGCAAATCGTGCGAGATCGCCGACAGCAGCGAATTGCGCAGCCGCTCCGATTCCATATTGACGAGCGCATCGCGGGCGATATCGACGTAATGCACGCGCTCTAGCGCCAGCGCGATCTGCGCGGCGAACGCATCGAGCATGCGGCGCTGCTCGGGCACCGCGAGTTCATGCTCGTCGCGCACCACCACGCCGAGCACGCCGCGCGTGCGCATCGGCGCCTTCAGCGGCAGATACAGCGCGGCGGCCGCCGGCAACGTATCGGTGCTGTGGCCGGCCGGCTTCTGCTGGTCGTAGACCCACTGACCGACATCGAGATCGAGCTGTTCGCCTTCGAGCGTGATCGCCGCGTCGGGATTCTCGATCTTCTGTCTGATCTGATCGGCGCTGTCCGGCAGCAGGATCGCGACGCGCGCGCCGAACACCTCGCTCACGTGCCGGCTGCCGATCCCGACGATCTGCTCGGTGGTCAACGCCGCGGCCAGCTCGCGCGCCATCTCGTACATCGCGCCGGTGCGCTGCTCGCGGCGTCGCGCGACGCTCGCCTCGCGGCGCAGGCTCGACGTCAGATGGCTGATCACCAGCGAGGTCAGCAACATGCCGAAGAACGTCAGTAAGTACTGCGTATCGGACACCGACAACGACATGCGCGGCGGCACGAAAAAGAAATCGAACGCGGCGACGCTCGCGAACGACAGCACCACCCCCGGCCCGCGCCCGAGCTTCACCGCGGTGAAGATCACGCCGAGCAGATACAGCATCACGAGGTTGGTCAGATCGATATGGTCGATCAGCCTGCTCGACAGCAGCGTGATCGCGGTGCCGATCGCCAGCGCGAGCGCATACGCGCGCGGCGGCGAGCGGCGCTCGCGCGCGGCGCTCAACGACTCGCGCCACGCGTTCGCGGTCGTGCTCAGCAAACGCTGTTGCGCGCCGCCATCGCGTTCGGACGACGCGCGGATCAGCGTCAGCTCCAGATCGCCGCTCTTCTCGGCGATGCGCTCGCCGAACGGCCGGCGCAGCCAGCGGCTCACGCCGGTGCGCGACGACGCGCCCGCGACCAGCTTCGACACGTTGCGCGCCTGCGCGTAGCCGATCAACGCGTCGAGCGCATCGGTGGCGGCCAGCGTCGCGGTCTCCGCGCCGAGTTCGGCGGCGAGCTTCAGCGCGTTCAGCGTGCGCTCGCGGCGCGCATCGGGCAGCCGCTGCAACGCCGGTGTTTCGACGTACACCGCGAGCCAGTCGGCTTTCAGGCTCGCCGCGAGCCGCGCCGCCGCGCGCACCAGCGCGGGCGCCTCCGGGCCGGGACCGACGCACACCAGCAGCCGTTCGCGCGCCTGCCACACGCGCTGGATCGAGCGGTCGGCGCGGTACTCGCGCATCTGCGCGTCGACGCGGTCGGCGGTGCGGCGCAACGCCAGTTCGCGCAGCGCGATCAGATTGCCCTTGCGAAAGAAGTTGCGCACCGCGCGCTCGGCCTGCTGCGGCATGTACACCTTGCCGTCGCGCATCCGGTCGAGCAGTTCTTCGGCGGGCAGATCGACCAGCGTGACTTCGTCAGCGTGATCGAACACCCGGTCGGGCACGGTCTCCCACACGCGGATCCCGGTGATCTGGCCGACCACGTCATTCAGGCTTTCGAGGTGCTGCACGTTGACCGTCGTATAGACGTCGATGCCCGCGTCGAGCAGTTCGTAGACGTCCTGCCAGCGCTTCAGATGGCGCGCGCCCTGCACGTTCGAATGCGCGAGTTCGTCGACGAGGATCAGTTGCGGCTTGCGCGCGAGCGCGGCATCGAGATCGAACTCGCCGAGCTGGCGGCCGCGATACTCGATCTGCGCGAGCGGCAGCACGTCGAGCCCCGCGAGCAGCGCGGCGGTCTCGCCGCGGCCATGCGTTTCGGCAATGCCGACCAGCACGTCGACGCCTTCTTCGATGCGGCGGCGCGCGGCCTGCAACATCGCATAGGTCTTGCCGACGCCGGCCGACGCGCCGAAGAAAATCTTCAGCCGGCCGCGCTGGCGCTTTTCTTCGTCGCGCTGCAGCTTGTCGAGCAATTCGTCTGGATCGGGGCGGTTCATGCTGAGGGTCGATTGATTCTCGTTGTGATGCGAGCGGCGCTCGCCTGCATGGTGGCACGGGCCGCGCCGGCCCGCAAATGGCGACGCGGCGCCGCGTGGGCGCCGCTGTGCCGCGATGAGCCGTGGCGATCACGCGCATCGGAGTGCGAACGATGCGCGTTCGGCATGTTCCCTCGTCAACCGCGCGTCATCTCATCCAGCGCGAGATTGAGCTTCAGCACGTTCACGCGCGGCTCGCCGAGCACGCCGAACTGGCGGCCCGTCGTATAGCGCTCGACCAGCGCCCGCACATCGTTCGGCGCGAGCTTGCGCGCATGGGCGACACGTTCGACCTGATACGCGGCCGCGGCCGGGCTGATCTCCGGATCGAGACCGCTGCCGGACGAGGTGACCAGATCGACCGGCACCGGGTGCGACATATCGGTGCCGGCCGCCTTCAGCGCGGCGAGCCGGCCCTTGATCTCGTCGAGCAGCGCCGGATTGTTCGGCCCGAGATTCGAGCCGCCCGAAGCCTGCGGGTTGTACGGCATCGGGCTGGTCGCCGACAGCCGGCCCCAGAAGTACTCCGGCGCATCGAACTGCTGGCCGATCAGCTGCGAGCCGACCACCTTGCCGTCGCGCTCGATCAGGCTGCCGTTGGCCTGCCGGTGAAACACCGCCTGGCCGAACGCGGTCATCACCGCGGGATACGCGAGTCCGGTGATGGCGGTCAGCACCACGAAGATCACCAGCAACGGACGTAACAGATTTTTCATGATGGGTCTCTTTCCCTTTTCAGCACTTCGTCATTTCTTTGCGTAGCTGTGTGTGCTCACGTTCACGCTCACACCCAGCCGAACGCGGCCAGCACCATATCGATCAGCTTGATGCCGATGAACGGCACGATGATCCCGCCGAGCCCATACACCAGCAGATTGCGGCGCAGCAGGATCGCCGCGCCGAGCGCGCGATAACGCACGCCCTTCAGCGCGAGCGGAATCAGCAGCACGATGATCAGCGCGTTGAAAATCACCGCCGACATGATCGCGGAGGTCGGCGTCGCCAGATGCATCACGTTCAGCGCGTTCAACGCCGGATAGGTCGACGCGAACGCGGCCGGAATGATCGCGAAGTACTTGGCGATGTCGTTGGCGATCGAGAAGGTGGTCAGCGAGCCGCGCGTCATCAGCATCTGCTTGCCGATCTCGACGATCTCGATCAGCTTGGTCGGATTCGAATCGAGGTCGACCATGTTGCCGGCTTCCTTCGCGGCCTGGGTGCCGGTGTTCATCGCGACCGCGACGTCGGCCTGCGCGAGCGCGGGCGCGTCGTTGGTGCCGTCGCCGGTCATCGCGACGAGGCGCCCTTCGGCCTGGTGCGCGCGGATCGTCGCGAGCTTGGTTTCCGGCGTCGCTTCGGCGAGGAAGTCGTCGACGCCCGCTTCGGCGGCGATCGCGGCGGCGGTCAGGCGATTGTCGCCGGTCACCATCACGGTCTTGATGCCCATCTTGCGCAGTTCCGCGAAGCGTTCCTTGATGCCGCCCTTCACGACGTCCTTCAACTCGATCACGCCGAGCACGCGTGCGCCCTGCTCGCCCTTCTCGGCGACCACCAGCGGGGTGCTGCCGCGCCGCGCGACATCGGCGACCGCGTTGCTGACTTCGGTCGGGAAACGCCCGCCGTTCGCTTCGACGTAGTGCTTGACCGCATCGGCCGCGCCCTTGCGGATTTCGCGGCCGTGCGTGCCGGCCGGAGTGCCCGCCGGCGCGAGGTCGACGCCGCTCATCCGCGTCTGCGCGGTGAACGCGAGGAACACCGCGTGCAGCGACGCCATATCGCGCTGACGGATATTGAAGCGCTGCTTGGCGAGCACGACGATGCTGCGGCCTTCCGGCGTTTCATCGGCCAGCGACGACAGTTGCGCGGCATCGGCCAGCGCCTCTTCACTGACGCCCGGCGCCGGCAGGAACTGCGACGCCTGACGGTTGCCGAGCGTGATCGTGCCGGTCTTGTCGAGCAGCAGCACGTCGACGTCGCCGGCCGCCTCGACCGCCCGGCCCGAGGTCGCGATCACATTGGCCTGCATCATGCGGCTCATGCCGGCCACGCCGATCGCCGACAGCAGCCCGCCGATCGTGGTCGGAATCAGGCACACCAGCAGCGCGGCCAGCGCGGTGATCGTCACCACGTGGCCGGACTTCGCGGCCTCAACGGAGAACATCGAGAACGGCAGCAGCGTCGCGGTCGCGAGCAGCATCACGATCGTCAGCGCGACCAGCAGGATGGTCAGCGCGATTTCGTTCGGCGTCTTCGCGCGCTTCGCGCCTTCGACCATCGCGATCATCCGGTCGAGGAACGCCTCGCCCGGATTGGCGGTCACCCGCACGACGATCCAGTCCGACAGCACCCGCGTGCCGCCCGTCACCGACGAAAAATCGCCGCCCGACTCGCGGATCACCGGCGCCGATTCGCCGGTGATCGCCGATTCGTCGACCGACGCGACGCCGTCGATCACTTCGCCGTCGGCCGGAATCACGTCGCCGGTTTCGACCAGCACGACGTCGTCGCGGCGCAGATCGGACGCGGTCATGATGCGGATCGGCGATTTCGGATGCGGCTCGTTGAGCTTCTTGGCCAGCACGTCTTTCTTCGCACTGCGCAGCGACGCGGCCTGGGCCTTCGAGCGGCCCTCGGCGAGCGCCTCGGCGAAGTTCGCGAACAGCACCGTGAACCACAGCCACAGCGTGACCGCGAGAATGAACCCGGCGGGCGCCTCGGCCTGGCCGCCGAGCGCGGCGATCCACAAGATGGTGGTCAGAATGCTGCCCACATACACGCAGAACATCACCGGGTTGCGGAACTGGGTGCGCGGCGTGAGCTTCCTGAAAGAGTCCACGATCGCCGGGCGCACGAGCGCCGGGTCGAACATGGACCGTGTAGCGTTATGTTCAGTCATTGAATCCTCGAATATCGCTGGGCGCGCGCCGCGCGGATACCGGCGGGGTCCCCGCCCGGTGCCGGCTGCTTGCAGGCGCGCGCTGTATGAGCTGGTCTTCAGTCGCTGGGTCGAAACGGCGGCGTCAGTGCGCGCCCATCATCATCAGATGCTCGACGCCGGGACCGAGCGCGAGCGCCGGCACATAAGTGAGCGCGCCGACCAGCAGCACCGTGCCGAGCAGCAGCACGACGAACAGCGGTCCATGCGTGGGCAGCGTGCCGCCGGTGACGCCGATGCGCTTCTTCGCGGCCAGCGAGCCGGCGATCGCCAGCACCGGCACGATCGTGCCGAAGCGGCCGAACCACATCGCGATACCGGTCAGCCAGTTGTAGAACGGCGTATTCACCGACAGCCCCGCGAACGCGCTGCCGTTGTTGTTGGCGGCCGAGCTGAACGCGTAGAGGATTTCGGAGAAGCCGTGCGCGCCGGGGTTCGAGATGCCCGCGCGGCCCGCGTCGGTGAGCACCGCGATCGACGTGCCGACCAGCACCAGCAACGGCGTCAGCAGCACGACGATCGACACCATCTTCATCTCGTACGCTTCGATCTTCTTGCCGACATACTCAGGAGTGCGGCCGATCATCAGCCCGGCCACGAACACCGCCAGCAGCGCGAACACCAGCATCCCGTACAGACCCGAACCCACGCCGCCGAAGATCACTTCGCCGAGCTGCATCAGCAGCATCGGGACAAGGCCGCCGAGCGGCGTCAGCGAGTCGTGCGTATTGGCGACCGCGCCGCACGAAGCCGCGGTGGTCGTCACCGTGAAGATGCCCGACTGCGCGATGCCGAAGCGGGTTTCCTTGCCTTCCGCATTGCCGCCGGATTGCAACGCGCCGGCCGACTGGTCGACGTTGAGCGCGGTGAAGGCCGGATTGCCGCCCTGCTCCGCGGCGATCTCGCCGAACACGCAGACGCCGAACGCGATCGCCATTGCCGCGAGCACCGCGACGCCCTGGCGGCGGTCGCCGATCATGCGGCCGAACACCAGCGCGAGCGCCGCCGGGATGATCAGGATCGAGAACATTTCCAGCATGTTCGAGAACGGCGTCGGGTTCTCGAACGGATGCGCGGAGTTGCCGTTGAAGAAGCCGCCGCCGTTGGTCCCGAGCATCTTGATCGCTTCCTGCGACGCGACCGGGCCCATCGCGATGGTCTGCGTCTTCACCGGGGTATCGACCGTGACCGGATTGCCGTTCGCGTCCTTCAGCGGATTGCCTTGCGCGTCGAGCTTCGGCGCCGCGTAGGTCGTGGTCTGCAGCGTCGGCACTTCCTGATAGGCCTTGAAGTTCTGGATCACGCCCTGGCTCATCAGCAGCGCCGCGACGATCGCCGCCATCGGGATCAGCACGTACAGCGTGACGCGCGTGAGGTCGACCCAGAAGTTGCCGATGGTCTGCGCGCTATGCCGCGCGAAGCCGCGCATCAGCGCGATCACGACGACGATGCCGGTCGCCGCCGACAAAAAGTTCTGCACGGTCAGCCCGAGCATCTGCGTCAGATAGCTGACCGTTTGCTCGGGCGTGTAGTCCTGCCAGTTGGTGTTGGCGACGAAGCTGACCGCGGTGTTGAACGCGCTGTCGACCGACATCGCGCCGAATTGCTGCGGATTGCCAGGCAACCAGCCCTGCACACGCAGCAGTGCGTAGAGGAACAGCACGCCGAGCACGTTGAACGCGACGGTTGCAATCGCATAGTGCTTCCAGCTCATCTCCTCGGCCGGATCGACGCCGGCGATGCGGTACAGCAGCCGCTCGAACGGCGCGCCGATGCGCAGCACCCGCGAACTGCCGTCGATCACCGCGCCCAGATAGCGCGCGACCGGCACCGCGGCGGCCAGCAGCACGACGATAAAAAGCCCTGCCTGCAGGACATTGTTCGCGTTCATTCAATGTCCTCCGCGCGCAGCAGCGCATACACGAGATAAATAAACAGCAGCGCGGTGCACGCACCGGCCAGCCACAGCATCCAGTTCATCAACGCGCTCCTTGCCCACGGCGGAACTGCATCAGCTTCTCGCAGCCGCCAATCAGTCCAATGGTCAGCACGGCAAATAGCACGAGCCCCCCGACATACAGCACATCCATTCTTGTTCTCCATTCACGGATTCTGGATGGGTAGAACGGTATGCCGATCGGCGTAAAGGGCTGGTCAAAGATGCTAGGACGTACGTAAAAATCGCGTAAATGGAGCGGACGGGGACGCTAAAAAGAAAGGGCCGCGCCATCTTGCGATGGGCGCGGCCCTCGAGTGCTCCGGGTCGGCAACCGGCCGGTCGGCCGGCCCGTGTTCGTGGATAGTTTTACGGCAACAGAATCGTCGAACCCGTCGTGCGACGCCCTTCGAGATCCGCATGCGCCTGACCGACATCGGCCAGCGCATAACGCTGATTGATGCTGGTCTTCACCTTGCCCGACGCGAGCACGTCGAACAGCTCGGCCGACATCGCCTCGTAGTCGGGGCGCCTGGCCATATACGTAAACAGCGTCGGGCGCGTGAAGAACAGCGAACCGCGGCCGGCGAATTCCGACGAGTCGATCGGCGGCAGCGGACCCGACGCATTGCCGAAGCTGACGAAGAGCCCCAGCGGCGCCAGACAGTCGAGCGACTTCTCGAAGGTGTCCTTACCGATCGAATCGTAGACGACCGGCACGCCCGCGCCGTTGGTAATCTCGCGCACGCGCCTGGTGAAGTTCTCGCGCGTGTAGACGATCGCGTGATCGCAGCCGTGCGCTTTCGCGACCTCGGCTTTTTCGTCGGAGCTGACGGTACCGATCACGGTCGCGCCGAGCGCCTTCGCCCACTGGCACACCAGCAGACCGACGCCGCCCGCCGCGGCCTGGATCAGGATCGTGTCGCCCGGTTGCACCCGATACGTGCGGCGCAGCAGATACTGCGCGGTCAAACCCTGCAGCATCACCGACGCGGCCTGCTCGTCGCTGACCGCATCCGGCAGCTTGACGACCTGCGCGGCCGGCAGCACACGCTCCTGCGCATACGCGCCGGGCGGCCGGCCGACATAGGCGACCCGGTCGCCGACTTTCAGACCTTCGACGCCCGCGCCGAGCGCGCTGACCTCGCCGGCCGCTTCCATGCCGAGCCCGCCGGGCAGCGGCAACGGATACAGGCCGGTGCGGAAATACACGTCGATGTAGTTCAGGCCAACCGCCGTCTGGCGCAGGCGGATCTCGCCCGCGCCGGGTTCGCCCACTTCGACGTCGACCCATTTCATCACTTCGGGGCCGCCGGTTTTATCGAAACGGATTGCCTTGACCATCATGTCTCCTTGATCTGTCGGAATGTCGGTGTGAAATGCCGGGATGGATTCGGGTTGCCGGCGCGGCGCCGTGCGACGCCGCGCGGCCGGGCAAGCACGTTCAGGCTTCGCCGCTCATGCGCAGCGTCAGCACGTCGAGCACCATGCGCGCGGTCGAAATATTGGTCGCGCACGGGATGTTGTGCACATCGCACGCGCGCACCAGCGCGTTGATGTCCGGCTCGTGCGGCTGCGGCGTCATCGGATCGCGCAGGAAGATCACCATGTCGACCCGCCCTTCCGCGAGTTGCGCGCCGATCTGCAGGTCGCCGCCGTGCGGGCCGGACAGCATGCGCTCGACCTTCAGCCCGTGCGCGTCGCTGATGCGCCCGCCGGTGGTGCCGGTCGCGATGATGTCGCAACGCTTGAGCGTCGCGACGTACTCGCCGGCCAGTTTGACGATGTCGTCCTTCTTGTGATCGTGCGCGATCAGCGCAATGCGGGTGGTCATGACGTAAGACTCCTCAAACCGTTGTGACTGTCGTTGTTGTGGTGCGTCGTGATGATTCGGTGCGGCCGGCTCAGAACGTGCCCGGGAAGGCGCCGCCGTCGATCAGCCAGTTCTGCCCGGTGATGTAACCGGCATGCGCGCTGCACAGGAACGCGCACGCGCGGCCGAATTCGTCGCGATTGCCGAAGCGGCCGGCGGGAATCGTTTTCATGCGCTGCTGGCGGGCTTCGTCGACGGAGATGTTGTAGGTCTTCGCCTGCGCCTCGAAGGTGACCGCGATGCGGTCGGTGTCGAACAGGCCCGGCAGCAGGTTGTTGATCGTCACGCCGGTCGGCGCGACCTTGCGCGCGAGACCCGCGACGAAGCCGGTCAGCCCCGAGCGCGCGCCGTTCGACAGACCCAGCACGTCGATCGGCGCCTTCACCGCCGAGCTCGTGATGTTGACGATCCGGCCGAAGCCGCGCGCGCTCATCGAGTCGATGGTCTGACGAATCAGTTCGATCGGCGTGAGCATGTTCGCTTCGAGCGCGCGGATCCAGTCGTCGTGCGTGAAGTTGCGGAAGTCGCCCGGCGGCGGGCCGCCCGCGTTGTTGACCAGGATGTCCGGCTGCGGACAGGCGGCGAGCGCCGCGGCGCGGCCTTCCGGCGTGGTGATGTCGCACGCGACCGTCTTTACTTCGACGCCGCTTTGCTTGCGGATCTCGGCGGCGGTCGCTTCCAGCGTCTCGGCGGTGCGCGCGACGATCGTCAGATTGACGCCCTCGGCGGCGAGCGCTTCCGCGCAGCCGCGCCCCAGACCCTTGCTCGCCGCGCAGACCAGCGCGGTGCGTCCTGCGATTCCCATGTCCATCGTGTGTGTCCTCGTGTCCTTGTGTTTTCGTGTCGGAGTGTCTCGGTCCCTGCGCCGGCGCTGGCGCCGACGCGCGGGCGCGGCGCGGGCGTGGCGAAGTTTCCCCAGATTCTAGAAGAATCGGTGCCGGACTGTGCCGGGGCATCTGAATCGCGAAACGCTATCCCGCCGTCCCCGACTGCAATCTCCGGTATCGCCCGGCGCCACTCTTTCGGTAAACTTGCGGCGTGGCGCGCGCCACGGGGTTACGTGGGCGGTCTATCCGCCCACGCACGGACCGGAACCACCCACGCGCGCGCCGAACCGATCCACCTTGCCGCCGCGCGCGAGCCCCGCCATGACCACCCAGGACAGCCGTTTTCCCAATCTTTTCATCCTCGATCACCCGCTGATCCAGCACAAGCTGTCGCATATGCGCGACCGGGACACCTCGACGCGCACGTTCCGCGAACTGCTGCGCGAGATCACGCTGCTGATGGGCTACGAGATCACCCGCAACCTGCCGATGACCACCCGCCGGATCACCACCCCGCTCGTCGATATCGACGCGCCGGTGATCGCCGGCAAGAAGCTCGCGATCGTGCCGGTGCTGCGCGCGGGCATCGGCATGTCGGACGGGCTGCTCGAACTGGTGCCGTCGGCGCGGGTCGGCCATATCGGCGTGTACCGGGCGGACGATCACCGCCCGGTCGAATACCTGGTGCGGCTGCCGGACCTCGAAGACCGCGTGTTCATCCTGTGCGATCCGATGGTCGCGACCGGCTACTCGGCGGTGCACGCGGTCGACGTCCTGAAGCGCCGCAACGTCGCCGGCGAGAACATCATGTTCCTCGCGCTGGTCGCCGCGCCCGAAGGCGTGCAGGTGTTCCAGGACGCGCACCCGGACGTCAAGCTGTTCGTCGCGTCGCTCGACTCGCATCTGAACGAGCATGCGTATATCGTGCCGGGCCTCGGCGACGCGGGCGACCGGCTGTTCGGCACCAAGAACTGAGAGCGGCCGGCGCCAGGGCCGTCGCGAGGACGCGCGGCGCCGGCCCCGGCGTGCCGCGCGCACGCCACATCCCCTCTGCCGCGCCGGCCCGGCGTGATAAAATTCGAATCCGCTCGACCAGCCGACCCGCACGCTCATGCGCACCATCGGCGCACCATCGCCGGCAATTTCGACTGGCTTGATGTGCGTCAAGTGCGTTAATGCGGCGCCTCGCCCCGGCACCCGAACCCGGTGCCTGTCCGGCCGGCGCCCTGTTTGCCGCCGGCAAGCCGCCCCGCCCCAACCGCGCCGCCGCCATCGGCGGCTTCGCTTCACCAGCGGTAAGGCCTGAAGCGGCGCCAACGCAAACGGACGGCAACGAGCGGCAAGACGCGGAAACGGCCGGCATCGCGGCCAGGCCCGGGCAGGCCGGCCAAGGTAGGCAGAGCGCCAACGGGCTGGGGGCAATGCCCCGCCGGCGGTCTTTCAGCAGACGGTTTCACATCGAGGCGCGCGAGTCGCGCCCGACATCGCAACGACAATTGCACTATGCGTGCGCCCCGCTGGCGCGCGCGACGGAGAAAAGGTATGGCGGGTCATTCGAAATGGGCCAACATCAAGCATAAGAAAGCGGCGGCCGATGCCAAGCGCGGCAAGATCTGGACGCGGCTCATCAAGGAAATCCAGGTCGCGGCCCGGATGGGCGGCGGCGAAATCGACTCGAACCCGCGTCTGCGGCTCGCGGTCGACAAGGCGTACGACGCCAACATGCCGAAGGACAACATCAACCGCGCGATCCAGCGCGGCGTCGGCGGCGCGGACGGCGCGAACTACGAAGAAATCCGCTATGAAGGCTACGGCATCGGCGGCGCGGCGGTGATCGTCGACACGATGACCGACAACCGCACCCGCACGGTCGCGGAAGTGCGCCACGCGTTCTCGAAGAACGGCGGCAACATGGGCACCGACGGCTCGGTGTCGTTCATGTTCGATCACGTCGGCCAGTTCCTGTTCGCGCCCGGCACCGCCGAAGACACGCTGATGGAAGCCGCGCTCGAAGCCGGCGCCGACGACGTCGTCACGAACGAGGACGGCAGCATCGAAGTGCTGTGCCCGCCGAACGATTTCTCGAAGGTCAAAGCCGCGCTGGAAGCCGCGGGCTTCAAGGCCGAACTGGCCGAAGTCACGATGAAGCCGCAGAACGAAGTCGAGTTCACCGGCGACGACGCGGTCAAGATGCAGAAGCTGCTCGACGCGCTGGAAAACCTGGACGACGTCCAGGACGTGTACACGAACGCGTCGATCGCCGACGCATGACGGCGCGCCGGCCACGCGCGACGCCAATTGCGCGCCGCGTCGCCGGCTGCGGGCCTCGCCGGCCCGCGCCACGCAGGTTTTATTGCACGGCTGGGCGCCTCGCTCAGCCGTTTATAGTTTTCAAGTCTCGGGGATTCACATGAAGTTACTCGTCGTCGGTTCCGGCGGTCGCGAACATGCGCTCGCATGGAAGCTCGCGCAATCGCCGCGGGTCCAGCTCGTCTACGTCGCGCCGGGCAACGGCGGCACCGCTCAGGATGAGCGTCTGCGCAATCTCGACATCACCGAGCCGGCCGCGCTCGCCGATTTCGTCGAGAAAGAGCAGATCGCCTTCACGCTGGTCGGGCCGGAAGCACCGCTCGCCGCGGGCATCGTCAACCTGTTCCGCGCGCGCGGTCTGAAGATTTTCGGGCCGAGCAAGGAAGCCGCGCAGCTCGAAAGCTCGAAGGACTTCGCGAAGGCGTTCATGAAGCGCCACGCCATTCCGACCGCCGAATACGAAACCTTCGCCGACGTCGCCGCCGCGCACGCGTATCTGGACGCCAAGGGCGCGCCGATCGTGATCAAGGCCGACGGCCTCGCCGCCGGCAAGGGCGTGGTGGTCGCGCAAACGCTGGAAGAAGCGCACGCCGCGGTCGACATGATGCTGTCGGACAACAAGCTCGGCGATGCCGGCGCGCGCGTCGTGATCGAGGAATTCCTCGCCGGCGAGGAAGCGAGCTTCATCGTGATGGTCGACGGCAAGCACGTGCTCGCGCTCGCATCGAGCCAGGACCACAAGCGTCTGCTCGACGACGACCAGGGCCCGAACACCGGCGGCATGGGCGCCTACTCGCCCGCGCCGATCGTCACGCCGCAGCTGCACGCACGCGTGATGCGCGAAATCATCCTGCCGACCGTGCGCGGGATGGAAAAGGAAGGCATCCGCTACACCGGCTTCCTGTACGCCGGTCTGATGATCGACGCGCAAGGCAACCCGAAGACGCTCGAATTCAACTGCCGGATGGGCGACCCCGAAACGCAGCCGATCATGGCGCGTCTGAAGGGCGACTTCTCGAAGGTCGTCGAACAGGCGATCGCCGGCACGCTGGATACGGTCGAACTCGAATGGGACCGCCGTACCGCGCTCGGCGTCGTGCTGGCCGCGTACAACTATCCGGACACGCCGCGTAAGGGCGACCGCATCAACGGCATCCCCGCCGAGACCGCGGATTCGGTCACGTTCCACGCCGGCAC
This sequence comes from Burkholderia sp. SRS-W-2-2016, assembly GCF_001931485.1. Taxonomy (GTDB): domain Bacteria; phylum Pseudomonadota; class Gammaproteobacteria; order Burkholderiales; family Burkholderiaceae; genus Paraburkholderia. The sequence continues at coordinate 38,394 of NZ_MSDV01000015.1, read as the reverse complement.
CACGCTGGCCGACGGCAAGCTGACCACCTCGGGCGGCCGCGTGCTGTGCGTGGTCGGTCTGGCGGATTCGGTGCGCACCGCGCAGGCCGCCGCGTACGAGACGATCAACCAGATCGCCTTCGACGGCATGCAGTACCGCCGCGACATCGGCTTCCGCGCGCTGAACCGCAACAAGCAGTAAGCGCGTTTGTCTCTGCGCTGGTTGTCCCCGCCCGCGCGCGGGGGCGGCCGATAGCGGCGGCGCCGGCGCTACACTGCGTCTGGCGCGCTCGTCGCGACGGGCGGGCAGCCCCGGATCATGCAGGCACGGCCACGCGCCGCCCGCATCGGCCCGGCGCCCCGCCCGCTTCACCAGAACGGCCGGCCCGTATGGGCTTTAGCAGTCCCGCACGCGGCCGTCGCCTGATTCGAAGAACCCGCGGCACGACGAGCGTGCCGCCTCAGCACCCGCATTCATGAGCAATTCGAGCTACGACGCACAGATCGTGCGCAGTTGGCTGCAAGGCCTGCAAACGCAAATCGCCGACACCCTCGGCGCGTTCGACGGCACGCCGTTCGCGACCGACGCGTGGCAACGCGCGCCGGGCGAGAAGCTGCGCGGCGGCGGCGTCACGCGGATTCTCGAAGGCGGCCAGTTCTTCGAGCGCGCGGGCATCGGTTTCTCGGACGTCGCCGGCGACGCGCTGCCGGGCTCGGCGAGCGCCGCGCGCCCGCAACTGGCCGGACGCGGGTTCGAGGCGATGGGTGTGTCGCTGGTGCTGCATCCGCGCAATCCGCACTGCCCGACCGTGCATATGAACGTGCGGATGCTGATCGCGACCAAGGAAGGCGAGGAGCCGGTGTTCTGGTTCGGCGGCGGGATGGATCTGACGCCGTATTACGGCTACGAGGAAGACGCGCGGCATTTCCACGAGGTTTGCCGCGACTCGCTCGCGCCGTACGGCGCGGACCTGTACCCGCGCTTCAAGCGCTGGTGCGACGAATACTTCTTCCTGAAGCACCGCAACGAGCCGCGCGGCGTCGGCGGGATTTTCTTCGACGATTTCGCGGAGCTTGGCTTCGAGCAATCGTTCGCTATGCTGAAGAGCGTCGGCGACGGTTTCCTGAAGGCATATATGCCGATCATCGAACGGCGCCGCGACACGCCGTACGGTGAGCCCGAGCGCGCATTTCAGGGCTACCGGCGCGGCCGCTACGTCGAGTTCAATCTGGTCTTCGACCGTGGCACACTGTTTGGACTGCAAAGCGGCGGACGCACCGAATCGATCCTGATGTCGATGCCGCCCGTGGTGAACTGGCGCTACGACTGGCAGCCCGAGCCGGGTACGCCGGAAGCGCGTTTGTATAGCGATTTTCTCGTGCCGCGCGAGTGGGTGTGACGGACCGGCGCTTTACCGGCCTGCCTGACGCCTCGCCAACGGTCACGACAAAGGACCCGCATCTGAAGCCGAACGTTCACCCTGTCGCCCTGCCTCGCCGGATCGGTCTGCTGGGCGGCACCTTCGATCCGATCCACGACGGCCACCTCGCGCTCGCGCGGCGTTTCGCGCAGGTGCTGCGGCTGACCGAACTGGTGCTGCTGCCGGCCGGCCAGCCGTGGCAGAAAGCGGGCGTGTCGCCGGCCGAACACCGGCTCGCGATGACCCGCGCGGCAGCCGCGTCGCTGAAGCTGCCGGGCACGAGCGTGCAGGTCGCGACCGACGAAATCGAGCACACCGGCCCGACTTACACGGTCGACACGCTGCAGCGCTGGCGCGAGCGCGAAGGCGACGACGCGTCGATCACGCTGCTGATCGGCGCGGATCAACTGGTTCATCTCGACACATGGCGCGACTGGCGGCGCCTGTTCGAGCTCGCGCATATCGGCGTGGCCACGCGGCCCGGCTTCGACCTTGGGTCGATTCCTCCCGCGGTCGCCGAAGAAATCGCCACACGGCGCGCGAGCGCCGAGGTGCTGCAGGCAAGCCGCTGCGGCCATCTACTGATCGACACGACGCTCGCGTTCAACGTGTCGGCCACCGAAATTCGCGCGCATCTGCGCGAGCAGGTCGAACGCCGCCTCGCCCACGCGGGCGGCGGGGCGCAGCAGGATCAGGCCGCGAGTCACGTCCCCGCCGCGGTGTGGGACTATATTCTTCAACATCATCTGTACCACCGGTAACTCCATGGATATTCGCAAACTGCAGCGCGTGATCGTCGACGCTCTCGAAGACGTCAAGGCGCAAGACATCAAGGTGTTCAACACCACCCATCTGACCTCGCTGTTCGATCGCGTGATCGTCGCGAGCGGCACCTCGAACCGGCAAACCAAAGCGCTCGCATCGAGCGTGCGCGAAGGCGTGAAGGAAGCCGGCGGCGAGATCGTCAGCACCGAGGGCGAAGACATCGGCGAATGGGTGCTGGTCGATTGCGGCGACGCGATCGTCCACATCCTGCAACCGGCGCTGCGCCAGTACTACAACCTCGAAGAGATCTGGGGCGACAAGCCGGTGCGCGTCAAGCTGTCGACGCCGAGCCCGTTCGGCGGCGCGCGCGCAAGCGAAGGCGACGACGAGGAAGACGACGAAGAGGAAGCGCCGGCCGCCAAGCCCGCGCGCAAGACCGCCGCGCGTCGCAAGTAAGCGCGCGACCGTTCTCGCGATGAAACTGCATATCCTCGCAGTCGGCCACAAGATGCCCGACTGGATCGCCACCGGCTTCGACGAGTACGCGAAGCGCATGCCGCCCGAGCTGCGCATCGAGTTGCGCGAGCTCAAGCCCGAGCAACGTTCGTCGGGGCGGTCGGCCGAAAGCGTGATGGCCGCCGAGCGTCAGAGGATCGAAGCCGCGTTGCCGAAGAACGCGCGCATCGTCGCGCTCGACGAACGCGGCAAGGACTGGACCACGATGCAGCTCGCGGGCGCGCTGCCCAACTGGCAGCAGGATGGCCGCGACGTGGCCTTTCTGATCGGCGGCGCGGACGGGCTCGACCCCGAGCTGAAGTCGCGCGCCGATATGCTGCTGCGGGTCTCCAGTCTCACGCTGCCGCACGCGATGGTGCGGGTGCTGCTCGCCGAGCAGCTGTATCGCGCGTGGACCATTACGCAGAACCATCCGTATCACCGCGCGTGAGCGTTCGAGTCTCGGTGAGCCTGAACGCTTGACGCGGTGCATCTCATGGCGCGGCGCGTTGCCGTGCCCTGCTGAACACCCCTGATCCCGCCGCATCGATTCACTCGTCGACGCGGCGCGCCGGCGCATGCCCGCATTGTGCAGTTGCATACGCGTGCATTTGCGCTGCGCGGCATTTCATGCAACGATCTGCGCGCACGCGCAACGCCGCAATGCCGCATTACCCTTCCGCCCTTTCATCCACGCTCACCGCTCTCACGCCATCCGCTCGCGTTCCAACGAGATCCATTCATGTCCACGCCTTCCGCTTCGCTGCATCCGTTCGTCTACCTCGCCTCGCAAAGTCCACGCCGCCAGGAGCTGCTGCAACAGCTCGGCGTGCGCTTCGAACTGCTGCTGCCGCGCCCCGATGAAGATGCCGAAGCGCTCGAAGCCGAGCTGCCCGGCGAGACCGCGCACGCTTACGTGCAGCGCGTGTGCATCGCGAAAGCGCACGCGGCGCGCGCGCGGCTCGTCGACGGCGGCCATCCGGCACGGCCGATTCTGGTCGCCGACACGACCGTCACGATCGACGACGCGATTCTCGGCAAGCCCGTCGACGCCGACGACGCTGTCGCGATGCTCACGCGCCTCGCGGGCCGCACGCACGAAGTGCTGACCGCGGTCGCGGTAATCGATGCCGAGGGCGCGTTGCTGCCCTCCGCACTGTCGGTATCGACGGTGCGTTTTGCTGCAGTGCACGCAGACGCATTGCGTCGTTACGCTGCGAGCGGCGAGCCCCTTGGCAAGGCCGGTGCTTATGGCGTGCAAGGACGCGCGGCGGAGTTTATCGAGCATATCGACGGGTCCTATTCGGGTATCATGGGTTTGCCGCTTTTTGAAACCGCTGCCCTCCTGCGTGCAGCGCGCATCGACTTCTAGAACAACACCATGAATGAAGAAATCCTGATTAATGTCACGCCGCAGGAAACGCGCGTCGCGCTCGTTCAGCAGGGCGCCGTCCAGGAACTTCATGTCGAACGAACGCTGTCGCGCGGGCGCGTCGGCAATGTCTATCTCGGCAAGGTTGTGCGTGTGCTGCCGGGCATGCAATCCGCGTTCATCGACATCGGCCTCGAACGCGCCGCGTTTCTCCACGTCGCCGACATCTGGCATCCGCGTATCGCCGGCGAAGCGCCGCATCAAACACCGCATCAGCCGATCGAAAAGATCGTCTTCGAAGGACAGACGCTGATGGTGCAGGTCGTCAAAGACCCGATCGGCACCAAGGGCGCGCGTCTGTCAACTCAAGTCAGCATTGCCGGGCGCACGCTCGTCTATCTGCCGCAGGAGCCGCACATCGGCATCTCGCAGAAGATCGAAAGCGAGGCCGAACGCGAAGCGGTGCGCGCGCGGCTGACCGCCGTGCTGCCCGCCGATGAAAAAGGCGGCTACATCGTGCGCACGATCGCCGAGGATGCGAGCAGCGAAGAACTCGCCGCCGATGTCGCGTATCTGCGCAAGACGTGGGCGACGATTCTGTCGCAAGCGCAGCGCATGCCGCCCACGAGTCTGCTGTATCAGGATCTGAATCTCGCGCAGCGCGTGCTGCGCGATTTCGTCAACGACGACTCGTCGCGTATCCAGGTCGACTCGCGCGAGACGCATCAGATGCTCGCCGATTTCGCGGCGGAGTTCACGCCGGCGGTGTCATCGAAGCTGCACCACTACACCGGCGAACGGCCGCTATTCGATCTGTACAACATCGAGGCCGAGATTCAGCGCGCGCTGTCGCGCCGTGTCGATCTGAAGTCGGGCGGCTATCTGGTGATCGACCAGACCGAGGCGATGACGACGATCGACGTGAACACCGGCGGCTACGTCGGCGCGCGCAATTTCGACGACACGATCTTCAAGACCAACCTCGAAGCCGCGCACACGATCGCGCGGCAACTGCGGCTGCGTAATCTGGGCGGCGTGATCATCATCGACTTCATCGATATGGAGAACGCCGAGCATCGCGATCAGGTGCTGGGGGAATTGAAGAAGGCGTTGTCGCGCGATCGGACGCGGGTGACTGTGAATGGGTTCTCGCAACTCGGGCTCGTTGAGATGACGCGCAAGCGTACGCGTGAGTCGCTCGCGCATGTGCTGTGCGAGCCGTGTCCGGTTTGCCAGGGTAAGGGGCAGGTGAAGACTGCGCGGACTGTTTGCTATGACGTGCTGCGCGAGATTCTGCGCGAGTCGCGGCAGTTCAATCCGCGCGAGTTTCGCGTGGTCGCTTCGCAGCAGGTGATCGATCTGTTTCTCGAGGAAGAGTCGCAGCATCTGGCGATGCTGATCGATTTCATCGGCAAGCCGGTGTCGTTGCAGGTGGAGTCGAATTTGAGTCAGGAGCAGTATGACATCGTTCTGATGTAGGTCCGCCAAGGGCCGACGAGCTCCAGAGAATTCCCATAAATTCGTTAAAATTCAAACAGATATAAAAATAACCATCCGTATCAATCCGTTGCCATCCGTGCAGAGCGCGCCTAAAATGTGTAGCTAGATATGTAGCTAGACAGAGGCGCGTCATGGCAACTCGCGGAACGAATGTTCTATCGGATCTCGAACTAAGGCGATGGATTCGGGAAAGGCGACCTCTCGCAAGAACTGACGGCGGCGGCTTGACCTTTACCCTTTCAGCCACCGGCACTGCGTCTTGGATACTCCGTTTCCGGATAGGCGGAAAACCGGAAGAATTGACACTCGGCCGCTACCCCGATCTGACGCTGTCGGCAGCACGCAAGCTCGCGGCCGAAAAGCGCGTCGAAGTCCAGAAAGGCAACAACCCGGCGACCGAGAAGCGCAAGGACAAATCCCGGAAGAATTGGACAGTCCGCCAGCTCGTTTCCGACTACCGAGAGAAGGTGCTGGTCAATTTGGGATTAAGCACGCAGCGAAGCTACGGCCGAAACCTGAAGCGGACCGAGAACGTACTCGGTGCGATGCAGGTACGCGAAGTCGAAGCGGCAGATATCGTTGGGCTGATCGAGCGCGCCAAGCTTGGATGGGTCGAGGCGAACACGCTGTTAATCGTTGCAAAAGCCATCTTCCGTCACGCCGCTGGCAAGAAGGTCATTAATGCAAATCCCGCCATCGGGGTCGAGCTAGTTTCGATCATTGGTCCCCGTCCTCCCATTCGGCAACGTCTTATGCTGACGGCCAGTGAGCTGCACGTGCTTTTGAACGCAGACATGAATCGCGAGAACCTGCTCTCGGTCAGCATCCTTCTCGCGACTGGCGTTCGCTCGGAGGAGTTGTATAAAGGCCTGCGGACAAACGTATTCCTCGATGAAGCACGCTGGCATATTCCGGGCAGCAAGACAGGCACAGCAATGGACATTCCGCTCGCGCCGATTGTTGTCGACTGGTTCCGTGAACTGCTCGCAATCAATACCCGCTCCCGCTATATTCTTCCAACCAGGGCCGCCAGCCGAGCGGCGCGGCATGGTGGTGACGCACACCTCAGCAAGGACGCCATCCGGGAAGCCATCGATTACTGGATCGACAACCACAAACCTTCGATACGCCGATTTACACCGCATGATCTTCGTTCGACCATGAAGTCCCATATGCGGAAGCTAAGGATCAGCCGCGACGTCTCTGAGATGTGCCTGAATCACAAGCTCCCCGGCGTCGAAGGAATCTACGATCAATACACATACTACGGTGAACGACGCCTTGCCTTGGAACGGTGGGCAGCATTCATCGAAGACTGCCGACAATCAAAGGGGGAACTTGTCGAGTCCACAACAAAGACAGATTGCGACGACAGCGATCTTGATCTCATTGACGCGTTATCGGCTTGAGGGAGAGCAACCGACTCACCAACGAAGCGCCTGCCCAGGTAGTCGACGCGCCCACGATCATCGCGTTCGCTCACACCCCGAAACACTGCCCCGCCCCATGAGCTAAAGTCTTCCCCTACCACGCCGTTAGCCAGAGTATGGCCGTTTCATCGGATATGATTCGACTGCAGGAGACCTACATTAAGTACCCTATGCGTAACAAATCGTGCAGACCAGCCCTAAGCTGAATTGTTGAGATTCGGGGAACATCATGGAGTTTACGAATTCTAGATGGGAAGCATTCCATAGTCGGGCGGACTTGGGGCGAAGCGGATGAAAGCCTTGGTCAAGCACAGCGCACCTGGCCCCTATCTGGGCTTTTCATTGCAGCCAGTCCGGCTCTGTTACCACCTCCTCAGCAGTCCATCGGATTCGAGCGTTTCCTTAGAGCTTCTGGATGATGTCGCTGTTCACTATTCCGATGGAAATGTTCTTTTGGAACAGTGCAAGAGCGCGCTGTCCCACAACGCGCTCTCTGATTGGTCCGAGGACCTTTGGAAAACCATCGCGAATTGGCTTGTCGCGGTCGAGTCCAAGAAGGTAGACGGGACCAAAGCAACGTTTCGCCTGTACGTGACACCGCCGAAGTCCGGGAAGGTAAGCTCAGCCATTCATGATGCGACGTCTGCAGATGCCGTAGACCAGTTGCTCAAACAGGTCAAAGACAAGCTTAGCAAGAAGGCTGAACCGCCGAAGTGCATGCTGCACGTGCAAAAATTTCTCGATGTCGCAACCGCTCTTCGCAATCAGGTCATTTGTAAGACGTCGGTTTTCAGCAATGATACAGATCCGATACAACCTCTCCGTGCTCTGTTGGCGCCCACTGTTCCGGATGAATCAATTGACGTCATTTGCGAAGCTGCCATTGGTATGGCACAGGCGAGAGCAGACCGCCTCATCCGTGACGGCATGCCGGCTCTGATTGGTGTCGGAGAGTTTCGGAAGAGTTTTCACGCCTTCGTTCAGCAGAACAACATGCCCGGCTACCTTGCCTCGCTATCCGCGATTCCAACGACGGTTGACACGAAAGCAGTACTCTTGAGTAGACCGATGTTCGTGCGCCAACTGCAGTTAATCGAAGCCACGGAGGCGCAGCAACTTCGGGCGGCAAGTGATCTCATGCGAACGTCCGGCGACAAGGTGAAGTGGGCCGAAGCCGGATTCATCTATGACGACACCTTTAAGGATTGGGAAGACTCGTTGCTGCGTCGGCACGAAGCGTTTGCCGGCGAGGTCAAAGATCTCTATTCGGACAAGCCGGAAGTCGTGCAAGGCCGACTCGTCTATGGCCGATGCTCGGTCTTGGAGGTACCCATAGGTAGCCGCACGGTGCCGAACTATTTCACCCATGGAGCGTTCAACGATCTGGCAGACAAACGAGAGCTTGGCTGGCATCCGGAGCACAAAGCCCTTCTAGACGACGAGGACGAAGCATGAGCGAAGTCGTTCAACTACGCCGCCTTAGCGAGGCTGCACTGGTTCAGAACGAGGCGCTGGGTGCCTACGCCCTTTGGAAGTTTGGACTTGGATACCAAGATCGTGACGGACTTGCAGCGACGCTGCCCCTCGCATTCCTTGTCCTTCCGCTGATCCTGCATAGCCCAACCTTGGCGACGGTGCTGAGTACGCATAAAGCATCGGGGTTGCATCTGTTCGCCGGCAAGCTCGGGGATAAGCGGGAAGATCTCATTGCGATTCACAGTCGGGCGATAGCGCTAAGGCGACTGACCTTGGACTCACTAGTGTCGGCGGAGCGAGCCGGTCTCATTCGGATCGATCCGATGACGGCCACGATCTGGTCCAATGGTCCGTACGACGACTTGCGCATACCTGTGCTGCGGGAGCGAATTCGACGCCTTGAGCCGGCTTGCGAAAGGATCGGATACTGGTTTGCTGGCCTCACCGATCAGCAGGTAGTGCACACACTGAAAGTGGGATATTGATGTATTTTCAACTGCGACAACTCATTTTATGGCCACGACGCGGTGGCGAACCGCGCATAGTGACGTTCGAGCCCGGCGTGGTCAACGTTATCAGCGGGGCATCGAAGACCGGCAAGTCGTCGGTGATACCCATAATTGACTACTGTCTGGGATCGGAAAAATGCACTATTCCAGTGGGCGTAATTCGCGAGAGTTGCTCCTGGTTTGGCGTGCTGGTCGATACACTTGAGGGACAAAAACTGATTGCCCGCCGGGAGCCTGGCGATTTGAAGGCCTCTGGCGACATGTTGCTTTTGGAGGGAGCGGAAATCGAGCCGCCGCCTGTCATCCAAGAGAAGAACCAGACAGTTGACTACGTCAAGGCAGTCCTGAATCGCCTTGCCAGCCTGTCAAACTTGCAATTTGAGCCTGGTAGCGAGGATCGGTTCAAGTCACGGCCAAGCTTTCGAGATCTGATGGCTTTCATTTTTCAGCCTCAAAATATCGTCGCGAACCCCGATGTCATGTTCTTCAAAGCGGACACCACGGAGCATCGCGAAAAGCTAAAAACCATCTTCCCTTACGTGCTTGGTGCAATCAGCCCAGAGCTTCTGCAAGCGCGCCACGAATTGGAGCGCATCGCACGACTGCTTCGCCGAAAGGAAGGCGAGTTGAAAGCCCGACAGGCTTCCGGAGCTTCCTGGCAACGCGAGGGCTTCGCTTGGGTACGTCTTGCGATTGAGTACGGACTACTGCCCGCGGACACAACTGTACCGAACGACTGGTCCTCGATCGTAGACCTACTTCGAGCCGCAATGCAAAGCGACGCTCAAGCTGCGACCCCAACGCTCGCTTCCATGGACGTCATATTAGCGCGGCTTACTGAGCTTAGGGTGGCTGAGTCCAAGCTCGTGATGGATCTTAATCAGTCTCGTAATCGGCTGCACGAACTGCGGCGCCTAGATGAGAGTAGTGACACGTTTCTGGATGGCCTCCACGTCCAGCGTGATCGGTTGGAATTGTCGAGATGGATTCGCGAATTGGCCACCGAACGTCCGGCGTCGGTATTTGAACCGAGCGATGCGGGACGAGCGCGGATTGATCAGCTTTGCGAAGCGCTTGACGGCATAGAGCTTCGGCTGCGATCGCATCCGGGAGTTACGGAATCTTTGGGAAGAGAAACGCTTCGTCAGCGCGAAGCAGTGGATACGACCCTTGCGAATCTCGCGGCAATTCGTCAAGAAATAAGAACACTGGAAGGCCAATCGGAAAAAGCGCGCAAGGTGACAACTCGTGGCGAGGAAATCTCCCGTTTCCTCGGCCGCCTAGAAGAAGCCCTGAGGTTGTATGAAACGCTCGACACGTCTTCAACACTTCATGAAGAGATTTCCTCGCTAAGGACACAGGTTGAGGACCTGAACAAGCTGATATCTGAACACGAGATAGGTCGGAAAACGGAAAACGCTTTGGATACGATCCAATCTATTTCATCACGGCTAATTCCACAGCTTGATGGCGAGTGGCCAGATGCCCCTATTCGACTCAATATCCAAGATCTCACGGTAAAGGTTATTCGTGGTACGCGCGATGATTTCCTTTGGGAGATCGGTAGCGGTGCAAATTGGCTCGCATACCATGTCGCGCTCACCCTTGCCCTACAAGGCTTCTTTCTGAGCAAGCTGAATCATCCAGTGCCGGGTTTGCTAATCTATGATCAACCAAGCCAAGTCTACTTTCCAACCCTACGGGCAGGAAAAGCATCAGATGCGAACTTAGACCCAGAATGGGACAACGAGGACGTAGCTGCTGTACGAAAGGTATTTACGCTTTTCGATGGAATCGTCACAAAAACCGCAGGCCGGTTGCAGATCGTCGTACTTGATCACGCTGATGAAGAAGTCTGGGGTGGACTCGCCAACGTCCATCGCGTCGAAGAGTGGCGCGGACAAGGCCTAGTGCCGACTGAATGGATCTGAATTCTTGGGATCACGGCGATACGTACTGCGACGGCCAGCCGCAACAACAAACTCCTCCTTCTGCGATACGCGCAGCCAATCACCTGCGCGGAGTGGCAAATACATGCGTTCAGCGAACGGCCACGGCGGGCGCGCCTCGCACCCGTCCGTTCCACGAAGACTCGGTTGTTCACATCGGCGACGACAGACCGCAGTTTATGGCTGTCACATGCTGTCATGTTTATCGAACCCGTAGCGTCCGGGCGCGTTTGTTCGGAGCTCCCGCCGGAGTATTATGCCGTGTGACATACTTGGACTCACGCCGCGTGTACGGTCAAAACCTTTCGGGAGCGACAAGGTTCGAACGAGGACTTTCGTTTGCCGGATGAACCGGGGCGCTTATTTCGATCGAGATCAAGTGGGCACAATCGAATCGAGCAGGTTTTCGATTGATCTTCATGTCAAAACAGCGCTAAAAAAATAGACCATGAAAAAAGAAGCTCCCACCGCCAGTGAAATGCCGTCCGTTTTAGACCGGGAGATCGCGGACGCGCAACTCGACGCGTTTGGTCACCGTCATTTCGCGCTTGCGTTACGCAGTCTGATCGAGTCTGAGGATCACCCGACCCCTTTCAGCATTGGCCTTCTCGGTGGCTGGGGCACAGGTAAGAGCAGTATCAAAGAGATGTACATGGCCGAGCTTCGAAACGATGCCACAAAGCATCAGGGCGCGAGGCGATCGGAGAAGATCCAGTGCATAACCTTTAATGCATGGCGCTTTGGCGGGCGTGACCAAGACATCAAGCGAGCGCTCCTGCGCCACGTATTCCTTGAACTCGGAGGGCACGAGGAAAACCTGCAGGACAGGCTCTTCCGGCAGATCAGCCACGTCACGGAGCAACCCAAACCGACGCTCAAATACTTCTGGGAGACGCTTCGCTCCTGGATGCTGCCGATTCCCGCTGTGCTGGCGGTCATGGTCGCATTCATCATCGTTCTCGCTGCCAGCAACTTGGTTTTTGGTTCCGGTCACGACGTGACCAAGGCGACGTTGACGGTGTGTGTGGCGATTCTCTTTGGGTATGTGTTCAAGCACGTGAAACCACCAGAAGTGAAGGCAACGTCTGCCATGACGCGCGTGATGCTTCCGAGCACCAGTTCGGAGCAGTACGAGGACATGTTGGTTGGACAGCTTGCCCGCTACAAGGACGGAAAAGACGAGTCCCCTGACGGACGGAGCGGGAAGAAATGCGAACGGCTGGTTGTGTTCGTTGATGATTTGGACAGGTTGTCGGCGGAAGAGATGGTGCTCGGCCTGGATGGCGTGCGCACGTTTATGGAGATTCCGAAAGGTCGCCTGCCGAACGGACTGGGTCTGGTATTCGTTATTTCATGCGACGAAGGGAAGATTGCGGATGCGCTGGCCAAAGGCCGGCGCTCGGCCGACTTGCCCGCGACAGTGTTCAACCGCTTTGATGCCCGACGGTATCTCGACCGGATCTTCCAGTTTCGCCTGGAGATTCCACCGTCACCGCGTAACGACATGCGAGACTTTGCTACCCGGAAGCTGGAAAGCATGGGGGGCGTTGCGGCCGATCTCGCAGCGCGCGGCGTACCTCTGGCCCCCGTTGTTGACCGAATGATTCACACGGGCGTGCAGGATCCGCGAAATGCGCTGCAGATCGTCAACGCGTTCGAGCAGTCGTGGTGGCTGGCAAAGAAGCGTGAAGCCGACGGGGTAGGCAGCGATCGTGCCGGTGGGTTGCACGAAGGGGCCGTCACCGATCATCCCATATCGCTAGGCGCGCTTTCAGCCCTGAAGGTGAGCTTTCCAGATTTTTATCGCGAGCTGCAGGACGACCCTGAGCTTCTCTTTCACTTCACAGAAGTTGTCGTGAGAGGGCAAAGTCTGTCGGAGCGGCCGGAATCCATCCGGCGAATCCTCGCCGACAAATACCTGTCCGAGCCCGCGTTGGGTGGACAGCAGGCTGCCAACGAACAGAAACCGCAGCTGCGACCGGAATACCGGCCACTACGTCAGTTTCTCGCCGGGCTCGTAGGTGTTCGATGGCCCCAGCCACTGGAAAGCCTGCTACTGCTTTCCGAAGACCCCATCTCCCGACGGCTGGGACCCAAGATTGCCCCCTTGCGAAACGCATTCATATCCGGCGACACAAATGGAGTTCTGGAGGGACTGGGCAGGCACCATGATGTTTCGCCGTTGAGCTTGGAACAGGCAAAGAACCTTTACAACCTCTTTGAGGATATGAGAGGCGAAACGGAAGCACGCCGCACGAATGGCGCACGCATGATGGCGGACGTAATCGAGCGGATTCCAGACCCACCTCTCACACAGGTGCTAAACGAGCTTTGCAGGACGCTTGACGACAGTCCGGACCTGCGTGCGCAACTGGGACCTGCACGAATCAAGGGGCTGCTCGCCAAAGCGTCAGGCTCCGACCAACGCGCCGTGACTTCCCGACTCGTTGGCGACGCGATGGTGGACGACGACCTGGGCCTCAAGCTTGACTCTGGCCAGACGCCAAACCTGGACGAGGCAGTCGGGATGGTGAAAATCATTGTTGCGCTTGCCATCCGTGTGCGTGCGCAACAGGGTCTGGAAGCGAGGGAAGATGCGCTGTTCCTGGACTGGTTGCTGGCCCGAAATGTTCGTGTTCGCAACGCATCCCGACAGCTTGGTTTTGATGAGCTGGAGGGCTGGCTCTCCGTGGACACAGGTAGCATCGCCAGCTCTCTTGGGACGCGCTACGTGGACGCGCTCGCCAGTGAGCTAGATAAGGAGGAGCCAGCGACATTCGACATCGATGCCGCGACGCAACGTGCTGGCGGCGTGTTCTCGGCACAGATGACGCTCGGAGAGGAGGCACGGCGCGCAACGTGGCCGATCGTCTGCCGGTTTATGGAGCTCACCCAGCCAATTGCAGTAAGAACCGCCTGGCAGGTCGCCGTATCAAACGAGGGGCTCGCCACGAATGTCGAAATCTCGTCATTCGTCAACGCCTTCGCTGCCCGCCTGCTGCACGACCTCACAGACAACAGTTCTGAGGTCGACGTTCGTGAGGCGTTCCCCGAGTTGATGAAGCTGGTTGTCGCGCGGATTGAGTCGCTCGACGATAGCGCGCTGCAGAGTCTGGTTGAGCTTGCAACAGCGTGGAGTCGCAACGATGCTCACGCCCGGCTCGCGTGCGACGTCGTCTCTCAACTGCGTCGGGTGAACAAGACCAAGGCCACGGCGGTGTTGACCACCTGGGCACCGCGGGTTATTTCGGACCTCCCGCTGCCGTGTCTTGAGATGCTGACGGAGCTTCTGCCCGGAGAAGATGACAGCCTTAAGGCCTCGGCCGTGAACACAGTGACCACCATACTGAACAAGGAACCGATTAACGATGCCATGTCAGCCCGTTACTCAACCTTCGTCACGGGGCTTCCCGCTTCCAGCTGGGACAAGGCGCCATTCAAGCCGCACCTAGACAGTGCCTTGAGCAATCTCGCCAACCGGAGCGCGAACGAGAACTATCTTAGAGCGATCTTCCCCCCCATCGCAACAGTGCTTGCCCATGCAACACCCTCCACGCTTGGAAGCTCGCTGCAGCAGCTCTTCCAGCAGGCCAAAAACCATCCGGGTCACTACGCGTTGCTACATCGACAGATGGTCGGTCGCTGGCCTGCGTCGGCCCCGACGATTGCGCCGTACGACCCCTCTGTCTTGTTTGAAGAGGCCTGTGCCACTTCAATCAGCCAGGCGGCCAACGTGAAAGACGATGTGCTCGCCTCCGTTTCCGATATGTTCGATCGCGGTGTGGTCGGGCAGGACAAGCGCGCGCGTCTCATCGAGACCGCATGCGCCCTCTGGAAGGTCGAGCCGCGACTTGCGCTACCGTTCGTCCGTCGATATCCGGGCCTGTCGGTCGAGCAGATTGATGCGCTTGTGAGCACGTTGAAAACCAGCGAGCCGGAGCAGATAGCGACACTGAACGAGGCATGGCAGATCGTGTCACGACACATCGCGGATGATGCGCGTCGGGCAGTTACCGTTGCGCTGCTTCGTCGCGGAGCCATTCAGGCCAGTGGGGACGCAGACCTAGCCTTGAATGTATGGCTTTCTGCTCAGGATGACAGCGGACGTGCGTTGCTGAACGACTTGCTCGTCGATTCCACAATTGCTGATGAACAACGAACAAGACTCTGGCGACAAGCCATCTCACGCTCTCAGATATTTGGCAAAGGTTTTTTTGTTGACGCAATTCCACGTTCCTTGGGCGTGCAGAACAGCGAGGCCACCTCGGCCGCCATTTTCGACAGCGAACAGACCATTGAGAAGCTGATGCACGATGGCGAGTCACGTTCGGATCTAGCCCGTGGCCTGATGGGCCGGTTCCACGAGTTCGGAACGGAAACGATCAAGGGCGGCGCAAGTGCAATGGCAAATCGGCTGGTCGGCAACGTTGCGCTGAAAGGGTTGAGCATCGAGAGTCTAACGACAAACGATGTTGCAATTCTCTCTGGCGCTTTTGGATCGTCCAAGGAGCTAGACCGGATCGGAGACAGGATCCATAACGACACTTAGAAGCGTGCTGGCTCTCGCAAGCTGTTCGCAACTTTATCTGATCGTCCGAGCCAATCCGGTTTGTTAGAAACCAGATTGGCTCGTTAAATCGACAGTCATATCGGCCGCCGCTGCCTGCTGTTTCTTCTGACAAGCCTCGCGCTTCTCACCTTGCTCTGCGATGTACTGCGTGAGTTCTCTTTCCAAATCAACATCCGTCACGCCGGGATCCCACGACGCAACGCCGTGCTTCGCACGCGTCAAACGTGAAAGTTCGAGCGCCCGTTTCGCCGCTTTTGCACACTCGAATTCCACCTCAGCGCACCAATCGAGCGGATCACCATACTCCCATTCCGCAGCCAAGGACTGACGAACCGAATGCAGCGTGGCCGGAAACTCCCGGAGTTGCGAGGCCACCTTGTGATTCAGCCATTTCCAGTCAATCGGCTCCGGAAATGTGAATTCGACAACGGAAACGCCTTTGAGCGAAGCATAGCTTTGCTCGCGTGCGGCCTCCTGCCTCGCCCAATCTGCCCGATGCATCATCAAACGCGCGTCCCGCGAATAGCTCTCCAGCGAAATGGCCACGGTCAACGCCACATGCCGCACTTCGCGCCTCGTGGTCCTGGCTTCCCGAACGCCATTCCAGCCCAGCGTGATAACCGAACTGATGAAGCTTGCGATACCCCCAACTTTCAGCAGATCCATCCAGCCGCTCTGCTTCAGATACCCAATCCACTGAAGCGCCATATCCGCTCCCCTGTTTTCACGTCGCTAACAGTATAAGGGGCGCCTGGTCTCTAGCCGTCCGCCACGCTCCCGAGAAAACGCTATTCACCTCGTTGACGCCCAAAGCCTGATTAATTTCGTACTTGCGACTAACCTCGCAGGCAAATCCTATATCACTCAATTACTTGCGGTTTCGTCCATCAAGTTATCCACAGCATTGCCCCCAAAAACTGTGAATAAGCGAGGCTTCGCTGTTCCTCCCGGTCGGACTCGTGCTTAGGCATCTGCCCGGCACCCGGTTTCCTGCCCTGTCCCGCGACCGTAGTCGAAGGCGGGGCGGCATCAAGGGACGAGGGACCGTGTTGCCCGCACCATCCCTCGCCTTTTTCCTTGACACCGCCCCGCCTTCGACTCCTTGAGTCGCACGGGCAGGAAACCGGGTGCCAGGCAAAAGCAGAGGCCAATCCCGAGTTCCACCGGGAAGGTTTCGCACGCAAGTGGCAAGACCATCTCACAGCCCGTCATTCAACCCTCTTGCTGTGGAGATTGTCATGCAACTCGCTTCCTCTTTCCGTTACGGCTCCCCGATACTCCGCGCCGACTCACCCCTGTCGGACGACCAGATCCATCGTGTTGCCCCGTCCATCTTCGCGGACAGCAAGCACGAAAGCCGCTCGGAACGCTACACCTACATTCCGACCATCGACGTGCTGCGCGGCCTGCGTAATGAAGGTTTCCAGCCGTTCATGGTCTGCCAGACGCGCGTGCGCGACGAAGGCAAGCGCGAGTACACGAAACACATGCTGCGGCTTCGCCACGCCGACCAGATCATCGGCGACGAAGCCAACGAAATCGTGCTGCTGAACTCGCACGACGGCACAAGCAGTTACCAGATGCTCGCGGGCGTGCTGCGCTTCGTCTGCCAGAACGGCATGGTGGCCGGCGACAACATCCGGGACATCCGCGTGCCGCACAAGGGCAACATCGTCCAGAACGTCATCAACGGCGCATTCGACGTGCTCGACGGCTTCGACCTGATCCGCGAGCAGAAGGACGGCATGCGCGCCGTCGAACTAAACCGCGACGAACAGCAGGCGTTCGCACGCTCCGCGCTCGCGCTGCGCTACGACCCGACCAACGCCGAGGCACCGGCACCGGTCACCGAAAGCCAGCTACTGGCTCCGCGCCGCTTCGAGGATCGCCGCGACGACCTCTGGACGGTCTTCAACCGCGTACAGGAAAACATGACCAAGGGCGGCCTGCGCGGACGCTCAAGTAACGGACGTGCTGTATCCACACGCCCCATAACAAGCATCGACCAGAACGTAAAGCTCAACCGCTCGCTGTGGATGCTCGCTGACGCCATGCGTCAGATGAAGGCGTAAGCGCTCCGGGGGCGGCGCTATTCGCCGCCCTGCCACCTCATTCCGTCAGGAACGCTGTCCGGGTCATGTCCTGACGGAATACGGTAGCAACCCCGACCCGGAACCTTCCATCTTTCTGGAGTCAATCATGCACGCCCAAGTCGAAACCATCACGGCAGACATCGCCGAAACGACTACCATGCTCGAGACCCACTTCGGCAACGAGCAGCCCATCGTCACCGTTCCGTATTCCAGCCTGCGCCGCTCGCCGCTGAATGCGCGCACGAAGCCCCTGTCGGGGATTCCCGGCCTCGCCGCCAACATCCGCGCAAAGGGTCTGCTGCAAAACCTTGTCGTCCACGAAATGAAGGGAACGCGGGGCAAGCAACGCCGATATGGTGTCTGCGCGGGTCAGCGCCGCGAAGCCGCACTCGACCTGCTGTACGAGCAGAAGCATATCGCCGCCGACTATCCGGTGCCGGTACGAATCGTCAGCGAAGGCGAAGCCCTCGCGATTTCTCTGATCGAAAACAGCGAGCGCGAAGGACTCGATCCGTTCGACGTGCTGCGCTCGTACCGGATGCTGGCCGAGGAAGGCCGCAGCGTCGACTATATCGCCGCACTGTTCTCCGCGTCGCCGCTCACCGTCAAGCGGCGCATGAAGCTCGCCAACGTATCGCCCAAGTTGCTCGGCCTGTTGCGCGAGGACAGCATCACGCTCGACCAGTTGGCCGCGCTCGCCCTTTCTGACGATCACGAAATGCAGGAACTGATCTGGTCGGAAGCGAACGAGTGGCAACGTCAGCCGAACTACCTGCGGCAAGCAATCACACGCGCCGAAATCGACGCAAGCCGCAGCCGCCTCGTGCGCTTCGTCGGTCTCTCCGCCTATGAGGCAGCGGGCGGCTATGTACGCCGCGATCTGTTCAGCGACGACGAGAACGCCGGATTCATTGCCGACACGGAACTGCTGCAGCGTCTTGCGGGCGAAAAACTCGAAGCCGTGGCCGGGGAAGTCCGCGCCGAGGGTTGGAACTGGACCGAGACACGCGTGGAGCGTGACGTCATCGAACTGAACCGCTACCACAGGCTCGATCCGCTCAACCGTCCGTATACCGGGGACGAGCAGCGCGAGATCTACGCACTGACGGCGCGGCAGGACGAACTCGCGGAACAATACGATGCCCTTGCAGAGGACGACGAGAACGCCTATGAAGAAGGCGAACGGATCGAGGCCGAACTGAACAGCGTTACCGCTGCGATTCGGGCACTCGAAACGCGCACGCTGACGTGGGATGCAGAGCAGATGGCCGAAGCAGGTGCGTTCATCATCCTCGACCCGCAGGGCAACCTGACCATCGAGCGTGGGTTGATTCGCCGCGACGGGAATGCCACGCACGATACGGCGGTAACTACCGTGGGACAGGCTGTCGCCACGCTCAACGAGGCCAACCGGAAACCGAAGCCGGTACACAGCGCGAAGCTCTGCCAGCGTCTGACCGCCCACCGCACCGCAGCCATCCACGCGGAACTGATCGCGCAGCCGTCCGTCGCGCTCGCAGCGCTGCTGTTCCGGCTCGTGCCGGTCGCCTTCCCCGAGCGGTACGGTGTCGGGCCAAGCCGCGACTATCTGGAGCTTAACGCCACCAGCAACCACGATGCACTGCTGAAAGCCGCCGATGACCTGTCCGCCAGTACCGCATGGGACGTCATCGACGCACAGCGCCAGCAATGGCTCGCCGCCCTTCCCCGCAATCTGGCTGCCCTGCTGCCGTGGCTGACCGGACAGGACGCCGGTACAACGCTGCTCGATCTGCTGGCGTTCTGCACCGGCACCCTGCTCGACGGGGTCACCGGCACGGAAGGACCGCACGCGATCAACGCCCTGAGCAATGCGCTGCACCTCGACATGGCCCGGTACTGGACGCCGACCCGCGCGACGTATTTCGATCACGTCAGCAAATCGCGTATCGTGGACGTAGCCATGCAAGCCGTGTCGCCCAAGGTCGCCCTCGACCTCAGCAAGATGAAGAAGGGCGACGCCTCAGCCACTGCCGAAATGCGGCTGGCGAAGTCCGACTGGCTCCCGGAAATCCTCACTGATCGGGAAGTGCCGCCTGTCCGTGCGCTCGGCGTACACAGCACGCCGGACGATGACGCGGACGAGGACGAAGCCGGCGCCGAGGAAGCAGAGGCACAGCCTGATGCGGAATCGGCCGACGAAAGCCGTACAGCATGGCCTTATCCGACCGCAGCAAATATGGCAAATACGGAAACCACGCAGCGCACCGCGTGATTGACCACTTCCGGCCTGTGCTCTGGCACAGGCAGGGAGCGCGCTTTACCGTGCGTGTTCCCCTACCCAGAACGCAACGGCAACCATCACGGCGAACAGACCGATCACGACGGACAACAGATAACCTAGTCTGCGTGTCAGACGCTGCCCAGATGCATCAATATTCTCCTGCGCCTGTCTGGCAGCAGACTCCATCGTCCGCTCAAACAGCCTCGCGACCTCATTCAGCCGCTCCCGCTGTTCCCGTGCCGCCACCGCTGCCGCACCGACAAGCCTGTTCCCGGCAACGCGCGCAACTTGGTTCGCCATCCGTTCAGCGAGCGAAGTCATCGATGCCGTGTTGAGTTCTGCCAGTGCTGCCTGATACCTCGCTTCGTGTTCCCGGATCATGCTCTCAGCCAACTGGATCGTGGCCTTGCAGCGCGCAAGCGCGTCGCGATGCTGGCGCATCAAGGCATCGGTCACCTCCCCTGCCTCCCGGCGCACGGCATCGAAACCGCCGTCTCCGGCCCTGCGGATGCGATCCGGCATCGCCTCGTAAAGCCGCGCGTAGTATTCGAGCACGGCGATCATCGACCAGAGCGCATCGTTGTCGCGCAGGTTCAGCGCCCCGGACATCCGGCGCATGCGCAGCAGACTCGTATCGTCGGGCATCTCGCCCGTGACATCGAGAAACAGGCGGGCGAGCGCATCAGGCGACTTCGCCCGCCGGTTACGCATTGGCCGTTACCTTGGCAAACATGGCATCGCACAACGAACGCCAGCGCAACAGTTCGACCCGTTCACCGATATGCATCGTCTCTGCTGCCTTGCGGATCGACATACGCTGACTGCGAAGCTCGTCGGCGACGCGATCCGCGAGATCGGGAAAATCCAGCGAATGGCCGTGCAATTCGACAGAACGGCGAAGCTGCGACCCCTGATACAGGGTGAATTTTTCTGCCGGGCCGAAATAGCCGTTGCGCACGACATTCATCACCGCGTCTGGAAACGTCCGGTTGAAAGCGTTCAGCAGTTCAAGGCTGTCGCGTTGCCGGTTGATCACCCACAGAACCACAAGCTGACGCCGAAGCTCGCCAAGCGCACCGGCCAGTGTCGCGCCGAACTGCTCGACACCCGTCTGGCTCCGCGCCGCCGTGTTCACGACGATTGCTGCATCCCGGTGCTCGTCGCAGTAATTGACGAGTCCGATCCAGCCGTTTGCATCGTCCAGGTTATATGCGATGCAATGCATCTCGTCCTGAACTGCTTTCATCACGTCTGGATTTGAGGTATCGGTTTCCACCAGCGCCGCATGGATATCTCGCCGCAGCAAATAATCGGCCAGGGCGAGCGCAACAAAGCTCTTGCCCACGCCGCCCTTGCTGCCACCAACGAGATAGATGGGGTAAGTCGTCGTATCCATTTGAATCCTCTAAAGGTTCTCGGTGTCGGGCGTAATCTCGAATGAGTACGCGTCACGCATCACCATGGTTCCCGGCTTGTTGACCACCTTTCCCCCATCCTGCTTTTGATTCTCCCGGACTATCTCCACGCGCGGTACGTCGCCCTTGCTTGCCTTCTTCGAGCGAGGCGATGGTGCGGCACTGTCTCGTGCGGACTCCTTTACCGTCTGTCGAGCCGGCCGGCTTTTCTTCGACGGGTATAGTGCGTATTTGATAGAGCCGACACTAAAATCGACACCCTTTTCCTTCGCATGCTCGACGATTTCTTCCAGCGTATATCCCTTCTCTCTCACCGCGCTGATAACCACGCGCATCTCTTTCATCGCGTCGGTAATCGAGAGACGCTGCTCCGCCTCTGGCTTGATCGGCAGTGATTCGAGAGAATGGACAAGCTCATCCCATTGCGCCCGAGTGTAGCTTTTCGCAACCGGCATGACTCGCTCCGTCGTGCTTTCTTCTCCCCATCTTGTTCACTTGGGAAAGGGCCGTCAATACCCTGTTTTCGACCGAAATTTTGCTATCGGAACATCATGGAATTAACCGGATTGCGTCGGAATAAAGGAAATATTTTGGACGTGTCGGACACGAGCAACGGACCCGGATCGATGTCCAGAAAACGCGTCGAAAGGGTACCGGGCAGACTTCATAACGGCGCAAGTACAGAGCGATCACAGCCAGCAGGCCGAATCGTTCCGGACATCAGGACGCACACGATGTGACTGCGCGCCGACAGCGACACGATGGGCTCGCAGACGATACCCGTCACCCCACGAACGCCCGATAGCCCGCTTGCATACTCTCGGGAATGACCGTGCAGACTTCAGATAATCAACGAACAGCCGAAGCAGGATCGATTTCACCGATTCAGAGCGCGCGCCTGCCGACTCCGGCCGCAGCCCTCGTGAACATTTGGCAGTCAGCTATCGGCGATATACCAAACCACTACGCAGAAAGCGACCTGCCCGGTATGCGGATTCGATCAATCGACGTCCCGGACTCACGAGGTGAAGTACGCGGTCACGCAACAGAAGACCAGCGGACTCGTGAGGCGTATCCAGCGGACGCCTCCGGCTACCTCACGGAAATTTCCAGTCGACCGCGCCGAAAGCGTTTAGACGATGGCATTAAAAACGACATTGAAACGAGGGATGGCAGGATAGGCTTGCGCCGGTTTTGGGCTCCATGCGCATTGCGACATCGGCCCACTAACGTTGACGGCATCGGGCGAGACAGTCGATGTCGTCGCCGGAAGCAAATGCAAATCGATCTCGACAGGCTTGCCCTGTCGCGCTGTCGCGCTGTCGCGCTGTCGCGCTGTCGCAATCGTAGCGACGCCAGCCCCGCATCACACGCCCAGCGCTCACAATCCACTGCCTCACGACATATCGGCGGCGAACACATCGCTGTATCTCAGCACTGCCTATGTGGCCGAGCGTCTCGGGCGAGCCACCTATACGCGTGAGATAGTTGCCGGTCATCGACTGCTTCGACGGTCTCGTTGTGAGCTGGTCAATCGGCACACGACCAGATGCTGAACTCGTCATACCATGCTCGATTCGGCCATCGAGTCGGTGGCTGATCGTGATGAGCGGCCAGTGGTCCACTCCGATCGCGGTGCGCACTATCGTTGCGCCGGGATGGCTATCCCGGATGCACGATGCCAGGTTCGTTCGCCTGATGTCACGCAAAGGATGCTCGCCGATAACGCAGCCTGTGAAGGCTTCTTCGGGCGACTCAAGACGGAAATGTTCTATCCTCATGACTGGCGGGCTACGACCGTTGATCAATACATCGAGACCCTTGACTCCTATATCCGGTGGTACAACGCAACGCGGATCAAGGTCTCGCTCGGCTCTCTCAGCTCCTTGAATAGCGAGAGTCTTCGAATTGCGGCATAAATCGGTCCAAGAATTTAGCCACACCCCCGGTGGCTCAAAATTCCGTCGCCGCGGACAGCCACCGCGACCGGAGTCGTGGTTCCGATTCCCTGGCCCAACACAATCCCGCGTAACTCCGCATTCCCTGGCCACTGATGCCGGCTTTTCCGTTGTCTTCGCGCGCCGGGCCCGGCCAACGGCGTGTGCCGCCGCTGCGCCGGGCATCGCAAATTACCGCGACGATCATTCAATGCCCATAATCGCCAACGTCGGTCGAGCGGTTTAGCACAAACTTTTTTTTATTACCGATCGCGCGTCGGCCGTGACCGGTCCCGCTCACAGCAGTCCAGCGCGAACGTTACACGCAACGGTTGACCATCGTCACATCGGAACTCGAAGCCATCCGAACACCAAGCGTATCGCTACGGTCCACGGCCACACGGCCGTCATGCCGCAACTTGTCCCGCCGCACGCCGGGACGGCGCAACAGCAGCTGGTGCTCCCACATCACGCGATAGACCCTCTTATGATCGACGCACGGCGCGCCGACCATCTCTCGGCTGCGTCGCAGCAGCGCCCAGATTCGCCGGTAGCCGTAGCTCGGCAGACCTGCCACATGCGCCCGGATTTCGTCGAGCAGCCCCGTGTCATCGGGCATCCATGCGCGCTAACCATCCTGCCAATCAGCATCACGAACCTGCTTTACCGCCAAACCATAGCGCGCCACACAGAGAACTTCGCAGACCGCTTTCAAAGGTCGTCCCCCGGCAGCAAGGGCGAGCGCGCAATCAGGTTTTCTGAGCGACCCCATTCGACTGCCTCACGGAGAATCTCGTTCTCCATTGTTTTCCGAGCAGCCGTTGCAGCTCCTTGATTTCCTTGATGGCGGCGGCCAGTTCCGATGCAGGCACAACCGTCTCGCCCGCTTTGACTGCCGTCAGGGTGCATTCCTGGTACTGCTTGCGCCAACCAAACACCTAGTTCGGATTGACGCCGTGTCGCCGGGCCACTGCCGATACCGATGCGCCAGGAGCTAATGTCTCCTGCACGATGGCGACCTTTTCCTGCGCCGGGCGCCGCCGACGACGTTCCGGCACGGTCAGAATTTCGATGTTTTCCACGTAAATGACTAGGCTTCGTGATGGTCACAAGACTATCTCTATTTTAAGAGAGTCATCCTGTCCTCTGTTACGTGGGGCTACTCCAGCACTCGATATCAGCGTGGCCGGATCGTTCGCGACTTCCTGCGCCAACAGTTCGGCGACAAATGCGCAGACATCGCCCGGTTGCAAATTCGCGACATTTACCGATTTGTGACGCAATATCCGGGCGCATGTGGACCCGGTGTCGCTAAAGCATCGAGCGTAGCTTTACGCACTTATCTGCGATTCCGGCTTACCCGATTTGACGATCGCGTCGAAACACTAATAGCTGCGGTCCCCGATGTAGCCAAATGGAGGCTGGCAGCACTGCCGGAAACACTTTCCGATGAGGAGATCGGGAGGCTTCTGAATTCGTTCAGTCGCGAGTCGGCTTCCAGCTTGCGCGATTACGCGATGGTCCGATGTCTGATAGATCTTGGTTTGCGAGCCGGTGAAGTCGCGCAAATCCAGCTCGATGATTTGAACTGGCGCGAAGGTACGCTCCGAATCCGACGGGCCAAATCGAGACGGACGTATATCATGCCGCTGCCAGAGGCGACCGGTTGCGCGATAGCCGATTACATCCGGTTAGCCAGAAAGGCAACAGCGGCATCCCGATCTGTATTTTTGCGGCATCATGCACCCGTCAATACTCCGCTGGGGACGGGCCGAGTCCACCAGGCGGTGCATGCCGCAAATGTTCGCGACGGTTTTGACCAACCGAACTGGAAGTCATCTTCTTCGGCA
The DNA here is from genome assembly GCF_001931485.1 of Burkholderia sp. SRS-W-2-2016. Taxonomy (GTDB): domain Bacteria; phylum Pseudomonadota; class Gammaproteobacteria; order Burkholderiales; family Burkholderiaceae; genus Paraburkholderia. The sequence continues at coordinate 13,370 of NZ_MSDV01000015.1, read as the reverse complement.
CAGCGTCGCCAGACGGCTGCTTCGATCGGGGTCGTCGTTGAAGGAAGTTGCAGACATACTTCGCCACCGAAGCATCGATACGACAGCGATCTATACAAAGATCGATCGTCGAAGCCTTGATGCCGTGGCGCTTCCCTGGCTAGGGAGAACGTCATGAAGAATTCCGCAAACCCAGCTAATACCATGATGTCGCAGGCGACGACGTATCTGGCACAGAGGCATTCCCTCGGTTTCGATCTTAAAATTTCTGGCCTGATCCTGATGAGCTTCGCTCGCTTCGCAGATGCCATGATGCATCGTGGCCCGATTACCGAAGAACTCACTCTCGCTTGGGCCCATTCAACAAAGAGCGAAAGCGCCATTACCTGGGCGCGCCGAATCGAGGTGATCCGTCCGTTCGCAAAGTATCTGAAGCAGTTCTCTCCCGACACCATCGTTCCGCGACGCGATCTTTGCGGGCGAGCTCATCGTCGTCTGGCACCACATATCTACACGGAGCAGGAACTCAACGAACTCGTCGCAGCGTCGGCGGCGCTCTTGCCCGCTGGTTCGATCAGACCACTCACCGATGAAGCGTTGTTTGGTTTGATCGCGGCAACCGGCCTGCGTATCTCTACGCTTCTGCAGGACTTCTTCCTCGAACGACTGATGGAGCACCGCGGGGTCAGCCCGGAAACGATTTCGAGCTATTGCGATTCATTTTGTCTGTTTCTGCAGTTTGCATCCGAGCGCCTAAGCAGGTGTCCTTCGGATTGGCCCTGACCGATATGGATGCACCGTTGGTCCTGGCCTTCCTTCGACATCTCGAGATCGAGAGACATAACAGCACGCGAACCCGAAACGTTCGACTTGCAGCATTACGCTCGTTCATGAAGTCCGCTGCGCATCGCGACATCACTTCGTTAGCGGTTATACAGCGTACGCTTTCGGTGCCGATGAAGCGTTGTGACAGACCTATGGTCAGTTTCCTGTCGCGTGAGGAGATGCAGCAAATATTATCGGCACCCGACCCGGACACATGGTCGGGTCAACGCGACCGGGTACTATTGGCAACGACGGATAACACCGGGCCACGCGTCTCAGAGATTCTCGCGTTGCGTATTGACGATCTAGTCCTCGGCGCCTCACCCTGCGTCCATATTCTTGGTAAAGGACGCAAGGAGCGTATGGTACCTTTATGGCGATCAACGGCAAGGCTAATCAAGGGCTGGTTGCCACGGATCCAGGATGCACCAAGTCAGCGGCTCTTCCCAAATCGGTCTGGCTATTCCATGACCCGCTCGAATGTTGCGGACCGCTTGAGACTTGCCGTAGCAAAAGCGACAGAGCGATGTCTTCAACTCGCGAAACTACGCATTTCTCCTCACGTGGTTCGCCATTCGACAGCGACACATCTGCTCCAGTCTGGCGTAGACCTGTCGGTCATCGCATTGTGGCTCGGACATGAAAGCCCGGCGACAACGCACGGCTATCTGAAGGCCGATCTGGCAATGAAGGAGCGGGCACTGAGCAGTATTCAACCAACAACGAATTCAAAGAATCGTCCCTATCAGCCATCCGACGACATGCTTCGGTTCCCGGAGTCTTTAATAATTTTGTGCAGTTCGCCGGACCGAGAATCGCTGTCCATCGGCTCGGCGATTTGTGTCGCGTCCTTCTGCAAAGATGGACTGAGCATAATTCACGGCTTCGCATAACGACGACAATGCAAATATCTGCATTGCCGTCGTAATTATCTGTTCGCCGGAGCGGACTCTGGCGGCGAACGTGTCGCCGGAATTTACAGCCTGGTTGGCACCGCACAGCTAAACGACGTCGATCCTGACGCGTATCTGCGTTATGTGCTCGCACGCATCGCCGACCATGCGATTAATTGCATCGACGAACTCGTACCGTAGGTCGTCGCCGATCAGTTGCAGACCGCAGGCGGACGGCCATGATGCCGGTAGCAGCCTTGCTGGTGCCGCCCGTCCTGCACGGTTACCGGTTCTCAGTCAGTACGGTTTCCAGACGGGACAACGCCCGCAAAGGTTGACCTAACACTGCATGCGATCGGGCAACGTTCAGGGCCGATTGCACGATAAGCGAGGATGACTTCTGCGCATCGACCACGTCAATCAGGAACAGAATCTCATTGCGAATCCTGAAACGGTCCGATACCTCACCTCCGCCGATCATCGATCGCAGGCGATCTGCAGCCATGAGATACCCTGTCTCCTGAAAACTCAACTGTGTGGTATTCATCCTCAACCTCTGATCACACGTCCATTCAATCGAACGATGTCGCCAGCGCGTGAGCCAGCTGCACACCTGTGCGCTACGGCTGCGGGACTTTCGTCCACCATGCACATGAGGTAGCTTAACAAGTTGCAAACAACCTGTGATCACTAACGGCATGTCCGAAAGGAGAGGGAAATAGACAACGGAAACGATCGCTTGTCTCGCCTTGCTTTGGCCGATAAACACATCGCCGAGGGGCGTAGCCGTATTGCCGTTTCAGATTGAGCGGGTCGAGAAGCTCCGTGAAAAAAGGATGGATGCAGTGTCTGCAGAACAACTACTTCGAGCGATGCAGGAAGTCCTCAAAAACTTCCTCGAGCTTCGGCAACTGATTGAGCAATCCCACCAGTTGCGGAGAAGCCGACGGTCATACACCGAGCCAACCTGATACCTCGAAAAGGCCCCAGTTCAATCAGACGGCCTTTGATACACGCTTACCATGCTTCAGCGATGGGTGTGCTGCCGCCTTTTTCGAAGCCTCATTGAAGCCAGCGGGGGCGCGCACGCTGCGGACTGTACAGCGTATCAGGATAAGGCAGCATAACAAGGCGGTTGAGGTCCAAAAGGCGAGGTTCTTGGGACAGGCCGGCGACCGCCGGACATTCACCGACGGGTAGTTGCTGCCCGGATCGCACCTGCCAATTGTTCCACTGAGTACAGCTTCTGTGGTGCAGTGCATACGAACCCGGATTCGACTTTCTGATGCATTGGGTGTCCGGAACAGAAGATGATCCGGATATCCGGCTGCAGCACGAGCGCCTCATGAGCGAGATCGAGCCCGGACATGCCGGAAAGTTCGACATCGGTCAGCAGGATATCGAACCGCCCGGCAAGCAGTGCTTCACGCGCGACGTATGCGTCATCAGCTTTCGTAGGCAGATGCCCCATCATGACAAGCAGTTCGCAGACCGCTTCGAGCGATCCGGGATCGTCCTCCACGACGAGAACCCTTCGCCGCCCCGACACCGGAGCTTGCCCGGGAGGTGGTTTCCGGCGCCTTGCCGCCGACATCCAGAACCATTTCCCGCGGCGGGTCACCCGGCCCCAGCAGTTGTCTGATCCGTTGAGCGAGCTGTTCGCGGCTGTACGGCTTGCTGAGAAGTTCCACGCCGGGATCAAATCGGCCACCATGCACGATCGCATTCTGCGTATATCCGGAAGTGAAAAGTACCCTCAGATCTGGCAACATCTGGACCGCCTGTCGTGCCATGTCCGTACTGAGCACCGGTCCGGGCATAACGACGTCCCTTAACAGGAGCTCGATATGCACGCCACTGCCAAGAACCGCTAACGCCTGCTGAGCGTCGGCCGCCTTGAGCACGAAATAACCGAGTCCGGTGAGTATGTCGACCACCGTTGCCTGGACACATGGATCGTCCTCCACGACGAGGATGGTTTCGCTCCCCCCTTCATCCCCCCGCCGGGCTTCAGTACCGGTTCGACAGCGGTAGCCGTCGAGCGCGGCAGATATATCCCGATGGTGGTGCCGTGCCCTTGCTCGGTGTAGATCCGGATATGCCCGCCGCTCTGCCTGACGAAACCGTATGCGGTGCTCAAGCCCAGCCCCGTGCCGCGGCCGGTGGCCTTGGTCGTGAAAAAAGCATCGAATGCATGGTCCCGTACATCTTCGCTCATCCCGATGCCAGTGTCGGTAGCGGCGAGCATCACGTACTGGGCCACATTGACGTCTGTCAGCCCGCAGACGCACGCGTCGTCCAGCAGAGCGTTACCGAGTTCCAAGGTAAGCCTGCCACCGTCTTTCATGGCATCGCGCGAATTGACCGCGAGATTCAGGATGACATTTTTCATCTGGTGCGAATCCACCAAGGTATTCCACAGGCCGCCAGCGACGACGGTTTCGACCTGCACGGTCTCACCTAGCGCACTGCGCAGAAGGACATCCATCCCCCGAATCATCGCAGCGAGGTTGACGACGACGGGCTGAAGAGGCTGCCGGCGACCGAATGCCAGCAACTGCGATGCGAATTTTGCGCCACGCTCCACCGCGTCTATCGCCCTGTTCAACCGTTCACGGCTCCAGAGTTCGTCGCCACGCCGGATTTGGAGAAGGTCAAGATTTCCCCGCAGTATCTGCAGCACGTTGTTGAAAACATGCGCGCCACCGCCTGTCAACTTGCCCAGAGCCTGTGACTGGAAAAGTTCGCGTCTGGTCTGTTCGAGCAGTAATTCTGCGTCGCGGCGTTCGGTTACATCGCGCGTAATTTTCGCGAAGCCAACCAGTTCTTCTCCGTCCCGGATAGCGTCAATGACAACATGAGCGAAGAATCGGCTGCCATCCCGACTGACACGCCATCCCTGCGCCTCAAACCGGCCATTGCGCCGTGCCTCTTCGAGTGCGCGCATGGGAACGGCCGCCGTTGCATCTTCCGGCGTATAAAAACGCGAAAAATGCGAGCCGATGATTTGGTCGGCTTCGTAGCCCTTGATGCGACCGCGCACCTTCGTTCCTGTTGGGCACATGCCCTTCCGGGGACAGCATGAAGATGGCGTAGTCGGTAACCCCATCGACAAGCAGCCGGAACCTCCGCTCGCTCTCGACGACGGCCTCGTGAATGAGCTTGAGTTCACTATCGTCGAGGATGACGACGCTGAAGCCGTCCGGCGGACCGCTCGCATCCCACAGCGCTGTGATGGTGAGTGCGCCCACAGGGTACCGCCATCGCGACGCAGGCACCACCTCTCTTCCTGATGGCGACCGCGCTCACGAGCCATCGAAAGCGCGGCATCGGGCGTTCCAGCGAGCCGGTCAGCGTCCGGATAGAGAACGGCGAATGACTGGCCACGGACTTCGTCTGCCCTGTACCCCAGAATCTTTTCTCCCCCCCGGATTCCAGGTAAGGACGCAGCCGTCCGGGCAAAGGGCGAAAGCGGCATAATCGCCTGTCGATTCCACCCATAACGACGGCCATCTGGAAGCGAATTGCCCTGCACTGTTTTTTGCGTTTTTCATTGCCACGTCCGCCTTCGCGGCACCTGTATTGTCTGGAACGGACCTTTTTGTCGCTGGCAGCCTTTATCCTCCCAGTGCAGCATTGAACGATAGCAAGTATCGATCCCGGAGATAGTGCTACGCGCCGAAGTATGGCGCGGGCCGGCCGCCACTTTTCCCGGCAACGGCAATGTTGATCCGGATAATATGGAAGCGACCATCTGTCACGGGAGCAGGTATGCGACTGGCACCGTTTATTACGAGTCATATGGAGGCGATCCTGACGGAGTGGAACGCCTTTTCCCGCATGTTAATGCCGGCGGCGCCGCAGATGCAGGCGTCAGCACTGCGCGACCATGCAGCGGCCATACTTCAGGCAATCGCCGGTGATCTGTCCACTGTACAGACACGCGAAGCCCGGCAGCAAAGATCGTGGGGCAAAGGCCCACAACCTCTGTGGGAGACGGCCGCCCAGACGCATGCAATCCTGCGGGCGCGAAGTGGATTCGACATAAGTCAGTTGACTGCTGAATACCGTGCGTTGCGCGCCAGCGTGCTCCGCCTGTGGATGGACGAATGTGGTGCTGCGCCCCTGCACCAGGATGACCTCATCCGGTTCAACGAAGCGATCGACGAGGCTCTGGCCGAGTCCGTGATGCTCTTCAGCGTCCAGGTCGAGCAGGCTCCCAACCTGTTGCTGGGAATAGTGGGCCATGACCTGCGTAGCCCGCTGCAGACGATCCAGATGACGGCATCCTGTCTCGCAGCGATAAACGCAGGGGAGGCTGTGTCGGAGGCCGCGGCGCGACTGCTTCGCAGCGACGCACAGATGCAGGTGTTGCTCGACGATATGCTCGATTTCAACCGGAGCAGGCTGGGCCTTGGCATTAGCGTGACGCCACAGGAACTGGACATGCGCGATGTGGTTGTCGACGAACTGGACCAGCTGCGGGCGGCGCATCCCTGCCACGACATCCGGGTTGAGGTGTCGGGAGACTCCCGGGGAATATGGGATGGCCAACGCCTTCAGCAAATGCCGGGAAATCTTGTTGTCAATGCGCTCAAATTCGGCTTTCGAGACGCGCCTGTCCGGGGTAAAGACTGGCCGGCGATATCGAGGCCGTAATGCTCGAAATTGGCAATCGGGGCGCACCGATCGAGCCGGCGATACTCGACCGCATCTTCGATCCGCTCACGCGCGGCGAGGACACACACGCCGTCTCCCGCCCAAGGGAAAGCCTTGGACTGGGTTTGTACATTGTCCGCGAAATTGCGAAAGCCCACGGCGGTGAAGTTGGCGTGCGGTCGGACGAAAACGAGACCGTCTTTTTCGTACGGTTGCCGCGCCGGCCCGCAGCCGCATGAATGGCACGCCATTACCGTCAAGATGGAATTTCCTCACGTGCATGCACTGGCGGGCTACAGATCAATACAGCTTTCTCGGCGGTAACGACCGCTTTATCTGTTTGCGCAGCCGCGCCACGGCAGTGGCCTTTTTTCTTTTGCGTTTGGCGGTCGGCGTTTCGTAGGCCATCCTCGCGCGCAGTTCCTTCAGCAGGCCCGTGTTGTCGATGGAGCGTCGGAAACGGCGCAGGGCGACTTCCACCGGTTCGTTGAGTTTGGGCGTTACAGTAGTCAATTGTTTTCCTGATTGTGATCCGGACGGATGCCCGGACGCTGGGCACGCGACTGAATCGATACGCGCGGCCGATATTGGCTGCATCTTATCTTTCTGACGGCGAATAGCTGGCCTTCAGGCCGATCGTTCTGCATTTGCATCTGTTTGTGAAACGTCTTTCAGCCGAAGCGCGCCTCCAGCCAGTCCTGCGCCCAGTTCTTTGCATGGGCTATCGCGTCCTCGCGTGCGTCAAAACCGGCCAGATCGCCGCTCGAATGAATTTCGTAACTGGTGCCGTCTGCACGATTGCTGCTGATCCGTGCATGGGCCATGTACTCGCCATCGGCACGCCTTGGGGTCGCGTCGACAGCGATCAGCGTGGAATTGAAGCGCATAAGTGTTTCCTTCAGGGTTGTCGCCCGGTTGCGACTGTCACAACGGGGCATCGAAAAAAGCGCGACTCACGTGCTTAGCATGGCCATGATCTGCCCTGCCTCGCAATCCGACTCGCAGCTTGCCATGCCACGCTCGCGCAGCAATGCGCGAATCGACACGAACATCAGAAACGCATCGGCATCGACCTCGTGACGACGGTCATGGATGACGCTGTCGAGCTCCGCCTGCGCGCCGTGCGGTAGAAACTGGTCGACGAGCCCGGAGCCATTGCGCCGGATCCACTCCAGCAGGTCATTCCTTTGCATATCACACTCCAATGTGTGCACCGGCGCTCCGTCCACTACAGCGGGTGTTAATCCCGTGTCCGCAGTAGAGGCGGGAGCCGGTTGTCATGGGCTGCCTTCACGATCGCATCATCGGGCGGCGGAAGAGAGAGGAGGCATGGAGACGTGCGCTACTGCGTTCACAGTGCTTCACGCGTTGGGCCGCGCCACGTGGTCTGGGATGACCGGGAAAGGTCCGGTTCTACGGGGTGAAGCGGCTAAGGATGCCGTGAACGGCCGCAGATCGAACGGTGATCTCATGCTACGCCCATTGATGGATTTGTACAGAAAAACCGTGCTCCCGTTGCTATCAGAAAAATACAAGGCATGCGGATCAACCCGGTGCTTATGACAGCAACGCAGGTCGGCGGCGGCAACATGCTAGCCCGCGTTTGTCTTCGCGTAATCGCGCGTCATCCAGGAACGCAGCATGCGATCGTTCGATATGCGCGGTAGGCAATCTCGATCTCGACAGATCAACGACGGCGAAACAAAGCCATCGGTACGGTATTACTGCCCCCTTCGTCCTTGTGGCGGGATTGATCCGGCCTTTTGTGATGTCGTAGACCGAGAATTCCGGCTCGCGAAACAGTGGCGAAGGTGCAGCCCGACCGCATACCGGCCCGGCGTGAGACAGCAACACGAATCGTGGCTTGACACACGTTGGGCCCATCGGATATTCAGGGCCGGTCAAACGACAGATCATACGGGAGGCTGATCGCCGGTGGCTACCCCAAGCAGTAGGTCGATTGCAGCCTGCCCCGCTATTTCCGCAATGAGATATGCCCAACGCCGGGTAAATGGACCGTTGCGCAGCGGAACGCGTCCGCTCCGGCCGCCGGGGATGACGAGTTGCTCGCCGCCCTTTACCTGGAAGCTGACCTCGTACAGATCCTCCGCAGACGTCAGTTCGACGTGAATCTCGAAACCTCGATACAGGATCATCCGGTACATGGGCGCTCCTTTAGATTGATGAATCGATACGGATCGGGGGAGCGACGGACCCACGAACGGACACGTCAGCAAACGAACTTTCTGCCGAAAAATACCCGCAAGCACAGTTAAACAGCGGCGGTCAACTCCGCCTGACATTCATCCAGCCATGCGAACCAATACAAAATCCGTATCTCTGCATCCGCGGTGCAAATGAAGACGGAGTCGTGTCGGCCTCTGTGAACATTCGCGGGAAGGTTAGTTCGTTGCGCGAGACATGACAGTCAGTGTTCGGGACCTGCGACAGACGGCCAGCGCGTGGCATGCAGAGGAACGCTTTCAGTCGCAGGTCACTGTCCCGATGCAGCGACAGTTGGATCGGTTTTCAGGCAAAGCTATCTTCGCTTGGGCAAAACCGGTGACGCCGTGCGCCAGCAGCGTTTTTCACATGTCGACGACCGAAGCGCCACTCACCTTTCCGTCGACGATGTCCTTTCCCTGCTGACGGGCGGCTCGCCTTGCCGTGCCCAAATCAGAGAATGCATGAGGCTGGTTCAGCCGGAAAATACGGCTCGCGGCAGAGCTAGTTATTGCGGCCGGACGGGATATCCGTACCGCTATGTCATACCCTTCGGCGTAACGAGAATGTCCGTCGAAGCGACTGAACGTGCGGGGGAATACGAGGGGATGAAGTTCATACCCCTTGTAGAGAAGAAGCGGCTGGGTCGACATGTTTGTCACTCCACAAGGGGAGGCTCACTATACCCTGAAACGGCCAACGCAGGGCAGCGCCGATGTTTTCGGAATTGAATTGACGGAACATGCTGGCGCGCGTATGGTGGGTCACGAAGTCCGCAAACTGGATCCTTGTCCGCACCGTCTCGATCATCTTTCTGATGACCTGACTTTCCGCCTCGTTCCCCCCACCGTATGTGGCGGCCTCCATGAAGAACGTTCGCCGGCAACTACGCTGTCTTGCCGCGCGATGAAACAGATAAAGCACATTGGCTTAATTGCGCACGCGACAGAACGCTGTCCCGACGAGATATCGCGTAACGGGAATGGGATAGCAAGCCGATTTCATTCCGGGGCGACGCGGAGCGCGATCGAACAGACGTAAGCCCAATGCGGGCCAAGCCAGTACATGGCTATGCAAGCTTGAAGTTCGCTGACACGTCAGGCGTAAAGCCGCTTGAATCGTTGCCTTGCTCGAGCGTTGGATTGCCCTCCGGGAAGTCCGGCAGGGCTGCTTGAACTCGTTGATACGGCTCGTCAGGCGTTTCGGATGTCGCCTTTGACCTGACCCGTACAACAATCAAAAAAACCGGCTGCTTGTTGCGGCCCAAAGGAGTGATCTGATGACCACCAATCGCCATTATCGAGGCCTGGATATTTCCCTGCTCGTGTATCCCCATCACGCGACCCGGGCTGGATCTGGCCTCAATTACGAGGAAGGTTTCGATGCGTCGATCCGTATCAGCGAACCCGGTTCCGGAATGGACAGTGTAAAGAGCCGCCTTTTCCGTGTGCCTGGCAAGCGTCCCTTCGAGAATTCCGGCGACGCAAGGCGCGCGTCCGTCGCCTACGCTGAAATGCTGATTGACGGTGGCAGGTCCGGCCGCTCGCTCTGGGAGGCCGCCTGAGCGGTTAGGCTACGGCAGACCACGCATCACGGCGCGGGTTCTCCGAACAGGGTGGCCTCATGCAATTCGACTGCAGTCGTGATTCGCAATGCCCCTCGGAATTGAAAGCACGATCATCTGAGGGGTGCGCATGGACTCTGACCCGGCCGGCACGGAATCGAGCGCTGGAAAGAGCAGCGATGCTCTCGAATTCCATCGCAGTTCCAACGGAGATAGATGATTCCTCTGTCGCTACGAACGGGGAACTCCCATCGTGCGCCAAGTGCCGAACGCGGCGTCGGCAGGAACTGTATCGGAACTTGCGGTTGGCGCGTTTCTGTCGCCGGACAGGCGCGGACGCGAGCACGATGCGTTGATGGACCTGGTTTCAGGACTGATTCCATCCGCGAGTGGATCTGTGCATCCCGGCGGCGGGTTCGTCGCGTCCCGCCCAGGCGCTGAGGGTCTCGCGCAGCCGCATGTCCAGGTGGGCGCCGATGCATTGCTTCTCGCTGTGACGCGCGTATGCACCTTCGCGCAGGAGCGGCGGTTGACCAATGCCAATGGCTTCTTTTTCCAGCAGGGAACACGTCTATTTCTTGTAATCAGTCGGCACGTCATGTTCGACGCGTCTGGTGAACATTTCCCCGACCGGCTCGAGATCGAATTTCATGTCGACGCGGAAAACCTCGCCGCCGCGACGTGGTTGTCGATTCCGTTGTACACCGCGGGACATCCTCTCTGGCGTCAGGGAACGGATGACGGCGGCGCCATTGACGTAGCCGTAATCGAACTCGACAGGGCCGCGTTGCCTGCCGGCGCGAAGTTCCAGGGCTTCGGCCCCGGTCATCTCCCGCGTCCGGGCGATGCAATGCCGATTGGGGCGTCGCTGCTGATTGTCGGTTTCCCGCTCGGATTCCACGATTCGCTTCATCACTTGCCCGTCGTTCGGCAAGGCGTTCTTGCTTCCGCGTTTGGGCTGCGTTTTCAGGGGAAGGGCTGCTTTGTTACGGACGCAAGAACTCACCGAGGTATCAGCGGCGCGCCGGTTGTGCTGAGAGCACCCTCAGAAGGCAGGAAGCCTGATGAACTACCGTGGCTGCTTTTAGGCGTGCATTCTTCGAGCATTGACATGGGCGGCCGGGATGAACAGATGGACGAATCTCTCGGACTGAACAGCGCATGGTATGTAGATATTTTGATGGTGTTGACGGCTCACTAACGCACCATCCGCTCGTCCGTTTGCCACGCGGGCGTGTCGCAAATCCCTTGCTTCGGCCGGTTCGAATGAGCATGACACGCCACTGAAACGGCCTCGCCTTTACCCGCGCGTGTCGACCCAGTTGCGTGCCCAGCGCGTCGAGTGCCGCAGCGCCTGCTCTTCACTTATGAAGTAGTCGAGCGAATAGAACTGGTAGCGTCGTTCGACGCGCGCGCTATTGGTGCGCTCGAGCAGCAGGTTGGATGAGAAACTACCGTCGGGCAAACGATGCGCCGAGGGTTGGACGGCATAGCCGTTGTATTGATGAGTTTGTTTGTTCTGCATTTTATTTTAATGATGTTCGGGTGCGCGCGGGACGTGCAATGTGTATGGGCACGCCGGCTCAACGCCCTTGCGAACGGAATCTGAAGCAGTTGGAAAGCAAAAGCAGCGTTGAAGCCGGAGAGGAGAATGACGCGCAACGCAGCGACTGGGGCTTGGCAAGCTGCTGAATAAACTGGTGCAGCTAAAATGATCGCGCGAGCTTGGGAGACAAGACAAGCTCGACGAGTGTATCGCTACAACCCGGCATCTACCGCGAGAGACCGGGCCCCGCAAACTTTACAGCGGCTTGATGTTGGCCGCTTGCAGACCCTTCGGGCCTTGCTTCGTTTCGAAGCTCACCTTCTGATTCTCAGCCAGTGTCTTGAAGCCGTCGCCGCTGACTTCGGAGAAGTGCGCGAACAGATCGTCGCCGCCACTGTCCGGGGTGATGAAGCCAAAGCCTTTGCTGTCGTTGAACCACTTGACGATGCCGGTATCCATAAGATTCCTTGAAAAAAATAGAAAAGTGCTCCTTTAAAGAGCGCGTGAAGCATCAAGGAGGGAGAGGACAACGAATATCGCCGAGCAGCGACTAATTGATGAACAGCAATCGAACTTCTTGAACTTCGGCTGTTACAGTACCCGCTGGGCGCTACCAGCGTCAATACTTATCTTGTAACTGGTTCACGAGGCCACCGTTCTGCAAACAAACCGACACCGAACTGCCCGTTACGCACCTTTGCCTCGCCTGGTGGGCAAGCACAAGCGTACGGCACCACATCTTCTCCGCGAAATCGAGACGGAACTGCGCCCCGCTCCCTGGATTTGTATCAGATCAGCGCACTGACTGGGTGTTTCCGAAGCGCAGCCGACGCCGGCATGACCAGGTCGCGTCCCAGGTGTCGGGCAATGCATGGTCGGCAAGCGTCCGCTCACCGAACCTGTTTCAATCAGGCTTCGGTTAGCTCGGCCATCTCGAGCGCGTCATCTACCTCGATACCAGGTATCGAACTGTGCTCTCGAACTTCGGATGGCCCGAGAGTAACTGAACCGCACACAGGTTCTTTGTTCGTCGATAGATCAACGACGCCTTCGTGCGGCGCATCGTGTGCGGGCCGTACGCGGCGCCGTCTAGTCCGATTGACGCGGCCCATCGATGCACGATATGAGCATACTGGCGCGTCGACAAGTGCTCTGACGCGGGTAGGCGACTCGGAAACAGATAGTCGGAGGGCTGCAATCTCCGCGCTGAAATCCAGGCCGCGACACTCTGCCGAGTTTGCTCCGTGATTTCCAACTGGACCGGTCGGTGTGTCTTCTGCATAACCGTCGCTCGGACAACTACATGACGTCCTATGCAGACGTCCTGCACCTGCAAGCGCGTCAAATCGCACGCCCGGAGCTTGATGTCGATGCCAGGTTGAACATCGCGAGCTCACGAGCGTTGGACGAGATCTGCAGCCTCGTTCTACTTGCCCAGATTTCTCGAAGTTTCGACGGAGGCTTCTGGCCGGTCAACCTCCCCTTGTTCCACGGCACCCGGCGAGAGCCGGAAGAATTAAGCGCCTCCATGACAACCGCCTCTTCAACGAAGGGAGATCGACTCTGCACTTGGTGGAGTGGTCAATCTTCGACACAGCGCCTTTATCCCTTTCCCGAGGAGCTTTCTCCGTATGCGAAACGGTCGCAAATCCCGAGCCGCAGATCGCGGCGGGTTGCCTTA
>NZ_MSDV01000067.1 GCF_001931485.1 Burkholderia sp. SRS-W-2-2016 | reverse complement strand
GAACGTGTCGCAGTTGAAGAACGCAGGCGTGATCGACGGCAACGGTCAGGTGGCGAACGTGGTTGCGTACGACGACGCATCGAAGGCTGCAATCACGCTGGGCGGAGCAAACGGCACGAAGATCAGCAACGTTGCAGCGGGCGACCTGTCGGCCACGAGCACGGATGCGGTCAATGGCGCACAGCTGAATGCGACGAACCAGAACGTGGCGGACTTGGGTAGCCAGGTGACGAAGAACACTGGCGATATCAGCAACGTGCAGGCAACGCTGTCGGATGCGGTCATGTATGACTCGGCCTCGCACAACAGCGTTACCCTCGGTGGTGCAAATGCCCCGGCTCCGGTCGCTCTGAAGAACGTGGCCGACGGCGTCGACAACAACGACGCGGTGAACGTATCGCAGCTGAAAAACGCAGGCGTGATCGACGGCAACGGTCAAGTGGCGAACGTGGTTGCGTACGACGATGCATCGAAGGCTGCGATCACGCTGGGTGGCGCAAACGGCACAAAAATCAGCAACGTTGCAGCGGGCGACCTGTCGGCCACCAGCACGGATGCGGTCAATGGTTCGCAACTGAATGCGACCAACCAGAACGTGGCCAACCTGGGTAGCCAGGTGACGAAGAACGCTGGCGATATCAGTAACGTGCAGGCGACGCTGTCAGATGCGGTCATGTATGACTCGGCCTCGCACAACAGCGTCACCCTTGGCGGTGCAAATGCCGCGGCTCCGGTGGCCCTGAAAAACGTGGCTGACGGCGTCGACAACAACGACGCGGTGAACGTATCGCAGTTGAAGAACGCAGGCGTGATCGACGGCAACGGTCAGGTGGCTAACGTGGTTGCGTACGACGACGCATCGAAGGCTGCAATCACGCTGGGTGGCGCAAACGGCACGAAGATCAGTAACGTTGCAGCGGGCGACCTGTCGGCCACGAGCACGGATGCGGTCAATGGCTCGCAGTTGTACGCGACCAACCAGGCACTGGACCAGATCAACAGCAACATTGCGAATCTGGATCAGGGCTCGGTGAAATACGACCGCAACGACGACGGCACCGTGAACTACAACAGCGTCACGCTGGGAGGTGGCATGTCGTCGGGGCCCGTGAAACTGACCAACATCGCCAACGGTACGTCGACCTATGATGCGGTCAACTTCGGCCAGTTGTCCGCGCTGCAGGATCGGGTGACGAACATCGAGAACAAGGGTCTCGGCAACCCGTACTTCAACGCGACCGATACCGATGCAGGTTCGGGCGACGCCGCTGTGCAGCACGCGGCAGCGCCGGGGGCCGGTGCAGGCAGCACCTCGGCAGGCTCGGGTGCGATCGTCGCGGGCGATAACGGTACGGCCGTCGGCTCGAACTCCAGCGCAGCGGACAACGCTGTCGCCGTGGGTTCCGGCGCGGTGGCCACATCGGGCTCGGTGGCAATCGGTCAGGGAGCACAGGCATCGGCTGCGAGCGCGGTTGCGCTCGGCAATGGTTCTGTCGCTGATCGCGACAACACGGTGTCGGTGGGATCCGCGACGCAACAGCGTCAGGTCACCAACGTCGCCAACGGTACGGAAGCCAAGGACGCCGTCAACGTCAGCCAGTTGACGCCGGTTGTAAACGGCCTGGGCGGCGGTGCCGCGGTCAACCCCGACGGCTCGGTGACGGGTCCTTCGTACCAGTTGTCGGGCGGCACTTACTCGAACGTCGGTGACGCGCTCACAGGCCTCGATAACCGCGTGAACGCGACCGACAAGGCGATTAACAACGTCGCCAGGGGTGCGTACTCGGGTATCGCTGCCGCTACCGCGTTGACGATGATTCCGGACGTCGACAAGGACAAGACGTTGTCGCTCGGTATCGGCGGGGGAACCTATAAGGGCTACCAGGCTCTTGCCATCGGCGGTACGGCTCGCATTACGCAAAACATCAAGATGAGAGCGGGTGTGGGTTATTCGAGCGGTGGTACGACGGCAGGGGTTGGCGCTTCGTATCAGTGGTAAGCGTTTAGCAGGAGAGGGCGCATTGCGCCCTCTCCGCCGCCTTGTTTTTCCGGTTCTTTTTTATTCGGCCACTCGCGCGAGCGTCATAGCGCATCGAACGACGCCCACGTATTCGGAAAGACAGCGTTATGTGACCAATATAACAATGTCTTTTAATTTTTCTTACCGGTCAAATTTCATTCTGTTCCCGCGATGCCCATAATTCTTCTCTGTCGCGCTTCATTGATTTGGATTACGAAGCAGTACCGGATGGCATCTCATCACCCCAATCAGCGCGCGACCGATCAGAAGGGACCACACTCCTGTTGCCCCTCTATCTCTCCAAGACTTCAACGACATACGGATATATCCATGAAGAAGGCAATCATCGCAATGGCTGTTTTCGCAGCCGCTACCTCCTCGGCTTTTGCACAAACGGCTCCGGCTAACCCGGGTCAGGTCAAGTTCACCGGTGAAATCGTCGCAGGTGCGTGCGGTATCGACGCCGGCTCGCTCGACCAGGTCGTTCCGCTCGGCCAGGTGCCGGCACACGACTTCGTGAATGCTGGCGACCGTTCGAAGGTCAAGACGTTCCCGATCGTTCTGACCGACTGCGATACGGCGACCGCGAAGAACGCGTACTTCACGTTCACGGGCACGGCTGACCTGGCCAACAACGCTCTGTTCGCTACCCAGGGCAGCGCAACGAACGTCGGTATCCGCCTGCAGACGGCGTCGGGCGAATACCTCGCCAACGGCAGCGAGCAGAAGGCTCCGATCGTTCTGTCGAACGGTAACAACACGGTTCAGTTCGGCGCGATGTACGAAGCGACTGCCGCCGGTGTCACGCCGGGCGAGGCTGACTCGGTTGCGAACTTCACGATTCGCTACCTCTAAGCTCCAGTCGAGTTTTGGGAAAAAGGGGGGGCACGCCCCCCTTTTTTATCGCCTGCACATTGAAGTTTTTCAAGAAGGCACCCGTTGTGCGTAACACGAAGTCGCTGATTTGCATGCCCGCGCCAGCTACTGGCGATCGGGAAATGCTGCCCACATATCTCAAGAAATCCGTGCTGTGCATGTCGACTCTGCTCGTCAGCACACACGCTTTTGCGACCGTGTTCAACAGCGACTTTCTGAGCGTCGACGATGCGAAAAACCTCGACCTCACCCAGTTCGCGCACGCGGACTATACGATGCCGGGCGACTATCTGCTCGACATCCAGGTGAACGACCAATATTTCGGCCGTCAGTCGATCCGCTTCATCGAAGGAACCGAACCAGGTACCAGTCACGCGTGCCTGCCGGAACAACTCGTCAAGGGATTCGGTCTCAAGCCGGCCGTTTTCAAAACATTGCCGCGTACCGATGAAGGCCTCTGCGTCGATCTCGAGAAGATCGATGGCGTAACGATCAGGTACGAAAAAAGCAGTGCGCGCCTCAAGATCAACATTCCGCAGGCCGCATTCGAATACGACGACCCTAACTATATTCCGCGCGAACGTTGGAGCGACGGCATCGACGGCGCGATGCTCGATTACCACGTTATCGGCAATACGACCCGCCAGTACAACACCGGCTATGGTCCTCAGCAGAACAATTGGCTGCAAGCCTACGGCACCGTCGGCGCGAACGCGGGCGCATGGCGCTTCCGCGGCGACTATCAGGCCAACACCGGCGGTGGCGGCTTCGGCGGCTCGAACAACAATCTGCAATTCAACCGTCTTTACGCCTATCGCGCATTGACGGGCATTCGTTCGACTGTCTCGCTCGGCAACAACTACCTGAATTCCGATATCTTCGACACGTTCGCCTACACGGGCGCGTCGATCCAGAGCGATGACCGCATGTTGCCACCGGCCATGCGCGGCTACGCGCCCCTCATCACCGGGGTAGCGCATACCAACGCAACGGTTACCGTTTCGCAGCAGGGACGCGTGCTGTACTCGCGGCGAGTATCGGCAGGTGCGTTCGCGCTGCAGGATGTCACCGCGAACGTACAGGGCTCGCTCGACGTCACGGTCCAGGAAGAGGACGGCAGCGTACAGAAGTTCACCGTCACGAGCGCCTCGGTGCCGTTTCTGGCCCGCGAGGGACAGTTGCGCTACAAGTTCTCGGTCGGACAGCCGCGCCTTTTCGGAAGCCCCGGCATTACACCGTGGTTCGGCGCCGCGGAAGCCGCGTATGGTCTGCCGAAGGACGTTACGATCTACGGCGGCACGATCGACGCGACGAACTATACGGCGGCCGCGCTCGGGATCGGTAAAGATCTCGGCTCGATCGGCGCGGTGTCGGTGGACGTGACGACGTCGAATGCGAGACTGTGGTGGAATGGCCAGAGAATGAGCGGCCAGTCCTATCGTTTCAACTACTCCAAACACTTCGACTCGCTCGACACCGATCTGCGGTTTTTTGGCTATCGCTTTTCCGATCGCACCTATACGACGTTTCCGCAATTCATCGGCGACGCTACGTCTTATGGTCAGAACGGCAGCAGACAGCGTCTCTCGATGACGCTAGCCAAGCGGCTCTTTGGCGTATCGACATTCCTGTCCTACGACCACTCGAGCTACTGGGATCGTGAATCCGACGATCGTTACGGCATTTCGCTCGCACGTACCGTGTCGTTCGCGAAGGTCAAGAACGTCAACCTGAATTTCTCCGCGTTTCGAACCCAGGGAATTTCCGGCAGCGGCAACCAGATTTTCCTCTCGGCAAGCATTCCGCTTGGAGGCCGCCAGACCGTCTCGACAAGCGTCTCATCGTCCTCCGCTGGCGGCATCGGTGTGAGCACGGGTGTCTCCGGTAGCGATGCCGATGGCTTCAGCTACTCGGTGTTCGGTGGTGCGCAGGATGGCCGACCGATGTTCAACGCCAACGCGCGCAAGATGACCTCCGCGTATCAGGTCAGCATGCAAGCGTCGACGGTCATCAACACATATACGGCTGCTTCCCTTGAACTGGACGGTTCGTTCGTTGCAACGAAGCACGGTGTAGCAGCTCATTCCAATGGCAACTCCGGCGACACCCGTCTTCTCGTGTCGACCGATGGCGTGTCCGATGTCCCGCTTACCGGAACCCAGGCAAAGACTAACCGGGCCGGTTACGCCGTGATCGGTGCGGTATCGCCATTCGACACGTTCAATGCGCAGGTCAACACCAACAAGCTCGCGCTCGACACGCAGGTGACGAACCCGGTGCAACGCCTCGTGCTGACCGACGGTGCAATCGGCTATGTGCATTTCGATGCCGCCCGCGGTCGCAATGCGCTCGTCGAATTGAACGATGCGGACGGCAAGGCGATGCCGTTCGGCGCCTCCGTCATGGACCGCAAGACCGGCCGCGAGATTGGCATTGTCGGCGAGCATGGCGTGACGTATCTGTCCCAGATTCAGACTGGGAGCGACCTCGTAGTCGAGGTCAGTGAAGGTAAGCAGTGCCGGCTCGGTGCTTTGCCGGACAGCCTGCCGTCGGACGGGAGCGCCACACCCGTTACGTGCAGTCCCTGATTAACCACGGTGGGCCTGCACCGGGCCGCTCCCGATTCGAGAGATCCTTATCATGCGTATGCGTTTCCTTCAGTCGTTCCTGCTCCGCTTCTGCACGCCAGCCCTGCTGGCGGTACCGCTGTTGTCTCACGCCGCGGTAGTGCCCGATCGCACCCGCCTCGTGTATGACGAAGGCGTGCAGTCGGCAAGCGTCACCGTCACGAACAAGAGCGACAAACTTCCTTACCTTATTCAATCCTGGATCGAAGACGAGAAGGGCAACAAGGTCACGACACCGTTCATGGTGCTTCCGCCGCTCCAGCGCATCGAGGCAAACGACCGCAATATTCTGCGTATCGTAATGGCGCCCGGCAATGCGCTGCCTGCCGACCGTGAATCGGTGTTCTATCTGAACATCCGCGAAATTCCACCGAAGTCCGACGAGGTCAACGCGTTGCAGCTTGCGCTGCAGTCGAAGCTCAAACTCTTCTACCGCCCGAAAGCCGTCCAACCGAAGCGCGGCGACGACCCGACCTTGCCGATGACGATGAAGATCGATGCAGCCACGCACAAGCTGACCTTCGACAATTCGACGCCGCTGCATGTGACCATTGCGGAAATGCACGCCGGCGAGAACAAAACCCCGGTTGATTTTGACGCTGTCATGGTGGAGCCGATGAGCCAGACCAGTGTGCCGTTCAAGCAACCGATGCCCACGACACTTTACGTGAGTCACATGAACGACTACGGCGGCCAGACCGAGGTCAAATATGCGTGTGATGCGGGTATCTGCAAGAGCGTGCAGCCATGAATGCGCAAAATGAACGGGGGATGATGCGGATCCCGGGCTTGCGCGGTCTGGTCAGGCTTCTCTTGCTGGCGGCGATGTGTCTGTCCGCGCATTCCGCGTGGGCGCTGACATGCTTCGCGGGCTCGCCGGACGCCAGAACCTTAACCTTTACCGAATCGATCGGAAGCGTGCAGACCTATCCGGAAAACGTGCCGGACGGCACGATTATCTGGATTTCGCCGACTCGCACCACCACGGGCTATTGCCAGAAAGACCTTGTAGGTGGTCTGGATTATCTGGACCCGGTCTCTTTCTATGCCAATCCGCAATCGATCACACTGCCGGGACTGCAAATCGGCATCCGCTTCAACGGACAGGACGTCTACGATGCAACGAGTGTTCCTGGAGGCGGCCTGTTCACAGGGACTACCGTACCGACCTGCACGACCGATCAATACGTCTCGGCAAACGGCGGATGCCCTCCCGTCCCGGTAAGCTTCACCTACCAGGTCGTTGTGCGTAAGCAGGGGACGTGGACTGGAACGTTGCCAGACACCTACAACGTCTTCCAGTTCGACGGTGTAAACGGCATCAACTGTTGCCGTCCAAGCTTCAACTACATTTTGAGCGGCCTGAGCAAGCTCGCGCCTACTCCATGCACGGTCGACGTAACTGTGACGCCGGAACCCGGAATCGTTGATTTTGGTCAGGTACAGTCAACGCCAACAGGGTTCCAGCCGGCCAGACCGACAAAGAATTTCAGTCTGCTGCTACAGAAGAAAGAGTGTGGTGTGGGCGTCAACATACAGGGCTATTTCCAGACCTCGAATCAGGTGCAGAACAACATGATACTGCCGGAGTCGGACAGCAATTTCGGCATTGGAATCCAGGACGGTGGTGGCAGACAGGTGCCGATCGGTGAGCCGTTCGATCTGCAGAATTTCAGTGAGACGCAAACCAGTGTCTCAATTCCGTTCACGGCCACGCTCACGCCCTTGGGCGTGCCCAAGATCGGTCCTTTCGAAGCAATTGCAACGGTGCTGATTCTGTACAACTAGCACACGTTGCGACTCTCGAGCCCGCCTTCGCTGCCGTCCGCAGAAGCAATACAGATATTCGGCTGCCGGTATCGGCGGCGGTGCTCGGTCTGGCAGCAACCCGACCTCATGGTAGAGGTCATTGACAGCAGACAACTCCCGCTCGGTGCTTTGCCGGATTGCCTGCTTTCGGACGGAAGCGCGACACCCGTCACATACAACCCCTGATTAACCAAGGTGGACCTGCACCGGGGCCGCTCCCGATTCGACAAGCCTTTACCATGAACATCCGCTTCATCCAGGCCGCCTTGCTCCGCTGCTGCGCAGCGGCCATCCTGACCATGCCCTTGCTGTCGCACGCCGCGATCGTGCCCGACCGGACCCGCCTTATCTATAACGAGGGTGCCCAACAATCGGCGAGCATCATGGTCACGAACAGGAGCGACAAGTATCCCTATCTCATTCAATCGTGGATCGAAGATGAGAGCGGCAGGAAGGTCAATGCGCCGTTCATGGTTCTGCCACCATTACAGCGCATCGAGCCCAGCGGAAAAAATATCCTGCGTGTCATCCTGCTGCCAGGCAACGCCATGCCTGCCGACCGCGAATCGGTGTACTTCCTGAACATCCTCGAGATTCCACCCAAGACCGGTGTGGAGAACGCGTTACAGATTGCGGTGCACTCGAAGCTGAAACTGTTCTACCGGCCGGCGGCTGTGCAGCCGAAGGCCTCCGAGGACCCAACCCTGCCCATGACCGCAAAGATCGATCCCGCCTCGCATACGCTGGTCTTCGATAATCCGACACCACTGCACGTGTCAGTCGTCGAAATACGCGCCGGAGAGGACAAAAAGCCGGTCGAGCTTAGCGCGGCTTTCATGGTTGATCCGATGAGCCAGGCAAGCGTGCCGTTCGCGCAGCAGGTACCCACGACGCTTTATGTGAGCCATATGAACGACTACGGGGGGCAGACCGAGGTCAAGTATGTGTGCAACGCGGGTATCTGCACGAGCGTGCAGCCGTAAGGAGCGGATAGTCCGGTCGCCTCGGACACGGCAGCTAAAGGCCTTGCTCTGAACCGGCGCGGCCAGGTCGACGGACAATGGCGCGATTTCCCGGCAGCCTTTGCCATCTACTACAACTGAAACGGGCCTCGCCGGCGAATCGACGAGGTCCTGCGTTACAACATCATCGAAGCGGCCGCGAACAGATAGCGCCGTTGACACACGCTTCGCCCACAGCCTTCCACACGCGCTTCAATCGGATGGAGACAAGTGTCCTTGGAGGCATGCCCCTTCGAAACTTTCCTGTTTGATCTGCTCAACGAGCTCCCGCCGCTTTTTCGGGGAAGCAAGCAGCAGAAGGTTCATCTTGGCGATGAACTCTCGTTCCTCATTTCTACCTAGATTCACGAAAGCGAGCAGTGCTCGAGCTGTTGCAGAAGTTTGATTGTTCGACATTTCTATCTCCTGTGTCCTCAAAGCGGCATCACAAAATTACTCAACAAACATAAAACCCGATGGAAACCGTTACGAACCGAGTTGATAGTCAAATCATTTAAAAATAAAGGTTATATTAAATATAATATGCATCACTGCCTTGTTTCCTGCAACATAAAAATATTGATAAAAATCAAATTCATCACACCCCAAAATCATGATTTTTCCAACCAGTATCCATGCTCTCGATAAATTTTATACATTTAAGCATCTATTAAAATGCGACGTGTTGTAAATTGCGATCGTTTGTATAAGACCTTTCTTATATTGTGTGAGTTTCGCTCCAAATTTCTGGAAATAGGTGCAAGAGGCGCCTCAACCGCCGCGTTACCTCCGGGGTCACGGTGCAGACCTGGCTGGTTATGCATCGGAAAGGGACCACGGCGCTGATGGTGGAGACACGAGCGCAACTACCCAATGCCCGCGGTGAGCGGCCGGCTCGCACGGTTTGCATCGGGCATTCAGGTCACGCAGCGTTTCGTTCACCCATTTGACAAGGAACCGGTCAGCATTTATCGAAGGCGTTTTCTTTGCTGTTCTTACAAGTCAGACGTATTCGATCGTGAAATTTGGCTAGTAAGAAACTTTTTTCTGTCCCCTCTCGGTACATTAGAGGCTCTTCTGCATCTTTTGCACACCCCGATAGCCTAGCGAGAGCGCCATGAAAATCAACCTCATACTTGCGGATGACCATCCCGCGCTGATTGCGGGCGTCAAATATGAACTTTCCAGAATACACACCCTTTGCGTCGCGGCAACTGCGCATGATTCCACGGAGTTGGTCGACGTACTATCCCGCGTGTCGTGCGATATCCTCATCACCGATTTTTCGATGCCCGGTGGGGACTATGGCGATGGAATGGCAATGCTGTCGTTTCTACGGCGCCGGCATCCGGAGCTGAAGATCATCGTCTTCATGACGATCGATAATTTCGCCATCGCCGCCCAAATGAGAAGAATCGGTATTCAGTCAGTGCTGAACAAGGCAAAGGACGTCGGATATTTGATTACGGCTATACATGCGGTTCACGCGGGAGCGCATTACTATTCGCCGACGCTGCAGGAGACCCCGGTCAGCAGTGATTCGAATGACGCATTTAACAATCGCATACCTACTTTATCAACCCGCGAGCTGGAAGTGATCCGCTTGCTGCTATCCGGTCTCACGGTTAGCAAAATCGCGACGCAGCTGAGCCGGACGAAGCAGACAGTAAGCGCGCAAAAGAGATCGGCAATGCGCAAACTTGGCATCGAACTGGACTCCGAGCTGTTTCGATTCGCGTTCGAAATCGGGCTTCCCAAAGAAGGTATGCTTCCGGTCAATTCCGTAATGCTCGCACCGGAGATCGGATACTGACTATGCGGTGTCTGTGTTTGCTGCTTAGTTTGTCAACGCAACCCGAGAACTGAACAACCGCATCACCGGCACTCCCAGGCGTCAATCTGGATGATTCTCGAGCACACTGCCGCGCATAGCGACACCATCGCGAACAGCCTCAAGCAGTATGCGAGTCGCCCTCAAGCGTGAGCTGCCGGTCGATCCATTTTTTTGCCCATTCGAACGCGTAATGTGTCGCGTCGTGCGGGGTACGGAAGGGTGGACCAACGAGCCCCGATCGTTCACGCCGCTTCCCATCTTTAATGATTTCCGCGGCCGCGCGAAACATGTCATTGCGACCGGGTTGAGCCGACGCGCTGATGACATAGCCGCGGTCGTCGGCAAACAGAACGCCGCCAGACGGTCTATCGATTCGCCACGAACCGGACGCCGGCTGAGAATGCTCCGTTTGTGGCTCGTACTGGCGAGAACCTGCAGAAGGGCTAGCTTGCCGGAGCGTGTCGGAAAGTTCGAAGGAGTCGGAGCGCCGGACGTTTTCGCTTTTATCCCGCGAGTCGAGTAATTGTCGGGCCATGTCCGCGATGGGGCCTGCCAGCCTCGAGTGGCGAGCCTCGGCGCACGGTTTTTGCCAGGACTCGGGACGCATCCAATGCGCAAAACTGACCGTGTCAGTAGTTTGTCTAGCGAACGCTACAGCGACCTTTGATTCTCCAGCATGTCGCTGGGCACTGACCGGCCCAGCCGGTACAAAGGCAAATTGCCGCCCTGTCAGCGACAGCATTTGAACCATCTGCGCCAGCGTGCCGTCCTCCTGCCACTCCGCAAACCGTCGCCGGCAGGTGGGCGCCGAAGGAAATCGACGCGGAAGTCTTGACCATGTCTCTCCAGTCGTAAGAACCCAAAGCACTGCTTCGACAACGATTCGCAGATTCGCGCGAGGGCGACCGCGTTGTCCGAACCGCACTGCCGGCGCATCTTTAAAAAGCGTTACCACACATGCCCATTCGTCGTCGGATAATTCAATAAAAGACATCTTTTCCCCCATGCGATGTGGCCGGTCACTTAACTTCGAACCGGCCATGTCTCTTTTATGTATTAAGGGCGATTTCGCTTTGCGTCGTTGCTGATGGATATCGCTGCGGACGTTGCACTCGCGGAGTTTATTCCTCGAATTCCGGCAAGCGGAGACGTTGCTCTAAAAACTCGAACGTGAGGATATCTTTAGGGTTTTTATATAGTCAAGATGCCATCTGAATTTACACCATAATTTTGGAATTATAATTTCACTTTTTAACGATCAGTCCACAATTTTTACATAATTTAAACAATTCATGATCATCAGAAAAGTCGTCTGAATTTCACTCAGATGTCGCATTACGTGTTGGGGGGTCATTCAAACGGAGCGTTGTGATATGGAGGAACAGCGGCCGTATCGCCGGTCACCCGTGCCCTCCCACGTCACAAGGCACTAGCGGAGCTTCCGCTGCCGGAGCACCTCTGCAATTTGGGGGGAGAGCGCCCCGACGTCGCTCGTGAATCGAATCGGATTTGACTTATCAATAAGAAATCAGATTCTATTTTTAATATATCAAATCGCATTATTCATATTTTCATTTTTTAACAAATTAAAACTCCTACCTCCCATATATACCTGCTATCCTGACCCACTAACGACTTTTGATTTATAAAGCTTAAGACTGAAAAAAGGCGATCCATCGATGCCGGCAATTAAACAAAATAAAAATCGGCATGAGCGTTAGCAATGAACATCCCGCTGGAGAATTCTCTCAGCTCAATGC
This sequence comes from Burkholderia sp. SRS-W-2-2016, assembly GCF_001931485.1. Lineage (GTDB taxonomy): Bacteria > Pseudomonadota > Gammaproteobacteria > Burkholderiales > Burkholderiaceae > Paraburkholderia. Next base: position 56,326 of record NZ_MSDV01000067.1, on the reverse strand, counting down.
CCTAAGAGGCATCGCCGCCGTTACGGTCGTCATGAGTCACTTTACGGTTATCGATCCTTTGCGCGAATTATTGCAAACGCCGCTACGCTTTCTCCTCAACGGTCATAACGCGGTTATTATGTTTTTTCTTATAAGCGGATTTGTTTTAACGCTTCAATTGACGTCGCCCCATGCGCCTCGCTATCGGGAATGGCTGATCAAACGTATTTGTCGTATCTATCTGCCGTATCTCGCGGTCTTTTCGGTCGCCTGCGCGATGATGTCGTTTTCCTATCGTGGCCCTGTGTCATGGGCCGGCGTGTGGGCAAATATCGCGTGGGACGGCCAGATCGAGATGTCCGAAGTGGTGGAGCACGTAGTTTTCGTCGGCACTTATCGCGCCGAACACATTTTGCCGGTGATCTGGACGTTGATCTACGAAATGCGAATCGCATTCTTCTTCCCACTGCTCGTGTGTGCGGTTCAACACTTGCGGGCATGCCACACGATCGCATTGGCCCTTGTCATTTCCGCAGTGGGGTATCTGTTACTCGTTGCCAACGGAAACGATCCTTACAACGCGAATCTGAAAGTGCGGTGGGAGTTGACTGCACACTTCGCGGGAATTTTCGTAGCCGGCGCGGCGCTCGCACAGCATCGGACTCATTGGTTAGGGTGGTTGGCTGTGGGCGGGCGCAAGGCAATCGTGTTCAGCGCGTCGCTGGCTTTCTATTTCTTTTCACGTTCGGTGTTGAGGATCGCGCCCGCAGGGCTCGCGGATTTCCTGTTCGACTGGGGTGTGTCGATCGGCGCAGCTGGCCTCATTTCGGTCGTGCTGTCGTCCAGGCGCGCCGCATTGCTACTCGCGTGGCAGCCGGCCGTGTTCATGGGCAGGATTTCCTACAGTTTGTATCTGACACACACAGTGGTGCTACTGACTGTGATCCATCTGATGCCATCGGCCGATACAGCGTTGCTCGCGCTCGCAGTCGCGGCAGTGCTAGTGACACCGGTGGCGGCACTCGCTCATTTCGCGTTCGAAAAGCCGGCTATCGTTATCGGCCGTGCTTTGACGCGATGAACAACGTGAACAGAAATCGGCATCGATCGATCGGCAGCCGATTCGGTGCGCTCCGCTTATCCATCGATCCTGCCGCAATTGCCATTAGCGGAAATGTTGGTTCTGCGTCCAAGCAATTCCGCGAGCGAGTCTTCCGGTTGGGCGAGATCACCGATTGTATAGCGATCCAGTTCGTCAAAAAACGCGCGGGTCGCTGCCTCCAGTGCAATGCGCACTCGACAATGCGGTACGATCACACACGCCCGTCCTTTGCCTTGCCGGCCCGGCAGGCAAGGGGCCAGCGCGAAATCGCTTTCCGTCAACCGGACAATGTTGCCTAACTTGAGTGTGATCGATTCCGCATGGAGACGCACTCCGCCATTGCGGCCGCGCACTGTTTCTACCCACCCACGCTCCGCGAGTTGCCGGACGATCCTCATAAGATGGCTTTTCGAAATGCCATATGCTTCTGCAATATCTGCAATCTTCGACAGTCCTTCACCTCGCACCGCGAGATAAAGCAGCACACGCAACGTGTAATCGGTGTAGTCGGTCAGTTTCATTAGTTTTACTGGCTGAAAAATGCGCAAACGGGCACTATGTCATCGACGTGGACGCAGTACTCGCCTGGATGGCGTCGGATGGACACGTCTATCAGGCGCCGTGCTCAATTACCCGTTCATCGGGACGACCGTCGACACATCGAAAGCGGGGACTCGGGAGACGAGCGATATTTCAGTGCGCGATGGGATACTTTTCTTTTCAACGCTCACACCCGATGACCCGGTTACGCGCAGCCATGATGAAAGATATTGTATAAATAGAAATGGATGCAGGGAATTTGACATATCGGGTAATCCGCTCTGGTTGTCCTCCGAAATGTCAGAATCTCTTGATGAAGCTCGAATCAATTAATTCTGATTTTTCGGTCAATTACTGACATCGATATCTCTCAACGCCGACATCGGGATGTGCGGGCGATGCCGTGATCTGTTGGTTCACGAATAGAAGCGCCGTACGGCGGTTCAAATATGGTGCCAATTTTTCCGACGAATCAAATTGATCCACGGCGTAGACTTGCTGATAATTTCAGATACCTTAATCGTATGTCGGATGTGCTAGCTGAAGAAGTAGTTTGTCGGAGAGGTACTGAGAGTCGGTCATGTCTACCGAATATCAGCATCACATGCGCTGAAAAGCGTGAATTCATCAAGGCTACCTACGAAATGCTTTTTCCAGATGCACATTACGAGGCATTCTACGGGAGGAGTAATGAAAATAGCTGTGCTCGACGCCGATCCATTAGCTGTAGAGTTCGTAGTTCGCCACATGAGCAAAGCCGGCTACATATGCCACGCTTTCTTCGACGCGCGCGAGCTCCTGGATCATTTTCACAACCAGAATTACGATCTCCTTATATTGGACTGCGCTTTGTCTGGTCGATCCGGCGAGGAGACCATGGATTGGGTACGCACCAGTCTGTCACAAACACTCCCGGTTATTTTCCTTAGCGCCCGGTCCACCGAGCAGGATGTTTTGTCTATCCTCGACGCGGGAGCTGATTGCTACATTATCAAACCTGTGTCCGAGATGATGCTGTTAGCACGTATCAACGCGATTTTGAGGCGAGCCATGCTGTCCAGGCTTTGATGGAAAAGAGTGCCGGCCGACGGACAATGTAGCCCTATCCATTAAAACCGAGTGCCGGCATGACAGCCGCCAAACGCGGCGCCGTTTGTTGCCGCGCCGCCACAACCCAATACGCTACATCCGCCAAGAAGCAGTAGCACGATGAAAACCGGTACTGCCGTTGAGATCTTTCGTAGTGACATCGCCGTCTCTCATGAAGGGCGTGAACTGACCTGAAATATACAGTTGAGAACTGTATGCAGGAAGGCCTACGCGAACAGTATCGATGCAATCATTGCGGCAATCGCCGTGCGCATCGTCCATTGCCACTGCATCTTGCGTATATCGTGTCGTACTAGCGAAGCTGGCCGTTGTTCCAGCAAGCGTCTCGCATCTCCAATTCCAGCGGAATATTCGTGTTTGCCCATTTGATTACCTTGTCGTACTTGTTGAACTCGGATTGGTCCCCACCGCCAAGTCCGCACACACTGGCCCGGCTACAATCACAACGCTATTTTTTCCACGAATCGCATCGCTAGGAGTTTATGACGACCATCAGATTCGAAGTGTCAAATTTCTGATCTGTCTAATTGTCAAAATACCGAGGTGGCGACTAGCATGGACCTTGTCATCGCGGCTCTACGTGCTCATTGCCGCGATGATGGTCTCTCTGTACCCCGCTTCGCGCCCCTCCACGGGGCGCGTTTTTTATCGGTACGGTCGTAGTCGTGTCGCGTGAGTAGTCAGCCGATCGAGCAGCGCGAGAACTCCCACCGTATGTGAACGAATAATCTTAGACGCAGCTCGTCACGCCGGTTTGAATCTCACAGTTCGGGCGAAATTCGGCACGCTCTGCATTGGATTAGTCGTTACTCGAGAGGGTAGCCCGCCGCCCGCAGCGAATCGGACGCAATCTTCTGCAATGTCGAAGCATCGGCTTCGCTAATGCCCATGTCTGCCGCGGCCTGTTCACCAATACCCAATGCCGCCGGATTCTTTCCAGTCAGTCGGCCAAACAGCACCAGCGCCTTCAGGTAAGAACCATAGACACTCGCATGGGTCCGGTCCTTCCACCACAGCTCCATTTGAGTGGGCGACACGCTATAAATCCCCGCAGCATCGTAGAACCCCGACGTCTTAACGACGCTGGTGTCGACCGCTCGCTGGAATGCATCACCTACCGGCACGACGCCTGCCAAGCGGCCGCTACTAGCCACGACAGTGTTCATCGCCGTTCGCATGTCTGCCGTGATGTCATTCAGGTTGGCAGCCGTCGATGACTTGCTGGTGTAATAGACTGCATTCATGGCGGTCACAGTATCGCCGTTGGCACCGTTCGAGCAGGTCGGATCAACGATCGGGGTGCCATCCATCGTCGTAAGATCCGGCTTCGTGCATTGGTGTGCTTCGACCATATCGGGACGTGCCCACATCTGCTCCAGATAAATCTTTGCGTTCGGATTCGCATGCAGATTGAGCGGAATCGTGCGGACAGCATTGCAAGCCGTGCGGCTCAAACCAGGACCTGGCGGATTGGCTGAAGTCGCCGCCATACAGTTCTCGAGACCGCCGAAGATCTGTGCCTCGGTCGTCTGGCCGTTGGTATCGGCCTGACTGATCTGCCCAGTCTGAATATATTCGGCAATCCGACTTGCATAAGTCGAAAACTGCGGGAAATTCGCGTTTTTGGCTTTGCCTGCCGGCAGCGGCTCGTCGCTTTGCCCTTGCAAGACCACGACGTCCCATTTCTGGCTGGCGATATCACCGCGCAAATCCCATGCCGTATTCGCGGTGTTCAGGAAGTGCCCGCGTAACGACGCGGCATTGCGCGTCGAAAGCGATACGACGTAATTCAAGCCTGCTTCGTCCGTCAATTTTTTGAAAATGCCCGGGACACCGCCCCATGGATGCGGCTCGAAACATCCGACGTCCTGCGAAACGCAAGCAGCAGGGGACTGACCGCTGCCGACCGGGTAGCTGTTGGTACCGGCCGGCTCGATGGCGTTGAAGGCGGCCGTCATGTCGGTAACGCTCGCGGCGTTGTAGCTCTCCGCTGGGTCGACGCGGGCGAACGTGTAGCTGTTGCCGACGAAAAGGATGTTTACCGGAGTGGGAGATGCCCCGGAGCGTTGGTGCCGGTGTTACCTGCGTTTTCGCTCGCATTACCGCTGTCGCCGCTCGATTTATTGTCCGAACCGACCGGGATATTTCCTTGGCCTCCACAGCCGGATACCAGCAGCACAGCGGTCAATATCGCGGAGCTCATTTTATGAGCGATATGCGTAGAATTTCTCCAATATAGTTATGCGGGAATTTGAAATTTATGGCCCGAGAGGTGAGGGCATGCTGCGCCCACTACTCATTTTCATATCGTTCGTTGATTGTGCGTCTGATCTCTCCACCGTTGGTGGGATCCCGGCCAAGATTCGTCGTGAGTCATACCGACTGGACAGCCGCTACACACCTTGGAAGTTACCATTGATCAGACGGATATTGCACCTGGAATGGTCTGAAAAACCGCTGCGCATACGGATGCAGTGAGTAGCTGTCGTAATACATGGCTAAATTACCATCAGCAATTCGCTCACCACGAATGCCGGACTTTCAGGACTTCACATCGCGCGAGGTTATCGACGCGTCGAATTTGAAGTGTTGAATTTCTTATCTGTCTAATCCTCGATACGAACGAGGTCGTCCGGCTTTCACAACGATGAGTACCACGCAGTACGCGAGCGAATCAGCTCATATAACTCATGGCCAATCGAGTCGGACAGGGCAACGGTCACGCGCTTCAACGCGCCCGAGTCGTACCATTTCCTGTAGCGCCGGTGGCAGGTCTGGAAACTGGGATAGCGGTCGGGCATCGCATGCCATGACGAACGGCTGTAAAGCACCCATAGCATTCCATTGAACACAGCGCGCGCGTCAGCACCCGGACGCCCACGATTCTCCACGCGCCCCTGAAGCTCGGGAAGCAGTGGCGCGATAAGTTGCCATTCAGTGTCGGTGACCTCGCGAAAAAGCGGCGCGCGGGCGAAGGCACGTATGGACGTCGGCGAGACCGGCTCCGATCCAATCCGAAACATCTCGCGATTCTCGCGGTCAAGCCATCGAGGCGCTCGCCCCATGCCACTCCAGGTTTGCCCGGTGACGGGATTCCGAAATCGTGGGGCACCGCGATCAAAGCTGAATCGCCGGTCGACCGGCTCACCGAGGTTCGCCGGCGTGATGCGGTACTGGCGCATCAACCGTCGTATCGATTCAAGTACGTGGGCACGTTCCAGGCAACGGGTCGTCGTTATGCCCGCATCGGCTTGCCCATGCCGCGCGAGAATTTTCTGGGGCGATGTCATCAGTGGTGTTCTTTATGAAGGAGCAAGGCGACGATCAGAACGGGATTAAGCAGTCGCGACACGCGACGCTGGCGAGCTCCCACAACAGTCTTTCTGGAGTCCGGACTCTCGATCAGGAGCGCCCGGGAGAAGTCCGTCGAACCGTCCGTGCGGGGGATCGTTCGTTCGCCGCAAAAGCGCGGATCGGGTCATCCTTGACTGATTTAGGCGGTCGATTCGTCGCGTGCTTGCGTGCCGCCGGTTGAGACATTGCTTTGTCAGCCTGACAGTGCACCTTGTGGTGCGCGCAGGTATCGGCGGACTTCCCACGAGGCGCTCGCGCCGCTTCGAGCTTCAGCTGCTGCGGGCTCAACCATTGTTCGGAGTACTCTGCGTAGGCGTTTGCTGCGATGCCGCTTAGGGCGAGGAAAACAAGGTGTGCTGTAAAACGTCGGCTCTTCATTGCTGCTAGCATTGCTTATAGATTAAGTGGGACTCACTGGCCGAGGTTCGGCGCACTGAGCTTCTTTAGTTTGTGCGCCCCCGGTACCCGGCGAGATGCAACGAAGCCATTACTGGTAGCGGTGCCGATTAATCACCCGCTCGACCCGCATCCGCCCAGCCGGCTCGAAATAAGTCCCAAACCGAACCAGCCCCGCCTTTTTCAGCGTACAGACCATCGTGAAGCTCACGAGCAGCCCGGGGTCCGGCCGGTCATCGATCTCGATCCCGACCGAGCGAAGGCGCGGCTCGAACTTCAGCAGCGTGTCTTCCATCTGGTTACGCAGATCGTTGACCGACGCCGGCAGGTTCCGGTAGACCTCGGTGAGATCGGGCAGACCGTAGTCCGGCACATGCTTGAGCGCTCCGGCGCGCGTGTTGAGAATGCGCCGGATGTTCGCCTGGACGCTGAGAATTTCGAGCGTGTTGTCGTCGTGATCTCCGAGCGCTTCGCCGTCGATGTGACCAAGCAGCATGTCGTAGAGGGACGGTCCGGCGGGCATCGACTCGTTTCCTTCAGGCGAGAGACGCGTCCGACGCAGCACGCGCGCCTGCCGCCATGTCGGCATCGATGAAATCGATCGTCAGATTCCCTTCGGCCGAACCCGACAGCACGATCTTCGCGGGCGCGTTGCCGCTCGCCATACGCGCCAACAACTCGCGCGAGACCGCCGGAAGAATGCGCTGGTTCAGGAACGCATCGACGTTACGCGCGCCGGACTCGCGCGCAACGCACAGTTCCGCCATCGCGCCGATCAACGCATCGTCACAGACCAGTTCGACGTCATGCTGCTGGCGCAGACGTTCCGCAACTTTCGCGAGCTTCAACCGCACGATCGACGCCAACGCCGCCACATCGAGCGGCCGGTACACCAGCGTCTGGAAGCGGGCGAGCAGGGCAGGCTGGAAATGCGCGACGAGCTGCGGATGGATCGCATCGAGAAGCGCCGCCTGCGCGATGTCCTGCGTTTCGCTAGTCGCTTCGTCGATCTGGGCACTGCCGAGATTGGACGTCATCAGGATCACGCAGTTGCGGAAGTCGATCTCGCGTCCTTCGCCATCGCGCATCGTGCCGCGGTCGAAGACCTGGTAGAAGATGTCGAGCACGTCACGGTGTGCCTTTTCCACTTCGTCGAGCAGCACGACGCTGTACGGACGCTGCCGTACCGCCTCGGTCAGGATCCCGCCGCGGCCGTAACCGACATAGCCCGGCGGCGAGCCCTTCAGCTGCGATACCGTGTGCGACTCCTGGTACTCCGACATATTGATCGTCGTGAGCGCGGCCTGACCGCCGAACAGCAGCTCGGCGAGCGCGAGCGCGGTCTCGGTCTTGCCGACGCCCGAAGGGCCGGCCAGCAGGAACACGCCCAGCGATGCATGCTCGTTCTTCAGGCCAGCTTTCGCGGTGCGCAGGCTTTGCGCGAGCGCGGCGAGCGCGTCATCCTGCGCGACCACGCGTTCGGCAAGCTGGTGTTCGAGAGTCAGCAGACCTTGCAACTCGTCTTCCACCAGGCTGCCGACCGGCACACCGGTCCATTCCGCGACCACGCGGGCGATCGCCTGCGCGTCGACGTCGGCGAAAATCAGCGGTGCTTTACCCTGCGCGCTCGCAAGCTCGCGACGTGCGTCCGCCAACGACAAAGCATCGCGCGTCGCGGGATCGCTATCGCGTTGCCGATGCAGCGTCTGCACGAGTTCGAGTTCGTGCTGATAGCGCTCCTGCAGTGTCACCAGCTCGGCTCGGGCGTCGACGAGAGCCGCGTCGAGCGCGACGCGGCGTGCCGCGACATCGGTGACGCCCGCCCGGTCGTCGTCCGCGAGGGTCGTGTGTTCGAGTTCCAGTGCCGACACCACCGCGCGTGCCCGTTGCAGTTCCGTCGGCGGCGATTCGAGTCCGATGCGCACGCGCGCGGCAGCCGTGTCGATCAGATCGACCGCCTTGTCCGGCAACTGGCGCGCCGGAATATAGCGGCGCGACAGCTTGACCGCGGCGACCAGCGCCTCGTCGCGGATGTGCACGTTGTGATACTTCGCGTAGCGCTCCTTCAGGCCGCGCAGCATCAGGCACGCGCTATCGTCGTCCGGTTCGTCGACCTTGATCATCTGGAAACGGCGCTCGAGCGCGGCATCGCGCTCGAAGTACTCCTTATATTCCGACCAGGTGGTCGCGGCGATCGTGCGCAGCTCGCCGCGCGCGAGCGCGGGCTTCAGCAGATTCGCGGCGTCAGCGCCGCCGGCGGAGTTGCCGGCGCCGATCAGCGTATGCGCTTCGTCGATGAACAGCAGGATCGGTTCGGGCGACGACTGCACTTCGTCGATCACGTTCTTCAGGCGCTGCTCGAATTCGCCCTTGACGCCCGCGCCCGCCTGCAGCAGACCGAGATCGAGCGTGAGGATGCGCACGTCGCGGATCACATTCGGCACGTTGCCCTCGGACACGCGCAGCGCGAGCCCTTCGACGAGCGCGGTCTTACCGACGCCCGGCTCGCCGACCAGGATAGGGTTGTTCTTGCGGCGCCGCGCGAGCACGTCGACCATCTGCTGGATCTCGCGATCGCGGCCGAACACCGGATCGATTCCGCCGTCGCGCGCCTTGGCCGTGATGTCGATCGCGAAGCGGGCGAGCGCGCTGCCGTCGACGTTCCGCTGTGCCGGCTGCGCCGCCCGCGTTTCCGCCGGCTGTTCGATGGCGACAGCCCCCGGCGAAGCAGCGCTCTGCTCGTGCGTTTTTTCCTCCAACTCTTCCAGCTCGTTCTCGCTGGTGCGCGGACCAAGCCGCGGCAGCAGACGTTCGATCTGTACCGCGCTCACCGACAGCAATTGCCACGCGTTGGTCGCGCGCAGCACATGCGGCGCCTCGACGATCGCTTGCAGAACGTTGCCGGAACGAACCCGAGGACTGTCGGTGCGGCAGCGGGTCGACGCAAGAAACCACGCATCCTGCAGCACGACCGCCAGTTGCGGCGACAGGCTGGGGCGGCCGCGCAGCGTGCGGGGCGTGTGATCGATGGCCTTGAGCAGCGCATCCCATACGGCATCGATATCCAGATCGTAGTGATTCATGATGGCCGGGATATCGCCGTCTCCGGCTTCGATCAGCTTGAGCAGCCAGTGCTCGACCGTGATCTCGTCGGCGAGCCGCGTCTGGCACAAATTGGCCGCGGCTTCGAGCGCTTTCGCGCAATAGGGATTGAGCCGCTGCAGAAGCTGGCTGGCGTCGCGAAAGGAGGAGTTCCGGTCGTTGAGCACGGTCATGGTCGGGCTGTTCGCTGATCTGGAGAGGGGGCGCACCTGCTGCGCGCGGGCGCCCCCAGCAATAAAAACGCCAGTCCGCAAAGCTGCTCGCGCGGACTGGCAAAGGAAGGCCGGTTGTTCCGGGGACCATCAGGGAAGATGGCGGACCGGCCTTCACGCCACGGCGGTATCAGGAACGCTCGTTCCAGGTGTCCTTGTGGATGATGTTGCCGTCCTTGTACGACCAGGTGATCGTCTCGTAGCGCAGCTCGACTTCCTCGAGATGGTTGTGCTTCTCGTAGGCCGGATTCTTGATGTCGAGCATCTTCGGACGCACGGCGACGATCTTCACGTTATCGAGCTTCGTGTTGAAGTATTCCTTTTCCTTGCCGGCGTCGTCGATCTTGTACCACTTCACTTCCGCCGACTTCAGCGTCTGGCCGCTCGTGACCGCCTTGTAGAGATACGGCGTCGACGCGTCGGTTTCCTTCGTCAGCATGATCGACTTGTGCACACGCGTGCCGGTCAGCTTGCCGGTGTTGCCGTCGGTCGGGATATGCACGCCATGATCGAATGCCGTGATCTCGACACTGCCTTCGCGGCCCTGAACCGTCACCGAACCCTTGATGTCCGCGCCACCGTCGTCCTTGAGCCACATGTATGCCGGAATTGCCATTTTTCACTCCCTTCTTCTTACTGCGACCATCGCCCGGAGCCAGCCCCGGGCCTTGAAATCCCGAAGCAATTGCTCCGGGGCGAAAACCAAATCGCGTCAAGCTTGCGGTGCGTCCGGCACCAGCGTGATCTCCACGCGGCGATTCTTCGCGCGCCCGGCTTCGCTGTCGTTGTCCGCGATGGGCCGCGTATCGCCGTAGCCCTGGATCGCGAACTGCGTGGCCGGGATGCCCGACGCGTCGATCAACCAGTCGCGCACCGCCTCGGCGCGCGCGGTCGAAAGCGTGAGGTTGCTCTGCGGATTGCCGACGTTGTCCGTGTAACCGGCGACCAGAATCCGTTTGTCCGGGTGTGCCTTGATCATCTCGAGCGCGCCGACCATCGCGCGCGTCGAACCATCTTTGAGTTTGGCCTTGCCGCTATCGAACAGCGACATGCTGTCGAGCGTGATGACGGCCGGCGGCGGTGGTGGTGGTACATACGAAGCGATTGCGTCGTTCAGCACCGGGATCGCACTCGTGCCCCGGTACATCCCGAACGACAGATGCAGCGGCACGCCGAGCCGCGCATAACGGTCGAGTTCGTCGCGGTCGGCCACCAACGCTTGCAGCGCGTCGCGCCGTGCCGCGTCGTGTGCGGCCGGGATCGTCGAATAGCGGCCGAGGTCCGCACCGATGCGCGCGAGCAGCGCCTTGTTGTTGCTGGCGGAAAAGAAGAACGCAAACGCGGCGGCACACGCCAGCAACGCAAGCACATGGGCGAGGGCGGTGCGGCGCGGCGACATCCAGTGCCGTTGCGGCATCGCCTCGATCAGCGGTTCGGGCAGCGGCCAGGGCGCCGGAGTGGCCGCGGCTTGCGCACGCTGGACGCGAGTCTGCATTTCGACATCGCGCGTCCACGGATTGCCCGCCGCGACCGCCGGCCCGCAGTCGATCCAGCCGGCGCCGAACAGTGCCCACGGCGCGGCGGGCTGCTGCCGGTCCGCGAGCGCGTGGATCACGGTCCGCTGGGTCCAGCCGACGATCGACGCAAGGCCCGCCGCACGAGCGACCGCCACGCGAGCGTTCGCCGCCAGTTGGGCGTCGCTTTCGGCCGCGCGGATCATCGACTCGAAACGCTGCGCATCGGTCATGCGCTGCGACGACGAAACGCCGTACCACTGCGGCGCGGTCAGGTCTGCCGGTGCGCTCGTCAATCGCTGGTAGATCGCGACGTATCCCGGCAACGGCCGCGAGCCGAGCCTGCGCGCGGCGTCCGCCACGGCCTGACGTGCGATCCGCAGAGACTGCGTCAGCGCATCGGCATCCGTGTAGCGGGCCGGGACCACCGATAGAACGACCCCGTCCGGCGCGCGGCCATCGCGCCACTGCCTGAGCGCAACCGCGAGGCGCGGCAGGTCCTGCGGCCGGTCGGCCCGTACCCAGATCGCGCCGTCGCCGACATGCGCGAAGCGCTCGGCGTCGGCCCGGTTGAAGAGCGCGGCAAGATCGTCGCCGGTGACCAGCACGAGTGGCATGCGCGTGCGCAACCTGACCGGAATGTCCGCGGTGGCTTCGCCGAGCGCCGCCAGCACGTCGGCGCTCCGGCTCCGCGCACGCCAGAGCATCCACGTACGCAGGTAGATGAGCAGCAGCGCCGCGATCGCGATCCCCCCCGTGAGCAGCCAGGCCATCCCGGGGCCCGGCCGCGCGACGAGCCAGATCACCGCGAGCGCCAACGCGGCGGCGAGCGTGACCATCAGCCGGAACGGATAACCCAGCCCCAGATATGACGCGCGGCCGGAAGCGGGTGCGCGGGTTGGCGTCGGAGTCAGGACGGGCAGATCGGATTTCACTGACGACCGACCTTTGCGGACGTGATATCCGCGAGTTGCGCGTCCAGCGCAACGTTCCACACGCCCCACACAGCCGCCGCGACGACACACGCGAGCCCCGCAATTGCCCACGGCGACAGCCGGTAGAACCAGTCGGACAGGCGACGCCCCGCGCGATCCGCGATAAACGGCCGTTCGATAGCAGGACGAAGTTTTTGCAGACGGGTGTTCAGCGTAGCGATCAGCTCGACGCGTTTAGCGTCTCCATCGCGCGCGTAACGGCCGATGAAGCCCATGCCGAGAATGGCCGAATAGCATTCGAGCAGATCGACGTTGGGCGATGCTTCGCGCAGTCGCGCCTCGATGCAGTCAATGACGCGCTCGCCCGCATCGTGCAACTTGAAGAACTCCACCTGCAGCGGCTTCAATTCCCATCCGGAACGGGCTTGCCCGTCGAGCTCGCGCAGCGCCGTTTCGTCGAGCAGCCCGCACTGCGCCACCATCGCTTCCAGCCGGACGTCGTCGGAATAGCCCCTGCGAGTCAGCGCTTCCGAGAAATGCGTGATCAGCTGCCGGCACCGCTCGCGAAACGCGCTCGCGTCCTGCACCGTTCCACCCGGCGCGAGCGACGTGACGAGCAGCGCGGTGTCGCGCAGCAGATCGCGGATGCCTTCGCCACTGGAATGGTCGATGGCCGGCGCGGTGCCTGTCAGTGCAGCCGCGCGATGACTGGAATGAATGGAAGTCAGGATCGTCATGAGCGCAGCACCGCATAGAGTTCGAGCGTGGCGTCCGGCACCGAGGCCGGCAGGTAGACCTGGCAGGCCCGCGCGGCGAGCATCTTCGCGTGCGCGGTGCTGGTGGAATCGAGTGCGAAGTACTGGTTGTCGAGTCGCACCGGAATAGCAGCGGGCACGCGTTGCACCGCTTTGAGCGGAATACCCAGCAGCGCCGAGTTAATGATGTGCTCGACATCGTCCGGCGAGCCGATCTTGCACAGCCGCGGAAACTGTTCGACGAGTTCGAATACCGGCATCGGCGCGCTGACCGACAGGTACCAGTCCGCGGCGCCTTCGACAATCCGTTCCTCGAGAAACTGGCCGGTCCATGTCGTCGGCCCCTTGCGCGCGAGACCGATCGACACGACTCGCGACGGAATGATCGCGTCCAGCAGTGTGCGGATCGTCGACTCGAGCTTGGCGAAGACCTCGTCGGCGCGCGCATGGTCGTACGCGGGAATATCGGTGAGCTGCGTTCCCATCGAGAACGTCATCAATGCACTGGCGAGCTGCGCGAGCGTGATGTACAGCTGCTCGGGCGGACGGGCCGGATGCGACGCATAAAGCCGCAGCTGCGGCCACGCAGTATGGATGCAGTGCAACAGCCAGAACAGCTGGACATCGGCGACGCCGTATTCCGCGACCTGATCGATGCGCTCGCTACGGCGCGCGCCGAGCGCCAGACTCTTCGCCTGCAGGATGTCGGCGAGACGGTTGATGCGCTCCAGATGAAGCGGGTGAGCGGCAAGCGTCAGGCAGGGCGGCACGAACCGGTGATCGATCTGGAATTGGCCGGTGCTCGCGCGGGTGAGCCGCGCAATCGCGCATACGGCGTCGTCGGCATGCGGCTCGAAGTCGAACAGCAACCGGATCGCAAAGCGCTCCGCTGCGATCTCGGTCTCATTCGTGCCATTCAGATCCGTGACCTTCGCAAATTCACGATAGGTCCGCCGTGGACGCGCGAGCGTGGTCTCGTCGAAGCGGCAGTTGTTGCCGTTGGCATCGGGCAGCGCGAGCGCGGCAAGCACTACGATGCTCTGGCGGTCGGCGCTCACCTGGGTCAGATCACGCGCGGGCGGCAGTGCATCGGCCATCGTCGTATCGACCGGCGTGCCGTCGGGGAAGCGCCCCTTCAACAGTTCGAGCTTGATTCGTCCCGCCGCGAGCGCTTCTTCATCGACTGCGACGCCGAGCACACCCCACGGCTCGGCGAGCGACGCGGTCGCGAATTGCTGCAGCGCGAATCCGGTCCATCGGTCCTGCTGCTGGAAGTGCTGCTGCGTGAGAATCAGCCCTTCCTGCCAAAGCGGTTTATCGATCCGCATGTTTGGTCTCTACGGCATTTGTTTTAGGTCGCGAGATTTAATCACGCCATTGGCGATCTTGTATACGGCGAAATGAAATTTATCCAAGCCGCGCAACAAAATTGACAAAAACAAATCGACAATTTCCATTTAACAAAATTCGACAATTAGGACTCGTCTGATTAACCGATTTATTCGTATTGGATAATCAGAAAAGATGCATTCCTCGAGAATTGATAAATATCAATAGCCGCCGATCATTGTCTGGCTTGGCTCTCGACGATTCTGGCGTGCAAAATTGCGAAACCGCACAATATAGTCTTCGCCACAGGTAAATATTGAGATGGAGTCGATCTTCAACAACAAAGAATCATCTCCAATAATCTTTGACGCCACGCGGATAATACGATCTAATACGGCGCGCAACAGATAAGGTCGCATGAATGGAGGCCACACAATGGGGTGCTGTCGGCATTATTTTTATTCGCGCATGACGCGAATGACTGCGCATGCGCGAAGCGCGACATTCCATTGCGGCGGACGAGTTCTGCGGAGATCGTGAACCTCACCTAATGGGGACTACTGTGGACAGTTTTCAGCGCGAAATTCCGAAAAGTCGCGTCTCAATTACGCTCGACCTGCATACGGGCGGCGCACAAAAAAAGGTCGAGCTGCCGCTCAAGCTGCTCGTCGCGGGTGACTTCAGCGCCGGTCGTGAGCAGGCGCCGTTGGCCGAGCGCAAGAAGGTCAATATCGATAAGAACAACTTCGACGCCGTGCTGGCCGACTATGCGCCGGACCTGAAGTTCGCGGCCGAAAATACGCTGGCCGGCGACGGCACCGAGCTGCCGGTGAACCTGTCGTTCCGTTCGATGAAAGACTTCGAGCCGGAACAGGTCGCGCGCCAGATGCCGGAACTCCAGGCGATGCTGGCAATGCGCAACCTGCTGCGCGACCTCAAATCGAATCTGCTCGACAACGGCACGTTCCGTCGCGAGTTCGAGAAGATTCTGAAGGACAAGCGGCTGTCCGAAAAGCTGCGCGGCGAACTGGGACAGATCGCTACGGCCGCGACCCAACCGGAAGGGCATGCCTGAGCGGCGACGGCCCAAAGCGGCCTTCACCGCCTTTCGCAACCAGGTGGCGCCACCCACGCAGACAGGACCAACCATGAACCAGAACGAATCCCATCAGGGCACGACGGAAACCGTTGTGCTCGAACACGACAGCGTCTACGCGTCGCTGTGCGACAAGATCAACCTGAAGCCGGTCGCCGAGGCGCGTCCGCTCGAAGCGTTTCGCGATAGCGACATGCTGTCCGAAGCATCGGCCGACGAACGCATTGCGCGCGGCATGAGCGCGTTTCTCGACCTCGTGGCGAAATCGAGCCAGCCGGTCGACCGCCTCGACAAATCGCTGCTCGACTTCCATATCGGCCAGCTCGATCGCCAGATCAGCCGTCAGCTCGACGCGGTGATGCACGCGCCGGAATTCCAGGCCCTCGAAGGGCGCTGGCGCGGCCTGAAACTGCTCGTGTCGCGCACGGACTTCCGCCGTAACGCGCGCATCGAAGTACTCGACGTGTCGAAGGACGCGCTGCAGCGCGATTTCGAGGACACGCCGGAACTGATCCAGAGCGGCCTGTATCGTCTCACGTACATCGAGGAATACGACACGCCGGGCGGCCAGCCGATCAGCGCGATGATCAGCGACTTCGAATTCGCGAACTCGCCGATGGACATCGCACTGCTGCGCAACATCTCGAAGGTCGCGGCTGCCGCTCACATGCCGTTCATCGGCTCGGTGGGCGCGGCGTTCTTCGGCAAGCAGTCGATGGAAGAAGTGGCCGCCATTCAGGATATCGGCAACTACTTCGACCGCGCCGAGTACATCAAGTGGAAGAGCTTCCGCGACACCGACGACGCTCGTTACGTCGGTCTGACGATGCCGCGCGTGCTAGGCCGTCTGCCGTACGGCAAGGACACGGTGCCGGTGCGAGCCTTCAACTATGAAGAAGCGGTGAAGGGCCCGGACCACAACCGCTACCTGTGGGTGAATGCGTCGTTCGCGTTTGCCGCGAACATGACACGCAGCTTCGTGAACAACGGCTGGTGCGTGCAGATCCGCGGCCCGCAGGCGGGCGGCAAGATCGAGGACCTGCCGCTTCATCTGTACGACCTCGGCACCGGCGTCCAGCCGAAGATCCCGACGGAAGTACTGATTCCGGAAACGCGCGAGTTCGAGTTCGCGAATCTCGGCTTCATTCCGCTGTCGTTCTACAAGAACCACGACTTCGCATGCTTCTTCTCGGCCAACTCGGCGCAGAAGCCCGCGCTGTATGAGACGAAAGAAGCGACGGCCAACAGCCGCATCAACGCGCGCCTGCCGTACATCTTCCTGCTCTCGCGCATTGCGCACTACCTGAAGCTGATCCAGCGCGAGAACATCGGAACGACCAAGGACCGTCGTCTGCTCGAACTCGAGCTGAACAACTGGATCAAGGGTCTCGTCACCGAGATGAAGGATCCGGGCGATGACCTGCAGGCCTCGCATCCGCTGCGTGACGCAAAGGTGACGGTGGAAGATATCGAGGACAACCCGGGCTTCTTCCGCATCAAGCTCTTTATCATCCCGCACTTCCAGGTCGAGGGCATGGACATCGGGTTGTCGCTGGTGTCGCAGATGCCGAAAGCCAAAAGCTGAGCCGGACTGATCTGACGTTTTCAGCATGAACTAGCCGTGGCACTGATTAGTGCCACGGCTATGTCGTTGTATTCGTGTATTGATGAGGTATCCGATGTTGATGGTCATGCCGCTGCAGGCTTATGAATTGAAGCTGGCGCCGCACCCGGCGCCGTTCTCGATCCTGAAATTCACTGGTGTCGACAGGATCAGCCAGTTGTACCGGTACGAGATCGAATTCACAAGCCCGATGGCGGGTATTCCGATGGATCAGGTGATCGGACGGCCCGCCAGGTTTGTCATCGCGCCGATCGATCCGAATATGGCCAATCTGCGCAGGATGTATGGCGAGAACGCTGAGAAGTACAGCAAGATGCCGCCTGCGCATACCATCCACGGGATCGTCACGAAGTTCGACGAGTGCGAGACTTCCGCCGATGAAACGCGTTACCGGGTGATCGTCGAGCCGAAGCTGGCCGATCTCGATCGCGGGGCGACGAGCCGGTTGTTCCAGAAACAGTCGGTGGAGGAGATCATCACCGATACGCTGCGTCACTATGGCTATCGCGCCGGGGTCGATTTCGTCTTCAATCTGCGGGGCAAATACAAGCGCCACGAGTACGTTACCCAGTACCACGAAACGACATTCGCGTTCATTCAGCGTATCTGCGCGGAAGAGGGCATCTGGTTCCGGTGGGAGCAGAAGAAGGACTACGCGGTTATCGTTTTTGGCGACGATCTGGATGCGTACGCGCGCAAGCAGCGCGTCGTACCGCATCGCCGGGATTCGGGGCTCGAGAGTGTCGGCGCCGACTCGATCAAGACCCTGCGGCGGCGCACGAAGCGTGTGGCGGAGTCGGTCCGGCTGCACGATTACAACCATCGGCAAGCCGATGTGTCGCTGCTCGTCGAAGAGAATGCGGCGAAGGGCGATACGACTACGGATGCGGTCGACTATCACTGGGGTGAGCATTACGAGACGCCGGAAGAGGGCGTCAATCTCGCGCGGCTCAGGCATCAGGCACATCTGGCGACGCAGATCACTTTTATCGGCACCGGTAATCCTTATTGGCTGGAAGCGGGTGAGGTTATGCAGGTCGACCCGGTTCCAGTCGATGCGAAGCATGGGATTTTCATCACGTCGGTGCGCTCGCGTGGGGCGCGTAACGAATCGTATCGGGTGACGTTCGAGGGGATTCCTTCCGATCGGGTCTGGCGGACTTCGATGGATACGATCCGGCGGCCCACTATTGCCGGCATTCTGCCGGCGCGGATCACCTCGCCTGGTGATTACAAATATGCGTATCTCACCGAGGAAGGGTGGTATGTCATCAAGCTGCCGTTCGATCTGGATGAGTGGAGTCCGGGTGGGACGAGCCGGCCGGTGCGCTTTGCGAAGCCGTATAGCGGGGACAATTATGGGCATCACTTTCCGTTGATCGATTCGGCGGAGGTGGCGCTTGTGTTTACTGCGTCCGATCCGAATAGGCCCGTCATCGTCGGGGCCATGCATGACAGCTTGCATCCCGATCTTGTCACCAATCTCAACAATACCCGCAATCTTATCCGCACCGCCGCGCAGAATGAGTTGCGGATGGAGGATAAGGAAGGGATCGAGCATATCCATCTGACGACGCCGTTTCAGACCAGTGAGCTCAATTTGGGGCATATGGTTGATGGGGAGCGGAAGGAAAGGGGGCGGGGCGCGGAGCTGCGTACGGATGAGCACGTGGCCGTGCGGGGGGCGAAGGGCGTGCTCATTTCCGCCGAAGCTCAGGAAAAAGCAGGCGGCAAGCAGTTGGACATAGCCTCTGCACAACTCCAGCTACAAGAGGCCCTAGTTCAAATGAAGGCCTTATCAAAAGCTGCTCAGGCTGCTCAAGCCCTTGCCAGTGACATCCAAAACCAGCAACGCTTGCTCGAAGACAGGTTGTCCGGTCTACAGAAGTCTGTATTGCTTGCTAGTGCGCCCGACGGGATCGCGCTCACCAGCGGCCAGCACCTGCAAGTTAGTGCTAGCGAGAACTTGTTTTTCACCGCAGGTACTGATATCGATCTCGGCGCCATGCAAGATGTACGGCTCGCAGCAAGGAATGCATTGTCGCTCTTTGCGCAGACCGATGGAGTAAAGGTGATTGCTGGCGCGAAAGATCTGATTGCTCAGGCTCATGCTGGAAAGCTAATACTTAACGCCGAGAACGATGTAACGATGAGTAGCGTGAGCGGAAAAGCCAGCATCGCGTCGAAGCAGGCGTTGACGCTCACAAGCGGCGGAGCATATATCAAACTTGACAACGGGAGCATCGAACTAGGATGCCCCGGAGATATAACGCTCAAGTGCGGAAATTTCCATTGGGAAGGCCCCGCAAGTATCTCCAATTCGAATCTTCCGTGGCCAGGCCAGATTCCTGCAATGTTCAGTACGCAGGTCGTTCTTGATAAGCAACTCGAAGAGTGGATCGGAGACGGCACCTCGATTCCTTACCAATTCTTGGACGAAAACGGCAGTGCGGTTGCGAAAGGCGTGACGGATGGACAGGGTGCAACCCAACGGGTCTATCACAGAAGTTCGGAATCACTAACGGTGCTACTTGGGCAAAAGGGCCCGTGGTCCATGAACGAGGCTGATGCTGACGGCTGCGACTGCGGCAGCGATCACTCGCCTGAATTGACAACAGGCCTTGCCGATTTCGCATCTGATATGCAGACGAACTCCGTTGATACAGGGGAGGATGGTGTACCGCTGCAATCGAAATTTTCTACGCCGAATAGGACCGGCGGCGATTCGCGATCTGAACAATTCCAGCTGTCACTTCTGGAACATCTCGTGTATAGCGACCCAACAGTGGCCCAGGCAATTGTTGACGGGGAGGAATGATAAGTGAAAGCTATAACTCGCTTTCTATTTTTTGTCGGCATAGCTACGTGTGCTACAGGTTTGCGGGCCGAAGACTTTGCAAAGCCCCCCATAACATCCGAGATCAAGTTGCTTTATGGCTCAAATGACGTACCTACCAATGAAGGATCGCTAAGAATCATCAAGGCAGCGGTTGGGACGTCGACGGCTCACGGTTATGAAACGTACACGAGCTTTCTGCTACCGAAAAGCTCCGCTGAAGCATGGCAACAGGTTCTCGTTGACCAGCCCGATCAGGATTTTCCATCATTCCGTACTGAGGAATCTGCAGACTCGTCAATACAGGCGATTGGGATCTATCGAGGGCTAAACGGGAATATTTTCGTGGTTCAAGCGACAAAAGAAGGCCTTAGTTCTCCGGAACTTTACCTAAAAGCATCTCATGTTGTTTTCAAAGTATTTCGTTTCAATGAAAACACAGATGTCGCGCGGTTTAAACAGGTAGCGAAGTTCCAGACCGAAGCGACCTACATAGACGCGAATTATGCCATAGTCAAAGAATTTTTCCGGAAATAGGAAACTACGGATATGTTTGTAAGCGCGACGTATGATAGAGAAAATAAGACGGTTCGCTACCTTGACGAGGATGGAAGTGAAACTCTATATATAGGCGGCTCCTTCGCATGGCGCATGAACAACCCTGGTAATGTAACGAAGCCGACAACCTACCTGATGAGTGACGCGATTGGCTATGGTTTCCGAACGAGTACGTCACGGGTGCCGTTCGTCATTTTTCCCGACCGGGCAGCAGGAATGGCCGCACATCAAAAGGTTCTCAAGTTGGTGTATGGCGACAGTACCATCCGGGGTATGATTACCAAGTATGCTCCCCCGTCAGAGAACGATACAGAAAAATATATCGATATAGTTACGAAAGCGGCTGGAGTATCGTCGAGTGACGTCGTCGGCGCACTTTCCGACGACAAGTTCGACGCTGTTACAGCCGCAATGGAGAAGCAGGAAGGTTGGATTCCCGGGATTATCAAGAAACTTGGAAAGCCAGTCCAAGTTCAACTCCTTGACAAGGTAAGTCAACCCTTTTCGAATCAAAAGATCAGTCTCAAAAGTGGAGGAAAAAGCTTTGATACGATCTCAGACCAAAATGGCCAACTTCCATGGTTGTATAGTGGTTTGCTCGGCAAGGAAGTCAATCTCTACTACGCTCGAGAAAAAGACGATCACGAGCGTATAGGTACTCTTTCCCCTGGAGCGAGCGCACCCGCGTACACCTTTACGGCGCCGTACTACTTGTTGGCTAGCCAGCCGCGTGTTCACGATACAGACGAAGAAATCCGTCCGACGGTACACGTCGTTCGGTCTGGAGAAACGCTGTCTGGCATTGGGTCGAAGTACGGAGTATCCGTCGCCATGATCGTGGCGGAAAATAGTCTAATTGATCCAGACCATATCTACGCGCGGCAGCATTTACGAATCCCTGCGCGGAATTCACTCAATAACAATCCTGGTTCTCAGCACAGTCATACAACACAGTCTGAATCTCAATCCACTCCGCGAGCAAACAATCTCGAAGGCTCATCTCCGATGGCAGGCACGCCACCGGCACCTGGAAGTGCTGCAGGTCCCGCAACCCGAGCGCGGGCGTCCGGCTCAAGCACCAACAGGGAGAGAGGGATTAATGTGACCCATCAGCGCAGCGAAGATCAACATCCGGTTACGTTGTTGAGCTCGGACGCGCGTGAACCTAGCGGACAAGTCTGGTGCAGCAGATTTCTGCAAAGCACCAATCTCGACGATCTCGTCGAACCGTTCAAAACGAATGCAAAACAGTTCATAGGTGCACTGCGAAACGCCGGAGTATCCGTTCGGATCTCCACGACTTACCGGCCGATTGAACGATCGTACCTTATGTACCATGCATCTCAGATTGCGAGAGGACTAGAGCACGCCGATAGAGTTCCCGTTTGGACAGGAGAGAGAAGGATAAATATCGATTGGGCGCATCGGGACAATAATGGTTTGCCAGATCTGGTCCGTGCAAGAAACGCGGCGCAGGAAATGGTTGATGGCTACCAAATCGGAAGTAATCCCGTCGCGCCGCCAAGAAATTCCAATCACAATAGAAAGCTTGCTGTAGACATGCGGATTTCTAACTTCTTTGGAAAAAATGTCCTGGATGCTCACGGGGATTCGGTGGAGGTTAATACTTTCGCAGATTTGAAGCGAGTTGGATCAACATATTCTGTATTTCACAAACTCGATGATGATCCACCTCACTGGTCTATTACAGGAAGATGAAATGAAATTAATAAAATATATTTCGATCGTAGCTTTTTTTTGGCATACAGCATCAGCATTTTCTCAAAATTCAGATATTCATTCAGTTGGGATGGTTAGTGGTGGAATCTTTTATACCACCAATCCATCAATAAAATATGGAGCTGAATTGAAAATCATCGACTCGATGGGGGATATGCACTGCTGTGCAAGAATTGTGACTTCCGGCTCAGTTAGTGAAGATTCAAACTTCTATGACGCGATCGAAAACCGGTCGGTGTATGCATACACCCTTTCTGTTCCTCATGCAATTTCAAAAAATCTTGAAGGATTTGGAATTCCAAATTACATTGATGCAAAGAAAGCCCTCAACAGCATTGACGCGATCATTGACGGGATAACATTCTCTCTATCGACATGCACCTCTACTGAAGGCATTCACTATTTCGCTCGCCGAAAATACGATAAAAAAATTGTCGTCGATATCTATCGATATACGGATGCTGATTTGCAGTCAAATTGCAAAGACAGATTCATGAAACAATAGGAACCGGCCTCCCTCAAACTGGCGAAGAAATCGTTTTTCATTTTTATTAACTAATATCTTATTTTTCGGATTGAGAGGCTAATCCATGGCGGGGATAATTCGCGAAGGCGACAATACAAATTCCGGGGGAGAAGTATTGCGCGGTTCGACGAACCAGTTCTTTATGGGCCGCGCGGTTGCCCGAGTTGGGGATCCAGTCACGTGTCCGTACCATGGGGGCAATCGTATAGCTAAGGCGACGACCAAAGCATTCGATAACGGCCTCGAAGTAGCGCAGCACGGAGATTTATGTGAATGTGGTTGCTATTTGATTTCGTCGTTGCCAAATAGTGGCCCGCGATAACAATGGCTATCGACTTCTCTAACTTACCACCGGAGCAAGATCTCCCGAACGCCGCGCCGTCGGGTCTTTTGTGGACGATCGTCTTCTTTTTTTTGACGCTGATCGGTGTCTTCGCAGTCGTATTGCTCTGGCCAAACGACGAGCCTACAAAAGCACTATGGTTTTGGGTATGTCTAACCCTGTATCCGGCAGGTATTGCCACATTTATCGTATCACGACGCTTTGCCGTGTACGAAGGTCGCAAGCTTGATGCCCAAGCGTGGAACGAGGAGCGGAAGATGTACATGAAAGCTGTTTTTGAACGGGAAAGCATCCCGTTCGCCGTGCTCGGCGCCTCATTTTGCTATATCGACGACGAGAATTTAGAGAATGCTGAAGCAATCTCGGAACGATCGCTAATACTGAAAGTACAACCAGCCATTGCTGAACCGGGTCCGGTATTAGCGCGCTGGTTCGTGCCGCGTTTGGTGGATCGAAGCGCTTGGGTACGTGGGCCAGATACGATTCGCCAGACACAGCTATTGACTTGGTCAATGGACAGACTGCTGGAAAAGTCGCGTGATGCATTGTCGAGCTTGCCGAGTGACGTGCCTCTTTTGGTCAGGATAAGTGTTAGCGCCAATGCGTACGAAGGGGATATAGCATCGCTTTGGCTTGACAGTTGGCGTCGCCAGAATCTCCGACCCGCGACAACTGTCATTCGATCAGACGAACTGCGTTTGGCAGATGTCGACTCGTGGTTAGACAGCGCGAATGCGAGCATACGGACGCACGCGACGTTTGTGGTGGCCATTCAATTAAACGAGGTTCTAGCAAAGAATCCTCCAGAAGGGAGCGCCGAGGCCGCCGCAGCACTTCTTCTCGTGCCAGAGCGTCTTATTCAACATCATAGTTTGGAACCTATTGCTTATATTCACAGGCCGATTTCTGGGTCAATGGAAAATTTGACCAATACGCTGCAATATGCCATGCGATGGGGGAAAGTAGATCCGAATTCAATTAGCCGGTCCTGGCTAAGCAAGCTGAATACTGCCTCCACAGCTGGTTTTCATTCGGCCCTGCGTGAAGCAGGCGTTTCAAGCACGCGTGAAGGTCCTCTTCCTGAGTTGAACATGGATCGGACAGTTGGCCATGCCGGAGGCGCGGCGGATTGGCTGGCGGTTGCGTGCGCGGCATCCTGTTCCCGACAATTGGGAAGCCCTCAACTATTGGTCGTTCAGCATGGCACTAATATTGTGTCGGCAGTAGTTGCGGCACCGTAACTGTCCTGAATAATCAAATCAAAATGAATCGAAAATTCAGACTTGATCTCCTCGGGATCATACTTCTTGTCGTCTTGCCTGGCTTGATTACCTGGACTAAACCTGCGTGGGTTGGCATTGCACCGGAAAATCGCAGCACCGCAATTGTTCTGCTTTGCGGGCTCTTCGTGATCCTGTTTCTCGTGTTCAGCTTCAGTGATTCTTCGCGCCCCGCCATTGCGCGGCGTTCCGTCCGACTGTGGTTGATTAAGCACGCTCATCAAACATTCCCGATAAATTCCTACGATACCGATACTTGCGCCAATCGCATTTTGTCCCTGAAGCGGCTACTCGTTGATCGTCATGGCTGGCGCTGGCGCTACCGTGAACAGTGGGTCCTTGTGGCTGGCGACGAGCCTCTGGTCAAACGTCTGGCCCCCGGTCTTACTGACACCGGCTACACAATTGCGGGCGACACCGTGCTGCTTTACGCGAAGCAAACTACCGACAAGCTCGAGACCGAATGGCTTAGCGGGATTCGTCGGCTGCGTCGTCGGCGCCCCATTGATGCGATTGTGGCAGTGACGGACAATCGCATCTCGGGCAAGGCCCCTTTCGACACCGATGCACTTGCCCGACGTTTGGCACGTCATGCCAAGGCATTGCGGTGGGCTGCTCCGGCGTATCTGATGAACGTGACAGATTTCGGCACCGCTTCGCAAGGCCCTGACGAAGTTATAGGCCTGACGTGGGCGGACACGCGGGTCAATGCCGATGGAATCCGCACGTCGTTGCAGGGTCTCATGCGCCACCTTGCAGACACAGGCGTCGCGCGTCTTGGTGAGGATAATGCCGATCGCTATCGGGCTCAACTTTCGCAACATATCGAGCGACTCGGTAATGGCTTGTCGGCACTGGTACTGCAGACGGCGAATTCGCGTTACTGGCGTCAGGCCATTCATGGACTCCTGTTTGCGCCGCTCTTCAAAAAGCGCGAGTTTTCACCGCTGACAGCATTAGAGAAGTCCAACAACAAAGCAGACGATCAGGCGGAAACGGAAGCCGAGTCGATTGTTCCCGCGCAGCGCTCAGTGTGGCAAACAATCGCCGATCACAGCCGCACGGTCCACGGCCGCCGCGTCGGCTTCTCGCTATCGACGACAGCCGCATGGATCACGACGGGTCTGGTTGCCTGCTGGATCGCCGGCACGACGATCTCCGGCCTCACAAACCGCACAACGATCGCTACCTCGCGAGACACGCTCACGAAACTAGCCGGCCCCCAGGACACGACCCACTCACTGCAAACCCTCAACATCCTCAGCGACCAGATCGACACCCTGGAAACCCGCCAACGCAACGGCGCCCCATGGCCAACCCGCTTCGGACTGAACCGCGACAACGCGCTGCTCACCGCAATCTGGCCAGCCTACGAAAACGCCGCGAGCCGCATATTGGTTACTCCGATCCGCGAGAAACTGGAGGACCGTCTGCACCAACTCGCCTCGATGTCCGATGAAGAAATCGCGAGCGGCGGCGATACCCAAACCCAGGCCGCCTACAACACCCTCAAAGCCTACCTGATGCTGGCGAAACCAGAACGCGCCGCAGCAGCCTTCCTAACGCCCCAACTAATCGCAACCACGGCCCCCTCACGCCCAGCCAATTCGCCACTCACATCCGGCACATGGGAAGACCTGCGAGAGCACACCATCGCCTTCTTCGCCAACCACCTGGGCCATCGAGTAACAGCCAACGGCTCATCTCTAGCCATCGTCCCCGACGGCAACCTCGTCGCGTCCACGCGCCAGACGATCATCAGCGTACGCGGCATCCAGAACTCGACCGATGCGGTCTACCAGCAGATTCTCGATGACGCAAAACCCAAATACCCGCCGCTAACCCTGGCCACACTACTCGGCGACACCACCGGCCGAGGCCTGTTCAACACGACGCAAACCATCCCGGGCGTCTTTACCCGCGCCGCCTGGGAAGAACGCATCTCGAAGGCAATCGACGACGCAAGCGAGCAGGGCAACGTCGCCGGCGACTGGGTGCTGTCCGATACGAAAACAAAAAATCAGCCGCCATCGACGCTGAAAGACGAACTACGCCAACGCTATTTCGACGACTACACACGCGCTTGGGAACAGTTCCTCAACAGCCTGCGCTGGCAGAGCGCGCCGACGCTATCGGCCACCTCCGACCAGCTCACGCTACTAGGCGACCCGCAACGCTCACCACTAGTCGCGCTGATGAACGCGATCGTCTATCAGGCGGGCACGGGCGCGAGCACGCAATCGCTCTCCGACACGCTGATCAGCAAAGCGCAACAACTGGTCGGCGCCGACGAAAAAGACCCTTCAAAACAGGCACAACCGCAACTCGCACCACTGGCAATCGCATTTGGCCCAATCCTGCGACTGACCGGCAGCGACCTGCTTTCCGCCGCGCCCGGCAAAACCGGCAATGCCGGCAACGCCACCGCCCAACTAGCCGCAACCGGCGACCTGAGTCTCGCCCGCTACCTGGAACGCGTCACCGCGATGCGTCTAAAGATCGAGCAGATGGTGAACAGCGCCGATACCGACGCAATGTCACGCGTCGCGGCGCAGTCCGTACTACAAGGCAAAACGTCGGACATCGCCGAAAGCCGCGACTACGCGAGCCGGGTTGCCGCGAGCCTGGGCCAGCAATGGGCCGGCTTCGGCCAGTTGCTGCAGGCACCACTCGACCAGACCTGGCAGGCGGTCGTGCAACCGGCGGCCGCAAGTCTGAACGAGATCTGGCGCACGTCGATCCTCGCCGACTGGAATCGCAGCTTCGGCGGCCGCTATCCGTTCGCCGATTCGGAGAACGATGCTTCGTTGCCCGAAATGGCGCGCTTCATGCGGCCGGACAACGGCGTGATCGCACAGTTCGTGACGACGCAGCTGGCCGGCGTGATCGAACGGCAGGGCGACCGGTGGGTCGCCGCGCAAGGTACGGACCGCGGCTCGCAACAGGATGCGCTGCGGCTCGCTCCGGGCTTTCTCGACAGTCTGAACCGGCTTACGCGTGTGTCGACCGTGATGTTCCCGGGCGGCGATGCGCATATCCGCTTCGATCTGCGCGGCGTCGCCACACCGGGCGTGACCGATATGAAAATCGTGCTGTCCGGGCGCCAGCTCAACTACTTCAACCAGAAAGAGGACTGGGTGCCGTTCGAGTGGCCGGGACAGTCGCTGGAGAACCTGTCGCGCATCGAATGGCAGACGGAGCAGGGCGGTCTGCGCTCCGCGCTCGACGCTCAGGGACGCTTCGGGCTGATCCGCCTTCTCGAACGCGCGACGGTCTCGCAGCAGGACAACGCGCGCTATCTGCTGAGCTGGGCGCCCGACACGAGCCAAGGCATTGCGCTCAAGGTGCAATTGCGAAGCGACGCCGGCGCCGGCCCGCTCGATGTACTGCAGCTTCGCCGCTTCGCACTGCCCACCCGCATCTTCGTGACCGGTGGCGCAAAGCCAGGCCCCAAACCTTCCGCGAGCAATCCGCCGCCGTTGCCACCCGCCGCGCTCGCCGCCGCGAAGCACGCGGCCATACCCTTACCACGCGGCTTTGTCCCGGAGGTCGAATGAAACTCGGAGATCTTTTCCGAAACCTTTTCCCCGCACGCGAAGACGCGGGCGAACTCGCGCGAGAGCGCCTCGATACCTGGGCGTCGTGGCTGCTGCCGCTGCCGGGCGAAGGGGGCGTCGGCCGCGATCCCGGTTACGAGGATGCGTTCTTCACGCTCAAGGATGAAGCCGGCAAGCTCTCGGGGATCGACGATACGCTGATCGTCCGTGCGTGCGAGCAGCTCCTGAAAGAGACCGGCAAGGATCTGCGTCTTGCCGGCTACTACGCATTCGCGCGGCTGCGTCAGGATGGACCGGCCGGTTTTGCCGACGGACTGGAGTTGTCCGCCGCGCTCGTTGACCGTTTTAGTGAAACCGCGCTACCGGCGCGCGCCGAAGCGAGAAAAGGCGCGCTGGAAATGCTGGCGACCACCCGCGTGCTGGAACTCCTCGAAAGCCGCGGTGAATTCGCGCCGGCGGACCTCGAACGCGCGCTTGCGGCGCTCGATGTACTGGTCACGCTGACCAGCGGCTGGTCCGACGCCGCGCGTCCGAACCTGCAGCCGCTGGTGTCGAGGTTCGAGCGCAAGGACGGCATCGCGGGTACTGGTACAGCGGACTCCGTCCACGCCGCATCGCCGGTCACGGCGAAGCTTCCGTCCGGCGGGCCCGGGTCGATCAGCTCAACGCAGAATCTGCTCGATCAGGCCCGTGCGATGGCCGCGTGGCTGCGCGATCAGGAGAACGGCTATCTGTCGTCGGTGCGAATCGTGCGCAGCGTGCGCTGGGATACGTTGCACGAGGTTCCGCCATCGAATGCCGCATCGCATACCCGGCTCATCGCGCCGCGTGCCGAGCTGCGCGCGCAGATGAAACGGCTCGTGCTGCAGAAGCAGTGGCATGAACTGCTGGAACGGGTCGAGGGCGCGTTCATGGAAGGCGTCAATCATCTCTGGTTCGACCTGCAGTACTTTCAGCACGTCGCACTCGATCACGTCGGCGCACCATACAACGCGTGGCGCGAATTGCTGCGCGCGGACTTCGCGCTGTTTCTCGAACGACTACCGGGCATCGAACGGCTGGCGTTCAACGACGGCACACCGTTCGCCGACGATTCGACGCTCGAATGGATTGCCCGCCATGCGGTCGTGCGCGATCTGGAGGCCGGCGAGAGCGTCGCGCCGCTGCCGGTTTCGGCCGGCAGCGAGGACGGGACTGCGGGCGACTGGCCCGAGATCGAAGCGCAGGCGCGAGAGCTCGCTGCACGGGACGGCATCGAGGCCGCGTTCGCGTGGCTCGAAGCGCTGCCCGGCATGAGGACGGATCGCCATCGCTACCTGCAACGACTCGTGATGGCGCGCGTCGCCGATCATCTCGGCCGTCCCGATACCGCACTCGCACTGCTGGCCGAACTCGATACGGCCGCACGCTCGCTGCCGCTCACTCGCTGGGAGCCGGCCCTGGTTTTCGAGGTCAAGCAACAACTGACGCGGGCATTCAAGGCAATGAGTAATCGCAAGGATGCCGACAAACCGGCACTCGCGCGCCGCATCGGCGAATTGCAGGCTGAACTGACCGTGCTCGATCCGGCGCGCGCGTTGACTCTCCAATAAGAAATACCCGAATGGAAAAAGACGATCCCATCCTGCGCTACTACGAAGCCGAGATGCGCTACCTGCGCGAATCCGGCAAGGAGTTCGCGAAGGCGCATCCCGATCGCGCGCGCATGCTGAACCTCGACCGCGTCGGCGATCGCGATCCGTATGTCGAGCGCCTCCACGAGGGCTTCGCGTTTCTGACCGGTCGCCTGCAACAGAAACTCGACGACGAATTGCCGGAGCTCACCGAAGGACTCGTGAGCCTGCTATGGCCGCACTATCTGCGCATGATTCCGTCGCTGTCGGTCGTCGAACTGATTCCTCTGCGCGAAAAGCTGCAAAGAACCGAAGTCGTACCCGCTGGTGTACCGGTCCGTTCGGCGCCGATCAATGTTCCGCCGCCGGCAGGCGCCGAAGGCACAACGCCGAAAACCGTCCAATGCCTGTACCGGACCACCCAGGCCGTCCAGCTCCAGCCGCTGTCGATCACGCACGCGGGACCGACCGTGCGCCACGACGGCCGCTCGGTGATTCGCCTGGGCTTCGAGCTGCATCATTCGGCGCGCCGCGAGGAAACCGATCTGTCGCGCGTGCGCCTGCATCTGAATGCCGATCTGCCGGTCGCGTTCGCGATGCATCTCGCGCTCACGCGCCAGCTCGATTCCGTGCTGTGTCGCATTCCTGAAGTTCGGGATGGCGAAGCGCTGCCGCTACCCGGCATCACGATCGAGCCCGCGGGGTTTTCGACCGAAGAGCGGCTATGGCCGAAGGCCGATGCGGCGTTCTCGGGCTACCAGCTTCTGCTCGAGTACTTTTCGTTTCGCGAGAAGTTCCTGTTCATCGACCTGTGCGGACTCGACGTCGCGAAGCTTCCCGCCGGCACGACCCGTTTCGAACTCGAGCTTGTTCTGACGACCGCTTATCCGTCGGACCAGCATTTCGGCCGGGACAACCTGCGGCTGTTCTGCTCGCCGGTGATCAACCTGTTCGAACTCGACGCGGAGCCGATCGAGATCAACCATCACGACACCGAGTATCGCGTGGTGCCCGCGGGTCATCAGGGCGAGCACGTCGAAACCTATTCGGTCGATGCAATCGGAACCTTCGATCACGACACCGCCGAGCGCTACGAATACGTGCCGTTCGCCACCTTCCGCCATCGCGGCGGGATGCTGCGTCACGAGGCACCGGAGCGTTATTTCCATGCGCGCGTGCGTCCGGGCATCGCCGGTCTGCATGAGACGTGGGTGATTCTCGGCGGCCATGCGTGGGAAAGCCGGGACACGCTGCCGGAAGAAAGTCTTTCGCTGCGCGTGACCGGCACCAACGGGATGCTGCCGCGCAAGGGGCTGCGCGAAGCGAACCTCAGCGAACTCGCCGCGAGCACGCCGAACGTGGCGGGCGTGCGCAACCTGGTCGCCCCGACGTTGCCGCTCTATCCGCCGACCGGCGACCGCTTCCAGTGGCGAGTGCTGTCCCACCTGGCGCCGAACTTCCTGTCGATGATGGACGCGGAAGTGCTGCGCGGCGCGCTCGCGCTGTACGACTGGACCGGCGATGAACTGAACGCTCGGCGCCTGGCCGGCATTCGATGGGTCTCGCA
The DNA here is from genome assembly GCF_001931485.1 of Burkholderia sp. SRS-W-2-2016. Taxonomy (GTDB): domain Bacteria; phylum Pseudomonadota; class Gammaproteobacteria; order Burkholderiales; family Burkholderiaceae; genus Paraburkholderia. The sequence continues at coordinate 25,258 of NZ_MSDV01000067.1, read as the reverse complement.
GGAGCTGCTCGAGGAGGTGTCGGGCGGCTCGGTCGAGCGCGGCGTGCTGATCGAGATAACGCTCGATTCGCAGGCATTCGCCGGCGACGGCGATCTGATGCTGTTCGGCGAACTGCTGCATCGCTTCTTTGCCGCGTACGCGGAAATCAATCTGTTCACGAAGCTTGCGATCGTGAGTCTGCCGTCGCAAACCCGCACGGTCTGGCCGCGCAGCAAGGCACAACGCGCGCCGCTATGAAACCGCACGATCTTCCCAACGTCGAGCCGCTCGTCGCCGCGCTGCTCGAACGCGCGCCGCGGATGAGCTTCATGCAGCTGTGCCGTCTGCTCGAAGTACGCGCGCCGGACCGTCCCGGCTTCGGCACGCGCGATACACCCGAACACGAACCCGTGCGTTTCGGCGCGTGGCCGCGCGTCGGCTTTCCGGCCGGTGAAGTCGCGAAGGTCGAATACGACGACGCGTTCGAACACGACGGCAGGCCGCCCGCGCCGCCGACCGTGCGCACGACGTTCATGGGCCTGTACGGCGTCGATGCCGCGATGCCGCCGCATCTGATCGACGACATCGTGCTGCGCGAAGAAGGGCACGAGGCCGTCGAAGCCTTTCTCGACCGCTTCAATCATCGCTTCGTCACCGTGCTGTACTGGGCCTGGAAAAAATACCGCTACCCGGAGAGCTTTCGCCCCGGCGGCAGCGACGCCCATTCGCGCAATCTGCTGTGTCTGGTCGGCTTTGGCTGGGGCGGCAAACCCGAACGCGCGGGCGTGCCCGATTCGCGGATGCTTGCGCTGCTCGGTTTGCTCGGCATGAAGACCCGCACGCCCGAAGGTCTCGCGGGGGTGATCGCGCTCGCTGTGCCGGGTGTCGATGTACGCGTCGACGAATTTTTCCCGGCGGTCACCGGTGCGGGGCAACCGCGGCCGCTCACGTCGCGTCCAGCAGTTCCGGAGCCGGGCAACGCAAAACAACGGGGCTTGGGCGGCGGTTATGTGCTGGGCCGGCGGCTGGCCTATCGCAGCCGCGCCGTGCGCGTCACGCTGCGTCCCGACAATGCTCGCCATGCGCACGACCTGCTGCCCGGAGCATGGTTGCATCGCGAGTTGATGGCGTTCGTGCAGCTGTATGTCGGCGTCAAGGCCGATGTTCATCTTCGGATGGAAGTGTCGTCGCGACTGGCGCCGCTGCCGACGATCGGCACAGCCCCCGCGGAACCCGCACCGCGACTCGGCTGGACGACGGTATTGCCCGCCGAACACGAACGCATGATCACCATTGCACTCGGTGTGCGCGAAGCCTTTCCGGTACCGCCGCCCAATCCCTATCTGAGCCCGCAACGCGCTTAATCGAGGAACCGTTGATGTTTATCCGTCTGGCCATGACTACCGTCGCGTCCGTCTTGCTGCTGTCCGCTTGCGGCGCGTGGCAGACCGTTTCCGACTCGACATCGAGCGCTTATCAAGCCGTGTTCTACAAACAGGTGAAGGTACTCGACGTCGATCTGTCGGCACGCGAAGCACTGAATCCCGACGATGCCGGACGCGCGACGTCGGTCGCGGTGCGCGTGTACCAGTTGAAAGATCGCAAGCTGTTCGACGGCGCATCGTACGACGATCTTCTGAAGAACGACCGCACCGTGCTCGCGCAGGACCTGCAGGACAGCATGGCGGCCGCACTCAATCCAGGCGCGGCCGCCAGCCTGTCGCAACCGATGAAGGCCGACACGAAGTATGTGGCCGTCGTCGCGTTCTACCGGAACCCGGGCGCGGGCAACGGGTGGAAATACGTGGTCGAGAAAAAGAAGCTCGATGCGGACAAGCCGTTGAAGCTCGAAATGGTGGATCAACTACTGATTGCGGAGGGTCAGGCTCGTCCATCCCCCTGAAACGCCACCGACTCGCTCACGCCGCGCCACTGTGCATCTTCCGCGGCCCGCGAGCGCGCGGCGTCGGCGGCAACGGCCACCGCGTCGCTGCCTAGCAGCAGGCGCAACGGCGCGGTCGCGGAACCGGCAATACTGATCAGCACGTCCGCAACGCGCGTCGGGTCGCCCGGCTGCTTGCCGTCGCTCGCACGCAGCCGCGCAACGACCGGCTCGATCACCGGTTTGTACGCATCGCTGATCGCCGGCACCGTCATCGACGTACCGGCCCATTGCGTACGCATCCCGCCCGGCTCGGCAATCGTGACCTTGATGCCGAACTCGCGCACTTCCTTTGCCAGCACCTCGGAGAAGCCGCCGACCGCCCATTTGGCCGCCTGATAAGCGCCGAGACCCGGTCCCGCGACGCGCCCGCCAACCGACGAAACCTGAATGATGTGCCCGGAGCGCTGCTGACGCATCACCGGCAGCACCGCGCGCGTCACGTTGCACACGCCGAAGAAATTCACCGCGATCTGTTCATGCAGTTCGTCGTCCGTCAGATCCTCGATCGCGGAGACGTTCGCGTAGCCGGCGTTGTTGACCAGCACGTCGAGGCGGCCGAACTGGGCGACCAGCGCATCGACCGTTTCGCGCACCGCGCGCGGATCGGTCACATCGAGTTCGAAAACGCGCACCTGCTTGCCGTATCGTTCGGCGAGGTCCGCGAGCCGGCTTGCGTCGCGCGTCGTCGCGCCGAGATTGTCGCCGCGCGCGAGAACGGCTTCGGCGAGCGCGCGCCCCAAACCGCCGGTACAGCCGGTGATAAACCACGTTGCCTGAGTCATCGTGCTTTCCTTTTAAAAGAGTCGATAGCTGGAACCGCTATCAAAGCATCGCCGCGTATCAGGCGTATTTCCGGTTTGTATCGGCGTGTATTAGCGGCTGCGACACGTGCGGCACGACGTTTCATTCCATCCGCAAAGCGGCGCCGAGTGCGCGCAGCAGATCGGCCTCGCTGAACGGTTTGCGCAGACAGTCGACCGCCCCTTGAGCGATCAGCTTCGGGCGCTCGGCGCTGTCGCCGTGAGCGGTGATGAAAATCACCGGAATAGGGTAGCCGCGCCGTTGCAATTCCCGATGAAGCGCCGGCCCGTCCATGCCCGGCATCGCGATGTCGAGAATCAGGCAGCGCGTCGCGTGCAGATCGCCGGAGTCGAGGAACGCTTCAGCGGAGCAGAATGCCTGCACCGCAAAACCGCATTCGGTCAGCAGGTCGGGGAGCGATTCGCGTACGGACTCGTCGTCATCGATCACCGCCACGAGCAACTGCGCGCTCATCGGCGGCTCTCCTTCGCGTCGGCAACCAGTGCGTCACGCTGCTCGGCGCGGCTGGCGGTGTCGCCCGAAACCGCGCGGTCCGCGTCGGCGCACGGCGGCATCGCGAACACGAAGCACGCGCCGGGGCCGTCGTTCGCGACCGCCCACAACTGCCCGCCGTGACTTTCGATAATCGAGCGGCTCACCGACAACCCGATGCCCATCCCCGCACTCTTGGTCGTATAGAACGCTTCGAACAACCGATCGGTATCCTGACCATCGAAGCCGGCGCCGTTGTCGCGCACCGCGAGATAAACGCGGCCGTCCGCATCGATACCGGTCTGCACGCACAGTAGATGCGGGCGCCCGGTTACCGCGTGCATCGCATCGGCGGCGTTCAGCAGCAGGTTGACGATCACCTGCTGCAATTGCACGCGGTCGCCGCTGACCGCCGGCAGACTCTCCGCGAATTCCGGCTGCAATACGACGTTGTGCCGTTGCAGTTCGCCCAGCAGCATCGCGATCACTTCGCGCGCCGCCTGATTGAGGTCGACCGGTTCCGCGCAATTGCCTCGCTTCGCGAACATCGCCCGCAAGCGCTGGATTACATCGGACGCCCTGTGCCCGTCGCGTATCGTGCGGCGCGCGGTCTCGCGCGCGCCGTCGAGATTCGGCGGCTCGGCGGCCAGCATCCGCAGGCAGGTGCTGGCGTTGGTGACGATGCCGGCGAGCGGCTGATTCACTTCGTGCGCGATCGACGCGGTCAGCACGCCCAGACTCGCCACCCGCGCGACATGCGTGAGTTCGGAGCGCACCTTGCCGAGCGTTTCCTCCGACAGCCGGCGCTGCGTAATGTCCTGCAATGCGCCGATGTACTCCAGCTCATCGTGTTCGTTTCGTGTCGCATGCGCGACGAGATGCACATGCTTGACCCGCCCGGGCGACGTGGCCAGGCGGAATTCGTGCTCGAAGTCGCGGCCATCGGTACGCTGCCGTCTGAGTACTTCGTTGAGGGACGGCAGGTCTTCCGGGTGAGTGCGCGAAAAGATCAGTTCGAAGCCGGGCGCGAGCGCCGTGTCGAGTTCGGCGATCCGGTAGATCTCCTCGGACCAGATGATCTCGTCGGTATCCACGCGCCATGAGAACGTGCCGGTCAGACTCAGCCGCTGCGCTTTCGCGAGAAACGCTTCGCTCTGTTTCAGCGCGGCTTCCGAGCGCGCGGATTCGATCGCGATATTGGCCAGATGCGTAAAGCGGGCGATCAGATTCTCGTGCGCATGATCGGGCGTGGTCGGTTGCCGATGCATGATCGACAGCACGCCGGCGACCGTCCCGTTGGCGGTCCCATTACCGGCGGCAATCGGCGTCGACCAGTTCGAGCGGATCCCGTGCGAAGCCGCCAGCGAACGCCACGCGGACCAGCGCGGTTCGTGCGCCAGATCGGGCGCGATGATCGGCAGGTTCGCGAGCGCCGCCAGCGCGACCGGGTCGGCCTGCGCATCCGCCTCGCGACCGACGATCCGCTCCACCAGTTCAGCCGGCACGCTCGGCGCGGCGCCGGCCTGCAGGTGCAGTACCGGCGCGCCGTCGGGCGACGGTTGCGAGCGGCGCGGATCGATCAGCACGATGCTGCACAGCGAGCCGTCGAGGATCGTTTCGATCAGCCGGCAGACCGCGTCGAGCACCGGCGCGAGCAACGCGCCGCCGGCCATCATGCTCAGCAACTGCTTCTCTCCGGCGAGCAGCATTTCGGCCCGCTTGCGGTCCTCGATATCGGTATTGGCGCCGTACCATTTCAGCAGTTGGCCGGCCGCGTTACGCTGCGGCATCGCGCGAATCAGGAACCAGCGATACACACCGTCGTGGCGCCGGAGCCGGGCCTCGTATTCGCCCGGCTCTCCCGACTTGATCAGCGCCTGCCAGTAGATCGCGAGTCCCGCCGCATCGTCCGCATGAACCGCGGAGGTCCAGCCGAAACCGCTCGCTTCTTCGCGCGTCATGCCGGTGTATTCGCACCAGCGCTGGTTCAGGAAGTCGACGCTGCCATCGGCCGCGGTGCTCCATACGAAGCTCGGCACCGCGTCGATGATGTCGCGCATCCGGTCCTCGGATGCGCGCACGTCGGCGAGCGCCTGTTCGAGCCACAGCTGCGAGCGCATCCGCTCGACCGTGATGCTGGCGATCTGCGTGAGCTGGCCCAGCAGCGCGAAGTCCTGCGTGACCGGCGAGCGCGACCGCTCGAAATACAGCGTGAACGCGCCGAGCAATTCACCCGACGCGGCGGCGACCGGCATCGACCAGCACGATCTGAAGCCGTACGACGCCGCGTTCGCGGGCCAGTCTGTCGACGCCGCGTGCGTGGACGCGCACAGATCGGCCGCGATGATCGGCTCCCGCAGACGGACGGCGGTCGGCCAGGAATCGCCGCCGGGCTCGCCCGCATCGTCGTAAAGCGCGGCGACGAACGGCGACGGCAGCGAAGGCCCCACGGCCAGTTCGATGCGCCGGCCGCTCGTATCGAGCAGCATCGCGCCGCAATAGCAGCCGCCAATCGTGTTCTCGACCAGCCGGCAGAATGCATCGAGTACGTCGGGACGCGTGCGATCCCGCGCGACCAGTTCGAGCAACTGCTTCTCGCCGGTCAAAAGGCTCTCGGCGCGCTTCGCCTCGTCGATATCCGCATCGACGATAAACCAGCGCACGATCCGCCCATCGCTATCCCTGAGCGGCAGGCCGCGCACGTGAAACCAGCGGTATTCGCCGTCCGCGCGCCGCACCCGGTGCACGAATTCATACGGCTCGCCGGTTTCGACCGCGCGGGCCCAGCAGGCAATCGCCGCCGGCAGGTCGTCCGGATGCACGGTTTCGGCCGCCTTGTAGCCTTTCAGATCTTCCTGGGTGACGCCGAGATAGTCGAGCGAAAAGCGGTTGAAGTACTCGGCGCCGCCGCTCACATCGGCGAGCCCGATAAAGGCGGGAATGCTGTCGACGATCGCGCGCAAATCGATCTGACGCAGGTCCGCCGGTTCGAGGCTCGCTTCCAGTTCGTCGATATCGGTGCCGAGTCCGTACAGCTTGACGGTGCTGTCGTGCGCGTCGGCCACGCCACGCGCGCGCAACACGAAGCGGCGATAGCGGCCGTCGCGACGGCGCAGGCGCGCGATGGTTTCGGTCGTGGCGCCCGCCGCCGCGGCCATCCGCAAGCAGGCGAGTACTTCGTGCAGATCGTCCGGGTGAACGATCGCGGACCATCCGGAAGCGACGGCCTCGCCGGGACTTTGCCCGCTGTATTCGCACCACGCGTGGTTGACGTTATCGATGCGTGCGTCGGCCAGCGCTGTCCACACCAGGCCCGGCAGCAGATCGGCGACGCCGCTGAATTCGTTGTTCATGCTTTCTCTCTCGGCGGTCGCCGGCACACGAGCATGCCCCATCCAGCAGCGGCGGCCCATCATACTTTGGTATTGGTGGCGAGCGTCGACGCGCGGGCCGCCGAACTGCGCGTAAACGCAAACCGGGCCGATCCTCGCTACCGCTTCGCGGTCTTCGAGAGATCGGCCCGGTTGGGTCGCTCAGGATTCTCCAGTCGGAGTCCTTACTTTGCGCTCACGTCCTTCGCCTGGACATCGATCGTGGCCGCGTTGGCATTCGTGGCCGGTGCCGGCGTATCGCCCATGCCCTCCTTGAATGCCTTGACCGCGCTACCGAGGTCGGAACCGGCGGTACGCAATTTCTTCGTACCGAAAACGAGTGCCACGATCGCGAGAACGATGAGCCAATGACCGATGCTGAGACTTCCCATATCACACCTTTAATCGAGAAAAATGCTGAACCTGTAAGAATTGCGCACTGACTCTGTGCCGATCTTCGCGGTTTGACAAGTCATGCAGCCGACGCGGATTCTGCCATAAAAATCAAAGCTTTATATGTCCCTGTTTGCACATTGAACACACTGCCGGATAGCGCGGAAATTATTACCCGGAAATTATTTTTTGCCTATTCCAATTCCAGCGCAGCTTGGTTGGCCGCGATGCCGCAAACGCGTTCGAATGATCGACTGGCCCAGGATCAGGTCCCGTAATTGCTACCGAAGTGCGTTTCGAAGCCCGCATTAAAAGTGCGCTGTGTGATCGATCCGCACTGGGGCCCGCCAATACGCCAATGCTATTGCCAACGTCGACGCCCGCGTCGTCCTCACCTGGTCCGCCGATGCCATTCCGTTACGCTCCGCCGTTTTCCTTTCCTCTGACGCACTGCTATCGCCGCGCTGTCGTATCCGCGGCCGCCGCGCTGGCCCTTGCCGCGAGCGCCGGCGTGAACGCGCAAACCGCACCGGCGCACGCACCGGCCTCCACGCCGGCGCAATCGGCCGTGCCCGCCGCGACGCTGCCGGCCTCGACCATCGATGCGCTCGCCGCCAGCAGCGCGAACGCGCAGCGCGCCGCCAACGCGGATCACGCGCAGCCGTCGCCGGTCGTGCCGACGCCGCCGTCGGAGTTGTACGGCGAGCTCTACCGCGACGTCGAACTCGCGCATCTGTATCCGGACAGCAAGACGTTCGCCGACATGGTGCCCAACGCGCCGCCGGCCCAGCTCGTCGCCGACTACAACAGCGCGCGCACGCAGCCGCAATTCGATCTGAAGCAGTTCGTCGACCGGCATTTCACGCTGCCGTCGCGCGCCGCGAAGCGCTATGTGTCCGATCCGGACCAGAACGTCACCGCGCACATCGATACGTTGTGGAACGTACTGCGCCGCGATCCGGATGCGAGCGCGAGTCCGTATTCATCGCTATTGCCGCTGCCCGCGCCGTACATCGTGCCGGGCGACCGCTTCGACGAAATCTACTATTGGGATTCCTACTTCATCATGCTGGGGCTCGACGCGAGCGGTCAGCACGCGCTGGTCGACGACGAGCTGAAGAACTTTTCGACGTTGATCGACCGCTATGGCCACATTCCTAACGGCAATCGCACCTACTATCTGAGCCGCTCACAGCCGCCGCTTTTCGCGCAGATGGTGCAGCTGGTCGCGCAAAAGGAAGGCGATCAGGTCTACGCGCGCTATCTGCCCGAGCTGCGCCGCGAATACGCGTACTGGATGTCCGGCAGCGGCGGCGTCAAGCCGGGCGAAGCCGCGCACCATGTGGTGCGGCTTGCCGACGGCACGCTGCTCAACCGCTACTGGGACGAACGCGCGACGCCGCGCGACGAGTCGTATCGCGAGGATGTGCTGACCGCACAGCAGATCTCGCAACGCGATGCGCAGGACCTGTGGCGCAATCTGCGCGCGGGCGGCGAAACCGGCTGGGATTTCAGTTCGCGCTGGTTCGCCGACGGCAAGACGCTCGCGACGATCGACGTGACGTCGCTGCTCCCCGTCGACCTGAACAGCCTGATGTACGACCTCGAACGCACGCTCGCGAAGGCCTACCGCGTGACCGGCGACGCGAGCCACGCGGAGAACCTCGAACAACGCGCGCGCGTGCGCGCCGATGCGATTCGCCGGCTGCTGTGGGATCCGCAACTGCACGCGTTCGGCGACTACGACTTCGTGCATCGCGCGCTCACGCACCGGCTCAGCGCCGCGACCGTGTATCCGCTGTACGTCGGCGTCGCGAATCGCAACGAGGCGCGCGAAGTCGCGCAGACGCTCCGCCACGGCCTGCTGCGTCCCGGCGGCCTCGCAACCACGCAGACCGACACCGGCCAGCAATGGGACGAACCGAACGGCTGGGCGCCGCTGCAATATCTCGCGGTAATCGGGCTGCGCCGCTACAGCGAGCCGGACCTCGCGCGCGAGATCGCGACGCGCTGGATTCGCACCAACGTCGCGTACTTTCAGAAGACCGGCAAACTGGTCGAGAAGTACGACGTGGACGCGAACGACAAATCCGCGGGCGGCGGCGAGTACCCGCTGCAGGATGGTTTCGGCTGGACCAATGGGGTGTTGCGCGTGCTGATGCAGCTCTATCCGGAGGCGGTGAGTTCGACGAAGCCGGCCGATCTGCCGGGCGGCGCGGCGGGGGTATCGGCTGCGGCGTCAGCGGCGGCGGCCGCGCCGCAGACCTCGCACAGTACCTCGCCGGCGCGGCGTTAGGCGAGTTGATCGCGTGGGTCGATCGCGTCGATCGCCTTGGCCGCGACACCTGGAAGTCCGAAAAATCGCGGCAGGTACTGGCGATACCGGGATGACCGCTTGACTGCCTGAGCGCGCCGCGAGCCGCTACGATGCGTCGGATAGCTCGAACGGACATTCGTCCCCGCACAGAAGATCTCGAAGATGAATCGCAAGCTCGATACCCCATCGGTTGAACCGGTGCCGCCGCAGGCGCGGGTCGCCCCACCGGCCGACGACGAAGCCACCGCGCACTGGCAGCGCAATCTCTGCGTGTGCGTGTTCGGCTCGTTCACCACCATCGTCGCGATGACGCTGCTGCTGCCGTTCCTGCCGCTGTACGTCGAGCAGCTCGGCGTGAAGGATCACGCGGCGATCGTGCAGTGGTCGGGCGCGGCGTTCGGCGCGACCTTTTTCAGCGCCGCGCTGGTCGCGCCGCTGTGGGGCAGGCTCGCGGACCAGTACGGGCGCAAGCTGATGCTGATCCGTTCGAGCCTCGGGATGGCGGTCGCGATGTCGCTGATCGGCATGGCGCACTCGGCCTGGCAACTGGTCGCGCTGCGGTTGCTGGCGGGATTGCTCGGCGGCTATGCGTCCGGCTCGATGATCCTCGTCGCGACGCAGACGCCGAAAGAGCGCTCGGGCTGGGCGCTCGGCGTGCTGTCGTCGGGGATCATGGCGGGCAATCTGGTCGGCCCGCTGGTGGGAGGGTTTCTGCCGCCGCTGATCGGCATTCGCGAGACCTTCTGGGCGGCGGGCGCGGCGATCTTCGTCGCGTTTCTCGCGACGCTGTTTCTGATCCGCGAAACCCCGGTCCGCAAGCGCGGCGCCCAGGCGTCGAAGCAGGGCGCGTGGGCGCAGGTGCACGACAAGGCGCCCGCCATCGCGATGCTCGCGACCGGTTTGCTGCTGATGCTCGCGAACATGTCGATCGAACCGATCATCACCGTCTACGTCGCACAACTTACCAAACCGCAAAACGTGACGATGATCGCGGGCTTCGTGATGTCGGGCGCCGCGCTCGGCAGCGTGATCTCGTCGTCGCGGCTCGGCAAGCTGGCCGACCGCGTCGGGCACTGGAACGTGATCATCGGCTGTCTCGCGGTGTCGGCGGTGCTGCTGATCCCGCAAGCGTTCGTCACCGCGAGCTGGCAGTTGATCGCGCTGCGCTTTCTGATGGGTATCGCGCTGGGCGGGCTGCTGCCGTGCATCGCGAGCGTGATCCGCCATAACGTGCCGGCGAGCGTGGCGGGCGCGATCCTCGGTTACTCGATTTCGTCGCAATACGCGGGGCAGGTGGCCGGGCCGCTGTTGGGCGGTTTTGTCGGCGGACATGTCGGGATGCGCGCGGTGTTTCTCGGCACCAGTCTGCTGCTGGCGCTCGGCGCGTTCGCGAACTGGCGGATGAAGGTGGCGAGGGTGGCCGCCGACGTAGCCCGGTAAAAGAACATTTCCTCAGGTATTCCCAATACAACGAACGACAAAGTCGATATACCTGAGCGCGCTGAACGCCTTTGATTCGTGTTCGCGTCCTCGCCGCGCTATCGCGCGCTGACGCGGATCCATCACCGCATCGGACCTAAGGGTTTCTCCAGAGCCGATCCCAATCCGTGGAGATTTAGGCCGAAAACGTTGAGGTCGCCACGTCTCGCGGCGCTATTCGTCCCATCATTCGCTCTGCAAAATGACAGCGTGACCGCAAGCGTTTCCGCGTGCCATCGATGATCCACCATCGGTAAAACCGACGACCACCCACCGGTATCCACGCACGTTTGACCGCCGCCGATACCGATAGCCAATAACAGGGACCGTGATGAAAAACGTCTGGCTGGTATCGCATCCGCAATGGTTCGGCACTCGACGCAACGCGCTCGTTGCGTTGCCGGTTGCCGCAGTCGTGTGTGCCTGTTTCGCGCCGTCGTATGCGCAAGCGGCAGGTCCGGCAGGTCAATTACCCAGCGGCGGACATTTCGTGGCAGGCAGCGGCACGATCGCCGGCAACGGCTCGACGCTGACCATCAATCAACCTGGCGGCAACGCGGTCGTCAACTGGGACAGCTTTTCGATCGGCAACAAGAACCGCGTCGAGTTCGCGAACGGCAACGGCGCGACGCTCAATCGCGTGACCGGCGGCTCGCCGTCGGCGATTCTCGGCACGCTGACCGCGACCGGCAGCGTGTATCTGATCAACCCGCAGGGGATCGTGATCGGCCGCAACGGCGTGATCACCACCAATGGCCGCTTCGTTGCGTCCACACTCGACGCGGACCCAACCGCTTTCATGAACGGTCAGCCGTTGGCGCTCGCCGGCAATTCGACCGCAAGCGTCGTCAATCTCGGCAAGATCGCGTCGAGCGGCGGCGATGTGTTTCTGATCGCCGGCCAGGCGGTCGAGAACCGCGGCACGATCAGCGCGCCCAACGGCACCGCCGAACTCGCGGTCGGCAAACAGGTTCTGCTGCAGGACTCGTCATCGGGCAAACAGGTATTCGTGCAGGCGGGCGACGGCGGCACGCTCACCAACCGCGGCACGATCGAGGCCGCGCAGATCAGCCTGCAAAGCGTCGACGGCAATATCTACGCGCTGGCCGGCAAGCACGAAGCGCTGCGCGCGACCGGCACCGCAACCCGCGACGGTCACGTCTGGCTGGTCGCCGATCAAGGTCATCTGCAGGCAGGCGGCGTGATCGCCGCGCCGGGCGGCACCGTCGACATGAGCGCGGCGACGTTCTCGTTTCCCACGCACGGCACGACCATCGACGCGCGTCAATGGAACCTCGCCACACCGGGCCTGACCATCGACGATGCGACCGCGAGCGCGCTGATGCAGGGGCTGAACGCGGGCACGTCGGTGAACGTGCGGACCACCGGGCTCAACAGCAACAGCGGCGACCTCAACGTCGCGTCGAGTATCGACTGGCAGGGCGGTGCGTCGCTCACGCTCGCCGCCTATCGCTCGCTGACGGTCGGCCAGAACGCGACGATCGCGAATCAGGGCAGCGGCAATCTGACGTTGCGCGCGGACGCCGCGAGCGTCGACAACGCCGGCTCGATCGCGAACCAGGGCACGCTCGACTGGTCGCGCAGCACCGGCATCGTCAACGCGCTGTACGACATGAACGGCACCTATAGCGGCGGCACGCTGAGCGCCAATCCAAACTGGACGCCGGCCGCCGCGAGCGGCCAGCTCACGCAATTCACCGCGTACAAGCTGGTGAACAACGTGAACGACCTCGAGAACATCCGCCAGGACCTCGCCGGCAATTACGCGCTCGGGACCGACATCGACGCAATGGGTCACACGTTCATACCGATCGGCAATCACACCACACCGTTTACCGGCCAGTTCGACGGCATGTGGCACACACTGTCCAACGCCACTTTCCAGATCGCCGATTTTCATCAGGACTACTCGTCGGGTCTGTTCGGCGTAGTCGGTCAGGGCGGCGTGCTGCGCGATGTCGGTGTCGAAAACGGCTCGGTGCGGGAAAGCTCTCAAGGCAGCGGCATTCTCGCCGGCGTGAACCAGGGCGTGATCGCCAATGCGCATACGAGCGGACGCGCGGGCGAGATTTACCAGGACGGCACGACCTTCGGTGGCCTCGTTGGCGAGAACGATGGCACGATCGAGCGCTCGTGGAGCAGCGCGACGGTCTCCGGCTCCAGCGCGAATGGCGGACTGGTCGGCTATAACCGCGGTTCGATCTCGCAGTCGTACGCGACGGGGGCGGTCAGCCCGGTCTTCTCGACCGGCTTCGGCGGCGGCCTCGTCGGCATCAACGACGGCACGATCGGCCAGTCGTTCGCGACCGGCGCGGTGCAAACGCGCAGCATGCCGACCCACGGCGTGATCGCGTTCGGCGCGGGCAGCGTCGCGCCCGACGTGTACTGGAACACCGAAACGACCGGCCAGCCCGTGAGCGGCAGCAAAGACCTGCCACCCGCCAACGGTTTGACCACCGCGCAGATGAGCGATCAGGCGAGCTTCGCCGGTTACGACTTCGGGCCGAACGGCGCGTGGCTGATGCCGGCCGGCGCGACGCATCCGGTGTTGCGGCAGGCGGCGGGTGAATAGACGCGTCAGACCCGCGAGTCCCGCTCAGCACGATCAACGCGATCAACACGGCAACGGCGGGCTCAGCTTGCATAACAGGCGGCACCACGCACATGCAACGACGCAGTCGCGCCCCAAGCGCGGCGCGCGCGTGACTAGCCATTTCCATTGGCTGCTCATCCTGCCGTGCGTCGCGGCGCTGCTGCACGGTGCGCCCGCCGCGGCCCAGGCATGGCGCGACGTCGCCCCGCAACCCGCGCCGCAGACACCGCGCGGCGGGCCGGCGCAACCGTCGTCGCAGGCGCCCGCCGACGCTGAGCGGATCGCCGTCGAACGGCTCGCGGGACTCGTGTTCGAAGCCGCGGGCACATCGGCAGCGACCGCGGCAGCGCCGACACCGCAGCAACGTATCGTCGCGAACGACCTGCCGGTACTCGATCCCGCGTTCTTCCAGCAGTTCGCGACCGACCTCGATAAACCGCTGAGTTTCGGGCGCCTCGCCGAGATCCGCCGCGCGGTGGTCGAGCATTACCGCGCGGCAGGGCAACCGCTCGTCGATGTCTATGTGCCCGAGCAGGACGTCAGCGCGGGCGTGGTGCGGATCGATGTCGCCGAATTCAAACTCGGCCAGGTTCGCGCGAGCGGCAACCGCTATTTTTCGAGCGCGCTGCTCGAACGCGAGATGCCGCTCGCGGCCGGCGCACCGATCCCGCAGTCGGACGTTTCGTTGGGCCTCGCGGTGCTCAATGCGAATCCGTACCGGCGCGTCGACGCGGTCTTCGCACCCGGCGACGCACCGAACACCACCGACGTGCTGCTGCAAACCGAAGACCGCCTGCCACTGCGCGCGAACATCGGCTACGACAATGCGGGCGTGCCGGACCTCGGCCGCAACCGCTTTTTTGCGGGCCTCGGCTACGGCAACCTGTTCGGTCTCGATCAGCAGATCGCCTATCAATTCACGGCCAGCGACGACCTGTTCAGCGGCAATCCGGATATCCCGGGCCGCAGCAATCGCACGCGTTTTACCGCGCATGCGCTGAGCTACACCGCGCCGCTGCCGTGGCTCGACAGCATCGAACTATTCGGCGTGTACGCGCAAAGCGCGCCGCGGCTGCCCGACGCGTATGGACAAACCGGTATCTCCGCGCAGCTCAGTTTCCGCTACGACCTGCGTCTGCCGACCATCACCAACACGACCCAGTTGCTGCAATTCGGCTACGACTACAAGCGCAGCAACAACGACCTCGAATTCGGCGGCTTTCAGGTGTTCAACTCGAACACCCATATTCATCAGTTTCTGCTCGTGTACGACATCAGCAAGCCGACCGAAACGGGGACCGCGCATGCGTCGGCGACGCTCGTCGCGAGTCCCGGCGCGTTCGATCGCGACAATCGCGATGCCGCGTTCAACGCCGCCCGCCAGGGCGCGACGGCCCGTTATACGTACCTGCAATTGAGCGGGGCGGGCGGTTTCGCGGTGGGCGCCGGTTTCACGCTGATGGCGAACGGGATGTTTCAGTGGACGCCCAATACCTTGTTGCCGAGCGAAGAAATGGGGCTCGGCGGCGAATCGAGCGTGCGCGGCTACGACCCGTACGTCGTGCTCGGCGATCGCGGCTGGAACTTGCAAACCGAGTTGCGTGCGCCGGCGATCTCGTTCGGCGCGAGCGATGCCGTCGTGCAACCGTTCGTCTTTTTCGATGCGGGGCGCGTGTGGAACCGGATCGACCAGCCGGCCGAGAACAATCCGGGACTGCTTGCCGGCGTCGGCGCCGGACTGCGCTTTCGCTGGTCGCGCCATGTCGATTTGCGTTGCACCTATGGCGCGCCGTTGCGCGCGCCGACGCCCGGCGGTTCGAAGTCGCCGACAGTACTCGTTTATCTGTCGATTGGGACCTGAAACGCGGCACCGATGTGTTAGTTCGACGCCGACCGACCGTCGCCGGAAAGCGCAGCAGAACGTGCTGCGCCGCAAAATCGTGGTGCAGACTGTGACGCCGAAGCAACACCGTGCGCAACTTCGCCTCGCGCCGATTCAAGCCTCACACTGCGATGTAATATTTATAGAAATCCGGCCACGCGAACCGTGTCGCATGCGTTATACGCTCACGGGCTTCAACGCGCGGAGGGAGGGGAGGCGGTAAAGGCGACCCTGGCGTTTCCCCGCAGCGATGGCGGCGCAACACCGGCATCAAGCTTGCTTGATGGATGTATCGGGTCCAAATGGACGGATGCGCTTCGGCGATCCATCTGAAAACATAGGCCCTTCAGTAGGAGACGATGATGAACCACCCCGAAAACAGTCACCCGCAGGAATTCCACGAAGCGGACACGGATGGAGTCAGCGGAGTTTATACGCCGTCCTATCAATTGCTGATGCACGAGCCGACCGTGCTGCTGGCCGGCAATCCGTATGACCGATCCGACGTCGCGACCGCGGCGATCCTCGGCTACAACTGACGACCGCGCAAGCTTTCTGACGCGACGCAAAAAACAAAGGCGGCTACCGCGCACGGTTAGCACCCGATTAGCGCGGTAGGTTCCGCGCGGTAAGTCGCGTGTCGGGCGTTCGCGAGACTTGCGTTGCATCCTTTTCGATGCAACGCCGGGCGCCCGCGAACCGCTCTGCGCTCTGCTTAGAACCGCGCTGCCGCGCCGGTCACCTTGAACACGCCGACCCGCTGCACCAGCTGCTCGGCCTGATCCTGCAGCGCACCGGCAGCGGCGGCGGCCTGCTCGACCAACGCGGCGTTCTGCTGCGTGACCTCATCCATCTGCACGACCGCGCGATTGACCTGCTCTATGCCTGAGTGCTGCTCGACCGACGCCGCGGTAATCTCGCCCATCAGGTCCGTAAGACGTTGCACCGCCGACACCACTTCGTCGATCGTGCGGCCCGATTCGTTGACCTGATCCTGGCCGGTCTTCACACGCCCGACCGATTCGTCGATCAGCTCCTTGATTTCCTTCGCCGCGGCCGCGGTCCGTTGCGCGAGCGTGCGCACTTCGCTCGCGACCACCGCGAAACCCTTGCCCTGTTCGCCGGCGCGCGCGGCCTCGACCGACGCGTTCAGCGCGAGGATATTCGTCTGAAACGCAATCCCTTCGATGGTGCCGATGATCTCCGCGACCTTGCCGGAGCTCTCCGAGATGTCGTGCATCGTCTGCACGACCCGTCCGACCACTTCGCCGGTCCGCGTGGCGACTTCCGACGCATTGCTCGCGAACACGCTGCCCTGTTTCGCGTTTTCGGCGTTCTGCCGCACGGTCGACGTCAACTGCTCCATGCTCGACGCGGTTTCCTGCAGCGACGCCGCCTGTTGCTCGGTGCGCGCGCTCAGATCGGTATTGCCGGTCGCGATCTCGCGGGTGGCGGTCGCGACCGCCTCGGAACCCTTGCGCACTTCGACCACGACCTTGCCGAGACTGTCGCTCATGTCCCGGAGCGCCGCGAGCAGGCGTCCGGTTTCGTCGGTGCTGGTCACGTCGATGCGTTGCGTCAGATCGCCCTGCGCGACGGTGGTGGCGATCCGCAGCGCGTCGGCGAGCGGCCGGGTGATGCTGCGCGTGATGATCCAGCCGAGCACCGCGCTCACGACCAGCGCCGCGACGCCGAGACCCGCCAGAATCAGGCAACTGGTTTCGGCGATCTGCGAAACCGCCGCCGTGGCCTTTTTGGTCCCCGTGACCTGGTACTGCTTGATGTCCTCGAGGGTCGCCGAATACGCGACGAAGATCGGCAGCAGATCCCGGTTCAGCGTTTCGATCGCTTGCGAGCGCAGCCCCTGCGCCTGCTTGTCGAGGATCGTCAGGATCACGCGATCGTAGTTCGCGCTGTGCTCGCGCAGCGCATCGCGCACGGCGGGGCGTGCGAGCGTTTTGAACAGCTCTTCGTTGGTGGCCTGCAGGCTTTTGCGAGCCGACGCGATCGCTTCGAGCGAGCGCTGCTGGACCGCTGGATCGTCGTTGAGCAGCAGGTTGCGCACCGCCACCGCGATCGCGCCGAGTTGGTGATCCGCCGCATTCGCATTGAGCAGGCGCGGCAGCTGTAACTGTTCGACGACCGACGCCTGGTTATTCAGGCGTTCGAGCATCGCGATGCCGATGCCGACGGTCAGGCCGGCCAGAAGCAATACCGCGACAAAACCCGCCGCGAGGCGGGTACCGATTTTCAGGTTCGAGAACTGCATGGTTTTAAGCTGGTTTTCTTGACTTCGCGGGGGGAGGAAAGGGGCGACGGCGGGCCGCGCCCGGATACTGGGCGTACGCGACGCAAATGATTTGTCGGCCTCTTTTCAGAAAACTGAAGGCTTTTCGCAATGGCCGAGGCAGGGCAGGTTGTCGCAGGGCGGGCGGTTGGACGGAGCGCCGCCCAACCGCCATCGTCAGCGCCGTTGTTACAGCTTTACATCGCCGCGCTCCGGCGAATCCGGCGCATCGCCGACACTCTCGCCGATGCGCAGATCGCCGCGTTCGTCGAGCGGCGCTTCCGCGCGGCGAGTCCAGTAAGGACGCGCGCGATAGTACGCATGCACGTGGGTGGCCCAGTCCGGATCGGCCATCGCCGGCCAGTGGTCCTTGTCGAAGCCCGGCGCCTGCCTGACCTGCTCGGACGACGCCGACAGCACGAAGCATTCGCGCGCGGTGTCGAGCGTCAGCGACGGCCACGGGATCGCCAGCAGCTTGCCGCCGATGCCGAGAAACCCGCCGCTCGCCAGCACCGCATACGCGACGCGGCCACCGCGCACGTCCAGCATGATGTCCTTGATCTTGCCGACGTCGTCGCCATCCGCGCTCAGCACGGTATGGCCGGCGAGCGTCGCCGCGGCCATCACATCGGGGCCCGGACCGTCGGCCGGTGCATCGGTCGTGCGCGCGAGTTGCGCATCGGTCTCGCTGATGGGTTGATTGGGCTGATTCATGGCAGGCCTCCTTGGTAGAAACGTCGCTCGATGAACCACGCGCGCGGGCCTCGATAAACGGGCCGGACGCGCGGCGGCGACATCAGGACCGACGCATCAGATGTGCCTGAAACGGATAGGCGCGGCAATGAGCGTCGTCCCGGCTTGCGGGTGTCGATTGCTCCGCCGATCATTCGTCGTAGTCAAGGAAGGCGCATGAGCCTCCAAACCCTATCGACGTCCAAGGAGAAACCGAATGCGTGTCATGGTGATCGTCAAGGCGAGCCCCGAATCCGAAGCCGGGCAGATGCCGAGCATGGAACTCATCGCGGCGATGGGTAAATACAACGAGGAACTGGTCAAGGCCGGAATCATGCAAGGCGGCGACGGGCTGAAGCCGAGTTCGGCCGGCGTGCGGGTGCGGTTTTCGGGCAAGGAGCGCACTGTGATCGATGGCCCGTTCGCCGAAACCAAGGAATTGATCGCCGGGTACTGGCTGTGGCAGGTGCAGTCGATGGACGAAGCGATCGAATGGGTCAAGCGTTGCCCGAATCCGATGGTCAGCGATTCGGACATCGAAATCCGGCCGTTCTTCGAACCCGCGGATTTCGGCGAGGCTTTTACGCCCGAACTTCAGGAACAGGAAAAGCAGTTGCGGCAACAGATCGACGCGCAGACGCGCTGAACCCGGTCGTCATGCTCCGCAAGCGGGCGCGCGGCCTCATCGTGCCTGCGTCCGCTGACCCAGCCCGTCCATTATCGTGTACCATCGCTGCAATATAGTAGACCGACTGGGGAGTCTTCAACATGGAAATCCGCGACGCGGGCGTGCCCGATCTCGAACGTATCACCGCGATTTACAACGACGCGGTGGCCAACACGACGGCCATCTGGAACGACAAGGTGGTCGATCTCGCGAACCGCTCGGCATGGCTCGCGGATCGTCAGAAAGCCGGCTATCCGGTGCTGGTCGCGGTCGACGAACAGGGCGTGACGCTCGGCTACGCGTCGTTCGGCGACTGGCGCGCGTTCGACGGCTACCGTCACACCGTCGAGCACTCGGTTTATGTGCATGGCAACGCGCGCGGCAAGGGCATCGGCCGGGCGCTGATGCAGGCGCTGATCGAACGGGCGCGCGCGATCGGCAAGCACGTGATGGTCGCCGGCATCGAGGCGAACAACGCCGGCTCGATCCAGCTGCACGAAAAGCTCGGCTTCAAGCACGTCGGCCGGATGAACGAAGTCGGCATGAAGTTCGGCAAGTGGCTCGATCTCGCGTTCATGCAACTGACGCTCGATTCGCGTCCGACGCCGGACGCGGCGAACGTCCGCTGAACCCGGCGCGCCGCCAGCTTCGATGTGCCGGCGCGCGCCTATTCGGAACCAGACCGCCGGCGGGTTAGGCCCGCTGCTCGCTGACCGCCGAGCGCCGCGCCCTGATCGCCGAACGGCCGACCGCTAGCAGCAAGACTGCGAGACAGCGCGGCGCCCGCAAGCACCACGCTCGCCTCCGTCAGAACTTGTGCCGCATCCCGACGCGGACTACCGCCTGCTTGTTATTCGCCGACGCGGACGGTCCGTTAATCGCAGCCACCGCCGCATTGCCGGTCGAATCCGTCCCCGACGCCTGCTGATAGACGCCGATCAGATACACGTCGGTGCGCTTGGACAGCAGATAGTCGACGCCCGACGCGATCTGGTTATAGGTCGCGCCATCGTGTCCGCCGACCGACGCGCCGCGCGTGTAGTTGTACGCGACGCCCCACAGCAGCAGCGGCGTGAACTGGTAGCGGAAATTGACCTCGACGTTGTTGAACGCGGCGGTCCCGCTCAACCCGTGCGGATTGGGCCCCGACGACAGATCCCCCAGATTGCGAAAGCGCGTGTTCGAGTAGACCACGCCGGCAGTGGCCGGCCCGATGGTCCACGCGGCGGCCGCGGCCGCAACGGCCAGCGACTGCGCCGACGCATAGCCCGAATAAACCGGCGACACCATATTGCTGCCCGGCACGCCGTTGACGACCGCGGCCGGGCTGCCGGTATTGCCGTAGAACCCGGTGTTCGGGTTTTGCACGTCGAGATACCCGGCCGCAAGCGACAGCGCGCCGCCCACGTAGCCCGCCGACAGCGACCAGATCCGGTTGCGCGCGAAGTTGCCGGCCACGCCGCCCGGGCTGAACATGCCCGCGACCGTGAAACCGCCATAGGTGTTGCTGGTGTACTTGATCGCGTTGTTGGTCGAGTTGGTGTTGTTGATGTTGTCGAGGTCGCCCGGATGCGCGGCCATATAGCCGCCCCATTGGCCCGCGCCTTCCATCGTGCCGAGCATATCGACGTTGGTGTCGTACTGGCGGCCGAGCGTGAGCGTGCCGTACGGCGACGACATCCCGACGAACGCCTTCTTGCCGAACAGCAGGCCGCCTTGCGCGGCCTTGCCGGTGCTCGCATCGAAGCCGTTTTCCAGCACGAAGATCGTCTTGAGACCGCCGCCGAGATCCTCGGAACCGCGCAAGCCCCAGCGGCTTTGCTGCATCACGCCGCTCAGCAGACGCACGGCGCTGTGGCCGGACACGCTGCCGTTGGCGTTGGTGGTCGCGGCGTTGCTGAAATAGCTCAGGCCCTGATCGACGATCCCGTACAGCGTGACGGAGCTTTGGGCGTATGCGAACGCGGGTGCGGCGGCCGCCGCGCAAACTGCGAGAAGCGATTTTTTCATATGGTTTGACGCTCGGATTGAGATTGCACGAACAGGCGCGCGCCGCGCGGAGCGGGCACGCGAAAGACCAGCCGGCCTGGAGTAGGCCGTCTGGGGACAACGGAAGTGGAGGGGGGCGCCGTGAACGGGGGCGTTGCTGTACGTTGCCGCTGTACGTTGCCGCTGTACCCCGCCGCTCAGCGCTATAGGCCCTGTTATGCGCCGGTCAGCGGCGGCCTGATCCAACTGCGCGCGCTAGCCTGCTCGTACGCATGGCCCAGTTGCAGCACGCCCCAGTCGTCGCGATAACGGCCGGCGATCTGCAGGCCGATCGGCAAACCCGTCGCGCTGAAGCCGCACGGCACCGCGAGCACCGGCGCTTCGGTCGCGGACAGATACCAGCAGATACGCATCCAGTCGATATACGACGTGTATTGCTCGCCCATGAACGACGCGGGCCAGCGCAGCGACGCGTCGAACGGATGCATCTGCGTGGCGGGCAGCACGTAGAACGGATGCACGTTCATGAACGCGCGCATCCGCTGGAACAGCGCGGTCTTGCGCACGAACATCTGGCCGAGATCGGCCGCGCTCAGCGAGCGGTGCAGCCGGCATTCGTCCTCGATCTCGGGCTTGAGCAACGACTGCGCGTCGGCGTCGAGCTGTTGGACCAGCGTGCCGACCATCCACGCGCGCTCCATCCGGAACACTTCCTCGGCGTCCGCGAGATCCGGGTCGGCGAACACGACTTCGCAGCCGAGGGCTTCGAACACCGCCGCCTGCGCGTGCACCGTGCGGCGGATTTCCGGGTCCACCGCGAGCCCCGCGAGACTCTCCGAGAACGCGACCCGCACCCCACGAAAATCGCGCGCCAGCGGCCGCGCGAACGTCGCGCCGGGCTCGCCGAGTTCGGTCGCGGTTTCGCCGCTCGGGCCGGCGATCGCGCTGAGCAGCAGCGCGGTGTCGGCGACGTTGCGCGCCATCGGACCGTCGACGCCGAGCGTCGCCCAGCCGTTCAGATCGGGCGCGCGCGGCACCCGGCCCGGCGACGGCCGCAGGCCGACGACGCCGTTCCACGCGGCCGGATTGCGCAGCGAACCGCCCATGTCGCTGCCGCATGCGAGCGGATTCATCCCGGCCGCGAGCGAGGCCCCCGCGCCGCCGCTGCTGCCGCCCGCCGATTTGCTCAGATCCCACGGGTTGCGGGTGACGCCGAACACGTCGTTGAACGTATGCGAGCCCGCGCCGAATTCGGGCGTGTTCGATTTGCCGATCATCAGCGCGCCCGCCGCATCGCAGCGTCGCGCGATCAGCGCGCTCTGCTCAGGCACGTGATGCTCGAACACTTTCGAACCGTAGGTGGTGCGCACCCCGCGCGTCGCGGTCAGGTCTTTCTGCGACACCGGCAGCCCGTGTAATACGCCTTGCCATTCGCCGGCCGCCCAGCGAGTGTCGATCTGCCGGGCGCGGGCGCGCAGTTGTTCGCTGTCGCCGAGCGTGACGAGCGCGTTGACTTGCGGATTGACCGCGGCGATGCGGGCAAGGTGGGCATCGAGAATCTCGAGCGCGCTCACTTCGCGCTTGCTCTGCAGGTCGAGCAAACCGAGCGCGGGCAGTTCGCATAGCGAATCGATGCCGGTGGCGCAATGAGCGGTAGCGGAAGAAGCGGTAGCGGAAGAAGCGGTAGCGGAAGAAGCGGTAGCGGAAGAAGCGGTATTCGGCGTGTCGTACATGGCGGTTTATTTCGTCGGGACAGATTGAAAGAAGAGCGGCGGCGCGGGTGCGGCGGTCGTTCAGATTTCCTCGTTGGATCGTTCGCGGATGAACGCGAGCGGCACCAGCGAAAGCACGCCGCAGACGATCACGTACCAGGCCGGCGAAGTCGGCTCGCCGGTCGCGCCTATCAGCCAGGTCACGATGAATTGCGCGAAACCGCCGAAGATCGATACGCCCGCCGCATAGGACAGCGACAGCCCGGTCGCGCGGGTGCCGCGCGGAAACAGCTCGGGCAGCAGCGGTCCGGTCGCGCCGGCATTGATCGAGTGCAACGCCGCAAGAGCGCAGACCACCAGATAAAGCGTGACGATCGACGGCTGATGCGTGATCGCGACAAAGCCCGGCAGGATCAGCAGCGTGAGCAACACCCGCGAGATGAAGGTCACGCGCTTGCGGCCGAAGCGATCCGACCAGCTGCCGCCGATCGGCGCCATCACCAGCATCACCGCGCCGGACAGAATCCCGCACCACATCGCCGTATCCATCGGCAGATGCAGCACTTTGATCGCGTAGGTGGACATGTAGTACAGCACGATGAAATGAGCCGAGGTGCCGCCGATCACCAGCAGCAGCGCGAACAGCAGTGGCTTGCGGTCGCGCGTCAGCACCGTGCGCAGCACGCCGTGTCCGGCTTGCTTGGCCTCGTCGGCCGGCGGCGCGTCGTCGCCGATGCGCGAGCGCAGGTACAGACCGAGCGGCGCGATCAGCACGCCGGCGAGAAACGGGATGCGCCAGCCCCAGCTTTCGAGCGCGGCCGTATCGAGAAAGTGCGACAGCAGAAAGCCCACCAGCGAACCGGCGAGCGCGGCGCCGCCCTGACTCGCGAACTGCCAGCTGGTGATGAAACCGCGCCGGCCGACGCTCGCGCGCTCGGCGAGCAGCGTGGTCGCCACGCCGACTTCGCCGCCCGCCGAGAAGCCCTGCAGGATCCGCGCGGCGAGCACCAGCAGCGGCGCGGCGATGCCGATCTGCGCATAGGTCGGCGTGAGGCCGATCATGCCGGTGCCGAGCGCCATCGCGAGCAGCGTCATGTTCATCGCGGCGACGCGCCCGAAGCGGTCGGCGATCACGCCGAACATCATGCCGCCCAACGGCCGCGCGACGAAGCCGACACCGAACGTGCCCACCGACAGCAGCAACTGCTGTTGCGCGCTGGCGAGCGGAAAGAACAGCTTGCCGAGCAGCACCGCAAAGAAGCTGTAGACGGTCAGATCGAAGAACTCGAACGCGTTGCCGATCGTGGTCGCGACGATCAGCCCGCGGGTCGAGATGGAACTCGTGGGTGTCGCCGATGCAAGCGCGGAGGGACCTAGGGAGGTGGACTTCATGAACGGCATTCCTGTTTTGAGTGAATCGTTCGTCGGTACGGCGCTCGCGTCCGAGTGCGAGGTCTGCATGACCGGCTCGTGACGACAGGAAGAGTCTAGGAGGACAAAATAAAGTCACCGCTTTGCTTTTTCTGATTGTGATAACAGATGGTTATCGCGCGTGTAGGGATGGGCGGGAGGTTCGGGCTATGCCGCATGGTCCGGGCAGGGGCTCTGCGGTAGCATGGCCCGTTCTCGCGCCTGGGGGCTGCCCCCAGGATCCGTTCGTTATTCATCGCGGATTTTCAAACTTGAAGCACAACCAGCTACGCGCGCTCGTCGCGATTGCCGAACACGGCAGCCTGCGTGCCGCGGCGAAAACCGTCTGTCTGTCGCAACCGGCCCTCACCAAGGCGATCCGCGAACTCGAACAGGACCTCGGCGTGACGCTGGTCGCACGCAGCGCGCGCGGCGCGCAACTGACGCCGTTCGGCCGCGCGATCTATACGCGCGCGAAGCTGATCCTCGCGGAGATGCAGCATGCGCGCGAGGACGTCTACCGGCTCGCGGGGATGGAGGGCGGTGTGGTGTCGTGCGCGGTGACGCCGCTGATTTCGCTGAAGTACCTGCCGCGCGCGATCCGGATGTTCCGAAAGCGCATGACGATGACGCGGCTATCGGTGCAGGAAGGCTTTCTCACCCAGGCGATGGCCGGCGTGCGCGACGGCACGCTCGACTTCGCGATTGCGGTGCTCGACGAGAGCAAGCTGTCGAACGAATTCCAGTTCCGGCCGCTGCTCGAAGCGCGGCTGATGATCTCCGCGCGCAAGGGGCATCCGCTCGCCAACGCGCGCTCGATTTTCGAACTCGGCGGCGCGGAATGGATGTTGAACACGACGCCGGAAAGCATGGGCCGCGTGCTACAGGATTATTTCGTCGATATGGGCGCCGGCGCGCCGCGCGTGGTGATGGAGTGCAGCTCGTTCAGCGGCAGCTTTTCGATGTCGGCGAACAGCGATCTGCTGTCGTGCTGCCCGGAGAGTTTTCTCGAATCGCCCTGGTTCAACGCGGGGGTGGTCGCGGTTCCGGTCGAGGAGAATTTGCCGCAGATCACCGTCGGGATCGTGTCAAGGCGCGATGCTTTGAATACGGCGGCTTGTGATTATCTGATCGATTGTTTTGCGGAGGCGGTGGCGGCGTTGCCGTCGTTTGAAGGGGGGTGAGGG